>NZ_JOJE01000015.1 GCF_000720255.1 Streptomyces griseus subsp. griseus | reverse complement strand
GCGAGCTACAGACACTCCTCGCCCTCTGGACCGGTGCCTGCCCCACCTGCCACCGCGACATACCCACCCCCATACGAACCTGACCAAGCCCTACTAGGGTTACGGCGCTCCCACCACCCCCCGTACGTCCGTCACTACTGTCCGGAGGACAGTCATGACCGCCGTCAAGGCCGCCAAGCCCAGCCGACGTCCCCTCGCCTCACTCGCCGGAGCGGTCGCCCTCACGGGCGCCTCCATCGGCCTGTGGGCCGCCACCGGCACCACCGCCCAGGCCGCAGCTCTCCCGACCCCCGACCACGTGGTGGTCGTCGTGATGGAGAACCACGCCTACTCGCAGGTGATCGGCAGCTCCAGCGCCCCCTACCTCAACAACACCCTCAAGGCGGGTGGCGCCGACCTCACCCAGTCCTACGGCCTCACCCACCCCAGCGAGCCGAACTACTACATGCTGTTCTCCGGCTCCAACCAGGGCCGCACCGACGACAGCTGCGTCTCCGTCGGCTCCCTCTCCGCCCCCAACCTCGCCTCCGAGCTGATCGCCGCCGGCAAGACCTGGGCGAGCTACAACGAGTCGCTGCCCAGCCAGGGCTCCACGACCTGCAGCAGCGGCAACTACGCGCAGAAGCACAACCCGTGGTTCGGCTTCTCCAACGTGCCGACCAGCACCGCGAAGACCTTCGCGCAGTTCCCCACCGACTACACGACCCTGCCCAAGGTCTCCTTCGTCGTCCCCAACCTGTGCAGCGACATGCACGACTGCTCGGTCTCCGCGGGCGACACCTGGATCAAGAACAACCTCGGTGCCTACGCCACCTGGGCCAAGACCCACAACAGCGTCCTCGCCGTCACCTTCGACGAGGACAACAAGCTCTCCGGCAACCGCATCCCCACCGTCTTCTACGGGGAGCACGTCACCCCCGGCAGCTCCACCGCCACCACCTACAACCACTACAACGTCCTGCGCACCGTGGAGGACCTGGCCGGTCTCACCACCCACGCGGGCAACGCCTCCTCCGCCTCCGACATCACCGGCATCTGGAACTGACGCCGGTGTATCTCGCGGACTCCCGTGGCACGGACTCCCGTGAGGCACAGGCCGCCGTCGTCCCGGACTCCCGTCCGGGGCGGCGGCCGGCCGCCGTGCCCGGTACCGTGCTCGCCCTCGGCGCGGTCAGCCTGATCACGGACGTCTCGTCCGAGATGGTCACCGCCGTCCTCCCCCTGTACGTGGTCACCGGCCTGGGTCTGTCCCCGCTCGGCTTCGGACTCCTCGACGGCATCAACAACGGCGTGGGTGCGTTGGTACGGCTGCTCGGCGGCCACCTGGCCGACGGGGGAGGCCGCCGTCACAAGGCAGTGGCGGGCCTGGGCTACGCCCTCTCGGCCCTGTGCAAGCCGCTGTTGCTGCTCGCCCACACCCTGCCCGTGATCAGCGTGGTCCTCGCGGCCGACCGCACCGGCAAAGGGCTGCGCACCGCCCCCCGGGACGCGATGATCTCCCTCGCCACCGAACCCGAGCACCGCGGACGCGCGTTCGGCGTCCACCGCGCCATGGACACCACCGGCGCACTCCTCGGCCCACTCGTCGCCTTCGCCCTGCTACGGGCCACCGTCGACGGCTATGACGCGGTGTTCACGGTCAGCGGCTGCGTCGCCGCACTCGGGGTCCTGGTCCTGGTGCTCTTCGTACCCGGCCGTACGACGGCTGCCGACCTGCGGCCCGAGGAGCCCCGCAGGTCGTCGGGGGCGCCGCCCGAGCAGTCCCGCCCGGCGCTGCGCGACGCGCTCGGGTTGCTGCGCCGCCCGGAGCTGCGCCGACTCACCCTGTGCGCGACCCTGCTGGGCCTCACCACCGTCAGCGACTCCTTCCTCTACCTGCTCCTCCAACGCGAAGGCGACCTGCCCGCCCACCTCTTCCCCCTCCTCCCGCTGGGCACGGCCGCGGTCTTCCTCCTGCTCGCCGTCCCATTCGGCGCCCTCGCCGACCGCGTCAACCGCCGCCGCCTCTTCCTGGCCGGCCACGGCATCCTCCTGCTCGGCTACGCCCTGGTGCTCTCCCCCTGGCACGGCGTCCCGGCGGTGCTCGCCGTCCTCTTCCTCCACGGCACGTTCTACGCGGCCACCGACGGCGTACTCGCCGCCGCCACCGCGGGGGCCGTCCCCGCCCGACACCAGGGCGCCGGCCAGGCCCTCGTCGGCACCGGCCAGGCCCTGGCCCGCTTCACCTGCTCCCTCGCCTTCGGCGCGGCCTGGAGCGCGTGGGGCGGACGCACGGCACTGGCGGTGACGGCGGCCGCGTTGGCCGTCAGCGCGGTGACGGCCGCGTACGTGCTTCGTACGACAAGCGAGGTGAAGCCCGCATGACCAGTAGATCCCGCCTGCTGATCCTCCTGCTCTCGGTCGTACTGCTCGCAGCGGTCGGCACGGGAGCCGTGCTGCACGCCGCCCACCGCTCGGGCATGCGCGACGAACAGCAGGCGGACGGCCCGAAGGTGCGTCCCGGCACGGTCTCCCTCAGCGAGACCCCCACCCGCCAACTCCTCTTCCGCAACCTGGCGTGGGGCCCACACCGCGACGAGATGGCCACCGTCCCCGCGGACCACCCCCAGGCCCCGCGCACGGCGTCCGGCGTCAAGTGCCTGCGCTTCCACGCGTCGGCCGGAACGGCCATCTGCCTCCAGGCGGTTCACGGCGCCCTGCAGGACACCTACCGAGCGGTGGTCCTCGACGCACACCTCCACGAACGGCACCGCTTCCCGGCCGCCGGCATCCCCACCCGCGCCCGCGTCTCACCCTCCGGCCACCTCGTCGCCTGGACGGTCTTCGTCAGCGGCGACTCCTACGCCGGCACCGACTTCTCCACCCGCACCGCCATCGTCGACACCCGCACCTGGACCATCGACGACAACCTCGAGACCTTCCACATCACCAAGGACGGCCGTCCCTACCACGCCGCCGACACCAACATCTGGGGCGTCACCTTCGCCGACGACAACCACTTCTACGCCACGCTGGCGACGGGCGGCCACACGTACCTGGTCCGAGGCGACGTAGCCGCCCGCACCCTCACCACCCTCCACAGCAACGTCGAATGCCCGTCACTCTCCTCGGACGGCACGCGGATCGCGTACAAGAAACGAGTCCAGGGAGCCTCGCCGGACGCCCCGTGGCGCCTGTACGTCCTGAACCTCCGCACCATGAAGGAGACGCCGACCGCCGAACAACGCAACATCGACGACCAGGCGCTGTGGGCGGACAACTCCACACTGGTGTACGCGCTTCCGGGCGACTACGGCTCGGACCTGTGGACGGTCCCGGCGGACGGCACGGGCAAGGTCCGCCTGCTGATGAAGTCGGCGGTGGCACCGGCGTATGCGGGGTGACGGATGACGGGCCGGGGCGCGGGCCGGGCCTGAGTGCACGGTTGGACCTCCGGGCTGCTGCTCAGACCTCCGGGGAATCCTGCGTCCACATATCCGCCGGGAGTAGCTCCGCTCACCCCACCGTCACGGTGTACGTGAGCCGTTCGGGGGCTGACAAGGTGGGCGCCCCCGTCGCCGGTGTCGGGGCCGCCTCGGCCTCGCCCGTGTCGCACGTCGTCGACAGGGTGCAGTGCGTCAGGACGATCTCCGTGGTGCCCTTGCCCGTCGCCTCGAAGGTGAAGGTGAGGCGGCTGTCCTCGCCGGCGATCCTCTCGTCGTCGGAGGTCGACTCGGTGTGCCGGCCGCGCGTGCGGACCACCGCGCTGTCGGGTTCGGGGTCGGTCAGGTACCAGTGCGAGCGGGTGGAGGCGTTCTCCGTGACGGTGAGGGTGAAGCGTTCCCCCACGGTGGCCGTGATGGCGGTGTCCTCCGTGGGGTGGCTGGTGGGTGCGTCGGCGTTCGACGTGCACCCTGCCGAGGACGCGATGAGCGCCACCACCACCGCGCCCGCAGCGGCGGTCCCGCGCCAAGAGGCCATCGACTTCCCCCGTCCGTCGCGATCTTGACCGCCGGGAGGCTAGCACGGGGTCGGTCCGCCTCCGGTGACAACCTCCGGTGACAACAGGGCCTCCTGGTGCGGCTCGGGCGGGATCGCTCCCCCGAGCTGCCAAGAGGCCCTGCTGTCGTGTGCTCGGCGGCGTCGTCGCCGGCGAAGGGTGCTCAGCGCTGTGCGCCGTGGGCTTCCTTCGGGCCGGAGACGAGGCCCTCGGTGTCCTGGGGCCGGGTGGCGGGCTCCGGGGTGTTCTCCGGCCGGTCGGCGAGCTTGAGCCAGACGACTCCGATGATGATGACGCCCAGCCACAGGGCCTGGACCGCGGTGAGGGTCTCGTCGAAGAAGACCGGGCCGAGCAGCGCCGCGCCGGCCGCTCCGATTCCCGCCCAGACGGCGTAGCCGATACTCACGTCGATGGTGCGCAGTGCGACGCTCAGCGCCCAGAGCGTCAGGAGGAAGAACACGACGGCGACCAGTGACCACGACAGACGGGTGAAGCCGTGGCTGCCGCCGACGGAGAGGGCGTAGCCGACTTCGAATACTCCGGCGAGGAGGAGCATGAGCCAGGAGTTGGCCGAGGAGCGGTCGGTGTGGGACATGTACCCGGGTCCTTTCGGAGAGACGGTTCAGGCGTGGGCGGGATTCCTAGGCGGCACCGCTGAGCTGGAGGCCGACGACCCCCGCGATGATCACGACGATGCCGAGGGCCTTGCGCCAGTTCAGGTGCTGGCCGAAGAGCAGCACGCCGAGAACGGTGATGCCGACACCGGCGATGGACGTCCAGATGGCGTAACCCACGCCGACGTCGAAGGTCAGCAGTGCCCTGCTGAGGAAGTAGGTCCCGAGCGCACCGCTGACCAGGGTGATCCCGGTCCACTTGCGGTTCTTGAAGCCTTCGGCCTTGCCCGCGGCGATGGCGACGACGATCTCGAAGATGTCCGCGATGGCGAGGTAGAGCCACTGCATGGCAGTCCTTTCGTTCGGTGAGGGCAGCGTGTTTCGGGACCGGCTCGCCGTGGAGCGGCGGTGGCCCGGACGGCGGCGGGAACAGCGGCCAGGCCACTCCCAAGTGGCACTTGCTTGTACGTGCATGCTTATGACGCCCATAAAGCCCCGTCAGCAGGCTCTCAAGCGGCAGATAAAGCTTGCATGAACATGTATCTTGCTGTCAATGCCACTCGGGAGACTGCCTGGTGCGACCGGTCCGGGTGAGGTACACGCCCCCGGCGCCCGCCGCCACGGCCACCACCACGCCGAGCAGGGTCGAGCTGAAGCCGATGCCGGCCACGTCGCCGAGGTAGCCCGAGCCGACCGGCAGGAGCCCGGCGAACAGATATCCCCAGCAGCTCAGTGCCGCGTTCGACTCGGCCAGCCGGGCCGCGTCGACCCGGGCGCCCAACAGGGAGAAGCCGCCGAGCTGCCCCATGCCCTGCCCGGCCCCGGCGAGGACGGCGGCCGCGACCAGCAGACCGATCGACCGGCCGTGCACGGCCGCCACGACCAGCGCCATGCCCGTGGCGGTGGCCTCCGTGGCGGTGGCCAGCAGCCGGCGGGTCGGCCATCCGCTCACCACGAACTGCACCGCGGCCGACGCACCGAACATCACGAACGCCGTGCCGCCCGCCACGATCCGGTTCGCCGTCCCGAGCAGGCCCGCCAGCAGGGACGGGCCGAGTGCCAGCAGGAACGCCGTCCCGGTCATGCCCGGCATGTACGCGGCCAGCCCCAGCAGCAGGTCGCGCCTGTTGCGGCGCGGCACGGACGGCACCCGCAGCCACGACCCGGTGCTGGGGCGGCGCACGTTCGGCATCTGGCGCACCACCAGGAGCGCCGACAGCAGCAGCACGGCCTCCATGACGAACACCGTCACGGTGGGCGCCGGCAGCGTCTGGGCCACACAGCCCGCCAGCAGCGGGCCGGTGGCCAGGCCGGTGCCCATGGCCACCGACCCGGCGAGCGAGGCCTGCCGGCGTCGCTGGGGTCCGCCGACGTCCACCACCGCCGCCATGCCCGCGGCCACCGCGCCGCCCACCGCGAGCCCGGTCAGCAACCGGGCGGCCAGCAGCGCGGCGACGCTCGTCGCGGTCGCGTACAGCAGACACGCGAGCAGCGCGCACAGCACGCTCGGCAGCAGCACGGTCCGCCGGCCACAGCGGTCGGAGAGGGCGCCCGCGACCGGCAGGGCGAGCAGCAGTCCACCGATGTACATCGCGAAGACGACGGTCAGGGTGCCCGTGGCGAAACCGATCCGATGCTGCCACAGCACGAACAGCGGGGTCGGCGCGTTCGACAGCATGAACACCGCGGTCAGCGGCCACGCGGCGCGCCAGATGTCCGCCTGGCCCGCCGGGGTCGTCCCGGTGGGCGACAGGGCGGGCCGGCCCGCCCGTGGGGTGCGGGTGGTCCCCATCACGCGGCGGAGCGCAGCAGCGGCAGCAGTTCCTCGGCGGTGCGCTCCAGGGCCGCCCGGTACCGGGGCTCTTCGAGGTCGGCGGTGGGCAGCCGGAGCACGAGGTGACGGGCGCCGGCCTCGATGTAGCCGCCGAGCCATTCGGCGACCTGTTCGGCGGTGCCGCCGAAGATCCCCTGGGTGGTGCGCATGGTGGGCAGGTCGAGCCCGTAGTAGGCGCGGAAGTAGGCCTCCAGGGTCTGCTCGGCCTTCTCCCGGCTGTCGTCGACGGCGACCGACAGATAGACGGCGGCGGTGACGTCGCCCGCGTCACGCCCCGCGGTCTCGGCGGCCTCCCGCACCCGCAGCCAGCCCTTCTCGTAGTTCGCCGCGGTGGTGCTGGTGGGCATCCAGCCGTCGTGGATCCGCCCGGTGCGCTCCAGCATCTTCTCGCCGGAGTGGGCCATCCACACCGGCGGACCGGCCGGCCTGCTGGGCACGGGCAGCAGTGCCACGTCGTCCAGGCGGTGGTGGCGGCCTTCGTACGACACCGGGTCGCCCTCGGCGGCCCACAGGGCCCGGCAGATCTCGATGGTCTCCCGCAGCCGGCCCACCCGTTCCTGGAACGGGACGCCGTACGCCGCGAACTCGGCCTGGGTGGCGGGCGAGGAGAAGCCGGAGCCGAGGCCGGCGATCAGGCGACCGCCGGAGATCCGGTCCAGGCAGGCCAGTTCGTGGGCCAGGTGCACCGGCGGGCGCAGCGGCAGCAGGACGGCGGTACCGAGGCCGACCCGCTCGGTGGTGGTGGCCGCGGCGGTCAGGGCCAGCAGCGGGTTCATCCGGGAGCGGGCCAGCGGGGACTCGCCCGCCCAGATGGAGTCGTAACCCGACGCCTCGATCTTGGCGGCGAGTTCGCCGAGGTGGCGGGGGTAGTCGCCGCGTTCGACGACGGACTCGCGTCCGGGCAGGACGACGCCGATACGCAGGTCGGAGGGGGGCTTGGGCATGGGGGTTCCTCTCGGGCGGTCCGCAGGGCCGGTGTTCGGGGCCGCTGCAGGTTGGGGTCTCGGCCCGGTCGCGCGGGCGCCGGGTCAGGCGAAGACGGCGTCGATCAGCTCGTGGGCCTGGCGGGGGTTGAGGCGCGGGTCGCACAGGGTCAGGTAGCGCTCGGGCAGCAGGTGTTCGGCGACCGGGCCGCCGACGCACTCGGTGACGTCGGCCGGGGTGGTCTCCAGGTGGAGCCCCCCGAGGCGCTGTCCGTGCCGGTGCAGTTCCCGCCGGACGGTCGCGGCCTCGGCGACGGCGTCAGCGAGGTGGCGGGTCTTGATCCCGCCGGTGGCCGTCACGGTGTTGCCGTGCAGCGGGTCGCTGAGCCAGACCACGGGGTGGCCCGCGCTGCGCACCGCCTCGGCGATCGGTCCGGTGGCGGTGGCCGCGGCCTGGGCGCCCATGCGCAGGATCAGGGTGAGCCGGCCGGGCAGCCGGTGCGGATCGAGGACCCCGCACAGCCGCACGACCTCGTCGGGGGTGGCCGAGGGGCCGATCTTGCAGCCGACGGGGTTGGCCATCGCGGCGAGCAGTTCCACGTGCGCCAGGCCGAGCTGGCGGGTGCGCTCGCCGATCCACGGGAAGTGCGTGGAGGCCAGGTACGGCATGCCGGTCGTGTCGTCCCGGCGCACCAGCGCGCCCTCGTAGTCCAGCACGAGCGCCTCGTGGCTCGCCCACGGCCCGGTGGGGTCCGTGCGCAGCAGGTCGAGGGCGCCGATGACGCGCTCGCTCGCCTCGTAGGCCCGCAGCATCCGGACCGGGTCGTGGCGGCGGGCGGAGGCGGTGGGCTCGTGCGAGTTGACGAGGTGGCCGCGGAAGACGGGCAGGTCCATGCCGTCGGTCCGCTCGGTGGGACGGCTGCGCGGTTTGGCGAACTGGCCGCCCATCCGGCCGACGCGGACCACCGGCCGGCCGGTGCGCGCGGCGAGCCGGTCGGCGAGGTCGGCGAGCAGCGCGGCCTTGCGCTGGGTGTGGTGGGGGGCGCACTCGCGGAGGTCCTCGGCGCAGTCTCCGGTCTGCAGCAGTACGGCCCGGCCCAGCGCCACCTCGGCGAGTTGCCCGCGCAGGGTCCGCACGTCCCGCGCCGTCGTCAGCGCGGGCGCGCCGCGCAGCGCCGCGCGCACCCGGGGCAGGTCGGGGTGGGCGCCCCAGTGGGGCTGCTGTTCGGCGGGGAGCAGGTCCCACACCGCGGGGGTGGTGGTCTCCGGCGCGGACAGCGAGGGAGACTCACTCATCGAATCCACTCCGGTCCGGGGACCAGACCTTCGATCTCCACCAGCAGGTCGTCCCGGCACACGGCCACGTTCAGGTACACGGTCTCCGCGTCGGGGCCGAGCGCCTCCCGGCAGAGGGCGCGCACCACCGCGAGGTCCTCCTCGTGGCGCACGTACACCTTCACCAGGCGCAGGTCCTTCAGTTCGTGGCCGTCGCGCAGGCCGGCCGCGGCCAGGTTGGGGCCGCCGATCAGCTCGGCGATGTTCTCGAGGACCACCTCGGTCTGCCGGGCGACGTCGCCGCGGTGCACGGTCTCGTGGCCGAGGATGCTCGCGGTGCCGGAGACGAAGAGCGTGCCGCCGCCGGCGGGCGCGCCGGCCGGTTCCAGCAGGGTGGCGCGGGCGAAGCTCGGCGGCTTCGGTCCGTACTGCTCGGGGTAGTGGTAGGCGGGCGTCTGCCGCTGGTTCTCCACGTGCCTGGGGCGGCCGTCGCGGCAGGCGATCAGGGTGAAGGAGATGCCCTCGCCGCGGGTGCCGATGCCGGTGGCGGCCGGCATGTGGCCGGTGCCGTCGCCGTAGGAGGCGAAGGCCTCGGCACGGCCCGCCACGAAGTCCCGGTAGACCTCCATGCCGTCGGCGTTGGTGCCGATGATGTCGCCGACGAAGTTCCACATCCGGAAGATGTGCGGGTAGCCGAGGTCGGAGACGAGTGCGAAGGCGGCCTCGTAGGTGGCGCGGACCGTGGGCCCGTAGACCGGCAGCGGGTCGATGGTGCCGGAGACGAAGAGGTGTTCGCCGTCGTGGGCGAAGGCCAGGCCGTCGCGGGTGCCGAAGACCGGTTCGGCGGTGGTGGTCCACACCTCGCGGAAGGCGTCGAAGCCGGGCGAGGACATGGGGATGGCCAGCTCGGGGTGGCCCTGGGGGGTGAGGGCGAGGCCGGAGTGCTCACCGAAGGCCACTGTGGCGAGGACGTGCCGGCCGAAGACCGGCTGGGGGGTGCCGTCGAGGGGGGCGAAGTAGGCCTGTAAAACGGTGGGCTGGGACATGGCTCATGCCTTTCCGTGCGTGGGGGTCTGGCGGCGGTGGCCGCCGGTGGGGGCCCGTGCGGGGGTGCCGCACGGGCCCGGGTGGTTCAGCGGGCCGTGTCGGCGTAGCGCGGCCGCGGTTCCTCGGGCGTGAAGGCGGGGACGCTCTCGCTGCCGTGCGCGTAGCGGCGGAAGCCCGGTACGAGCTCGGCCTGGCGCAGCGCGCCGCGGTGCAGGACCAGGCCGTGGACGGTGGTGCCGTCGTCGCGCCAGCAGACCAGCGGCAGGCAGTAGGAGTCTCCCTCGGGGGTGCCGAACAGGGCGATGTGACCGTCGGCCGCCAGCAGGCTCATGACGCGCCGCTTCCGGGTGCCGTGTCGAACAGCCGCCCGTAGCCGGTGATCCGGGTCGCGGCCTCTCCCGCCCCGGCCAGGTGCAGGGCGTGCCAGAACAGCACCTGGTTGGCGGTCAGGACGGCGAAGTCCAGTTCGTTCTCGAGGGCGTTGATGACGCCGACCGCGCGGATGCCGTTGCCGGCGACCAGGACGGCGTCGGGCCGGTGGCCGGCGACGGTGGTGCGGATCCAGTCGGACAGGGCCTCGGGCGTGATCAGCTTCTGGTTGCTGGGCAGGCCGCACGGGCCGTGGTGGACGACCGTGAAGCCCTGCTCGGTGAAGTAGTCGGCGCCGAGCCCGGAGAGCCGGTCGTCGAACCACGGCGGGTTGACGATCGCCACCTTGCGGGCGCCGAGCGCGGTGAAGCCGGTGACGGCGGCCGCGGTGGTGCCGGTGAGCGGGATGCCCCGGGTACGGCGCGCCAGCCGGTCGAACAGTTCCTTCTCGCCGCTCGCGCCGAGCACGTAGGCGGAGCTGGTGAAGCCGAGCGCGATCACGTCGAGCGGGGAGGCCGCGAGCAGCTCCACCGCGTCGTCGATGAGCGGCGGCTCCACGAAGGCGCGCACGGGGTCGTGCGGGATCTTCGGGTCCATCTCGCCGCCGGGCCGCATCGCTCCGAAGTGCACGCGTGAGCCGTGGATGAAGACGTCGTCGGGGGCGATCGCCTGGAACTCCGACTCCGGGCCGACGTCCGCGTGCGGGACGACCACACCGACCCGGGCCCGGGCCTCCCAGCCGTCCTTCTCTGCCTGGACGTTGCTCATGAGGGTCACTCCTTTCGGTGTCAGGTGGTCGCCTCGGCGGCCAGCGAGCCGCCGCGGACCGTGCCGGTGCCGCTGCCGTCCAGGAAGCGGGGGTGCTTGCGGCGCATCTGGGACATGACGAACGGGTAGGGCACGTCGTCGAAGTCGCCGTGGTCGGCGACGAATTCCATGGTCTTCCGGCCCTGGTCGTCGAAGGGGTGGTGCACGCTGTCGGTGGTGCCGTCGAACTCCAGCGGCGTCATCCCGTACAGCCGGCACAGGATTTTGTTGAAGACCGGGGTGGCCTTCACCCACTTGCCGTCCAGGTGCACCGTGTTGAGGCCGTGGAAGAAGACGTCCCCGCCGATGTGGGCGCGCAGCCGGTCGGAGGCGAGGTGGTTGCGCACGTCGCCGTAGTGCAGACGGGCGGGGATGCCCACGGCCCGGCAGGCCGCCGCGTACAGCACGGACTTGTGCAGGCAGAAGCCCTTCTTGGTGGTGGCGATGCGGCCGGCCCGCAGTCCCTCGGGGGACAGGTCGGCCGCGTACACCTCGTAGAGGACGTCGTCGCGGACCGCGTAGTACAGCTCGACGGCGAGCCGGCGCTTGTCGGCGGCCCGGTCGGCGACCGCGTGGTCGACGAAGGCCTGGACGGCGTCCGTCTCGTAGTCCAGGAATTCGGTGGGCGCGGTGAGCCGGGCGTGCTCGGCGCTCGTGATGGCGTTCATGGTCACCCTTTCGTCAGCGCTGCCCGCTCACAGGCCCAGCAGGGCGGCGATGCGGTTGCGCTGGATCTCGCTGGTGCCGGAGTAGATGGTTCCGCCGACGGCGTTGCGCACGTCGCGCTCGATGCCGGTGCCGGTCAGATAGCCCTGGCCGCCGAAGATCTGCACCGCGTCCAGGGCGGTGCTCTTGTTGGCCTCGCTGACGACCGTCTTGGTCGCGGCGATGTCGATCGCCGCGTCCTGGCCGGCCTCGACCTTGGCGCCGGTGTCGGTGAGCCACTTGCGTGAGGTCTCCACCGCGATCTTCATGTCGGCGATCCGGTGCGAGACGCCCTGGAACCGGCCGATCGGCTGGTCGAACTGGCGGCGTGTCCTGGCGTGGCGGATCACCCGCTCCAGGCGGTGGGTCATCTCGCCGAGCGTGAGGGAGAAGGAGAACAGAATCTCCCGCTTCATCACATGGTCGAGGATCAGGAAGCCGGCGCCCTCCTGGCCGATGCGGCGGGCGGCGGGCACCCGCAGGCCCTCGAAGGTCACCTCGCTCAGCGGGGAGGTGCGCAGTCCCATCTTGGCCAGCGGTTCACCGACCCGCAGGCCGGGGGTGTCCCGCTCGACCAGGAAGACGCTCAGGCCGAAGGGGCCGGGGTCGCCGGTGCGCACGTACAGGAGGAACAGGTCGGCGATCGGCGCGTTGGTGATGAACATCTTGCCGCCGTCGATGACGTAGTCGTCGCCGTCGCGCCGCGCGGTGGTGGTGATGTTCATGGCGTCCGAGCCGTGTTCCGGCTCGGTGATGGCATGCGCCGTGATCAGCTCGCCGGAGACGATCCGCGGCAGGAAACGGGACTTGAGCTCCTCACCGGCGAACGCCTGGAGGGGGACGCCGACGCTGACGATCTGGGTGGAGGCGGAGAAGCCGAGGCCTGCGTCCCGGCAGGTGTGACCGAGTCCCTCCAGGGCGCGCATCGTCTCGGTCAGGGTGCCGCCGCGGCCGCCGTGACGCGTCTCGAAGGGGACCGTCAGGATTCCCGAGCGCCGGATCGTCTTCCACTTCTCCCAGGGGAATTCGGCGCGGGCGTCGAACTCCTCCACGTCACGGTTGAGTTCCTCGGCCCAGGGGGCGGCGAGTTCATAGGGATCGGGGGCGGGATCGGGGGTCTGCGGAGCGGACTGGGCGAATGCGGATGTCATGGCTGTGCCGGCCTTCCGGTACGTGGTGAGCTGAGGGGCCGGGGCCCGTCGGCGGCGGGCCCCGGAACACGGGACTCAGTACTGGGAAAAGCCGTCGGGGGACAGCGTGTGCTTCTCGTCGCCGCGCAGGGCTGGACTGAAGATCGATATCAGTCTCAGGTCTTCGTAGTCGGACGCCACGAGGTGGTGCGCGTCGTTCTCGTTGAGGGCGTAAATGGTGCCCTCGGTTATCTTGAAGCGCGTCCCGTCCTTGGTGACGACCTCGCCGGAACCACCGGTGCAGTAGCAGGCCTCCAGGTGCCGGCGGTACTGCAGCGCGCTCGAGGTGCCCTTGCGGACCAGGGTCTCGCACACGGTGAAGCCCATGCCGTCGGCCGCGGTCAGCAGACGGTGGCTGGTTCCGTTGCCCCACTCCACGGGGGCGACGTCACTGATGCTTCGAACGATCATGACAAAACTCCTTCGGGATGTGTGGGTTTCGCTTCTCCGGGGTTCTCCCGGAAACTTCTCCGGCTTCTCCCGGAAGATCAGGCGGCGGCCCGGTTCGCGTTCTCCACGAAGGCGGCGATGGCGCCGATGCTGCGGAAGTGCTCCGGCTTCAGCGGGATGTCGTCGACGGGAATCGCGTAGGCACCGGAAAGGTGCGAGACGATCCGGACCAGTCCGAGGCTGTCGACGACTCCGCTGTCGATCAGGTCGAATTCGGTGGTCAGGTCGGAAGTGTCCTCTCCGTCGAGGAATTCGGTGACGACATAGCCGCGAATCTCGTCCGTCAGCGTGCTCATGCGTGGTTTCCCTTCTGGCGCAGTGCCTTGATGAGGTTGCGGTCGGGTTTTCCGGTCGCGGTGCGCGGCAGGGGTGTGTCGCCCACCTGGACCGAGGAGGGGATGGCGTGCCGGGGCAGGTGCGCGGCGCTGTGGGTACGCAGCCGCAGGGAGGTGAGGGCGGTGCCGGGCCGCCGGGTCACCTGGGCGTGCAGCCGGTAGCCGGCCTCCGGGTCGGGGAGGGCCACCACGGCGGCCTCGGCGACGTCCGGATGGGTGGCCAGGACGTTCTCGACCTCCTGGACGTTGGTGCGCACACCGCGCACCTTGACCTGGAAGTCGGTCCGCCCGTCGAGCCGGTGCAGGCCCTCGGCGTCCCGGGAGACGACGTCGCCGGTGCGGTAGAACACCTCGGGCCCGCCGTCGGGCGCGGGCACGAACACCCCTTCGTTGCGCTCGCGTTGCAGGTAGCCCGCGGTCTGGAACGGGGTCGTCACGAAGAGTTCACCCGTGCCGGGCCCGTCGAGGACCTTCCCCTCGTCATCGAGGAGCAGGGCCCGCACGCCGGGCAGCGGGCGGCCGATCGGGGTCTTCTCTCCCGCCGCGGCGGGGTCGACGTCGTGGAGGAAGCTGTCATTGGTCTCGGTGCAGCCGAAGACGTTGTGGAAGCGGGCGCCCGGGAAGGCCGCGCCGAGCCGGGCCAGCAGCGGACGCGGCATCGCGTCGCCGGTGAAGATCGCCGTGCGGACGTGCGGGTGCCGGGCGTCGTCCTGGGTGAGCAGCCGGTACAGCATGGGGACGCCCTGCACGAAGGTGACCTTGTGCTCCGCGACCAGGTCCCGCAGGTGGCGGGCGTCGGTGGCGGAGTCCTCCTCGACGAGCACGACAGCGGCGCCGAGCCGGAGCCCGGTCCAGACGTCGAGCAGCGAGAGGTCGAAGTTGAGCGGGGCGTAACTGAGCAGCGTGTCCCGCTCGGTGAGGTGGAAGGTCTCGACGGCCCAGGCGGCGAACCGGTCGAAGGCGTCGGCCCCGATGGGCACGATCTTGGGCGTTCCGGTGGATCCGGAGGTGGTGAGCAGCAGGTGGGCGGTGGTGGGGTCGACGGCGTCGAATCCGCGGGCGGCCGCCTCGTTCTGCGGGACGTCGTCGTGGTGCAGCGCACCCCGGTCGTCGATGGTGAGGACCGCGGAGCACCGGGCCTGCACGGTGAGCGTCTCCAGGACCGCGGCGCCCAGCCCGGGCGACGGGGTGAGGACGGCGTAGCCCGCCCGGAAGGCCCCGATGAGCAGGGCGATCGTCTCCGGCGTCTTGTGGGCGGGTACGTACAGCGGGCGGCTGCGGTCGAGGTCCAGGCGGTCCAGCGCGGCGGCCATTTCCTCGGCGAGGTCGACAAGCCGGCGATACGTGGTGCGCCGCCCGCGCCACACCAGGGCCGCGGCCTCGGGCCGGTGCCGCGCATGCGCGGCCAACGCATCACAGAGGCGTAAGGATGGCATGGTTCCCCCTTGTTCATCCCGACTTCGACGGGAAGAGTGATCTCCGCTGCAAGGGGGGTGACGGCGCATGAGGCGCGCCGGAAAGCCGCGTCCGGAGCCCGGCGCCCATCGCGCTGAGCCGGCTCCGTCCACGCCCCCCGTGGTCGTTCGGTCATTCACCGTAGCGATAATGCATGCAGAGTCAAGCATGTATCTGCCGCGATCGGCGTGACAGAAGTCACGCCGGACCCATGTGTCAACGGCGCTTCACGAGATATTCATTTCGAAGGCTTGAAAAACCTGCCACCGACGCATCAAAGGCTCCACTGGGCGCTTCACCTCAGGAATCGGGCGTTTGCGTCAGCTGCCGCGCCGAAGTCCGTGAACGCCGAGAGCCGCCCGGGAAACCGGGCGGCTCTCGATCGGCCCCATGCGGGTGGGGGCGGCGGAAGTCGGCGAAAGCGCAGGTCAGAGACCGCTGCGCAGCGCCTGGACGGTACGGGCGAGCTCGGGGGTGGCTCCCGCGGTGTTCAGTGCCGCGCTCAGTATCTCGCCGTAGGTGCCGCGGGCGGCGGCGTAGCGCTGCCGACCCTCGTCGGTGATCACCGCGTACACCCCGCGCTTGTCGTCGGGGCACAGGTCCCGGAAGGCGAAGCCGGCCGTGTCCAGGCGGCCGACCAGGCGCGTCACCGAACTTTGGCCGAGACCGACCTTGTCCGCCAGCTCCTGCATGCGCAGCTCGCCGTCCGCGGCCTGGACCAGGCATTCCAGAGCGCGAAATTCGGACAGGCCGATGCCGTGCTTGCGCTGCAGCACCTGGGTGAGCTGGCGTTCGACATGCGCGTGCAGGGTGAGCACCCTGTTCCACATGGCTTGGTCAGAGGACGCAGTGGGCGCGTGCGGGGTGGTTGTCATCTGAGGTACCGGATCCTCCCAAGCGGCGTTGACAACAAGATACATGTTCATGCAATCTTCTACTCCATTCCTTCGATCCCTCAGGGGGTCGCCCTGCGGAGCGATTACTTGTACGCACAAGCAAGCAGATGGGGGCGCACCGGTGCCGGGCAACGCGGCGAACCCCGCGGGCGGTTCCGCCCGCCGAGGCCGGGCCCGGCTGCCGTTGCCCTCGCTCTTCGAGATCACGTCCGCGCCGAGCACGCGCACGCCGAAGGCCGCGCCCCAAGGCTCGCCCCCGGCCCGGCTGGTCTCCTTCGCCTCGATCACCGGCGGCGCCCTTCCGCTCCGCCCGACCGCCCTCTGACAGGAGTGCAGCCATGACACCCGACGAGAGCCGGCTGGCCGAATACGTCCAGGAAGCGGTGCGAATCAGCAGCGAGCACGTCGCCAAGGGCGGCATCCCCTTCTCCGGGATCGTCGTCAACAACGGGCAGATCCTGGCCACCGGATTCAACCGGGTGCGCGAGGACGACGACCCCACCGCCCACGCCGAGGTCGTCGCACTGCGCAAGGCGGCCGCCGAACAAGGGGTGTGGGCGACCGCCGGCGCCACGCTGATCGCCTCCGGCGAGCCGTGCGCCCTGTGCTACATGGCGTCGCTGTACTTCAGCGTCAGCCATGTCGTGTACGCCGTCGACCGCAGGACGGCCGCGCGGTACGGCTTCGACTACTCGGGCTCGTACTCGATCTTCGCGAAGGACCCGGTCGACTGGCCGGTGAAGGTGACGTATCTACAGGTCCCGGACGCGACGAAGCCGTTCGAGGAGTACCTCATGAGCAAGGGGAGGCCGGTATGAGCGACATGACGAACGACCGGGTGAGCGTCAAGGTGTGGTCGGACTACGTCTGTCCGTACTGCATGCTCGCCGAGGGGCCGCTGCACGAGGCCACGCACGACCTGGACGTCGACATCGAGTGGATGCCGTTCGAACTGCGGCCGTATCCGAAGCCGACACTGCGCCCCGAGGACGAGTACCTGCCCTCGGTGTGGGCGAGTTCGGTCTATCCCATGGCCCGCCGGCTGGGGGTGGACATCACCCTGCCCACCGTCTCGCCGCAGCCGTACACCCGGCTGGCGTTCGAGGGCTACCAGTACGCCGCCGAGCACGGCAGGGCGGCCGAGTACACCCCGCGCATGCTGCGGGCGTTCTTCCAGGAGAACCAGGACATCGGCCGGCTGGAGGTGCTCACCGCCATCGCGGCCGAACTCGGTCTCGACGCCGACGACTACGCGCGGGCCCTGAAGGACGGCACCTACCGGGAGAGCCACCAGGAGGCGCTGCGCACCGCGGAGGCGTACCGCATCTCGGCCGTTCCCACGATCATCGTCAACGACCGGCACCGCATCGAGGGCGTGCCGAACGCGGCCCAGCTGCGCAAGGCGGTCCTCGACGAACAGGCCTCCCTCGCCGTCACCCAGGGCACCGCCTGCGGGATCGACGGCTGCTGAACGGCGGCGAGACCGCCGCGAAGACCGCCGCGGCTCCGAGCCACGGCACACCGTGCCGCGGTCCGGTGCGCGGTGCCCGCTTCCCGGGACAGTCCGGGAAGCCCGACGGACGGCCCGGAATTCCCCCGACGGGCCGTCCGTCTCGGCATGCCCGCACCACTCCCAGGGGGAGACACCACTCCCACCGTTCGAGGCGTGGACGCCTACGCCCATGTCGTCATGGCTCGCTGAGGGCGTGCCCGACGGACGGCGGACGGGTGGGGTCAGACGCTCTGCATCTGCGGGTGCAGGTCGAGTGAGATGTGCGGGGCGAGCGCGTGAAGGAAGTCGAGGGCATCGAAGGCCTCGCCGGCGGAGACGACGCCGACGGCCTTGGTACGGCCGGTCAGGACGCGCTCGAGGGCCTCGGTGACCAGGGGCGCGGTGACGGCGTAGATGTCCTGGCCGCTTGCCGTGGCCCGGCGTTCGGCTCCGCCGGAGCGCACGACCACGTCGACGAGGAAGGTCTGGTCGGAGCGCCCGCTCTCGTCGGCGGCGGACGGCGCCGGAGTGTGGGGAGCGGCGACGTCGCGGGCCGCCTCGGCGCTCATGTAGGTGGTCACCTCGGGGATGGACAGGTGCTGGGGAACGGTGACGACGTCCGCCATCGTGAACTCCCCGATCACCTGCCGCGGTCCCATCGGTTCCGGGAAGGTCCACTCCACGGTGGGCGCGGCGTCGGTGCGGTGCTCCCATCGTCCGCCGCTGTAGCGCAGTCGGTGCTCGCCGCGCCGCTCGCGGGAGACCGCGCCCGAGAGCCGGGTGCCGGCGGTGGGGTGCCAGCTGCTGAGCGCGTAGGCGATGTGAGCCTCGTCGGCCTCGGTCCAGTCGCCCATTGCCTCGGTGGCCAGCAGGTCGCCGAGGCCGCCGAAGAACGCCATGGCCGGCACGATCACCGCTCCCGCCTCCCGGGCCCGCTCCCGGTAGTGGGCGAAGGTGTCGAGGTTGGCCTCGAGCTCGGCGGCCACGTCCAGGTAGGGAATGCTCGCGCGGAGCGAGGCCTCGATGACGGGGCCGGTGGTCGAGGCGAAGGGGCCGGCGCAGTTGATGACCGCCGCCGTGCCCGCCAAGGCCCGGTCCAGCGAGGCCGGGTCCTCGACCGAGGCCACCCGGGCCTCCAGCCGGTGTTCGCGGGCCAGTTCCTCCAGGGCCTGTGCGTTGCGCCCGGACAGCACCGGGACGAACCCACGCGCGGCCAGCTCCGCGACCACGAACCGCCCGGTGTGACCGTACGCGCCGAACACCGCCACCAGCTGACCTGACCCCATGAGACTCTCCCCGTGTACTCGAACGCTCGCCGTGATGTCGAACCACTGCGGCCCGACACCCACATCCTGTCCTCGCCGCAGCACCCCGCACGACTGTCGGAAACGACATGACGCGTACAGTTTCGGACATGCCCGCTGTCGCACTGGCCGTCACCGACGGCATGCTCCACTACGAACTGTCCGTGGCCGTCGAGATCTTCGGATCCGACCTGACCCACGTCGTGGACCCCTGGTACGACTTTTCCGTCTGCGGAAGCGCTCCGGTACACGTCGACCGCTTCCGCCTTGAGCCCGACCACGGACTCGACCACCTCACGCACGCCGACACGGTGATCGTCCCCGGCTGGGCCGACACCGACCGAGACCCGCCCGCCGAGCTGGTCGAGGCGATACGTGGCGCCCACGAGGCCGGCGCCCGCGTGGCCTCACTGTGCACGGGCGCCTTCGTCCTGGGCGCGGCGGGACTGCTGGACGGCAGGCGCGCCACCACACACTGGGCCCACACCAGGGAGCTGGCCCGGCGCCACCCGGCGGCCACCGTCGATCCGGACGTCCTCTACGTCGACAACGGCGACGTCCTCACCTCCGCGGGCAAGGCCGCCGCCATGGACCTGTGTCTGCACCTGGTCCGCCTCGACCACGGCTCGGCCAACGCCAACAAGATCGCCCGCCGCCTGGTCATTCCACCCCACCGCGACGGCGGGCAGGCCCAGTTCATCGCCACCCCCCTCCCCGCCCCGGGCAACCACCCACTGGACGAGCTCTTCCCCTGGGCGCTGGAGCGGCTGGACCAACCGCTCACCGTGGAGGACCTGGCCCGCCAGGCCCGCATGAGCTCACGCCACCTCGGCCGCTACTTCAGACACCTCACCGGCACCACACCACTGCGATGGCTCCATACCCAGCGCATCCGCCACGCCCAGGAACTACTGGAGACCACCAACGCCACGGTGGACACCATCGCCACGGCCACCGGCATGGGCACCGCCACCACCCTGCGCCGCCATTTCCACCGCAGCGTCGGCGTCCCACCTGACACCTACCGGCGTACCTTCCGCCCCTGAGGGGTGGTTGGTCCCCTTGATGTGCGGGTCGGCACCGGACTCGTCGGTGAAGGGCGCCTCGCCGCACTCGATGCCGAATGCGCACGACTGGTCCCGCTCGGCGCGGTACACGTGCGAACGCTGTACGACGACAATGACTCGTGCATCCGATGCTGGACATCAAGGGCAACGAGTTCTGTATCGACTGAGCGTTCTCACGGCGTGGTCAACGCGGTCGCCTTGAGACGGGCCCCACCAGGCTTGTGTTGTGGCAAACAGCCCGAGGCCGTCACAGTCGTCAGTCCCGGGATGACCACCTCAAGGTGGGAACCCAGTGCTACGGTCGCCCGTATGACGCTCTCGGCAGCGACAAATCGTGCCGTCGACCTCCGGGTTGCATCCATCGATGAGGTTCTTGATCGTGTGGAGCGGTCGCTTCAGACGCGTTTGGCCCAGGACACCGTGGTACGCAAGCGCCGCTCGGTCGGGGCGCGGACGGACCGTGGTCCATGGGTGCGTATCGAGAGGCGGGGGCTGGACAAGATCGGTGTTCAGGGCTGGAACGGTACGGAGTGCGCTGCGCGTCTGCAGGGCATTGCCCAGCCCGCATGGGGGCAATGCCTGGTCTGGCAGGACCCAGATGAGCCGGTGATGTGACGGGCGGATGAAACCGAGCTTTTGCCAGGGGCACCCGTCGGCACCGCTGTTCTCGGTGCGGACCCCAGACTGCCGGATGAGTGGTGGGGGGCGCTCAGCTCCTCGATGGACGCACTCTCGGCTCAGGACACGAGACGAGTCGCTACGCCGGACACCGTCAACATCACACAAGATCTCGTCACGGAGTCCATCCGTACTGCGTTCTCCGGCGACTTGGACACGACCGTCAAGCGGTGGGTACCGGCCCACGCGGATCTGAACTGGGCCAACGTGACCGCGCCGACGTTCTGCCTGTTCGACAGGGAGGACTGGGAATCGCACCGCGGGGGCTCGACTCGGCATCGCTGTGGGGAAGCTCCCTCGCCGTCCCGGCTCTGGCTGATCGCGTACGGCAAGAGCGGCGCCATGACTTCGCGAGCCGGGACGGCAAGTTGATGACGGTGTTCGTGTGCGCGAAGATCCTTCAGGTCAGCGGCGTACCTCGGCCAGAAGACTGGCCCACGCCAGGACCGACACCGCGAGGTGCGGGTGCTCAGGCCGCTTTGAATCCCGCACGAGTACGCCGGACGGGACGAAGGCGGCCTCGACGCACTCAGTCGCGTTGCCGCCGCTGTACGAGGACTTGAACCAGACGGGCTCAGAGGCAGGCTGGGGACCGGCGGGCATTCACAGCTCCTTGCGGGCGCGATGGATCATGGCGGAGGAAGCTTCCATGTCCAACGCTTGTGCCCGGAGGTACTCGAACGCAAGTCTGTAGCGGTCCAGTTCTTCGTCCTGCTCCAGGAAGAGCGAACCCGTGTGGAAGTCGACGTACACCACGTCGAGAGACGGGTTGGTGCCGCCGATGATGACGAAGCTTCCGAGCGCTGCGGCGTGGGCTCCCTTGGAGAAGGGGAGTACCTGAAGCGTTGTGTGCGGAGACTCGTTCGCTTCGAGCAGGCGGTCGAGCTGGGCCCTCATCACCTGCGGAGATCCGACGACGCGGCGGATCACGGACTCGTCGAGGATCGCCCACAGATGCAGCGCCTTTGGCCGGCTGAGGATCTCCTGGCGCTTCATGCGGATGTCGACCAGGCGCTCGATCTCCGCTGACTCAAGGGGTACTTCGTTGGCCTTCTGCAGCGCCGTGCTGTAAGCGCGAGTCTGGAGGAGGCCGGGAACGTAGACGCAGGAGAAGTGGCTCTCGCGGACAGCCTCGTCCTCCAGCGTGAGCAGCAGGTTCATGCTCTCCGGGATGGAGTCGGCGAAGGAACTCCACCAGCCCTGCTGCTTGGCGTCCTTCGCAAGCCTGACAATGGCCGCACGTTCGGCCTCAGTAGCTCCGTACTCCCGGCAAAGCGCGTCGATGACGATCCACTTGACCGGCCCGGACTGAGTCTCGTACCGACTGACCGTCGCCTTCGATACGCCGACGAGCTGCCCAGCCTCCTCAAGGGTCATGCCCTTCCGAGCACGCAACTTGCGCATCATCGAGCCCAGTTGGCGGCGGCGGGTGGTCGTCCGTTCAGACATGCGGCTCCTTCGCCGTGCATCGGGCGTCGGGCCCGGAGAACCTCCTCAGGCTAGGCAGCCAGGCGGCAGGACCACCATCAGATTCACTCGATGGATTCTCATGAGAAGTTACACAGTGAGACTTCTCTGTGTCATGCTCGCTCACGGATCGCTACGCAGTGCAGTCGTACGGATACGGCAGGCGCAGCACATGCGTGGCTTGGGAGGGAGGAGTGGCCATGCCTGGCTACCAAGTCACCGAACCCCGACTCCGTTGCGTGCTGCCTTTCGAGGCCGCGCCGGCGGAAGTACGGCTGCTCCGGAGAGCCACCGTCAAGCAACTCGACCGATGGGGGATGCCCGTCGCGGCCGATGAAGCGGAACTGCTGGTAACCGAGTTGGCGACGAACGTCGTCAAGCACGTCGGTGAGGGCGCCTCGGCGACTCTGATCCTTGAGTGGAGCGGAGAACGACTCCGCCTTGAAGTGCACGACAAGAGCCGGATCGTGCCGTCACTGAAGACCGCGAGTTGCGACGAGGAGTGCGGCCGGGGCCTGCACCTGCTCTCCATTCTTGCAGTGGACTGGGGCACGGTTCTGACTACGGTGGGCAAGGCGGTTTGGTGTGAGATCTCGACAAGCTCAGGCCAGGCGTACCGTCGCATTGAGCGTGCTGTCGAGGTGCTTGAGGCCTATCAGGGGCCAAGCCGTGGCCTGACGCTTCCGAGGGACAGGCCAGACCTCGGCCTCGACGCGGCGGCGGTTGAGCTGATCGCTGACCTGCTGCACTGGACTGCCGCTCGTGGACTCGACCCGGACGACATCCTCGACCGTGCTCAGATGCATTACGAAGCCGAAGCGGATGCCGCCTAGTGGGGCGGTGTCTGGACGGACTTCGGCATCTGCCTCCGGAGGGCACCCGGGGTACGCCGAGATTCTCCGCGGAAGCTTCTGTGGCGCATGCGGTGGCAGCTCGCGCGCAGGAGGGCAAGATCCGCGATCCGGGTCACTCGAACGAGCACACCTCGTACCCCAGCGGAATGCCTTCTTCCTGGACGGCCTTGATCGCCTTGTCACGCAGGGGTTCGATCCGCCCGGGACAGAGGGCACAGCGTCTGAGGAGCTGCCCCTTGCATCCCGAAGCAGTCTCGCCCTCTTGGGAGGGTATGCATACCAGCTCGGTGGACGCCGTGCCCGCGCACAGAGTCTGGACGGCGGTGCGGATCTCGGCAGCGCGCTCTGGGAAGTCGGCTGGGAGCTGCCGCCGCGCCATCCTGCAACGGAAGCTTCCTGGGGATCTGGGACAGGTGCCGCACCCGCTTGTCGGCTGGCCGCAGCTCACGCCAGCCGTTTTCGACAACGAGCGCGCAGGCCAGCAGCAGCTCCTCGCGTGTCCAGTTTATTTGCGCCACAGCGGTATCGTACGGACATTCGAAATTGCCATGCTGTTGGTGACCGAGGTGGAGCAGAGGATGCCGCACACTGGTGTGTGCCGCCGTGTCGAGTCGCAATGTCACTGGGTCATGTCACCCTCTGTGATGGCTGCCGTATGAGGCGTCACTGGAATTCGTGCAAGAGGAGGGGCCATGACGGGCACTGACCGGGACTACACGTCGATCGAGATCTGCGCCGGTGCTGGCGGACAGGCGATCGGACTGCACCTGGCGGGATTCAGACACCTCGCCCTCGTGGAGATCGACAAGTACGCGGCGGCGACCCTGCGCGAAAACATCGAGGTGCACCCGAAGTGGGACTGGGAACGCGCCAACTGCGATGTTCTCTGCCAAGACGTGGTGGAGTTCGACCCCGCGCGTGACTTGGTGAAGAGTGCCGGGCTCTACAAGCGGGGTGATGTTGACCTGCTTGCTGGGGGTGTGCCGTGCCCGCCTTTCTCGCACGCTGGCAAGCAGCTCGGCGAGGACGATGAGCGTGATCTCTTCCCGCGCATCTTGGACCTGGCCGAACTCATCCGTCCTCGCGCCGTGATGATCGAGAACGTCCGCGGACTCATGGATCCCAAGTTCGACGACTACAGGTCACGGATCCAGGCCAGCCTTGAGGACATGGAAGATGACGAGGACGGGCGGCCGGGCTACGAGGTCGTGGGATGGGACGTTTACGAGGCGGCGGAGTTCGGTGTTCCGCAGCTTCGGCCACGCTCCATCCTCGTCGCTTTCCGGAAAGACGTGCTCAAGGATCTGAAGTACGAAGCTCCCGCGCCGAGCGCCGAAGTGGTAACGGTCTATAAGGCGCTTAAGGACACGATGCAAGAGCGCATCGCACCATTTTTGACGGGAGCTAAAGCCGTCCAAGCGCAGAAGGTCTTCGATGATTGGGCAGACGGCGCTAAAAAGGGCGTAGCCCCCACTCTCGTGGGCGGCTCCAAGAAGCACGGTGGCGCTGACCTCGGTCCCAGCCGGGCTAAGAAGGCATGGGCAAATCTGGGCGTCTCGGGCATGGGTGTGGCCAACGCGCCTGTAGACGGCAAGCCGACCGGCACTGAGGATCGCGATCTGTTTCGTGCCGGAGGGCCCATGCTCACTGTTCGCCAAGCCGCGATCATTCAAGGATTCCCGACGTACTGGGAATTTTCGGGTGGCAAGACGGCCCAGTACCGACAGGTCGGAAACGCGTTTCCGCCGCCCGTCGCACAGGCCATCGGTGAATCGATCATGGACGTGCTCAAGGCAGACCGCAACCGCTCCGCCAGCCAGTGACTGAGGGCGGCTGAGCTGCGGCGCACATAAGCGGTGTCGCAGCTCAGCCGTCCGTCAGGGCAGTCGGCTGTTCAAGTGCGCGAGTAGGGCATGGATGTCATCGGCGTCCATGCCCAGGCCGGTGGTCTCCTCCTCTTGGAGGTCGCCTAGTTGTCGCACCGTCGGGTCATCGAGCACGCTGCCCAGGAAGTGCAGCTTCTTTTCGAGGCGCACGGCCACGATTTCGTCGATCGTGCCCCGGGCCGCCAGCACGGTCACGCGTGTCTCGGTGCCTCGGGGCAGTCCTAGCCGGTGAATGCGGTCAAGGCTCTGGAGGAAGCGGCCGGCCATGAAGTCGCGGTCCACGTACACGGCGTCATGGCAGACCTGGTGAAGGCTTATCCCCTCGCCCAGGGTCGCAGGGTTGGAGATCAGGACCATGCACGATGGGTCCTCACGGAAGCGGCTGAGCTCAGCTTCCCGGTCCTGGGTGGCTCCGTGGACGGAAGCTGGGGCATGCGGCGCCAGTAGCTCCTCCAGGGTTTTCTGGCTTCGGATGAACCCAGTCCAGACCAGTGTCTTGCGGCCGGCCCGCGCGTTCTTCGCGACAATGCGAACGGTTTCCTCGTATTTGGGTGACAGTTCATGCCGAGGGAGCCGCTGGAGCAGTGCGTGAAGCGAGTCGCCGTCGGAGACGTCAAGCGCCGGAAGCTGAAAGGCGAGCGCTTCATAGGGGGTGTCGCTCGGGGCCAGCAGGGCCGGGCTGATTGCGGCCATGAGCGTGCGCATAGCTGCCTTGCCGAGTGAGGCCAGGTCACCTCGGCGTGCGGACGGATTCCCCCTGAGCGCGTCGTACAACTCGCGGTGCAATGGGGGGAGATCGACATAGCGAACTACGGGTTCAAAAGGAGGGAGGCCCAGCTCCTTCTTCGTCGTCCGAGTGAACAGCGGGCGCAGGGCCTGGCTGGCGTAAGCGAGATCCCCGCCGCTGACCGCTTCGACGACGAGTTGCTTGCCGCGTCCTGGCCAGACGAACGAGAGCAGGCTCTCCAGATCCCGGGCACCGTTTGGAGCTGGTGTTCCGGTGAGGATGAGCCGCCGCCGGGCCAGCGGACCGAGCGACAAACAGGCGGAGCCGTAGGTGCCGCGGGCCCCGAGTTTCATGCGGTGCGCCTCATCAAGCACGAACATTGCCGGGGCCGTACGCAGCCACTCTGACAGGTGACCGACGGAACCAGCCAGACGTTCGTAATTGACCAGGACGACATCGGCTTCTGGATCAGGGAAGCCGGCGTCCATGACCGAGGTCAGCAGTGGTTCCTTAAAGCAGACCTCACCTTCGAATTGCCATGCTTCGTAGGCCGGCTTGGGGCATACGACGAGAAGGCGCTTGACTTCTCCTCGCTCCCGCAGGGCGCTGAACACCGCCAGTGCTGTGCGCGTCTTGCCGGCGCCGGGGACGCTGAAGTTTGCGCCGTGGCCCAAGGACAGCAGTTCCCCGATGTCCCGCAGCTGGAACGAAGTGAGGTCTGCCTGCCAGCCCGCACCCAGCAGGGCGGGCGCATCATCCGGTGCGAGCCGTACCTGCTCAGAGCTGGTGGGCGAAAAGCTGAGCCTGGTCTGCACGGTCTCGGAGTCATCAAGGACGCCGGTGACCAGGCTGGCCAGCGCAGGTTCCCACTCGACGTCAGTGTGGGGCCAGTTGGCCAGCTCGCCGATGGAGAAGAGAAAACTGTCCAGGTCGGCATCCGAGGTCAGCGGGCCGCGCTGGCCACCCGGAGTCAGCCGGGTGGCCAGCATCCCAAAGTCCCCTTCCAATCCTGGTCGGGCACGGAGTAGCGCACGCGTCCTAGTGATGTCGAAGGTGATCCGGAGAGAGGGGAGGCCAGAGTGCGTCATCGCTCGTCTGCCATAGCCTCACGCAGCCACGACAGGCCCTCCCCTGGAAGATGGATGCTCTTTGACGCTTCGGCAGACACCTTCGTCAGCGCTTGCCTGAGCGTGAGCAGAGCGTCATCGAAGGCTCCTTCGTCCAGGCTG
Source organism: Streptomyces griseus subsp. griseus (assembly GCF_000720255.1). GTDB lineage: Bacteria > Actinomycetota > Actinomycetes > Streptomycetales > Streptomycetaceae > Streptomyces > Streptomyces griseus_I. Next base: position 219,567 of record NZ_JOJE01000015.1, on the reverse strand, counting down.
TTGTTGCCCCGCGCCAGCGCCAGGTCTGTGACGCACTGCTGAAGTTCCTTAACTGCCGCGCTGACACGATCAGGGGCTGCAAGCCGCTTCTTTCGATCGCGGTTCGCCTTGTGAGCGTCCTGGATCGATTCCTCGAAGGCGTCTCGGAGCGAAGACATGGAGCTGTTGGCGGCGGCGAGTTCTTCGGCGGTCGCGGTGGAGACAGACTTCTGCGTGGCCTTCGCCCTGAGGAGCGTGTCAGTGAGCGCACGGGCCCCGGCTGTTTCGGAACTCGGTGCCGGCACGGAACGATTGAGGCCGGGGATAGAAACCGCCTTGGGGGCCTCTGGGGCCACTATGGTGGCCCCTTCAGGCAAGTAACGTTCTAGGTATTTTTCCCGGAAGTCGGTGCGGATGCTACGAATGTCGGTCTTGGCGAAATCGAGGACAATCGCTGCCAGCCGGTATTCGAGAAGGGTGTCGGCCGCCTCCTTGTTCCTGGTCTTCTCCTTTGCATAGGTCCGGTAGAGCTCGGCGAAGCTCTCCTTGGCGTCCTCGAAGTCCATGAGACGCAGTTTGACCTGGCCGTGTTCGCTGCGCTTGACCAGGTCACGTAGCTGCCCCAGAACCCATGTGTCCCGTTCTAGCGCCGGCGTTGAAGTGTGGAACAACTTGGCGATGGCGGCGGGGGGCTGCCCCTGGACAATCTGTTCCTCAATAGCCATGAGCTGGTTGATGTAGGAGTACTCGCGCCGCCGGTCTGGCCTGAGCTGCAACGACAGTTCGACGGAGCGGATATCGTCCCAGGTGCAGCTGGGCGGTAGAACACCCACGCGGATGGACTGGACACCCAGCTCCTTGAGAGCGGCCCTGCGGGTGTTGCCGTTGACGAGAACGCCTTCACGGGAGATGAGACCCGGCTCGTTCTGCCGATGGTCGCGCAGGCTCTCCTTCAGTTTGTCGAAGTCCGGATCGCGCTGGCGCGGGTCAGACGGCATGGCGGTCAGCAGATGGTGCAGATACCTCTGGCCGGCGTCTGACCAGTGGTCCTTCGTCAGTGCCTCTTCCTGCACGGGGTCATAAGCGCGCTGCGCATTGATTCTGTGGGTGGCGGGGTTGTAGTAGAGCTCGTCCACGGGCATGTCGATAACTTCGACGTGGATAGGGCTGCCCCGGAACTCCACGCGGAGCGTTTCAGGAACTGCGCCACCTGCACGCACATCCTGGAGCCGCTGTTCGACTTTGGCGCGGTTCTCATCCGCGATCGGGGGGACGCCGAAGTCCGTCGGCATGGGTACCTCTCGTAGCTGGAATGACCTGTGGGAACAATGGCGCGAGCGTCGGCAAAGGGCCTGCGGGCGCCTAACTCAAGCCTTCGCGAAAGGCTTCGCGTGCCTCAGCCGGCAGTGCCCGGTACTTCGCCCAGACATCCTCCACTGAACTGAAGGTCCGGGCATCCTGGCTGATCCAGGACTTCAGGATGTCGAGTTCGAAGGAAGGGAGCGCGGAGGCCTCCGAGAGCAGCGCCGGCACATCGTACGTGGAACCGATACCGCCGACCCGGCACCGGTTGCACTCGACGACGTACTGCTGAGCCTTCGTGCCGTTCGGCAGCCGGACCTCACGCTTGGCCACATCGAGCTGAGCGGTGACTTCCGAGTCGGTGTACGTGTCCCCGGGAGTGGCCCCACACGAACTGCACTTGTGGTTGTAGGTGGCCAGCAGCTCCCGGCGCTGGTTCACCGTGATCGCGTTCTTCGGACGAGTGCCGCGGCCGGGCTCCCAGACGGCTTCGCCGCGCTGGACGTAGCGCTGTTCGTTCGCGTCGAGGTCGATGTCCTCGCGCTTGGTGTCGATCTTCCATCCGAAGTCGCGGAGATCCCGCATGCGGCGGTCGATCTGCGCCACATCCGGAAAGGCGTCACGGAGTTCCGTCTTGGTGAAGACGTTTCCCTCGCCAACCACCTGGACGAGCCAGAGAGCGGCGCGCTTCATCGTGCCCAGTTTGCTGTCCTGCCAAGAAGGCAAGGCCGTGCTCATCTGCACCTCGCAGAGCCTGAGCGGGCCAGCCCGACTGCGTGTCAGGACAGTTGGTGCCTGACAGTGGCCCGCAAGACACAACGGAACATCAAGTCCGTCTGAAAGCGAAGTGTCTGGGTGTCCGGATGAGCATCCGGACAAAACTGAGGGGCCAGTTGGGGATGGGCAGAGGCACACTGTCGTCAAAGCTTTGATGGGGTGGGACAGAAGGAGCTGGCGTGCCGCGACCGGGTCGCTTCAAAGAACTGGATGCTGGAATACCGGACGAGAGACAGGCTCTGGCCAGGGCCGTGCGCGGCTTGCTGAGAGTGGTCGACCTCTCTCTGAGGGAGATACACCAGGAACTGGCGAGGCGGGACCGCGGCTGCGACACCTCGGCGAGCGCGCTCTCCGACCTGCTCAACGCGCGCATACACAAGCCCAAGCGTGAGGTGATCCGCGGACTCTACGAACTGGCCGAGGCAGTCGCGAGGACAAGCGACGCCTCCATGCCCATCACCTGGGAAGAGCTTGAGAACCTTCTGGTCAAGGCATGCGAACCGCCGGCGGCTTTGTGTGCGAACTGCGAGCGCACCGTGTTGCCGGTCCCCCGAGCGCAGGGGGACCGGCAACACGCGCAAGGTCAGTGGCCCACCGCGCTGACCCTGCTGGACATGAAGCAGAACCGAAGGGCCGAGGATGTTGCCGGCATCCTGAGACACGTGGGCGTGACCAGCGAGCCGGCCGAAGTGGCTCACGCGGTGGCCGCATGCCAGGCATGCGGGCTGAGTTCCGAGGCAGACGTGATTCTCCGCTACGCGCAGACCGGACGCGATGGGCGCCAGCTGGCGGAGATCGCCTATGAGTTTCTGAGGATCGAAGACAGCATCATGGCCCGGCGGGTACTCAAGATGTCCCTGGCTCTGTAGCGGTGTCTGCCTTGCCGGCACGAGAGGCCGGACGCCTGGATATCACCGCCTGGCAGATCGCTGCACTGCTTACTTCCGCTGACTCGTGCTCCCAGAAGCGCAGGACAAGCCAGCCGGCTGCCCGCAGGCGCTCGTCCGTATCGCGGTCCCGGGTCATGTTCCGGGCCACTTTTTCGGACCAGTAGCCGGGATTAGTCCTTGGGGAAACGTAATGTTCAGGGCAGCCGTGCCAGTAGCACCCATCGATGAAGACGGCTACTTTCGCGGGCCGGAAGACCATATCGGCGGTGCGGCGGAGGTCGGGCAGCGGGCGAGCCGCCACTCGGTAGCGCAGACCTTGGGCGTGGACCAGTCGGCGGACAAGCCGTTCCGGCGTGGTGTCCCGGCTCCGGATCGCCTGCATGTTGCGGCGGCGTGCGGCGGACGACGCCCAAGAGCCCTCGGGCGGCACCCAGGCGGCCTTGGACGGATCTGGTTCTGGGGTCGGTGTAGTCATCAGTAGTGAGCTATCAGCCGGGCAGAGTTGGCGGCAAGCATGGCGATCAGACTCTTTATTTGCTTATAGGGTACTGCGGCGGGCAAATATGGATGGCGCGTCCAGCGTCAGTCTCCTCTGGTGTGTGAAGGAAGAGCCGGTGCGGGTACAACCAGGTCATCCGGCTGAGCGAGGACCCATTCCTTCCCGTCCAGGGATACTCGCGGGGAATCCCCGTGCTGGGGTCCGGAGGGGGTCACCCGGGCGCTGACGAATTCGCCTTCCTCGGGGAGGGGAAGGCCAAGCCGGCCGGCGATCTCGCGGTGGCTGGCGTAGTCCCCCATGATGAGGATGCCCTCCGGCCTCAGCGCTGACCGGCTGCCGCCGTTGCCGCGGACTCGTTTCATGTAGTCCTTCTGCTGGGCCACTGTGCGCACCACGTTTCGGCCGATGCGTCGCTTCTGAGCGCGCCGGAAGAGTTCGTTCAATCGGCGCTGCCCCGAGTTCGCTGTGAACACGGCGTCCCGGTCTGCGGCATTCATGTGGAGCAGCACGTTCTCGGGGAGGTCCTCGTCATGCCAGATCCATTTGATCTTGTCCCGGTGGCCCGCCTTGATCGTGAGCTTGAGGTCACGGTTGTTCCCCGTATTCAGCCACTCGTTGCGTATCCGGACGAGGCCGACGCTCCAGAGGGACTTGTAGTCGTCCGCCCAAGCCAGCAGGCAGAGGTGGCCCACTGCTTCTGGCGGAATCATCCAGCCGCCGAACTGCTGGGAGTACTTGCAGTCGACGTCGACGGCGGCGATCTGGTAGTCCATAGCCTTGCCGTCCGCGAACTTGAACTCACGCTGGAAATTGATCTCCACCAGGGTTCCCGCGTGAGTCTTTTCGGTCTTAAAGAGCGTCTTCCAGTCGTAGCGTCCGGTTACCTCGCCGTTGAGCAGCTGGTCGATCGTGTCACGAAGGACCCTGGCGAACCGTCGGCCGGTAGGGTCGAGCGCCATGATGTGCTCGTATACCTTGTCGAGTTCAGGGTCCGCTCCGGCCGCCGCATGCTGTAAGGCGACCGACGCAGCGGCCTTGATATCGGCCTCTTCGAAAGGAAGCATGCTCTCCCCGTCAGTGAGTCATTCGTTACATATAGAGCCATGGCGCCTCAGGACGCGTTGACGATAACCGCATCCGGACGAGTGGAATCCCTTGTCTGGAAGCGCACGAGCCGCTGTTTCGTGTCGATGGCTGTCTTCGGCGGAATTACGGTGAACGCCATGATGACCCGGTCCGCCGCCGCAGTGCCCGTCGCGGCAACGGCCTTCACTCCATCGTCGTGGGTGGCTTCTACGACGGGATACAGGAGGACTACACCTCGAGTCGCTCCTAGCACGGGGGAGCTGTCTCCAGCGGAAGTGGAGTCTGGTCGGTCGATCAACTGCTGGGCGTACAAACGATGTTCCAGGCCCGAGATACGGCCGAAGGACAGCTTTCCGGACTGGCGGCTTCGGCGGAACAGGGAGAAGGGGCCCTGGCCCAGCACGGCCGCCTCTATCCGGTTGCGCTGTGTGCGCTGCGGAGCGATGACCAGCCAGTCGTCGACCTTGGCCAGGCGTCCGTCGAGCTGGGACAGGTAGGTCAGGTGCGGGGCGAGCACGTTGCCGTCCTCCCACTCCAGCGAGCTGAGGGTGGAAAGGAGCTGGGCGTGCGAGACCACCGTGGTAGCTGCCTGGAAGCTACGGGAGAGCGGTGAAGTGTCATCCGGCAGCAGCAGGCAAGTTGTCGGAGCCACGCTGACTGCCGCGAGGACGGACTTCCAGCGCTCGGTGTTCCGCGCCGTCATCTTGGCGTCCTGCGGGTACGCCGCCGGTTCGATCGGCGTACCTGGCGACCGTACCTCCACCAACTCCGCGTTGAACATCTTGTTCCGGGCTGACGGCTTCACCCACGGCAGGTGCTGGGCCACAAGTGGTGGGACCTGAGCAGGCGTGACCTGAGGGCGGCCGTCCACCAAGGGTGCGTAGCGAGCCAGTTCGGCGCGGAAGAGCTCCTCGTCGCGGCAGATCGCCTCGAAGGCCTCGTACAGGTCGACGGTCTTGGCGTTGCGGCCGCGCCCGAGAGACTCCTCACGGCCGATGTAGAGACGTACGAGATCGCGGTAGCCGAGGCGGAAGCCGAACCATCGGCCCATCTGCATCAGGGTGTCGGCCTGTTGGGTCGTGCGGCGGTAGTACGTGATCGTCAGGCCCTCGACCGTGAAGCCGCGGGAGAGTTTGGTGCCGCCGACGAGGATCTTCCAGACGTTCGGGGTGCGGTCGAAGTCCAGATCGGGCTGGGCGTAGTCGCGTTCGCTGTCGCCGTTGACGACTATGACCGGGGTGCCGCCCTTGGTGATGAGCTGGTGGGCGCGGGAGATGTATCGCTTGAGGTCCGCGTACGTCGCTGGGGTGGGCAAGGCGCCGTCCGCGTACGTGTGGAAGTCCTTCTCGAAGAGGGAGGCGAGGCGGGCATGGCCTTCCGGCCCCGTGTATGCCGCGTTGTGCCACATCGTGCTGATGCGCAGGGCGAGGGCAGCGTGCTCGGCCATCCTGACCGACTCGTGCACCAGCATGGTGTGGTGGCGGAACGGGCCCTCGGGGACGCCGTGGTCAACTCGGTAGAGCTTGATTGCGCCAGTGAGGACGAAGGCGTCCATGGCCTCCTGGAGGCGGTCGCCCGTGGAGTCGTAGATGCCTCGGACATGCTTCTTCTCGGCTTCGCCCTCGCCGTTCTCGACGCCGTCCAGATCATGGAAGTCCTGTACGCCCATGTAGCCGGTGGGGCGCGGGAGGGAGATCAGGAAGTCGCGCGGGAAGATGTCCTCCTCGTCACCCGGGTCGACGAAGACGTTGGCGAAGGGAGTTGCGGTGTAGCCGACGTACTGGGCGCGAGGCAGGAGCTTGAGAAGCTTGCTGATCTGGCCATTGATCGCGGTGCGGGTGACGGTGCCAGCCTCCCATTTCTTCGGGTCCGTCGTGTTGACCGAGGCCTGGTCCGACTCGTCGTCGATGATCAGGGCTGGTATCTCGCCGAGGATCGGGCCCATTTTCTTGAGGTCCTTGACCAGCTTCTCCAGCACCGACTTGTTCTTTTTCACGACCATGACGCGGGCGCGGGCCGCATGCAGGTTCGCCGGGTCGTACAGGGGGCGGCTGCGGTCCGGCTTCTCGAACTCCAGGGCGCTGATGCCGCGTTCTAGTGCCATGTAGTCACGGTCGCGAGAGGTCAGACGCTCGATGTCGAAGGCGCCGAGCGTGGAGGGACGGGCGCCGAATGAGACGAACTTCGCGGGCCAGTCCTCGTCGTCCTGGTAGTCGATGCCGACCAGGGCGTCCGGGTCGTTCGCATCGGTGGCACCCAGGATGTTCTCCTGGCCGATCAGTTCCATGTCGAGCCGGCGCTGGGTCTGGCCGCGCAGCAGGTTCAGGGTGCCGCCCAAGACGATGACCAGGCGGTAGCCCGCGTCGATGGCCTTGGCGGTGACGCCGGTGAAGTTGGCGGTCTTGCCGGACTGTACGTAACCCACGACGAGTCCGCGTGCACCGTAGGAGTCGTCACGGGTAGGGTCGGCAAGCCGCTCCACGACCGCATGAGCGGCCTCGTCCAGACTGGAGACCGCCGCGTCGCTCCAGCCTTTGCGGCGCAGCAACTGCTCGTACGAAGTCCAGTAGAACGAGCGATTCGCCGCCTGCTCCCGGGTGTACCAGGGCTGGAACTCGCGGCTGATGGTGACAGGACCCGGTTCTTTGTGGACCGGGACGGCCGCGTCGAGCGCTTTGCGTAGATCCGCGTGGAACGCGAGCTTGTCGTAGACCTCGGCGCGGCGCTCCGGGGTGCGAGGCGTGGTGGCCGACCACGCGGGGGACTGTTCGAAGTCCCATGCGGTGAGCTTGCGGCGCCAGAGAGCGAGCAGTTCGTCGCCGGGGTCCGCGGTCAGGATGCGATCGCGGAAGTGGGATATGTCCGTGTCTGTTGGTTCGTCGGCGTCGCCGAGGGCGAAGACCAGTTTGGCGAAGTTCCTGGGGCCGCGCCGGCTCATCGCGTCGAGAACCTCGCCGTGGAGGTCGGTGAGGTGGTCGAGAGGGGGCGTGTTCTCGGTGGTCACGGCGGCTCGGCGGCCTCTCTGGGAGTACGGGAAGGATACGGGGGAGAGGAGTGGACTAACCCTCGGCGCGGGAGAGTTCGGCCCGTACCGCGGTGACGAGCACGCTGTTCCACAGGGCGACTTTGTCGGTCTGGTTGGCCCAGACCCGCTCCTTCTGGAAGATCTCGTTGAGCATCAGATAGAGAAGGCTCTTGAGGACCGGGGCGTCGTTGGAGCCTCCGCGCCGGCCGCCGTTGAAGGCATGCCGATAGTCCTTGTTGAGGACCACGAGGCGTTCCTTGTGGTCGATCGTGAAGAGCAGGTCTGCGGAGTCGACATCGGGTGGCACGTCTAGCTTGGCCCAGGTGAAGGTGATGGGGTCATCCCCCTCCATCTGCGGAAGTTCGTCGCGTAGTGTCCGCTTCAGCTTCGGGTCGATGCCCTTGCCGGGCGGGATGACGGTCATGCGCTTGACCTCGGTACGCCGTTTGGCGGCCTCGCGGTAGGTCGCCTCAGCCTCGCGGACGTACTCGGTGAAGGTGTGGCCGGTGGCGCTATCTGCTGCCTTCTCCAGTCCTCGGGCGAACGCCGGGGTGACCTGGACACCGTCCTTCTTGACGGTCAGGGCGAACACGTCGTTGGGCTCGGGCGGCAGATCGACGGCGATGCGGGCGAGGGCGAGGTGGCCCTCTGAGCTCCGGGTGTCGTTCCAGCCGCCGGCCTGGACGAGCCGGTCGTTGCGGTAAAGATAGAAGCCTTGACGCTCGGCGAGCGGCCCGATGCCGCGGTATGCGACGAGCGGTGACTTGGGCGGCCATATGTGCGCGGTGAGTGCGACGTCGCCGACACCTTCGACGGGCGCGACGTACGTACGGGGATAGCCGGGGCGGCCCGGGATCCGGTAGCCGAACGGGTCGATGGGCTCCACGCCCCGGTGGTCCAGCTCCTCACGCGTGTGGACATCCTCGACGACGATATCGACGTTGAAGCCGTCGCGCGCGAGGAAGCGGTGGAGGTAGAGGCCGAGGTGGGTCTCAAGCCGTTCGATCGCGTCATTGAGGTAGCGGTCGGTCTGTCCGGCCGTGATGGTCTCGAACGCGCGGACCTGATCCCAGCGCACGATCGTGCCGTGCCAGCCGATGACCCCGTCGTAGCGGTCGACCAGGCTCTGACAGTACGTCGCATCGACGATGTCGCAGGTGAAGTCGGCCTGCGCGCGGGCGGTGAGCCAGCGGCGGCCGGTCGACGGGCTGCGCTTGGTCCGGCTGATCACGGTGAGCGCAGCGGCGTGCGACAGGGATGCTGCCTTCAGCCCGGCACCGAAGTGCCCAAGGGCGTCGGCAGCGTACTTTTCACGCCCGCCGACGGTCATTGCTGTGTCCAGGCCCGCGTCGTCCATGCCGTGGCCGTCGTCGATGACGAGAAGGCCGACGAGGCGGTCTCGGCTGCTGTGCTCACCGGTGTCCCGCAGGAAGCTCACGACGACGTTTTGAGCTCCTGCGTCGATCGAGTTGTCGATCAGGTCGGCGATGGCCGCCTCGAAGCCGTAGCCCTGGTGCGCGAGTGATTCGAAAGACCTGGCTGCCGGGGGGAGCCGCTTGCTGCCGGTTGTGGGGACGTCGTACTGCCAGTCGGCGCTGGGCTTGTAAGGCATGCTTCCTCAAATGCACAGGTCAGGGCCTGCTTCGCGAAGTAGCAGCCCCTTACACACAACAAAACGGAGAGTGTGACCGTACTGCAAAAGTTGGATATAGAGGGAGGTGGATGCTGAACAGGGGTGATAGGTCCCTTATTTCTCACTAGCTTTGGCCATGGATATTCCTCGCGTGTCATCCTTTGTATGCATTATCTGGGCAGGGTCGCTGAGCACTCTGGCGTGATTTCGGCCCGTCACCGGTGTGTGACGTTGAGTTTGCGCGTAGCGGTTGCGGTTCTCGGTCCTTGGAGGGTTTCGTTGCCTGGAGGGCGTTGTTCGGCGCCGTAAGGCCGCTCGCTTCTAGTAGTCGGAGATTCCTCGCCATATCGGCGGCCGTCAGCCGGATGCCGTACGGCTGCCAGGTCCGGGCCGGCTTGCTGGAATCCGGCCGCTAGCACGCCAGTCAGCTCGCGAGATCTACCCGAAATTCTCCGACTCTGGTCACTAGGCCAGTGTCGTGCTTCCGCGGGCCGAGGGTCTTGGTGCAGGGCCTGTTGGGGCCAGTGAGCCGAAAGCCCGCCAGGAGTTCCCGGCGGGCCGTACCTACGTTCTCAGGAGAGATCAGGCCGTGAGGCCGTGGCACTCCGCGTACGCGTGCCCCGACCCGCACCAACACGACGCCCCCCTCTGCGGTGGCCAAGCCACGGCCCGTCCCCGTGCTGCCAGCGTCGTCGCGTACTGGGGGAGCAAGTCACTGTCCGCCGGTGAAGTCCCCTCCGAAGCAGCGAAAGCCTCGTAAGAAGGCACCGTCCCCGTGACGATGCCCAGGTTCGGGGTGCCGGAAGCCGACAGCTCCCTCAGCGACGCCTCTATCGTCGCCAGGTGCTCCTCGTGCGACGGGTACTCCGCAGCCAGCGAGGGATACGCCGACACCAGCTCCGACAGTTCGTCCGCCGGCCAGTGCAGCACGGCCACCGGGAACGGGCGGGACAGGGCCTCCCGGTAGGTACCCAGCTCGGCGCGGAGGCGGGAGATCTCCGCCTCCAGTTCCGCGGGGTTGTCCGAGCCCAGGGACCACACCCGTTTCGGGTCGTGGAGCTCGTCCAACGACACAGGGGACGAATGGAGCGTGTCGGCCAGCATGTCCCACTCGTCGTGGCCGATGCCGAGCATGCGCCGCACCCTGTGGCGGCCGAACAGCAACGCGTGCGTGGCGTACGGGGGCTCCGCGCCTTCCGGGATGAGCAGTTCCGCGCCCTCCGTGAACGTCTTCTGCGCCGCCTCCAGCTCGTCGTGGGACTCCAGGGCCTCCGCGACGATCACCCAGGGGGCCGGGTCGCGCGGGGCGGCGGCGCGGATGCCGTCGATGATCGCGCGGGCCTCCGCCTCGTGGCCGTACTCCCAGAGGTTCGAGGCCTTGAGGGCTCGGACCAGGTGGGGGGCGTCCAGTTCGGCGTCGGAGGACAGCAGGCGGTCGTAGAGTGCGGTCGCTGCGGGGCGGTCGCCGGACAGTTCCAGGTGGGCCGCGGCCTGCAGGAGCAGGGCCTCGGCGTCCTCGGGGTACAGGCCGGCGGTCCGCTCCAGGCGTGCCGCTTCGGCGGGGTGGTCGAGGTTCTCGGCAGGCGTGTCGGGGCGCATGGACGACACCGTACTGCGGGCGGGTGACAAGCGTGAGGTATGCGCAGGCCGGAGGCCCATCGACGCCGACTGGAGATCGGGGTGCCACGACGTCAGGAGGCTGCGCGGAGTAAGGAGGCCCCTCGCCAACTGCACCGTGTGATCCGCGCAAGCCCTTCCAAGTGCCCTGAGTTGATGCGTGCATGTCTGTCTGGCTTGTCACAAGAGCCGGTGTGATCGGGGAATGCAAAAACCGAACGCTTATCTCTTCGCCAAGGGCGCCCCCGTCAATCGCACTGATCCCAGCGGCCTGCTGTCACTCGACGTCTTCGAGAACGCGGGCAGCGCACTCTCGGTGGCGGGGATCGTGTACGCGGGTCTGTCCTTTGGCGAGGACGCGGCCGAAGCAGCGACCGCGGGCGTCATAGCCGACATCGGCATCACCGGCCTCTGCGAGGCGGGTGCAGCGGTCATGGGCGGACGGGCCGGCGCGGTCGCCGCCACGCCCTATCGCACGGCCATCGGCGCCGCCGCAGGCACATACGTGTCCAGCAACTACCAGAAGGGCCTCACATAAGACGTGATATCCCGGGTGTGCTTGCGTGCAGGCACACCCGGGTACACGAAAGCCCGCATGAGACCAACAGGGTGAACGTATGAATGACCGAGAAGGCCAGTTGTTAGCTGTCATTGCCTGCGTAAAGGGAAGGTGCTCACGGTGCTTTTCCTCGGCGGGGCTTGTGCCTGTCTGGCGTTGGCTCGGAGGGGGGACAGGTGAACAGCTTCGCCATCATTCTGGCTGTTCTCCGGGTTCTCGTGCGCGGGAACCGCGGTGGGTGAGGCAGGGCCGAGCGGCTAGATGGTCACGCCGTCGATCTGCAACGTCTGCACCGACTGCGCCGCGAACGGCACCGCCACGCTCTTCCCGTTCAGCTTGATGTCCGAGCGGGGGGTGTACAGGTCGCCGCCGCCTGTCGTCACCGTGTTCCAGCGGGGGACCAGGCCGCCCGTACCGCCGGTCACCGTCGAGAAGCGGGAGAGGTCGAAGGTCAGGGTCTGGGCCGAGGTGGACGTGTTCACGGCGACTATGACCAGGCGCTTCGCCGTAGCGTCGTAGCCCGCCGCCGCGTAGCTCACGCCCGTGTCGAGGATCTTCATGCCGGGGCGGATGTGGCGGCTGAACTGGGCCATCACGTAGTACTTCGTCTGGACGGTGGTCGGCTGGAGCGTGTTCTGGTCGTACGCGATCATCGCCCAGCCCGTGGTCGGGTCCATGACCTGCCAGTACACCCAGGCCGTGGGGTGCAGCCAGCGGAAGTCGTAGCAGAGGTTCGACGCCATCGTGAGGCCGGTGGCGTCCTTGTCGCCGGTCTCCGAGTTCCACAGCTTCTTGCCGGACGTCGTCACCACGTCTGTGTAGAGGAGGTCGCGGCGGCCGCCCGAGCCCTGGTAACCGTGCACGTTGACCTGGTTGACCAGGGCCTTGGTCGAGGAGGAGAACGCGCTCCAGGTCGAGCGGGCCGTGTCGTAGTTCGTCTCGTCGGACGCGGAGATCTTCACGCCGGTCAGGCCGCGCTTGTCCAGCTCGCTGCGCATGTACGGCAGTACGGCCGACTGGACCGTCGAGTCGATGTGGCAGCCCTCCTGGGTGCCCGTCGCCGTCCACCAGTTGGAGCTCGGCTCGTTGAAGGGGTCGACCGTCGCGAAGTTCACGCCCCAGTTGTTCTTGGCGTAGAGGGCCACCGCGGCCAGGTGGGAGGCGTGTTGGCGGTAGTTCCAGGTCTGGAGGTTGTTGCCGCCGTCCGCGGCGCCCGACGGGTTGTGGTTCTTGCACATCCACCACACGGGGGAGTTGGCGAAGAGCTCGCTGGTCGCGCCCCGCTGCGTCGCCTTCACCAGCATCGCGCGCTGCTTGGCGTCGGCCGACCAGTTCCAGGCCGAGGACGTCGGGTCCTCGTTGTTCCAGTCCTGCCAGTAGGCCTCGATCTGCTTGAAGGCGGGGATGTTGGGGGAGGCCACCATGGTCTGGCCGCCGACGGAGTTCCAACTGCTCGCGCCCAGGTTGTAACGGGCGATGTTCAGGCCCAGGCCCGGGAGTGTCTTGCCGCCGTACGCCACCGACTTGGTGGTGAAGAAGATGTCGGCGAAGTCGTCCCGGTTGCCGAAGACGTTGCCCCACCAGGCCAGGGAGGTGCCCCAGCCCTCCCAGGTGCCGTACGACGTGCCGGGGTTGACGGCGATCGTGGCGTCCGCGTGCGCGGTGCCGGTGGCGAGCGCGCTCCCGAGGATCGCTCCGCCGGTGGCCGTCAGCAGGGTTCTGCGTCGGATCATGGCTTCTCCGCTTCGATGATTCGACCGACGGCCGGCCGTCCAACCGGCGTCGTGCCCTGGCGTCCCGTCCAGGCCGACACGAAGCATCGGGTGTGACGTGTGAGGTTGTCGAGAGTTCTGACATCCCTTTCTCAAACCTATGGAGGAAGTGACGAGGGGGCGGGGACGGGGAGGGTGGCCCCTGCGCGGCTCTGGAGACCTCGCGGCCCGGCCCTTATCGTGCCGTCGGTCCCTGGGAAGGGAGGCGTCGCGTGCGGGTTCCCGTCGTACGGCACAGCACCCGGCGGCGACGTGCCCTGCGCCGGCGCGTGCTGTGGAGCGGGGCGGAGCTCCTCGTCACGGCCGGGGTGGTTCTGCTGCTCTTCGTCGTCCATCAGGTGTGGTGGACCAACCGGGAGGCCAAGCAGGGTGCGGGGCGGACCGTCGAGGCGCTGGAGAAGCAGTGGGCGGTCCCCGCCGACGGCGACGGTTCCGCCCGTAGGCGGTCCGCCGAAGGGGGCACGCGCGCGCGTACGTCCACCGCGCCGCCCGATCCCACCCCCGGCCGCACCGGCCGGTCCGAGGGCAGTAGGGGCAACGGGAACGACGGCGACGGCACCTCCGCCGCCCCCCACGCCTCCTCCGCCTACGCCATCCTCACCATCCCCCGCCTCCACCTCCGCGTGCCCGTCGCCGAGGGCACCAGCAAGCGGCACGTTCTCGACAAGGGCTACGTCGGCCACTACACCGGCACCCAACAGCCCGGACAGGCGGGCAATTTCGCGGTCGCCGGGCACCGGAACACGCACGGTGAGCCCTTCCGGTACGTCAACCGGCTCCGCAAGGGCGACACGGTCGAGGTGGAGACGCGCGGCGCGGTGTACACCTACGCCGTCGACCGGACCCTCCCGCGCACCTCCGCGCGGGACGGCACCACCCTCGCGCGCGTGCCGAGGAGCACCACCCACCCCGCCTACGGCTACAGCGAGCCCGGCTACTACCTCACGCTCACCACCTGCACCCCCGAGTACACCTCCCGGTACCGCCTGGTGGTGTGGGCCAGGCTCACGTCGATGAGACCACGGTGAGCGTGCGGGAACTGTCGCGCCGGAACGGGACGTTGTGAGGTGTAGGTCATTGCGCACCGTCGAGCTGCTTCAGGTATAACCGAGTAACGACGGCCGCACGGCCGTTCGGGGGCGTGCGTGTGCGAGAGGGGGAGCTGTCGATGATCCAGGACCGGGCGGGGCTGCGTCCCGCCGTCGTGCTGCTGCTCCTCGTCCTCCAGACCGCGCTGCTCGACACCGGCAGCCTCACCGCCACCGTCGCGCTCGCCGCGACCGCCGCGGCCGGCTCCGCCCTCGTCGTCTGCTCCCTCCTCGGCTCCCGCAGCGCCCCCGCCGTGCCGCCCACCCGGGTGCGCACCGCGATACGCGACCGTGCCCGCCGTACGGCGTTCCTGCCCCAGCGCGACCCAGACGCGAGCGGTCGAATACGACCCCGGGCACCCGGACACGCCCTCCCGGCGATCACCGCGTAGGCACGTAAGTCCCTCAGAGACAGTTCGTGACCCACGCGGGTCGTCATGCCGTCATCCCATTCTCTCGGCACGACGAGACCCCTGGAGGGCTCACCCATGTCCGTTTTCGCCCACCTCGTCGAGCAGCTCGCCGAGCTGCTCCGCCCCTTGTTCGGCGCCTCCGCGGCCGCCGCCGCGATCGTCCTGTTCACCGCGCTCGTACGGCTGCTGGTGCACCCCCTGTCCCGGGCCGCCGCCCGCGGGCAGCGGGCCCAGTCCGCGCTGCGGCCCAAGATCGCCGAGCTGCGCAAGAAGCACGTGAAGAGTCCCGAGCGGCTGCAGAAGGCGATTCTCGAGCTGCACCGGCAGGAGAAGGTGTCACCGGTGGCGGGCTGCCTGCCCAGCCTGTTCCAGCTGCCCGCGTTCTTCCTGCTCTACCACCTGTTCTCCAGCACGACGATCGGCGGTGAGGCCAACGCGCTCCTCTCCCACGAGCTGTTCGCCGCACCCCTCGGTGACCGTTGGGCGGACGCGTTGAGCGACGGGGGTGTGTTCGGCGCGGCGGGGATCGTGTACCTCGGACTGTTCGTGATCGTCGCCGCTGTCGCCTGCTTCAACTACGTGCGGACGAAGCGGACGATGGCCGCGGGCGGCGCCGGGTCACTGCCGGTGGCCGACGGCGGTGAGCAGGTGCCAGGGCTCGGTGCGGTCAGCAAGCTGATGCCGTTCATGTCCTTCTTCACGTTGGTCACCGTGGCGGTCGTGCCGTTGGCTGCCGCGTTGTACGTGGTGACCAGTACGACGTGGAGTGCGGTGGAGCGGGCGGTGCTCTATCCGACCGGGGCGGCCGTCCAGCTTGCAGGAAACGCCTGAGGGGTGGGGGCTGCGGTGCGTTGGTGGCCGGCGGGCCGTGGTGGCTTGTCGCGCCCGCGCGGCGGAGCCGCACATCGATACAGCCCCGCGCCCCTTTCAGGGCGCGCTGTCCCTTACGCCAGTAGCGAGGCCAAGGTGCGCCAGGCTTCCGTCGGGAGGGAATCCCGGGACTCGCCGTCGATCACCTGGAGGGCCAGGTGGTCCGCGCCTGCCTGCTGGAAAGTGGTGATCCGCTCCCGGATCCGGGTCTCGTCGCCCCAGGCGAAGAGGGCGTCGACCAGGCGGTCGCTGCCGCCGTCGGTCAGGTCGTCCTCGGTGAAGCCGTGGCGCAGGAAGTTGTTGGTGTAGTTCGGCAGGGGGAGGTAGAGCGCGAGGAACTCGCGGGCCAGGGCGCGGGCGCGGGCCGGGTCCGTCTCCAGGACGACCCCGAGCTCGGGTGCGAGGAGCGGGCCCTCGCCGAGGATCTCGCGGGCGTGGGCGGTGTGCTCCGGGGTGACCAGGTAGGGAATCGTGCCGGCGGCCCGGTCCCGGGTCAGCTCCAGCGACTTCGGGCCGAGGGCGGCCAGGACGCGCCGGTCGGCGGGCGTGCCGGCCTCGTCCAGGGCGTCGACGTAGGAGACCAGGGCGGAGTAGGGGCGGCGGTACTGCTCCACGCTCCGGGCGTGGCTCACCCCGATGCCCAGGACGAAGCGGCCGGGGTGGGTCTTCTCCAGGTCGGCGAAGGCGGCCGCGCTGTCGGCGGCCTCGTGCTGCCAGATGCTCTGGATGCTGGTGCCGACGGCGATGCGCGAGGTCGCCTCGATGAGCGGGACGGCGTGCGCGGCCGCGCTGTTGCCGCCCAGCCAGATGGCGCCGTAACCCAGCTCCTCCAGCTCGGCGGCGGCCTCGCTCAGTTCGCCCCGGCGGTCCGGGTCCTCGGAACGCAGACCGACGCTCCAGATGCCGTACCGTCCGACGGTCTCCTTCAGTGCCTTGCTCATCGGTTACCGGTCCCTCCGGAAGGGGGCGCTGTGCCCATGATCGTCATGCCTACAGCACGTGCCAACAGGAGGGAGCCCGGCGATCATTCCCGCTGAAGCCTGTCGTTGGCCCTACACCTTCAGGAACTCCTCCAGCGCCTCCACCACGAACCGGTGGTCCTGCAACTGAGGCAGTCCGGACACCGTGACCGCGCCGATCACGCCCACGCCCTCGACATGGATCGGGAAGGAGCCGCCGTGGGCCGCGTACACGTCCGGGTCGAGGCGCGAGGAGTCCTCGAACGTCGTGCCCTTGGCCCGGAAGCGAGCGCCGACCAGGTACGACGAGGAGCCGTAGCGCTCCACGACCCGGCGCTTGCGGGCGATCCAGGCGTCGTTGTCGGGGGTCGAGCCCGGCAGGGCGGCATGGAAGAGCTGCTGGCCGGCGCGGTGGATGTCGATGGCGAGCGGCGCCTGCCGCTCGCGGGCCAGGTCCACGAGGAGCGAGCCGAGGGCCCAGGCGTCGTCGTGGGTGAACTGGCGGAAGACCAGCCGGCGTTCCTGGGCTTCCAGCTCCTCCAGGGGCGGGGTGATCTCCGGGTGGAACTTCGGGGTCAGTTCGTGCGAGCTCATCACAGCTTCACCGCCACTTCCTCGTGCGCCGAACGGCGGGCCGCCTCCAGTACGTCGAGAGCGGCGGCCGCCTCCAGGGCGGTCACCGGGTTGGGGCCGCCGTCCAGCAGTGCCTTGGCCACGGCCGCATAGTAGGCCGGGTAGTCGCCGGGGAGGGTCGGTTCCGGGCGGCCGCCGCCGGTCAGCGGGGACTCCCCGGCGCCGACGCGGCCCCACAGGTCCTCCGTCTCCGTGCCCCAGTCCGACGCCGTGCCGGGTCGCTGCCCCTCCCGCAGCGCGGCCTCCTGCGGATCAAGGCCGTACTTGACGTAGCCCGCTCGCGAGCCCAGCACCCGGAAGCGGGGGCCGAGTTGGGGGGTCGTCGCGGAGACGTACAGGTGGGAGCGGACGCCGCCGGCGTGCGTGAGCGCGATGAAGGTGTCGTCGTCGGCCTCGGCGCCGGGGCGGCGGACGTCGGACTCGGCGTAGACATGGGTGACGGGACCGAAGAGGACCAGGGCCTGGTCGACGACATGGCTGCCGAGGTCGTAGAGCAGGCCCCCGATCTCCGCCGGGTCGCCGGACTCCCGCCAGCCGCCCTTCAACTGCGGCCGCCAGCGCTCGAAGCGGGACTCGAAGCGGGACACCTCGCCCAGTTCGCCCGCGTCGAGCAGCCTCCGCAGGGTCAGGAAGTCGTTGTCCCAGCGGCGGTTCTGGAAGACCGAGAGCAGCAGGCCGCGATCCTCGGCGAGGGCCGCGAGAGTGCGTGCCTCGGCCGCCGTACCGGCGATCGGCTTGTCGACGACGACCGGGAGGCCGGCTTCGAGAGCGGTGGTGGCGAGCGGGACATGTGTCTTGTTCGGGGACGCGACCACGATCAGGTCCAGGTCGCCGGCCCGGTCGAACAGCTCGTCCGGCGTGCCGACCGCGCGGACGTCCGGGAACTCGGCGCGGGCCTGCCGCTGCCGCTCCGGGTTCGAGGTGACCACGGTGTCGAGGACGAGGCCCTCGGTGGCGGCGATCAACGGGGCGTGGAAGACGGAACCGGCGAGTCCGTAGCCGACGAGGCCCACGCGGAGGGGGGTACCAGCGGTCTTGCGTCCAGTCATGCCCTCCACTTTCGCAACGCTGTTGCCAAAGTGCAAGTGAGGAGGACAATGGGGGCATGAAGGGCTCTTCCGTCGGTGCGAACCTGTTCGCCATGCGCAGTCACAACACCGCGCTCGTCCTCGATCTGCTGCGTACGGCGGGACCGCTGGGCATCAGCCGGCTCGAACTCGCCGAACGCACCGGACTCACCCCACAGGCGGTCAGCAAGATCACGGGACGGCTGCGGGAGGACGGCCTGGTGGTGGAGGCGGGGCGCCGGGCGTCCACGGGGGGCAAGCCGCGCACGACGTTGCAGCTGGTGCCGGAGGCCGGGCACGCGGTGGGCGTGCATCTGGACCGGGACGAGCTGCGCACCGTGCTCGTCGACCTCGCGGGGGCGGTGGTCGGGGAGCGGCGCGCCGCACTGGACCTCGGGGCGGGGGCGGACGCGGTCGTCTCGGCCGTGGCCCGGGAGGCGCAGGGGCTGGTGGAGGAGGTGCTCGGGCCCACCGCCGACTCCGAGCCGGGATCGGAGGACTCCGGCTGGAGCCTGGGATCCGGCTGGGGCCTGGGCTCCGGCTCCGGCTCGCTGGCTGCCTACGGGTCGCTCCTCGGGCTCGGCGTCGCGCTCCCCGGGCCGCTCGACCACGCGAGCGGAGTGCTGCACCGGGTCACCGGGTTTCCCGAGTGGGACGGATTTCCGCTGCGGGACGCGTTGGCGCCGCGGCTGGGGGTGCCGGTGGTGATCGACAAGGACACGAACGCGGCGGCGCTGGGGCTGGCCGTGGCGGGTGAGAGCGGCTCCTTCGCCTATCTGCACCTCGGTACGGGGCTGGGTGCCGGGCTGGTGATCGGCGGGGTGCTCCACCGGGGGGCACGGACCGGGGCGGGGGAGTTCGGGCACCAGGTGATCCAGCTGGACGGCCCTGTGTGTTCGTGCGGGAACCGGGGCTGCATAGAGGCGCTGTGTCTGCAGGCCATGGGGCGCCAGGACGCGGAGGAGGCGGCGCGGGTGCTGGGGACGGGGACGGCGAATCTGGTGGCCCTGCTGGACATCGATCTGGTGCTGCTGGGCGGGCGGACGGTGGAGGAGGCGCCGGAGCGGTTCGTGCGGGGGGTCGCGGGGGTGCTCGAGGAACTGGCTCGGCGGGAGGGGGCGACGTGGAGCCCGGTGCCCGTGCGCGTTGCCTCCGGCGGGGTGTGGGGCGTCGCGGTGGGGGCGGCTCAGCTGTTGCTGGGGCCGCTGTTCGGGCGGGGGGACGGGTAGGCCGGGGGCGCGCGGTGGCTCGCGGCTGAGCCGGCCGCGTAGGCCGCCGGCCCGTCCTCCACGGCGTCACCGCCCTGCCGCCGCCTCCATACCGCCGAACGAGCGCATTCGTCCCCCCATTCGAGCCCCTTGGCGGCCCGGCACCTCCCCGGCGCCCCCACTCTCCGCCACGCTCATGTGTTTATGCGACCGTGCACTCCTGCCGCCTCTCTCTGCCTGGCCGCAGCCGCCCTTCTCCTGCCCGTGTCCGTGCCGCCCGCGTACGCGGGTGACGTGCCCGCCTGCGCCGGTGGTGACGCACGGGACTTCCCCCTCACCACCCGCATCCACGGCGGGCCGGACACCTACGAGGCCGGGGGCGGCTACGGCACCTGGTACCTGGACCTCACCAACACCACCTCCCGTACCTGCTCCGGCGTGCACCCGGTCGTCGTGCTGGTCGACGGGAAACGGGTGCTCGCGCCCTCGCAGCCGCGCCTGGAGTTCTACGACGGGGAGCGGCCCCACGCGGTCCGCTTCCTGACGACCGACCAGGACGAGCTGGTCGGCGCGTTCGACGACGGCTTCCCCGGGTTCACCGTGGGCCCGGGGGCGACGCTCAGTGTGAAGGTGCGGCTCGCGCTCACCTCGGACGCGGCGCCGAACGAGATCACCGTCAACGCGGCCGTGGTGCAGCGGCACGAGGCGGACGGGGACTGGGTGGGACAGTCGAACGACTACCGCTTCACCGTCGAGGGCGAAGCCACCCCCGTGCCCGAGGCGACGCCCTCCGAACGGATCGGGCGGCTCCCCTTCGCCGACGAGCTCGCCAGCACCGGCCTCGCGACACCGGCCGGTGCGATCACCGCCACCCTCGCCCTGCTCCTCGTGGGCGGATTGCTGCTGCTGGCCCGCAGGCGGCGCTGATGAGGCACATTCCCCGTACACCCGGTATTACCCGTACACCCGGTATTACCCGTACGCCGGGTATTCCCCGTACTCCCCGCATCCCCTTCTTTCCCTGCATTCCCCGCATTCCCTCAAGATCGGGCCTATGTCTAGGCTGGGGCCCACGCAGTACGGCGTACGGCAGGAGATCCCGCACATGGCAGAACGCAGGCCCATTGAGTCGTGGCTCACCGACATGGACGGTGTGCTCATCCACGAGGGCATCCCGATCCCCGGCGCTGACGCCTTCCTGAAGAAGCTGCGGGAGTCCGGCAAGCCGTTCCTCGTCCTCACCAACAACTCGATCTACACCCCGCGCGACCTGCACGCCCGGCTGCGCCGCATGGGCCTGGACGTGCCGATCGAGAACATCTGGACGTCCGCCCTGGCCACCGCGAAGTTCCTGGACGACCAGCGGCCGTGCGGTTCGGCGTACGTCATCGGCGAGGCGGGCCTGACCACCGCGCTGCACGACATCGGCTACATCCTCACCGACCACGAGCCCGACTACGTGGTCCTCGGAGAGACCCGCACCTACTCCTTCGAGGCCATGACGAAGGCGGTACGGCTCATCAACGCCGGCGCCCGCTTCATCTGCACCAACCCGGACGAGACCGGCCCCTCCGCCGAGGGCCCGCTCCCCGCGACCGGCGCCGTCGCCGCGTTGATCACCAAGGCGACCGGCAAGAAGCCGTATTTCGCGGGCAAGCCGAACCCGCTGATGATGCGTACCGGGCTCAACGCGATCGGGGCGCACTCCGAGACCAGCGCGATGATCGGCGACCGCATGGACACCGACGTGCTGGCCGGTATGGAGGCCGGGATGCAGACCTTCCTGGTCCTCACCGGCCTGACGACACCCGGGCAAGTCGAGAACTTCCCGTACCGCCCTTCGAAGGTCGTCGACTCGATCGCGGACCTCGTCGACCGGATCTAGGCATTCAGCGGTGCGACTGGACCGATTGGTGTAACCCGTACGGAGCAGTGGCCCGGCCCAGCGGATGCAGGGGCGGGCCGCGCGGGGGAGTCTCCAGAGAGCTGGAGGTTCACGATGCGTTCACTGAAAGTCACCTTCTGTGCGGGTGCCGCCGTCGCCGTGGCCGCCCTGGCCCCGGCCGCGTACGCGGCGGACGGGCACGGCGTCTCGGTGACCCCCTCGACCCCCGCCCCCGGCGCCGACGTCACCCTCCGTGTCGCCGACTGCTCCGCCACGACGGCCACCGCGGCCTCGGCCGCGTTCGTCACGGACGCGCACCTCGCCCCGGCCGGAACCGAGGGTCACGCCCTCTCCGGCGAGACCCGGGTCCGCACCTCCGCCCGACCCGGCACCTACGAGGTCAGGATCACCTGCGCGGCGTCCGATGTCACGAGCCACCTCACCGTCGCGACCAGGTCCTCCGGACACGGCCCCCACGCAGCCCCCCTCTCCGACCCCGTCACCCCCGCCTCTCCCGTCGCCCCGGTCCACGCGGGCGGCGGTGGCACCGCTCACCTCTCCTCGTCCGTGGCCGACACCTCCGTCGGGGACTCCTCCGTGGCCGACGCCCGCGCGGCCGGCCCCGGTACCGCCCAGGAGGTGACCGGCCTCGTCCTCGCCGGTGTCGCCGCCGTGGCCGTCGCGCTGCGCAGCGCCCGCCGGGGCCACGGGACGGACTGACCCCGGTGTCCGACGGCGAGCGTTCCTCCGCTGCCGGGCGGCTGCTCACCGGCCTGATCTGGGCGGTACTGCTGCTCGGGCTCTGGCTGTGGGGCCGCGAGGTGACCGACCTGCCGCAGGGGAGGTCCGGGGCGACCACGGGAGACGCGGCCACGGTCGGGCGTCCCCGGCAGGCGGAGCTGCCGCCCGCAGCCGAGCCGCTGGCGGACGCCCTGCCGCAGCGCGTCGACATCCCCGACCTGAACGTGCAGGCGCCGGTCGTGGGACGCGGTCTGGACGGGCGGGGCGCGATCGACCCACCGCCCTTCGACCAGGCGGGCGTCGTGGCCTGGTACGCGGCCGGAGTGAAGCCCGGGGCGGCCGGTACCGCGCTGATGGTGGGCCATGTCGACACGAAGACCCGGCCCGCCGTCTTCTACAGGATCGGCACTCTGCACCCGGGCAACCGGGTCCGTGTGGTCCGCGACGACGGCAGGATCGCCGAGTTCACCGTCGACGACGTCGAGGTCGTCGGCAGTGACCCCTTCGACGCCCGGCGTGCCTACGGTCCCCGCCGGCCGGGCCGGGCGGAACTGCGACTCATCACCTGCGGGGGCACCTTCGACCGCGCGAGCGGCGGCTACACGGCCAACGTGATCGTGTCGGCGTACCTGACGGGAACGGGCGTCTGAACGACGGGAACGGGCGTCCGGGCGAAGGCACTGTCCGACGGCTCCCACGCTGTAACAGCTCCTCGACATCGCCTCGGTGATCTCTTGGGCATGATTGGGTGTATGTCAGGATTGATGGTGGAACTGGCGTGAGCCTAGGGGGAGTTGGATGTACGTCAGCAGGGGGGTCATGGCTGCGCTGGGGGCGGCGCTGCTGATCGCCGGGTGTTCCTCGGCGGGGGAGGGCAAGGACGGGAAACCCGAGCCGCCCGGGAAGGGGGCCCGGATCACCCAGCAGCCCAAGGGGACCGACCCGTTCTGGGTGAACCCGGACGGAACCGCGGCACAGCAGGTCGCCGCGTACGAGAAGACCGGCGAGAAGTCGGACGCCGAGCAGATCCGCAAGATCGCCGAGCAGCCGACCGGCGAGTGGATCGGCCCGGAGAACCCGGAGCAGGAGGCTCGCGGCTTCACCGAGGCCGCCGACAAGGCCGGCCGCACCGCGCTCCTCGTCCTCTACAACATCCCGCACCGCGACTGCGGCCAGTACTCGCAGGGCGGCGCCGCCGACGGCAACGCCTACCGCGCCTGGATCGACGGCGTCGCCAGGGGCATCGGCGACCGCCCCGCCACGGTGATCCTGGAACCGGACGCCGTGCTGCACCTGGTCGACGGCTGCACCCAGGACGCGTTCCACGAGGAGCGCTTCAACCTGCTGGACGGCGCGGTCACCACGCTCAAGGCGCTGAAGAACACGAAGGTCTACATCGACGCCGGGAACGCCGGCTGGAACGCCCCCGACCGCATCCACGACCCGCTGCGACGCGCGGGCATCGAGCAGGCCGACGGATTCGCCGTCAACGTCTCCAACTTCTACTCCACCGAGGACTCCATCGCCTACGGCAAGGAACTCTCCGCGAAGGTCGGCGGCAAACACTTCGTCATCGACACCAGCCGCAACGGCAACGGCCCCTACACGGGCGGCGACCAGGACGAACGCTGGTGCAACCCCCCGGACCGGGCCCTGGGCGAGACCCCCACCACCGACACCGCGGACCCTTCGGTGGACGCCTACCTCTGGATCAAACGCCCCGGCGAGTCCGACGGCGAGTGCAAGGGCGGCCCGAAGGCGGGCCAGTGGTGGCCCGCCTACGCCATGAAGCTCGCAAAGGCTTCACACCCATAAGGGAGCGGGGCGGCGTCGATTGCGGCTCCGCCACGTGGGCGCGACAAGCCACAGCGCTCCCGCACCCGAACGCGGCCCCGCGGGAGCGCTACGGCACCCGAACCCACCGCGCCTCACTGGGCGTCCCCCGGTCGTCGTCCGCGAACAGCATGTACCAGCCGCCCTGCACCAGATTCCTGTTCTTCGGGACGGTGACCGTCACCTTGTCGCCGGCCACCGTGTAGTCCAGCGCGATGGAGCGCTGATCCACATCCGTCACATGGGTGGACGCGCTCGGCCGCATCAGCCGTACCTTCCTGATGGACGACGCCTGACGCGAAGTGAACGTCCCCGTCCCACCCCGAGGAATCGTCTTCGGTCCCCCGGACAGCGACGGCCGGGAATCCCGGTACAGATAGGGCGGCGTGTAGATCTCGATCCGCTGTTCGAACTTGCCCGGCTTCGTGTTCGCCGCGTCGCCGTACAGCGAGTCGGACCCGAAGAACATCACCCGGCCGTCCGGCAGCAGGATCGACCCGGAGTGGTAGTTCCGTCCCACGAGCGGGTCGGCGACGCGGTCGAAGGTGTTCGTGTCCGGGTGGTAGATCCGGGCCTGGAGGATGTTGGAGTCGCCGCGTCCCCGGTAGTCCTCGGAGCCGCCCGAGACCAGAACCGTGTCGTCGGGCAGCACCGACGCCTGCGGGTAGCGGGTCCCCTCCGCCAGGGACGGCCCGTCCACGAACCGCGGACCGTCCGCCTTGAGGTCGACGATCCGCGTCCTCCTGCTCGACAGCCTGGACTCGCCGACCCCGCCACCCCCGATCACCATGAACCGCTCGTCCTGCGCCGGCGCCAGCAGCACCGTCCCGGAGGTCTCCATCAGCTTGGGGTCACTGAGCCCGGGCAGCTTGGTGAATCTGTTGCTGCGCACGTCCCAGATCCCCGGTTCGCGCCCCACGTCGTCCGGCCCGTACCCGGCGTTGGAACCCGAGTAGAAGATCTTGCCGTTCTGCATCAGGAACAGCGCCGGGTAGGTGGGGAACTGACGTTCCTTCGGCGTGTACGTCCACGTCCGCGCCTTCGGGTCGAAGACCTCGTTCTTTCCGGGCACCAGCTGCCCGATGTCGTCGAGACCCGAGACGCTGAGGACCTTTCCGTCGCTCAGGGTCGTCAGCGTCGGATACCAGCGGGCCTCCTTCATCGGATCGACCTTGATGTACTTCTCGGCGACCGGATCGAACTCGAAGGCGTCCCTGATCCCCTGGAAGTCCTTCTTGTCGAGCGCGAGCTTCTGTGCGATGCCGTAGGTGTTGCGGGCGTCGACGCCGGTCAGGCCCTGGATGCGGTAGTTGTCCTGCGTACCGGTCTCGTACTTCGCGCCGCGCTTCTGCGCCTCGACGTAGATACGGCCGAGGCCGGGCGTGTTGCCGAGGAACTTGCCGGTCTTCTTGTCGAAGTTCTTCGTCGCCCGCTCGACGACCACCGGGTCCTTGGAGACGAACGTCCTGCCGTTCTCCCTGCCCTTGAACTTCGTGCCGGCGGGCAGCGTGATCGGCTTGTCCGGGTTCTCGTTGTGGACGATCATCAGGCCGCCGGCCTTGGTGACGTCACCCTTCAGCTTCTCGTACCGCTTGGTGCCGCCCGCGATCAGCAGATTGCCGTTGGCGAGCTGGGTGTGGCCGGTGCAGAACAGGTCCTTCGGGGTGGGCACCTTCTTGATGGTGCCGTTCACCGGGTCCCAGATCCGGGTGTCGAACCGCTTGGCGTCGAAGTTGTCCTGGTTGTTGCCGGAGCCCGCGACCAGCAGGAGCTTGCCGGTGTGCAGGAGCGCCGCGTGGATGGTGTTCTGGCGGTACTCCTCGGGGAACTCGACGATCTCCCAGTGGCCGTTCTCGGCCTTGTACTCCGGCCTGTTGATCTTGTACTGGTGGTACTGCTCCGTGCTGAAGCGGTACACCCACGGGCCGTTCATTCCGGCCAGTGCGAGAACCACCGCCGTGCCGATCGCGAGTCGACGGGCACGGCGGCGGCCGGCTCCCTCCGTCATTCCTTGCGCCCTCCGAGTCCGCCGAGGGCGATCTGCATGGTCTGGTCACCGGTCCCGTGCGCGTCGGGAGAGCCACCCGAGGAGGCCCAACTCGGCTTGCGCGCGGGCGCGTGACCGTGCGGCGCGTACGGCACGGCCCCGGTGGTGGCGCCCACCGGCACCGCGTCCTGCGGCCCCCGGTCCGGGTCCGGTCCGGGCGTCGCGGGCCGCTTGCGTGCCTCGCGCAGTGTCCACCGCCAGGCGAAGATCGGCGAGGCGGTGATCAGCAGGGCGAAGGAGGCCCAGGTGATCATCGCGGGGTGGGCGTGCCCGAGGGTGAATCCGGCGGTGATGGACGCGCCGAAGACCGTGATGAAGAACAGGTGGATCCGGAAGGTCCCGAACAGGGTGTCCGGGGAGGCGGAGTCGCCCTTCGGCGTCACCACGAACTTGCTCTTGCGCCGCAGCACCGCGTCCATCAGCGAGCGGGCGTAGATCGGCGCGGACAGCGCCGACATGACCATGCCCGCCACACCGCCCGAGCCCTCCGGCTCGTGCGGGGAGACGTTGTGCCGTCGGTTCCAGATGTACAGGCCGATCTGGAGCGCGGAGGCGTTGCCGTAGAGCATCAGCCAGACCGTCGGGTCGATGTTGACGCCGGAGGCGCCCAGGCCCAGGAACAGGGCGCAGCTCAGCGCCGCGAGGATCCAGTTGAGGGCCGACATCGGATAGAAGATGATCATCATCGTGTAGTTGAAGAGCTTGCCGGGCGGCAGCGAGTACCAGCCCTTCCAGTACTGCTTGAGGATGGTCTCGTAGGTGCCCCGCGACCAGCGCAGCTGCTGGGTGAAGAAGTCCGTCCAGGCGTTCGGGCCCTCGCCCACCGCGAGCACGTCCGGCGTGTACACCGACCGCCACTTCTTCCCGGTGGCCGGGTTGCGGTGCCGGTGGATCTCGAAGCCGGTCGCCATGTCCTCGGTGATCGAGTCGTACAGCCCGCCGATCTGCTTGAGCGCCTTGATGCGTACGGCGTTCGAGGTGCCCACGAACATGGGGGCGCCGTAGAAGTTGCCCGCCCGCTGGATGAGGGCGTGGAAGAGGAACTGCTGGGACTCGGCGGCCTTGGTGACGAAGGTGTCGTAGTTGCCGTAGACCTGCGGGCCGATGACGAAGCCGACGTCGGGGTCGCGGAAGAAGCCGAGCATCCGCTCCAGGTAGTTGGGCAGCGGCACGTGGTCGGTGTCGACGGAGGCGAAGTAGTCGTAGTCGTCGCCGTGCGCGTCGAGCCAGGCGTTGTAGTTGCCGTGCTTGGTCTTGGCGCGGTGCGGGCCCGAGGGGCGGTTCCACTTCTCGATGCCCTTGCGGGAGAAGTGGCGCACGCCGAGCCGCTCGCAGACCGCCTTCACCTCGGGGTCGTTGCCCTCGTCGAGGAGCCAGACGTGCAGAAGGCCCCGGTGGCGCAGCCGGACGGCGGCCTCCAGGGTCTTCGTCACCATCTCCAGCGGTTCCTTGCCGGGCACGAAGGAGGTCAGGAAGGCGACTTTCGTGCCGGTCTCCGGGACCACCGGGACCGGGTCGCGGGCGACCAGGGTGGCGTGCGCGTTGGACAGCACGTTCATGCAGCGGAAGAACTCGATCAGGCCGATCGCGACCAGCATCACCATGTCGAGTGCGGGCAGCCAGTCGAAGGCCGGGTAGTCCCGTCGGGTCCAGTGCTCCGGCTGCAGCAGCCAGCCGAGCAGGACCAGCGAGAGCAGGGGCGCGGCGCCCAGCATGAGCGCGGCCCGGATCCGGTGCGGCTCCTGGGAGAGCAGCGAGCGGTAGCGCACCTTGTAGGGCTTGTTCGGGTCGGGCTGGGTGAGGGGTCCCGCCAGTCGGCTGTAGTGCTCGTAGTCGTATCTCGGCAGCGTCTTGCTGATTCGGCGGAACGACCCGGTCCCCCCGGTCCGGTGCGTGTCCGTCCTGAGCTGCCTCGTTGGTGACGGGTCGTGGTGGTGCCGGGCGCCCGTCGGCGTCGACGTCATGAGTCATCCCCCCACACGCGGGTCACCCGCGTGTCGTCGTTGTCTTTCCACGCCTGTCGCGGCCCCCCGGCTCTCACAGGCGTCTCATCGGTAAAGCCGCACGTTCCATGCCATTCCTCCCTGAAGACATGGAAGGGCGACTTTCCGGTTGCGGATGCCCCGCTCGGCATCTTGTTCGCGAACGGGGCCCCTCTCCCCGCAAGTCGCGCAACCGGATGCATACCCCCAACTGCCGCGAAACCGCAGCACTTTGACACCAGGGTTCTACGGTGTCCGGCATGATCGCAAGACGCGAAACGCGGTGTTTACCGGCCATACGCGCTCATTGTTGCGCGTGTGGGGGCCTTGTATCTGCCTTGTGGACGGTAGTGGACAGTCGTGCACGAATGTGATCGAAGTGGTCCCTTATGGCGTTCTCCGCTCGAACGGAGTCGCCCGACCGAACGGCGTCGACGATCTCCCGGCGCTGCCGGCAGGTGACCTTCGGATCCTGCGGTACGTCCACCAAACGCGGAACGGGCCCCTCGTCGTACGAGGAGCCCGTCCTGTCTGTGCGCCGCCAGGGACTCGAACCCCGGACCCGCTGATTAAGAGTCAGCTGCTCTAACCAACTGAGCTAGCGGCGCCTGCTGACGTCGTAACTCTACCGGACCTCTGGAAGTGCTCCTGACCATCGCCCCCCGTACATCATTCGGACCGTCAACATGCGCCTGACGAAGACGGTTGCGAAACTGGCGAACGTGTACAGGCGCGGACATTTCCACCCGAAGTGTGAGGGGAATCGCATGGAGACTCCGGTGTTCGAGGAATTCGACCCCGTGAGCGACTGTGACTGCCCCGGATGCGCTCTCCGGCACCGCGCCCTTCCGCCGTCCTCCCCGGTCGGCCGCGCCGCCGTCCACCGGACCCTGATCGTCGCGGCCGCCGCCTCCACGGCGCTCGGCGCGGGCCACGCCGTACCGGCGCTCGCCGCCCCGCACGGCCCCGTCCGGCCCGGCGTTCCCGCAGATGACGATCCCGAGACCCCGCAGGGCGGCGCGGCCCCGCTGCACGGGGCGGCCGGGACGCAGACCCAGCCGACGGACTCGGCCAAGCCGCCTCCGACGACCCGTACGGAGATCATCGACCGGGCCAGGAGGTGGGTCAGGGCGAAGGTGCCCT
This sequence comes from Streptomyces griseus subsp. griseus, assembly GCF_000720255.1. Classification (GTDB taxonomy): domain Bacteria; phylum Actinomycetota; class Actinomycetes; order Streptomycetales; family Streptomycetaceae; genus Streptomyces; species Streptomyces griseus_I. The sequence goes on along the minus strand of NZ_JOJE01000015.1, from coordinate 190,559 downwards.
ATCGCATGAGCGCCTACTGGTCCGACGGGTACCGCCAGGACTGCTCGGGCTTCGTGTCGATGGCGTGGAACCTGCCGGGCAACGAATGGACGGGCAGTCTCCACAGGTTCGGCGACCGGATTTCCAAGGAGGAACTCCAACCCGGCGACATGCTGCTCTTCCACAATCCGGCGAACCCCCAGAACGGCTCGCACGTCGTCCTCTTCGGCGGCTGGACCAACGGCACGCACACCACCTACGCGGCCTACGAGCAGACCCGCCCGCACACGCGCACGCTGGCCACGCCCTACGCCTACTGGAGCAACGCCAACCGCTACGTCCCCTACCGCTACAAGTACCTCACGACGGAGACGGCGGCGCGGGAGTCGGCGGCAAGCGCCCCCAAGCCGGCCGGTGGCACCCCGCACGTGCTGTACCCGGGCCCCGCGGCCTTCGGTCCCGGGGCGGACAACGCGTACGTCGCCCAGCTCGGCCGGATGCTCGTCGCGCGCGGCGCCGGTTCCTCCTACGGCCGACGTCCCGGCTCGCGCTGGTCGGACGCGGACCGGCGGGCCACCCGGGCCTTCCAGCTGGCCCAGGGCTGGCGGGGCGCCGACGCGGACGGGCTGCCGGGGCCGCGGACCTGGGCGCTGCTGGTCACCGGCAAGGGGCGCGCCGCCACGACCGGAGCGGCGGGGCCGACGGAACCGTCCGGCACGGTCCCGGCCTACCCCGGGCGGGCCGTGTTCCGGCCGGGCGCCGAGAACGCGCACGTCACCCAGCTGGGCAGGCAGCTGGTGAGGAAGGGATTCGGCAGGCACTACCCGACAGACCCGGGACCCCGCTGGGGCGAGGCGGACCGACGGGCCGTCGAGGCGTTCCAGCGTGCCCAGGGCTGGCGCGGTGGCGCGGCGGACGGCTACCCGGGCCCGGAGACCTGGCGGCGGCTCTTTTCCTGACGCACCTGACGCATCTGGCGCGGAGGCTGGAGGCACGCGATGAGTACGACCACTGCACCGACCCCGGAGCCCGAGGGACCGTCCCGGACGGCCCGGCTCATCCACAACGAGGTGACCACCGAGATCCCCGTGCATCTGCTGTTCCGCGACGACCCCGACCAGCCGGACCCGGTGCCGCTCGGCCCGGCCGTGGTGGGGCGCCGGCAGGGCACGGGTGAACAGCCGCGGTTGCGGCGACCGGTCCAGGCGCCGGCGCGGACGGTGGCCGAGGTCGACCCGGCGCTGGTGGAGCGGCCCGCGCGGGTGCTGCCGGGGGCGGTGGGGCTGCTGGCCGGGAGCTGTGGGGTGGCCGGCTGTGTGGCCACGTCGTGGTGGGCGGGCGCGCTGCCGCCGCTCGCGGTGGAGGCGCTGCGGCTGCCGGCCACCGCGGGGGTGGGGCTCGGCCCGGTGCAGTGGGCGACGTACGTGGGGGCGGCCGCGCTCGGGCTGTTCGGGTTCGGCGGTCTGGCGCGGGGCCGCACCGGGCGGGCCTGGGTGCTCGATCTCTTCGGCCGCTACCGGGGCACGGTCCGGCGCACCGGCCTGCTGTGGGTGAACCCGCTGCTGCTGCGGCAGCGGGTCGACGTGCGGCTGCGGCACTGGCGCAGTGAGCCGATGCCGGCCGCCGACGGCAACGGGGTGGCGCTGCGGGTGGTGGTCCTCGTGGTGTGGCGGGTGCGGGACACCGCGCGGGCGACGCTCGGGGTCGAGGACCATGAGACGTACCTGCGCGAGTGCGTCGAGGCGGCGCTCGCCCGGGTGCCGGTGGAGATGCCGGGGAGCGCGCGGGCCTCCGCGGACGCGACGGGGGAGGCGCTGACCCGGCTGGTGGCGGCGGACGCGGGGGCGGTCGGCCTGGAGATGTTCTCGGTGCGGCCGGTCCGGGCGGAGTACGCCCCGGAGGTCGCCCCGGCGATGCACCGCCGCCGTATCGCCGCGCTGGACGCGCAGCACCGGGCGAGCGTGCTCACCTCGGTGGTCGACTCGGTGGAGGACACGGTGACGCGGCTGACCATGCGGGGCCTTGTGGAGCTGGACGACTACGAACGCAAGGTGCTGGTGAAGGACTTGACGGTGGCGTTCTGCGCGGGGCGGGGGGAAGGCGGCGCGTGATTGGTATGGACATGCTCAACAGCTGGTCATAATCTGAGGCTTGGTCTAGACCTGCACGGCTCACGGAACTCCCCACACGTTCTCCAGGAGCGGCAGCATGCGCAAAAAGACCAAGTGGTACGCCGCCGCGCTCGGGCTCACCACGGCGGGGGCCTTCGCGCTCTCCGTCGGCGGCGCGAGCGGCCACGGCTACACCGACCTCCCCGTCAGCAGGCAGAAGCTGTGCCAGAACGGCTCGGTGACCAACTGCGGCGACATCCAGTGGGAGCCGCAGAGCGTCGAGGGACCCAAGGGCTTCCCCGCCTCCGGAGCGGCCGACGGCCGGATCTGTTCCGGCAACAACACCCGCTTCGCCCAGCTCGACGGCCCGCGCACCCCGTCCGGCGGCGCCTGGCCGACCACCCGCGTCACCGGCGGCCAGAACTACACCTTCCGCTGGCAGTTCACCGCGATGCACGCCACCACCGACTTCCGGTACTACGTCACCAAACAGGGCTGGAACCAGAACCACAACCTGGCCCGCGCCGACCTCACCCTCACCCCGTTCCTGACCGTCCCCTACGGCGGACAGCGCCCGCCCGCCACCCTCTCCCACAGCGGCAGACTCCCCTCCGGCCTCACCGGCCACCACGTCGTCGTCGCGGTCTGGACGATCGCCGACACGGGCAACGCGTTCTACGCCTGCTCGGACGTCACCTTCTGATCACCTTCCGACCGGCGCCCCGGGCCCGCGCGGTAGGGTCCGCGTCTCATGGACGCCTTCTTCAACATCGTCATGCCGCTCATGATCGCCCTGCTGGTCTGGGGCGGGTTCGCGCTCGTCCGGCGGAGTAAGGAGCGGCGGGCCGCCTGGGAGAGCGGGCTCACCGCCCGAGCCCGAGTGGTGCGTGCCTGGGCCACGACCCAGATGGTCAACAACGTGGCCCGGCGCGTGCAGTGGCACGAGTACGACTACACGACCGGCGACGGCCGCGCGGTCCGCTTCAAGGAGAGCAACGGGCCGCGGGACCGCGAGGCCGGCGACGAGGTGCTCGTCTACTACGTGGCGCACGACCCGGAGAAGGCCACCGCGTCCGAGCCCCAGCCCGGCAAGGACAAGGCGGGCACCGTCTTCGGGCTGATCTTCATAGGCGCGGCCGTCATCGCCATCCTCTACGCGTGGACGACCATGCCGAAACTCTGAGCTTCCCTTGAGACAGTCCCCCGGGTCCGGCGGGTACGTTCCCTGCACACCGGCCGCTCAGGCCGGAGCACGGACCTCGGGGGAGTCCATGGAAGTCTTCTTCTACATCGTGCCCTTGTTCATCATCGCCGGCGCGGTGTTCGCCGCCGTCTCCGTGACCGGGCGCTCGCGGCAGGTCGGCCGGGCCTGGAACAGCGGGTTCACGGCGGAGGCACGGTGTCTGCGGTCGTACACGACGACCAGTGGCGGAGGCGGCAGCAGCTCCGTGAGTACGACCCGGCACCACGTCTACGAGTTCGTCACCCGCGACGGCCGGCCCGTCCGGTTCGAGGAGAAGAACGGGCCGGGGACGATCGTCGAGGGCGACATCGTCACCGTGTTCTACACGCCAGACCGCCCCGAGCACGCCACGGCCCACGCCCCGGCACGGGGCAAGCTCGCGGCGAGCACCGGGTGCGCACTGGCGCTGTGCGGGATGGTCGTCGCCTTCTGCGTCTTCTTCATGGTCACCGCCCACCTGATGTTCGCGGCCGAGGGCGACTTTCCGCTGCCTTAGTCTCCACATCTGACGGTACGTCAACTACCGTGCGCGCTCATGGAGTCCACCAGGGGTACCGTCGCCGAGCTGGTGGCCGCGGGGTGGGGCGACCACCGGCCGGGGCTGTGGTTCGAGGACAGGGCGCTGACCCACCACGAGGTGACCGCGGGCGCCGCGGCCCGCGCCGCGCTGCTCGCCGAACTGCTGCCGCCGGCCGCGGAGCCGCACGTGGGCGTCCTGCTCGACAACACCCCCGAGTTCCCGCTCTGGCTGTCCGCGGCTGCCCTCGCCGGCGCCGCGATCGCCGGGATCAATCCCACCCGCAGAGGCTCCGAACTCGCCCGGGACATCCTCCACACCGAGTGCCGGATCCTGGTCACCGAACGCACCCACCTGCCCCTCCTCACCGGCCTCGACCTGCCCGGAGTCCGCCTCCTCACCACCGGCACCGAGGCCTACGACGCCCTGCTCGCCCCCTACGCCGACGCCCGCCCCGACGCCTCCCGCTCCACCCCGGCGGACCGTCTCCTGCTCTACTTCACCTCCGGCTCGACCGGCGCCCCCAAGGCCGCCCTGTGCTCCCAGGGCCGCCTGGCCGCAGCCGGCCGCTCCCTCGCCAAGCAGTTCGCGGTCGTGGCGGACGACGTGCACTACGTCTGCATGCCGATGTTCCACGGCAACGCCGTGATCGCCGACTGGGCGCCCGCGCTGGCGGCCGGAGCGGGCGTCGCCCTGCGCCGACGGTTCTCGGCCTCCGGCTTCCTCACGGACGTACGGCGCTTTCGGGCCACGTACTTCACCTACGTCGGCCGGGCCGTCCAGTACCTCCTGGCCACCGAGGAGCGCCCCGACGACCGCGACCATCCGCTGCGGCTCGGCTTCGGCACGGAGGCGGGCGGGGTGGACGCGGCGGCCTTCGAGCGGCGGTTCGGGGTGCGGCTGGTGGAGGGCTACGGCTCGTCGGAGGGCGGGGCGGCGATCCAGTGGACGCCCGGGACACCGGCCGGGGCGGTCGGGCCGGCCGCCCCGGGGCTCGCGGTGCTCGACCCGGAGACGGGTGAGGAGTGTCCGCGGGCCGTGTTCGACGGAGCCGGGCGGTTGCTGAACGGGGACGAGGCCATCGGGGAACTGGTGAACCGGGGGCCGAACCCCTTCGAGGGCTACTGGCGCCATCCGGAGGCGGACGCCGAGCGGCTACGGGACGGCAGGTACTGGACCGGTGACCTCTTCTACCGGGACGACGACGGCTTCCTGTACTTCGCCGGCCGCACCGACGACCGGCTGCGCGTCGACAGCGAGAACCTGGCCGCCGCGATGATCGAGAACATCCTCGCCCGGTACGAGGGTGCCGACACGGTCGCGGTCTACGCGGTGCCGGATCCGGTGACCGGCGACCAGGTGATGGCGACGATCGCCGGCCGCTTCGACCCCGTCGCCTTCACCGCGTTCCTCCGCGCCCAGCCGGACCTCGGCACGAAGATGGCGCCCCGGTTCGTACGGGTGGTGCGGCGGATTCCGGTCACAGCCACGAACAAGATCCACCGAGCCCGGCTCAGGAAGGAGGGCCTGCGGTGCACCGACCCGGTGTGGTGGCGGCCGCCGGGGGAGGAGCGAACACGCCTCGCCATCGTCATCGTGCGCCGCCAGGGACTCGAACCCCGGACCCGCTGATTAAGAGTCAGCTGCTCTAACCAACTGAGCTAGCGGCGCATGACTCACGCCCTCCGCGCTTGCGCGGTTGGCGACAGGGAAAATACTACCTGGTCCGAAGGGGTGCTCCCGACAACCGGCCGAGGAGTTTCAGAGGGCCAGTGACAGCAGTACCGGAGTCGCGCCCCGGTTCAGCCGGTCCGCCGCCTGGCGGAGCCGGTGCGCGTGCTCGACCGGCAGGGACAGGGCGAGGCAGCCGACCGACGACCCCGCCGTGATCGGGACCGCGGCGCAGACCGTGCCGATCGCGTACTCCTGGAGGTCCAGGACGGGCACGGTGGGCGGCTGGGACTCCAGCCGGGAGAGCAGGAGCTTGTCACTGGTGATGGTGCGCGAGGTGAGGCGGGCCATCTTGTGGCGGGAGAGATGGTCGCGGCGGCCGTTGTGGTCGAGCTGGCCGAGCAGGCTCTTTCCGACCGCGGTGGCGTGGGCGGAGTAGCGGAAGTCGACCCACTCGTTGACCGCGGGCGTGGCCGGGCCGGCGGCGTACTGGGTGACCTTGACCTCGCCGTCGACGTACCGGCTGATGTAGACGGCGGCGCCCACGGAGTCGCGCAGCCGGTCGAGGGTGCGCTGGAGGTGCTCGCGCACGGCCTGGTCATGGCCGTGGGCGGAGCTCAGGCGGGTGAGCGCGTCCCCGGTGACGTACGTCCCGTCGGCGACCTGCTCGACGTACCCCTCACGGCGCAGCATCAGCAGGAGCGTGGTCAGCCGCTCCCTGCTGAGGCCGGTCCGGCGTGCGAGTTCGGCGTCGGTGACGCCGGTGGAGTGTCGTGCCACTGTCTCCAGGACGCGCAGGGCGTCCTGGGCCGAGTGGTACGGCGCGGTCGGCTCGTGCTTCAGCGCCACGGTTGTCCCCCTGCGGTCGCTTTCTGGGCCGTGATCCGGACAGCGGATCCCCTCCACGATAGCTGTCAAAAGGCCGGTGTGGAGTGGTTGTTGGCGAGATTGTGGCCCTCTCGGGGCCCCCTCAACTGCGACACTGACCCTTTGTCATATGCCGCCGTCAAGGACCGGCCTCGAGACCTGGCGTGACACTACCGGCGCGTCGCGTAATTACAGAACAGCGCTCAGGAATTCCCGGGTGCGGTCCTGCTCGGGATCGCCGAAGATCTGCTCCGGCGGACCCGACTCGATGACCCGGCCCGAGTCGAACATCAGTACCTGGTCGGAGATGTCCCGGGCGAAACTCATCTCGTGGGTCACGCAGAGCATCGTGATGTCGGTGGTGCGGGCGATGTCACGGAGCAGGTCGAGGACGCCCGCGACCAGCTCCGGGTCCAGCGCGGAGGTCACCTCGTCGAGCAGCAGCACCTTGGGCCGCATCGCCAGCGCCCGCGCGATGGCCACCCGCTGCTGCTGGCCGCCGGAGAGCTGTGAGGGCCGGGCGTCGCACTTGTCGGCGAGGCCGACCAGGTCGAGCAGTTCCCGGGCGCGCGCCTCCGCCTCGTCCTTGGACAGGCCGAGCACGGTCACCGGCGCCTCGGTGATGTTGCGCAGGACGGTCATGTTCGGGAACAGGTTGAACTGCTGGAACACCATCCCGATCTGCTTGCGCACCTCGCGGCACTGCTTGTCCGACGCCGGGAAGAGCCGCTGCCCGTCGACGGTGATCGTGCCCTCGTCGGGCTTGGTCAGTGTCATCAGCAGCCGCAGGATCGTGGTCTTGCCCGATCCGGACGGCCCGATGAGGGTGACGTGGCGGCCCGCCTGCACCGAGAAGTCCAGGTGGTCGAGGACGGTGTTGCTCCCGAACCGCTTGGTCACCTGCTCCAGGCGGATCAGCTCGCTGGGGGTCGTATGGAGGTCGGTCGGCTGCTTCGAGGTCTCAACGGACAAGGCGTCGCTCCAGGGTGCGCAGAAGAAGGGAGGCCAGATAGGAGATGACGATGAAGGCCACGCCGATCACCGTGAGGGGCTCGGTGAACTGGAAGTGCTGCTGGGAGAAGAGCCGTGCCTGGCCGAGCATGTCCAGGACGGTGATCACCATCAGCATCGGCGTGTCCTTGAGCATCGAGATCACGTAGTTGCCGAGTGCCGGCACGACCCTGCGGATCGCCTGCGGCAGGATCACCGCCGTCCAGGTCCGCCGACGCGACAGGTTCAGTGCCGTCGCCGCCTCCCACTGGCCGACCGGCACCGCCTCGATACCGGCCCGGTAGACCTGCATCGTGTACGTCGAGTAGTGCAGCCCGATCCCGATCACGCCGGTGGTCAGCGCCGAGAACGTCACGCCCCACTCGGGCAGCACGTAGAAGAGGAAGAACAGCTGGACCAGCAGCGGCGTGTTGCGCACGAACTCCGTGACGATCCCGACGGGCCAGCGCACGAAGCGGCTCGGCGTGCGCATCAGCAGCGCCCACACCAGCCCCAGGGCGAACGAGATCAGCGAGCCGAGGACCAGCGCCTGCAGGGTGATCAGCAGGCCGTCCCAGAACTGCGGCATGAAGTCGGATACGGCGTTCCAGTCCCACGTCATGCGACACCTCCACCGACACCGACCGGCCCGGGCTCCGTGACGGTCCTGCGCTCCGGCGCCTTCCCGACGTTCGCCTTCAACCGCGCCTCAAGACCGCGCATGAGCCGCGTGAGCAGGAAGGCGATCACGAAGTAGATGAGCAGGACGTACGCGTAGATCTCCGCGCTCTCCTGGAGCGCCAGCCGCACCAGGTTGCCACTGAAGGTCAGGTCGCCCATGCCCGTGATCGACACCAGCGCGGTGCCCTTGAGCAGCTCTACCAGCAGGTTGGAGAACGGCGGGATCATCTCCGGCACCGCCTGCGGCAGCAGGATCAGCCGCATCCGCTGCCACGGCGTGAAGCTGAGGGCGATCCCGCCCTCCTTCTGCGCCGGGTCGACGGCGGACAGCGCGCCGCGCACGATCTCCGCGCCGTACGCGCCGTAGGTCAGGCCGAGTGCCAGCGTGCCGGCCCACAACTGCACCAGCTGCCAGCCGAAGGCCAGCGGCAGCACGAAGAACACCCAGAAGATCATCACCAGGGCCGAGGTGCCGCGGAACACCTCCGTGTAGAAGCCCGCCAGGAAGCGGACGATCCGCAGCCGGTGGGTGCGCGCGATGCCGACCACGAAGGACACGACGACACCGAGCAGCGCGCTGAGCACGAGCAGCTGGATGGTGGTCCAGACGCCCTTGAGTACGAGTTCCCAGAGTCCCGAGGTCATCCGCCGCACAACTCCTTCGCGGTCAGATCGGTCATCTCGGCCTTGCTGAAGCCGAACGGCTCGAGGATCCGGAAGAGCTCGCCGCTCTTCTTCAGCTTCCGCAGCTCGACGTTGAAGGCGTCACGCAGCTTCGTCTCGGTCCGCCGGAAGGCGAAAGCGCCCCCGTCGACGTGCGGTTTGCCGTCCACCAGCGGTGCGAACGGCTTGGTCGCCTCGGCCTTGCTCGACTTCTTCACCACCTCTCGGGCGGTGAGCGCCGTACCGGCGAACACGTCGACACGTCCGGCCTCGACGGCGTTGAGCCCCGCGACCTGGTCGGGGACGATGAGGATGTCGCTCTGCTTGTACCCCGCGTCGACCGCGTACTGGATCTCGGCGTAGCCGGTCCCGGTCGCGAACTTCGCCTTCTTCTCGATGACGTCCTTGTAGGTGTGCAGCCCCTTCGGGTTTCCCTTGCGCACGATGAAGGAGTCGAGCATCTGGTAGTCGGGGTCGGCGAAGATGACCTGCTCGCAGCGCTCCGGGTTGACGTACATCCCGGCCGCGACCACGTCGAACTGCTGCGCGTTCAGGCCCGGTATGAGCGAGCCGAACTCGGTCGGCACGGGCTGCACCCGGTCCACTCCGAGCCGCTTGAAGATGACCTTGGCCAATTCGGGCGCCTCGCCGGTGAGGTTCCCGTCCTTGTCGATGTAGCCGAACGGGATCTCACCGGCGATCCCGAGCCGTACGACACCCTGCGCCCGCAGCCGGTCGAGCAGTTCCCCGCCCCCGGTCGTGGACGCCGTGGCCACGCGCGAGCAGCCGGCGGCACCCAGCGCGCCGAGCGCCGCCACCCCCGCGAGCAGCGACCGGCGAGCGGGTCCCGAGCCGTGCTCGGGGCGTCTCAGTGGACTGTGTGGACTTCTGCTTGGTGGAGCCATGGGCGCGCGGCTACCCGACGACGTGCCACTTATGCCGATCTTTTCAAGCCCCGCACGTCTGCCCGGCACCCTTGACCGCGGCGGAATCGGGCACTCCCATGGAGGGCATGGCTGACCGCTACATCGAAGTCTCGCTGGTCACACGTGACATCCACTGCACGGCCGAACTCCTCGACGACCGTGCCCCGATCACCTGCGCGACGGTCTGGGACGCCCTTCCGCTCGCCGGGGACGTCTACCACGCGAAATACGCACGCAACGAGATCTATGCCCTTTTCCCGCCCTTCGCGACATCCGAACCACCCCTGGAAAACCCGACCGTGACCCCCATACCGGGCGACCTCTGCTACTTCTCCTTCGCCGGCTCGGAGCTGGGCACGAAGGCGTACGGCTACGACCGCGAGGTCCGCCCGGGCACCACCCTCGTCGACCTGGCCCTCTTCTACGAACGCAACAACCTCCTCCTCAACGGCGACGTCGGCTGGGTCCCCGGCATCGTCTGGGGCCGGATCGTCGAAGGCCTGGAGGAGATGGCCACCGCCTGCAATGACCTGTGGCGCACGGGGGCCGCGGGGGAGACGCTCAGCTTCCGCCGGGGGTGACTCCCGCTTCGTACAGCGCGTGTGCCGCTCGCAGCACCAGGTCGTCGCGGTGGCGGGCGGCCACGAGTTGGAGGCCGACCGGCAGTCCGTCGGGGTCCGTGCCCACCGGGACGCTCGCCGCGGGCTGCTGGGTCATGTTGAAGGGATAGGTGAAGGGGGTCCAGCCCGTCCAGCGGTGGTGGCCCGAGCCCTTCGGCACCTCCGCGTCCGCCTCGAACGCGGTGATGGGGAGGGTCGGCGTGACCAGCAGGTCGTAGGTGTCGTGGAAACGGCCCATACGGCGGCCGAGTTCCATGCGCACGTCCACCGCCGCCAGGTAGTCCAGCGCGGAGCGGCGGGCGCCCTGCGCGGTGACGTCCCGGAAACCGGGGTCCAGCACCTCCCGTTGACGGGGTGACAGATGCTGGGCCACCCGGGCCGCCCCGCTGAACCACAGGGTGTGGAACGCCTCCACCGGGTCGGTGAAGTCGGGGTCGGTCTCCTCGACGTAAGCGCCGAGGCCCGCGAGCCGCTCCACGGCTCGGCGTACCGCCGCCGCCACCGCCGGACGCACCGCGACCTGACCGCCGAAGGTGGGTGAGTAGGCGACACGCAGCCCGCGCACACCCCCGCCCAGCGCGTCCGAGTACGGCCGCCCGGTCGGCTCCAGCGCCGACCAGTCCCGCGAGTCCGGCGCGGCGATCACGTCCATGAGCAGGGCCGCGTCGGCCGCGTCGCGGGTCATGGGACCCACATGGGCCAGGGTGCCGAAGGCGCTGGCCGGGTAGAGCGGAACCCGGCCGTACGTCGGCTTGAGCGCGAAGATCCCGCAGAACGCGGCCGGGATGCGCACACTGCCCCCGCCGTCCGTGCCCAGCGACAGCGGCCCGGCGCCGAGCGCCACCGCGGCCGCGCTGCCCCCGCTGGAGCCGCCCGCGGTGCGCGAGGGGTCGTGCGGATTGCGGGTCACGCCCGACAGCGGCGAGTCCGTGACGCCCTTCCAGCCGAACTCGGGTGTCGTGGTCTTGCCCAGGAAGACCGCGCCGTGCTCGCGCAGACGGGCCACGGAGGGGGCGTCCTCGTCCCAGGGCCCCGCCTCCGCGACGGTCTTCGAGCCGCGCAGGGTCGGATGGCCGCGCAGCAGCAGGATGTCCTTGACGGTGACGGGGACGCCGTCCAGCAGACCCGTCGGCTCGCCCCGCCGCCAGCGGTCCGCCGACGCCCGCGCCTGCGCCTGCGCCTCCTCGGCCAGGAGCCGGACGAACGCGTTCACCTCCGGCTGGATCCGCTCGGCCCGCTCCAGAGCCGCCCGGACCGCCTCCACGGGACTGAAGGCGCCCGCGCGATAACCCTCGACGAGTTCGACGGCGGTGAGGTCGGTCAGATCCGTCATGCGCCCTCCAGGGGAAGGTCAGTGGCCCGGTACGTATCCGCGCTTCTTGTCCACGACGTTCGTCAGGGATTTCCCGGCCGCCCAGCGCTCGAACAACTCCACGAACTGCGCGGCGAGTTCGTCTCGCCAGCCGACGGTGTCACCGCTCATGTGCGGGGACACGATCAGGCCCGGCACCTGCCACAACGGGCTGTCGGCGGGGAGGGGTTCGGTGCCGAAGACGTCCAGGGCGGCGCCCGCGATCCACCGCTTGGCGAGCGCCTCGACCAGCGCGTCCTCCACGACGAGCTGTCCGCGCCCGACGTTGACGAAGCAGGCGGACGGCTGCATCACACCGAAGCGGCGGGCGTCGAACATGCCGTGCGTGTCGTCGGTGAGCGGTGCGGCCGCGATCACCCAGTCGGCGCGGGCCATCAGCCGGTCCAGGTCGTCCGGTCCGTGGATGCCGGTGCGCGGCACCCGGCCGACGATCGCCGTGGTCACACCCAGCGCCTTCAGCGTGCGCGCGATCGCCCGGCCGATCGGCCCGGAGCCGACCACACAGGCGCGGGTGCCGGAGACCCGCCGGCTCTCGCGGTGCCGCCACTCCCGCTGCCGCTGGAGCTCCCACGTCCGGGGCAGGTCCTTCGCCATCGCCAGGACGAGAGCGGCGACGTACTCGGCGATCGGCTCGTCGAAGACGCCGCGCGCGTTGGTCACCACCGTGTCGGAGGCGGCGAGTTCCGGACACATCAGATGGTCCACGCCCGCGCTCGCGGTGTGCACCCAGCGCGGCCGGGGCCCCTCGCCCGGCCAGGCCGCGCGCACCGCGTGCGAGGCGAAGTCCCACACCAGCAGGACGTCGGCCTGTGGTAGCCGCTCGGCCAGCGTGCCGGGATCCGCGTGCACGATGCGCGCGCGTCCGGTGAGGCGGCCGAGGCGGGGGAGGGGATCGGCGTCCAGGACGAGCAGGGTGGGTGCGGTCATCGGGATGGGCGTTCCTCACGGATTGACCAAGTGCCTGACATGCGCGGATTGACCACGCTCGCACCCGAACCTACCTTCGTCAACACGGGCGATCGTACGGTCCGTTGTCCTTCCGTCTCTCACGGTGAGGCCGGTGCCTGCCATGGACGTCACTTTTCTCGGCGGCCCACGCGCCCAGCGCGGTGTCGGTGTCGTCGCCCCCTTCGACTTCGCACTCGACCGCGAGCTGTGGCGATGGGTGCCCGACCAGGTGTCGCTGCACCTCACGCGCACACCGTTCGTGCCGGTCGAGGTGAGTCTGGATCTCGCCCGCCGGGTGAGCGAGCACGAGACGCTCGGCGAGGCGGTGCGCACACTGATCGCCGTCACCCCCGAGGCCGTCGCCTACGCCTGCGCCTCCGGCAGCTTCGTCGGCGGGACCGCCGGGGAGCGGGCGATGTGCGAGACGATGACCCGGGCGGGCGCGGTGCCGTCCGTGACGACGTCCGGGGCGCTGCTCGAGGCGCTGGCCGAGCTCCGCGTACGCCGGGTCGCGCTGGTCACTCCGTACACGGAGTCGGTCACCCGGGCCCTGGAGTCCTACGTCGCCGAGGCCGGCGTCCGGGTCGCCGGCCGGGCGTTCATGGGCCTGACCCGGCACATCTGGAAGGTCCCCTACCGGGAGGTGGTGACCATGGCGCGGCAGGCGGTACGACCCGGGAACGCCGACGCGCTGTTCATCTCCTGCACCAACCTCCCCACCTATGACGTGATCCCCCAACTGGAGGCCGAACTGCGCATACCCGTCATCTCGGCCAACCAGGTCACGATGTGGGCGGCATTGCGCCGACTGGGTACCCGGGCCGTGGGGCCCTATCAGGCGCTGCTCGACACATCGGCACGGGATTGGCCCGTACTGCCGGAAGAACAGCAGGAAGGCTGGACATGACCGCACTCGGATTCCTCTACCCGGGCCACTCCGCCGAGGACGACTATCCACGCATCGAGCAGCTCCTGGGCAGTGACATCCGGGTGGACCTGGTCCACACGGACATCGGCGAGGACGCGCACCGCGTCGACGCCCTGCTGCGCATGGGGGCGCCCGAACGGCTCGAGGCCGGGGTCGAGCAGCTGCGGCTGGCCGGCGCCGAGGCCGTCGTCTGGGCCTGCACGAGCGGCAGCTTCGTGTACGGCTGGGAGGGCGCCCGGGAGCAGGTCCAGAATCTGGCGACCACCGCGGGTCTGCCCGCCTCCTCGACGTCCTTCGCCTTCGTGCACGCGGTGAGCGAGCTCGGGCTGCGCCGGGTCGCCGTCGCCGCGACCTATCCGGAGGACGTGGCCGCGCTCTTCTCGGAGTTCCTGCGGGCCGGGGGAGTGGAGGTGACCGCCGTGCGCGGCGCCGGGATCATCACGGCGGCGGAGGTCGGCACCTGGGGCGAGGCGGAGGTCCTTGAGCTGGCCCGCGCGGCAGACACTCCGGACGCGCAGGCCGTCCTCCTGCCCGACACCGCCCTCCATACCGCCGCCCACATCCCCACCCTGGAGAAGGACCTCGGCAAGCCCGTCCTCACCGCCAACCAGGTCACCGTCTGGGAGGCCCTGCGCCTGGCGGACCGCCGGGTGAACGCTCCGGCGCTGGGGACGCTGTTCTCCCGGGAGCCGCTGGTGCAGGTGTAGAGCGGCGGCCTGTGGCGGCGCCGGGGACGGGCTGATCGGTCGGTGTCGTGGGAATAAGCGGGGACTGCCTCCTGTTATGGGCCCGAGGACAGCGCACGGTCGTACAACAGGAGGCAGGCACCGTGGTGGCAGACGCAGACGAGATCCGGGGCACGGCACACGGCACCGCCCCCACCCCCCTCTCCGTACTCGACCTGGTCACCGTCGGCACCGGCCGCACCGCCACCGACGCGCTGCGCACCAGCGTCGACCTGGCCCGGTTCGCGGAGTCCCGGGGCTTCCACCGCTACTGGGTCGCCGAGCACCACTCCATGCCCGGCGTCGCCTCCTCCTCCCCGGCGGTGATCCTCGCCCACCTCGCCGCCCACACCGACCGCATACGCCTGGGCTCCGGCGGCGTGATGCTCCCCAACCACGCCCCGCTGGTGATCGCGGAACAGTTCGGCACGCTGGAGGCGATGGCCCCCGGCCGGATCGACCTCGGCCTCGGCCGCGCCCCCGGCACGGACGGCGCCACCGCGGCCGCCCTGCGCCGCACCGATCGGCTGAACGAGGGCGCCGACGACTTCCCCGAGCAGCTCGCCGAGCTGACCCGCTTCCTCGACGACGACTTCCCCGACGGCCACCCGTACCGCCGTATCCACGCCATCCCCGGCCCCGTCCAGTCGACCGCGCCCGGCGGTGTCCAGTCCCCGCACCGGCCGCCGATCTGGCTGCTCGGCTCCTCCGGCTTCAGCGCCCGCCTGGCCGGCGTCCTCGGCCTGCCCTTCGCCTTCGCCCACCACTTCTCCGCGCAGAACACCATCCCGGCGCTCGACCTCTACCGCGAGTCCTTCCGCCCGTCGGCCGTCCTCGACGAGCCGTACGCCCTCATCGGCGTCTCCGTCCTCGCCACGGACGACGAGCGTGAGGCCCGCCGCCAGGTGCTGGCCTCCGGCCTCAGCATGGTCCGCCTGCGCACCGGCCGCCCCGGTCTCTTCCCCTCCCCGGAGGAGGCGGAGGCCCACGACTTCAGCCCGCTGGAGCGAGAGTTCGTCGACTCGTGGGCCGGCAACATCGTCCACGGCACGGTCGACGAGGTCAGGACCGGCCTCGACGACCTCCGCAAGCGCACCGGCGCCGACGAGCTGATGCTCACCAGCCACGCCCACCGCGGCGAACTCCGCCTGCGCTCCTACGAACTGATCGCGGACGCCTACGGGTTGCCCACGGCGTAGCTCTCGGTGCCCAGCAGCTCGGAGATGCGATCCGGCGACACCGGGCGGGAGTACAGCCAGCCCTGACCGGTGTCGCAGCCGATGCCGCGCAGGCGGGTCGCCTGAGCGGAGGTCTCGACGCATTCGGCGGTGACCGTCAGGCCGAGGCGATGGGCGAGCTGGATCATCGCCTCGACGATCACCTCGTCCGCCTGGTTCGGCGGTACGGCCGGGTCCTTGGCCCCCTCGTACTGGAACCCCCGGACGAAGGAGCCGTCCAGCTTCAGCACCGACACCGGCAGCCGGCTGAGGTAGGCCAGGTTCGAGTAGCCCGTGCCGAAGTCGTCGATGGCGATGTGTACGCCCATCTCGCTGAGCGCCTGGAGCGCCTGGAGGGGCCGCCCCGCGGAGCCCATCACCGCGGACTCGGTGAGCTCCAGCTGGAGCAGCTCGGGCGCGAGCCCCGTCTCCGCGAGGATGTCCGCCACGTCGGCGACCAGGTCGGAGTCCCACACCTGCCGCACGGCCACGTTGACGCTGACGAAGATCGGCGACTCGTCCGGGTGGTCCAGCTGCCAGCGGCGCGCCTGCCGACAGGCCGTGGCCAGGATCCAGCGGCCCAGCGGCACGATCGAGCCGTCCTCCTCGGCCAGCGCGACGAACCGATTCGGCGTCAGCAGGCCGAACTGCGGGTGATCCCAGCGCACCAGCGCCTCGACGCCCCGCAGCCGTCCGTCCGACATCGCCACCAGCGGCTGGTACTCCAGCACGAACTCGCCGCGCTCGATGGCCGGCCGCAGCGCAGACGCCAGCGCCTGACGGGTCACCAGGTGCGCGTTGCGCTCCGGGTCGAACAGTGTCCAGCGGTCCTTGCCGTCCGCCTTGGCCCAGTACAGCGTCGTGTCCGCCGCCTGCATCAGCCCGTTCGCGGTGGTGCCCGCCGCGTGCCGCTCCACCACCCCGATCGACGCGGACAGCGACAGCCGCCGGCCGGCCAGGTCGAACGGCGCCTGGAGCGCCTTCAGCACGGACTGGGCGAGCTCGGAGAGCTGGTCGGTGCCCGTGGAGTCCTCGACCAGCAGCGCGAACTCGTCACCGCCGAGCCGCGCCACCAGCGGTGTGCTCGCCCTGGCGTACCCGGCCTCGTCGGCGCAGCGGGTCAGCCGCTCGGCCACGGCGGCCAGCAGTCGGTCGCCGACGCGGTGGCCGAGCGTGTCGTTGATCGCCTTGAAGCCGTCCAGGTCCAGGTAGCACAGCCCGATCCGGCCGGTGCCGCTCTGCTCGTACGCCTCCGCCTCCAGCGCGGCGGAGAGCCGTTCGAAGAACAGCGTGCGGTTGGGCAGCCGGGTCACCGGGTCGTGCATCTGCAAGTGCCTGAGCCGTGCCTGGAGTTCACGGCGGGCGCTGATGTCGGCGACGGAGAGCAGCACCCCGGGCTCCGCGTCGTCGAGCGGTGCCACGGTGACCTGGACCCACAGCGTCTGCCCGTCGGGGTGCTTGAGCCGGCGCGTGCACCGCAGCCGCGCCCGCCGGCCCCCCAGCACCTCGCGGTAGGCGTGCCAGACGCGCGCGTCGGAGGCGAGGTCCACCAGGTCGGCGGCGACGCACCCGGCGAGGGCGTCCGGCTCCGTGCCGAGCAGTGTGCCGAGCGCGCCGTTGCCGCTGACCACGAGGCCCTCACGGTCGACCACGGCCATGGCGAGCGGGGCGGCCGCGAAGGCGGAGCGGTACGAAGGGGGCTCGGCACGAAGAGGCGCATGGGAATCACTCTCTGTGACGGCTGACCGGGCGAGGTCTGCCGCGGGCGTCGGCCCTTCGGACGTTTCGTTCACCGCTCGCTCCCGCATGCAGTCGATCGTTGTCCGTGCAGCAAAGTGCGCCGATCATAGAGGCTGGCCCCAGGCCCTTCCAGCCGGTGTCCCATGTCCCGGAGCGCTCCCGGGGTGACCCACCCCTTTGGCAGATCGTTTCTGCCCGCGCCTGGGCGGGTTCTTCAAGCGGCCGACCGCTTGTGACGTTCCGTGAGTGATTCGGGGTGTCGGTTTTACCCGGTTTCCGAGGCTCTCACTCATCTGGTGCAGACAAACAAGGCATACAACAGCAAAGTCACACAGGCTGGGTGCGGTGTCCCGAGAACCGCACCCGGAGGTCCCTGTGCCGCGTCAGCTCCCGCGCCCCCGACTGCGCAGCACCGCGGCCGTGTTCACCACCCTCTCGGCACTCGCCGCGACCTCGATCTTCACCGGCCCCTCGGCCGCCGAATCCTTCGCGGGCTCACCCTGCGCCCTGCGGCGCACCGCCGCACATCACTCCGAGGGCCTCGACACCTGGAACGCCGCCTACGCGCGCCCCGACCGCTCGCTGGAGGCGGTCATGGTCTTCCTGTCCTTCCCGGACTGGCCCCCCATGACGAGCCCCGCCGAACTCGCCGCCGACCACTTCCCGGCCACCAGCCAGTTCTTCGAGCGCGCCTCCTACGGCAAATTCACCCTGCGCGCCCATCCCCTGGACCGCTGGGTCCGGATGCCGAGGCCGTCCACCGCGTACGCCATACAACGCGACTGGAGCCCGGCCCACCGCACCGCCTACCTGCGGGACGCCCTCGCCGCGGCCGACGGGCAGGTCGACTTCTCCCGCTACGACATCGTCTACTTCGTCGCCGACCCGGACGCGCCCGGCGTGGACTCGGACGCCACCAAGGTCGTCAACCTCGACCGCCCGCTGCACGCCGACGGCACGGACATCCGCCGGGTCGTCACGGTGTTCGAGCAGCACCCGCCGGACCACCTCGTCCTCGCCCACGAGACGGGGCACGTCTTCGACCTGCCGGACCTGTACCGCCGGCCCATGGACGGCAAGGGCGACTGGGACACCCATGTGGGTGACTGGGACCTGATGGGGAGCCAGTTCGGGCTCGCCCCCGACCTCTTCGCCTGGCACAAGTGGAAGCTGGGCTGGCTGGATCCGCGGCAGGTGGTGTGCGTCGGGGGGCCGCAGCCGACGCGGCTGACCCTGGAGCCGCTGGGCGCCGGCCCGGGTGTGCCGCTGAAGGGCGCCGCCGGGGCACCGGTCTTCGGCCTCGGCGGCGGAACCAAGCTCGCGGTGGTGCGTACGGGTGCCGACAGCGCGCTCGCCTTCGAGGCGCGCGGACAGCTGGGCAACGACAGCTCCGCCTGCCGGGCCGGGGTCCTGGTGTACCGCGTACGCAGCGAGACCGAGTCCGGCCAAGGCCCCGTCGAGGTGATCGACGCCCACCCGCGCACCGTGGCCTGCTGGGAGGACTCGGTCTACCCGCCCCTCGCCGACGCCCCCATCGCCCTCGGCGAGGGCTTCACGGTGCCGGGGGAGGACGTACGGGTGGACGTGGAGGGACGCACCGCCTCGGGGGCCGAACACGCCTCGCCATCGTCATCGTGCGCCGCCAGGGACTCGAACCCCGGACCCGCTGATTAAGAGTCAGCTGCTCTAACCAACTGAGCTAGCGGCGCCTGCTGACGTCGTAGACCTTAGCATCCAGGTCGGCGGGAGGAAAAATCGATATCCGCACGGCTGCGCGGGCCGCCCGGACGGCCGCCCAGACCATGATTTCAGGGCCCGGCAGCCAGGGGTGACGGGTGTCGGGGGCGACGAGCCAGCGGACGGTACGGGGGCGAGTGCCCGGCGCCGCGGGCATGGGCGGCGGCACGGTCACCGCGTCGCCGTTGCCGTGGCACAGCAGCGGCGGGATGTCGGCCGTACGGCTGCTCGAGTGACCGCGAGAGCCCCACTCCTCCCACTCCAGCAGCGCCGGCAGCCGCTGGGCCGTGCCGGGCGCGGCGAACAGCAGCATCCGCCCGCGGTACTCCGCCACCGGGCCGGAGCCCGGGCCGTCGTCCCAGAGCCGGTCCAGCATCCGGCGCCCGAAGAGCGCGGGTGCGCTGACGACGTCGAAGACGGCGCCGCAGGGCAGCACGGCCGGGGCGTCCGGCCGCTCGTCCCAGAGGGCGAGCGTGCTGCGGGGATACGTTCCTGTCGAGGCGAGCCAGGCGGCGCCCTCCGGGGTGACCCATGCACTGCTCATACCGACAGGTCTACCGACCGTGAGCGCCCGGCTTCCAAGGGTTGCGAGAAACCCGGACAGGCATGGGCCGAAGGGAGTATCTTGCCCACCCGGCATATGCCAGGGCGAGATGCGGGCGGGCTCCGCCGGGGGCCGGGCCGGCTCATCCCGGCTCGGTGGAAGCCGTTCCCTCGCTGCCGCTCTGCAGGTCCCGACCGAACTCGATCATCTTCTTCGCGTAGTCCTCGGTCCACTCGGCCCGCTCGGCGATGTCCGCCGCTGTCAGCCGGTCGAACCGGCGGGGGTCGGCGAGCTGGGCGGCTGCCATCGCCTGGAACTCCATCGCCCGGTCGGTCGCCGCACGGAACGCCTGCGTCAGCTCCGTGGCGCGCGCCAGCAGCTCCCGCGGGTCGTCGATCGACTCCAGATCGAAGAAGTGCTCCGGATCGGCGGCCGCTTCCGCGGGCTCGAAGAGCAGGGGCGCGGGGCGTAGCCGCGGTTCGTTCCGACGCGGCGTGGGCTCCGCCATGTCTTCTCTCCTCCTCGTACGGTTCGGCAGGTTCGGGCGGGCCGGACGGCGCCGCCGGGGGTGGGCCGTCTTCCATTGTCGCCCGGGGCGCAAGGGGGCCCCGGACGAGCGAGCTCCCGGCTCCCCGCACCTTCAAGGACGCAGGCGCACCCGGTGTTCCCCGAGGTGGGTCGGCACCGTGTGATTCGCCTCCCAGCCGTCGGGGGTGTGTCCATCGGCCGTCTCCGGCGGGGTGCCGGGCTCCGTCCGGCTGGTGGGGGGAGTCAGCCAGGCGCGAGCCGGGCGTTGGTCAGGAGCGCAGGCGCACCCGGTGTTCCCCGAGGTGGGCCAGCACCGTGTGATTCGCCTCCCAGCCATCCGGGAACTTCACGATCGTCCCCAGCTGGACCGGCTCCGTCGACGGGTAGTCGTCGAGGAGGTCGCCGACGCCGGCGCGGCAGATCACGATGCAGGCGTGGCGGTGGCGGGAGGCGAGAACGCACAGGCGGCCGGTCTCCAGGTGGAAGGCGGTGGCGTCGGGGCGGCCGGAGAGCGGGTGGAGGACGACCGTCACGTCGTACTCGCGGCCCTGGAGCCGGTTGGCCGTGTCGACGGTGACGTCGGTGACGCCCAGTTCCGTCAGCGCCGCCCGCACCGCCGCCGCCTGGTCCCGGTGGGCCGTGCCGACGGCGATCCGGTCGGCGGTCAGGGGAGCCGGGTCCGGTGAGCGTTCCGACGTGGCCGCGCCGCCCCGGTCGAGCAGGCGCCGTACGACCGCCGCCACCGCCCGCACCGCCTCCGGGTCGGTGCGCGGGGTGTGCCGGGCGGGCAGTTCCAGCAGTCCCCATCCGGACTCCGCGGCCTCGTCGATCACCCGGTCGGGGCCCGAGCCGTCCGACGCGACGGCGAAGGAGAGGCGGCGGTCGCCCTGGCCCGTGCCGCTGCGGAACGGGGTGTACGGGTAGAACGCGTCGGAGACCAGGGGCGCGGCCGACGCCGGGAGCCGCCAGGACACCGGGAGGCGGTGCTGCGGCAGCGTCGGGTTGTGCGCGAGCAGGGTGGAGACGGCGGAGGCCGACGGGTCGTACGACAGGCCCGCCCACTGTTCGCTGCCCACGATCGCGAACGGGTCCAGCTGACCCGGGTCGCCCACGAACAGGGCCCGCTCGAACAGCCCGGCCACGGCCAGCAGGCTGTCGGAGCGCATCTGGTACGCCTCGTCGACGATCGCGTGCGGCCACGGCTCGTCGGTCTTCACGTGCGCCCACTTGGCAGCCGTGGAGATCACGACCGGGAGCCCGTTCAGGTCCCCGGCCTTCGCCGACGTGCGGACCTGCGGCAGGTCGTCGAGCGCCTTGTCGTACGCGTCGGCGTCACTGCTGTGCAGCCGCCCCACCGGCAGCTCGGGGTTCTTCTCGGCGAGCCTCAGCACCAGGTCGTCGACCTGGGCGTTCGTCTGCGCCACCACCATCAGCGGGCGTCCCGCGTCGGCGAGTTCGAGTGCCGCGCGCACGACGAGCGTGGACTTGCCGGCGCCGGGCGGCGAGTCGACCACCACACCGCGCGCGGAGCCGTGCAGCGTGTCGTGGAGGATCGCGTCGGTGGCCCGGGTGGCCGCGGCACCGGGGTCGAACGCACGCGCGGTGCCCTGCCCGTAGGCGGCCTCCTCGGTCTGGGGCGCGGTCAAAGAACGTCCTCCTCGGTCACGGGATCGGCGGCCTCCGGCACGGCGGCCGTCTCACCCGGCGGGCCGCCGTGCGTCCACGGTGTCTCCTCCGGGTCGGGCAGCTTCGCGCCGCCCCGCTGCTCGTGCTCGAACACGGTGAAGCAGACCCGGTCGCCCTTCTCGGGCACCGACCCCGCCTCGGGCTCCTTGCCGCGGCCCATCTTGTCGACGATCCGCAGCACCACCAGACCGTCGCCCTCCAGGCCCACGAACTCCGCCGCCTGCGGCTTCCCGGCGAGCGACCGGTACACCTTCACCCGCTCCCCGAGGTGCGGCCGGTCGTCCGTGCGGACCGTGACCAGCGGGCGAGGGCTGGGCCGCTTGCCCTCGCTGTACGCCATGACGACGTCCGTGACCTCGCCCGCGAACGCCTCCCCGGCCAGCCGCCGCCCCGCCATCACCAGCGGATCGTCGAGGGCTTCCTGTGCCTCCAGGCGGGCCTGTTCGCGCTCGCGCGTCGCGAGCTTGTTGGCGGCGGTGACCGCGTCGTCGCGGCGCGGCTGCGGGGGCTCGCCGGCCACCACACGGTCGCGGTGGCCGGTGAACGACCAGCGGTCGCGCGTCCACCGCTCCTCGACGTGCGCCCCCTCCGGCAGCGCCCGCAGCAGGTCGAGGCCCCGCCACACCGCGTCCCACGTGGGCCGCGTACGGCTCTCGACCAGGGCGCGGATCTCCCGTTCGGCGGCGGTGAGCGCACCGAGCCGGTCGTCCGCCTCCAGCCCGTCCTCGGCGGCCGCGAGGGCGGTACGCGCGCGGTCGTAGCGCTCGATCGCCGGGGCGAGCAGCTTGTTGTCGAACGCCGGGTCGGTGGCCGGGCCGGCCGGCGGGCACAGCAGCTGTCCCTCGTCGTCCCGGCCCACCTCGGCACGCAGCGCCGCCTCGGCGCCCGTGGCGCCGTCGGGAGGATCGATCCACGCGAGGAGGGCGCCCAGGTGCTGGTCCTCCAGGGTGGACTGGCCGGTCGCCCAGTGGCGGGACAGCACCTCGGTCATGGCCAGGAGCAGCGAGGAGCCGGGCACCCGGGCCCGCTCCCCGAAGTGGGTCAGCCAGCGCCCCAGCAGCGGCACGCGCGGCGGGGCGGGGTACGGGGTCTCCGGGTCCTGCTCCGCCGTACGCCGGAACCGCATGGAGCGGCCCAGGAGCCGTACGAGGTCGACGCCCGCGCGGCTCGGAACGATCAGCTGCGGCGCGTCCGCGCACAGCTCGACCTCGACCTTGACCCGTTTGCCGGTCTCCGGGTCGGTCTCGTTGCGTTCGGCGGCCTCGACGACGTCGGCGTAGCCGTCGATGTACGGCAGGACCAGGTCGGCCAGCTCCGCGAGGAACGCGAATCTGAGGTCGCGGTCGCGCGGCTGCGGTACGACGAGCAGGCGCGGCGCGTCCCGGTCGGTGCCCACCAGCGCGCCCAGCGGGGCGCCGGCCTCACCGGCGGTGATGAGCGGCACGAACACCAGCGGCCGGTCGGACAGGTGACGGTGGCGGACGGTGGCGATGGGCTGGGCGCGCCCGGTGCTGACGGCCTCGAGACGGGCGAGGGTGGCGATCAGCGACACACGCCCACCCCTTCGCCGAGCGTCTCCGCACGCAGCTCGCCGAGCGCCTCCGCTCGCAACTCGGCCGCGCGGCGCAGTGCCGCGACCGCCGGGTCGTCCGGGTCACCGGCCTCCCCGCGGGCCGCCGCCAGGACGTCCTCGACGGTCGTCAGACCGCCCAGTTCGGCGCGGACCGAGCGGCCCAGGGAGGTCACCGCGCCGTCCGCGCGGGAGCGGTCGCGGCAGTGGAAGGCCAGCTCGCACGCGGACAGGCACTCGGGCGCGTATGTCGCCGGGACCGACTCGACGGCGGCCGTGAGCTCCTCGGCCGGCAGGCCGGGGGAGAAGCACGTGCCTTCGGGGAGCGCGTCGGCGATGTCCTGCACGCGCGTGAGGCGGGCCAGTTGACGGCTGGTGACCGCGCGCTGCTTGCGGACGTCGACCGCGGACGCCGTAGGCAGGTTGGAGAAGTCCTTGGGGCAGACCAGCAGGACCCGGTGCCGCACGGGCGGGGGCGGGTCCAGGCGGGCGGCGACGTCCTCCAGCGCCAGCACGTACACCGCCGCCTGCCGGGCTGCCGCGCCGACCTTCGCGGGGTCCGCCGAACCGTCCACCATCGGGAAGGACTTGATCTCGACGACCGTCCAGCTGCCGTCCGGGTGCACGACGACGGCGTCCGGCTCCAGGAACGCGGGGGAGCCGGCCACGTCGAGCGCCAGCATCGGGTGGTCGAGGAGCGTCCAGTTGCCGCGCGCCGCGGTGGCGGTCTCCCGCAGCTCCAGCGCCGTACGCGCCGTCCGGCCCTCGGGGCCGATCGCGGACAGGTCGGGCACGCGCGCGTCGGCGGGCGGTTCGGCCCTGGGGTCTAGCTTCTCGTGCACCAGCCGCAGCAGCTCCTTGCCGCCGTCGGCCTTGACCTTCGCCTCGAACGCGTTGCCACGCGTGAGGGCGAACTGCGACTGACCGAACGCCGACGGCGAACCCAACGCGTCCGCCAGGGCCGCCTTGTTCACCCCGGCGCCGTCCAGGATCGCGCGCCGTCTGCACCCGGGGTTCGCGGCGAGCGCCGCGAGGGCGCGGGCGTCCAGCGCCTTGGCCGGTACGTCGGGACCGCGCAGCTCAGCGAGCCGGTGCCGGAGCGCCGTCCCCCGCGTCCGTGGGGGAGGCACTCGGCTCGGCTCCTGACCCGAACCGCGCATCGCGCTGCCGTGGAATTCGCTCACCCGTGGAAGTCTGGCATCCGCCACTGACAATCGGGGCACGTGCGTCGCCGGGGGCGGCGGAGGGGGAGGAGCCGCCAGAGGTGCCCGAGACCCTGGATACCGCGGAGGCCTCGGACACCGCGGAGACCTCGGATACGGGGGCGACCCCGGAGATCGACGGGACGGACCCGGAGCGGTCCGCGAACGCGGCCTTCGCGTGGTCCGCGGCGCGGTTCACCAGGGGCGCCAGCAGGAACCCGACGCCCATCACGGCCGCACCCGCGACCGCGTCGAGGAAGTAGTGGTTGGCGGTGCCCATCACGACGATCGTGGTCACCAGCGGGTAGATCACGCCCGCGGCCTTCGCGGCCGGCGTCCGGCCGTGCCGCCACAGCATCACCCCGCACCACAGCGCCCAGCCCACGTGCAGGCTCGGCATCGCCGCGTACTGGTTCGTCATGCCGCCCATCCCGCGCGGCGCGCTCGCCTCGCCGCCCCACCAGCCGTACGAGCTGTACTGGGCCATCGTGTCAACGAACCCGTGACCGGCCGACAGCAGGCGGGGCGGGCAGGTCGGGAGCAGGGTGAAACCTATGAGGCCGATGAACGTGGAGGTCATCAGCCAGGTGCGGGCCGCGCGGTAGTGCGCGGAGCGGGAGCGGAACAGCCATATCAGGATCGCCGGAGTGACCAGGTAGTGCAGCGACGCGTACCAGAAGTCGGCGGGTATCCCGAGCCATGCCTCGCGGGTGAAGAGACGGTTCAGCGGATGCTCGGCGTTGATGTGCAGGAACTTCTCGACGCGCAGGATCGTCAGACCGTGGTCGACGGCCGAGGAGACGTCGCCGCGCGCGAGGAGCCGGCCGGCCGAGTAGCAGGCGTACACCAGCAGGATCAGTGGCAGTTCGGTCCACCAGCGCAGGCGGGCACGCGAGGCTGCCTCGATGTCCGGTGTCTCGGTCTGCGGCATCCGATCGCCTCCCCCTTCGGTCTTGCGCGGCGCCCGGCGGTCCGGCTGTGCCACTTTACGGCGTATGCGGGCGCCCTCGCCGGGCGCCCCGGCCCTGATAGACGCTGAGATCGCCCACCGGGTTGCCACCGGGAGGTGTGCGCGATGATGGAGAGGTTCCGTCTGACGTTCACTTTCGGAGGGGTCCTCCATGGCACCGCGCATCCTGCTGGCCCGGCACGGACAGACGGAGTGGTCGCTGTTGGGCAAGCACACCGGCAGGACCGACGTGCCTCTCCTGGAAGAGGGGCGCCGCGGTGCCAAGCTGCTCGGTGAGCGACTGCACAGGGCGCCGTTCGACAACCTGTCCGGCGTCGAGATACGCACCAGTCCCCTGTCACGCGCGCGTGAGACATGCGAACTCGCGGGGTTCGGTGAGCGCGCGACCACCTGGGACACGCTCATGGAGTGGGACTACGGGGCGTACGAGGGCATGACCCCGGCGGAGATACAGGCCCTCCGGCCGGGCTGGCTGATCTGGCGGGACGGGGTTCCCGAGGGGGAGACGCTGGACGAGGTGTCCGCGCGGGCCGACGAGGTCGTCGCGTGGGCGCGGGCGCGGGAACGCGATGTACTGGTCTTCGCCCACGGCCACATCCTTCGGTCGATCGGTGCGCGGTGGCTGGGACTGCCGTTGGAATTCGCGGCGCGGATCCGGCTGAACCCGACGTCGCTGTCCGTCCTGGGGTGGGCCTACGGGGAGCCCGCGATCGAGAGCTGGAACGATCTGGGGCACCTGGTCTAGCCGACGGGGCGCGGCCGGGGCCGACGCGGTCACGCCCGCGCGGGAGCGACACCCGGTCACGCCATGCGCGGGAGCGACACCCGGTCACGCCATGCACGGGAGCGACGCGTGTCGCTCCAGGAAGCCCGACACGCCCGACGCCCTGCGGTGCGGCAACAGCACGCGCGCGGTGCCCGACAGCATCGTCTGGATGCGGGAGGACTGCACCTCCGCCAGGAGGTCCAGCACGCGCATCCCCGCGATGGCCGCCTCGTCGGGGCGGCCTCCCCGGGCCAGGTCGTCCGCCAGTTCCGCCGTGTACAGCGCGATGTTCCGCGTGAAGTGGGGGTCCTGCAGCTCCGCCGCCCGCCGCGCGTGCCGGGCCGCCCGGGTCCAGTCGCCCAGCGCGGACCAGCACTGTGCCTCCAGCCCCTCCAGCTCGGCCTCGCCGTAGAAGCTCATCCACTCGGGGTCGGCGTCGCAGGGGCCCCGGTCGAAGAGGGCCTGCGCTCGGACGAGGGCCTGTTCGCAGCCCGCGCGGTCGGCGAGCCCGGCCCAGCCGCCCGCCTCGCGCAGCGCGAGCAGGGACATCAGCCGGGCGGAGCCCAGCGGGCGCGCGACGCGCTGTGCGGCCTGGGCCGCCCGGAACGCCTCGCGGGGCCGGCCGGCGTCGCGCGCGAGGAAGGCGGTGTTGCAGAAGGCGTGCGCCTCCAGGCCGGCGTCCCCGTTCACGCGCGCGGTGGCGAGCGCCTCCGCGTAGTGCGAGCGGGCGTCGTCGAAGCGCCCTGAGTCGTGCGCCAGCCAGCCCACGGAGATGGCGAGTTCACCGGCACCCGAGTGCAGCCGGTCGGCGGTCGCCTGCCGGGTCGCCTGGGCGTCCAGCAGCGCGTACGCGGCGCGCAGCGGGGCCGCCGCGCGCCGGTAGAGACCGTCGGCCCCGTGCCGGTCGTCGAGCAGTCGGATCCTGCGGACCGCTTCTTCCAGGGCGCTCGCCTCACCCGCGCCGACGCGGCGGGCGGGCCGCTGTGCGGCCGAGGCGTCGAGGGCGAGCCCGAAGGGGCCCAGTGAGGCGGCGGCCACCGTGGCGCCCCCGCCTTTCATGAATGCGCGACGCAGCACGTCGCTCTCCTCGTGGTTGTCGTACCTGTCGTACGGGTCCTGCGTGTCATACGGCTCGTGCGCCCCTCGCGTCTCACCAGAGGCGTACGCAGGGCTCGTGGCCTGCGCGAGGGGCGCGCCCTCGGCGGCGCGCGCTCCTCGTCCACGTACGGACGAGCGAGGCGCGAAGCCGAGGTCGGTGAGCGTGCGACCGGGGAACATATGCAGAAACACCCGCTCGTACGCGTAGTTGGGGCAGCGGATCTCACCCGCTTCCACCCGGCCGATGTAGCGCGCGTCACAGCTGACCTGCTCCCCGATCTCGTGCGCCGCCCGCCGCACGAGGGCGGCGAACTCGGCGGGTGAGCGCTGGCCGCGCGCCTGCCGGAAGGCGAGATTGGGTCGCGGTGGCCGACTGGGCTGTGATGAGCTCACCGTTGACGACGCCATGGCCGGGTCCTCTCGTGCGAACCGTCGAACCATGCCGGGTTCGGGTGAGTTATCCATGTGACACCCTGTTTCCGGCGGGCAAGAACGTACCTGCTGTGGCCGTCCCGCCACGCTGCGTTTGGCTACAAACCGGATATCTCATGCGCGATCTGCCATGAACTGCCATCCTTGCGGCGGACTTCCGCCGTAGCCGTTGACGCCGTGCCGCGTTGAACCCCGTGGACTGCAAGAGGGGTTCCGTGGTGGAGGTCGGGATGAAGGCCAGCCAGAGCATCGATCCTCGTACGCCGACGGCGACGGGGGGCGCGACCGCGGAGCGCGGTGCGCCGCCCCGGGCGGGCTGCGAGGTGGTCACCGTTCCGGCGCGACAGGGGTTGGAGGCCGTCGACATCCTGCGGCGGTGCGCCGGGGACGCGGTCGGGCCCATCCTGCACGACGACGGCTGCGGCACACTCGGCTTCGTGGTGCCGCCGGGGACCGCCGCCGCCTGGGACGTGCCGGGCAGCACCTGTACGGAGACCGATGGACGCGGGCTGCGGCTGAACCCCGAGCCGCCGGTGGACGGATCGGACTGGCTGCTGCCCCCGGAGGAGGCGGACCCGGCGACGGACCCCGCGGTGCTGCGGGCGGCGCTCGGCGAGGCGGCACGGCTGATCGAGGCCGCTGACAGCCGAAGATGAATGTCTCCGTACCGCGACTGCCCCGACCCGCGGGGGCGTGAGTCCGCGGCCGCCTCGGCCCGCGGGGGCGGGAGTCCGCGGCCGCCTCGGCCCGCGGGGGCGGGAGCCCGCGATCGCTCCGGCCCGCGGGCGCGTGAGCCGTGACTGCCCCGGCCCGCGGGCGCATGACCGTCGCCCGGCTGCGAAAATAGGGCAATGGGAAAGTCCAGGAAGGGCCGGCGCGGGCAGGACGCCGTCGATGCCGTCGTCGAGACCGTCGACGGTGGGCTGGCTCAACTGATACCCGACCGGGACCGGGCACGGGCCTGGACGCTCCTGATCGACGGTGCCCCGCAGTCGCACGTGGACCTCGACGACCCGGCGTTCCTCTCGTTCGAGTACCAGCGCCGCCTCGGACACGTCATCGACCTCACCGGGCCGCCCGGCAAGCCCCTGCGCGCCGTCCACCTCGGCGGCGGCGCCTTCACGCTCGCCCGCTACCTCGCCGCCACCCGCCCCCGCTCCACCCAGCAGGTCGTCGAACGGGACGCCGCCCTGGTCCAACTGGTCCGCCGCGAGTTGCCGTTGGATGCGAACGCCAGGATCCGGGTGCGATCGGTGGACGCCCGGGAGGGGCTCGGCAAGGTGCCGGACGGCTGGGCCGACCTCGTCATCGCCGATGTGTTCAGCGGAGCCCGCACACCGGCCCACCTGACCTCGACCGAATTCCTGGACGACGTCCGCAGGGTCCTCGCCGCCGGCGGCCTGTACGCCGCGAACCTCGCCGACGGTCCGCCGCTCACCCACTTGCGCGGCCAGATCGCCACCGCCGCCGCCCGCTTCCCGGAACTGGCGCTGATCGCCGACCCCGCCGTCCTGCGCGGCAAACGCTTCGGCAACGCGGTCCTCGTCGCCTCCGACCGCCCCCTGCCGGTGGCCGAGCTGACCCGCCGGGCCGCCTCCGACCCGCACCCCGCCCGGGTCGAGCACGGCAAGCCACTCACCGACTTCACCGGAGGAGCGGTACCGGTGACGGACGCGGCGGCGGTCGCCTCCCCGGCGCCACCGCCCTCGGTGTTCCGCTGAATCGCTGGTTGCCGCCGGCGCGCTGGTCCCCGCCGGCGCGCTGGTCCCCGCCGGCTCGCTGGTTGGCGCCGGCTCAGTAGTTCCCGATCTCCACCCGCGGCGGCCCGTCGTGCCAGGTGCAGAACACCGACACCCGGTCCGCGCCGGAGCTGAACTCGACCCGGATCCACGTCTCCGTCTTCCACACCTGCATGGACCAGCCCGTGCCCGGCGTGGCCGACACGAGCATCGCGGAGGCCGTGCCGAGGGAGAAGACCACGCGCCCGCCGTCGGTGTCGTAGCTCTTCACCTGGCCGGAGGGGCTGGGGGACGCCTCGGGGGTCCGGGCCGGGGGCCGGGAGGGCTTCGGCCTGGCGGACGGGCGGCTCGGGCTCGCCGAGGGACTCCTCGACGGGGACGGCCGGTCGGGGGTGGCCGACGCCAGTGCCTTCGACTCCTGCGTGGTCGCGTCGGCCGCCGTGACGGGCAGGGCGCGGGGCGGGTCGTAGGCCGTGCCGGCCAGCACCGTGTGCACGCCCCACCACGACAGCGTGGCTGCCGCGCCCGTGGCGAGCGTCCAAGCCAGTACGTGTACGAGTCCTCTGCGCATCGCCGGTCATACTGCCTCACACGGCCTCACCCGTCACAGCGGCCTCACGGGTGCCCCACCGGTTGTCCACAGGACGGGAGTTGTCCACAGGCCCCGGTCCGGCTCGTCGGCGTGGCGTACGGTGCCGCGCATGGCAAGTGTGCTCGTGGTCGAGGACGACCAGTTCGTACGCTCGGCGCTCATCCGGCATCTGACCGACGCCGCACACACCGTGCGCAGCGTCGGCACCGCCCTGGAGGCGCTGCGCGAGGTCGCCCACTTCCGCTTCGACGTCGTCATCCTGGACCTCGGACTGCCCGACCTCGACGGCTCCGAGGCGCTGAAGATGCTGCGCGGCATCACCGACGTGCCGGTGATCATCGCGACGGCGCGCGACGACGAGACGGAGATCGTCCGGCTGTTGAACGCGGGCGCGGACGATTATCTGACCAAGCCGTTCTCCGTCGAGCACTTGTCGGCCAGGATGGCCGCCGTGCTGCGCCGCTCCCGTGCGGGCGCCGCCGAGGCACCGCCGTCCAGTGTCATCCGCGTTGGCGGCCTGACCATCGATCCACTGCGCCGTCAGGCCGAGTTGGACGGTGTCCGCCTCGGCCTGACCCGCCGTGAGTTCGACCTGCTCGCCTTCCTGGCCGGCCGGCCAGGTGTCGTGGTCCCGCGCAGGGAACTGCTCGCCGAGGTCTGGCAGCAGTCGTACGGCGACGACCAGACCATCGACGTCCATCTCTCCTGGCTGCGGCGCAAGCTGGGCGAGACGGCCGCGCGGCCCCGCTATCTGCACACCCTGCGGGGCGTCGGGGTGAAGCTGGAGCCCCCGGGGGAGACGGAGCCGGCGCGATGAGATGGGCACTGGTCAAGGTCTGCCTGGCGGTCACCACGATGGTCGTGGTCGCCTTCGCGGTCCCGCTCGGACTGGTCGTCAGGGAGTTGGCCCGGGACCGGGCCTTCTCCAACGCGGAGCGGGAGGCGGCCGCCGTGGTGCCGGCGCTCTCCATCACCACCGACCCCGACCAGTTGGAGCGCGTGGTCGCCTCCGCGGGCTCCGACGCGGGGCTCGCCGTGCACATCCCCGCGACCGGCGGCCGGGCCGCCGTCGACCTCGGCCGGCGGCGCGCGTCCGACGAGGACATCACGACGGTACGGAGACTGGGGCGCGCCTCCACCAGCGAGGTGCCGGGCGGCTCCACGCTGCTCCAGCCGGTCGCGCTGAGCACGGGCGAGATGGCCGTCGTCGAGGTGTACGTGCCCGAGTCCGAGGTCAGCAACGGTGTCGGCACCGCGTGGGCGGTGCTCGCAGCGGTCGGGGTCGCCCTGGTCGTCGGTTCGGTCGCGGTCGCCGACCGGCTCGGCGTACGGATGGTGCGGCCCGCGCGGCGGCTCGTCGAGGGGGCGCACGAGCTCGGCGAGGGCAAGCTGGGCGCCCGGGTGCCGGAGGCGGGGCCGACCGAACTGCGACTGGCGGCGGTCGCGTTCAACTCCATGGCCGACCAGGTCGTCCAACTGCTGGCCAACGAGCGGGAGCTGGCGGCCGACCTCTCGCACCGGCTGCGTACCCCGCTGACCGTCCTGCGGCTGAACACCGCCTCCCTCGGCGACGGTCCGGCCGCCGAGCAGACCCGGGCCGCCGTGGCGCAGCTGGAGCGCGAGGTCGACACGATCATCCGTACGGCCAGGGAGGCCAAGCCGCGGACCGCCGCGGTGGGACCGGGGGCCGGGTGCGACGCGGCCGAGGTGGTGCGGGAGCGGATGGCGTTCTGGTCCGCGCTCGCCGAGGACGAGGGCCGCAAGGTGCGGGTGGCCGGCGTGGACCGGCCGGTGCGCATACCCGTGGCCCGGGCGGATCTGGCGGCCGCCCTGGACGCCCTGCTCGGCAACGTCTTCCGGCACACGCCCGAGGGCACGGCCTTCGCGGTCGACGTGCACAACGGCGAGGACGCGGTGATCGTGCTCGTCTCCGACGCGGGCCCCGGCATATCCGACCCGCAGGCCGCGATGGCGCGCGGACGGGGCTCGGGGAGCGACGGGTCGACCGGCCTCGGCCTCGACATCGTGCGCCGGCTCGCGGAGTCGACGGGCGGGGACGTACGGATCGGCTCGTCGGTGCTCGGCGGCACCGAGGTGCGGATCTGGATCCAGCTGGACGGTCGTGAGCCGGTGCGCAAGGGCCACCGGGGGGCCGTACGAAGACGCCGGTCGGGCAGAGCGGTCTCTACTCGAGGAACGCCGGGTCGAGTGTCCGGGGGCAGCGCCTCACCGTGAAGCCCGCGACTGACCCCGCCCCTCACAAAGATCCCCACTCCTTCCCCTCGGCGAGCACCGGCATCGGCACGCCCGCCTCCGCCCCCTTCGTCCCGGCGGCCGCCTGCCCGTGACGCGGGAGGGGCCGACTCAGGACAGGGTGAACCTCGTGGCCGACGCGATGGCGAACGGCTGGAAGACCGGCGCGGTCGACATCATGTGATGGACCATGGCCCCGCGTGCCCCGGGGGCACGTGCGCCTCCCCCCGAAGACAGGCCGCCATCGCCGCACAGGCGCAGCCCAAGAGCGTCCTCGGGCTGTCCGACCGTGCCGCCGGAGACGGTCGCGTTGACTCCGATGATCGGCGTCAACGTCGGATCCTCCGAGAGCTTCAAGCCAGAAAGATGGTTGCCTTCGCGAAGTCGAACGCGACGTGCGGATCGCCCCTCCAGGGCGAGGCGGCGTTCGCGAGGGCTTTCGCCGCCTTCAAATGATCTTGTGCTGGGCATAGATGACCAAACGTGTCGATTACGTTTCGACAAATGAAGGCAGTGGCTCTTGACGCATGCCCATGCGTGCGGCTGTGATGACGCCACCGTGTTCGGTCAAGTTGATTTCTGGTCGATCGTGATCAGCTTTCAGACAGTCTCGCCCCATGGCCGAACCCTGCCCTCAGGAGCCGTTCATGCACGACCTCTCCCCCTCCGGACTCTCCCTTCCCACCCCGAGCCGCCGCAGCCTGCTGCGCGGCGCGGGCGGCGCCGCCCTCCTCGCGGGGGCCGGCATACCCCTGCTGAGCGCCTGCGGCAGCAGCGGAAGCGGCTCGGACTCCAAGTCCGTCTCCCTCGGCTCCAACGCGTCCGACGCGGTGCCGAAGAAGGCATTCGCCGAGATCTACGCGGCCTTCACCAAGCAGTCCGGGATCAAGGTCGACGTCAACACCAAGGACCACAACACCTTCCAGGAGCAGATCAACTCCTACCTCCAGGGCACGCCCGACGACGTGTTCACGTGGTTCGCCGGCTACCGCATGCAGTTCTTCGCCAACAAGAAGCTCGCCACGCCGATCGAGGACGTGTGGGAGAAGATCGGCGCCAACTTCCCCCTCGCGATGCAGAAGCTCAGCAAGGGGCAGGACGACAAGTACTACTTCGTGCCGCTGTACACCTACCCCTGGGCGCTGTTCTACCGCAAGAGCGTCTTCCAGGAGAAGGGCTACAAGGTCCCCACGACGTGGGACGAGCTCGTCGCGCTGTGCAAGCAGATGAAGAAGGACGGCCTGGTCCCGATCGCGTTCGGTGACAAGGACGCCTGGCCGGCGATGGGCACCTTCGACCAGATCAACTTCCGCACCAACGGCTACGACTTCCACGTCGACCTGATGGGCGGCAAGGCCTCCTGGACCGACGCCAAGGTGCGCAAGGTCTTCGACCACTGGACCGAGATCCTGCCCTACCACCAGGACGGCGCGGTCGGCCGCACCTGGCAGGACGCGGCACAGTCGCTCGTGTCGAAGAAGGCGGGCATGTACATGCTCGGCACCTTCGTCGCCCAGCAGTTCACCAACAAGGCGGACCTGGACGACCTGGACTTCTTCGCGTTCCCGGAGATCGACCCGCAGTTCGGTCAGGACACCGTCGAGGCCCCGACCGACGGCTTCATGCTCTCCAAGGCCCCGAAGAACCACGACGGCGCGGTCAAGCTGCTCCAGTACCTGGGCACCCCGGAGGCCGAGCAGATCTACCTCAAGGCCGACTCCAGCGTGGTGGCCGCCTCCAGCAAGGCCGACACCTCCTCGTACACCCCGCTGCAGAAGAAGGCGTACGAGATGATCTCGGGTGCCAAGAGCCTCACGCAGTTCATGGACCGTGACTCCCGCCCCGACTTCACCTCCACGGTGATGCAGCCCGCGTTGCAGAACTTCATCCGCAACCCGAAGGGCATCGACAGCCTGCTGACGTCGATCGAGCGCCAGAAGAAGCAGATCTTCGCGTCTGCCTGATCACCCACACCATGACTGAGACCTCCACGAAGAGCCCGGAGGCGGCCGCCGTGCCGTCTCCGGGCCGCGCGTCCGCCACCGGGCGGATCCAGCGGGGCCACCGGCGCCTGCTCACTCGTCGTGACCGTGTCACGCTCGGCCTGATGGCGGGCGTGCCCACGATCCTGCACGTCGCCCTCGTCTGGGTCACCGCGCTGGCCTCCATCGCGCTGGCCTTCACCAGCTGGGACGGCATCGGCTTCGACTCGATCAAGTGGGTCGGCCTGCAGAACTTCCGTGACCTGTTCACCAGCAATCCGCAGTTCTGGCCGGCCGTCGAGCACAACGTCATCTGGTTCGTCGTGCTCATCCTGATCCCGACCCCGCTCGGCCTGTTCCTGGCCGTGCAGCTGGACAAGAAGATCCGCTTCTCCCGGGTCTACCAGACCGCGTTCTTCCTGCCCGTCGTGGTCTCCCTGGCCGTGACGGGATTCGTCTGGCAGCTGGTCTACAACCCCGACACCGGCCTGATCAACAGTCTCATCGGGGCCAACAAGCCCGGCCACTACACATCGAGGCGCTGCGCGCCTTCGACCTGGTCTTCGTCTTCAACAAGGGCGCCCAGGGCACCGAACTGCTGTCGATCCTGGTGACGAACAACATCATCGGCGAATCCAGCCGCATCGGCTACGGCTCCGCGATCGCCGTGGTCCTGCTGGTGATCTCCCTCGCCGTGATCATCCCGTACCTGATCGCCACCTTCCGCAAGGAGCGGCGCGCATGAGCCACGTGAGCGCGCTGGGCAAACAGCGCACCCCCATCCGCCCCGCCCGGATCCTGCTGCACACCTTCCTCACCGTCACCGCCCTGGCCTGGCTGGCCCCGCTGCTGTGGGCCCTGTTCGCGGCGCTGCGCCCCTACTCGGAGACCAGCACCAAGGGCTACGTCTCCCAACCTGCTCCCGCAGCAGGTCATCATCACCCCGCTGTACCGCCTCTACCTGCTCATCGACCTGCCCGGCATCACCATGAGCGGCAAGCTGTACGACTCCGCCCTCGGCCTGGTCCTCATCCACGTGGCGTTCCAGTCCGGGTTCTGCGCCTTCGTGCTGAGCAACTACATGCGCTCACTGCCGCACGAGCTGACCGAGGCCGCACTGGTCGACGGCGCCTCCGTGTGGCGGCTGTACTGGCAGATCGTGCTGCCGCTGTGCAAGCCCGCGATGGCCGCCCTGGCGACGTTGCTGTCCATCTGGATCTACAACGACTTCTTCTGGGCCATCGTGCTGATCTCCACCGGCGAGAACATGCCGATCACCTCCGCGCTGAACAACCTCTCCGGCCAGTACTTCACCGACCCCAACCTGGTCGCCGCCGGCGCCCTGCTCACCGCGATCCCCACCCTGATCGTCTACTTCGCGCTCCAGCGCCAGTTCGTCAGCGGCCTGACCCTCGGCGCCAACAAGGGCTGACGCCCTCTCCTTGAAAGAGAACCTTCGTGCACCACCCCTTCACCCCGGTCGCCTCCGTGCCCGTGGACCCGCGCACGGCCCGCGTCCACGAGGAAGGCTGGCAGTCCTGGAGCCCCAGCGGCGCCTACGCCCTCGACGCGACCCCGTACCGCCCGACGAACGCCAACTGGGCGACCGTCTGCTACCGGCCCGGCGTCACCGTCCCGGAGGGTGCCTTCCAGGGTGAGGGCCTGCTCGCGCTCGACCCCGGCGACGGCTCCCCGGTCCGGCTGTGGGCGGCGGCGGAACCTCTGCGTGAGGTGCCGTCGATCCGCCTGGTCGTGCGGGACCGGGCCGTCGCCGAGATCAGCGCGGACGGCCCGGTGAAGGAGTGGACGGGAGAGGACATCCAGTCGGTCCTGGGGGAGTGGGCGGCCTCCCTGGGCCTCGGCGCGCCACGCCCGGCGCCGACGGTCTGGTGCTCCTGGTACGAGTACTTCACGGACGTCACCGAGGACGACATCCACGAGAACATCCGCGCGATGGACACCCTCGACCTTCCCGTCGACATCGTCCAGATCGACGACGGCTACCAGAAGGCCCTCGGCGACTGGCTCACCCTCTCCGGCCGTTTCTGCTCCCGTGCGGGCGTCGCCGACGCCATCCGCGCCCGTGGCCGCCGGGCGGGCATCTGGACCGCGCCCTTCCTCGTCGACCCGGCGAGCGACCTGGCCGCCGCGTACCCCGACTGGCTGGTCCGCGACGCGGACGGCGGCTTCACGCACGCCGGGCACAACTGGGGCCATGATCTCTGCGTGCTCGACACCACCCACCCGGGCGCGGCCGCGTACCTGTCCGAGGTGTACGCCACCCTGCGCGCCGAGGGCTACGACTACTTCAAGGTCGACTTCCTGTACGCGGGGGCGCTGAAGGGCGCCCGGTACGGGACGGCCGACCCCCTCCAGGCGTACCGCAACGGCATCCGGCTCATCCGCGAGGCCATCGGCACCGACGCCTACCTGCTGGGTTGCGGCGCGCCGATCCTGCCCTCCATCGGCCTGTTCGACGCCATGCGCGTCAGCCCGGACACGGCCCCGCACCGCCGTTCCGAGGCCGACGACTACAGCCAGCCCGGCCAGGATCCGGCCGAGTTCACCGGCGCGGCCAGGCAGTGGCAGCACGGCCGGCTCTGGATCAACGACCCCGACTGCCTGATGGCCCGCCCGGCGGTGGAGACCCGGAAGCAGTGGGCGGCACACGTGGAGGCGACGGGCGGCCTGATGGCCTCCAGCGACCGGCTGCTGTCCCTGGACCAGTGGGGCGTCGACACCACCCGCCGGCTCCTTGCGGGAGGTGCCAGGTGAAGCGCACCCTCTCCCTTCCTGGCCTGGCCTACGGCGGCGACTACAACCCCGAGCAGTGGCCCGAGGAGGTCTGGGCCGAGGACGTGCGGCTCATGGCCGAGGCCGGGGTCAACATGGTCAGCGTCAACATCTTCTCGTGGGCGCTGCTGGAACCCGCCGAGGGCGAGTACGACTTCTCGCGCCTCGACCGGATCCTCGACATGCTGTACTGCCACGGCATCGCCGCCGACCTGGCCACCCCGACCGCGGCCCCGCCGGCCTGGTTCTTCAAGGCCCACCCCGAGGCGCTGCCGGTGGACCACGACGGCCGCACCCTGTCGTACGGCAGCCGCCAGACCTTCTGCCCGAGCAGCCCGGCCTACCGGACGGCGGCCCTTCGGATCGCGGGCGAACTGGGACGGCGATACGCCGACCACCCGGCCGTCGTGATGTGGCACATCCACAACGAGTACGGCTGCCACAACGCGGAGTGCTACTGCGACACCAGCGCGCAGGCGTTCCGGCGCTGGCTGCGGGAGAAGTACGCGGACGACCTGGCCGCGCTCAACGACGCCTGGGGCACCACCTTCTGGAGCCAGTGGTACTACGACTGGGACGAGATCATCCCGCCCCGCGCGACGGGCGCGGTCCCCAACCCGACCCACCAGCTGGACTGGCGCCGGT
This sequence comes from Streptomyces griseus subsp. griseus, assembly GCF_000720255.1. GTDB lineage: Bacteria > Actinomycetota > Actinomycetes > Streptomycetales > Streptomycetaceae > Streptomyces > Streptomyces griseus_I. The sequence goes on along the minus strand of NZ_JOJE01000015.1, from coordinate 152,824 downwards.
TCTGTTCGGACGAACTGCTCTCGCTGTGCAAGGCGGAGCGCGAGGTCCTGGCACAGGCGGCCCCCGCCGTCCCCGCCACCACCAACTTCATGGTGATGTACAACTTCGACGCGCTGGACTACTGGCGCTGGGCGCCGGAGCTGGACGTGGTGTCGAACGACCACTACCTCCGCTCCACCGACCCCGAGTCGGAGATCGACATCGCCCTCAGCGGCGACCTGGTGCGGTCGCTCGCGGGCGGGCCCTGGCTGCTCATGGAGCACTCGACGGGCGCGGTGAACTGGCAGCCGGTCAACAGGGCCAAGACACCCGGCGAGTTGCGGCGCAACGCGCTCGCCCATGTGGCCCACGGCGCCGACGGCATCGCCTACTTCCAGTGGCGGGCCGCGAAGGCGGGCGCCGAGCAGTGGCACTCGGCGATGCTGCCGCATGCGGGCACCGACAGCGTGATCTGGCAGGACGTGGTCCGACTGGGCGCGGAACTGCGGGCATTGGGCGAGGTGCGCGGGAGCACGGGCACCGCCGAGACGGCGATCGTCTGGGACTGGGACGCCCGGTGGGCGATGGAGATGCCGAGCCAGCCGAGCGCCGCACTGCGCTACCTGGACCTCGTCCGCTCCTGGTACGAGCCGCTGTGGCGGTCGGGCGTCGCCGTGGACTTCGTACGCCCTGACGCGGACCTGTCGGCGTACCGCCTGGTCCTGGCCCCGAGCCTGTACCTGGTGGACGACGCGGGCGCGACGAACCTGACGTCGTTCGCCGAACGCGGCGGCACACTGGCCGTCGGCTTCCACAGCGGGGCCGTCGACGAGAACTGCCACGTCAGGCTGGGCGGTTACCCGGGCGCGTTCCGGGAAGCGCTCGGAGTGAGCACGGACGAATACTTCCCCCTGCTGCCGGAAGAGACGGTCGGTCTGGAGGGCGGCGGTACCGGTTCGCTCTGGTCGGAGCGGGTGCGCGCGACCGGCGCCCAGACGGTGTCCGCCTTCACGGACGGCCCCCTGACGGGCGTCCCGGCGATCACCCGACACGGCTACGGCGCGGGCACCGCCTGGTACGTCGCCACCCTGCCCGATCCGGACACCCTGGCCGCCCTCCTGAAGCGCGCGTCCGACGAAGCGGGTGTGGCACCGGTCCGCACCGGCATCCCTCGAGGCATCGAGGCCGTCCTGCGCCGCAGCCCCACCGCCGACTACCTCTTCCTCATCGACCACCTGGGCCTGGGCGCCGAGGTCCCGGTCGCACCGGACGCCGTCGAACTCCTCACGGCCACACCCCTGACGAACGGCACGGTGACGGTGCCGCCGGGCGGGGTGGCCGTGATCCGGGAAGTACGCGGATAGACGACGTACCCGCCCACCCGGAACCGTCGGAGCGCGGCACGCCCCCACGACGTGCCGCGCTCCTTCCCCGGATCCCCCCGGCTTTTCGTGGTGGGTCTAGCCCACCGTCGGCAGTGTCGGCAGCGTGCCCGTGCGGGCGGCCTGGCTGTACCACAGGGCACTGGACTTCGGGGTGCGGGTCAGGGTCGCGTAGTCCACGTACACCGCCCCGAACCGCTTCTCGTAGCCGTACGCCCACTCGAAGTTGTCCAGCAGTGACCACAGGTAGTAGCCCCGCACATCGGCCCCGTCGGCGATGGCGCGGCGCACCTCCGACAGGTGGCCGTGCAGGTAGGCGACCCGCTCCGGGTCGTGGACGCGGCCGTCGGAGTCGGGCTTGTCGTCGTAGGCCGCGCCGTTCTCGGTGATGTAGAGCGGCAGGCCCGGAGCCTCACGCGTGTAGCGCGTGATCAGCTCGTGCAGGCCGGTCGGGTCGATCGTCCAGCCCATCTCCGTGCGCTCGCCCGGGGTCTGGTGGAAGGCGACGTCGTCGGCGCCCGGCCAGGGGGAGTGGTCGCTCGCGCCGTGACCGTCCGTCCGGGGGCCCCGCACCTGCGCGTCCGCCGCCGAGACGAGGGTGGGCGTGTAGTAGTTCAGGCCCAGCGCGTCCAGCGGCTGGTTGATCGTGCGCAAGTCGCCGTCGAGGACGTACGACCAGTCCGTCACCGACGAGGTCGCCGCGAACAGGGTCTCCGGATAGGCACCGTGCAGCAGCGGCCCGTGGAAGACACCGTTGGCCAGGTCGTCGATCTTCCGCACGGCCGCCAGGTCCGCCGGGTCGCCCGGCGAGAGCGGGCGCACCACCGAGGAGTTGAGGCTGATCGCCACCGAGTTGCGCGCCGGCATCGCCGACCGCAGCGCGGACGTGCCCAGCCCGTGCGCCAGGTTCAGATGGTGCGCCGCCCGCAGGGAGGCCGCCGGGTCCGTCCGGCCGGGGGCGTGCACACCGGAGGCGTAGCCCAGGAACGCGCTGCACCACGGCTCGTTGAGCGTGATCCAGTTCTCCACACGGTCACCGAGCGCCTCACCGACGATCTGCGCGTACTCGGCGAAGCGGAACGCCGTGTCGCGCTCCGGCCAGCCGCCGGCGTCCTCCAGCTCCTGCGGCAGGTCCCAGTGGTAGAGCGTGACGGCCGGCTTGATGCCGTGCGCGAGCAGCTCGTCGACCAGACGGCGGTAGAAGTCCAGGCCCACCTGCACGGCCGGGCCGCGGCCCGTGGGCTGCACCCGCGACCAGGAGATCGAGAAGCGGTACGCCGTCAGGCCCAGCTCCGCCATCAGCGCCACGTCGTCGCGGTAGCGGTGGTAGTGGTCGACAGCGATGTCGCCGGTCTCGCCGCCGGCGGTCTTGCCGGGCGTATGGCTGAAGGTGTCCCAGATCGAGGGTGTGCGGCCGTCCTCCCGCACCGCCCCCTCGATCTGGTACGCGGACGTCGCGGCGCCCCAGAGGAAGGCGGGAGGAAAGGTCACGGACTGTGCGGACTCAGGCATGGAAGCGCTCCCATAGGAGGTCGTGGTGAACGACGGTGGGGGGAGGGGGAGTTGACGGGGCCAAGGCGGCGGTGGCTCGGCCCCCGGGCAGCAGGGGTCAGCCCTTGACGGCGCCCTGCATGATGCCGCCGACGATCTGCTTGCCGAAGATCGCGAAGACCAGCAGCAGCGGCAGCGTGCCCAGCAGCGCGCCCGCCATGATCAGGGACTGGTCCGGCGTGTAGCCGCGGCCCAGGGCCGAGACCGCGACCTGAACGGTCGGGTTGCCGTTCTGGGTCAGCACCAGGAAGGGCCACAGGAAGTCGTTCCAGGTCTGCACGAACATCAGCATGCCCAGGACCGCCATCGCCGGACGCGCGGTCGGGAACACCACGTGCCACACCACACGCCAGCTGCTCGCGCCGTCCACCCGGGCCGCCTCGATGATCTCGTCCGGCAGGGCCTGGATCAGGTACTGCCGCATGAAGAACACTCCGAACGCGCTCACCAGCGAGGGGAGGATCACCGCCTGCAGCTGGTCCGTCCAGTCGAGCTTGGCGACCATCATGTACAGCGGGATCACCTGGAGCTGCGGCGGCACCATCATGGTGCCGATCACGATCAGCATGAGGGCGCCCCGGCCCTTGAACTTCAGCTTGGCGAAGGCGAACCCGGCGATCGTCGACAGGAAGACGATGGTCAGCGCCGAAGTGCCGGCCACGATCGTGGTGTTGAGGAACGCCTTGCCGAGGTTGGCGTCCGTCCAGGCGAGTTCGAGCTTGTCGAACAGGCCCGAGCCGAACCAGAACGGCGGCGGGGTCTGCGCCAGGCGCTGGTTGTCGCGCGAGGCGGCGATCGCCGTCCACACCAGTGGGAACAGCGAGACGAGGGTGAACACGGCGAGGATGATGTACGCCACCGGACCGGCGTGCATCTGCCCGCCCGCGCGCGCCGCCTTCATGCCGCGTGAACGCTTCGGCGGCTCGGGCGCCGCGTCCGCCTCGGGTTTCGTCAAGGTCGTCGTCACGGCCGGTTCTCCTAACTACTGGCGCGCAGCCGGCGCGAGATGACGTAGTTGACGATGCCGACCACGATCAGGATCAGGAACATCGTCCAGGCGATCGCGGAGGCGCGGCCCAGGTGCTGGTTAACCCAGCCCTGTTCGTACATGTACAGGCCGAGCGTCTGGAACTGGTGCTGCGAGCCGCCGGAAGCACCCTTGGTGGAGTCGAACAGCAGGGGCTCACCGAAGAGCTGGGAGGCGCCGATGGTCGACACCACACAGGTGAACAGGATCGTCGGGCGCAGCGAAGGCAGCGTGACGTGGAGGAACTGCCGCCAGCGGTTGGCCCCGTCGAGGGCCGCAGACTCGTACAGGTCCTGCGGGATCGCCTGCATCGCGGCCAGGTAGATCAGCGCGTTGTAGCCGGTCCAGCGCCAGATCACGATCGAGGAGACGGCGATCTGCGAGGGCCACTTGTCGTTCTGCCAGTCGATCTTGTCGATGCCGATCAGGTCCAGCGCCCAGTTGATCATGCCGTAGTCACGGCCGAAGAGCAGCACGAAGACGAGGGACGCCGCGGCGATCGAGGTGGCGTACGGCGCGAGCATCGCGACCCGGTAGAAGGTCGAGGCGCGCAGCCGGTAGTTGAGGATGTGGGCGATACCCAGCGCCATCATCAACTGCGGGACGGTGGAGATGATCCCGATGGTCAGGGTGTTCTTCGCCGCGTTCCAGTAGAAGTCGTCGTCGAAGATCCGGGTGTAGTTGCGCAGGCCCACCCACTCCATGTCGGTGGGCGCGGTCAGCTCCACGGCGTGCAGCGAGGCCCACGCCGTGTAGATCAGCGGGAACAGGCCGAACGCGGCGAACAGCAGGAAGAACGGCGAGACGAAGGCGTACGGGCTCCAGCGCATGTCCCGCTGCCAGCGGCGGGAGAGCCGGGCGCGCCTCTTCGCGACCTCCGCAGGCACCGCCGCGGCGGGTGGACGGGCCGGGGCCGCGCCCCCCTCCTTGGCGGGGGGCGCGGCGGCGGTGTCGTGCCGGGTGGACATACGGGTCACTTCTCGAGGTTGTTGTCGATGGTCTTGACGGCGTTGTCCCAGGCGTCCTTGGGCGACTTGCCCTGGGTCACCAGGATCACGCCGTTGTCGGTCAGGCCCTGCTGGATGATCTGGTCCTTGGCGCCGACGACCTGGACCGGGAGCTCCTTGGCCAGCGGCGCGTAGATCTGGCCGATGGGGGCGTCACCCGTCATCTTGTTCTTGGCGTCCTTGACCAGCGGCAGGTCGTAGGCGGCCTGCGCGGTCGGGAAGCTGCCGCGCTTGGCGAAGAGCTTCGCCTGCTGCTCGGGCGCGGTCAGCCAGGCGGCCAGCTTCGCGGCCTCCTCGGCGTTCTTGCCCGACTTCGGCACGCTGAGGAAGGAGCCACCCCAGTTGGCGGCCTTCGGCGGCACGGCCAGGTCCCACTTGCCGGCGTTCTCCGGCTTCGACTTGCCCTCGATGTAACCGAGCATCCACGGCGGGCAGGCCATCGCGGCGAACTTGCTGTTGGCGATCGTGGTGTCCCAGGCCTGCTGGAACTGCGTCTGGTTGCCGACCAGCTTGTCCTCGGCGGCCTCGGCCGTCAGGTCGAACGCCCTCTTCACGGCCGGGTTCGTCTTGTAGACGACCTTGCCGGAGGCGTCGTAGAACCGCTCCTTCTCACTGCCGATGATGGCGTTGAACAGACCGCCGGGGGAGTCCAGGAAGGTGGTGTCCTTGGGCGCCTTCGCCTTGTACTGCTTGCCGACCTCGATGAGCTTCGCCCAGTCGCCCGCCCACAGCTTGCCGACCTGCTCGCGGTCGGTGGGCAGACCGGCCGCCTGGAACATGTCCTTGCGGTAGCAGATGGCCATCGGACCGACGTCGGTGCCGAGCCCGACCGTCGTACCGCTCTTCGCGGTCCCCTGCTGCCACTTCCAGGGCAGGTAGTCGCTCTCCTTGCCGTACTTCGACAGGTCGACGAACTTGTCGGAGTACTTCTCGACGACCTCGGCGATGTTGCCGACCTCGATGCCCTGGATGTCCTGCAGGCCGCTGTTGGTGGTGAGGTGGTTGACCAGCGGCGGGTAGTAGTTCTCGTTCCGCTCGATGACGGTCTGCTGGATGTCGATGTCCGGGTGGAGCTTCTCGTACTCCTTGTACAGGCCGGCCTCCTCGAGGCCGAAGCTGCCGAAGAGTCCGAGGGTGATCTTCGTCTTGCCCTTGCCGCCGCCGTCCGACGAACCGCCGGAGCCGTCGTCTCCACCGTCGTCGGCACAGCCGGCCAGCAGCCCGGTGCCCAGCGACGCGACGGCCGCGAGGACCAGCGCCTTGCGGGCGATTCGGGTACGTGCTCGCATTGCGTCCTCCTGTTGCCCTGACGTGCCGACCCCCCGGCCAACTGTGTGGTTGGGCCCGTTAGTTCTCGTTGCGGCTCGGGCGGGGAACGTGCGGGATGTGTATGCCTCAGGTACCGTGGGAGCGCTCCCACAAGTGATGTGTTGAAGAGTCGTCGGTTCGAGCGGGGGTGTCAAGGGAGTCGGCGCGGAGAGATGTGTTCAGTTATCGGCCTGTTAACTAACTCCGAGGGGTGGCGAACATTCCGCCCAGATTGCTACATATCGCTCTGTCGGCGGAGTGACGGGAGCCCCCGCCCCCGTGCCGGTCACCACCACGGACGGGACTGTTAAATTCCAGGCCATCGGAAGGGTCGACTTGGAGGCGGAGCCATGGCAAGCCACGGAGCGCGGAACCGGAGTGGGGGGCGGCCCACCCTCGAAGAGGTCGCCGCACGCGCCGGCGTCGGCCGCGGCACGGTCTCCCGGGTGATCAACGGCTCGCCCCGGGTCAGCGACGCGACCCGCGCGGCGGTGGAGGCGGCGGTGGCAGAGCTGGGGTACGTCCCCAACACCGCCGCGCGCGCCCTCGCCGCGAACCGGACGGACGCGATCGCCCTGGTCGTGCCCGAGTCGGAGACCCGCTTCTTCGCGGAGCCCTACTTCTCGGACATGCTCAAGGGCGTCGGGGCCGAGCTGTCGGACACCGAGATGCAGCTGCTGCTGATCTTCGCCGGCAACGACCGTGAGCGCCGCCGCCTCGCCCAGTACCTGGCGGCCCACCGCGTCGACGGTGTCCTGCTGGTCTCCGTCCACGCCGACGACCCGCTGCCCGACCTGCTCGCCCAGCTGGAGATCCCCGCGGTGATCAGCGGCCCGAGGTCGGCCGCCGAGACGCTGACCTCGGTCGACTCCGACAACTACGGCGGCGCCCGCTCGGCCGTGGAGCACCTGCTCGACCGGGGCCGCACCCGTATCGCCCACATCACCGGCCGCCTCGACGTCTACGGCGCCCAGCGCCGCGTCGACGGCTACCGCGACGCCCTGCGCGACGCGGGCCATCCCGTGGACGACCTCCTCATCGAACCCGGCGACTTCACCGAGGAGGGCGGCAGCAGGGCGATGCGGAACCTGTTGGAGCGCCGCCCCGACCTCGACGCGGCCTTCGCCGGCTCGGACGTCATGGCGGCCGGCGCGCGTCAGACCCTGCGCGAGGCGGGCCGCCGCATCCCGCAGGACGTGGCCCTGGTCGGCTACGACGACTCGGCCATCGCCCGCCACATGGACCCGCCGCTGACCAGCGTCCGCCAGCCCATAGAGGAGATGGGCCGCAGAATGCTCGACCTCCTCCTCGCGGAGATCGCGGACCGCCGGCCGGCGGTTTCGCGGGGGCTGGAACGCCGGCAGGTCGTGCTGGCCACGGAGCTGGTGGCGCGGGCGTCGTCCTGAGGACGGTCGGGTCCTTGATCGGTGGCAGGTGATCGCCGGTCAGTCGAACCTCGGAGCGGTCGACGACCGGGGCATGTGGAGGAGTCCCCTGACCGTCGGGATCAACGACGGCCCAAGCGCAATAAGGGTGTTCAGTGCCGGGAAGAGTGTCCGCGAATTGTCACGTCTTCTCGATGGGTTCGTATGACCGGCGATCCCGGCCGGCAAAGAATATGCCTTCTGCTGTTAGCCTCGTACGGCTGTAGCCGCAAAAAACAGGGGAGAATGAATTGCGCATCAAGAAAGTCGTTCAGGGCGGAATTTCCGCACTGACGATGGCGGCGTTCGCAGTGGCCATGGCGCCGGGCTCTGCTCAGGCGATCGACTGGGACCACGGGCCGTTGTATGACGGCGGCAAGGCCGCGGCGGCCTACTTCGAGGAGCACGGTGACCATGTGAAGGTCTGCGACACCAAGACCGACGGCAAGAAGGCGTGGGTGAACGTCTACGATCACATGACCGGACAGTTCTTGTACAGTCTCACCGACACCAAGAACGACGGGAAGTGCAGTTACCGGGACGCATCGGACGGCGGCGTGTACAACCTTCCGGAAAGTCACGACATTGGCTTCTCGGTCTCGAAGGAGCCCTCGGACAATGCGGATTCCGAGTATTACGTGTACTTCAACGACAACTGAGTGTCGTTGAAGCAGCACTGAGCGGGAGCGGCGGCGGCCGTTCCCGCTCGGCCGCGTTCCGTTCCTCGAGGGGACCAGCGGCATCTGCCGCAGACTCGGGGCCCCGTCTGGAACTCACCTCAGCAGTGACCGTCCGGTCGGTTCCAGCCGTAGCCGTTGTGGGGGCCTGGCCCACTGTTCCGGAAGGTTCGGCAGCACCTCCTCGCGCCACCGTTCTGAACGCTGCAAGCGATTCAGGTGGTCATCCAGGTGGCCTTCGTCGGTGAAGCGTGCGAACCATACGAAGACCTCCTCGTTCGTTCGAACCGGCAGCGCCGGGAAGGTGTTCGGGGCGTGTTCCGACTGGAGGTATGCCAGCGGCTCGCCGCCGGTCTCGGCCAGTGCGGGGCGCACACGCTGCTCGAAGAACTCGACGAACGCTGTGTCGAAGGGGCCGTGGCCGTACCAGATCGTGGCGAGGACGAGCGACTGCGGCGATGGCGCCGGCTCGCCTGGGGCCGGCCGGGCGCGGACCGGCACGGGGAAACCACCGTGCGTCGAGGCCGGCCGCAGCAGCAGCACGTTGTCGGAGTCGATCATCGTCGCGTTCGCCTCGTCGCGGTGTGCCCGCCAGACCGGGCCACCGTAGAAGCTGTCCAGGGCCTTGGCGCGGAGCGGCATGTCTGCGAAGCCGCGGAGCCAGACGAACCGGTCGGGGTCATCCAGGTCACGGAATTGCCCCAGGACGGTCGCCCCCACTGCCTCTTGGGACTCGACGAACTCCCGGTCGAACAGATCGATCAGTACGTCTCGCTGTCCTGGGTGCAGCGTGTACTGCCGCAGTTCGAGGACCGGACACCGTAAGGGCTCCACCAGTCTTGCTCCTCGTTCAGTCATTGGAACAGTCTTTGTCACAACAAGCGGTATGGCGGCTGTCGGACCGCCGGTCCGTCGGCTAGTTCACCAGCGTCTCGCGAAGTACGTCGGCGATCGACGTGTCAGCCAACTCCCGCCGCATGACCCGCTCGACCCGGCCGTAGACCCCGCTCAGGGCGGGCCGGATGCCTCGGCCGACCGGACACTCCAGATTGGGCTCGCTGTGGTGCAGGCCGAACGGTGGCTGCGCGTCGACGGCGTCGTACACCTCGAGCAGGGTGATCTCCTCGGGCTCACGGGCCAGACTCCAGCCCGCACCGGCGCCGCGGCGGACCTCCACCAGGCCGGCTCGCCGTAGGTCACCGAGGCTGCGCCGGATGATCACAGGGTTGGTGTTGATGCTGGCCGCGACCTGCTCCGAAGTGAGCACCTCTTGGCCACGGCGCTGCGCCAACGCCATCCAGGCCAGCGCATGCGTCGCGATGGTCATCCGACTGTTCGCCGCCATCACCCCTCCTTGTTGCAACAGCTTCTGTTACATCCATCCCGGGAGTCAAGTCACCTCCATGTGACCGTTTCTCAAGATCCCGGGTGATCACCGGTGCGGGCGCGCCCCAACGCAATCAGCCGGTGACCCTGTCTCCAAGGTCACCGGCTGATTACTCAGGGTGAGTGACGGGACTCGAACCCGCGGCATCCTGGACCACAACCAGGTGCTCTACCAGCTGAGCTACACCCACCATGACCGGTAGTCCGAGGATTCGCTTCCCCGACCGGCCGAGAAAAAGTGTACAGGGTCCGGAGGGGTGCTCGCGCACGGCTTTCGCGGCGCCCCCTCGCGGACCGTGCTCACGCCTGCTGAGCAGGCAGGACGTGCTTGGCCGCGATCGTCTTGGCGGTGTCGGAGTCCGGGCCGGGCTGCGGTACGAAGATGGCCTCGCGGTAGTAGCGCAGTTCCGCGATGGACTCGCGGATGTCGGCGAGGGCGCGGTGGTTGCCGTTCTTCTCGGGGCTGTTGAAGTACGCCCGCGGGTACCAGCGGCGGGCCAGCTCCTTCACCGAGGAGACGTCGACGATGCGGTAGTGGAGGTAGTTCTCCAGCGTCGGCATGTCCCGCAGGAGGAAGCCGCGGTCCGTGCCGACGGAGTTGCCGCACAGGGGCGCCTTGCCCGGCTCCTTCACGTGCTCGCGGACGTACGCCAGTACCTGCTCCTCGGCCTCGCTCAGCGTGGTGCCGCCGGCGAGCTCGTCGAGCAGGCCGGACGCGGTGTGCATCTGGCGCACCACCTCCGGCATCGTCTCCAGGGCCCTGGACGGCGGCCGGATGACGATGTCGACGCCCTCGCCGAGGACGTTCAGTTCGGAGTCGGTGACGAGGGCGGCAACCTCGATGAGCGCGTCGTCGGACAGCGAGAGGCCGGTCATCTCGCAGTCGATCCACACCATGCGATCGTTCATGCGACCACCCTAAGGCTGGGGTTCGGTGAAGGTGCCCCGGACCGGCGTCCTGAAAGGGCACCGGCCGGGGCCCACGTGTCGTGGGCCCCGGCCGGCTCTCTGTGTTCGTCAGCTCACATGCCGCTGCGCTGGCCCGGCAGGCTGGCCCTGGTCGGTACGTAGGCCTCGCGGGCGTGGTCCGACTGCATCGGGGAGCCGAGGGCGCTCGCGGCCGCGGTGCGGCGGGCCTGGATCGGCACCGCGCTGTCCGGGTGCAGTCCCGCGGGTGCCAGGCCGGCCGGGGCGCCGGTCACCGCTGGGGGCGGTGCAGCCTCGCCGTCCGTCTGCCTCTCGACCTGCGGCCTGCGGGCGCGGTAGGCGGCCCGGTAGGCGGCGGGCGACGAGCCGAGCTGGCGGCGGAAGTGGCCCCTGAGCGCCACCGGGGAGCGGAAGCCGCAGCGGCCCGCCACCTCGTCCACCGAGTAGTCCGACGTCTCCAGCAGGCGCTGGGCCTGCAGGACGCGCTGCGTGATCAGCCACTGCAGCGGCGCGCTGCCGGTCAGGGACCGGAAGCGTCGGTCGAACGTACGGCGGCTCATGTACGCACGCGCCGCCAGGGTCTCCACGTCGAACTGCTCGTGGAGGTGCTCCAGCGCCCAGGCGACGACCTCGGCGAGCGGGTCGGCGCCGATCTCCTCTGGTAAAGAACGATCGAGATAGCGCTCCTGGCCGCCCGACCGGCGCGGTGGGACCACCAGGCGGCGGGCCAGCGCGCCGGCCGCCTCGTTGCCGTGGTCCGTCCGCACGATGTGGAGACACAGGTCGATGCCCGCCGCCGTACCGGCCGACGTCAGGACGTCGCCGTCGTCGACGAACAGTTCACGCGGATCCACGTGCACCGACGGATAGCGCTTGGCCAGCGTCGGTGCGTACATCCAGTGTGTTGTCGCGGGGCGGCCGTCCAGCAGGCCCGCCGCCGCCAGCACGAAGGCCCCGGTGCACAGCCCGACGATGCGGGCGCCCTCCTCATGTGCCCGGCGGAGCGCGTCGAGCGCGTCCTCCGGTGGCGGCGAGGTGATCGAACGCCAGGCGGGCACGACCACCGTGCCTGCCCGGGAGATCGCCTCCAGGCCATGTGGTGCGGTGAGTTCCAGGCCCCCTGTGGTCCGCAGCGGGCCGTCCTCGCCGGCGCACACCAACAAGCGGTAGCGCGGCACGCCGGCGTCCTGGCGGTCAATCCCGAACACCGACAGCGGAATGGAACTCTCGAAGATGGGGCCGCCGCTGAACAGCAGCACCGCGACGATCTCCTTGCGGCGTCGCCCGGAAAGTTTCCGGGCCGCGGCTTCCGGCGCGGCAGTGGAGTCGTGGCTCATACTGCTAAGCCCCCCTCGGTGGTCGCGGCTCCTCGGTTGTGTCGCTCCTGCACGTTTCCCCTCGGTCCTGCACGAGTCCCCCGCCATAAGACAGTCAAGATCAAATCTACTGGGTGCCGTTGTGTCCCGTGCCGCCGCAGCCGGGTTGGACGCCCGACGCATTGTCGACATGGCAACTTGGCGTGAAGCATTCGATCACGAAGCGTTGCACTCGTGGGGCGTGCAGGGAAGTGCGCCTTGTCGCAGTGGCCAATCCACGTAGGGTGCGCAGGGTCCCGGAGACCCTTTCCATGCAGGTCATACGGGGGGTGGGGGGTGGTTACGGCAAGGGATGCACACCCGCCAGAAGTTGGCTGAAAAGATGCGGTTGCGTGCGTGAAAACCGGTCAGCCGACCGGTGTGTTTCCCCCAGTGTGACGCCCGCCTCGGCGGGAGCCGGTTCCGGCCCCCCGTTCACGGTCCCGGTTGCGTTCGGAGCGGCGCAGCAGGAACCGGCACGCGGCGGTGACCCCGGCGAGGCCGAGGGCGGTGCCCGCGGCGCCGGCGAGGGACGTGCCGCACCAGAGCAGGACCACCGGGACGAGGACGCAGCTGAAGGCGGCCCAGCGGATGACGTCGGTCGCGGTGTCCTCGGCCGGCCGGCGCGCGGAGGTCGAGCGGGGTGACGGCATGCGGGGCTCCCGGGGGCGGTGGTTCACCGGGTTCAACGCGGGTTCGACCCGTCGGTCACTGCCGCGACGGTCGTGTGAGCGCCCGGTAAGTGAATCCTGTGCGAACCGCCTGTACGGGGCAGCAACCATTGCGTTACGGGCATCTCCTCGTGCATGCTCCCTGGAACCCCCACGGACCGGGGGCGGAGGCCGGGCCATAAAGGCTTGGCGCCGTACCCTTGGGGGTATGGGCTTGGGAAGATGATTCCCGGACACAGCTCCGCCGCACCGTGTCGTCCCACCCAATAAGGATCACAACGCCGAGACAGCCATGGCCGGTCACGAATTCTTCGAACCCGCGGACCGCAAGCGGCCCGTCGCCGACCCTACGGCGGCCGAGCCCCTGGCGGCGGAAGAGTCACGCCATTCCTGCGATCCCGCTTTCAAGCACGGCGTGGTCGTGGGCTTCGACGGCTCCACCTCCAGCGAGCGCGCCCTCGCCTACGCGATCGGCATGGCCCACCGCTCCGGCTCGGGCCTGATCATCGTCCATGTCGCCAACCGGCTGCCGACGACGGTGTGGGCCGGCTGTGAACCCCCCGTCTTCGTGGACGTCCCCGATCACCGCACCGAGGTCCTCGGACTCGAGCTCGCCTGCGCGGACTACCTCGCCGAGGTGCCGTGGATCCTGGTCGAGCGCGGCGGCGACATCTGCCACGAACTCGAGGAAGTGGGGCGCGAGTACGAGGCCGACGCGATCGTCGTCGGCTCCACGCACGGCATCGTGGGCCGCATCTTCGGCTCCGTCGCCGGCCGCCTCGCCAAGCGCGCGCGGCGTCCCGTCGTCGTGATCCCCTGACCGCCGTCCCGCGCCGGTCAACTCCCTTGTGTGCAGCACAAATCTCCTGAGCGGAGGTTGATTGTGCCCTTGTGAAGGGCATATATCGCTCACCGCACCACTGCACATGCACGAAGGGAGCCCGCCGTGGACAACGACGTCTCTGCGGGAAACACCACCACCACCACCACCGCCACCGTCGGCCGACTCGCCCTGGGTATCACCCTGTTGGCGTTCGGACTCGGCCACACCGACCTCATCGACGGCGTGACGGCGGCTGACGCCATATCACTGGCCCACTACGTAGGCGGCGTCGCGCTCTTCGTCGCCGGTCTGCTGGCGCTGCGCGAGCGCGACACCGCGAACGGGACGGCGTTCGCCGTACTGGGCGCACTGTGGTTCACCTGGGCGGTCACCGACGGGGCGCGCGGCTCAGGCAACGCCGCGGGGCTCTTCCTGCTGCTGTTCGCCCTGGTGGCGCTCTCCCTCACCCTGGCGGGCGGGGACCAACTCGGGCAGGGCGTCCACGGGTTGTTCTTCGTCTCACTGGTGCTGCTCGCGGTGGCGGCCTTCGCGGACAGTTCCAGCCTGGCCGAGGTCGGGGGCTGGTTCGCCGTCGCTGCGGGGGCGGTGTCCTGGTACGCGGCGACCGCCGCGCCGGCTCACTGGCCGACGGTTCTTCCGCGGCGGGCTGCTTCTTCCGGCCGGGGTGTGACGGCCACGGGCTGATGGTGGCAGCCGAAGTCGGGGGGTTGGGCTCCCCCGGCGCACATGAGCGGACCCCCGCGTGGTTCTGGCACCACGCGGGGGTCCGTTCTGCTCTGCTTGCCGCTGCGGTTACTCGACCGTCACTGACTTCGCCAGGTTCCTCGGCTTGTCGATGTCCCGGCCCAGCGCCTTGGCGGTGTGGTAGGCCAGGAGCTGGAGGGGGATGCCCATGAGGATGGGGTCCAGCTCGTCCTCGTTCTTCGGGACGAGGATCGTGTGGTCGGCCTTGGGCTGGTCCTGGTGGGCGACGGCGAGGATCTGGCCGCTGCGGGCCTTGATCTCCTCCAGGGCCGCGCGGTTCTTCTCCAGCAGGTCGTCGTCGGGGACGATGGCGACCGTCGGCAGGGCCGGCTCGATCAGGGCGAGCGGGCCGTGCTTGAGCTCGGAGGCCGGGTAGGCCTCGGCGTGGATGTAGGAGACCTCCTTGAGCTTCAGGGAGGCCTCGCGCGCCACCGGGTAACCCCGGACGCGGCCGATGAAGAGCATCGAGCGGGCGTCGGCGTACTGCTCGGCCAGCTTCTGGACCTCCTCCTCCTGCTGGAGGATCTCGGAGATCTGGCCGGGCAGCTTGCGCAGGCCCTCGATGATCCGCTTGCCGTCACGGACCGACAGGTCACGCGTGCGGCCCAGGTGCAGGGCGAGCAGCGCGAAGGCGACCGTGGTGTTGGTGAAGCACTTGGTGGAGACGACGCAGACCTCGGGGCCGGCGTGCACGTAGATGCCGCCGTCGGCCTCGCGGGCGATCGCGGAGCCCACCACGTTCACCACGCCGAGGACCCGCGCGCCCTTGCGCTTCAGCTCCTGGACCGCCGCCAGCACGTCGTACGTCTCACCGGACTGGGAGACCGCGATGTAGAGGGTGTCCGGGTCGACGACCGCGTTGCGGTAGCGGAACTCGGACGCGGGCTCGGCGTCGGCGGGGATGCGGGCCAGCTCCTCGATCATCTGGGCGCCGATCATGCCCGCGTGGTACGAGGTGCCGCAGCCGAGGATCTTCACGCGGCGGATCTGGCGCGCCTCGCGGGCGTCCAGGTTCAGGCCGCCGAGGTGCACGGTGGAGAAGCGGTCGTCGATGCGGCCGCGCAGCACGCGGTCCACGGCGTCGGCCTGCTCGAAGATCTCCTTGTGCATGTACGTGTCGTGGCCGCCCATGTCGTAGGAGGCGGCCTCCCACTCGACGGTGGTGGGCTCGGCGGTGGTGCGGGTGCCCTCGGTGGTGTACGTACGGAAGTCGTCGGCCTTGAGGGTGGCCATCTCGCCGTCGTCCAGCGTGACTATCTGCCGGGTGTGGGCGACCAGGGCGGCGATGTCCGAGGCGACGAACATCTCCTTCTCGCCGATGCCGAGAACGACCGGGGAGCCGTTGCGGGCCACCACGATCCGGTCCGGGAAGTCGGCGTGCATGACGGCGATGCCGTACGTGCCCTCGACGACCCGCAGGGTCTCGCGGACCTTGTCCTCGAGCTTCTCGGCCTGGGAGCGGGCGATGAGGTGGGTGAGGACCTCGGTGTCGGTCTCCGAGAGGAACTCGACGCCGTCCGCCTCCAGCTTCCTGCGCAGGTCGGCGGCGTTGTCGATGATGCCGTTGTGAACGACGGCGACCTTGCCCTCGGCGTCCAGGTGCGGGTGGGCGTTCACGTCGGACGGGGCGCCGTGGGTGGCCCAGCGGGTGTGGGCGATACCGGTGGTGCCCTTGAAGCGCGCCGGGACCTTGGCCTCCAGGTCACGGACCCGGCCCTTGGCCTTGACCATCTTCAGGCGGCCGCTCGTCGGCGTATTGACGACGACGCCCGCCGAGTCGTACCCCCGGTACTCCAGCCGCTGCAGCCCCTCGAGGAGCAGCGGGGCGACGTCACGCTTGCCGATGTATCCGACAATTCCGCACATATGTAGGTGTCCCCAGACTTTCGTTCAGCCGTAGACGATGCGCCGCAGTTGCCGGAGCGTGAGCTCGGGCGGGGCCACCGCACGGTATTTCAGGTCCGCCTCGATCCGGTCGAAGATCGTCGCGTTGACCAGGCCCTGGGCCTGGAGCTCGCGGTGGCGGCGACGGACGAATTCCTCGGTCGTCTCGTCGAAGTAGGCGAGCACGTCCTGGATCACCCGCAGTGCCTCGCCCCGGTTCAGGGGCGTGGAGCGCGTCAGGTGATCAACGAGTTCGTCGTGCACCCGCTAGATCTTGGGGCACGAAAGCGGGTTTCGCAAGAATTCTGCCCGATTTCGGGCAGGCGCTTGTAATGGATCTTTGGGAGAACATTGAATCCGTCATGAGGACCTGTTCGTCGGCCGTCCATCCGGCGTCCTGCGGTTCGTCGCCCGAGGGGACGAGTTTCAGACGCCATGGACACTCCTCGCATGGGGGTACCCGAGAAGCTGGCCGAGCGCATGAGCATGGCCGAGCAGCACGAGTACCTGCGCAGCAGATTCTCCCGGCGCACCATGATCCGCGGTGGCGCGGTCACCCTGGGCGCCGTCGCCGGTGGCGCGTTCGTACCGGGCGCCAGCGCCCAGGCCGCCGTCCCGACACAGGCCGCCCCGAGCACCGAGACCGTCGACGGCTCCCTCGTCGCCCCCTTCGGCCGCCATCTCGCCTACGGCAACGACCCGCGCACCGAGATCACCGTCTCCTGGCAGGTCCCGGTCGCGGTGAAGAAGCCCTTCATCCGCATAGGCGCCCACCCCTGGGACCTCTCCCGCAAGATCGAGGCCGAGGTACGTACCCTCTTCACCCCGGCCGGTGTCGGCGCCAGCGGCAACCACACCCAGTACTACCTGCACGCCAAGCTCACCCACCTCAAGCCCGGGAAGACGTACTACTACGGCGTCGGCCACGCGGGCTTCGACCCGGCCGCCCCGCACCTCCTGGGCACCCTCGGCACCTTCACCACCGCCCCGGCCCACAAGGCGCCGTTCACCTTCACCGCCTTCGGCGACGAGGGCGTCAGCTACCACGGGATCGCCAACAACAGCCTCCTCCTCGGCCAGAACCCGGCCTTCCACCTGCACGCCGGCGACATCGCCTACGCCGACCCCTCCGGCTCCGGCCAGACCTCCGACACCGGCTTCGACTCGCGGGTCTGGGACCAGTTCCTCGCCCAGACCGAGTCCGTCGCCAAGTCCGTCCCGTGGATGCCCGCCTACGGCAACCACGACATGGAGGCCTGGTACTCGCCCAACGGCTACGGCGGCGAGGAGGCCCGCTGGACCCTCCCGGACAACGGCCCCGACGCCAAGAACCTCCCGGGCGTCTACTCCTTCGTCTACGGCAACACCGCGGTCATCTCGCTCGACGCCAACGACATCTCCTTCGAGATCCCGGCCAACCTCGGCATCTCGGGCGGCACCCAGACCACGTGGCTGGAAGCCCAGCTGAAGAAGTACCGCGCGTCCAAGGACGTCGACTTCGTCGTGGTCTTCTTCCACCACTGCGCCTACTGCACCTCCACCGCGCACGCCTCGGAGGGGGGTGTGCGTCAGGAGTGGGTGCCGCTGTTCGAGAAGTACACGGTCGACCTGGTGATCAACGGCCACAACCACCAGTACGAGCGCACCGACGTCATCAAGGCGGGCGCGGTCACCAAGAAGCTCCCGATCGGCGGCACCGCCTACCCCGAGACCGACGGCGTGGTGTACGTGACGGCGGGCGCGGCCGGCCGCAGCCTGTACTCCTTCACCGCCCCGCTGTCCTACGAGGGCCACGAGAACGAGGTCGAGTCCGTGGCCTCCTTCATCAACACCAAGAACGGCAAGCAGAACGAGACGGTCACCTGGTCGCGCGTGCGCTACCTCGACTACTCCTTCCTGCGCGTGGACGTGCGCCCGGCGTCCCCCGGCCGTACCGCCACCCTGACGGTGCGGGGCATCGCCGAGAGCGGCGAGCAGGTCGACCACTTCACGGTGGCCCGCAAGGCCAAGTAGGCCGAGCAGGCCAGGTGCGCCCGGAAGGCGGGGCGCACCATCTCCGGGCGGTCCTCAAGCGCACTACATGCGCTTGAGGACCGCCTGCTTGGCCATGGTGAACTCCTCCTCGGTGAGCACACCCGCCCGGTGCAGCTCCCCCAGCTCGCGCAGCCGCCGCAGCAGCGCGTCATGGTCGTCCTCGTCGGGGACGGACGGCTGCCGCAGAACGGACGGGGGCTCCACCTGCCGTGGGTCCGTGGCGCCCGCGTCGGCCGGGTGCGGCAGGCGGGCCTGGACGGCCGCCGCGACCAGGGCCATCAGCGGGTCCTTCTTGAATCCCCACAGCTCCACGGAGTTGGGGTCGTACTTGGGCGGGGCCTCGGTGGACGCGTTGCGCACGGTGAAGCGCAGCCAGCCGTTCTCCAGGCCGGCCGCCGGATGCCACGCCACGGCCTCGATGTCGGCGACGGCGAGCGTGCGGGCGCCGGCGGCGGCCTTGGCGTCCTCCGTCTTCCAGTTCCACTCCAGACGCACATGCTCGCCGTCGAAGCTCGCGGTGCCGTCCCCGGCGGACACCGACAGGGGCACGGAGGGACCCGGCAGCAGATACGCGGTGACCGGATCGGACGGCACCTGGTCGAGCAGCAGGCCGTTGCGCACCTCGTCCACGAAGTACTCGGCGACCCCGTAGCGGTCGGGCTCGACGACCAGCTGATACGGATCGTGCGGCTCGGTGAGCCGGCCGCCGGTCGCCTGCAGCAGCGGATCGGCGCCGTCCCGCGGCCGCAGCCTGAGCCGCCCGTTCTTGCGGCCCTGCTCGAACGAGACTCCCGCCAACGCCCCTAACGGCACGACCAGTTCGCCCAGCGTTCTTCGTAACAGGCTCACGTTCTTGTCCCGGCCTGGAGTCAGCCGCAGCGCGTCGCCGTCGAAGACCCAGGTGCCGTCCTTCTGGATGATTTCCGCCATGGGGAGATTGTTCCACCCGCCCCACGAGAGATCGGGGCTACAGCCCCGCGATGGGGTTCTCCAGGTTCCCGACCAGCTGGAGGGCGCCCGACGGGTCCGCGAGGTCGACCATCTGCTTGTTGTTGCGCAGCTGGAGCCGGTTGAGGCAGGACAGTGCGAACTCGGGGGCGAACATGTCGTACTGGCGGAACCTCTCGGCCAGTTCGGGTGCCGAGGCCTGGTACTCGCGGGTGACCTCGGCGACCGTGCGCCAGAAGTCGTCCTCCTCCAGGATCCCCTCGGTGGCGAGATTCGCGGCGAGGAAGCGGAAGAAGCAGTCGAAGACGTCCGTGAAGATCGACAGCAGCTTCGTGTCCTCCGGGACCTCGACGCGGATCCGCCGCACCTCCGGCGGCAGCACCGCGTCCGGGTCCATGACCGCGATCTCCTCGGCGATGTCCTTGTAGATCGCGCGCCGCACGACCCCGTCCTCCAGCACGAGGATCACGTTCTCACCGTGCGGCATGAAGACCAGGTCGTAGGCGTAGAAGCTGTGCAGCAGCGGGGTGAAGTACGCCCGCAGGTAGTGCCGCAGCCACTCCGTCGGAGTGAGCCCCGACCGCTCGATCAGGGCGCCCGCGAAGGAGGCGCCCTCGTCGTCGACGTGGACCAGGGAGGCCATGGTGGCCAGCGACTCGCCCTCCCGGAGGGAGGGCACCGGGCTCTCCCGCCACAGGGCGGCCAGCATCTTGCGGTACGGCGAGTAGCGGTCCGTCGCCTGCTCGTACTCCAGGTGCCGGTAGCCGACCGCCGCCCGCTCCCGGATGATCGACAGACCCGTCGACTTCAGCACCGGGTCGCCCTCGATCAGCTGCGCCAGCCAGTCGTTGATCGCCGGGGTCGCCTCCATGTACGCGGCCGACAGACCGCGCATGAAGCCCATGTTGAGGACGGACAGGGCCGTCTTCACGTAGTGCTTCTCGGGGTGCGAGGAGTTGAAGAAGGTCCGGATGGACTGCTGCGCCAGGTACTCGTCGTCCCCCTCGCCCAGGCACACCAGGTGCCGGCGGGCGACCTCGGCGGCGAAGGTGACGGTGAGCTTGTTCCACCACTGCCAGGGGTGGACGGGGATGAGGAGGTACTCGGCGGGGTCGAGCCCTTGGTCGGTCAGCCGCTTCTCGAACCGCTCGACCGTCTCAGCGCCCAGCTCGTCCCGTACGAACGACTCGTAGTCGATGCCCACACCCGCCGTGAACGCGGCGCGCGAGCGGTGCGCGGCCAGCCACACCAGCCGGACCGGGCTCGCGGTCTCCGGGGCGTACGACAGGTACTCGTGGATGCCGAAGCCGAGCCGCCCGTTGTTGGCGACGAAGCAGGGGTGGCCCTCGGTCATGCCGGTCTCGATTGCCTGGAAGCCGCTCCTCGCGAGTTCGGCCGAGGTGACCCGCGGCTTGGTCAGCTTGTAGCAGGTGCCGGAGAGGGTGGAGGAGATCTCCTCCAGGTAGACCGGCAGGATGTCGTCGCTCAGCCCCAGTGTCTGCTTCAGCTCGATGAAGAAGTCC
The DNA here is from genome assembly GCF_000720255.1 of Streptomyces griseus subsp. griseus. Taxonomy (GTDB): domain Bacteria; phylum Actinomycetota; class Actinomycetes; order Streptomycetales; family Streptomycetaceae; genus Streptomyces; species Streptomyces griseus_I. Next base: position 132,153 of record NZ_JOJE01000015.1, on the reverse strand, counting down.
AGTGCGGCGAGCGGTAGTTCGGCGCCGTCACGGGTCCGGGTGATCGAGTCCGCGTCCACCTGCCAGTGGTCGAGGGCCCGGCGGGCGGCCGTGAAGCGGTACGCGGTCAGACCGTCGTCACCGCGTACGACGTACCGCTCGCCGTCCTGCTCGGGGGCGATCAGCCGCTCGTGCGCGAACTCGGCGAGCGCCTTGCGTATCAGGAGGCGATTGGCCTTCTCCCAGCGCTCGGGGGAGAGGTGGTCCACGGCGTCGGCGAGGCTCATGCGGTCACCCCCGTCGCGGCCATGAACTGCTCGCGCGTGCAGCAACTCAGCAACGCCTTCTTCTCCGGCTTCTGGATCTCGCGCTCGGGCACGAATCCGACGGCTTCGTTCAGGGCGTGGACGGCCTTGTTGGACACGTCCGGTTCCACGACGACGCGGCGCACCGCCGGGTCCTCGAAGAGATGGGCCATGACGGCGGTGATGACCGCCCGGGTGAACCCGTGCACGGGCGTGTCGGTCGCGGGCGTGAGGAAGTGCATGCCGACATCACCCGGCCGCGGTTCGTACAGCCCGACCAGCTCGCGGTGCGCGGGGTCGTACTTCTCCATCAGGAAGGCGGGGACGCCGGCCTCGTCCAGACCGAGCAGGGCGTGGTGGTGCTCGTCGGCCGCGATCTCCATGTAGGCACGCTCGACGTCCTCCAGTTTCGCGTCCTGCATCATCCAGAAGGCCGCCTTGGGGTGCGTGACCCAGCCGTGCAGCAGCTCGGCGTCCTTCAGGGGGTCGAGCGGGCGGATCGTGAAGGTCATACCGAGAACTCCTGGAAGGCGATGGTCTTCTCGACCGGGTAGTACTCCGTGCCGAGCAGCTCACGGATGATGTACGCGTTCCGGTACGGGCCCATGCCCAGGTCGGGGCTGGTGATGCTGTGGGTGTGGACGCCGGCGTTCTGGAGGAAGATTCCGCGTCCGGTGATGTCGACGGCGTAGTTGCGGGCGACGTCGAAGTTGCCCCGGGAGTCGTAGCGCAGCCGGTCGCGGACGGGCTTCAGGAACTCGGGCTCGGTGTACTGGTAGCCGGTGGCGAGGATCAGGCCCTCGGAGGAGAGCTCGTAGTCCTTCTCCTGCTCCTCCTGGCGCAGCGCGAGGGTGTACGTGCCGTTGTCGTACCTCGCCCCGGTGAGGGAGGAGTTGGTGAGCAGCCGGGTGGGGACGGGGCCGCCGAGGTTCTTCTGGTAGAGCAGGTCGAAGATCTCGTTGATGAGATCGCCGTCGATGCCCTTGAACAGGCCCTTCTGCTCGGCGGTGAGGCGGTAACGGGTCGGCTCCGGCAGCGCGTGGTAGTAGTCGACGTAGTCCGGGGACGTCATCTCCAGCGTGAGCTTGGTGTACTCCAGCGGGAAGAAGCGCGGGGAGCGGGTGACCCAGTTCAGCCGGTAGCCGTGGACGTCGATCTCGCCGAGCAGGTCGTGGTAGATCTCGGCGGCGGACTGCCCGCTGCCGACCAGCGTGATCGACTCCTTGCTCTGGAGTTCCGCTCTGTGCTCCAGATAGCGGGAGTTGTGGATGAAGTCGCCGCCCAGGTCCCGGCAGGCCTCGGGGATGTGGGGCGGGGTGCCGGTGCCGAGGACCAGGTGGCGGGCGCGGTACGTGTCTCCGGCCGCGGTCCGGACGACGTACAGCTCGTCGCCCTCGTCGTACGTCACTTCGGTGACCGTCGTGTCGAAGCGGACGCTGCTCAGCTTGTTCGCGGCCCAGCGGCAGTAGTCGTCGTACTCCACGCGCAGCGGGTAGAAGTTCTCGCGGATGTAGAACGCGTAGAGGCGGCCCTTCTCCTTCAGGTAGTTGAGGAAGGAGTAGGGGGACGTCGGGTCGGCCAGGGTGACCAGGTCCGACATGAACGGGGTCTGGAGGTGGGCGCCGTCGAGGAACATCCCCGCGTGCCACTCGAAGTCGGGCTTGGACTCCAGGAAGACGCCGTTCAGTTCGGCGATGGGCTCGGTCAGGCAGGCCAGTCCGAGGTTGAAGGGTCCGAGCCCGATCCCCACGAAGTCATGGGTGGTGTCCGTGGATTCAGGAAGCGCGGTCAAGGGACTCTCCCAGGTACTGCTCGGCGTGGCCGGCGATCAGGTCGAGGACGGCGGCGATGTCGTCGGCCGTGGTCTCGGGGTTGAGCAGGGTGAACTTCAGGTAGTGGCGGCCGCCGACCTTGGTGCCCGCGACGACCGCGTCACCGGAGGCGAACAGGGCCTTGCGGGCGTAGAGGTTGGCCCGGTCGATCTCGGCCGGGTCGGTGGCGGCGGGCGGGACGTAGCGGAAGACCAGGGTTGACAGCGACGGCTCGACCACCACGTCGAAGCGGGGGTCGGTGGCCAGCAGCTTCCAGCCCTCCACCGCGAGGTCGCAGACCTCGTCGAAGAGCTGCCCGATGCCGTCGGCGCCCATCACACGCAGCGTCATCCACAGTTTGAGGGCGTCGAAGCGGCGGGTGGTCTGGAGGGACTTGTCCACCTGGTTGGGGATACGTTCCTGCGCCATGCGGCGCGGGTTCAGGTACTCGGCGTGGTAGGTGGCGTGGCGCAGCGTGGCCGCGTCTCGCACCAGCACCGCGGACGAACTCACCGGCTGGAAGAAGGACTTGTGGTAGTCGACGGTGACCGAGTCGGCGCGCTCGATGCCCTCGACGCGGTCGCGGTACTTCAGGGAGGCGAGCAGTCCGCAGCCGTAGGCGGCGTCGACGTGCATCCAGGCGCCGTACTGGGCGCACAGCTCGGCGATCTCCGGCAGCGGGTCGATGGAGCCGAAGTCGGTGGTGCCGGCGGTGGCCACGACGGCCATGGGGGTCAGGCCGTCCTTCTCGCAGCGCTCCAGCTCGCGGGCGAGCGCGACGGTCTGCATACGCTTGTCGTGGTCGACGGGGACGGAGACCACGGAGTCAGGGCCGAGGCCGAGCAGTTTCGCGGACTTCTGCACGCTGAAGTGGCTGACCTCGGAGGCGAAGATTCGCAGCTCGGCGAGGCTGTCGGTCTTCGCCTCCTCGCGGGCCAGCAGCAGCGCCTGGAGGTTGGACTGGGTGCCGCCGGAGGTGAACACGCCGTCGGCGGCCGGGCCGAGGCCGATGCGCTCGGTCGTCCAGTCGATCAGTTTCCGCTCGATGAGGGTGCCGCCGGCCGACTGGTCCCAGGTGTCGAGGGAGGAGTTGACGGCGGAGAGGACCGCCTCGCCGAGCACGGCCGGGATGACGACCGGGCAGTTGAGGTGGGCGAGGTAGCGGGGGTGGTGGAAGTAGACCGCGTCGCGGAGGTAGACCTCCTCCAGCTCGTCCAGGACGGCCGCGGTGTCGTGCAGCGGCCGGTCCAGGTCGATCCCGTCGATGCGGGGCGCGAGGGCGTCGACCGTGACGCCGGTGAACGGACGGTCGGTGGCGGCGAGTTTGGCGGCCACCCGCTCTACCCCTTCGGTCACGGAGCGGCGGTACTGCTCCGCGGTCGTGTCATTGAGCAGGTGCGAGCGCATGGTGGGGGTCCTCCGGTGGGGGAGCGGAACTTAGGTTAGCCTAACCTAAGTTGAGCTCGGGTGTCACTCGTGCACCCGCAGCTGTTCCTCCGTCAGGCCCTGCCGCCAGTACCCGACGAACGTGACCCGCCTCCGGTCGACCCCGCGCTCACCGACGAAGTGCCGGCGCAGCGCCTTCACGCAGCCGGACTCACCCGCGATCCAGACGTACGGGTGCTCGGTGTGCGGTAGTTGGGTGTCCCTGAGCGCGGCGAGGGCCATGGGGGCGCCCTCGCCGCGGGTCTCGTCCTCGATCAGCCAGGTGATCTCCGCGTCCGCCTCCGTGGGCAGGTCCTGGATGTCCCCGGCGTCACGCACCTCCAGCCAGGCGCGCACCCGCTGCCCGGCGGGGAGGGATTCGAGGATCGCGGAGATGGCGGGCAACGCGGACGCGTCCCCCCAGAGCACCACGAGGTCGGTGTCCTGCGGCGGCCGGAAGCGGATCGCCCGGTTGTCGGCGACGGCGGGCCCGAGCAGCAGCACCGGGTCCCCGGCGCTCGCGTGCGCGGCCCACCCCGAGGCGGGCCCCGCCGGAGTGTGCAGCACGAAGTCGATGTCGATCTCGTCCGGGTCGCGACGCAGCGCCCGCAGGGTGTACGACCGCATCACGGCCCGTACGTCGTCCGGCAGTTCACGCCACCCCTGCCACCACCCGTCCCCGAGCTCCAGCGGCACCCGCGGCTCCCGCTGCCCCGGATGGGGCAGGAAGAGGGAGAGCGACTGGTCACGCCCGTCGGAGAGGAAGTACCGCAGGTCTTCCCCGGTGAAGGTCACCCGGACGAGGGACGGCCCGAGCCGCCTCGTCCGTACGACCTGAAGGGAGAAGAAACGGAACGGGGCGGCCACGGCCGTAGTCATGGGGGGCTCCTGAACGTGGGGGAACTGCGGTTGACCCGAACTGCTCAGCTGACCTTCTTCGCCTTCTCCAGGGCCTCCGCGAGCCCCGTGAGAAGCGGCACACACTTGTCGTAGGAAAGAATCGGCTCGGGATTGCGCGCGATGACCTGCCCCGCCTTCACCGCAGGCAGCTTCTTCCATGTCGCCTCGGTGATGTCAGCGGGCTGGATCGCCGAGGTCCGGTTGTCCATCATGATGATGTCCGCGCCGTACTTGTCGACGTTCTCCCAGCTCAGCGACTCGAACCAGCCGCCGCCCTGCTTCTTCGCGGACTCCGGCGGCTCCACGAAGTTCACGCCGAGCGCCTTGAAGTACTCCAGGTCGACGGAGAGGTTCGTGCCGGAGACGTAGAACAGCTCCTGGCTCGCCGACCCGGCGAGGACCTTGATGTCGGGCTTGGCCTTGGCCGCGGCCCGCAGCCGTGCGGCCGCGTCCTCGAACCGCTTCTTCGCGTCGGTCACCTTGGCGGACGTCACGTCCGCCCCGAGGGCCTTGGCGAGCGCCTGCATGCGCTGCAGCGACTCGGTCAACTGGCGGTCGTAGACCGAGATGCCGATGCTCGGAGCGCCGACGGCCTCGATCTTCTTCTTCGACTCCTCGGGGACGTACCAGAGCGTGCCCGCGTCGTCGAACATCGTGGAGACGAGCAGGTCGGGTGCGAGACCCGCGTACTTCTCGACGTTGAACTCGCCCCAGACGTTGCCGAGGACCTCCACCTTGCTGATGTCCATGTCGCCGGCCTGGACGTCGGGCTTGCCGTCCTTCGTCTTCGTGGGGCCGAAGACGCCCTTGACCTGGATGCCGTAGTCGTACAGCGCGGCGGCGGCGCCCGTGAACGCGACGATGCTCGACGGGGTCCTGTCGGCCTTCACGGTCTGGCCGCGGTCGTCCTTGAAGGTGAAGGGGCCGGACTTCGCGGCCGCCCCGCCCTTGCCCGCGTCACCGCTCTTCTTGTCTTCGTCACCACAGGCTGCGAGCACGGCACCGAGGCCGACGGCACCGCCCGCGGCGAGGATGCCGCGACGAGTGGGGTGGGTGGCACGGGCGTTGAACATGGGTATGACTGCTTTCGAACGGGGCGGAGCGCCCGCCGGACAAGTTCGAAGGTAGGTTAGCCTAACCTCACAACGTGTCCAGAGGGCGGGGCCCCCTCCGTTCGAGACTCGGAACGCCCAGCGGGGCTCAGCTGGTCAGGCCCAGCTCCCTCGCGATCAGCATCCGCTGCACCTCGCTCGTGCCCTCGCCGATCTCCAGGATCTTGGAGTCGCGCCACATACGGGCCACCGGGTACTCGTTCATGAAGCCGTAGCCACCGTGGATCTGCGTGGCGTCACGGGCGTTGTCCACGGCGACCGTGGACGAGTGCAGCTTCGCCACCGCCGCCTCCTTCTTGAAGGGCTCGCCGGCCACCAGCCGGGCCGCCGCGTCACGCCAGGCCAGGCGCGCGGTGTGGGCCTTCATCTCCATGTCGGCGATCTTGAACTGGATCGCCTGGTTGGCGCCGATGGGCCGCCCGAAAGCGTGGCGTTCCTTCGCGTACTTCACCGACTCGTCGACACAGCCCTGCGCCAGGCCGGTGCCGAGCGCCGCGATGGCGATACGGCCCTCGTCCAGGATGCGCAGGAACTGGGCATAGCCGCGGCCCTCCTCGCCCAGCAGGTTGGCCGCCGGGACGCGCACGTCGTCGAAGGACAGCTCCCGGGTGTCCGAGGCGTTCCAGCCGACCTTCGAGTAAGGCGGCGCCACCGTGAAGCCGGGCGTGCCCGAGGGGACGATGATCGCCGAGATCAGCGGCCTGCCGTCCGGCTTGCGTCCGGTGACGGCCGTGACCGTCACCAACCCGGTGATGTCCGTGCCCGAGTTGGTGATGAAGCACTTCGTGCCGTTGATCACCCACTCGTTCGTCTCCGCGTCCAGCCGGGCCGTCGTCCGGGTGGCTCCGGCGTCGCTGCCTCCGTCCGGCTCGGTCAGCCCGAAGGCACCGAGCATCTCCCCGGCGCACAGCCGCGGCAGCCATTCCCGCTTCTGCTCCTCGGTGCCGAAGAGATGGATCGGCATGGCGCCCAGCGAGACACCCGCCTCCAGCGTGATCGCCACCGAGGAGTCGACGCGGGCCAGCTCCTCCAGGGCCAGGCCGAGGGCCAGGTAGTCGCCGCCCATGCCGCCGTACTCCTCGGGGAACGGCAGCCCGAACAGGCCCATGCGGCCCATCTCGCGGACGATCTCGTAGGGGAACTCGTGCCGCTCGTAGAAGTCGCCGATCTTGGGCGCCACCACGTCGTGCGCGAACTCCTCTACCGTGCGGCGGAGTTCTTCCAGTTCGGGGGAGAGTCGGTAGTCCATGTCGGTCAGTGCTCCTCGGTGGCCTGGGCGTCCTCGTGGGACAGGGCTCGGACGGTGCGGGACGGGCTGGGTCGGCCCAGTCGGTCGGCCATCCACACGCTGGTGGCGACGAGACGGCCGAGGTCGACGCCGGTGTCGATGCCGAGACCCTGAAGCATCCACACGAGGTCTTCGGTGGCGAGGTTGCCGGTGGCGGACTTGGCGTACGGGCAGCCGCCGAGTCCACCGGCGGAGGCGTCGACGGTGGTGACGCCGTACCGGAGGGCGGTCAGGGTGTTGGCGAGTGCCTGGCCGTAGGTGTCGTGGAAGTGCACGCCCAGCGCGCCGACCGGGATGCCCCGTTCGCCGAGGGCGGTGAGCAGCGCGCCCACGTGGCCCGGGGTCGCGACGCCGATCGTGTCGCCTAGGCTCAGCTCGTCGCAGCCCATGTCGGTCAGCGCCGCGCAGACCCGCACGACCTGGTCGACGGGGACCGGACCCTCCCACGGGTCCCCGAAGCACATCGAGAGGTAGCCGCGGACGTGGACGTCCTCGGCCTTGGCCCGGGCGACCACCGGCTCGAACATCGCGAGCGCCTCGTCCACCGTGCGGTTGAGGTTGGCCTTGGCGAAGGACTCGGTGGCACTGGCGAAGACGGCCACCCGCCGCGCCCCGAGCGCCAGGGCCCGGTCCAGGCCCCGCTCGTTCGGCACCAGGACCGGCAGCGCGACGGGCAGCCCGCTGACGACGGGGAACAACTGTTCGGCGTCGGCCAGTTGGGGCACCCAGTCCGGGTGGACGAAGCTGGTGGCCTCGATCGTCGTCAGGCCCGCGTCGGCCAGGCGGCGGATGAACTCCGCCTTGACCTGCGTCGGGAGCGTCGACTTCTCGTTCTGCAGGCCGTCACGCGGGCCGACCTCGTGAATCCGGACACGGGCGGGCAGGCCCTGGGCCGGCACCACCATGGGGAGCGTCATTTCTCCTCCTCCGCGGTCTCCACGGGCGCCTCCACCGGGGCGATGACCGCCAGGACCTGGTCCATGGCGACGGTCGTGCCCGGCGTCACGTCCAGCTCGGCGACCGTGCCGGCGTGCGGGGCGGAGATGACGTGCTCCATCTTCATCGCCTCCACCACCAGCAGGCTCTGACCGGCGCTCACCTCGTCCCCGACAGCCACCTTCACCACCGTCACCGTCCCCGGCATGGGCGCGGTCAGCGAGTCGGCGCCGGCGTGCGCGGCCCGGTTCAGGGACGCGGCCACGGGGTCGTGGTCGCGCACGTGCCAGGCGTCGCCGTCGCGGCCCAGCCAGTCGGCGGCGCGGTGGAAGGTGTGCCGGACCCCGTCGAGGGTGACGGAGACCCGGTCGTCGGTGACGGTGTGGGTGCCGCGCGGCCCGTACTCCACCGGCTCCTGCACCCGCAGGTGGAAGCCGACCGGCCGTGGCTCCCCGCCGAGCCGCCAGCCGTTCGGCACCGAGAAGGGATCGGTCCAGCCCTCCTCCTCGGGCCGCAGCGCCTGAAGCCGTACGGCCGCGGCCGCCTCGTACACCTCGTCCGGTACGTCGGTGGAGACCAGCCCGTCCACCTCGCGCTCCACCAGACCGGTGTCCAGCTCCCCGGCGACGACCGCCGGATGGGCCAACAGCCTGCGCAGGAACCCCGCGTTGGTCTGCACCCCCAGCGTGACCGTCTCCGCGAGGGCCGCCCGCAGCTTCCTGAGCGCACTCGCACGGTCGGGGCCGTACGCGATCACCTTGGACAGCATCGGGTCGTACAGGCTGCCGACCTCGGTGCCCTCGCTGAGCCCGGAGTCGGTGCGGACGCCGTCACCCTGGGGCTCGCGGAGCCTGAGCACCGTGCCGCCCGACGGGAGGAATCCGCGTGCGGGGTCTTCCGCACAGATCCGGGCCTCGATCGCGTGCCCGGTGAGCGCGATGTCGTCCTGGGCGAAGGCCAGGGGCTCGCCCGCCGCCACCCGCAGCTGCCACTCCACCAGATCGAGTCCCGTGACCAGCTCGGTTACCGGGTGCTCGACCTGGAGGCGGGTGTTCATCTCCATGAAGTAGTACGAGGACGGGTCGCCGCCGGGGACGATGAACTCCACCGTGCCCGCGCCCCGGTAGCCGCAGGAGCGAGCCGCCTGGACGGCCGCCTCGCCCATCGCGGCACGGGTCCGCTCGTCGAGGAGGACCGACGGCGCCTCCTCGATGACCTTCTGGTGCCGCCGCTGGAGGGAGCACTCGCGCTCGCCCAGGTGCACCACGTTGCCGTGGCCGTCGGCCAGGACCTGGATCTCGATGTGCCGGGGCCGGTCGACCCACCGCTCCACGAGGAGGGTGTCGTCGCCGAAGGAGGCGCGGGCCTCACGGCGGGCGGCGGCGATCTCGTCCTCCAGGGCGGTCAGGTCACGCACCAGGCGCATGCCCTTGCCGCCGCCGCCCGCCGAGGGCTTGAGCAGCACCGGCGCCCCGAGCTCACGGGCCGCCTCGGCGAGCTCGGGGTCACGGCCGCCGGGCACGACCGGCACCCCGGCCGCCCGTACCGTCTCCTTGGCGCGGATCTTGTCGCCCATCAACGCGATGGCGTCCGCCGGCGGCCCGATGAACACCAGCCCCGCCTCGGCGCACGCACGCGCGAAGCCGGCGTTCTCGGCGAGGAAGCCGTACCCGGGGTGCACCGCCTGGGCGCCCGTGCGCGCGGCCGCCTCCAGGAGCCGCTCGACGGAGAGATAGCTCTCGGCCGCGGGCGCCGGACCGATCCGTACCGCGGTGTCGGCCTCGCGGACGTGCCGGGCGTCCGCGTCGGCGTCGGAGAAGACGGCCACCGAGCGCACGCCCATCGACCGCAGCGTCCGGATGACGCGGACGGCGATCTCGCCCCGGTTGGCCACAAGCACTGTGTCGAACATCGTCGTCAGGTCCCTCACATCCGGAAGACGCCGAACTGGGGCTCACCCAGCGGGGCGTTGGCGCACGCGGTCAGGGCGAGACCCAGCACCTGCCGGGTCTCCAGCGGGTCGATCACGCCGTCGTCCCAGAGGCGGGCGGTCGCGTAGTAGGCGTTGCCCTGGCGCTCGTACTGCGCCCGGACCGGCGCCTTGAACGCCTCCTCGTCCTCCAGGGGCCAGTCCTCCCCGCGCGCCTCCAGCTGGTCCCGCTTGACCGTCGCGAGGACGGAGGCGGCCTGCTCGCCGCCCATGACGGAGATCTTGGCGTTGGGCCACATCCACAGGAAGCGGGGCGAGTACGCCCGACCGCACATCGAGTAGTTGCCCGCGCCGTACGACCCGCCGACGACGACGGTCAGCTTCGGGACCCTCGTGCACGCCACGGCCGTCACCATCTTGGCGCCGTGCTTGGCGATGCCGCCGGCCTCGTAGTCCTTGCCCACCATGAAGCCGGAGATGTTCTGCAGGAACACCAGCGGGATCCCGCGCTGGTCGCACAGCTCGATGAAGTGGGCGCCCTTCTGGGCGGACTCCGAGAACAGGATGCCGTTGTTGGCGACGATCCCGACCGGGTGGCCGTGGACGCGGGCGAAGCCGGTGACGAGGGTCTGCCCGAACTCGGACTTGAACTCGGCGAACCGGGAGCCGTCGACGACACGCGCGATGATCTCGCGCACGTCGTAGGGGGTGCGGGAGTCGACCGGCACCGCGCCGTACAGCCCGTAGGGATCCACCTTCGGCTCGACGGCCGCGGTGACCTCCCAGGGCAGCTCTCCGCGCGCGGGGAGGGTGGCGACGATGTCCCGCACGATCCGCAGCGCGTGCGCGTCGTCCTCCGCGAGGTGGTCCGTCACGCCCGACACGCGCGCGTGGACCTCGCCGCCGCCGAGCTCCTCGGCGGTGACGACCTCGCCGGTGGCGGCCTTCACCAGGGGCGGGCCGCCCAGGAAGATCGTGCCCTGATTGCGGACGATCACGGCCTCGTCGCTCATCGCGGGGACGTACGCCCCGCCGGCCGTGCAGGAGCCGAGCACGGCCGCGATCTGCGGGATGCCGGCGCCGGACATGCGGGCCTGGTTGTAGAAGATCCGCCCGAAGTGCTCGCGGTCGGGGAAGACCTCGTCCTGCATCGGCAGGAAGGCCCCGCCGGAGTCGACGAGGTACACGCACGGCAGCCGGTTCTCCAGGGCCACCTCCTGCGCGCGCAGGTGCTTCTTCACCGTCATCGGGTAGTACGTGCCGCCCTTGACGGTGGCGTCGTTGGCGACGATCACGCACGCGCGGCCGCTGACCCGCCCGATCCCGGCGATGACCCCGGCGGCCGGGGCCTGCCCGTCGTACATCCCGTCGGCGGCCAGGGGTGCCAGCTCCAGGAACGGCGACCCGGGATCGAGCAGTGTGTCCACGCGGTCGCGCGGGAGCAGCTTGCCGCGCGCGGTGTGGCGGGCGCGGGCCTTCTCGCCGCCGCCGAGGCGGGCCGCGGCCAGCTTGCCGCGCAGCTCCCCGACCAGCGCGCGGTGCGCCTCCTCGTTGGCCCGCCAGACCTCCGACGCGGGGTCTGCCGCGCTCTGAAGCTCCGGTGCCTGGTGCATCCTGCGGCCCCTCACCTTGTTAATGAGCGTTAACGCATTTCCATCAGGTTAACGACCGCTAACCTCCCTGTCTAGAATTGCCTTCATGAGCACCCGGACCGACGCCCCGACCCGCCGTGAGCAGATCCTCAAGGAGGCTGCCCGCCTCTTCGCCGAGCGCGGCTTCCACGGCGTCGGGGTCGACGAGATAGGAGCCGCAGTCGGCATCAGCGGCCCCGGCCTGTACCGGCACTTCCCCGGCAAGGACGCGATGCTCGCCGAGCTGCTGGTGGGCATCTCCGGCCAGCTGCTGACCGGCGCGAAGCAGCGGCTGAAGGAGGCCGACGGGGTGGCCCCGGGGGTGGTCCTCGACTCGCTGATCGAGGGGCACATCGACTTCGCGCTCGACGACCGTCCCCTCATCACCCTGCACGACCGCGAGCTGGACCGCCTCCGGGACAGCGACCGCAAGCTCGTCCGGCAACTCCAGCGGCAGTACGTCGAGCTATGGGTGGGAATCGTCCGCGAGGTCTACCCCGACCTGGGCGAACCGGCCGCCCGCTCGGCGGTCCACTCCGTCTTCGGACTCCTGAACTCCACCCCCCACCTCGGCCGCGCCGGCTCCCTCCCGGGCCGCGGCGCCACGGCCGAGCTGCTGCACCGTATGGCGCGGGGCGCGCTGGCGGCGGCGGGGGCGTGACGAGCGTTACCCGATCCACCCTGGACGCTCTTCCTACCCGCCGGTACGGTTGATGTGAGCAAGCGCTTAGCCGACGGGACCGCAACCATCAATTGAGCAACCCCCACGGCGAGCAACCAGGTACGCGAGAGCGGCGCCGGTTTAGGCGCAAAGAAGGGTGGCGGTCGTGCGCCGTACGGTGTTCAACGAGGATCACGAGGCGTTCCGGGAGACCCTCCGGGCCTTCATCGAGGCCGAGGTCGTCCCCGTCTACGACGAGTGGTTCGCCGCCGGCCAGGCGCCGCGCGACTTCTACTACAAGCTCGCCGACCTCGGCGTCTTCGGGATCCGCGTCGACGAGGAGTACGGCGGCGCCGGCATCGACTCCTACAAGTTCGAGGCCATCCTCTACGAGGAGACCGCCCGCGCGGGCGTCTCCTTCGGCGGCTCCGGCGTCCACGTCCTGCTCGGCCTGCCCTACATCAAGCTGCTCGCCACCGACGAGCAGAAGAAGCGGTACCTGCCCAAGTTCGTCTCCGGCGAGGAGATGTGGGCGATAGCCATGACCGAGCCGGGCACCGGCTCCGACCTCGCGGGCATGAAGAGCACCGCCAAGCTCTCCGAGGACGGCACGCACTACGTCCTCAACGGCGCCAAGACCTTCATCACCGGCGGCGTGCACGCCGACCGCATGATCGTCTGCGCCCGCACCGCCGCGCCCACCGCCGAGGACCGCCGTCACGGCATCTCCCTCTTCGTCGTCGACACCAAGGCCGAGGGCTACTCCGTCGGCCGCAAGCTCGACAAGCTCGGCCTGAAGACCTCCGACACCGCCGAGCTGGCGTTCGTCGACGTCAAGGTCCCCGTCGAGGACCTCCTCGGCGAGGAGAACAAGGGCTTCTACTACCTCGGCCACAACCTGGCCTCCGAGCGCTGGGGCATCGCCTACGGCGCCTACGCCCAGGCCAAGGCCGCCGTCCGGTTCGCCAAGCAGTACGTGCAGGAGCGCGTCGTCTTCGGCAAGCCCGTCGCCGCCTTCCAGAACACCAAGTTCGAGCTGGCCGCCTGCCAGGCCGAGGTGGACGCCGCCGAGGCCGTCGCCGACCGCGCCACGGAGGCCCTCGACGCCGGCGAGCTGACCCCCGCCGAGGCCGCCAGCGCCAAGCTGTTCTGCACCGAGGTCGCCCACCGCGTCATCGACCGCTGCCTCCAGCTGCACGGCGGCTACGGCTTCATGAACGAGTACCCGATCGCCCGCCTGTACGCGGACAACCGCGTCAACCGCATCTACGGCGGCACCAGCGAGATCATGAAGTCGATCATCGCCAAGGACATGGGCCTGTAAGGCCCGCGAAATCGCTGGCCGGTACAACCAGACGCCATGAGCCAGGCACTCCAGGATCTCCTCGATCTGCTCGACCTCGAACAGATCGAGGAGAACATCTTCCGCGGCCAGTCCCGGTCCGCCGTCGTCCCCCGCGTCTTCGGCGGACAGGTGGCGGCCCAGGCGCTGGTCGCCGCCGGGCGGACGGTCCCCCCGGACCGGCACGCCCACTCCCTCCACGCGTACTTCCTGCGCATGGGCGACCCCGGCGCGCCCATCGTCTACAACGTCGAACGCATCCGCGACGGCCGCTCCTTCACCACCCGCCGGGCGGTCGCCGTCCAGCACGGCAGACCGATCTTCACCCTGTCGGCGTCCTTCCAGACGTACGAGGAGGGCCTCGACCACCAGGCCCCCATGCCGCCGTCCCCGGACCCGGTCACGCTGCCCACGTCCGAGGAACGGCTGCGCGGCTACGACCACCTCGACCCGGCGGTCGTCGAGCGGTTCCTGGAGGCCCGCGAGGCCATCGACGTGCGCTACGTCGACGAGCCGCCCTACGGGGAGTTCGGCGAGCCGCGCGAACCGCACTCCCAGGTGTGGTTCCGCACCAACGGCAAGCTGGCTGACGACCCCCTGCTGCACGTCGTCCTCGCCACCTACGTCTCCGACATGACCCTGCTCGACTCGGTCCTGCTCGCGCACGGGCGCGGCGGCTGGGCCGTCGGTGACGTCGTCGGGGCGTCCCTGGACCACGCGATGTGGTTCCACCGGCCGTTCCGCGCCGACGAGTGGCTGCTGTACGACCAGGAGTCCCCGTCGGCACACGGCGGCCGGGGACTCGGCCAGGCCCGTATCTACACGCAGGACGGCAAGCTCGCCATCTCCGTCATCCAGGAGGGCGTGGTCCGCGTCCCGCGCTGATCACTCCCCGGTGAGCCCGGCCTCCGCAAGCAGGTACGCCGTCATCGGGTCGTAGTAGCGCGGGCTGAGCACATGGTCGTCGAGGGGGACCGTCACCTGCACGGTCCCCTCCGCCTCGGCGAGGAACAGCGCCGGGTCGTTGGAGTCGGCGTAGCCGACGGAGTCCACGCCGTGCTGTCCCGCGTACCCCGCCCAGCCGTGGTCGGCGACGACCAGGTCGGGCAGGGGACGGCCCGCGCGCTCCAGGCCGGTCAGGATGGCCTTCATCGGCTCGCCGGAGTGGGTGTGCCACAGGCTGGCGCCGTGCTCCAGCACCGCCACGTCCGCGAACTGCATGACGTACCCCTCGTCCGTCTGCAGCCCGTCCGGGATCACCACGATCTCGCAGCCGGCGGTGCGCAGGGCGGCGGCCGTGGCGTGGTGCACGTGGAGCAGGCCGCCCGGGTGGCCGGTCGCGAAGAGGACCCGCTGCCGCCCGTCGGCCGCCTTGCGCAGCCGGCCCGCCAGCCGCTCCAGGGCCGCCACGGTCAGCTCCGGGTCGATGGTGTCCTGGCCGTACCGGTACTCGTGGTCGTCGTTGACACCCACCCGCTCCGCCATCACCGCGAGCACGTCCTGCTCGTCGCTCCAGCGGTCGCCGAGCTCCAGGCCGAGCCAGTAGCCCCGGTCACCGTTCGCCAGCTTGCGGTAGTGGGAGAGGTTGTTCTCACGCGGCGTGGCGACAGCGCCCGCGATACGGGTCCTCACGAGGTGGTCGACGAGCTCGGCGCGGCTGGGTGTCCCGGATATCGGCATGCCCCCATTGTGAGGCAGCGGTCCGGGCGCACACCCGGCGTCCCGCGCGCTGGGACGTGCGTCACTCCATGATCTACAGCCGCCCCAGCGCGAACCACAGTTCCATCCGGACGTCCGGGTCGTCCAGGTCGGCGCCGAGGAGCGCCGCGCACCGCGCGATGCGCTGCCGCACGGTGTTGCGGTGCACCGACAGCGCCACCGCGGTACGGTCCCAGCTGCCGTGCAGCGACAGCCAGGTGCGCAGTGTCCCGGCGAGGGCGGGGCCCGCTCCGGTGATCGGCGCGAGGAGAGCGCGGGCGTGCGTCTCGGCCTCGTCCGGCGGCACCAGATCCGCGAGCGCGGGGCGCCCGCCGTGCCGGACCAGCGGGGTACGGGTGGCCCGGGCGCGCGCCAGGGCCCGGGCGGCCTGGGCGTCGGCGGCGGGCCAGTCACCGGGGCCGGCGGGGGCGCTCACGCCCAGCGTCCAGCCGGCCGGTGCCGCCACCTCCCGCCCCTCCGCCACGAGGAGGCGCACGCCGTCCGCCGTCAGGTCGACCAGCGCCGTGCCCAGAGCGGCGCCCAGCGCGGACGCGGCGACCGCGTCCAGCCGGCGGCCATGGGGAGCGGCGTGCACGACCATCCACCGCCCGCCGCCCAGCATCGGGGCCACCTCCTCCGGCGTACCGCCCAGCAACAGCCGCACCAACGCCGACGACCGCGCCGCCCCGGAGCCGCTCTGCTGCTCCCCGGTCAGGAGCGAGAGCAGGACGGCGGCGACCGACGCGATCGTATGGTCCCCCGACTCGCGCCCGGCCGCCGCGACACCGAGCACGAAGCCCTGCCCGGCGCCGAGGACGTAGGCGGCGAGCCGGGTACCGGCGACGGTGTCGGTGGCGGAGGAGGGGGTGGGGGCCGGGCTGCCGATCTGTGTGGGTTGCCGGAGCACTGACGTCAGCTCTCGCAGCGCCCCGCTCACCGTCTCCTCCGGTGTGCGTCCCGCCGTGGCGATCTCCGTGCCCTCGGGGTCGTAGAGCACCGCCCAGCCCCCGATCCGCCGGGCGAGTTGGCCGAGGACGGAGGGGACCGGGTCGGGGTGGGAGGCCGCGGCGGCCAGGCTCTGCTGGGCCTCGGTGACGCGGCGCAGCTCGGCGTGGCGGGCCTGGGCCATCAGCTGCCAGACCGCGCGGGCCACGCCGGAGAAGGTCGTGCGGGGCGGGACCTGAAGGAGCGGCAGCCCGTGCGTGTCGCAGGCCGTCACCAGGGCACCCGGCACGCTGTCGTGCACCGGGGCGAGCCCGAAGCCGAGGGCCGCGCCGCCCGCCTCGACGATCCGGGAGACATAGCCGTCGAAGTCGAAGCCGATGTCCATGGAGGACTCCGGACCCGCCGCCTCAGGGATGTACGCCCCGGCGGTCAGCAGCAGCTCGCCGCCCAGGAGGTAGGGGGAGGGGTCCGCCATCTCGGAGGAGTGCGCCCCGTGGATCGCGACGTCCCCGCCCGCCGGTCCGGCGATCCGGCGCAGGCCCAAGTCCCCGCGGGTCAGCAGCGCGGTGAGCGGCACGGGCGGGGTGGGCGGAACGGTGGGGTCCGGCACGATGGACGTTTCCTCCATCCTCAGGGCATCACCTGGATGAAACGTACACTTCGCAGCCGCGTGCCGGCCACCTAGGGTCGGGTTCCGTCGGCGCCCCCCGAGAACGCGAAAGAAGGCACACGACCATGAGCAGCAACGAGACGCCCCGCGGTCCGGTCGACTCCTCACGCGTCCCGCGGTACGCCGGACCCGCGACCTTCGCCCGGCTGCCCCGCCTCGACGAGGTCGGCCGCGCCGATGTCGCCGTGGTGGGCGTGCCGTTCGACTCGGGTGTCTCCTACCGGCCCGGCGCCCGCTTCGGCGGCAACGCGATCCGAGAGGCGTCCCGGCTGCTCAGGCCGTACAACCCGGCGCAGGACGCCTCCCCGTTCGCCCTCGCGCAGGTCGCGGACGGCGGCGACATCGCGGTGAACCCGTTCAACATCAACGAGGCCGTGGAGACGGTCGAGGCGGCCGCCGACGACCTGCTCGGCACCGGCGCCCGCCTGATGACCCTCGGCGGCGACCACACCATCGCGCTGCCGCTGCTGCGGTCCGTCGCGAAGAAGCACGGTCCGGTCGCCCTGCTCCACTTCGACGCCCACCTCGACACCTGGGACACCTACTTCGGCGCCGAGTACACCCACGGCACCCCGTTCCGCCGCGCGGTCGAGGAGGGCATCCTCGACACCGAGGCGCTCTCCCACGTCGGCACCCGCGGCCCGCTCTACGGCAAGCAGGACCTCACCGACGACGAGAAGATGGGCTTCGGCATCGTCACCTCCGCCGACATCTACCGCCGGGGCGCCGACGAGGTCGCCGACCAGCTGCGTCAGCGCATCGGTGACCGCCCGCTGTACATCTCCATCGACATCGACTGCCTCGACCCGGCGCACGCGCCCGGCACGGGCACCCCGGAGGCGGGCGGCATGACCTCCCGCGAGCTCCTGGAGATCCTGCGCGGTCTGGCGTCCTGCAACCTGGTCTCGGCCGACGTCGTCGAGGTGGCGCCCGCGTACGATCACGCGGAGATCACGTCGGTGGCCGCGTCCCACACGGCCTACGAACTGACCACCATCATGTCCCGCCAGATTGCCGAGGCCCGCGCGAAGTGACTCACGACCACGACCTGGTGCTCCGTCCCACGCCGGCCCAGACGGAGGCCGCGCTGAACCCTCCGCCCGGCCGCACCGGCGGAGACCTGGTCGTGGAGACCCTGGCCGGGCTCGGCGCGACGACCGTCTTCGGCCTGCCCGGCCAGCACGCCCTCGGCCTGTTCGACGCCCTGCGCCGCTCCGACCTGCGGTACATCGGCCTGCGGATGGAGAACAACGCGGGGTTCGCGGCGGACGCGTACGGCCGGATCACGGGTGAGGCGGCGCCGCTGCTGCTGTCGACGGGGCCGGGCGCGCTGACGTCGCTCGCCGCGCTCCAGGAGGCGGCCGCGGCCTCCGCTCCCGTCCTTGCGATCAGCAGCCAGATCCCGACCGCGGGACTGGGCGGCGGCCGCCACGGCTACCTGCATGAACTCCCCGACCAGGCGGCCTCGTTCCGGGGTGTGGTGAAGTCGGTCCACACGGTCCGTACGCAGTCCCAGATCCCGTCCGCGATCGAGGCGGCCTGGAAGTCGGCGCTGTCGGCCCCGCACGGTCCGGTGTGGGTGGAGATTCCGCAGGACGTCCTGCTCGCCGAGACGATCGTCCCGGTCGTGACCGGCGGCGACGCCTTCCCCGACGAGCTGCCGCCGCGCCCCGAACTGACCGCCGTGGCAGCCGACCTGCTGTCCCGCGCGTCCCGCCCGGCGATCATCGCGGGCGGGGGAGTGGTACGGGCGGACGCGTCGAAGAAGCTGAGGCAGCTCGCCGAACTGCTCCAGGCGCCGGTCGTCACCACGCCCGGCGGCAAGGGCGCGTTCCCCTGGACGCACCCCCTCTCGCTCCAGTCCTGGCTGGAGGACCGCCACACCACCGACTTCCTGGAGGACGCCGACGTCCTGCTGGTGGTCGGCTCGGGCCTCGGTGAACTCTCCTCGAACTACCACACGTTCACGCCACGCGGCCGAGTCGTCCAGATCGAGGCCGACCTCGGCAAGCTGGAGTCCAACCACCCCGCGCTCGGCATCCACGCGGACGCCCGCCTCGCGTTGCAGGCCCTGCTGGAGACGGCCTCCGAGCGGCGGGACCCGACGGCACCCGAGCGCGTACGGGAACTCCTCGCCAAGGTCGCCGACCGCATCGCCGCCCAGGAACTCACCCTGGAACAGCGGGTGCTGGCGTCGGTGCGCAGGGCGCTCCCGGCCAACTCCCCGTCCTTCTGGGACATGACGATCCTCGCCTACTGGGCGTGGTCGGCATTCGACCCGAAGGGCCCCAACCGCATGCACTCCGCCCAGGGAGCGGGCGGCCTCGGCTACGGCTTCCCCGCGGCCCTGGGCGCGGCCGTCGCCGACCCGACCCGCCCGGTGCTCGCGGTGTCCGGCGACGGAGGCGCCCTGTACTCGATCGCCGAGCTCGCGACCGCGAAGCAGTACGAGCTGAACGTCACCTGGCTGATCGTGGACGACGGCGGTTACGGCATCCTGCGCGAGTACATGACCGACGCCTTCGGCCAGACCGCGGGGACCGAGCTGACCCGCCCCGACTTCGTGGCGCTGGCCGAGTCGTTCGGCGTGCCCGGCGTCCGGACGTCCCCGGAGACCCTGGAGGCGGACCTGGCGACGGCGCTGGCCGCCCCCGGCCCCTCGGTGGTCGTCCTCCCGGCCGTCCTGCGGATGTTCGCGCCGACGCACCTGGGCTGAACCGGCGACGGGGGTTGCGGGGCCCCGCCGCGGTGGCCGAAAGCCAGTTGTCCTGGGCGGTGACGGGGGAGAATTCCGGGAGGAGGCGGCGCGAGTGACGGATCGGCCGGGTAGCCCTCGCGAGGCAGGACTGCCGGAAAGGCTGTCGGACATCCTGACGGAGGACGCCCGGTGGGTGGCCTCCGAAGCGGACATTCGGCATGTCAGGGATGTATGGAATGAGCTGGGAATTCACTGCTCGCCGACGGCACTGCGTTTCGTCGAGGAATTCAACGGGACTGGCTTCGGTTACCCGCGCCATCCGCTCGATCCGGGGACGCACAGCTGCGAACTGAACGCCGAGCGTGCGAGTCGCATCGTCAACGGCGAGAAGCTGAGGGGATACGAGCAGCGAACGGGAGAGAAGCTGACGCCCGTGGGCACCGCGGCTTCCGGTCCTCTCGTGCTCCTCGTCGCCGAGGGGGGCCGGACGTACGGCGCCTACGATGCGTTTCTCGCCCTCTATGGCGGGAGCCCGGAGGAAGCATTGGTGCATCTGGTCGACAGAGTTCGTCCTGAGCGGCTGGACTGACGGCGACCATGACTTCTCTCCTCCTGACCTGCCGGACAGCGGCGATCGCCGTACCAGGGGGATCTCGAATACGACGAGGAGGGCGGACTCCGATTGGCCGAGCAGCAGTTCACTCAGTTCCTGCTGTCACTGGACCGGTTCCAGAAGCAGCTCGACGCGTTCATGCTCGGCCGCTACCTGGCATGCGACTTCGGCGGCGACCTCGGGGATGACGGCGATTCGACACTCAGCCCGCAGGTACGGCTCGATGTCGTGGAGGGTGCGCCGCGGGTGACGCTCGACCATGCCATCACCTGGATGGACCTGACCCGGGACCAGGAGCCGAACGAGTACCGCCTCGCCGTGACCCTCGCCTTCACCGAGGCGGGGACCACGGCGGAGGCGCTCGTCCGGCTCGACCTGGAGCGGGACATGGGCGAGTGGCCGGCCGGGGTCCACACACCGTACCGGCGGCACGTCGAAGGACTGGACCTCGACGAGGCCCTGGCCTTCGTCGAGGCCCGGGTCGCCGAACTGTGCGAGCGATACGACGACGCGGCCCGCCTGGGCCTGGCGCGGCGGTCCTGATGCCCGAGCCGAGGCCCACGTGAAGCCCACCCTCGTCCTGCTGGTGCCGGGCTCGGACCGTGAGCGGTTGCTCGCGGATCTCCGGGCACTCGGTCTGACGGACCGACCGGACCCGTTCTTCGACCTGCTCGAACTCGGCGAGCACGCCTACGGTTTCGTGCTCTCCGGGCGCGTGATCGAGGACTTCGAGCCGGAGGAGCTCGAAGAGGTCGCGCGGGTGGCGCCGGATCCGTACGCGGTCCTCGTGGAGTACGAGAACGCCGAGTCGGCGAAGGCCCTGCTCGACTTCCTCATCCGCGACCGGACGGGCGTGGTGGACACGAATTACGGGGAGCTCATCGAGTTCTCCGAGTTCGTGCGGCGCATGGAGAGTGCACCGGACTGGGACTGGCGGTCGTGAACCTGGTCTCGGAGCTCCTGTCGGAACGTAACCTCGGCGTGGCGGCCGAGGCTCGTCTTCGCCTCCGACGTGTTGACCGGGGAGCACCGGTACGCGTTGCCCGAGAATCTCGCGCGTCTCGGGTGACCGGGATATCGGGATGGCGGAGAGGCCCTGTCGGATTCGTCCGGCAGGGCCCCTCCTTTTGTCGTCTCGTGCGCTACCAGATCGCCTCGACCCACTCCGGGTGGTCGATGAACGGGTTGCGGTTGTGCTGGTAGGTGTCGTAGATGACCTGGTTGCGCTTCTCCTCGAAGGCGCTCGGCGGGTCCTCGTCGTTCCACTGCTTGAGAACGGAGAGCTTGCCGATGTACGGGTTGCTGCCGTTGTTGACCTTCTCGTTGGGCTCCAGGTCGGCGAAGCCGTCGCCGCCGTCGTACCGCACGGCCATGTAGAGGATCATGCGGGCCACGTCGCCCTTGTCGGCGTCGCGCGGTTCGAAGGAGTCGGAGTCGACGAGGCTGCCGCCACCGCCCGAGACCGCGCTGCCGCCGTTGTCGAAGTCCAGGTTGCCGCGGATGCTGTTGACCTTGACGTCCGCGGGGCGCAGGTGGTGCAGGTCGGAGCCCGGTCCGGTGACCTCGCCGAAGTCGCCGTGGGACTTGGCCCACACGTGCTCGCGGTTCCAGTCCCCGACGTCGCCGCCGTTGAGGGACTTGCTGCGCGAGACACCGCTGTACAGCAGGATCACGTTGTTGCTGTTGTTCGGGTCCTGGTCGGTGACCTTGAGGGCGTTCCAGACCGCGGAGTACGAGATCTTCGTCTGGCTGCTGATGATGGTGTGCAGGGAGGACTTGAGGCTCGTGCCCGTCTTGCCGACCGCGTTCTTGTAATACGTGGAGTCGTACGCCGTCGTGGTGGCCGCGGCAGGGGTCGCGGTGAGGGCGGGCGCGGAGAGGCCGGCCAGGACGGCGGCGGTGGCAAGGGCCACCGACTTCCATCGGCGTATGCGTGTCGCCAGCATGTGGGGTCCGATCTACGCGGGTTGATTGGAGGCGGCAATCGGGAGAGTGACATGGACATGAGGCTGTGTAAATGGACTGCGCGTGTCCATTGGGTGACCGGAAGCGGCAAATCCCCTCTTGTCCACGCGAGTTGACATGGCAGGAAAGCCCCTGACCGGAAGGCCAGGGGCTGTTGGGGCCGGATCGTCAGCTGACGTCCGACGGGTCCAGGCGGTAGATCGTCGACTGGTCGCTCTGCGAGGAGGTGTCCGAGCCGGAGTCCGTCGCGGTCTTGCCGTAGTCGCTCTCCTTCACCGCCGTACCGTTCTTCCGCACCCACTCCGTGACCTCGGAGCTGACGTCGGACCCGCCCCCCGGGCCACCGCCCATGCCGCCGCCACCGATCTGGATGTAATGCAGCTCGCCCGCCCTCACCAGCTCCTTGAGCCTGGTCGGGGTCATCGCCTTGTCGCTGCCGGACCAGCCCCACATGGAGATCACCGGCTCACCGCTGCTGAGGACGAGCTGCGCCGCGCTCTGCGAACTGGACACCGCGAGCAGCCACTTGGCACCGTCCTGGTGCTTCTTCAGGTAGGCGATCAGCTCACTGCTCGCGCCGCCCATACCGCCGCCGAGGCCACCGCGCATGCCGTCGGCGCCTTCACCGGGCTGGGCGTTGGGCGCCGTACCACCCGCTTCGGCCGTACCGCCGGGCAGCTCACCGTTGCCGCCCCCCGCCTGCCGTCCACCGGGGAACCCGCCCTGCTGGCCGCCAGGCCCTCCGTCGTTCCCACCGTCGGGGAATCCACCCCGGCCGCCGCCGCCGCCTCCTCCTCCGTCGCCGGGGCCGCCCATCCCGCCGCCCGTCGAAGGCCCGGCCGTCGGGTTCGTACCCCCCATGCCGCCGCCGCCCGATCCCGCACCGGACGGCACCGACCAGGCGTACGCGGCCGGTCCCGCGACGGCCGCGACGATGGCCGCGGCCACCGAAGCCGTCAGCAGACGGAGGCGGTTGCCGGAGCGTCCCGAGCGGAAGACGAACAGCCCCACGATCGCCAGCGCCATCACGACCCCGACGGCCGGCCACAGCCAGGTGTTCCAGCCGGAGGCCCGGCGCAGCAGCACGATCGCCCACACGGCGGTGACGCCGAGGGCGAGCGGCAACACCCACGCCCACCGCTTGTCCGCGCGGAAGGCACGCAGCAGCATCAGGCCGCCGCCCCCGCACAGCGCCGCGATGCCGGGGGCGAGCGCGGTCGTGTAGTACGGGTGCATGGTGCCCTCGGCCATCGCGAAGGTCAGGTAGTGCAGGACGGTCCAGCCGCCCCACATCAGCAGCGCGGCGCGTGTGAGGTCGGTACGCGGGGCGCGCACGCACAGCACCAGGCCACCGAGCAGTGCGATCGCAGAGAAGGGGATGAGCCAGGAGATCTGGCCGCCGAGGATCTCGTTGAACATACGGCCGATGCCCCCGGCCCCGGAGAAGCCGCCTCCTCCGCCTCCGCCGCCGCCTCCGCCCCCGCCGTTGCCCTCGCCGCCGAAGATCCGCCCGAGGCCGTTGTAGCCCATGATCAGGTTCCAGGCGGTGCCGTCGGTCGAGCCGCCGATGTACGGCCGCTCCGACGCCGGCACCAGCGACACGGCCGCCGCCCACCAGAAGCTGGAGACGGCCAGGACCACACCGGCGAGGAGGAGGTTGACGATCCGCTTCACCAACGTCGGCCTGGCCGCGTACAGGTAGACCGCGAAGACGGCGGGCAGCGCGATGTAGCCCTGGAGCATCTTCGTGTTGAAGGCGAGGCCGTAGCAGGCGGCGGAGCCCAGCAGCGGCAGCAGCCTGCCGTCGTACGTGGCCCGCAGCGCGAGGGCCGCGCCCGCCACCATCAGGAACACCAGCAGCGTGTCAGGGTTGTTGTCGCGGTTGATGGCGACGGTGATCGGGGTGAGCGCCAGTACCAGCGCGGCGACCGTCGCCGCGCCGTGCCCCCACACCCGCTTCACGGACGCGTGCAGGATCCAGATCGTCGCGACGGCGACCAGGACCATCGGCAGCATCATCTGCCAGGTGCCGAAGCCGAATATCCGGCAGGACAGGCCCATGACCATCAGCGCGAACGGTGGTTTGTCGACCGTCATGAAGTTGCCCGCGTCCAGCGAGCCGAAGAACCAGGCCTTCCAGCTCTCGGTACCGCTCATCACGGCGGCACTGTAAAAGCTGTTGAGGCTGGACCCGGACAGGTTCCAGGAGTACAGCGCCGCCGCCAGGATCAGGATCGCGATCAGCGCGGGCAGGGACCAGCGGGGTGCCTTGTCAGGCGGAGGCGGTTCGGGGGTCACGGTCGGGCGGGGGAGTGTGTCGGTGGCAGATGTCACGCCCCGCATCCTGAACGGCCGGGGTGGGTGAGCGCTGTGCCGTACCTGGCCGGTGCCTGTGAATCGGCACAAGCTCCTCGGTCGGGGTTGCGCAGGTTCAGATGGAGACGCTTCCGACCTTGACGGCTGAGACGAACGATGACCAGCTGGTCGACTCGAAGACCAGCGCGGGCCCGCCCTGGATCTTGGAATCTCGGACGGGGACGCCCGATGGGTGCCCGTCGAGGACTTCGACACAGCTGCCGGCTTCGGGGCCGCTGTAGGACGACTTCCTCCAGCCGCTCATTGCGGACGAGTTCGCCAATGTTCGGTCATTCATGGTGCTCGTAGTCATATTCTTTCCGATCATGCGCGCTCTGTTCCCAGGATCCTTCGACCCGGTCACTCAAGGGCACCAGGACGTTCTCCGCCGCGCCGCCCTCCTGTTCGACGAGGTCGTCGTCTGCGTGATGTTCAATTCGAGCAAGACCGGCCGCTTCTCCATCACCGAACGGCTGGACCGGCTCCGCGCGGCAGCGACTGACCTGAGCAACGTCACGGTCGACTCCCACACCGGCGGCCTGCTGGTCGACTACTGCCGCCGTGTCGGAATCGACGTCGTTGTCCGCGGAGTCCGCGGCGTTCGCGACTTGGACTACGAAATGCCGATGGCCCGCATGAACCGCGAACTGGCCGGAGTCGAAACGTTCTTCATCGCTGCAGACCCCGCCCTGACCCACATCTCCTCCACCCTCGTCACCGAGATGAGTCGACAGGACCGTGTTGCGAATGATGCCGCGGCGGGCGAAACGCTCACTCAGGCGGGACCCGGCACGAAGCGGCTCAGCCGGTAGGTCGTCGGCTGCGTGAGGCGTCCGCAGAGGGTGTCCAGCCGCACCGCCGTCCAGTCGATCCGCTGGTCCGACGCTCGCAGACGGCGTATGTGGGCACGCCATTCCGACTCGTCCTGGGTCTCGAAGAGCACTTCCCAGTGACCCGCTTCAGGGACGAAGCGAGCGGCGGCCCGCTGCCACTCGTCGTGGCGCTGCCGTTTCCTCTCGCGTTGCCCTGGCATCAGCCCAGCATCGCCGGACCGGGCAACCGCAGCAAGACGATTACCTGCATTGCGAACAGCCGTACAACTTTCGGTCACTTGGGCGAGTCAAACCCGCATGACTCGCCGTAGCCCTCACCGCACCCGCCTCATCGGCACCGCGCTCACCGCCGGAGCGTTCATATCCTGCGTGGCGGTCGCCGCGCCCGCCACCGCCGCCCCCACACCCACCGTCGCCTGTACGTCCGCGAAGGCCGGCCTCGCCGCCAAGCTGAAGACGGACATCACCGCGGCGCTCGCGGGCCGCCGGGGCACCGTCGCCGTGGGCCTGTACGACCGTACGACCAACACCACCTGCACCCTGCGCGCCACCACCGCCTACGACTCGGCCAGCACCGTCAAGGTCACCGTCCTGGCCACGCTGTTGTGGGACGCGAAGAAGCACAACCGCTACCTCACCGACCGTGAGACCACCCTCGCCAAGGCCATGATCACCCAGTCGGACAACGACTCGACCTCCACCCTGTGGCGGCAGTTGGGCCTGACGAAGATCAAGGGCTTCCTCACCGCTGCCGGGATGACCCAGACCAAGCCGGGCGCCGACGGCTACTGGGGCCTGACCCAGATCACCGTCAACGACGAGCAGAAGCTGCTCAAGCTCATCACCGCCAAGAACACCGTCCTCAGCGACAATTCCCGCGCTTACATCCTGAAGCTGATGGGCCAGGTCGTCTCGTCCCAGCGCTGGGGCACGCCCGCCGGGGCGCCGTCCACCGTCGCCGTGCACGTCAAGAACGGCTGGCTGCAGCGCGCCACGCACGGCTGGCGGGTGCACAGCCTCGGCACCTTCAACGGCGCCGGCCACGACTACATGATCAGCGTGCTGACTCAGGACAACAGCACCATGGACTACGGCGTCACCACCATCCAGAACGTCGCCAAGGCCATCCACAAGGACCTGGTGCCGACCACGTCCAGCGCTACGCGCTACACCCCGACCAGCACGCCCCGCGAGGCGTTCGTGGCGGTTCCGGAACAGGGCTGACGCTTCACCAGGCGGTCTCCCGCCGGTCACCGGACCGTCCTACGGTGACGCCCATGCGCCTGCGAACCGTACTCGCCACCCTCACCGCCGGCCTGGCGGCGGCCACGTGCCTCTCTGCCGCCGGGCCGGCCGCCGCCGCCCCGGGCGACCACACCTGTTCCCCCTCCGTCTCCATCGACCGCTTCTCCGACGCGCTCGACAAGACGACGTACGACGGCACCTTCGTCGGCAACCTCTCCGCCCTCGCCCTCGACCGGAACGGCTCGCTCGCGGCCCTCTCCGACCGCTCCGCCCTGTTCGACCTGGACGCGAGAACCCTCGCCCCGCGCTCCGCCCTCCCCCTCGCCGACGAGAACGGCACCGCCCTCGATTCCGAGGGCCTGGTCGTCGACCGGGACGGCACCCGGCTGATCACCTCCGAGACGGAGCCCTCGATCCGCCGCTACTCCCGCGACGGCCGGATCCTCGACCGCCTCCCCGTACCGGACGCCCTCCGCGTCGCCCCGGCCGGCCGCGCCCAGTCCAACGGCACCTTCGAGGGTTTGACCCTGCTGCCCGGCGGCCGCACCCTGCTCGCCTCGATGGAGTACGCGCTCAGCGGTGACACCGCCGGCCTCGTCCGCTTCCAGACCTGGCAGCGGACGTACGGCGGCCACTTCCGGCTCGGCCCGCAGTACGCCTACCGCGCCGACGCGGGCCTCGGTGTCCCGGAGGTCCAGGCGACCCGCGACGGCCGCCTGCTCGTCCTGGAGCGGGGCTTCACTGTGGGCGTCGGCAACACGGTCCGCCTCTACCTGGCGGACCCCCGCCATGCCACGGACACGAGCGGCATCGAGAACCTCACCGGCCAGGACGGCGTACGTCTGGTCAGGAAGACCCTGCTGGCCGACATCGCCGACTGCCCGACCCTGGGCGCCACGGCGAAGCAGCCCCAGCCGAATCCCCTCCTCGACAACATCGAGGGGATGGTGATCACAGGCCGCAGCGAGGGCCGCCTGAGGGTGCTGCTGGTCAGCGACGACAACCAGAACGCGACGCAGACGACACGGTTCTGCTTCCTGCGCGTACGTGTCTGAATCAGTGCCTGGACCAGTATCCGAACCAGTACCTGAACCAGTGCTCGAACCGTCTCCGATTGTTGCGGAGGGATGAAATCCGCTCCGGGCCGCGTTGGTGCCTTCCGGAACACCAGGTCGAAAAATCGGAGGGCACCGACGTGGCAGCGCAGCCGGGATGGGCGCGGAGACTGGCCGGGTACGCCTGGCGTTACCCGAAGGACGTCGTCCTGGCCCTCGGCTCATCACTGGGCGGCATGGCCGTCATGGCCGTCGTCCCGCTGATCACCAAGGTCATCATCGACGACGTCATCGGTGACCACACCCGTGACATGGCCCCCTGGGCGGGCGCCCTGATCGGCGCCGCACTCCTCGTCTATGCCCTCACCTACATCCGCCGGTACTACGGCGGCCGCCTCGCCCTCGACGTCCAGCACGATCTGCGCACCGCGATGTTCGCGACGATCACCCGCCTCGACGGCCGGCGCCAGGACGAGCTGTCCACCGGCCAGGTCGTGGGCCGCGCCACCAGCGACCTCCAGCTCATCCAGGGCCTGCTCTTCATGCTCCCGATGACCATCGGGAACTTCGCCCTCTTCCTGATCTCCCTCGTGGTGATGGCCTGGCTGTCCCTGCCCCTCACGCTGGTGGCCGTCGCGGTCGCCCCCGCCCTGTGGTGGATCGCCAAACGCAGCCGCACCAAGCTCCACCCGGCCACCTGGTACGCCCAGGCCCAGGCCGCCGCCGTCGCGGGCGTGGTCGACGGCGCCGTCTCCGGCGTACGGGTGGTGAAGGGCTTCGGGCAGGAGGAGCAGGAGAACGGCAAGCTCAGGGAGGTCGGCCGGCGCCTCTTCGCCGGGCGGCTGCGCACCATCCGGCTGAACTCCAGGTACACCCCCGCCCTCCAGGCCGTGCCCGCCCTCGGCCAGGTCGCGATGCTCGCCCTCGGCGGCTGGCTCGCCGTGCGCGGGCACATCACCCTCGGTACGTTCGTCGCCTTCTCCACCTACCTCGCGCAGCTCGTCGGCCCGGTCCGCATGCTCGCCATGGTCCTCACCGTCGGACAGCAGGCCCGCGCGGGCACCGAGCGCGTCCTGGAGCTGATCGACACCGAGCCGTCGATCGAGGAGGGCACGAAGGAACTGCCCGCCGACGCGCCCGCGACCGTCGAGTTCGACGACGTGTCCTTCGGCTACGACCCCGAGCACCCCGTCCTCGACGGGCTCAGCTTCCAGATCCGCCCCGGCGAGACCCTCGCCGTCGTCGGCTCCTCCGGCTCCGGCAAGTCCACCGTCTCCCTCCTGCTTCCGCGCTTCTACGACGTGACACGCGGCGCCGTCCTGATCGGCGGCCACGACGTCCGCGAGCTCACCCTGGACTCGCTGCGGGCCGCGATCGGGCTGGTCCCCGAGGACTCCTTCCTCTTCTCCGACACCGTCCGCGCCAATATCGCCTATGGCCGCCCCGACGCGACCGACGAGCAGATCGAGGCCGCCGCCCGCGCCGCCCAGGCGGACCGTTTCATCGCGGAGCTGCCCGACGGCTACGCCACCACGGTCGGTGAGCACGGCCTCACCCTCTCCGGCGGCCAGCGCCAGCGCGTCGCCCTCGCCCGCGCCCTGCTCACCGACCCCCGCCTGCTCGTCCTGGACGACGCCACCTCCGCCGTGGACGCCCGCGTGGAGCACGAGATCCACGAGGCTCTCACGCGCGTCATGGAGGGCCGCACGACCCTCCTGATCGCCCACCGCCGCTCCACCCTCAACCTGGCCGACCGCATCGCCGTCCTCGACGCCGGCCGCCTCGCCGACATCGGCACCCACGAAGAGCTCCAGGAACGCTCCGCCCTCTACCGGCGCCTGCTCACCGACCCCGACGAGCTGGGCGGCGTCTCGCCGGGCCACGCCCTGCCCGCCGCGCCCCAGGAGGACACCTCCGTACGGGACGAGCTGGACGCCGAGTTCGACGCGGAGCGCGGGGTGACGCCCCGGCTGTGGACGGGGGACCGCGAGCCCAAGGACCTCGCGCTCGCCGGGACACCGGCCACCCCCGAGCTCCTCGCGAAGGTCGACGCGCTGCCCCCGGCCACGGACACCCCGGACATCGACGAGGCCGGCGCGGTCACCCCGGAGGAGTCCTACGGCCTGCGCAGGCTGCTGCGGGGCTTCGGACTCCCGCTCCTGGTCAGCCTCGCCCTCGTCGCCTCGGACGCCGGCATGGGCCTGCTGCTGCCGATCCTGATCCGGCACGGCATCGACCAGGGCGTCACGCAGGTCGCGCTCGGCGCGGTCTGGGCGGCGTCGCTGCTCGGCCTGGTCACCGTGCTCGTGCAGTGGGCGGCGCAGGTCGGTGAGACCCGGATGACGGGACGCACCGGTGAGCGTGTCCTGTACGCGCTCCGCCTGAAGATCTTCTCCCAGCTCCAGCGGCTGGGCCTCGACTACTACGAGCGGGAGCTGACCGGCCGGATCATGACGAGGATGACGACGGACGTCGACGCCCTCTCCACCTTCCTCCAGACCGGCCTGGTCACCGCGTTCGTCTCGGTCGTCACCTTCTTCGGCATCATGGTCGCCCTGCTGGTGCTCGACGTACAGCTCGCCCTCGTCGTCTTCGCCACTCTGCCCCCGCTGATCATCGCCACGTATTTCTTCCGCCGGGCGAGCGTGAAGGCGTACGAACTGGCCCGCGAGCGGGTGTCCGTCGTCAACGCCGACCTCCAGGAGTCGGTGTCCGGGCTGCGGATCGTGCAGGCGTTCCGGCGTGAGCTCGACGGCGGGCGCAGGTTCGCCGAGCGCAGCGACAGCTACCGGCAGGCGCGTATCCGGGGCCAGTGGCTGATCTCCATCTACTTCCCCTTCGTCCAGCTGCTGTCGTCGGTCGCCGCGGCCGCCGTGCTGATCGCGGGCGCGGGCCGGATCGACGCGGCCACGCTGACGACCGGCGCGCTGGTGGCGTACCTGCTGTACATCGACCTGTTCTTCGCGCCCGTCCAGCAGCTCTCGCAGGTCTTCGACGGCTACCAGCAGGCGACGGTGTCGTTGGGCCGCATCCAGGAACTGCTCCAGGAGCCGACGTCCACGAAGTCGGCCGACGAGCCCCTGGAGGTCCTCTCCCTGCGCGGCGAGATCGCCTTCGAGGACGTGTACTTCGCGTACGGCGACGAGGAGGAGGCCCTCACCGGCATCGACCTGCGCATCCCCGCCGGTCAGACCGTCGCCTTCGTCGGCGAGACCGGCGCCGGCAAGTCCACCCTGGTCAAGCTGGTGGCCCGGTTCTACGACCCCACCTCGGGCCGCGTCACCGCCGACGGCACGGATCTGCGCGCCCTCGACCTCACGTCGTACCGCCACCGCCTGGGTGTCGTCCCGCAGGAGGCGTACCTCTTCCAGGGCACCGTCCGCGACGCCATCGCCTACGGCCGTCCCGACGCCACCGACGCCGAGGTGGAGGCGGCGGCTCGGGCGGTCGGCGCGCACGAGATGATCGCCACGCTGGAGGGCGGCTACCTCCACGAGGTCGCGGAGCGCGGCCGCAACCTCTCCGCCGGCCAGCGCCAGCTCATCGCCCTCGCCCGCGCGGAGCTGGTCGACCCCGATGTCCTCCTCCTCGACGAGGCCACCGCCGCCCTCGATCTCGCCACGGAGGCCCAGGTCAACCAGGCCACCGACCGCCTCGCGGGCCGCCGCACCACCCTCGTCGTGGCCCACCGCCTGACCACCGCCGCCCGCGCGGACCGCGTCGTCGTGATGGATCACGGCAAGGTCGTGGAGGACGGCACGCACGAGGAGTTGCTGGCGTTGGAGGGGCGGTATGCCCTGTTGTGGCGGACGTTCGTGGGGGAGGACGTGTCTGTGGTGGCTTGATGGGACGGTGGTGTCCGGGGGGTGTCGTTGTGCGGCCACGTCTGGTGCCGGACGGAGTCCGGCCGGTCGTCCCGAAGCCGGGAGGCCCGCCAGGGCCGAGCGTCGCGAGGGCGACGTCGGGGGGTTCGGCCCACGGCAAGGTGGTGGAGGACGGCACGCACGAGGAGTTGCTGGCGTTGGAGGGGCGGTATGCCCTGTTGTGGCGGACGTTCGTGGGGGAGGACGTGTCTGTGGGGGCCTGATGGGGCGACCGCGCAACCATCCGACGTGCGTGCTGCGTCCGTACATCTGTACGGCAATGGCGGGGGACGGAAGGGGCGCGGACTGTGGACAGTGGTGCGATACGGCGATGGCTGGCGCTCGGCACGTCCGTCTTCACCGCCTCCGCCATCCTCGCCCTGGCGTCGCCGGCGACCGCCCACGCCGCGCCCACGCAGTGCGAGGGCCGCAAGGTCAGGACGCTCACCTTCTCCACCGGCTCGGTCAAGATCTACAAGCAGGGCGGCTACCTCTGCGCCATCACGGTCCCCAAGGACCCCGGCACCCACCGCCGGATGACGGTCAGTGTGCACGCGCGCGGGCTCCACGCGGTGGAGGACACGGGGCTGTACGCGTACCGGGCGGGACCGGTCACGGTGCACGTGGGACACCAGCCCGTGCTGATCAGCGGCAGGGTCGGCCGGGACTCCAAGAGCACCGGCTGGACCCGTTTCTGACCTCCTGATTCCCAACCTCCCCTGGTGTGAACAGAGTTGAGCCGATAACTTCCGGCGCATATCTGTTTCACAGGGAGGGTGCATGCGCAAGGCGCTCAGATGGCTGCTGGCGCTCACGGTGCTCATAGGCACGTTGAGCACGGCAGGAGCGGCCACCGCCGCCGAGCCGGAGGCCACGGACATCAAGGACCAGCTGCTCGCGATACCGGGCATGAGTCTGATCCAGGAGAAGCCCTACACCGGCTACCGCTACTTCGTCCTGAACTACACACAGCCGGTCGACCACCGGCACCCGTCCAAGGGCACGTTCCAGCAGCGCATCACCGTGCTGCACAAGGACGTCAGCCGCCCCACGGTCTTCTACACCGGCGGCTACAACGTCTCCACGACCCCGAGCCGCCGCGAGCCGACCCAGATCGTGGACGGCAACCAGGTCTCCATGGAGTACCGCTTCTTCAACCCGTCGCGCCCCGACCCGGCCGACTGGTCCAAGCTGGACATCTGGCAGGCGGCCAGCGACCAGCACCGCATCTTCAAGGCACTGAAGAAGATCTACTCCAAGAACTGGATCTCCACGGGCGGCTCCAAGGGCGGCATGACGGCCACCTACTACGAGCGCTTCTACCCCAAGGACATGGACGGCGTCGTCGCGTACGTCGCCCCCAACGACGTGGTGAACAACGAGGACTCGGCCTACGACCGGTTCTTCGCCACCGTCGGCACCAAGGAGTGCCGCGACCGCCTGAACGCGGTGCAGCGCGAGGCACTGGTGCGCCGTGCGCCGCTGGAGAAGAAGTACGAGGCGTACGCGGCCGAGAACGGCTACACGTTCACGACCATCGGCAGCCTGGACCGGGCCTACGAGGCCGTCGTCCTCGACTACGTCTGGGGATTCTGGCAGTACAGCCTGCTCTCCGACTGCGACACCGTCCCGGCGAACGCCAAGACCGCGACCGACGACGAGATCTGGACCTCGGTGGACACGATCTCCGGCTTCTCCGCCTACGCCGACCAGGGCCTGGAGACGTACACCCCGTACTACTACCAGGCGGGCACCCAACTCGGCGCCCCCACCATCCGCTTCCCGCACATCGAGAAGGAGTACATCCGCTACGGCTACCAGCCGCCCCGCAACTTCGTCCCCCGCTCCATCCCGATGAAGTTCCAGCCGTGGGTCATGCGTGACGTCGACACCTGGGTCAAGAACAACGCCCGCCACATGCTCTTCGTCTACGGCCAGAACGACCCGTGGGGAGCGGAGCCCTTCCACCTCGGCAGGGGCGCCAAGGACTCCTACGTCTTCACCGCCCCCGGCCTGAACCACGGCGCCAACGTGGCCGGCCTGGTCCCCGACCAGAAGGCCCTCGCCACGTCCCGCATCCTGGACTGGGCAGGCGTCTCCGCCACCGCGGTGGCGAAGGCGAAGCCGCTGGCGAAGTTCGACGCGAAGCTGGACGTACGCGACGTGGAGCGGGAGCCCGCGCTGCGTCCGTAGCCCGGTAGGCGGGAGAGCTCACAGTCGCCGGGCGCAGCCCACCGGCTTCTCCACGCCGCCGAGTTGCACGTACAGGGCCGTGGACACCGGGCACTTCGCACGGGTGTCCACGGCCTTCGTCACCTCGTACTCCGGGGTGTGCCCGCCCTCGCCGCCGCAGGCGGTCTCCCGCACCCGGCCGTCGCCGAGGCCGTAGACGCAGTCGCCGACGATGGTGCGGGGGCCGCCTCCGCCTCCCGGGTCGCCCGGGTGCGGGGTCGCCAGCTTGCGCATGCAGGCGTAGCCCCGGGGGACCGCTCCGTCGCCGTCCTCGTCGGAGGCGGTGGACTGTTCGCTGATGTGCAGGACGAAGTCGGTGGTCGCGGGGCAGGCCGGGCCGTCGCCCACGGTGCCGTCGTGCCGGGCGACCACACGGGCCGCCGCCCGCTCCCCGGCGCAGGGCACCTCGGTGAAGGCCGTGCCGAAGGAACTGCACTCGTCGACGCCGAGGAAGACGGAACCGTAGCCGGACGGGGTGGCCGTGGCGGCCGCCCGCTCACCGAGTTCGCCCTCCTGCGGCGGCGCGACCTCCTGACAGCCGGTCAGCAGGACGGCGACCAGCGCGGTCAGCGCGCACACCGCACCGACGCTCCGTCTCTCGCGCATCGCCATCCCCCCAGACCCCCGACCAGCGTGGCCCGCGGAGGTGGGCGCACGCCAGCGGTCCGGGGCGCTTTGCGCCCGTTGCGGATCGTACGTCTGTCACGAGGCGTACGTCCGGATACGTCTAATACGACAGCCCGTACCCGAGGGGGTACAGCACCCGTGCCGGGGCGTCCGCCCGCTGCACCGGCACCGGCAGCCGCCCCCGGGGAGCGACCCGCCCGGCGATCACGCGTGCCGCCGCGCGCAGTTCGACGTCGGTCCAGGAGTAGGTCGCCAAGCAGGCCTTGACGGAGGGCAGTTGGGCCACGTCGTACGGATTGCGGACCGCGACCGCCACCACCGGCTTCCCCGTCGCCAGTAACCGCTCCACCAGCGTCCGCTGGGAGCTGCTCGCCGAGACGTTGTACGTCCCCACCACCACCGCGTCCGCGTCGGCGGCCGCCCACACCGCCCGGTCGATGGTCTCCGGGGCGGGGGCCGTGCCCGTGGACAGGGCCGTCGCCGTGAAGCCGAGCTCGGTGAGGGCGGTCGCGAGGACTCCCGTCGGCGGTCCCGTGGTGCCCGAGGGCGAGGCCGGGTCGGCGCCCACGACCAGGATCCTGCGGTGTGCACGGCGCGACAGCGGCAGCAGCGAACCCTCGTTGACCAGCAGGGTCGTCGTCCGCTCGGCGATCCGGTCGGCCGTCGCGAGATGGCCGCGGACCCCGACCGCGCGCTCGACACCGGACTGGCTGACGTACGGCCGCTCGAACAGGCCGAGCCTGGTCTTCAGCCGCAGGATCCGCAGAATCGACACGTCGAGCCGCGCCTCCGTCAGCTCGCCGTCCTGTACGGCCTTCAACACCGCGTTCCACGCCACGTCCAGCTCGGGCGGGTTGAGGAGCTGGTCCACGCCCGCCTTGAGCGCCAGCACCGGCACCCGGTCGTCGCCGTACTTCGTCCGGACGCCCGCCATGTCGAGCGCGTCGGTCACCACCACCCCGTCGTAGCCGAGCCGCTCGCGCAGGATGCCGGTCAGGATCGGGCGGGACAGGGTGGCCGGGTCGCCGGAGTCGTCAAGGGCCGGGACCAGGATGTGCGCGGTCATGATCGAGTCGATGCCCGCCGCGATCGCCGCCCGGAACGGCACCGCGTCCAGCCTCTCCCACACCTCACGGGTGTGCGTGATGACCGGGAAGCCGTAGTGACTGTCCACCGCCGTGTCGCCGTGCCCGGGGAAGTGCTTGGCCGTCGCCGCGACCCCCGACTCCTGATAGCCCCTCACCTCCGCCGCGACCAGGCGGGCCACCGCGTCCGGGTCGGCGCCGAAGGACCGTACCCCGATGACCGGGTTGGCCGGGTTCACGTTCACGTCGGCCACGGGGGAGTAGTCCTGGCGGATGCCGATCGCGCGCAACTCCTCGCCCGCGATCCGTCCGAGAGCCCGTGCGTCGGCCGTCGACCCGCCCGCCCCGACCGCCATCGCCCCCGGGAAGAGCGTGGCCGGCCTGCCCACCCGGCACACGATCCCGTGCTCCTGGTCGGTGGAGACCAGCACGGGCAGCCCGCGCGGCCGCGCCAGGGACGCCCGCTGGATGCCGTTGGACAGGTCCGCGATCTGGTGCGGGTCCCGGGTGTTGTGCGCCCAGATGAAGTAGATGACCCCGCCCACGTGGTACTTCGCGATCAGCTCGGCGGCGCTGCGGACGCCGAGCTCCCTGAGATTGGCGTCGACGTCCGCCTGGTCGGGCGCGGTCGCCGAGTGGCCGTACACACGCGTGACGAAGAGCTGGCCGACCTTCTCCTCGAGCGTCATCCGGGAGATCAGGGCGCGGAGCTTGTCGTCGTCGGGGCGGGCGGCGTACGCGGTGCTGCCGACCGTCAGACCCGCGGTGACACCCGCGGAGGCGGCGAGAACGGTTCGTCTGGAGGGCACGTGTGCTCCTTCCGGAGGGCATCCACTGAAGGAAACTGCCGAGTAGTCAGCAATATCCGGGAAGTTTCTACCGGTCAAGGGAGCGCGCAGGGACAGGCTCAAGGGGTGCGGGGGACGTGTGCCGACACCTTCGGCCAGTGCTCCTGGAGTGCCCGTACCGTCTCCGCGATCGCCGGGCGGCGCGCCGCGCCCGTCCGCCACAGTGCGTACAGGCGTCGTACGGGCATGGGGTCGAGCGGCACCTCCGCCACCCCCTCGGGCAGCGGGCCCCGCCCCAGGCGGGGAATCAGGGCGACCCCCAGTCCCGCCGCGACGAGCGCGACCAGCGTCGGGTTCTCGTCGGCCTGGTGGACGAGGTCCGGCTCGTGCCCGGCCGCGCGCAGGGTGCGCAGCAGCCAGTCGTGACACACCCGCCCCGGCGGCTGGCAGATCCAGCGCTCGCCGCCCAACTCCTCCCGCCGCACCGCCGTACGCCCCGCGAAGGGGTGCCCCGCCGGGACCAGCAGATCGCACAGGTCGTTTCCGATCACCGCCTGCTCCACGCCCGCCGGGGCGGGCAGCGGTGCGATGTCCCAGTCGTGCGCCACGGCCAGGTCGACCGCCCCCTTGGCGACCAGGTCGACGGACAGATGCGGGTCGACCTCGGTGAGCCGGGTGTCCAGGGCGGGATGGCGCCGCGCCAGGTCCGCCAGTACGCCCGGCATCAGCCCCCGCGCCGCCGACGCGAACGCGGCCACGCTCAGCCGCCCGGCGGGCACCCCGCGCCGCTCCTCCAGCTCGGTCTCCGCGCGCTCCACGATCGTCATCAACTGATGTGCGGTGGCGGCCAGTTGATGGGCCTCATCGGTGAGGCGCACGCCGCGACCCTCCCGTTCGAGGAGCACGGTCCTGGTCTCCCGCTCCAGCTTGGCGATCTGCTGCGACACCGCCGACGGCGTATAGCCGAGCGCGGCGGCCGCGGCCCCGACGGTGCCGTGGACGGAGACGGCGTGCAGGGCGCGCAGGCGCTGGAGGTCGAGCATGGGGCTCCTTGGGATCAGCGATGCCGATGAGTAGTGATGCTTCATCCATTCGTGCAGCAATCATCGCTGGTGCTTCACGGTCCGTGGGCGTGATCCTCGACGCATGCGACCCGCGCACCTCACTCTCGCCGTCCTCGTCGCCGCCGTCTGGGGCGCCAACTTCACCGTCATCGAGATCGGCCTCGACCACTTCCCGCCCCTCCTCTTCTCCGCCCTGCGCTTCCTGGTCGCGGCCCTGCCCGCCGTGTTCCTCGTGGGCCGCCCGAAGGTGGCGTGGAAGTGGATCGTGGCGGTGGGCCTGGTCCTGGGCGTGGCGAAGTTCGGGCTGCTGTTCGTGGGGATGGACGCGGGGATGCCGGCGGGCCTGTCGTCGCTGGTGCTGCAGATCCAGGCGGTGTTCACGGCGGTGTTCGCGGCGGCGCTGCTGGGCGAGCGCTTCCAGGGCGTACGTCTGCTGGGGATGCTGCTCGCCCTCACCGGCATAGCCGTCGCCGCCGTAGACGAGGGCACCTCGGGCCCCCTCGGCGCCTTCGCCCTCGTCATCGCCGCGGCCGCCTGCTGGGGCGCTTCGAACGTCCTCATCCGCAAGGCGGCCCCACCGGACGCGCTGAACTTCATGGTGTGGGTGAGCACGGTCCCCGTACTCCCGCTCCTGGCCCTGTCCCTGCTGACCGAGGGCCCGGCGAGGGACCTTCAGGCCCTGCGGAACCTCGACTGGCAGGGCGCGGGCACCGTGGTCTACGTCGCCTGGGTCACGACGGTCTTCGGCTTCGGCGCCTGGGGCCGGCTGCTGCGCCGCCACCCCGCGTCCACGGTCGCCCCCTTCTCCCTCCTCGTCCCGGTCTTCGGGATGTCGTCGGCGGCGCTGTTCCTGGGCGAGTCGGTGAGCCCGCTTCGGTGGTGCGCCGCGGCGCTGCTGGTGGGCGGGGTGGCGCTGACGTCGTGGACGCGGACGGCGCGACCCGAGGGGCTTCGGCCGGCTGTCGCTCATTCCGTGGACTCCGCCGCGCCGGAGGGGGCCGTGGAGCGATCATGAGGGCATGGCCCTCGTCGACATCCCCGGTTCCAAGTCCATCACGGCCCGAGCCCTGTTCCTGGCGGCCGCGGCCGACGGCGTCACCACCCTCGTACGGCCACTGCGCTCCGACGACACCGAGGGCTTCGCCGAGGGCCTCGTACGGCTGGGCCACCGGGTCGGCCGTACCCCGGACGCCTGGCAGGTGGACGGCCGCCCGCAGGGGCCCGCGGTGCCGGAGGCCGACGTGTACTGCCGCGACGGCGCCACCACGGCCCGCTTCCTCCCCACCCTGGCCGCCGCCGGTCACGGCACCTACCGCTTCGACGCCTCAGCCCAGATGCGCCGCCGCCCCCTGCTTCCCCTCACCCGCGCCCTGCGCGACCTGGGCGTGGACCTGCGGCACGAGGAGGCGGAGGGCCACCATCCGCTGACGGTCCGGGCCGCCGGGGTCGAAGGCGGGAAGGTGACGCTCGACGCGGGCCAGTCCTCGCAGTACCTCACGGCCCTGCTCCTGCTCGGCCCGCTGACCCGCGAAGGCCTGCGGATCGAGGTCACGGACCTGGTCTCGGCGCCGTACGTCGAGATCACGATCGCGATGATGCGGGCGTTCGGGGCGGAGGTGACCCGCGAGGGCAACACCTTCGTCGTCCCGCCGACCGGCTACCGCGCCACGACCTACCCCATCGAACCGGACGCCTCCACCGCGAGCTACTTCTTCGCCGCGGCGGCCGTCACGGGCGGCGAGGTGACGGTCCCCGGGCTGGGCGAGGGCGCCCTGCAGGGCGACCTGGGCTTCGTGGACGTCCTGCGGCGGATGGGCGCGCGGGTGTCGGTGCGGCCGGACGGCACGACGGTGGCGGGCACGGGCGAGTTGCGTGGCCTCACGGTCAACATGCGGGACATCTCCGACACGATGCCCACGCTGGCGGCGATCGCCCCCTTCGCCTCCGGCCCGGTGCGGATCGAGGACGTGGCGAACACCCGCGTGAAGGAGTGCGACCGCCTGGAGGCCTGCGCGGAGAACCTGCGGCGCCTGGGAGTGGAGGTGGCGACGGGGCCGGACTGGATCGAGATCAGGCCGGGAGCGGGGGCTCCCGTCGCGGGGGCGGAGATCAAGTCCTACGGCGACCACCGCATCGTGATGT
Source organism: Streptomyces griseus subsp. griseus (assembly GCF_000720255.1). GTDB lineage: Bacteria > Actinomycetota > Actinomycetes > Streptomycetales > Streptomycetaceae > Streptomyces > Streptomyces griseus_I. Next base: position 92,955 of record NZ_JOJE01000015.1, on the reverse strand, counting down.
CCTTCGCGGTCACGGGACTTCGGGTGCCGGGAATCTCGTTCGACGACCCGGGGTGCGTACGGAAGACTTTCCCGGACTTCCACCAGGTGTTCGAAGGACTGCGGCAGGTGTTGGGGACATGAGCTACAAGCTGGAGGGCCCGCTTCTCGAGGGCGCGCTGGTGCGTCTGGAGCCGCTCGAACACCGGCACACGGCCGATCTGGCGGTGGCGGCGGAGGAGAACCGGGGGACCTACGCGTACACGTGGGTGCCCAGGGCCCACGAGCTCGGCGCCTACGTCGACGCCCAGCTCGCCCGCGCGGCGACCGGCCGGCTCGCGCCGTACGCCCAGGTGTCCGTCGCCACGGGGAAGGCGGTGGGCGCGACGTCGTACTGGGAGCCGCGCTCCTGGCTGGACGAGGACCGACTGGACGCCGTCGAGGTCGGGTTCACCTGGCTCGGCGCGTCGGCCCAGGGCACCGGCGTGAACGCCGAGGCCAAGCTGCTGCTCTTCCGGCACGCCTTCGAGGAACTGAACGTGTTCCGGGTGGACCTCAAGACGGACGCCCGCAACGCCCGCTCCCGCGCCGCCATCCAGAGCGTGGGCGCCCGCTTCGAGGGCGTCCTGCGCAACTGGTCCCGCTCGTGGGCACCGGGCGAGGAGGGCCGCCTGCGTGACTCCGCGATCTTCTCGATCACGGCGGACGACTGGCCGGAGTGCCGGGGGCGGTTGGAGGAGCGGGTGGCCCGGTTCCGGTCGCGGGGGTGAGGCGAGGCGAGCGCCGGCCGGATCGTCAGACCAGCCAGCGGCCGTCACGCATCAACTCGCGGTCGGACAACTCGTTCGCCTCGCGCCAGGCCTGGATGCGCCGCGGGGTGATACGGAACCAGCTGTACGGCGCCGCCGACGCACGCGGGTCGAAGCCGGTGCGCTCGGCGAACCGGTCGCCCCGCTCCTGCTCCGCGGCGCCGATCGCGAGAACCTCGACATCACCTTCGATCATGGACACGTCCCGGGTGTGGCCCAGCCCCAGACGGACGACCCCGGTGGTGGCCAGGTTCGTGCCGGTGGGGCTGTCCGTCGGGGTGGCCGCCCACAGGGCCTCGCCGTCCCAGTCGAAGGACAGCGGCACCAGATACGGCACGCCGTCCGCCGAGGCACTGGCCACCCAGAGATCCACGTCGTGGGTGAGCCGGTGCTCGGTGTCGTGACGACGCTGAGCACGGGAGCGGGGTTCGGCATTCATCGGTTCTGCTTCGCCTCCTGTTGGCGTGGGGGCGCGATCGGTCCGCGCCCTGCCGGACCCGACCGCCGTGGGCACAGCCTCTCCCGGCCGGGGAGCGGGTCGCCTCCGTGCCGACCACGGAAACCGCCACGGATAATGACCCGGTGTCCACACCTGTGATCTCCGCCCGGGAGAACGACGTGCTCGCGCTGCTCGGGGAGCACCTCAGCAACGCGGAGATCGCCGCGCGGCTGGTCATCTCCGTACGGACCGTCGAATCGCACGTCTCCTCGCTGCTGCGCAAGCTGCAACTGCCGGACCGCCGGGCGCTCGCCCGGCACGCGGCCGCGTGCGCCCGCGCCGAGCGGTCGCGCTCGGCACCCGCGCTGCCGGCGCCGTTGACGGCGTTCATAGGCCGGGCGCGGGAGCGCGCGGAGCTGGCCGAGGCGGTGCAGGCGCACCGGCTGGTGACTTTGGTCGGCCCGGGTGGGGTGGGCAAGACGCGCCTCGCGCTGGCGGTGGCGGCAGACGCGGTGGACACAGTGGACGCGGCCGGTGACTTCGCCGACGGCGTGTGGTTCGTCGACCTGGTCCCGGTCACCGAGCCGGGCCGGGTGGGCGCGGCCGTCGCGGCGGCCGTGGGAGTGGGCGAGCAACCCGGCCACGGCATCGACGACGTGGTGGTGGCCGCGCTGGCGGATCGCGATGCGCTGCTGGTGCTGGACAACTGCGAGCAGGTGCGCGACGGGATGGCGCCGTTCCTGGAACGGCTGCTCGCGGCCTGTCCGCGGTTGCGGGTGCTGGTGACGAGCCGGGCCCGGCTGATGGTGCCGTTCGAGCGGGTCTTCCTCCTCCCGCCGCTGTCGCGGGAGGGTGGCGACGAGTCGGAGGCGGTGGCCCTGTTCACGGAACGGGCGGCGGCCGTCGGCCTGCCGCCGGGCCCGGCGGCGAGCGAAGGGGTCGTGGCCATCTGCGAACGGCTCGGCGGCATGGCGCTGGCGATCGAGCTGGCAGCGGCGCGGTGGTCCACGCTCGGACTTGACGGCCTCGAAGCCGGTCTCTCCGATCAGCTGCGGATCCTCACCGGCGGATCCCGCGCCGACGACAGGCACCGGTCGGTGCGGGCGGTACTGGACTGGAGCCACGACCTGCTGGAGCGGCAGGACCAGGCACTGCTGCGCCGGGTGTCGGTGTTCGTCGCGCCGTTCACGGCCGAGGCGGCCGCCGACGTCGCCGGGTTCGACGCGCCGGACCGGATCACGGTGGTCGACGGTCTCGCCAGGCTCGCCGAACAGTCCCTGCTCGCCGTGACACCGTCCGAGACCGGCACCCGGTACCACGCGTTGGAGACGATCCGGCAGTACGGGACGGAACGGCTCACCGAGGCCGGCGAGCTGATCGATGTCCGATCACGTCACCTGGACTGGTGTCTGACCGGCGCGAACCTCCTCGGGGAAGCCTCCGGCTCCGACTGGCGCGCCCGGTTCGACGCCGTGGCGGACGACCTGCGGGCCGGCCTCACCTGGGCCGCCGGCCGGCCGGAGCGGCGCGCGGACGCCCACCGTCTCGCCGTGTCCCTGGCCGAACTGGCCTTCTCCCGCACCCTGCTGGGCGAGTCCCAGCAGCGCTACGAGCAGGCGGCCGGACTCGCCGATGACGCCGCCGCTGCCGCGGCGCTGCGGCAGGCCGCCGCGGTGGCCGGGTGCCGCAGACTCGGCGACGACATGTTCCGGCTGCACCGCGCCGCCGGGGACACCGCGCGCCGGGCCGGGGACCGGGTCGGCGCCGGCCTCGACCTGGCCGCGGCCGCCACCGTCGCGTACCGCTTCTCCACCTCGTTCACGCGGATTCCCCCCGTGGACGAGGTGACGGCCGTGCTCGGGCAGGCGCGCGAGCTGTCCGGCGACGCCCCGGCCGCCGAGGCGGCTCTGGCGCTGGCCGAGGCGGCGGTGATCACGGACGCCTACGGCGCGCTTCAGGGAGACGCGGACAACACGGTGCGGGAGACGGTCGAGCGCGCCGAGCGGGCCGTCGGGCTCGCCCGACGCGCGGGCGATCCGGTGGCGGAGTCCGCCGCCCTCGACGCGCTGTCCGGCGCCCGGAGCTGGGCCGGTGACGCCTTCGCCGCCGCGTCCGCCGCACGGCGCCGGATTGACACCTTGGCGTCCGTGTCTCCCACTCCCGCCAGTACGCACGAGGTGATGGACGCCCTCGCCATGGCCGCCGCGACCGCCCTCGGCGTGGGTGAGCTGCCACGAGCCCGACGGTGGGGCGGGCAGCTCGCCGACCACCCGCTGCTGGCCGAGGCGGGCCACCACGCCACGTCCTGGATCCTGGTCGCGGACGCGTTCGCCGGTCATCCCGACGAGGTGATCGCCCGCAGCGTGCGGTTCCTCGATGCGTGGGAGCAGAGCGGACGCCAGCGGTCGGTCTCCCTCGGCGCCGGGGCGGCGTCGGTCGCCATGGTCCACGGTCTGCGCGGCGACCACGACGCCCGGGCGGCCTGGCTCGCGATCGTCGACCAGGCGGACACGGCGCACCAGCACCGGCATGGCTACGGTGCGGTCTTCGACGCCACGGTCCTGCTCCATCACGGAGACGTGGAGGGGGCGCTGCGGCGAGTCGTGCCGGAGCCGGATCAGGTGTGGAAGTGGGTGTGCTGGATCTGGCTGCACTGGTACGTGGCGCTCCGGGCGGAGACCGCGGTGCTCGCCGGACACCCGGACGCCCGGGCCCGGATCGACGCCGCCCGGACCGTGGTCGCCGGCAACCCGGTCGCCACCGCGCAGGTGGACCGCGCGGCGGCGCTGCTCGACGGCGACCTGCCCCGCCAGCTCGCCGCCGCCGCGGCGTTCGAAGCGGCCGGCTGCCCCTACCAGTCGGCCCGTACGCTGCTGCTCGCCGGGGGCGAGCACGCCACCACCGGAGCGGCCGCGCTCGCCGACCTCGGCCTCGCGCCCACAGCCGTCCGGTAGCCGCCGCAGCTACCCCACCGCTTGCTTCACCAGGGCGGCGATCCGGGCCTCCACCTCGGCCGTCACCTCGGTCAGCGCGAAAGCGGTCGCCCACATCGCACCGTCGTCCAGGTTCGCCGGGTCGTTGAACCCGAGCGTCGCGTAGCGCGCCTTGAACTTCGCCGCGCTCTGGAAGAAGCAGACGACCTTGCCGTCCAGGGCGTAGGCGGGCATCCCGTACCAGAGCTTCGGCGCGAGGACCGGCGCGTGGGTCTTGATGACGGCATGCACACGCTCGGCCATGACGCGGTCGGAGTCCTGCATCTCGGCGATCTTCGCGAGTACGTCCCGCTCCGCCTCCGCCGCCTTGTCCGCACGCGAGCCGCGGCGCGCCGCCTTCTTCTGCTCCTGGGCGTGCTCCTTCATCGCCGCCCGCTCCTCGGCCGTGAACCCCTCGTACGTGCTGTTCTCAGTGCTGGTCATGATCACTCCTGTGGTCGCGGGCTGTGGTGACAGCCTCTCCCGCCCGGGAGCGGCCCGCCTCCGTGCTGACCACGGAAACCACCACGGAGCGCGGCCACGGGCCGGGTGTCACAGCCGACGGCCGTGGGACCGTCAGTCCCACGGAGCCGGTCCCCACGGTCCGCCCACGCGGGGTCCAGGGTCCGGGAGAGGACCATGAGGGCAGGGCGGGCGGGAATGGGCAGGACAGGGCAGGGCGGGACGGCCGACCCGCCCCTACGCCGACTCGTTCAGCAAGCGCGCCAAGTGCTCCCGCCCCGCCCCCAGCAGATCCTGCAGCGGCGCCGCGTCCTCGTACCACCGCTTCTCGTACTCCCAGCACAGCCAGCCGTCCCAGCCGTGCCGGGAGAGGACCTCGACGGACTCGGCGAGCGGGAGGACGCCGGCGCCCAGGGCGAGCGGGGTGGTGTCGGCGGCCGACGCGATGTCCTTGACCTGGACGTAGCCGAGGTGCGGGGAGAGCGCCGCGTACGTCTCTGAGGGCTGCTCGCCGCCCAGCCAGGTGTGCATGACGTCCCACAGCGCGCCCACGTTCCGGTGGCCGACCAGGCCCAGGACGCGCATCGCGGCGGCGCCCGTGCGGTGTGAGTCGTGGGTCTCCAGCAGGATGCGTACGCCGAGGTCGGCGGCGTACTCGGCGGCCGTGCCGAGGCGCCGGGCGGCGACCGCGTCGGCCTCCTCCGGGGACTGGCCGGAGTCGGCGCCGGGGAAGACGCGGATGTAGGGCGCGCCGAGGTCGCGGGCGAGGTCGAGGAGGCGGCGCACCTCCTCGATCACGGGGTTGTCATCACCCGGCGCGGCCACGCGCGCGTACCCCGCGATGCCGAGCACGTCCACCCCCGCCGCCTTGAACTCGGCGGCCACGTCGGTCCGTTGGGCGAGGTCGAGGCCGGGATGGACCGGCTCCTCCGGATGCGCGCGCAGCTCCACGCCGTGATAGCCGTGGGTGGTCGCGAGCCGCAGGACGTCGGGGAGGGGAAGGCCGGGTACGCCGAGGGTGGAGAACGCCAATTTCATGGTTCCTACTGTCACTCGGTTGTGCCGTACAGGTCCAGCCGCCAGTCCTGGCCGTTCAGGTCCTGTCCGAAGGAACGGTGCGTTTTCTCGGTGACGAGGACGAAGCCGTGGCGCTGGTAGATGCGGCGCGCGGCGCCGAGGATGTCGTTGGTCCACAGCAGGACGTCGCGGTAGCCGACCTCGCGCGCGAAGTCGACGAGCGCCCCGACGAGCCGGTCCCCGATGCCGAGGCCGCGCGCGTCCGGCTCGACGAGCAGCAGCCTCAGCCGCGCGCTGCCGGGGGCGTCGTCCCGTACGCACATCACGCACCCGACCGGCCGGCCGTCCAGCTCGGCGATCCAGGCCCGCTCCAGGTGCGGGTCGTGGTCCTCGGCGAAGTCGGCGACGATCCGGGCGACCAGGCCCTCGTAGTCGGCGTTGAAGCCGAACTCGGAGGCGTAGAGCGCCGCGTTCCGCTCGATGATCCAGCCGAGGTCTCCGGGCGCCGGCTCGCGCAGCACGACGTCCTCGGGGGTCGCCGGCGGGCGCTTGTCGCCGAGGATCGTACGGATCGTGCGCATCGCCTCCGTGAGCCGCTGCCGGTCGTCGGCGGGCACGTTGCCGAGCAGCTCGCCGACGCTCTCCCGGGCCCGCTCGTCGAGCAGCCCGGCGGCCTCGCGGCCCCGCTGGGTGAGGACGATCCGGCGGCGTCTCGGGTCCCGCGCCGACGGGGCGCGATCGACGAGGCCGTCCTCCTCGAACTTGTTGAGGATGCGGGTGAGGTACCCCGAGTCGAGGGAGAGCGCGGTGCGCAGGTCGGCCGCGTCCGTGCCGTCGTCGGGGGCGTGCGCGAGTTCGTACAGGACGCGGGACTCGGTGAGGGTGTAGGGCGCGTACAGGTGGCGGCCGTAGTCGAGGGCGCCGATGACGTTCGTGTAGAAGCGGTTGAAGGCGCGGATGTCCTGGACGGTCATGCTCAACCCCGATCCCCGATTGCTGACTCAGTCAGAGATGTTGCCGAGGTCGAGCCTAGAGGCCCGGACACGTCCACGGCTACTGTTCCCGGCGACCGGGTTCCGGTGCCGGCAGTACGGGCGGCTCCCCCTGGGTCCACACCGGGTGGACCGCCATCCGGGTGAAGCGCCAGCCGGCGTCGGTGCTGCGGAGGTCGGCCGAGAAGTGACCGCCGACGGTGAACAGGGTGTTGTCGGGGTGGATGTGGGTCATCAGGGCGTTCCAGGAAGCGGTCGCGCGGCCGGTGTCGGTGGCGTCGATGTCGGTGAGGATGCCGGTGGCGATGTGCTGGGTTTTGGAGAAGCGCAGAAGTGCCTCCTCCGTCGACCGCACGGCCGCAGCGCCCTCGGCCGTTCCCACCGGGGCCTCCATGCGGGCGTCGGGGGTCAGGAAGCCGTCCGTCCAGCCCGGAGAGAAGTCACGCAGGTCAAGGGCTCGGAAGAAGCGGTGGACAAGGGTGTGGACGGCGAGGTCATCGGTGTGAGTCGTCATGAACTGAAGCGTCGTATCTCAAGTTGACTTGAGGTCAAGGGTGTTGAGGGTCCGGTCGCGCTACTGCCAGGTCGCGGTGTCGGGGTCGATGTCGTGGGCGCGCGCCTCGGCGTCGACGATGCGACGGAACCACGTGGCAAGGCCGGGTCGGATGCCGTCGTAGTGGGCGGCGAATCCCGGATCGGCCTCGTACATGCGGCCGAGACAGACCTGCATCTGCCTGGTGAGGGGGAAGTACGACGCGAAGACTTCGCGGTGCCGCTCGACGAGTTGGTTCGCTTCCGGGCTGCCAGGTGCGACGCCGGCGTCCATCGCCTCCCCGAGGGCGCGATCGAGGCCGGCGACCGCGTCGGCGACGGCCTGCCATTCCTCCGGACCGCGAGAGGCGGAGCGCACGGCGTACTGCCGCCATTGCGTCGTGTCGCCGTAGCGCTCACGGGCTTCGACGGGCCAGTCCGGGTTCCACTCGGGGCCGAAGATCGCGGCCTGCTGCTCGACGGTCAGCAGCAGGCCGCGCTCGTGGGCGTCGATCATCCGGTCCAGTCCGGCGCTGAGCTGCTGGAGCCGGTCGATCCGTTCAGCGACCTGTTTGCGCTGCGCGCGCAACGCATCGGGCACGTCTGCGGTCGAGTCGTCGAGGATGGCTCGGATCCTGTCCAGGCCGAGCCCGATCTCGCGGTAGACGACGACGCGGTGCAGGCGTTCCAGATCACCAGCGGTGTAGAGCCGGTACCCGGCGGCCGTGCGCAGGGACGGTCGCGCCAGGCCCATCTCGTCCCAGTGGTGCAGCGCGCGGACCGTGACGCCCAGACGCGTCGAGACCTGACCGACGGTCAGGCCATCGGTCTCAGCGGCATCAGGCATGTTCGGCATTGTCGCCGCGAACGACGCCCGGTGGGGTGATCCCGATGGCCTCAAGGTTCCGCACCTCCTCACTGTCCGGATCGAAGGGCTTCGCCGCGGTGAAGACGATGCGTGCGTTCTCGGGGGTGACCACCGTCACGTCGCGGGTGTTCCAGGGAGTGTCCCGGGGACCCTCGACCGAGTCCGGGCGCAGCGCACGACAGGCCTCGACCAGGGAATCCACCTGGCTGAGCACGCCCGCGAAAGTGAAGCTCATCGCCGGCGCCTGCTCCGGAACGCCCGCCGCCGTGACGAGGAGTACGTCCTGGAACGCCCACCGGCGCAGATGCACCAGCCTGCCGGGGATGCCGAACAGCTCGAAGAACCCGAGCCCTCGAGTCCAGAAGTCCACCGACGCCGCCAGATCGCTCGTGGGGATCGTCACGAACGCGGGCATCCCGTAGATGCCGCGGAACGGCTCCGGCGGAACCGCGTCCGGGCCGGGAGCGGGCACGGGACTCACCTCGAACGCGTTGTAGTAGTCGCTCATGCACGCCACCCTCCAGCCTCACGCGGCGTGAGGGTCAAGCCGGTTCGGTGGCGCCGGAGGCCGACTCGTATGGCCCGAGAGCAAAGGTCCGAGCTCTTTCGCAAGATCGAGTCCTGGTCGCGATACGGCGGCCGGAATCGACCTCGCTCATTTCCCGCAATGAGCAGGGTGATTGACGAATAGCTGCTTCACCCCTGGACGTCACACTGGGCAGCGTCTATAAATTCACCCGATGTAGCCGGCCGGCACTGAGCTCGGAAACGCCCCAGCACACCTCCCCCCGATCCAGGAGCCGCACCATGTCCACCGCACCCCTGAGCAGACGTTCCTTGATCAAGGCCGCCGCGCTCGCCGGCGGCGTCGTGGCCTTCGGGCTGCCGCAGGCGCTGTTGCCTGCCACCGCCGAGGCCTACACCGTCCCCTCCAAGATGGACTGGTGGTACCAGGCCCGGTTCGGGATGTTCATCCACTTCGGGTCCTACTCCTACCTCGGCCACGGTGAATGGGCGTTCTCCAGCGAGAACTGGTCCAAGGCCAACTACCAGACCCAGGTGTCCGCGAAGTTCAACCCCACCGCGTTCGACGCGGCGACCATCGCCCAACTGGCGGCGGACGCCGGCATGAAGTACCTGGTGATCACTTCCAAGCACCATGAGGGCTTCGCCATGTGGGACTCCAACGTCCCCGGCTTCACCGACACCACCGGCACCAAGCAGTACAACATGCACGACTACGCCGGGGTCCAGGGTGATCTGCTGGCGGCGCTCAAGACCGAGTGCGAGGCGCGAGGCGTCAAGTTCGGGCTCTACTACTCGATCCTGGACTGGAACCACCCCTCCCAGACCATCCGAGGCGGCGGTCTCACCACGATGGCCTCGACGGCCGCCCGCACGGGTTACATCGCGGACATGAAGGCCCAACTGCAGGAGCTGCTGGACCGCTACGACCCGGCGCTCCTGTGGTTCGACGGCGACTGGTTCGGCGAACCCTCCAGCCCCACGCTCCAGGACTGGTGGCTCAAGTCGGACGGTGTCGACCTCTACAACTGGCTGATCGCCCGCAAGCCCCAACTCGTCGTCAACGAACGGGTCAAGCGGGACCTCGGTCTGGGCGACTACGCGGTCGCGGAGTTCGGTGTCCCCAGCGCGCCGCTGGACCGCCAGTGGGAGAGATGCGACACCATGAACGGCGCCTGGGGTTACAACGCGAGCAAGGAGAACTCCTACCGGCCCGTCAAGGACTTCGTCCAGGAGCTCGTCACCTGCGTCTCGCGGGACGGCAACTTCCTGCTGAACATCGGCCCCAAGGGCGACGGCTCGGTCACCGCCGGATCCGTGAACATCCTGCAGGGCCTGGGCTCCTGGATGGCGACGTACGGCGACAGCGTGCACGGAGCCACGGCGAGCCCCTTCGCCACCGACCCCACCTGGGGAAGGGCCACCAAGAAGGACGGCAAGCTGTACGCCCACGTCTTCACCTGGCCCACGGGCGGCGTGCTGCAGATCCCGGCGATCACCAACACGATCAGCCGCGTCTACCTGATGAACAACCCCTCGGCCTCGCTCACCTACACCGTCAGCGGCGGCCAGATCAACGTCACCGTGCCGGCCACCGCCCCGGACGCCAATGACTCCGTGGTCTGCGTCGAGGTCAGTGGCGTTCCCACGGCCGCCGGCGGAGCCCGGGTGACGGCGTTCCAGGACGTGGGTTACTCCGCGGCGAGCGCCGTCCTGAAGCTGGGCACCTACACCTCCTCCCAGCTGTCGGCCGCGGGAGTGGGACCCGCTGCCATCTCCTCGCTGAGGGTGCCCCAGGGCTACCAGGTGACGGGCTACTCCGGCGACAACTTCACCGGCACGGCCTGGACATTCACCGCGGACAATCCCGACCTGCGGGTGACCGGCAACAACGACGCCATCGTCTCGCTGAAGGTGACGTTCAATCCGGCCACGTACTTCCGCCTGATCAACGTCACCGACGGTCTGGCCCTGGACAGCGGCGGCAACGTCGCCAGCGGCTCGAACCTCAAGCAGTGGACACCGGTCGACAGCCCCAACCTCCAGTGGCAGGCCGTCGACCTCGGCAACGGCTACTACAGGCTGGTCAACCGCACCAACGGCATGGTCGCCGACGGCTGGGGCTCGACCGCCGACGGCTCTCCCGCCAGGCAAGCGGCCTGGAACAGCGGCAACAACCAGCAGTGGCAGATCACCGACCGCGGCAACGGCCAGTACTCGATCGCCAACCGCACCACCGGACTCGTCCTCGACGGCGGCGGACAGGTCCCCTCCGGGTCCGTGACCAAGCAGTGGACCTGGGGGACCAGCACCAACCTGCTGTGGACGTTCCAGCCCACCTCCTGATCACCGATCCTGCGGACTGAGCGTGAGCACGAGTCCCGTTGCCGGGACTCGTGCTCAGCCGGATGCCCGGTGAGCGGGGGCGGCCCGCGGCCCGCACGACGCATCACGTCCGTCCCGTAGCCCTCCGGCACGCCTCCGCGTACGCCCGTACGAGGGGCCGGTGCTCGTCCTCACGGCGCCAGGCAAGGACGTAGCGGCTGGGGGTGACGCCGTGGACCGGGCGGGTGACGACGCCGCCCAGGGTGAGAAGGGGGACGTTGCCCGTCGCCACCAGGCAGACGCCGAGACCGGCGACCAGTGCCTCGTACGTCTCCTCGGTGCCCGCGATCTCCGCGCCGATCCGGGCCGTGCGGCCGCCGCGGGCGTCCAGGGCGAGCCAGTGGTCGCGCAGCGGGCCCGAGCTCTCCGGCAGGGCGAGGAACGGCTCGTCGAGCAGGTCCGTGAAGTCGATCTCGGTGCGGTCGGCCAGCGGATGCGTCTCGGGAAGCGCGACCTGCAGGGGCTCCTCGGCGACCACCGTCCACGCGTACCGGTCCTGGTCCGGCAGCGGCAGCCAGACGAAGGCCACGTCCGCTTCGCCGCCGGCGAGGCCCGCCGTCGCGTCGTCCCAGCTCACCTGGCGCAGCCGGACGACGGCCTGCGGGTGCGCGGCCGTGAAGCGGGAGCGGATCGCGGGCAGCAGACCACCGCGGCCCGGACTGGTGCTCATCCCGACGACCAGCGTGCTGCGCTGCGCCGACCATGCCTGCGTCACCGCGGCCGCGCCCTCCGCCCAGGCGTCCAGCACCCGGCGGGCATGCGGCAGCAACGCCGTGCCCGCCGCGGTGAGCGCCACGCCATGCCGGTCGCGCCGGAACAGTTCCACCCCCAACTGCCGCTCCAGGGCCCGGATCTGTTTGCTCAGCGCGGGCTGCGACACGTACAGCCGCTCCGCCGCGCGCGTGAAGTGCAGTTCCTCGGCGACCGCGGTGAAGTAGCGCAGGTCCCGTACATGGACGTCCGTCGTCATAGCCATCGGTTGTCACCGTAGGTCTTGGACGGGCAACCGGCCTCGCCCGCAGGCTTGTTCACAGAAGGATTACTGCTGATGGACGAGGAGCGGTCATGAACAAGGTGTGGCTGGTGACGGGCGCGACCAGCGGTTTCGGGCGGGCGATCGCCGAGGCGGCGCTCGCCGACGGCGACGTGGTGGTGGGCGCGGCGCGGCGCACCGACGCGCTGGCCGGCCTGGTGGCGGCCCACCCCGACCAGGTGGAGGCACTGTCCCTGGACGTCACCGACACCGCCGCGGCGCAGGCGGCCGTACGGGACGTCGTGGAGCGGTACGGGCGGATCGACGTGCTGGTGAACAACGCGGGGCGGACGCATGTCGGCGCCTTCGAGGAGACCACCGAGGACGAGCTGCGGGAACTGTTCGACCTGCATGTCTTCGGACCGGCCGCCCTCACGCGCGCGGTGCTGCCGCACATGCGCGAGCGGCGCTCGGGGGCGATCGTGCAGATGAGCAGCATGGGCGGGCAGATGTCCTTCGCGGGCTTCTCGGCGTACAGCGGGACGAAGTTCGCCCTGGAGGGACTGTCCGAGGGGCTTGCCGACGAGGTGCGGGAGTTCGGGATCAAGGTGCTGATCGTGGAGCCGGGCGCCTTCCGCACCTCGCTGTTCGAGACCGGCCGGGCCGGGATCAGCCCCGACAGCGGCATCTACGCCAAGGTGAGTGAGACCCGCGGGTTCGTCACCGGCGGCGACGGCAGCCAGCCCGGCGACCCGGCCAAGGCGGCGGACCTGATCCTGGCCGCCCTGAAGGCCGAGCACACCCCGCTCCGCCTCCCTCTCGGCGACGACGGCGTCACCGCGGTCCTGGGCCACCTCGACCAGGTCCGAGAGGACGTCGAGACGTGGGAGAAGCGGACGCGGGCGACGGGGTTCGACGACTGATCGCGGCCGATCCGCTGATCCGCTGATCCGCTGATCCGCGTTCACGCCTTCACGCTCCGAGCCGCCGTGCCGCATACCCGTCCCGTTGATGCTCCTATTGCCTGTCAGTGCCGCGTGCCACGATGGACACGCTTCGGGACGGCCGGAAGACGGGTGCGGGACGGCCGAGAGACGACTGAGGGTCGGCGGGGTGGGGGGATGGAGGCGGACGAACCGCGGGCCGGGCGGCCGGTCCGGGAGTGCTGCGTACAGGGTGAGCGGCTGTACGACGCCTCCCGCACCCTGCTGACCGATCACGCCCGCGCCCTCGACGCCGTGCGCTCCGCCCTCGCCCCGCTCAGGGACGAACTCGTGGCGAAGGAGCTGGAGTCCATCCCGGTCTCCCGGCTGAAGGACGTCACCGAGGGGCGGCTGCGGCTGGCCGCGATCGAGACGGCCGGCCTCGGCTCGGTGCGCGCGGTGTACGAGGCGAACCGGTACGAGCTGCGGCAGATCCCCGGCGTCGGCGCCCAGACCGCCGACCAGGCGCTCGCCGCGGCCCGGCAGATCGCGCGGGCGGTGGAGGAGACCGTCTCCGTACGGATCGACGTCGACCGGCCCGAGCCCCGGACCGCCGCTCTGGTCCGCGCGCTGTACCGGCTGGTCGAGGCCGGCCCCGAGCTGCGGCGCGCCGTGGACACCGCCCAGCGGTACGACGGCAGGCTCGCCGAGCTGTTGCCCGCGGCCCGCCCCGCCACCGGCCGGCTGCGGCTCGCGCTGACCGGCCGGCGCCGCCGGGAGGCCGCCCTCGCGGCGGCCGCGGAGCTGCGCGCGCTCACGGCCGAGGCGGCCGAGGCGGACGTGGGGCTGCGGCTCGCCCAGGCCTCGGCCGACCTGCTGCGCGAACCGGCCTCCGAGATCGAGGCCTGGGTCGATTTCGAGGTGCGCTCCGCCGAGTACTACAGCCAGCTCGCCGAGGTCGGCGCCCAGCGCACGGACGCGGCGGCCGCCGAGGGCTTCGTGCCGTCGGAGGTGGCCGAGCGGGTGCACGCCCAGCCGCTGGACGACACCCACCGCCGGGTCTCCCTGCGCGGCTACCAGTCCTTCGGCGCCCGCTTCGCACTCGCCCAGCGCAGAGTCGTCCTGGGCGACGAGATGGGGCTCGGCAAGACGGTCCAGGCGATCGCCGCGCTGGCCCACCTCGCGGCGGAGGGGCACAGTCACTTCCTGGTGGTGTGCCCGGCCAGCGTGCTGATCAACTGGACGCGGGAGATCCGCGCCCGCAGCACGCTCAGAGCGGTGCCGGTGCACGGCCCCGACCGGCGGGACGCGTACGCGCGGTGGCGTGAGCGCGGCGGTGTCGCCCTCACCACGTTCGATGTCCTGCACACCCTGCCCGTGCCGGACGCCACCTCGTCCGACGGGGCCGCCCCCGCCCTGCTCGTCGTCGACGAGGCCCACTACGTGAAGAACCGCGACACCCGTCGCGCCGGATCGGTGGCGGCCTGGACCGAGCGCTGCGAGCGTGTGCTGTTCCTGACCGGTACGCCCATGGAGAACCGCGTCGAGGAGTTCCGCAGCCTGGTCCGCTACCTCCAGCCGGACCTCGTCCCGGTGATACGCGAGAGCGACGCGGTCGCGGGACCGCACTCTTTCCGCAAGGCGGTCGCGCCCGCCTACCTCCGCCGCAACCAGCGGGACGTCCTCACCGAACTGCCCGCGCTGCTCCAGGTCGACGAGTGGGAGGAGTTCAGCGCCGCCGACCAGGACGCCTACCGGACGGCGGTCCTGGCGGGGAACTTCATGGCGATGCGCCGGGCCGCCTACGCCGACCCCGAGAACTCGGCCAAGCTGCAGCGCCTGCGCGAACTGGTCGCGGAGGCCGCGGAGAACGGCCGCAAGGTGGTGGTGTTCTCCTACTTCCGCAGTGTGCTGCAAACGGTGGAAGGCGCCCTCGGCGGTGCCCCCGAAAACCCCTCCCGAGAAGCGGTGTTCGGCCCGATATCGGGGAGCGTCTCCGCCGCCCGGCGACAGCGCCTGGTCGACGACTTCACCGCGGCCGAAGGGCACGCCGTGCTGCTCTGCCAGATCGAGGCCGGTGGCGTCGGGCTCAACCTCCAGGCCGCGTCCGTCGTCGTGCTGTGCGAGCCGCAGGTCAAGCCGACCCTGGAGCACCAGGCCGTGGCCCGCGCCCACCGCATGGGCCAGGTCCGCCCGGTCCAGGTGCACCGACTGCTCGCCGCGGACAGTGTGGACGACCGCCTGCTGCGCATCCTGGAGAACAAGAACCGCCTCTTCGACGCCTACGCCCGCCGCAGCGACACCGCGGAGGCCACCCCGGACGCGGTCGACGTCTCCGACGACGGCCTCGCCCGCCGCATCGTGGAGGAGGAACAGCGCAGGCTGGCGGGAGAGCGGACCGAGGACTGACCTCGGTCGGCGACAGCACCCCCGCCGATCAAGTGCGGTGGCCGGACCCGGAGCCGATTGGCCGCCCGGATCGTCGCATTCGTCACCCGCATTCCGCCCCCGTTCCCCTCACGCTTACGATGCGCCCAGTCGTACGTGAGTTCCTCCGCTCGCGCATCCGTGATTCGCGGCCCTCCAGCAACCCTCACCTCGCCACAGCCAGCACCCCAGGAGCACGGAAACCGTGTCCATACCCCCGCCCCCCGGGCCCCAGCAGCCCTCCAACGCCCAGGGCCCGCACCAGGTTCCCTACCCGCAGGGCCCGTACGGGGGGCTGCCGTACCCGACATGGGGGCAGGGCTACAGCCCCTACAACCGGCCCACCCCGGTCAACGGGGTGGCCATCGCCGCGTTCGTCACGGGCGTCCTGTGCTTCCTGCCGGCCGTGGGGCTCGTCCTGGGGCTGATCGCGCTGGGGCAGATCAGGAGGCGGGGCGAGCGCGGCAAGGGGTTCGCCGTCGCGGGGGCGATCCTGTCCTCGGTCGGTCTCGCCCTGTGGGTCGTCACCCTGGCCACCGGCGCCCTGTCCGCCGCCTGGGACGACATCAAGGAGGGCTCGGGCAACACCTCCAGCTTCTCGCTGACCAAGGGCGACTGCTTCGACGACCCCTCCGGCTCCCTGGAAGGCGTCACCTACGACGTCGACAAGGTGCCCTGCGACGGGACGCACGACGGCGAGGTCTTCGCCTCCTTCAAGATGGCCGGATCCTCCTACCCGGGCGACGACAAGGTCACCGACACCGCCGACGACAAGTGCTATGCGCTCCAGGACAGTTACGCGATGGACGCCTGGGCGCTGCCCGACGACGTCGACGTGTACTACTTCACGCCCACCAGGCAGAGCTGGCGCATCGGCGACCGCGAGGTCACCTGCGTCTTCGGCAACACCGACGAGAACGGCACCCTCACCGGGTCGCTGCGCAACGACGCCACGACACTCGACGCCGACCAGCTCGCGTACCTGAAGGCGGCGCACGTCCTCAACGCGGCGATGGACACGGCGCCCGAGGAGGAGTACGTGGAGGACGACCTGCCCGGTCACAAGGCGTGGGCGGGCCGCGTGTCCACCGCGCTCACCGAGCAGGCCGAGGCGCTGGAGGGACACAGCTGGCCCTCCGACGCCGAGCGACCGGTGGCGGCCCTGGTCAAGGACCTGAAGGCCGCCCGGCAGGAGTGGGCGAAGGCCGCCGCGTCCTCCGATGCCGACACCTTCTACGAGCACTACGACAAAGGCTGGGCGCTGACCGACCCCCGCAAGACGGTCACGGCTCGCAAGGCTCTGGGCCTGGCCGCGACACCGCCGTCGTACGACGAGGACGGCGGCGGTGCGAACGGCGGGGAGGGAGCGGGCGGCGCCGAGGTGTGATCGTGGGTATATCGGGGGGAAAGTGCCTGCGTAAGCCGATCCCCGGTCCATGTCATCACTTCGAGTGATTCTCTGGCCTCCGCTTGCATGGCGCAACCGACCGTTGCCAGGCTGTTGCTGTCCGTACAACCTGATGGGAGCGGCCAGTGACATTCGGTGAGCAGCCGGCGTACCTGCGTGTCGCGGGTGATCTGCGCAAGAAGATCGCCGACGGCTCGCTGCCTCCGCACACCCGGCTGCCCTCCCAGGCCAGAATCCGCGAGGAGTACGGCGTCTCGGACACGGTCGCCCTGGAGGCCCGAAAGGTGCTGATGGCGGAGGGGCTGGTCGAGGGCCGCTCCGGCTCCGGGACCTACGTGCGGGAACGGCCCGTGCCGCGCCGTATCGCCCGCTCCGGATTCCGGCCCGTCGGCGGCGCCACGCCCTTCCGCCAGGAGCAGGCCGACGCCGACGCGCGCGGCACCTGGGAGTCCAGCAGCGCGCAGACCGAGGCGAGCGGCACGGTCGCCGAGCGGCTCGGCATCAAGCCCGGCGACCGCGTGATGTGCACGCGGTACGTGTTCCGGGAGGCCGGCGAGGCGATCATGCTCTCCACCTCCTGGGAGCCCCTCGCCGTCACCGGCCGTACGCCGGTGATGCTGCCCGAGGAGGGCCCCCTCGGCGGCATGGGCGTCGTCGAGCGCATGCGCGCCATCGACGTCATCGTCGACAACGTCACCGAGGAGGTCGGCGCCCGCCCCGGCCTCGCCGAGGAACTCCTCGCGCTGGGCGGGGTCCCCGGCCATGTCGTCGTGGTCGTCCAGCGCACGTACTACGCCTCGGGGCGCCCGGTCGAGACGGCCGATGTGGTGATCCCGGCCGACCGCTACCGGGTCGCGTACCACCTCCCGGTGAAATAGCGCACACGTTTGCGGCAGTTGCCCCCGGCACACCCCCAATGAGAGGTGGCGCGGGGGCGGTTGCGCTGCCGTCGTTTTCCGGTCGTTCTCGCAGGTCGCCCCGGATGTGGACGGTGCGCCGCCGACCCGGTGCGGGGGAGTGCGGGGGCGGCGCGTTCGCCGTCGTACGCCCCCTCCGTTCTGGCTTGTTGCGTATCTCTTTGTGAAAAGCCGGATTCGCTGCGTGAAGGTTAGGCGTAGGCTCGGGCATATGCGGATTGCGGTTTCCTTGGCGGGCGGGACGTGGCCCGGGCCGCGGACGGGAAGTGGAGGGGCGCGATGACCGACGGCACCATCTCTCTTCCCTGGCAGGTCATTCGGCAGGACGACAACGGCAATCGCTACCGCGTGGGCAGGTATGCGACCCGCGCCGAGGCGCAGAAGATCGCGGACAGCCTCGACGGACGCGGACACAAACAGCTGTACTGGGTCGAGCGCATCGGCCAGAGCAGCGACAGCAGCCGCAACTGACCCGCGCGCCCGCTCCCGTAGGCTCCGGCCCATGACGGAACGGATCGTGGTGGTCGGTGCCGCCCTGCTCGACGGTGACCGCCTGCTCGCCGCGCGCCGGAGTGCGCCCCCCGAGCTGGCCGGACGCTGGGAACTGCCCGGAGGCAAGGTCGAACCGGGCGAGACGCCCGAGGCCGCGCTCGTGCGTGAGCTGCGCGAGGAACTCGGCGTCATGGCGGAGCCGCTCGAGCGCGTACCGGGGGAGTGGCCCCTGAGGCCCCCCTACGTCCTCCAGGTGTGGACCGCCCGACTGCACACCGGCTCTGACGACCCCAAAGCCCTCCAGGACCATGACGACCTGCGCTGGCTGACCCGCGAGGAGGTCTGGAGCGTGCCCTGGCTGGATCAGGACGTCCCGGCGGTACGAGAGGTGCTGTCCCTCCTTGATTGAGTCACGCCGTCACGGGCGGTAGTGCCTCCGCGATATCGGGTATGGGCCCATTAACCCCACGAAAACGGACAGGGGTGTACTCGCTGGGCCTGGGAAGTGATCGGCGTGATCGACACCGAAGGCGACTGTGCCGAGTGGACGTTTCCCGCGGATCCCGGCGCTGTACGCACCGCGCGCGCCGTCGTTCGGGCCAAGCTGCGCGGCTGGGGCCTGGAGGACAGTCTGGGTGATCTCGCGGCACTGCTGGTCAGCGAGCTGGTGACGAACGCCCTGCGGCACGCCACGGGCCCCATCGGAGTCCGCCTGGTCCGCCCCGACGGTCTGCCCGGTGTCCTGGTGGTGGAGGTCTCCGACCCGCTGCCCGACCTCCCGCGCGAGCGGGTCCCCGAGCCGGAGGACGAAAGTGGCCGAGGACTGCAACTGGTCGCTTCGTCCTCGCGCCGCTGGGGCACCCGCCCCGGGGACGAGGGCAAGACGGTGTGGTTCGAACTCGCCGTCCCGGGCTGAAACGCGACGGCCCGGGGCGAGGAAAACCGGACGTGGACGGGCGGTTCGCGGTGTACGTCCGCACCCGTCCTGTCGACCTGCGCGTTCCGGCCAGTGGCGATTGCCGGAACGCGTGATTCGATGACGTGTCCCCTGGTTAGAAGACTGAGAGTGTTCTCATGGCACGGGCCGAAAAACGCCTGGACCGTGCTGTGATCGTGAACACCGTGTTGTGCGGCGCCGTAGTGCTGGATACTGCGGGCAGCCGCCGCCGGTGACTGGTGCCGGACGCGGTGAGCTGGAGGGGACGGTTCGCGTGAGCGAGATACCAGCGAAGGCCACGGAGTCCGAGGACCCGTCGGGCGGCGCTAGGCGGGAGGACGTCGCGGGGCGGGAGGAGACCGCGAGGCAGCACGCGGACGCGCTTGCCTCCGTGGAGGCGCCGCCCGGTGACGCCATGTGGCAGAGCAGTCCGCCCGGCTCGATCTACGACTACATCAAGGTCGCGTCCTTCTCGATCGGCGCCGACGGTCTCGTCGAGCAGTGGAGCCTGCGCGCCGAACAGCTCTTCGGCATCCGCGCCGAGCGCGCCGTCGGCATGGACCCCATAGAGGCCTTCATCGACCCCGACCACCGTGAGCGCGGCCAGCGCAAGATGGCCGAGATCCTCGACGGGCGCGAGTGGACCGGTGTGGTCCCCTTCCGGATGCCCGACACGGGGGACGGCGAGCGCGGCGAGGAGGGGCTCGCCGAGGTCTACGTCATGCCGACGCGCACTCAGGACGGTGAGAAGGGCGCCGTCTGCATCGTCGTCGACGTTCGCACGCTGCGCGGAATCGAGACCGACCTCGCCGCCTCGCAGGCCATTTTCGGCCAATGCCCCTTCGGTTTCCTGCTGATCGACACCGACCTCAGGGTGCGCCGCGCCAACCACAGGTTCGCCTCCCTGTTCGGCGGCACCCCCGACGAGCACCGCGGCCGCGGAGTCCACGACTACCTGCCCCGCCCCGAGGCCGAGCGGGTCTCCGCGACCCTGCGCCGGGTCCTGGAGAGCGGCGACTCGATCACGGACATGCACATCACGGGCTTCCTGCCGGGCTCCGACGAGCGCCGGCACTGGTCCGTCAACCTCTACCGTGTGCACAGCGGCAGCGGCCGCCCCATCGGCATCGCCTGGCTCGGCATCGACATCACCGCCCGCCGCGCCGCCGCCCGCGAGGCCGCCGCCGCCCGGCGCAACCTCGCCCTCCTCAATGACGCCGGCGCCCGTATAGGCAACTCCCTCGACCTTGAGACCACCGCCCGCGAACTCCTCGACGTCGTCGTCCCCGGCTTCTGCGACCTCGCCACCGTCGACCTCTACCAGGGGCTCCTGGCCGGCGACGAGACCCCGCCGGGGCTCGCCGACGGCAGCGCCGAACTGCGCCGGGTCGCCTTCGCCAGCGCCGTCTCCGACGCGCCCTTCGTCGGCGGCGGAACACCCGTCGAGCTCGGTGCCGTCCACCACTACCCGTTCACCTCGCCCTGCGCGGACGCCCTGCGCACCGCGCGCACCCAGGTCGTGCCCGCCGAGGAGGGCGGCATCGTCCAGTCCACGCTGGCCGTTCCGATGGTCGCCCACGACACCGTCGTAGGACTCGCGCAGTTCGCGCGGACGAAGGGCAGTGAGCCGTTCGGGGACCGTGACCGCGACCTGGCTGTGGAGTTGGCGGCGCGGGCCGCCGTCTGCATCGACAACGCCCGCCTGTACCGCCGTGAGCACGAGCGCGCGTTGATACTGCAACGGTCCCTGCTCCCACCCGGTGACCCGGTCGCCTCCGGCCTGGACATCGCCTGCCGCTACCTGCCCGGCAACGTCTCCACCGGCCGCCCCAGCGAGGTCGGCGGCGACTGGTTCGACGTCATCGAACTCCCGGGACACCGCACGGCGTTGGTCGTCGGCGACGTGATGGGCCGCGGCCTGCGCGCCGCGGTCGCCATGGGCGAACTCCGCACGGCGGTCAGGACCCTGGCCCTGCTGGACCTCGAACCGGCGGAAGTCCTCTCGGCGTTGGACGAGATCGCCCGTGGCCTCGGCACACCCGGCGGCGTCCAGCAGGCCACCCGCGCCGCCCGCCGGCCCCGCGAGGCGGACCTGTCGGAGGTGTACCTCGCGACCTGCGTCTACGCGGTCTACGACTCGGTGACACGCCGCTGCACCTTCGCCAACGCCGGCCATCTGCCGCCCGTCCTGGTCGAGCCCGGTGAGCCGGCCCTCATGCTCGACGTGCCGCCGGGCATGCCGCTCGGCGTAGGCGGCGAGCCCTTCGAGGAGGTCGAGGTCGACCTTCCCGAAGGCGCGCTGTTGGCGCTCTACACGGATGGACTGGTCGAATCGCGCGACCATCCGCTGGACGAGGGTCTCCAGGCGTTCGTCGGAGCGCTGACGGACCCGAGCAGCCCGCTGGAGGACGTCTGCGACCACGTCCTCGCCACCCTCGACACCCATCACGGCGAGGACGACATCGCCCTGTTGATGGCACGTGTACAGGGCCTGCCCACGGAGTCCGTCGGTGACTGGACGCTGCCGCGTGAGCCGCGCAGTGTGGGCCGGGCCCGTGAGTACGCCCGCGGCCAGCTGCTCAGCTGGGGCCTGGAGCCCTTGGTCGACACGGCGGAACTGCTGGTCAGCGAGCTGGTGACCAACGCCCTGCGGTACGGCGAGGGCGAGATCAGGCTGCGTCTGTTGCTCGACAGCACCCTGGTCTGCGAGGTCTGGGACTCCGGCCTGGTCCAGCCGCGCCGCCGCCGGGCCCGCGACACGGACGAGGGCGGCCGCGGCCTCCAGCTCGTCGGCCTGCTCAGCGCGGCCTGGGGCTCCCGGCGCACCCCGCGCGGCAAGACGGTGTGGTTCGAACTCCCGCTGCCGGACGGCGAGACGGGACTCGCGGACCCGGCGGAGGCACTGCTGAGCCTGTTCTGACCGCTTAGGGCTGCTGGGGCTGCCGGGGCTGCCGGGGCTGCCGGGGCTGCCACGGCTGCCACGGCTGCTACGGAGAGGACCGCCGGGCGCGGGTGACGGGCCCGCCGAAGCTCGCCGGCGGCCCGCCGTCCCCGGCACCGCCGTCCAGCAGCACCCCGCCGAGGACGGCCCCGGCGACACCGTGCGCGTACCGGGCCGCCGTGCCGGCGTACGGATTGCCATGCATCCGTACGTCCTGCTCGGCGAGGCCGAGGGCCGCGCGGGCCAGTGTGTCCGCCCGCAGCAGCTCCACCGGATCCCCGTCCTCCACCGCCAGGAGTCGCTCCGCCTCCGTGAGCCGGGTGCGGGCCGTGCCGCCCACCGCGCCCCGGTGCGTCGCGACGAAGCCTGCCGCGGCGGCGGTGGTGGCGCGGGCGGTGAGCAGCGCGGCGGCCGGCAGGACACCGGCCCGCCCGGTCACCAGCGGCGCGGTCGCCCGTACGACCCGGCGCAGCACGTCGAGCGGGTCGTACGGGTGCCCGGAGGTCAGCTCGTGCCGTACGGCGGCCAGGGCGGCGTCGGCGTGCAGCACCCGGCCGCGCAGTTCGCCGACCGTCACGTCCAGCCCGAGGGTGTCGGCTCCCGCGATCTCCGCCTCCGCCCCCGTGAGCGCGGCCGGAACCAGCCGCGTGGCCTCGTCCAGTTCGGCGGCGAGCCGGTGCACACCGGCGACCAGGACACCGGCCTGGGCGACGGCGCCCTCGGCGGCCCGCAGCTGAGCGGCGGCGCGCGGGGCGTCCTCCCGGTCGGCGGCCTGCCGGGCTGAGTTCAGACGCGTGGTCGCGAACACGAGCCGGTCCTTGGCCTGCTCCACGCTGCCGGTCACCACGTCCGACGCGGAGGACGCGTACCGGGTGCGCAGGTCCGCGAGGGCCGCCTCGGCCGCGCCGGTGCGCCCGGCCAGCTCCCGGAAACGTTCCTCCGCGAGGGCCAGCGCCTCGCTCGGGTCCTCCTCCAGCCCCCGCAGCCGGTCGAACGCGGCGGCCTCGGCATCCAGCAGCCGCCCCGCCTCCTCGCACCGACCGACGATCCCGGCGAGCGTGTGCAGCCGGGCGGTCCCGTCGGCCGGCTCGCCCTCGTCGTACCGCTGCCGCATCCGGAACGCCGTGGCCAGCTCGGCGGCCGCCGCCCGCACGACGCGGCCGGAGGACTCGATACCGCGGGCCCCGGACCGGGCCTCGGCGAAACCGAGTTCCTCCCGGCAGGTGCGCACCCAGTCGTCGGCCTCGGCGAGCAACGCGAGCGCCCGTGAGTCGAGTGCGTCGGGCGCCGCAGCCACGGCCCCGGGCGCCGTTTCCCCGCGCCCCCCACCCGGCGTGGTCCGCTCCCGCGCCCTCCGTGTGCGCCGCACGTACCCGTATCCGGCGAGCACGGCGGCCGCCACGACGGCCACGAGCGGCAGCACGAGGTCAGCGACCGAGGCCCCTTCCACGGCCCCGCTCGCGACGGGCCCCTCGCCCGTGATCGCAACCGGGGGATCGGTCCGGATCGTCCTCCCCACCAACACCAGCCACACGAAGCCCACCAGTGCATACGCCCACCGCACCCGGCCCCGATCCAAGGATGGCGTCACATTTCGGAGCGTATGGCCGAGACCGCGTCCACGCGACCTCTGCGCACCCACCCCGGCACACGTGAGGCAGACCGACCATCGAGGGGGAGACGAGCATGAGCACCACAGGAAATCCGGAGGAGACCGCGGCGGCACCGGAGGAGACCGCGGCGGCACCGGAAAAGTCGCTCAGCGGCGCGATCGGCACGGCGCAAGACGCGTCCGCCGACGGCGGGGACGCCCCACCGGGGCCACCCGCACCCGACGATGAAAGCAGCACGGGTGGTGCGGGCGGGAACGAAGACCGGGACGAAGGCGAAGCCGAGGCCCGAAAACCACCGCGCCGCGGCCGCTGGCTCAGACGCACCGCCCTGGCCCTCACCCTCGCCCTGCTCCTCCCCCTCCTCGCCTCCCAGATCGCCCTCCGCCTCAACTACACCGGCACCCCGGCGAACGGCACCCACACCCGCGACCGGGACGCCATCTGGCTGGGCCACGCCTGGGTCGACGGCCGCAAGAAGGACGCCGACATCACGGCCCTCGCACACCGCCTGAAAGGCACCGGCATCCGCGACCTCTACGTCCACGCCGGCCCCCTGGAACACAACGGCACGCTCCCCGAATCCGCCTATCCCAACGCCCGTTGGCTGATGGACGCCGTACACCGTGAGATACCCGGCGTCCGCGTCCAGGCCTGGCTCGGCGACGTCCTCGCCACGGAGACCCCCGACGGGATGCGTCTGGAGCGCGCGAAGACCAGGGACGCCGTCGTGCAGTCGACGCGCGAGATCCTGACCGCCGGCTTCGACGGCGTCCACTTCGACCTGGAGCCCCTCCACTCCGACGACGGGAACTACCTCACCCTCCTCGACTCCCTGCGCAAGGTCACCCGCGCCCGGGACGCACAGCTGTCGATCGCCGCCCACCAGATCGACCCGCTGCCGGGCTTCCACTCCTTCTGGGGCACGGTCGCCGGACACCCGAAATGGTGGTCGCAGAAGTTCTTCGGGCAGGTCGCGCGTCGCGTCGACCAGATCGCGGTGATGTCGTACGACACCATGCAGCCGTTGCAGAGCACCTACGGCGGCTATGTCGCCCAGCAGACCTCGCTGGCCCTGGAGGTGACTCCGAAGTCCACCGACCTGCTGATGGGCCTGCCCTTCTACCACGAGAACCGCTTCGGACACTGGAACCACGCCGAGACCGTCCCCGCCGCCGTCCGAGGCGTCCGCCTGGGCCTCTCCCGCACGGACGCGGACCGCGCCAACTTCGGGGTCGCCCTGTACGTGGACTTCGCGGCCGAGGAGAAGGACTGGAGGGCGTACCGGGACGACTGGGTGCGCTGAGAAGGGCCTGAAACCACCTGAAAAGAACCTGCGGTCACCCGGACGGAGTGCGAGGATCCGCCGGGTGACCACCACCCGCAAGCACCTGACCCGCGAAGACCTCGCCCCCCTCACCCGCGCCGCCCTCGGCCCCGCCCGCACCCTCACCGCCGTCACCCGACTCCGCGGCGGCACCAAGAAGGGCGTCTACCGCCTCACTCTGGACGACGACTCCACAGCGATCGCCTACGTCTGGTCGCAGGACGAGGACTACTGGGACGCCGGCCCGAGCGACCTCCGCGACCCCTTCTCCCACGGCACCGGCCTCGACCTGTTCACCGCGGCGAACGCCCGCCTGACCGGCGCGGGCGTCCGCACACCGCGCCTCCGGCACGCCGACGCCACGCACAGGCACCTTCCCGCCGACGCGGCGATCGTCGAGGACCTCACCGGTGGCAGCCTGGAGGAAGCGCTGCGCCGCGACCCGGACACGGGAGCCACCGCGCTGGCCCGATTCGCCGACACCCTCACCGCACTGCACGCCCATGAGGGCCCCACCTTCGGCAAGGTCGCCCTCGTCGACAGCGGTGGGGTGTCCTCCGCCGACTCCTGCGAGCAGCGCGTCACCGACGGCGCCCTGCGCGACATCGCGGCGACCGCCGTGCGGGACGCACGGATCGCCGCCGTACGGGACGACCTGGAGGCCCGGCTGCGGGAACTGGCCGCCGGGGTCCGCCCCCGCTCCCGCCACACCCTCATCCACGGCGAACTCGGCCCCGACCACGTACTGCTGGACGCCGACGGCCACCCGGCCCTCATCGACATCGAGGGCCTGATGTACTTCGACGTGGAGTGGGAGCACGTCTTCCTGCGGATCCGCTTCGGGCGGCACTACGACGCCCTCGGCGCCCCCGCCCTGGACGAGGACCGGATGAACCTCTACCGCCTCGCCATGCACCTGTCCCTGGTCTCCGGGCCCCTCCGCCTCCTCGACGGCGACTTTCCAAACCCTGGTCCGATGCAGGCCATAGCCGAGTCAAATCTCTTGCGGGTGCTGGAACTGCTGGAAGGATGACCGGCATGCACGAGGCGTTGGTGGCAGCGGGGCTAGTGGTGTTGACGGCCGGAGCCGTGTGCGGCGCAGCCGCGATCATCACCGGCTGGATCCTGCCCGGACCGGGACGCGCCAAGGTGCTCCGGCCCAAGGTGTGGGGGTACGGAACGCTGATCGGTATGGCCGGGTTCGGCACGTTCCTCTTCCTCGGCCCGCTCCGGGGACCGGACATCCGCAACGCCCCCTTCGCGCTGACGGGCATGGCCGTGGCCTTCTTCGGCCTGTACGTACAGCGGCAGGCCATGAAGCCGGCTACGAAGACCTCCTCCTGATCTTCGACCCCAGCCACACCAGCGGGTCGTACTTGCGGTCCACCGCCCGTTCCTTCAGGGGAATCAGCGCGTTGTCCGTGATCTTGATGCCCTCCGGACAGACCTCCGTGCAGCACTTGGTGATGTTGCAGTAGCCGAGGCCGTGTTCGTCCTGGGCGGTCTTCTTGCGGTCGAGGCCGGTCTCGGCGGCGGCGTCCAGCGGGTGCATGTCCAGCTCCGCCACCCGCATCAGGAAGCGCGGTCCCGCGAACGCCGTCTTGTTCTCCTCGTGGTCGCGGACCACATGGCAGGTGTCCTGGCACAGGAAGCACTCGATGCACTTGCGGAACTCCTGCGGACGGTCCACGTCCTCCTGGAACATCCGGTACTCACCGGGCCCGACCCCGGCGGGCGGCACGAACGACGGGACCTCGCGCGCCTTCCGGTAGTTGAAGCCGACGTCCGTCACCAGGTCCCGGACCACGGGGAAGGCGCGCAACGGTGTCACCGTGATCGTCTCGTCCCGGTCGTAGACCGACATCCGGGTCATGCACATCAGCCGCGGCCGCCCGTTGATCTCCGCCGAGCACGAACCGCACTTGCCCGCCTTGCAGTTCCAGCGGACCGCCAGGTCGGGCACCTGTGTCGCTTGGAGACGGTGGATGATGTCGAGGACCACCTCGCCGTCGTTCACCTCGACCTTGAAGTCCTCCAGGCCGCCGCCCTGCCCGTCCCCGCGCCACACCTTGAAGTGGGCCGTGTAGCCGCTCATTCGTACAGCTCCTCTTCGGCGAGGTACTTGACCAGCTCCTCCTTGTCGAAGAGGGCGAGCAGGTCCCGGCGGATGGGTTCGGTGGTCTCCCGGGCGAGGGTGATCTGGCCGCGCACCGGGTCGGTGGCCGCGAGGCCGCCCGTCGGGTCGGTCAGCCGGCACAGCAGGTTGATCCGGCGCCACTCGCGGTCCATCGACGGATGGTCCTCGCGGGTGTGTCCGCCGCGCGACTCCGTGCGCTCCAGCGCGGCCCGCGCCACGCACTCGCTGACCAGCAGCATGTTCCGCAGGTCCAGGGCGAGGTGCCAGCCCGGGTTGAACTGGCGGTGCCCCTCCACACCGGCCCGGCGGGCCCGTACCCGCAGATCGGCGAGCCGCTCCAGCGCCTCGGCCATCTCGGCCTCGCGGCGGATGATGCCGACCAGGTCGTTCATGGTCTGCTGGAGTTCCTGGTGCAGGGTGTACGGGTTCTCCGGCGGGCCCGCGGACGGTTCCTCGCCCTCCGCGGAGAACGGCCGCAGGGCCTCAGCGGCTGCGCTGTCGATCTGGACGTCGTCCACCGGGGGGCGCGTGCCCAGGGTCTGTGCGTACGCGGCGGCGTGCCGGCCCGCCCGGCGCCCGAAGACCAGCAGGTCGGAGAGCGAGTTGCCGCCGAGCCGGTTGGAGCCGTGCATCCCGCCGGCCACCTCACCGGCCGCGAACAGCCCCGGCACCCCGCGCGCGGCGGCGGACTCGGAGTCGACCGCGATGCCGCCCATCACGTAGTGGCAGGTCGGGCCGACCTCCATCGCCTCGGCGGTGATGTCGACGTCCGCCAGCTCCTTGAACTGGTGGTACATCGACGGCAGCCGGCGCCGGATCACCTCGGCGGGCATCCGCGTCGACACGTCGAGGAAGACGCCCCCGTGCGGGGAGCCGCGGCCCGCCTTCACCTCGGCGTTGATCGCCCGGGCGACCTCGTCGCGCGGCAGCAGCTCGGGCGGGCGCCGGTTGTGGTCGGGGTCGTCGTACCAGCGGTCGGCCTCGTCCTCGGACTGGGCGTACTTCTCCTTGAAGACGTCCGGGACGTAGTCGAACATGAACCGCTTGCCGTCGGAGTTCCTGAGCACCCCGCCGTCGCCGCGCACCGACTCGGTGACGAGGATGCCCTTCACCGACGGCGGCCAGACCATGCCCGTCGGGTGGAACTGCACGAACTCCATGTTGAGCAGGGGCGCGCCCGCGAGCAGGGCCAGCGCGTGACCGTCGCCGGTGTACTCCCACGAGTTCGACGTGACCTTGAAGGACTTGCCGATGCCGCCGGTCGCGATCACCACGGAGGGGGCTTCGAGGACGAAGAATCGGCCGGTCTCGCGTTCGTAGGCGAAGACGCCGCTGACGCGTGAGCCGTCCTTGAGGATCCGGGTGACCGTGCACTCCTGGAAGACCTTCAGACGGGACTCGTAGTCGCCGGTCTCCCTGAAGTCCTCCTGCTGGAGGGAGACGATCTGCTGCTGGAGGGTGCGGATCAGCTCCAGGCCCGTACGGTCGCCGACGTGCGCCAGGCGCGGGTACTCGTGGCCGCCGAAGTTGCGCTGGGAGATCCGCCCGTCCTTGGTGCGGTCGAAGAGCGCGCCCCAGGTCTCCAGCTCCCACACCCGGTCGGGGGCCTCCTGGGCGTGCAGCTCGGCCATCCGCCACTGGTTGAGGAACTTGCCGCCGCGCAGGGTGTCGCGGAAGTGGACCTGCCAGTTGTCGTGCTCGTTGGCGTTGGCCATCGCCGCCGCGATGCCGCCCTCGGCCATCACCGTGTGGGCCTTGCCGAACAGGGATTTGCAGATCACGGCCGTACGGGCGCCGCGCTCGCGGGCCTCGATGGCGGCGCGCAGGCCCGCGCCGCCGGCACCGACCACGACGACGTCCCACTCCTGACGGTCGACCACGGACATCACAGGGCCCCACTCATCTAGAAGAAGCGCGGATCGTCGAAGACACCGGACGCGACGAGATAGACGTAGAAGTCGGCGAGCGCCACGCTCACCAGGGACGCCCAGGCCAGCAGCATGTGGCGGGCGTTGAGCTTCCCGACGAACTGCCACATGCGGTAGCGCACGGGGTGCCGGGAGAAGTGCTTGAGCTTGCCGCCGACGATGTGCCGACAGGAGTGGCAGGAGATCGTGTACGCCCAGATCAGCACGATGTTGGCCAGGAAGACGAGGGTGCCCAGGCCCATGTGGCCCCACGCGTAGTGCTCGTCGCGGAAGGACAGCACGGTGTCGTAGCTGAGGATGCCGGCGACCAGGATCGCCGCGTAGAAGAAGTACCGGTGGATGTTCTGCAGCACCAGCGGGAAGCGGGTCTCGCCGGTGTATTTCTTGTGCGGCTCGGCGACCGCGCAGGCCGGGGGCGAGGCCCAGAAGCCCCGGTAGTACGCCTTGCGGTAGTAGTAGCAGGTCAGGCGGAAGCCGAGCGGGAAGATCAGGATGAGGATCGCCGGGGAGATACCCCACCAGCTCCCGAAGATCTCCCAGTTCGGGCCGCCTCGCATCGTCTCGCAGTTCTCCGCCAGGCAGGGCGAGTAGAACGGCGAGACGTACGGCGCCGCGTAGTAGTCCGCGTTGGCGAAGGCCCGCCAGGTCGAGTACACGACGAAGGCGAGCAGACCGGCCGCGGTGGCGGCGGGTGCCAGCCACCAGCGGTCGGTCCGCAGATGCGGTGCGTCGATCGCGGCGCGGGTACGGGACCGCACGCCGCCGTTGTTCACTTGGGGTTCCGTACCAGTGGCCAACTCAGGACTCCGGTCGGGTCAGGGGGCGCGTCGGTCCCGGGCTCCGAGTCCCTCGTCGTCCGTGTCGATCCACAAGGAGTCGTCGTACGGGGTGTCGGGGATCGTGACGAGCTCGGGTTTGCGGGGCTGATTCGGGTGGGCGGCCGCCTCACGCAGCAGGGCGACACTCTCGCGCAGGTGGTCGGCGTCGGCTCGGACGCGGCGCATCTCCAGGCCGCCGCTGCCGAGCTGCTTCTCCAGGCGGCCGACGGACCGGGAAAGGTCGTCGAGGCAGCGCTGGACGGCTGTCAGGTCGTCGTGCACGGACATGACGTGACCTCACTTCCTCGGGCCGTACGGCCCTGGACGGCAACGTTCATGCGCCTGCGAGTGTTGCGCGTCACACCGGTTGATGTGAAGCCATGTGCAGCGATTGGCGGATTGCGTGCCTTCGGTGCACGCCCGCATGCGCTCTGTGTGCGCCGGGGGCCACGTTGCTCCGCACGGGTGGGCTTCCGTGCCTCCGCCGCCGTGTCGCCCCCGGCTGGCGAACCCTTTCCTCTTCAGTGGGGCCGTAGATCTGGGCCGTAGATCTGATCAACTCCAAAATACCGCCAAATGTGATCAGAACGCACCTGTGTCACCGGCGGGAGCCGCTCCCCGGAGGTACCAGAGATGTCCTACGACGGTGTCGGACCGCGAGCGGTGATGCGCTCGGTGGCCTTCCTCACCACGGGCGCGCTGGCGATGCTCACGCTCGCGGGCTGCGGCTCCGAGGACGAGGCCGGCAAGCCGCTCGCCAAGCAGGACGTCGCCCGCGCGGCACGCGCGAGCATCGCCGAGGGCGGCACCCTGCGCTGGGCCGTGGACGCCGTCCCGGACACCCTGAACACCTTCCAGGCCGACGCGGACGCCACCACCGCCCGTGTCGCCCAGGCCGTGCTGCCGTCCATGTACCGGACGAACGCCAGCGGGCGGCCGGAGCGCAACGCCGACTACCTGGAGAGCGCCAAGGTCGTCGAGACCGAGCCCAAGCAGGTCGTGCTGTACAAGCTCAACCAGCAGGCCGTCTGGAGCGACGGCCGCGAGATCGGCGCCGCCGACTTCGCCGCCCAGTGGCGCGCCCTGTCCGGCAAGGACTCCGCGTACTGGACGGCCCGCAACGCCGGCTACGACCGCATCGAGGGCATCGAGCGCGGCGCCAGTGACCTGGAGGTCAAGGTCACCTTCGCCAAGCCGTACGCCGACTGGCGGTCGCTGTTCTCGCCGCTGTACCCGAAGGACGTCATGGGCACCCCGGACTCCTTCAACGACGGCGCGCGCCGCAAGCTGAAGGTCACCGCCGGGCCGTTCACCGTGAAGAAGGTGGACACCAAGAAGGACAGGGTCAGCCTCACCACCAACCCGCGCTGGTGGGGCAGGCCCGCCAAGCTGTCCGAGATCCAGCTGCGGGCCGTTCCGCGCGCCGAGCGGGCCGCCGCGCTGGCGGCCGGTGAGCTCGACCTGGCCGAGATCGACCCCGCCACCGCCCAGCGCGTCCGCAGGGGGACCGACGGGCTGCGCGGCTTCCAGGTCCGCAAGTCGCTGGAGCCCGCCTACACCCAGCTCGCCCTCAACGGCTCCGCCGGCCCGCTCGCCGACGAGCGGGTGCGCCGGGCGGTGGCCCGCGCCCTGGACCGCAAGGAGCTCGCCGAGGTGGTGCTGAAGCCGCTCGGCCTGCCCGCCGTCCCCGTCGGCAGCCACCTAGCCCTCGCCGGACAGGCCGCCTACGCCGACAACAGCGGCGCGCTCGGCGGCCAGGACACCGATGAGGCGAGGGCGCTGCTCGCGGACGCCGGCTGGGTGCCGGGCGGCCCGGTCAAGAAGCAGAAGAAGGACGAGGAGGCGGCCGGCCCCAAGGGCAGGAAGGCCCAGAGCGAGAAGTCCGGCCGGGACAAGAAAGGCGAGGAGCAGTCCGACGGCGGCGACGACGGCACGTACATCGTCGGCGAGGACGACAAGGCGCGCCGTGCGGCGGCCCGCGGCCACGAGGACGAGCACGGTGAGGGCCGGCAGCTCGCGCAGGACGGCTCCCATCCGCAGGCCCAGCAGGGCGGTGCCCCCGGCGCCTACGCCCCGAAGGGGACCGCCGCCCCCGCGGGCCACGCGGTCAAGACGCTGGCCAAGAACGGCAAGGCGCTCACGCTCCGATTCGTGCTGCCCTCAGGGGCGGGGTCGGAGCCCCTGCGGGCCGTCGCCGACCGCGTCACCAGCATGCTGAAGCGGGTCGGCATCGGCACGGAGATCAGCAAGGTCTCGGACGAGAGCTACTTCAAGGACCACATCGCCTCCGGCCAGTACGACCTCGCCCTGTACTCCTGGCCCTCCTCCGCCTTCCCGGCCACCGACGCCCGCCCCATCTACGCCAAGCCCGTCCCGGCCGCCGACGGCTCGCTGAGCGTCGAGCAGAACTTCACCCGCGTCGGCACCGACCAGGTGGACCAGCTGTTCGACCAGGCGCTCGGGACCCTGGACGAGGACGAGGCACGCTCCCTCATCCGCAAGGCGGACTCCCGCATCTGGGCGGCGGCCGGGTCGATCCCGCTCTACCAGCGGCCCCAGCTCACCGCCGCGTGGAAGACCGTCGCCAACGCCGGCGCGTTCGGCTTCCGCACGCCGGTCTACGAGGACATGGGCTTCCTCAAGAAGGGGGCGAAGGCGGCGCCGAACCCGTCGAAGTCCTGAGCCCGACGGGGCTCCGGACGGGGCTGTGGGGGCCGCTCCTTCCGGGGCCACGTACCATGGGGTGAGGCCGTGGCGTGTTCAGCCCGGCAGGGTCCGCGTAACACAGACGTACGCGTCGGCCTTCCTCACACTCCAGGAGTACGCCTTCATGGCCACGCGCCACGACATCCGCAACGTAGCCATCGTCGCCCACGTCGACCACGGCAAGACGACCATCGTCGACGGCATGCTGAAGCAGGCCGGTGCCTTCGCCGCCCATCAGCTCGAAGGCGTCGACGACCGCATGATGGACTCGAACGACCTGGAGCGTGAGAAGGGCATCACGATCCTCGCCAAGAACACGGCGGTGAAGTACCACCCCAAGGACGGGGGGGACGTCATCACCATCAACATCATCGACACCCCCGGTCACGCCGACTTCGGCGGCGAGGTCGAGCGCGGTCTGTCGATGGTGGACGGTGTCGTCCTCCTCGTCGACGCCTCCGAGGGCCCGCTCCCGCAGACCCGCTTCGTGCTGCGCAAGGCGCTCCAGCAGCGGCTGCCCGTCATCCTGTGCATCAACAAGACGGACCGCCCGGACTCCCGGATCGACGAGGTCGTCAACGAGACCTACGACCTCTTCCTCGACCTGGACGCGGACGAGGAGCAGATCGAGTTCCCGATCGTCTACGCCTGCGGCCGTGACGGCATCGCCTCGCTGACCAAGCCGGAGAACGGCACGGTCCCGGCGGACTCCACCAGCCTGGAGCCGTTCTTCTCCACCATCCTGCAGCACATCCCGGCCCCGACGTACGACGAGGAGGCCCCGCTCCAGGCGCACGTCACCAACCTGGACGCCGACAACTTCCTCGGCCGTATCGCGCTGCTCCGTGTCGAGCAGGGCGAGCTGCGCAAGGGCCAGACGGTCGCGTGGATCAAGCGGGACGGGACCGTCGGCAACGTCCGCATCACCGAGCTGATGATGACGGAGGCGCTCACCCGCAAGCCCGCCGAGAAGGCCGGCCCGGGTGACATCTGCGCGGTCGCCGGTATCCCGGACATCATGATCGGCGAGACCCTCGCGGACCCCGAGAACCCGATCCCGCTCCCGCTGATCACGGTCGACGAGCCCGCGATCTCCATGACCATCGGCACCAACACCTCGCCGCTGGTCGGCCGTGGCGGTACCGGCAAGGGCGCCGACAACAAGGCGGCCGTCAAGGATCGCAAGGTGACCGCCCGTCAGGTCAAGGACCGCCTCGACCGCGAGCTGATCGGTAACGTCTCGCTGCGTGTCATCGAGACCGAGCGTCCCGACGCCTGGGAGGTCCAGGGCCGTGGTGAGCTCGCGCTCGCCATCCTGGTCGAGCAGATGCGCCGCGAGGGCTTCGAGCTGACCATCGGCAAGCCGCAGGTCGTCACCAAGGACGTCGACGGCAAGGTCTACGAGCCGGTCGAGCGCATGACGATCGACGTGCCCGAGGAGCACATGGGCGCGGTCACGCAGCTCATGGGTGTCCGCAAGGGCCGTATGGACAACATGTCGAACCACGGCTCCGGCTGGGTGCGCATGGAGTTCGTGGTGCCGTCCCGCGGTCTCATCGGCTTCCGGACCGAGTTCCTGACGCAGACCCGCGGCACCGGCATCGGCCACTCCATCCACGAGGGCTTCGAGCCCTGGTTCGGCACGCTGCAGACCCGCAACAACGGCTCCCTGGTCGCCGACCGCGCCGGCGCCGTCACCGCCTTCGCGATGACGAACCTCCAGGAGCGCGGTGTGCTGTTCACGGACCCCGGCACCGAGGTCTACGAGGGCATGATCGTCGGTGAGAACTCGCGCTCCGACGACATGGACGTGAACATCACCAAGGAGAAGAAGCTCACGAACATGCGGTCCTCCTCGGCCGACTCGTTCGAGGCGATCGTCCCGCCGCGCAAGCTCTCCCTGGAGCAGTCGCTGGAGTTCTGCCGCGACGACGAGTGCGTCGAGGTCACCCCGGAGGCCGTTCGCATCCGCAAGGTGAACCTGGACGCCCGCGAGCGCGCCCGCGCCGCGAGCCGCGCCAAGCACGGCTGATCACCGGTCTGTTGAGCCCGGGCGTCCCCCGTCATGGGGGGCGCCCGGGCTTTTCCGCATCCCTTTCGGCTGTGACGGAATTGAGATGCGAAAGACGGTGGTCGGCAGGTTGCCCGATGGCTGATAGTAGCGGCGTAGTCACGCACCTGTCCCACGTCCACATCCACACCTGTGAAATGGGCGCAATGTGACAAGTCCTACGGAGTTACAGACCGGGCAGCCGATCGGCCGGTCACCAGGCCGGCTGATGTGGATCCGCTTCAAGCGGGACCGCACCGGAGTGATCTCGGCCTGTGTGGTCGTCTTCTTCTTCCTGATCGGACTGCTCGCTCCGCTGGTCTCCAAGCTGTACGGCAAGGACCCGTACACGGTGTACGCCGACGAGCGCCCCGAACTCTTCGACAGCGCGGGCGTGCCGGTGCAGCCCAACGGCGGCATCAGCGGCGAGTTCTGGTTCGGCCTCGAACCCGGCAACGGCTACGACGTCTTCACCAAGCTCCTCTACGGCATCCGGACGTCACTGATGATCTCGGTCGCCGTCACCCTCGCGACCGTGCTCACCGGCATCCTCCTCGGCGTCACGGCCGGCTATCTCGGCGGCAGGGCCGACTACTTCATCAGCCGGGTCATCGACTTCCTGCTGGCCTTCCCGGCCCAGCTGTTCTTCATCGCCAGCATGCCGGTCGTGGTCTCACTGTTCGTCAGCCCGAGGGACGAGACACCGGTCTACGTCCGGGTGGTCGCCCTCATCGCCGTGCAGTGGTTCCTGGGCTGGATGAGCCTCGGACGCATCCTTCGCGGGACCACCCTCGCCCTGCGGGAACGGGAGTTCATCGAGGCGGCCAAGGTCAGCGGCGCCCCGCCCTGGCGGATCATCCGCAGGGAGATCCTGCCGAACGTGGTCACGCCGATCCTGGTGCAGGGCACCTATATGCTCCCCAACTTCGTGACCGCAGAGGCCGGACTGTCCTTCCTGGGCGTCGGCATCGTCGAACCGACGCCGGACTGGGGGCAGATGTTCTCCAAGGCGTCCACCGAACTCGTGATGCAGAACGACATCACCTACATGTTCTTCCCCGGCGTCTCGATGATCATCTTCATCGTGGCCTTCAACCTGCTCGGGGACTCGGTCAGGGACGCGTTCGACCCCAAGACGGCGCGCTGACCTGCATGTTCCGGGTTCCTTCGCACTGATGACAACAGATGGGTGGAAACCGAGTGATGAGTAGGAGCGGACGACGTCACTTACACGCCGCGGCCTCGGTGCTCGCGGCCGCGGCACTGGTGCTGACCGGGTGCAGCTCCGGCGGCAGCAAGACCGGTGGTGACGACAAGGAGCAGCGGCAGAACGCCGAACGCCAGAAGGCGTTGATCAAGTTCGGTGACGCCGCGGCCTCCAAGGGCCCCGCCGCCGAGGTCCCGGGCGCCAAGCCCGGCGGCACCGTCTCGGTGCCCGCTCGCGACAGTTACGCCCACCTCGACCCGGCCCAGATCTACGTCTTCAACGAGATGCAGGTCGCGCTGCTGCTGCACAGAGGGCTCACCGGCTACAAGGCGACCAGCGACGACGGCAGCAAGCACGAGATCGTCGGCGACCTCGCCACCGACTCGGGCACCACCTCGGACGGCGGAAAGACCTGGAAGTTCACGCTCAAGGACGGCATCACGTTCCAGGACGGCTCCGCGATCACGTCCAAGGACATCCGGCACTCCGTCGAGCGGCTCTTCGCACCCTTCATCAACCAGGGCCCGCCGTACCTCCAGCAATGGCTGGCCGACACCCCGGGCACCGACTACCGCAAGCTGCTGCCGGACGGCCCGTTCAAGGGCAAGCACCTGCCGGACACCATCCTGCAGACGCCGGACGAGAAAACCGTCGTCTTCAAGTTCAAGAAGCCGCACCCCGACCTGCCGTACGCGCTGGCCATGCCGGGCTACGCCGTCGTCTCCCAGAAGGGCGACACCAAGGAGAAGTACGACAAGGCCCCGGTGACGACGGGTCCGTACAAGATCCAGTCCTTCCGGTCCGGCAAGTCGATGGTGCTGGTGAAGAACACCAACTGGGACCCGGCCACGGACCCCATCCGCCACCGGTACGTCGACCGGTTCAACATCACCTTCAACCAGCAGTACGAGGACTCCACCAAGGCCCTCATCGCCGACACCGGCGCCGACCGGACCGCTGTGAGCTGGCAGAACTCGGTCGACGCGGGCAACCTCTCGAAGGTCCTGAACGACCCGGGGATGAAGTCCCGCACGGTCATCGGCTACCAGCCGTACGTGGGCCAGATGAACATCAACCTCAGTCACAAGGCGATGCAGGACAAGAAGGTCCGCGAGGCCATCGCCTACGCCCTGCCGACCTCGGCGTTCCAGCGGGCCTACGGAGGCAGCGCCGCGATGGAGACCCCGGGCGGCATCATCAGCCCGACCGTCAGCGGCTACGACCCCTCCTTCGACCCCTGGGGCAAGAAGAAGAACCCCGGCGGCGACCCGGCCAAGGCCAAGAAGCTCCTCCAGGAGGCCGGCAAGGTCGGCATGAAGCTGACGTTCGGCTACATCAACTCCCAGGAGGGCCAGGCCTACTCCACCGCCATGGCGGCGGGCCTGAAGAAGGCCGGGTTCGACGTGCAGCGCCAGGAGGTCCCGGCCGAGACCTACTACGACCAGGTCAGCAAGCTCGACAACAACTTCGACATCTTCAACACCAACTGGGGCGCCGACTGGCCGTCCGCCTCGACCGTCATCCCGCCGTGCTTCGACGGCCGGGCGATCGCCGACGGCGCGCAGAACTACTCGCAGGTCAACGACCCCAAGGTCAACAGCGAGATCGACCGGATCAACAGGGTCACCGACCCGGCCGAGGCCGCGGCCGAGTGGGGGAAGCTCGGCGAGTACCTCGTGAAGGACGTCATCAACGTCGTCCCGACCGGCTACTTCAAGCAGACCCAGATCGCCGGATCCAGGATCGGCGGCCTCGTCTACGACGACGTCATCGGCGGCGTCGACCCGCGCCGGCTGTACGTCAAGTAACCCGCCCACCGGGTATCCGGCGCGCCCCTGACGGTGTGCGCCGGGTGCCCTCCGGCCCGCTGAGAGCTGCCTCTGCCATGCTGCGCTTCCTTCTGCGCCGGTCGCTCGGCGCCGTCGTCATCCTCTTCCTGCTGAGCATCGTCGCGTTCCTGCTGTTCTTCGGAATGCCCCGTGACCCGGCGCTGCTGATGTGCGGCAAGACCTGCACCCCGGCCAACCTCGAGAACCTCCACCACGTCCTCGGCCTCGACAAGTCGATCCCCGAGCAGTACGGGATCTTCCTGCACAACCTGGTCCTGGGCAGCGACGGGTTCGCCCAGGGACCCTGCCCCGCACCGTGCTTCGGGTACTCGTACCACACCAACGAGCAGGTCTGGGGCACCCTGATGGACCGGCTGCCCATCACCGTCTCGCTCACCCTGGGCGGGGCCGTCTGTTTCCTCGTCATCGGTCTCGGCACCGGACTGATCGCCGCCTGGAAGCGCGGCACGCTGGTCGACAAGACGTTCACCGCCGGCGCGATGGTGATCAGCTCGATGCAGATCTACTTCCTCGGCCCGCTCGCCCTGGCGGTCCTCGTCTACCAGACCCACCTCTTCGAGAAACCCGCTTACCACGAGTTCACCGCCGACCCGGCCACCTGGTTCACCGGGCTGATCATCCCGTGGGTGGTGCTCTCCACGATCTTCGCCTCGCAGTACACGCGTATGGCGCGCTCGTCGATGATCGAACAGCTCCAGGAGGAGCATGTGCGCACCGCCCGCGCGAAGGGCATGTCACGCCGGTACGTCTTCTTCCGCTACGCCTGGCGCGGCTCCCTGATCCCCATCGTCACCATCTTCGGCATCGACCTCGGCTCGCTGCTCGGCGGAGCGATCATCACCGAGTACACCTTCGGCCTGCCGGGACTCGGCCGGCTCGCGGTGGAGTCGGTCTTCTTCAGCGACCTGCCACTCCTGCTGGGCGTGATGCTGTTCTCCGCCACCATGATCCTGCTGTGCAACATCGTCGTCGACGCCGCGTACGCCTACATCGACCCGCGCGTGCGGCTGGCCTAGGAGCACTGACGTGACCCCTGCGTTCCTCTCGGTGCGGGACCTGCACGTGAGTTTTCGGACCGAGGACGGTGTCGTCCGGGCCGTCGACGGGCTGTCGTTCGACCTCGACCAGGGCAAGACCCTCGGCATCGTCGGCGAGTCGGGCTCGGGCAAGTCCGTCACCAACCTGACGATCCTCGGCCTGCACAACCCGCTGTTCACCACCGTCGAGGGCGAGATCGTCCTCGACGGCCAGGAGCTCACCACCGCCCACGAGTCCGAGCTGGAGAAGCTGCGCGGCAACAAGGTCGCGATGATCTTCCAGGACCCGCTGAGCGCGCTGTCCCCGTACTACACCGTGGGCCGGCAGATCGCCGAGCCGTACATGAAGCACACCGGCGCCTCCAGGAAGGCCGCCTGGAAGCGGGCCGTGGAGATGCTCGGCAAGGTGGGCATCCCCCACCCGGCCGAGCGCGCCAAGGACTACCCGCACCAGTTCTCCGGCGGTATGCGCCAGCGCGCGATGATCGCGATGGCGCTGATCTGCGACCCCGACCTGCTGATCGCCGACGAGCCGACCACCGCCCTCGACGTGACCGTGCAGGCCCAGATCCTCGACCTGCTCAAGGACCTCCAGCGGGAGTTCGGCACGGCCATCATCTTCATCACGCACGACCTGGGTGTCATCGCCGACATGGCCGACGACATCATGGTGATGTACGCGGGCGGCGCGATCGAACGCGGCACGGTGCGCGAGGTGCTGCGCTCACCGCGACACCCGTACACCTGGGGCCTGCTCAACTCGATGCCCCGCCTGGACTCCGACCTGAGCACCCCGCTGAGCCCCGTCCCGGGCGCCCCGCCCTCGCTGCTCACCCCGCCCCCGGGCTGCCGCTTCCACCCCCGCTGCGCCTTCCAGGACCGCGTCGGCGGCAACCGCTGCGTCACCGAACGGCCGCTGCTCGCCCCCGACCGGGCCTCCGCGTGCCACTTGACGGCGCAGCAGAAGCACACCATCTTCATCGACGAGATCAAGCCCCGTCTCCGCCACGGCCAGGAGGACACGGCATGACAGAGGACCCCGTCCTCCCCGCACCGCGCGAAGCCACCGACGAGGCGGCCCGGGAGCCGCTGCTGGTGGTGGAGGGCCTCACCAAGCACTTCCCGGTCAAGGGCGGCTTCCCGGTCCGCCGCACGGTCGGTCAGGTCCAGGCCGTCGACGGCATCGACCTGACCGTGCACGTCGGCGAGAGCTTCGGCCTGGTGGGGGAGTCGGGCTGCGGGAAATCGACGACCGGACGCCTGATCACCCGTCTCATCGAACCGACGGCGGGGACGATCACGTACCGCGGGCGGGACATCGGCCATGCCTCGCGCAAGCAGCTGGCGCCGATCCGCTCCGAGATCCAGATGATCTTCCAGGATCCCTACTCCTCGCTGAACCCGCGGCAGACGGTCGGCAAGATCGTCTCGGGTCCGATGGAGATCAACGGCATCGAGCCGGACGGTGGCCGCGAGAAACGGGTGCGCGAGCTGCTGGAGATCGTGGGTCTCAACCCCGAGCACTACAACCGCTTCCCGCACGAGTTCTCCGGGGGCCAGCGCCAACGTATCGGCGTGGCGAGGGCGTTGGCGCTCGAACCCAAGCTGATCGTGGCCGACGAGCCGGTCTCCGCGCTGGACGTGTCCATCCAGGCGCAAGTGGTCAACCTGCTCCAGAAGGTGCAGCGGGAACTGGGCATCGCGTTCCTGTTCATCGCCCACGACCTCGCCGTCGTACGGCACTTCTCGCAGCGCGTGGCGGTGATGTACCTCGGCAAGGTGATCGAGGTCGGCGACCGCGACTCCATCTACACCCGCCCCCGCCACCCCTACACCCACGCCCTGCTGTCCGCCGTACCTGAGGTGAACGTCACCGACGAGGACACCGGCGGGCGGGAGCGGATCAGGCTCGCCGGTGACGTGCCGTCGCCCATCAATCCGCCCTCCGGCTGCCGCTTCCGCACCCGCTGCTGGAAGGCGCGGGACAGGTGCGCGGCCGAGGAGCCCCCGCTGGTCCAGCTGTCCGGCAACCACGACGGCCACCTGACGGCCTGCCACTTCCCGGAGGACCCGACGACCGCGCGCGAGGAGGACATCGTCCTGGACCCGGCACTCGCGGCGCTGGAGGGAGAGTCCAAGTAATCGCTGTACAGCGGGTGTTGTGATCAGCAATGCTCATGGGGATGACCAGAATCGACGACATCCCGACCGCGTGGGACGAGCGCACCCAGCTCACCACGTTCCTCGACTACGCCCGTGACACCGTCCGCGCCAAGTGCGAGGGCGTCTC
Source organism: Streptomyces griseus subsp. griseus (assembly GCF_000720255.1). Lineage (GTDB taxonomy): Bacteria > Actinomycetota > Actinomycetes > Streptomycetales > Streptomycetaceae > Streptomyces > Streptomyces griseus_I. Next base: position 51,999 of record NZ_JOJE01000015.1, on the reverse strand, counting down.
CGCGGAGAACGCGCGCAGGTCACTCCTGCCCACCTCGCCGCTGATGACCCTGAGCGGGCTGGTCAACCACCTCCGCTGGGTCGAGTACTACTGGTTCCAGGTGGTCTTCCTCGGCGAGGAGGACGAGGGCCCCTGGACCGAAGAGGACCCCGACCGCGAGATGCGCATCGCCGTCGACTTCCCGATCGAGCAGCTGCTCGACGAGTACGCCGAGCAAAGCGCCCGCTACCGGGAACTGGTCGCCGGGAACGACCTCGACACCAAGGCCAAGCGCGCCAGAGGCGGCGGCAACCTCGTGGACCTGCGCTGGATCCTCCTCCACCTCACCGAGGAGACGGCCCGCCACAACGGCCACATCGACATCCTGCGCGAACTGGCGGACGGCACGACGGGCGACTAGCGCGCCCCCTGAAGACGGCTCAAGGCCCGCGCCGTGTCGGCGCGGGCCTCGTACCGGTGTCGGGGAGAGTGCGGTCAGGCCGCCGGCTCGGAGTCCTTGGCGAGGCGGGGGGCCGGCACGGTCTCGGCCGTCTCGGGGTAGTGGCAGGCGGTCAGGTGACCCGCCTTGTTGCCCTCGACCTGCACCAGCGGGGGAGCCTCGCTCGCGCACTTCTCCGTCGCCTTCCAGCAGCGGGTGCGGAAGCGGCAGCCGGAAGGCGGGTTGATCGGGGACGGCACGTCGCCCTGGAGCCGGATGCGCTCGCGGGCCGGGGTCTCTTCCACGGTCGCTTCGGGCACGGCCGACAGCAGCGCCCGGGTGTAGGGGTGGCGCGGGTTGCCGTACAGGTCGTCGCGGTCGGCGATCTCCACGATCTTGCCGAGGTACATGACCGCGACGCGCTGCGAGAAGTGCCGTACGACGGCGAGGTCGTGCGCGATGAACACGAAGGCGATGCCCAGGTCCCGCTGGACCTTCTGGAGCAGGTTGACGACCTGCGCCTGGATGGACACGTCGAGCGCGGAGACCGGCTCGTCGGCCACGATCAGCTTGGGCTGCAGAGCCAGGGCGCGGGCGACACCGATGCGCTGGCGCTGGCCGCCGGAGAACTCGTGCGGGAAGCGGTTGTAGTGCTCGGGGTTGAGGCCGACGATCTCCAGGAGTTCGCGAACGCGCTTCTCACGGCCGCCCGCCGGGTTGATCTCGTTGATCTCCATCGGGCCCGCGATGATCTTGCCGACCGTCTGCCGGGGGTTCAGTGAGGCGTACGGGTCCTGGAAGATCATCTGGATCTCGGATCGGACGGGCGCCAGCTGCTTGCGTGTCGCGTGGGTGATGTCCTGACCCCGGTAGGAGATCTTTCCGTCGGTCGGTTCCATCAGGCGCGTGATCAGGCGTCCGGTCGTCGACTTGCCGCAGCCGGACTCGCCGACCAGGCCGAGGCTCTCGCCCTCGGCCACCTGGAAGTCGAGGCCGTCGACAGCCTGCACCGCGCCGATCGTGCGGCGGATCGGGAAGCCGCCCTTGACCGGGAAGTGTTTGGTCAGACCGCTGACGTCCAGGAGGGGGGTGTTGCTGCTCATGTGGTGAAGTCCCGTCTCTTGTACGTCAGTTGGTGCGGGCCGCGGCGAAGTCGGCGAACCACTCGCGCTTCTGCTCGTCGGTCAGGTGGCATGCCGAGCCCCGCCCGTCGACGACTTCCAACGCCGGCCGCTCAGTCGAGCAGAGCCCGCCCGAGACCTTGTCCGCGAACGCGCACCGAGGGTGGAACCGGCAACCGGGCGGCGGGTTGAGCAGGGACGGAGGCGATCCGGGGATGGGGGAGAGCGGCACGTCGACCGGGCCGTCCAGGCTCGGCATGGAGCTCAACAGGCCCAGGGTGTACGGATGCCGCGGGGCGCGCAGGACTTCCTTCTTGCTGCCCCGCTCCACGCACCGACCGCCGTACATCACCAGTACATCGTCCGCGACGTCGGCGATGACGCCGAGGTCGTGCGTGATGAAGATGATGGCTGTGCCGAACTCCTGCTGGAGGTCCTTGAGCAGGTCCATGATCTGGGCCTGCACCGTCACGTCGAGCGCTGTGGTCGGCTCGTCCGCGATCAGCAACTCGGGGTCGCAGACCAGCGCCATCGCGATCATCGCGCGCTGGCGCATACCGCCGGAGAACTGGTGCGGATAGTCGTCCACCCGGACGTCCGGCTGCGGGATGCCCACCCGGCGCAGCATCTCCACCGCCCGCGCCCGCGCCTCCTTCTTGGAGACGCCGGTGTGCTTGCGGTACGTCTCGCCGATCTGGGCGCCGATGGTGTGGTACGGCGACAGCGACGCCAGCGCGTCCTGGAAGATCATGGACATCTTGTTGCCGCGCAGCTGCTCCATCTCCCGCTCGGTGGCGGTGATCAGCTCCTTGTCCTCGAGCACGATGGCGCCGTCGATCGTGGTGTTACGGGGGTCGTGCAGACCCAGGATGGCCATGTTCGTCACGGACTTGCCGGATCCGGACTCACCCACGATGCCGAGGGTCCTGCCCTTTTCCAGGTCGAAGGACAGCCCGTCGACGGCCTTGACGACGCCGTCCTCGGTGGAGAAGTGGACGCGTAGGTCGCGGACGGAGAGGAAGGGAGTGCTCATGGTCTCTCCTTAAGCGAGGCGCACGCGCGGGTCGATGAGGGCGTACACGGAATCGACGATGATGTTGAAGAGGACGATCGCGCCCGCGGCGACCAGGATGACCCCGAGCAGGATCGGCAGGTCGTTGGTGCTGACCGCCTTGACGGAGAGCATGCCGAGCCCCTGCAGGCTGAAGGTGGACTCGGTGATGATCGCGCCACCGAGCAGCGTGCCGAGGTCGAGGCCGAAGATGGTGACGATCGGGCCCATGGCGCCGCGCCAGGCGAAGCGGAAGAAGACCGTCCGACGGGACAGGCCCTTGGCGCGCGCCGTGCGGACGTAGTCCTCGCTGAGTGACTCCACCATCTGGGAGCGCGTCATGCGGGTGTAGTTGGCGGTCCAGATCAGGGAGAGGACCAGCCAGGGGACCAGCAGCCCCTGCGCCCACTGGGCCGGGTTGTCCGTGAACGGTGTGTAGCTGGCGCGGTCCAGTACCTGCCACTGGTCGACCAGGAGGTAGGTGGCGAAGACGCCGACGACGTAGATCTGCATCGAGGACGCGATGAGCGAGGCCGAACTGGCGACTTTGTCCAGGGCCTTGCCCTGCTTGACGGCGGCGAGCATGCCGGTGCCGATGCCGAAGACCAGGAAGACGACCGAGCTGCCGATGGCCAGCGAGATCGTGGTCGGGAAGCGGTCCAGGATGGTGGACAGCACCGGCTCGCGGTTCTGGAACGAGTAGCCGAGGCACGGCGCGTGGCAGTACCCGTACGAACTGTAGTCACGCCCCACGAACAGGCCCTTGAGCCATTCCCAGTACTGCAGGGGCAGCGAGTGGTCGATCCCCAGGTTCTTCCGCACCAGAGCCAGGGTCTCCGGAGTGCAGACCTTGCCGCACGCGATGCGGGCGGGGTCACGCGGAGCGGCGTAGAACAGGACGAACACGATGGCGCTGATGATCAGCAGGATCACAGCAGCGCCGAGAGTCCGGCGAACAAGGAAGCGGAACATGGCAGTTGGGTTTTCCTGACGGATGCCGTAGGGGGTGAGAAGGCGGGGCGGCACCGGTGCCGCCCCGCCAGGGGGCCTTGCGTCAGGCCTTCACGAAGGTCTTGTACAGCAGGGTGGCGGAGAAGTTCGGGTCGAACTGGGCGCCGCCGACCTTGTTGCCGAAGACGTAGTAGCGACGCTGGTACATCTCGGGGATCATCGGCGCGACCTCCTCCATAATCCGCTTGTCGAGCGCGGACCAGGCCTTGCCCGCCTTGTCCTGGTCGGCGATGACCGCGTTCTTCTTGATGTCCTCGTTGATGAAGTCGACGTTGGCCTGCGAGACGTTGTTCGAGCCGTTGCCGATGGTGTCACCGTCGAGCAGCGGCTGGATCATCGTGTAGGCGGTCGGCCAGTCCGGGGACCAGCCACCCCACATCACGTCGAAGCTGTTGTCGACCTGCTGGACCTGGTCGTAGTACGACGTGGAGTCGATCGGCTTGATGACGGGGGTGAAGCCGGCCGCCTTCAGGGCGTTCTCGATGACGACCTTGGTCTTGTCGTAGGTCGGGTCCTGGGGGAAGGCGTAGACGACCTTCATGCCCTCCTTGCCGGCCTCCTTCAGCAGCTTCTTCGAGGCTTCCGGGTCGCCCTGCGGCTTCTTCAGCTTGCCGTACACATCGAACTTCTCGTAACCGATGATGTCGGGGCTGAGGACCGAGGTGGCGAAGTCACCCGAGGACGGGCCGCCGTAGACCTGCCGGATCTGCTGCAGCGGCCAGGCGTGGATCAGCGCCTGACGCACCTTCAGGTCGGTGACCCGCTTCATGTTGATCCAGTAGAAGTAGGTGCCGGTGAGCAGACCGTTGAAGCTGCGCTTCTTCAGATCGGGGTCGGTCAGCACCTTCTGGATCCGCTCGGCGGGCACGCCCTTGTAGATCGAGACGCCGAACGCGTCCTTGCCCTGGGAGGCTATGAGGCGGTCCACGGAGTCGAGGGTCTCGATGCCGAAGTCGAACTCGAAGCCGTCCGGGTAGGCGTTGCGGATCGAGTCGGTCTTCGGGTCCCAGTGCTTGTTCCGCGTCAGCACCATCGACTTGTCGGTGGTGTGCGCCTTGATCTTGTACGGACCGCAGGCAACCGGCTTCTTGTCGTACTTCTCCTTGGTGTCCATCTTCACCGGCACGGCGGCGTAGGAGTGCATCGCCAGGGTGAAGTTGAAGTCCGGCTTGGCCTCCTTCAGCTTGAAGGTGATGGTCTTCTTCGCCTTGTCGGTGACGATCGAGTCGAGGTGCTTGCCGCCGTACGGGCCCTCGTAGCCGTCACGCCACTTGCCGCCCTTGCCGGTGAGCGCAGCCTGGGCGTAGCTGGCGCCCTCGGTGATGAACGGGGCCCAGGCACGCTCGAAGCCGTGGCGCACGTCCTCGACGGTCAGCTCGCTGCCGTCCTCCCACTTCAGACCGTCCTTCAGGGTGAAGGTCCAGGTCTTGTTGCCGTCGGAGGCGGTCCCCGTGTCGGTGGCCAGGTCGCCCACGAGCTTCTGCTTGCCGGAGGAGTCGATCTTGTAGCCGGTCAGGCAGCGGTGCAGGAGCAGCGCGACGGTCGAGTTGTACGCGTAGTAGATGCGCTGCGGGTCGAGGTGGGAGAAGTCGTCCGGGGCGAGGCCGTAGATCGTGCCGCCCTTCTTCGCGCCGTCGATCTCCGGGGCGGGGCCGGTCGAGTCCTCCTTGGTGCCGACGGTCACCTTGGCACCGGTGTACTCGGTGGCACCACCGCTCGGGGTGCCGCTGCCGCTGCCCCCCGCGTCACCGCTGCTGCACGCGGACAGCAGCGTCGAGCCTGCGGCCGCGACAGTTGTTGCGATGACGAAGTTCCTGCGGGATAGAGACATGGCTGACCCGATTTCTTGTGGAGTGGCAGGTACGTGGTGCGCTCCGCCCGAGCCCCGTCGCCCGGGCGGAGTGAGGGAGAGTTCAGCGCTTGGTCTTGGGGTCCAGCGCGTCGCGGACGGAGTCGCCGAGCAGGTTGAAGGCGACAACGAAGATCACCATGGAGAGACCAGGGAAGAGCATGAAGGTGATGTCGTCCTGGTAGACCTTGGCGCCGTTCTGGATCATCACGCCCCAGTCAGGAGTGGGGTTGGTGAGACCGACGCCGAGGAACGCGAGCCCTGCCTCGGCCGTGACGTAGGCCGGCAGCAGGAGCGTCGACTGGATCAGGATCGGCGTCCACAGGTTCGGAAGGATCTCCTTGAAGATGATCCGAGCCGGGGAGGCCCCGGTGACCTTGGCCGCCTCTACGAACTCCCGCTCGCGCAGGGCGAGGACCTCGCCGCGCAGCAGTCGGGCGATGGAGGCCCAGCCGAAGGCCGTCATCACGAGGATGAGGCTGGTGACGGTCAGCCAGACCGGAGTGTTGTCCTCCGGCGACACGAAGATCGCCAGGACCACGGGCCAGAAAGCGATGAAGAACAGGGTCTGCGGGAAGGCCAGCAGGATGTCGATCAAGCGACCGACGAGGTAGTCGGTCTTGCCGCCCAGGTAGCCGGCGGTGACGCCGACGACGACTCCGATCAGGGTCGTCAGCAGGGCGGCGGCGGCAGCGATCATCAGTGAGTTGCGGATTCCGTACAGCAGGAACGTGAAGACGTCCCGGCCGAGCTGCGGCTCGAGGCCGAACCAGAACTCCGAGTCGATGCCGCCGTTGGGCTTCACCGGGAAGTTGAACTCGTTCAGCAACCCTGGGATGTTCATGCCGTAGGTGGTGTACGGGTCCTTGCCGTACAGCTTCGCGATCACCGGCGCAAGGATGCCGATGGCGAAGAAGAAGATCACCACGCAGGCGGATATGACGCCCGTGCGGTCCCGTTTGAACCGGCGCCACGCGAGCTGCCCGGGGGACTTGCTCTCGTTGGCCTTCGGGGCGGGAGAAGTGATCGACTTCTCGACGTCCTCGTCGGTCGCCTCGAGCGGGGCAGCCGCGGATGGAGTAGGGGGGGTCATGGTGCTCCTGGCCCAGGGAGGGTCTGAATGACTCCGCAGGGCACTCCCCTACGGGCTACGCGGGACTTTTTCAACGCAATTCGTTCAAGGTCAATAAAAACTGGCCTCCCTTGGTTTTCTCTTTACTTCCTTTGCCTTCCCTTTGTCATCCTGTAGCTACGCGTGTAGCGCGTTGTAATCGTTCCGTGTCCCGAATCGGGCCAACTGGGCGAATCGGACAACGAGTTCGTTATCCGGATACCTCAGTGTCGAAATCCGTACATGGAGGGGTAGCGATCCAACGGTTCGGCATCGGAAGGTGATGATCCATTGCGCCCCCCGACGGAGATCCATTGTGCGGCACGCGGGAGATCGTTGGTATCCCTCCAACAGCCCCGCGACGCGCGGGGTCCATGTGCGGTATGCACCTCTTGAGTCGATATTTGCCGGTAGCGGGTCTGCCGGTGACGGATCTGCCGGTGATGGATTCTCAGGAGGAGGCACCCATGCGGGGAGTCACGCGCGCCAGATGGGCCGTATGCGCGGCGGCGACCGCCCTCGTGGCAGCGGGCTGCGGGAACGAGGTCAGCGGCGGTGGCGCCGGCGGCGCGGTGCTGACCTCCTCCTGGGGTGATCCGCAGAACCCGCTGGAGCCCGCCAACACCAACGAGGTGCAGGGCGGCAAGGTCCTCGACATGATCTTCCGGAACCTCAAGCGCTACGACCCGCGCACCGGCGAGGCGAAGAACATGCTCGCCGAGCGCATCGAGACCTCCGACTCGCAGCACTTCACCGTCACCCTCAAGGACGGCTGGACCTTCAGCAACGGCGAGAAGGTCACCGCCAGGTCCTTCGTCGACGCCTGGAACTACGGCGCGAACCTGACGAACAACCAGAAGAACGCGTACTTCTTCAGCTACATCGACGGCTACGACCGGGTCCACCCCGACGGCGGGGGCAAGCAGAGCGCCGACACGCTCACGGGGCTGAGAATCGTCGACGACCGCACCTTCACCGTCCGGCTGAGCCAGAAGTTCTCGGCGTTCCCCGACACCCTCGGCTATCCCGCCTTCGCGCCGCTGCCCCGGGCGTTCTTCGACGACCACGACGCCTGGCTGAAGAAGCCGGTCGGCAACGGGCCGTACGGCATCGAGTCGTACACCAAGGGCGCGGAGATGGTGCTGCGGGCGTGGGACGGCTACCCCGGCAAGGACAAGGCGCGCAACGACGGAGTGACCCTCAAGGTCTACACCGACACCAACACCGCCTACACCGACCTGCTGGCCGGCAACCTCGACCTCGCCGACGACATCCCGGCCGCGCAGCTCGCGAATGTCCGCGGCGACCTCGGCGACCGCTACCTCAACACCCCCGCCGGCATCATCCAGACCCTCGCCTTCCCCTTCTACGACAAGGACTGGAACAAGAAGGACTCGGTCAAGGTCCGTCAGGGGCTGTCCCGCGCGATCGACCGCGAACGCATCACCGAGACCATCTTCCAGAAGACCCGCACCCCCGCCACCGACTGGACGTCCCCTGTCCTCGGTGAAGAGGGCGGCTACAAGAAGGGGCTGTGCGGTGAGTGGTGCGAGTACGACGCCGCCGCGGCCCGGAAACTGATCGCGGAAGGCGGCGGACTGCCCGGCGGCCAGGTCAGGATCACCTACAACGCGGACACCGGCTCCCACCGGCTCTGGGTCGACGCCGTCTGCAACTCCGTCAACAAGGCCCTCGGCAACGACCGGGCCTGCGTCGGCAACCCGGTCGGCACGTTCGCCGACTTCCGCAACCAGACGACCAGGCAGAAGGTCCAGGGCCCGTTCCGGACCGGCTGGCAGATGGACTACCCACTCAGCCAGAACTTCCTCCAGCCGCTCTACTACACCAACGCCTCCTCCAACGACGGCAAGTGGTCCAACAAGGACTTCGACCGGCTCGTCGACCGGGCCAACGCCGAGACCGACACCGCCAAGGCCGTCGGCCTCTTCCAGCAGGCCGAGGAGATCGTCCGCGACCAGATGGCCGCCATCCCGCTCTGGTACCAGAACGGCAGCGCCGGCTGGTCCGAGCGGTTGTCCGACGTGACGCTCAACCCCTTCAGCGTCCCCGTCTACGACGAGATCAAGGTCGGCTGAGCCGCCATGGGACGCCATGTCGTCCGGCGCCTGTTCCAGATGGTCCCGGTGTTCGTCGGCGCCACCCTGCTGATCTTCCTGATGGTGAACGTGATGGGCGACCCCGTCGCGGGCCTGTGCGGGGAGCGGCAGTGCGACGCGGCGACCACCGCCCGGCTCCGCGAGGAGTTCGGCCTCGACCAGCCCGTGTGGCGGCAGTACCTGACCTACCTGGGCAACGTCCTCACCGGTGATTTCGGTACGGCGTTCGACGGCCGTCCGGTCACCGAGCTGATGGCGACCGCCTTCCCCGTCACCGTCCGCCTGACCGTCGTCGCGATCCTCTTCGAGGTCGTCGTCGGGATCACCCTGGGCGTCGTCACCGGCCTGCGCCGCGGCCGGCCCGTCGACACCGGCGTGCTGGTGCTCACCCTGGTCGTCGTCTCCGTGCCCACCTTCGTCACCGGGCTGCTGCTCCAACTGCTCCTCGGCGTCGAGTGGGGCTGGATCAGACCCTCCGTCTCCTCCGAGGCCGGCTTCGGCGAGCTGATCGTGCCGGGCCTGGTGCTGGCCTCCGTCTCCCTCGCCTACGTCACCCGCCTGACCCGGACGTCCCTGGCGGAGAACCGGAGCTCCGACCACGTCCGCACGGCCCTCGCCAAGGGGCTGCCCCGGCGCCGGATCGTCACCCGGCACCTGCTGCGCAACTCCCTCATCCCCGTGGTCACCTTCATCGGCACCGACATCGGCGCCCTGATGGGCGGGGCGATCGTCACCGAGCGCATCTTCAACATCCACGGCGTCGGCTACCAGCTCTACCAGGGCATCCTCCGCCAGAACACCCAGACCGTCGTCGGTTTCGTGACCGTCCTGGTCCTGGTGTTCCTGGCGGCCAACCTGCTGGTCGACCTCCTGTACGCCGTGCTCGACCCGAGGATCCGCCATGTCTGAGCTCATCGATCCGGTCGCCGGCATCGGCGCGGAAACGGCGTCGGCCCGCCTCGACAGGCCCCGCAGCCTGTGGTCCGACGCCCGGCGGGACCTGTGCCGCAACCCCGTCTTCGTGGTCTCGGCGCTGGTCATCCTCTTCCTGGTCTTCGTCTCCCTGTGGCCCGCGGCGATCGCCTCCGGCAGCCCCCTCGCCTGCGACCTCGCCAAGTCCCGGCAGGGCCCCGGACCCGGCCACCCCTTCGGCTACGACGGCCAGGGCTGCGACGTCTACACCCGCACCGTGTACGGCGCCCGTACGTCCGTCACGGTCGGCGTCTGCGCCACCCTCGGGGTCGCGCTGCTCGGCTCGGTCCTCGGCGGGCTCGCCGGGTTCTTCGGAGGGGCGGGGGACGCGGTGCTGTCCCGGATCACCGACGTCTTCTTCGCCATCCCGGTCGTCCTCGGCGGCCTCGTCCTCCTCTCCGTGGTGACCAGCGACACCGTCTGGCCGGTCATCGGATTCATGGTGCTGCTGGGCTGGCCGCAGATCTCCCGGATCGCCCGCGGCTCGGTCGTCACCGTCCAGCAGAACGACTACGTCCAGGCCGCCCGCGCCCTCGGCGCCTCCCACTCCCGGATCCTGCTGCGGCACATCGCGCCCAACGCGGTCGCCCCGGTGATCGTCGTGGCGACCATCGCGCTCGGCACCTACATCGCCCTGGAGGCGACCCTGTCCTACCTCGGAGTGGGGCTGAAACCGCCGAGCGTGTCCTGGGGGATCGACATCTCCGCCGCCTCCCCCTACGTCCGCACCGCCCCGCACGCCCTGCTGTGGCCGTCCGGCGCCCTGGCGGTCACGGTGCTCGCCTTCATCATGCTGGGCGACGCGGTGCGCGACGCCCTCGACCCGAAGCTGAGGTGACGGCGTCATGCTCCTCGAAGTGCGCGACCTGCACGTGGAGTTCCGGGCCAGGGACGGGGTCGCCCGGGCCGTCAACGGCGTCAGCTACGGCGTGGCCGCGGGCGAGACGCTCGCCGTGCTGGGCGAGTCCGGCTCCGGCAAGTCGGTCACGGCCCAGGCGGTCATGGGCATCCTCGACACCCCACCGGGGCGGATCACCGGCGGCGAGATCCTCTTCCAGGGCCGGGACCTGCTGAAACTGACGCGGGAGGAGCGACGCCGGATCAGGGGCGCCGAGATGGCGATGATCTTCCAGGACGCGCTGTCCTCGCTCAACCCCGTCCTCACCGTGGGAGACCAGCTCGGCGAGATGTTCGTCGTCCACCGGGGGATGTCGAAGAGGGACGCGCGCGTGAAGGCCGTCGAGCTGATGGACCGGGTCCGCATCCCGGCCGCGAAGGAGCGGATCAGGCAGTACCCCCACCAGTTCTCTGGCGGTATGCGCCAGCGCATCATGATCGCGATGGCGCTGGCCCTGGAACCGGCCCTCGTCATCGCCGACGAACCCACCACCGCCCTCGACGTCACCGTCCAGGCCCAGATCATGGAACTCCTCGCCGAGCTGCGGCGCGAGACCGGCATGGCGCTCGTCCTGATCACCCACGACCTCGGCGTGGTCGCCGACGTCGCCGACCGGATCGCCGTGATGTACGCGGGCCGGATCGTGGAGTCGGCCCCGGTGCACGACCTCTACCGGGCACCCGCGCATCCCTACACCCAGGGCCTCCTCGACTCCATCCCACGCCTGGACCACAAGGGCCGGGAGCTGCACGCCATCAGGGGCCTGCCCCCCAACCTCCTGACCGTCCCGTCCGGTTGCGCCTTCCACCCGCGCTGTCCCAGGGCCCGGGACGAGTGCCGCACCGACGTACCGCCGCTGCACACGGTGGACGCGCGTCGGGGCAGTGCCTGCCACCTCTGGAGGGAGTGTCTGCATGGCTGAGCCGATTCTGGAGGTCCGCGGGCTGGTCAAGCACTATCCGCTCACCCGGGGCGTCCGCTTCGGGAGACGGGCCGGCGCGGTCAGGGCCGTCGACGGTGTCGACCTCACCCTCGGCCGGGGCGAGACCCTCGGTGTCGTCGGCGAGTCCGGCTGCGGCAAGTCGACCCTCGCCCGGCTGCTGGTCCACCTGGAGAGGCCCACGGCCGGTGCGATCCACTACAAGGGCGAGGACATCACCAGGCTGTCCGGCCGCGCCCTGCGGGCCGTGCGCCGCAACATCCAGATGGTGTTCCAGGATCCGTACACCTCGCTCAACCCCCGTATGACGGTGGGCGACATCATCGGGGAGCCGTACGAGATCCACCCGGAGGCGGCCCCGAAGGGCGAGCGGCGCGGGCGGGTCCAGGAGCTGCTGGAGGTCGTCGGCCTCAGCCCCGAGCACATCAACCGCTACCCGCACCAGTTCTCCGGCGGACAGCGCCAACGCATCGGCATCGCAAGGGGGTTGGCGCTGCGCCCCGAGGTGGTCGTGGCCGACGAACCGGTGTCGGCCCTCGACGTCTCGGTGCAGGCGCAGGTCGTCAACCTCCTGGCCCGGCTGCAGCGGGAGTTCGAGCTGAGTTACGTCTTCATCGCCCACGACCTGTCCGTCGTGCGGCACATCTCGGACCGGGTCGCGGTGATGTACCTCGGGCGGATCGTGGAGACCGGCACGGACACCGGGATCTACGACCGGCCCGCGCACCCCTACACCCAGGCGCTGCTGTCCGCGGTGCCGGTGCCCGATCCCGAGGGCCGGGAGAAGCGGGAGCGGATCATCCTGACGGGGGACGTGCCGTCCCCGGCGGACGTACCCTCGGGCTGCCGCTTCCGTACCCGCTGCCGCATGGCACAGGAGCGCTGCGCGCTGGAGATGCCGGAGCTCGCGGCCCCGACCGGGGGCGGCCCGACGGGGTCCGTCGCCGTGCACGAAGTGGCCTGCCACTTCGCATAGCCCCGCAAATCGGCCGCAACCTCGTTAACACGCAGGCAACTTGGCCGACCCGATTCCGATATACGGACGCGTCAGGCTGAACAGCGTACGGCCGTGCGGGTGCCGTGAACGGGCCGGGGGCACCATGTCCCCCGGCCCGTTGCCCGCCTAGGACAGGCCCAGCGAACGCTTCAGGAAATCCACCTGAAGCAGCAGCAGGTTCTCCGCGACCTGCTCCTGCGGGGTCATGTGGGTCACGCCGGACAGGGGCAGCACCTCGTGCGGGCGGCCCGCGGCCAGCAGGGCGGAGGACAGCCGCAGGGCGTGCGCGACCACCACGTTGTCGTCGGCCAGCCCGTGCACGATCATCAGCGGGCGGTGCGGCTCCGCGGGGGACGACAGCCCCTCGTCGGTCACGAGCGAGCTGCGGGCGTACGCCTCCGGAAAGGCGGCCGGGTCGCCCAGATACCGCTCCGTGTAGTGGGTGTCGTACAGCCGCCAGTCCGTCACCGGGGCGCCCGCGATGCCCGCGTGGAAGACGTCCGGCCGGCGAAGCACCGCCAGGCCCGCCAGCCAGCCGCCGTAGGACCAGCCTCGGATCGCCACCTTGGACAGGTCCAGCGGGTGCCGCTCGGCGAGGTCCTGGAGCGCGTCGACCTGGTCCTCCAGCGAGACCGTGAAGTCGTGGTGGACCGCCTTCTCCCAGGCGGGGGAGCGGCCCGGGGTGCCGCGCCCGTCGGCGACGACCACCGCGAAACCCTGGTCGGCGAACCACTGCGAGGTGAGGTGCGCGTTGTGCGCGGCCATCACCCGCGGGCCGTGCGGGCCACCATAGGGGTCCAGGAGGACGGGGAGGGGAGTGTCACCGCGGTAGTCCGTTGGCATAAGCACGGCGCACGGGATGCGGCGTGCGCCCCCCTCGGTGAGCGTCACGCGCGGGGACAGACCGGGATCCTCGGCATACGACGTCACGGTAGCCACCGGCTTCCCGTCGCGCAGCACCCGCACCTTGGCCCCCGGCCGTTCCAGCACGGCCGACACCAGCACGGTCACGCCCCCGGCGCGCACCGCCGCGTGAACGCCGGGCTCCTGCGAGACGCGCTCGACCCCCAGCTCGTTGACGCGATACACATGCACCTCGCCGGTCTCCGGCACCGCCGCGCGCTCCCCGGCCGAGGCCGAGACCAGTACATCCTCGTCGGAGACGTCCAGCACCGCCCGGACGTGCAACTGCGCCCCGGTCAGGGGCCGTTCGCCGACCGTGAGGACCCGCGCGCCGCCCTCGTCGGCGATCCGCACGAGCCGTCCCGAGGGGGTCCAGCACGGCACTCCAGGGAAAAGATCAAGCCAAATCGGATCTTCGTCCGCGTGCACCATCCGGGTCTGTCCGGAGTCCGGATCCACCGCCAGGTACAGCTGGCTGCGCTGGTCGCGGGCCTGCACGAGCAACAGCGGCGCACCCGCCGCTGACCAGTGCACTCGCGCCAGATACGGATAGCGCGCACGGTCCCAGACGACCTCGGTGCGGGCCCCGTCCAGGTCGGTCACGAACAGCCGGACCTCCGCGTTCGCGGTGCCCGCCGCCGGATATGCCACGTGTTGTGGGTCACGTTTCGGCTGCGCGGGATCGGAGATCCACCACCGCCCCACCGGCGTGTCGTCCACCCGCGCCACCAGCAGGCGATCACCCTCGGGCGACCACCAGAAGCCGCGTGACCTCGCCATCTCCTCGGCCGCGATGAACTCGGCCGTGCCGTACGACACCCCCTTCGACTCCGGTTCGGCGAGCGCCCGGTCGCCCTCGCCCTCGGCGCCCACCACGCGCAGGGCGCCGCCGGCGACGTAGGCGATCCGCCGTCCGTCGGGGGACGGGCGCGGGTCGATCACCGGTCCGGACACGGGCAGCTCGCGTGCCGTTCCGGCCCGCAGCTCCGCCGTGAAGAGCCGCCCTGACAAGGCGAAAGAGGCCAGCTCGACGGCCGCGTCGGTGGCGTAGCCGACGATGCCGGCACCCCCCTCGCGGCTGCGTTCGCGCCGGGCCCGCTCCTCGGCCGACAGGTTCTCCGAGGCGCCGCCCAGCAGGGCGTACGGGTCGGCCGCCACCCGCTCCCGGCCGTCCGCCGGATCGAGGACCCACAGCGCGCCCGCCCGGTCCGTACCGGAGGCGGAGCGCAGGAACACGACACGGGAACCGTCGGGAGCCACGGTGAACGAACGCGGCGCGCCGAGCGAGAACCGCTGGGTACGGGCGTGCCGTCGGGGGAAGGAGTCAGGCTCGGTCGTCATGCCATGACCATATTGGCCGTGCGCCCCCTTGTGCGGCTGTGCGCCGACCGATGCGCGCGTACTCATAGTTATGATCACTAGCGCTGTGTGGGTATGAACCTGCTGCCCGTCGTATGGATTTACAAATGGCCGCGCTCTGTTTGGAGGTGAGCCGCCGTGGCACTCTCGATTTCGGCGGTGGTGCTGCTGGCGATCATCGTCTTCTTGTTGATCAAGAAGTCGGGACTGAAGGGCGGTCATGCGGTCGTCTGCATCCTGCTCGGCTTCTATCTCGCCTCGTCGACGATGGCGGGGACGATCAACGACCTGACGACGAGCGTGGCGAGCATGATCGGCAGCATCAAGTTCTAGTGCCTGTGGTTTCTCCTACCCCCGTACGCTGGGGGCATGACGGAACTGCCCGGCCGTCGTCTGCTGCTGGTGCACGCGCATCCTGACGACGAGTCGATCAACAACGGCGCGACGATGGCCCGGTACGCGGCCGAGGGTGCCCATGTGACGCTGGTCACCTGCACCCTCGGTGAGCGGGGCGAGGTCATCCCGCCGGAGCTGCGACATCTGACGGGCGACGCCCTGGGCCGTGAGCGGCTGCGGGAGCTCGGCGCGGCCATGGACCACCTCGGCGTGCGCGACCACCGCCTCCTCGGCGGGCCCTCCCGCTACCAGGACTCCGGGATGATGGGCCTGCCCGACAACGACGAGGCGAGCAGCTTCTGGCAGGCCGACGTCGACGAGGCCGCCGGACACCTCGCCGAGGTGATCCTGGAGGTCCGTCCGCAGGTCCTCGTCACCTACGACGACAACGGCGGCTATGGCCACCCCGACCACATCCAGGCCCACCGCGTCGCCATGCGCGCCGCCGAACTCGCGGCCGGGCGGGGCTGGGAGATCGCCAAGGTCTACTGGAACCGCGTCCCGCGCCCCGTCGCCGAGGACGCCTTCGTCCGCCTCCGCGACGAGCTGCCCGGCCTGCCCTTCACCAAGGCCGCCGCCGTGGACGACGTACCCGGCGTCGTCGCCGAGGACCGGATCACCACCGAGATCGACGGCTCCGCGTACGCCGCGGCCAAGGCCGCCGCGATGCGCGCGCACGCCACCCAGATCGAGGTCGCCGAGCCGTACTTCGCGCTCTCCAACGAACTCGCCCAGCCCCTCTTCACCACCGAGTACTACGAGTTGGTGCGCGGGAGGCGGCCGCGGGGGCGGGAGACCGATCTGTTCGCCGGGATCGATTCCGCGGGGATCGACTTCGCCGGCACCGAGGAGGCGTCATGAAGAACAACGGCGGGGGCTCCATGCTCGCCCAGCCGCTGCAGCGGCCCAGCGCGGGACGGGCCGCCGCGCTACTGGGGCTCCTCGTGCTCGGCGCGGTGGTCGCCCTGGCCGGGTCGCTGATCCAGTCCGGCATGTTCCCGGGCGGACTGCTGCTCGCGCTCGCGGGCGCTGTCGGACTCTTCCTGGGCGGGGCCCGTGCGACGAGCAGCCGGGGTGGTGCCGTCGCGCCCGCCGTCGGCTGGACGGTCACGGTCATCCTGCTCACCGCCAGCCGCCCGGAGGGCGACTTCCTCTTCGGCGCCGGCGGGGGCTCGTACCTCTTCCTGCTGGGCGGAATGGCCCTGGCTGTGATCTGTGCCACCCTTGGCGGAGGGTGGCAACCAGGGGGCGACGGCGTCCGACTTGGCAAGTGACGTACCACTTCGCCGGACGGTGCGCGTGCGAGTCCCGTGTGGGTTTCCCCGGCGGTCATGGGATAAGCGCCAGTAGTGGCCAGTATGGTGGTGCGCGCCGCCGAGGTGCCCGCGTGAGGTCGTGACGGGCGGCGGAGCCAACCGGGAGAACCAGCCTTGAGTCGTGAAACTGACACTCCGTCCACCGGGCCCAACGGGCGCGGTGGAGCCGCATACCCCTCGGGCACGCCGCCGTACGGGATCCCCATGGCTTCCGACGCCGGTACGGACGCGGGCCGTTCGGCCGCGCAACCGGAGGAACGCAAGACCGAGACCACGCTGACCACCAGGATCCGGATCAACATCCCCGGTTCCAGGCCCATTCCACCGGTCGTCGTGCGCAAGCCCGTCGGAGACTCCGACGCGAGTGGCGAGGACACGGGCGAGACGCAGGTGCCGAGTGCCGCCGCGCCGCCCACCGGTGCGGTCGAGCCGTCGGCCGGCGAGTCCGCGGCCTCGGCCTCGGCCGCGACCGAGGAGAAGGCCAGCGACTGGTTCGCGCCCCGCAAATCCGGCGCCCCGAAGGGCGGTCAGGGCAGCGGCTCCACCAACGGGGCAGGTCTGCCGGGTGCTTCGGGCACGGCGGCTGCTTCCGGCGGCTCGGGTGCGGGCGCGGCAGGAGGTGCTGGTGCCGCCGGTGGCGCGCGGCCCGGTGCCGGTCGTCCCGGCGGTGTCGTCGGCTCCATGGGCGTTCCGGGTGCCAAGGGCGGCCGTACGAACGGCGCGGGGCTGCCCGGTGCCACCGGCGGCCCCGTGGCGCCCGGGCACGGTGGCGGCACCGGCTCCTTCGACGTGACCGAGGCGCTGGCCGCGGGCCCGCGGGGCGGCTCGCGTCCCGGCGCCGGTGAACCGCGCCGCGACGAGCTGCCGTACTTCTCGGAGAGCGACGGCGGACAGAACACCGGTTCCGGTGAGAAGAGCTTCGGCGAGAACTTCGCCGATCCCGGCTTCGGCGGTACGAACGGACGCGGCGGTCCGGGTGGCCAGGGCGGCCCGGGCGGTCCCGGCGGCCAGGGTGGCTACGCCGGGCCGAACGGGCCCGGCGGACAGGGCGGGCCGCAGGGCCCCGCGGGCCCGACCGGTGGTCCGGTCACCGGAGACGGCCCGATGGTGCCGCCGGTGGGCGGCGCGGCCGGTCCGGGTGCCCCGGGCGCTGCGGCGGGTCGTCCGGGCAGCCCCGGTGCCAACGGCCGGCCGGGCGGTCCCGCGGGCCCGCGTGTCCCCGGTGGGCCGGGTGGTCCGGGCGCCAACGGCTTCCCCGGCGGTCCCGGGCGGCCCGGCGGTCCCGGTGGGCCTGGCGGTCCCGGTGGGCCTGGCGGTCCCGGCGGCGCCGGTGTGTCCGGTGGTCCTGGCGGCGCCGGCGCCCCCGGCATGGCGCCGGGTGCCGGTCCGCGGGCCGGGCGTGCCCAGGCCGCGGGCCTCAGCGACGACACCGCCATCCTCACGCCCCAGGTCCAGGTCCCCGAGCCCGCCGCGGGCGGCTACGGCAGGCCCGCCGAGAACGTCTCCGGGCACACCCTGACCAGCGGCATCCCCGTCGTGCCCGGGGCCGGCCAGCAGGGCCCGTTCGGGCCCGGCGCGCACACCGACGGCCCGCTGCCGCACACGCCCGCGAAGCCCGAGCCGGCCACGCAGAGCAAGCCCGCGGCCCAGGCCAAGAAGAAAAAGAAGGGCCGCAGCAAGCTGGTCCTGCTCGGCGGTCTCGTGGTCGTCGCCGGGGCCGGTGCCTACGGCGCCGGGCTGCTGATGAACCATTCCGACGTGCCCAAGGGCACCACCGTGCTCGGCGTCGACATCGGCGGCGGCACCCGTGACGACGCCGTCAAGAAGCTCGGCAACGCCTTCGAGGGCCGGAGCAAGCAGACGCTGAAGCTGTCCGTCGACGGCAGCACCGTCGCGCTCAAGCCCGATCAGGCGGGCCTGCAGTTCGACATGCAGGCCACGGTCGACGCGGCCGCCAAGAGCGACTACAACCCGGTCTCCGTGGTCGGCTCGCTCTTCGGGCAGCACCGGGTCGTCGACCCCGTCATGCCGGTCGACGAGGAGAAGCTGCGGGCGGCCCTGCAGAGCGCGGCGGGCGGCTCCGGCTCGGTCACCGAGGGAACGATCAAGTTCGAGTCCGGCAAGGCCGTCGCCGTCTACGGCAAGCCCGGCAAGGGCATCGCCGTCGGCCAGGCCGAGACGTCGGTCGAGCAGGCGTACCGCACCCTGGTGGAGACCGGCTCGCCCACGCCGGTGAAGGTCCCGACGACCACCCAGCAGCCGACGATCTCCAACGCCGAGGTCGACCGGATGATGAAGAAGTTCGCCGAGCCTGCGATGTCCGCCAGGGTGACGGTCCAGACCGACGCCAACCACACGGTCCTGCTCAGCCCGGAGAACTCGCTCTGGAAGTTCCTCGGCGTGAAGGCCGTCGACGGCAAACTCGTCGAGAGCTACAACGAGGCCGCGCTGAAGGAGCTGTACGGCGGCGCCTTCAACGGCGTGCTGATCACCCGCGGCACCGGACAGAAGACGCCCGTCACGGTCCAGGACGTGATCCAGGCCCTGCGCCCGGCCCTGACGAGCAGGACCAACCGCGTCGGGATCATCGACACCGACCCGAACTGACGGCTCGTACGACGAGAGGGGGCACCCGGCCGACGCCGGGTGCCCCCTCCGTCGTGTGCACCCGGCTGCGCACCCCCGCATGACATCTGTCATGCGGCACTCGGGACCGCCGACACTGCCGGGCCAAAGGCACCCGCGGCCACGATGGCTGTCATGACGACGACATCGGCGCAAGCGTCGACGACAGGGAAGACGGCCGCCACCCCGGCGGTCCGATTCGACCAGGTGAGCAAGGCGTACGGCGAGGTACGCGCGGTGGACGGGCTGACGCTCGCCCTGCACCCGGGCGAGACCGTGGCCCTGCTCGGCCCGAACGGGGCGGGCAAGTCGACCACCCTCGACCTCCTGCTCGGGCTCAAGCAGGCCGACAGCGGCACGGTCAGCGTGTTCGGCACCAGCCCCCGCGAGGCGATCGTCGCCGGGCGCGTGGGCGCCATGCTGCAGAGCGGCGGCCTGATGGACGAGGTCACGGTCGCCGAGCTGGTGCGCCTCGCCTGCGCCCTGCACCCGCGGCCGTACCGCGCCGCCGACGTGCTGGCCCGCGCGGGCCTCGCGCAGATCGCCGACCGCAAGGTCAACAAGCTCTCCGGCGGCCAGGTCCAGCGGGTCCGCTTCGCCCTGGCGACCGCCGGCGACAGCGACCTGATCGTCCTGGACGAGCCCACCACGGGCATGGACGTCTCCGCCCGCCAGTCCTTCTGGGCGACCATGCGCGAGCAGGCCGACGCGGGCCGTACGGTCCTGTTCGCCACGCACTACCTGGAGGAGGCCGACGCCGTCGCCGACCGGGTGCTCGTCCTGCACCGGGGCCGGCTGCTGGCCGACGGCACGGCCGCCGAGATCAAGGCGAAGGCGGGCGCTCGGAGGATCTCCTTCGACCTGGCCGACGAGATCGCCGGAACCGACGAGGCCGCACTGCGCGACCTGCCGTTCCTGACGTCCCTCGACGTATCGGGCCACACCGTCCGCATCCAGTCCTCCGACGCCGACGCCACCGTCCACGCCCTGTACGGCCTCGGCCTCTACCCCCGCAACCTCGAAGTCGCCGGGCTCGGTCTGGAGCAGGCCTTCGTCGCCATCACCGCCGCCGAGGAGGCGAAGCAGAAGTGAAGAGCCTGATCAAGCTGGAACTGGCCCGCGCCCTGCGCAACCGGAAGTTCCTGTTCTTCTCGGTGATGTATCCGTCACTGCTGTTCCTGATCATCGCGGGCAACGCGGACAGCACGACCAAGGTGGACGGGACGGGTCTGACCCTGCCGACCTACATGATGGTCTCCATGGCGTCCTTCGGCGCCCTGACCGCCGTCCTGATGGGCAACAGCGAGCGCATCGCCAAGGAGCGCGAGAGCGGCTGGGTACGGCAGCTGCGGCTGACCTCGCTGCCGGGGCGCGGCTACGTCCTCGCCAAGACGGCGAGTGCCGCCGTGGTGAGCCTGCCGTCCATCGTGATCGTCTTCGTCGTCGCCGCGGCCGTGAAGGACGTACGCCTGGACGCCTGGCAGTGGCTCGCCCTCACCGGCGCGATCTGGGCCGGCAGCCTGGTGTTCGCCGCGCTCGGAGTCGCCCTCGGCTACCTCGCCAGCGGGGACGCCGTCCGTCCGATCACGATGATCGTCTACTTCGGGATGTCCATGCTCGGCGGGCTGTGGATGCCGTCGACCACGTTCCCCGACTGGTTGCAGAACATCGCCAAGTGGCTGCCCACGCACGCGTACGCTGACCTGGGGCGGGCCATCGAACAGAGTTCCGCCCCGCAGGCCCAGGATCTTGCCGTGCTCGTCGCCTCCTTCGTCCTGTTCGCGGGCGGCGCGGCCTGGCTGTACCGGAAGGACACGCTGAAGGCGTGAACGTGACGACGGACGACCTGCTGTCGCAGGATCCCAGCTGGGAACCGGTGATCCCGCTGGGCAAGACCGCCCGTACCCGCCGCGAGCTGTGGCGGCGCAAGGCCCTGTGGATCGGGGTCTGGCTGGTCTTCCTCAGCTCACCGGTCCACGACCTGCTGTCCGGCCGCCACACCACCGGGGGCACGGTCGCCGGCTGGCTGGGCCTGGCGGTGTTCGTCGCCGTCTATCTCTCGCTCCTCTTCCGCGACATGGGCGCCGCGCCCTACTCCCCGCGGCTCATCGGCGCCCTCATCGGCTCCATGGCGGTGCTCGCCGTGGTCCTCTCCCTCACCTTCGGCTCCCCCTGGCTCGGCCTGTTCTGCTACGTCTCCGTGGCGTGCGGGATGGTGCTTCCGCTGCGGCTGGCGTTCTGGGCGATCCCCGGGGCGGCCGCCACCATGCTGCTCGTCGGTATTTACGCCGGCCTCAAAGAGGCTGTCGGCCTGCTGGTCCTCGTCCTGCTGATCGGCTTCGCGATGACGGGCGTCAGCCAACTGGTCCGTACGACAGTGGAGTTGCGCAAGGCCCGGGCCACCGTCGCCCAGCTCGCCGCCAACGAGGAGCGCCTGCGGCTCGCCCGTGACCTGCACGACCTGCTCGGCCACTCGCTCTCCCTGATCACGCTGAAGAGCGAGCTGGCCGGCCGTATGCTCCCCGACCACCCCGACAAGGCGGCGCAGCAGGTCGCCGACATCGAACAGGTCAGCCGCCAGGCCCTCGTCGACGTCCGGGAGGCCGTCACCGGCTACCGGCGCCCCCGGCTGGCCGCCGAACTGGCCGGCACCCAGGTCGCCCTGGCGGCGGCCGGAGTGACTGCCCGACTCCCGGCGGAGCCCGACCTCACCGGCGTCTCCGAGGACAGCGAGTCCGCCCTCGCCTGGGCCCTGCGGGAGGCCGTCACCAACGTCGTACGGCACAGCGGAGCCCGGCGCTGCACGGTGGAGCTGGTGCGCCGCCAGACCCTCGACGGCCCGACCCTCGAACTCTGCGTCGAGGACGACGGATCGGGCGGCTCCGGCAAGGCTCCCGGCAACGGGCTCACCGGCCTGACGGAGCGTCTGGAGAAGGCGGGCGGCGCGCTGGAGGCGGGCCGCACGAAGCAGGGTTTCCGGCTGCTGGCCCGTGTGCCCGCGCCCGTCTCCGCGGACGTAGGATCCGCGTCATGAGCCGCATGATCAAGGTCCTCCTCGCCGAGGACCAGTCGATGGTCCGCGAGGCGCTGGCCGCCCTGCTCGGTCTCGAGGACGACATCGAGGTGGTCGCCCAGGTGGCCCGCGGCGACGAAGTCCTCACGGCCGCGCGGGAACACGACGTGGACGTGGCTCTCCTCGACATCGAGATGCCGGGCGCGACCGGCATCGAGGCGGCGGCCGAGCTCCAGCGGGAACTCCCCGAGCTGAAGGTCGTCGTCCTCACCACCTTCGGCCGCCCCGGCTACCTGCGCAGCGCCATGGAGGCCGGCGCCCACGCCTTCCTGGTCAAGGACGCTCCCGCGGCCCAACTCGCCGCGGCCGTCCGCAAGGTGCTCGCCGGCGAACGGGTCATCGACCCCACCCTCGCGGCAGCGGCCCTCGCCGGAGGGGCGAATCCCCTGACGGACCGCGAACGCGAGGTCCTGAAAGCGGCGGCGGACGGTTCCACCAACGCGGAACTGGCCGCCGCCCTGCACCTGTCCCAGGGCACGGTGCGCAACTACCTCTCCACGGCGATCCAGAAACTGGCGGCACGCAACAGGACGGAGGCGGCGTCCATCGCGAGGGAGAAGGGCTGGCTGTAGGCGCCCCGGATTCAGCGCCCCCAGGCGTCAGTTGAGCCGGGCCCGAGCTGCCATGGCCTGCCCCCGTACCTTCTCCGCCGCCGTCTCGTCGACCACCTCGACCAGCTCCGCGTACGACTCGAGCTCCGCCGCACCCCCGACGAAGTCCCCCCTCTGCACCAGCAACTGCGCCCGCTCGTACCGCAGGCGAGCCGGATGCGAGGGCACCTCCAGCGACAGCTCCACCGCCCACAGCGCCACATCCGACCGCTCGGGCCGCGTGGTGGCCCAGGCCCGGATGTTGTTCAGGATGCGCACCAGTACCTCGACCGGATCCGCGGGCTCCAGCATCGACGGCTCCAACGGCGCCCCCGTGGCCCCCGCCACCAGCGTCTCCGCGTCCGCCCCCGTCAACACCCGCCCGCCGTCGAACGGATCGACGAGCACCTGCGCGTCCTGTGGTCCGAGCCCGACGACGAAGTGCCCCGGCAGCGCGACCCCGTACACCGGCGCCCCCGCCCGCCGCGCGACCTCCACCCACACCACCGACAGCAGGATCGGCAGCCCGCGCCGACGCCGCAGCACGTCGTGCAGCAGCGAGGACTCCAGCCGCTGGTAGTCGGCCGGGCCACCGCGGAACCCCAGCCGGTCGCCCAGCAGGTCCCGCAGCGCCACGGCCCAGGAGCGCGGCCCGCCGGGCCGGAACGGCAACCGGCCCGCGAGCTCGTCCAGCTCCGCCTGGGCCGCGTCCATGCCCGTCTCGTCGAGTGTTCCGTCGGCCGCCGCCCCCACCAGCAGACACAGCGTCGACAGGTCGGGCCGCTCGGACCGCACCTCCTCGGCGAACCGGCGCCGCACCTCGGCGGCGCGCTCGGGCGGCGGGGGACCGGGGGAGGGCACAGGAGGCTCGTACATGGCGGTTCGTCTCCCCTCAGCCGAGGCCGGAGCCGGACTCGGAAGCCGGCGGCTGCCGATAGTGGTGGTAGGCGTGGTGCGCCGCGAAGCCCATCCCCGAGTACAGCCCGCGCGCCGCCGCGTTGTCCTCCTCGACCTGGAGCCAGGCGGCCGACGCCCCCTCCTCCAGCGCTCGCCGGGCCAGCGCGACCATCACCGCGGTGGCCAGCCCGCGCCGCCGCTGCGCCGGATCGACCTCGACCGCGGCGAACCCGGCCCACCGCCCGTCCACGACGCAGCGCCCGATCGCGGCGGGGGGCGCGCCGGCCGTCGCGCCGGGCACGGACGCGAACCACACCGACGGCCCTCCGCCCAGCACCTTCAGGGCCACTTCACCGACACCCTTGCGCTGGTACCGGGCCAGCCACGCCGCATCGACGTTCCGCGTCGGCACGATCTCGACGGACGCGTCCTGGTCGGCGACGGGCGCGAGCCCTCCGATCCACAGCTCGGCGGTCACCTCACGCACCCACCCGCGCCGCTCCAGCTCCGCGCACAGCATCTCCTGCGTGCCCTCGGCGCCCGTCGCGGTCTGCACGTACGCCGGCAGACCGCGTTCGCCGTACCAGCGCGTGACGGCGGTGAGGGCCTCGTCGAGCGGCATCCCGGGGTCGCCGAGCGGCAGCACCGAGTTGGCCCGCCGGGTAAACCCCTCGGCGGCCCGCAGCTCCCACTCCCCGAGCCGCTCGCTCTCCACCGGCCGCCAGGCCCGTGCGGCGACCCGGGCGAGCTCCTCGTACGACGCGGCGGGCCCCCGGCGCCGCGCCGGTGCCGCCGGTACGACCTTGCCCGCGACCAGCGAGCTTTCCGGAATCCGGACGCTCGACCCGCTCTTTCGTGTGATCACCAGCACACCGCTGTCCCATGATGTGAGAACACCCACCGTGTCGGTGAACTTCTCCGTTGACGTACCAGGTTCCCTCAAGCAGCGTACGGAGACTCGTTTACCCACGTCAGCAGTGGTGATACGGACCTCCAGTCGTCCGGCGGCAGAGATTTCCACAGGTCGGTTCACCCCTCCTGTTCGGATCATGGCCAAGAACGGAGATACTAGGTGCGGGCATCGACGACGCCGCGCTCCCGCGCGCCAGGCGGCGGAGCCTGAGGAGGCCCGCCAGCGCCCTATCGAGGAGGAACGACAGCGTGACCTACGTCATCGCGCAGCCTTGTGTCGACGTCAAGGACAAGGCGTGCATCGAGGAGTGCCCGGTCGACTGCATCTACGAGGGCCAGCGGTCCTTGTACATCCACCCGGACGAATGCGTCGACTGTGGTGCCTGTGAGCCGGTCTGCCCGGTCGAGGCGATCTTCTACGAGGACGACACTCCCGAGGAGTGGAAGGACTACTACAAGGCGAACGTCGAGTTCTTCGACGAGCTGGGCTCGCCGGGCGGCGCCAGCAAGCTGGGGCTGATCGAGCGGGACCACCCCTTCATCGCCGCGCTGCCGCCGCAGGCCGAGTAGGCCGGACAGCGGTCCCGCATGCGCCGCCTCGGTCCCGTACGGCCTGATCGCTCGTGATCACGGCCGTACGGGACCGAGGCGTTTGCCGTACGTACAGAAAGTGAGCCACTCACGTGTCCGCAGTCTCCGACCGCGTGTCCGCAGTCTCCGACCGTCTTCCCACGTTCCCCTGGGACAAGCTGGCCCCCTACAAGGCGACGGCGGCCGCCCACCCGGACGGCATCGTCGACCTCTCCGTCGGTACGCCGGTCGACCCGGTGCCCGAGCTGATCCAGAAGGCGCTGATCGCGGCGGCCGACTCCCCGGGCTACCCGACGGTCTGGGGCACGCCCGAGCTGCGTGACGCGATCACCGCCTGGGTGGAGCGCCGGCTCGGCGCCCGTGACGTCACCCACCGCCACGTCCTGCCGATCGTCGGCTCCAAGGAACTCGTCGCCTGGCTCCCCACCCAGCTGGGTCTGGGACCCGGCGACAAGGTGGCCTACCCGCGCCTGGCCTACCCCACGTACGAGGTCGGTGCCCGCCTGGCCCGGGCCGAGTACGAGGTCTACGACGATCCCACGGACCTGGACCCCACCAACCTCAGGCTCCTCTGGCTGAACTCCCCGTCCAACCCCACGGGCAAGGTCCTCTCCAAGGAGGAACTGACCGGGATCGTCGCCTGGGCCCGGGAACACGGCGTGCTCGTCTTCTCCGACGAGTGCTACCTCGAACTGGGCTGGGAGGCCGACCCCGTCTCCGTCCTGCACCCGGACGTCAACGGCGGCTCCTACGACGGCATCGTCTCCGTCCACTCCCTCTCCAAGCGCTCCAACCTCGCCGGCTACCGGGCGGCCTTCCTCGCCGGTGACCCGGAGGTCCTCGCGCCCCTGCTGGAGATCCGCAAGCACGGCGGCATGATGACGTCCGCGCCGACCCAGGCGGCGGTGGTCGCGGCCCTCGGCGACGACGACCACGTCCGCGCCCAGCGCGACCGCTACGCCGCCCGCCGGACCCTGTTGCGCGAGGCCCTGCTCTCCCACGGCTTCCGCATCGAACACAGCGAGGCCAGCCTCTACCTGTGGGCCACCAGGAACGAGTCCTGCTGGGCCACCGTGGCCCACCTGGCCGACTTGGGCATCCTGGTCGCGCCGGGCGACTTCTACGGCGAGGCGGGCGCGACCTTCGTACGCGTGGCCCTGACGGCGACGGACGAGCGCGTGAGGGCAGCGGTGGAGCGCCTCAAGTGACCCGCGTGGGCGGAGCCGGCAGTGCCGGGCGCGGCTGAAACCCGCCCCGGCCCCCGCATGCACCAAAAGGCGGCGGGGCCCAGGAAGGCATCCTGAGCCCCGCCGCCGTCACGCGATGGTTCAGCCACCGATCGGCAGCCCACCCGGCAGGCCACGCTTCGCGCCCTTCGCGAGGGAGTCCGTCGGCAGCCCACCCTTCGTCGCGGTCGACGTGGTGTCCCCGAGGACGTCCCCGGCGGACCCGGCGGCCTCACCGGCGGCCTTCTGCGCAGTCGGCGCGGCCTTCTTCACGGCCTTGCCGCCGGTCTTGTCCGCGAGCCCGGTGACGTGCTTGGTCGCACCGTCGACGGGGGTGCCGGTGGTCGCCCCGTCCAGGGCGGTGACTCCGCCGAGGTTGGGGGTGGCGGGCAGTTCGGCGGCCGCGCTGGCGGAGCCGGCCGCACCGGCCCCGGCGGCCGCTCCCGCTGCGACGATCAGCGCGACACGGGCGATCCGACGGGTCAGGGGGAGGGTCATGATGCTCCTTTGACGGGAGAGGACGTTGACGTGTCCGACCTCGGACGCAGTGACTACCGCTCGAACTCCGCGAAGGTTGCGGCGCCCCAACGTAAAGAGTTGGCAATGCGTCGCATAATCAGCTACGGACAAAAGCGGGCAAATTGCACCCCGAGCAACAGCCCGCTGAATCCTTCCGGCCCTTTGTTCTCAAGGGTTCCGGGCCTATGCGGGGCCGGGCGCGCGAGACCCCGTGCGCCCTGTCGCCCAGGTAACACCCGAGGGGGACGCCCCGCACGTCTGCCCGATCATGGTCCACGGAGCGAGCACGATGCACGGCGAGATCGAGATCTACCGCGCTGTCACGATCCGCACCGAACCCGCGCCCGCGCCCGCCGACTGGCCCGCCCCGGCCGCGTCCTCGGTACGGGTCGTTCGCCACCGGCTGTCCGTGTTCCCGGCGGTCCACTCCCGACCGGCGTACGACACCCGCTCGATGTGCAGCGCGGAGGCGTTGGCCACGGCCCAGTGGGCGAACTGCCACCCCCGCTCCCGCGCGTCGCGCCCGGACGCGTCCTTCGCCTCCTCGGGCACCGGCACGGTCACGGTCCGACCGTCGGTTCGCGCGGTCGGCGTGGCGCTCGCCGACGGCGAGGGCGACTTCCGGGCCCCCACTTCGGCCGCGGCCTCCTGCACGGCGCCCCGCCCGAAGTCCCTCATGAGCGCCGCACGCACCGCGTCCGGCCCCCCGGTCGGGGTGGCTCCGGGACGCCCTTCGCAGGTCAGCGTGGCCGCCGCCTGCCCGGTGAGCGCGGCGGCGAGCAGCGTGGCGTCCGGCTCGTGCTTGGCGTACGCCTCCGGGTAGCCGCTGCGCTGCACGCGCTGCGCGGCGACGGTCAGGGGCAGGCCGGTGTAGTCGCGGACCTTGGCGAGGTGCTTGTAGAAGATGTCCGCCGAGTAGATCGGGTCCATGATCTCGTCCGGGGTTCCCCAGCCCTGCGAGGGCCGCTGCTGGAACAGGCCCAGTGAGTCGCGGTCACCATGGTCGATGTTGCGCAGGCCCGATTCCTGGAGCGCGGTCGCGAGCGCGATGGTCACGGCCCGCTCGGGCATGCCGCGATTGGTGCCGACCGCCGCTATCGTCGCCGCGTTCACCGCCTGCTCGGGCGAGAACTCATAGCTCCCCCGGCCCGTGCCGGAGACGACCTTGCACCCCGGATTGCCGGCGCCTCCGGTGACGTACTGCACCGCGAGATAGCCGGTCACCGACGACAGGGCGACGAAGGCCGCTCCGTAACGCAGGAGACGGCCGCGGCGTTTGGGGGAGGAGGGGGACTGCTCTGGCACGCGTACAAGGTACTGGAGAGTACGGTCGCAGCCGAGCCGGGTTCGGACCGTGTTCCTCAGCTTGGCGGGTTAGGGTCGTCGCCATGGCCGACACCTCGCTTGACCTCACGCTGGACGTCGCCGCGCTCACCGCGCGTCTCGTCGACTTCCCCTCGGAGAGCGGCACCGAGAAGCCGCTCGCGGACGCCGTCGAGGCCGCCCTGCGCACGCTGCCGCACCTGACGGTGGAGCGCTACGGCAACAACGTGATCGCCCGGACGAACCTGGGGCGCTCCGAGCGTGTGATCCTCGCCGGCCACATCGACACCGTCCCGATCGCCGACAACGTCCCCTCCCGGCTCGACGCGGACGGCGTCCTGTGGGGCTGCGGCACCTGCGACATGAAGTCGGGCGTGGCGGTCCAGCTGCGCATCGCGGCGACCGTCCCGGCCTCCAACCGCGACCTGACCTTCGTCTTCTACGACAACGAAGAGGTCGCCGCCGATCTCAACGGCCTCAAGCACGTCGCCGAGGCCCACCCCGAATGGCTGGAGGGCGACTTCGCGATCCTGCTGGAGCCGTCGGACGGCCAGGTGGAGGGCGGCTGCCAGGGCACCCTGCGGGTGCTGCTGAGGACGAAGGGCGAGCGCGCGCACTCGGCCCGCGGCTGGATGGGCTCCAACGCGATCCACGCGGCGGCCCCCGTTCTGGCCCGCCTGGCCTCGTACGAGCCGCGCTACCCGGTGATCGACGGCCTGGAGTACCGGGAGGGCCTCAACGCCGTGGGCGTCAGCGGTGGCGTCGCCGGGAACGTGATCCCCGACGAGTGCGTGGTCACGGTCAATTTCCGCTACGCGCCCGACCGCACGCCCCAGGAGGCCATAGCCCACGTCGAGGAGGTCTTCGCCGACTGTGGCGTGGCCGAGTTCGTGGTGGACGACCACAGCCCCGGCGCCCTGCCCGGCCTCTCCCACCCGGCCGCGGCGGCGTTCATCGAGGCCGTGGGCGGCACCCCGCAGCCGAAGTACGGCTGGACGGACGTCTCCCGCTTCTCGTCGCTCGGGGTCCCGGCCGTCAACTACGGACCCGGCAACCCCCACTTGGCGCACAAGCGGGACGAGCGGGTGGATACCGCGAAGATCATCGCCGGTGAGGAGCGGCTGCGCGCCTGGCTGACGGCGTGACGACGCTGTACGGCAGACGTGCGGACGTCCCCCGTACGTAACCCGCGTAGATCTACGCTGAGGTGGAAACAGGCAAGCGGAGGGAGCGCACATGGCTACCGGTAACCCCGAGGGGAAGAAGCAGCCGCCGGAGGAACAGCGCCTGGGACCGGTCCTCCGGAGACGCGGTCAGGTCACGGCGAGCACGACGGACCAGCGCCTCCTGGACGCGGGCGGCCCGTCGGACTGGGTGCACACCGACCCCTGGCGCGTGCTGCGCATCCAGTCGGAGTTCATCGAGGGGTTCGGCACGCTCGCCGAACTCCCACCCGCGATCAGCGTGTTCGGCTCGGCCAGGACCTCTGCGGAGTCGCCGGAGTACGAGGCCGGAGTCCGGCTGGGCAGCGGTCTGGTCGAGGCGGGCTTCGCCGTGATCACGGGCGGCGGCCCCGGCGCCATGGAGGCCGCCAACAAGGGCGCGAGCGAGGCGGGCGGCATCTCGGTCGGCCTCGGCATCGAGCTCCCCTTCGAGCAGGGCCTCAACCCCTACGTCGACATCGGCCTCAACTTCCGTTACTTCTTCGTGCGGAAGATGATGTTCGTCAAGTACGCGCAGGGCTTCGTGGTCCTCCCCGGCGGACTCGGCACCCTCGACGAACTCTTCGAGGCCCTCACCCTCGTCCAGACCCAGAAAGTGACCCGCTTCCCCATCGTCCTGTTCGGCACCGACTACTGGGGCGGCCTCATCGACTGGCTGAAGAACACCCTGATCGCCCAGGGCAAGGCCGCACCGGACGACCTCCTGCTGTTCCATGTGACGGACGACGTGGACGAGGCGGTGGCGCTGGTCTCGAAGGAGGCGGGCCGGTAGGCCTCCCTCACGCCAGCCCGCGCCGGGCCACCGCCGGTGGGCGGTGGCCCGCGATCGACGCGACCATGTCCAGCACCTGACGGGTCTCCGCCACCTCGTGCACCCGGTACACCTGGGCCCCCAGCCAGGCCGACACCGCGGTCGTCGCGAGCGTGCCCACCACCCGTTCCTTCACGGGGCGGTCCAGCGTCTCCCCGACGAAGTCCTTGTTCGACAGCGACACCAGCACGGGCCACCCCGTGGCGACCATCTCGTCCAGCCGCCGGGTGGCCTCCAGGCTGTGCCGGGTGTTCTTGCCGAAGTCGTGACCGGGGTCGATCAGCACCGACTCCCTCGGCACGCCCAGCGACACCGCCCGCTCGGCCAGACCGACGGTCACCCGCAGGATGTCCGCCATGACGTCGTCGTACGTCACCCGGTGCGGCCGGGTCCGAGGCTCCGCGCCGCCCGCGTGGGTGCACACCAGGCCCACCCCGTAGCGTGCCGCGACCTCCGCGAGCCGGGGGTCCACCCCGCCCCACGCGTCGTTCAGCAGGTCGGCGCCGGCCTCGCAGACCGCTTCCCCGACCTCGGCCCGCCAGGTGTCCACGCTGATGACGACGTCGGGGAAGCGCCGCCGTACCTCCGTCACGAAGCCGACCGTCCGCCGCGCCTCCTCCTCGGCGGTCACCTCCTCGCCGGGGCCCGCCTTGACCCCGCCGATGTCGATGATCGCGGCCCCCTCGGCCACCGCCTGCTCCACGCGCGCGAGGGCCGGCTCGTCGCGGAACGTGGCCCCCTGGTCGTAGAAGGAGTCCGGGGTCCGGTTCACGATCGCCATGACCACCGGCTCGCGCGGTTCGAATTCCCGCCTGCCCAGCCTGAGCATCCCGTGTGCACACTCCTAGTACGACCTGTGGTTCGTCCTGCTCTTCGCCCGCCTGCGACCCTAACTGTCGGACGCGCATGGCACGATCGGACCCTGACACATTCGACTTCGAGCACACAGAGCGTGGGGCCTCAAGCCATGGTTATGTTCCTGTTCCTGGTCATCGCGCTCGCCGTCGTGGTCGCCGCGGTGACACTCGCGGTGGTCGGCGGCGGCGAGGGCACCGGCCCGCTCCCCGAGGCAGCGCCCCAGCGGCTCCACGACCCGCTCCCGGTGGACCGCCCGATCCACCGCGCCGACGTCGACCACCTCCGCTTCCCCCTCGCCGCCCGCGGCTACCGCATGGCCGACGTCGACGACGCGCTCAATCGCGTGGCCGCCGAGCTCGCGGAGCGAGACGCCCGCATCGCCGACCTGGAGTCCGCGCTGGCCGGCGCCCAGGCCGCCGCGGCCCACATCTCCATGGAGAAGTCCCGGCCGGAGGACCACCAGTGAGCGACGGCACCGCCCTCGCGGGCTCCGACGGCGCGCTGCGCTGCCCCTGGGCGCTGTCCACGCCGGACTACGTCACGTACCACGACGAGGAGTGGGGCCGCCCGGTCCACGGCGACGACGCGCTCTTCGAACGCCTCAGCCTGGAGGCCTTCCAGTCCGGCCTGTCCTGGATCACCATCCTGCGCCGCCGCCCAGGCTTCCGTACCGCCTTCGCCGACTTCAAGATCGCCTCGGTCGCCGCCTTCACCGACGAGGACCGCGAGCGCCTCCTCGCCGACCCCGGCATCATCCGCAACCGAGCCAAGATCGACGCGACCCTGGCCAACGCCCGCGCCCTGGCCGACTGGGCCCCCGGCGACCTTGACGAACTCATCTGGTCCCACGCCCCGGACCCAGCCGTCCACGTCGTCCCGAAGACCCTGGCCGACGTCCCCGCGATCACTTCGGAGTCGACGGCCCTGTCCAAGGCCCTGAAGAAGAGGGGCCTGCGCTTCGTGGGCCCGACGACGGCGTACGCGCTGATGCAGGCGTGCGGGTTGGTCAACGATCACTTGGAAACGTGCGTGAGCCGGTAAGGGGCCGTGGGGCTGTATCGAACTGCGGCTCGGCCGCGTGGGTGCGAACAACCACAACGAACCCAGCAGTCCGCAACGGCGCCGCGGCCCCCTGCCTACCGCCCCGAGTACTTCGGCTTCTCCTTGTTCACGAACGCCCGCACCGCGATCGCGTGATCTTCCGCCGCCCCCGCCCGCGTCTGAAGCTCGTCCTCCTTCTCCAGCGTCTCGGCCAGGGAGTGGGTCATCCCGTACCCCACCGCCTCCTTGATCGCCCCGAACGCCACGGTCGGCCCCTGCGCAAGCTCCCGCGCGACCTTCTCGGCCTCCGCACGCAGCTCCGCCGAGGGCACGACCCGGTTGGCGATACCCAGCTCGTACGCCTCCTGCGCCTTGACGCTCCGTGGGAACAGCAGCAGGTCAGTGGCGCGCCCGGGACCGACCACCCGCGGCAGGGTCCACGAGACGCCGGAGTCCGCGGTCAGCGCCACCCCCGCGAACGACGTGTTGAAGGCGGCCGTGTCCGCGACCACCCGGTAGTCCGCGGCGAGGGCGAAACCGAAGCCGGCGCCCGCCGCCACCCCGTTCACGCCGGCGACCACCGGCTTCGCCATCTCCGTCAGCGCCCGCACGATCGGGTTGTAGTGCTCCTTGACCGTGCTCATGACCTGCCCCGAGCCCTCCATCAGGAGCCCGATGTGCTCCTTGAGGTCCTGGCCCACACAGAACGCCCGGTCCCCGGCGGCCGTCAGCAGCACCGCCCGTACGGCGTCGTCGTCCGCCGCCGTGCGGACCGCCTCCCGGAGGGCGACCTTGGTCGCGACGTTCAGCGCGTTCATCGCCTCGGGGCGGTTCAGCGTGATCGTCGCGAGCCCGTCGTTCACCTCGTAGAGCACGGTGTCGGCCATGGGGTATCCCCTCCGATGTCACGGCTTCGACGTACCCGTCAGTACGTCGTCTGTACGAAGGAACAGCATGGCGGAGTTCGCCGCCCACGGCCCGTACCGGACGTGTGACCTGCGTCAAAGAGTTCACGGAGGTTTTCGGTCCGCCGAACTCCGTGCGGCCGCGCAGTATCGCAGTCACATCGCCGAATTGAGTGGTTTTGCTCGCGCGCGTTGCCCAAGTGATGCCGACTGATGTTGGTCATCGGGTCCTGAGATGCGGGATAATGGCCTGGAAGCAATGTGTTCGATGCCGGTGTCGCGGGTCCCTCTCTGGATCGCGCGTGCCCTCGCGGGCCGTCGGCCTTGACGATGAGCTGGTTTCAGGAAGGGGAACGAGCATGGCGGCCATGAAGCCGCGGACGGGCGATGGTCCGCTCGAGGTGACCAAGGAGGGGCGGGGCATCGTCATGCGCGTTCCGCTCGAAGGCGGCGGACGGCTCGTCGTCGAGCTGACCCCCGACGAGGCGGACGCCCTCGGCGACGCCCTCAAGAAGGTTGTCGGCTGACGCGCAAGCGACCATACCCTTTCACTGCCCCGGCATCGCATTCCGATGCCGGGGCGGCTGATTTTCCGGGCCGCCACACTATTTTTCCGGTTCCCCCGGCGGTTTTCCGGGGGA
Source organism: Streptomyces griseus subsp. griseus (assembly GCF_000720255.1). Classification (GTDB taxonomy): domain Bacteria; phylum Actinomycetota; class Actinomycetes; order Streptomycetales; family Streptomycetaceae; genus Streptomyces; species Streptomyces griseus_I. The sequence goes on along the minus strand of NZ_JOJE01000015.1, from coordinate 18,305 downwards.
CTTCTCACCACTCTCAAGAGGCAGCGCGGTCCTTATCGTTTGACCGCGCACAGCAGGCCGTCACCCACAGGGAGCAGTGACGGCACCAGTTCCTGACTCTCGCGCACCGCGCGCAGCAGTTCCCGGATCCTTATGACCTCAGTGGGCTGCGGGCCCGAGTCCACGGTGCGGCCATTGGCGAAGACGCCCTCGAAGACGACCAGCCCGCCGGGCCGCAGCAGCCGCAACGATTCAGCGAGGTAGTCGAGGAACTCCAGGCGGTCGCCGTCGCAGAAGACCAGGTCATAGCCCGCGTCCGCGAGCCGGGGCAGCACGTCCAGCGCGCGGCCGGGGATGAAGCGGGCCCGGTTGCTGGCGAAGCCGCAGGCGCGGAACGCCTGCCGCGCGAACTGCTGGTGCTCCGGCTCCGGGTCCACGGTCGTCAGGACGCCGTCCGGCCGCATGCCGTGCAGCAGGTGGATGCCGGAGACACCGGTCCCGGTACCGATCTCCGCGACCGCCTTCGCGTCCACGGAGGCGGCGAGCAACCGCAGCGCGGCGCCCGTGCCGGGCGTCACCGAGCGCAGCCCTGCCTCGCGGGCCCGGTCCCGGGCCCAGTGCAGTGCTTCGTCCTCGGCGACATAGGCGTCGGCGAACGCCCAGCTCGTCTGCCGGTTGCCGGTAATGACCCTCTCCTGTCCCCGTGGTTGCCTCGGCGTGACTGTATCCGTTGGCGTCGGGAACCCGCAGATGGGACCGGGCGTTTAGAAGGGTGGGAGAGACGACCGGGGAGACACAGTTGGATCACGACGACGGGCGGGACGCCGAGCAAGTCCTGACGCAGCCGTATGAGCCGTGTCAGCCCAGATCAAATTCTCGTAAAACCGCTTATCCGGAGCTAACGGGCGAGGTGGCTATGGTAGGGGCTCCACTGGACACCACCAGAGCCGACAGGGGAGGTGCGGCTGCGCCTGTGGATCGGAGAGGAGCGCTGCGGCGCTTCCTCGGATCGGCGGGTAGGCCGAAATCCGTGAACAACACCGCTGCTGACCACAGCCACGCCGCTGACCAGGCCCAGACCGCGACCTTCTCCACCGACGCGGACGGGCAGGCGTGGACTCCGCCCACCTGGGAGGAGATCGTCAGCACGCACAGCGGACGGGTCTACCGGCTGGCGTACCGCCTCACCGGCAACCAGCACGACGCCGAGGACCTCACCCAGGAGGTCTTCGTCCGCGTCTTCCGCTCCCTGTCGACCTACACGCCGGGGACCTTCGAGGGCTGGCTGCACCGCATCACCACCAACCTGTTCCTGGACATGGTCCGCCGCAAGCAGCGCATCCGCTTCGACGCCCTCGGCGAGGACGCGGCCGAGCGACTGCCCAGCCGGGATCCCTCCCCCCAGCAGGTCTTCAACGACGCGCACTTCGACGCGGACATCCAGCAGGCCCTCGACACCCTCGCGCCCGAGTTCCGCGCCGCGGTCGTCCTGTGCGACATCGAGGGACTGTCCTACGAGGAGATCGCCGCGACCCTCGGCGTCAAGCTGGGCACGGTCCGCTCCCGTATCCACCGTGGCCGCTCCCAGCTGCGCAAGGCCCTGGCGCACCGTTCGCCGGAGGCCCGTGCCGAGCGCCGGTCCTTCGTGCCCCGTATCCCCGCGCTGGGGGGAGGGGGCGCGACCGCGTGAACGGATCACGGCCGAAACCGGGCGAGGGGCACCTCGCGGAGCAGCATCTGGGAGACCGACTCTCCGCCTTGGTGGACGGAGAGCTCGGTCATGACACGCGTGAGCGCGTCCTGGCCCATGTGGCCACCTGCCCGAAGTGCAAGGCGGAGGTCGACGCGCAGCGCCGGCTGAAGACCGTCTTCGCGGAGGTCGCCCCTCCCACCCCCTCCGAGAGCTTCCTGGCACGTCTCCAGGGGCTGCCCGGGGGAGGTGACCCGGACGGCGGTGGCTCGCCGCTCGACGGGGGAGGCTTCGACGGATTCTCCGGACAGCCCGGGGCCGGCGGGATCTTCGGAGTGAGACGCAGAGATACCTTCGAGTTCGGCTACGTCCCCGCCCGCGGGCACGGCTCCGTCCTCGCGCCCTCCTCCCCGGACCGCGGCTTCCCCATCCACGCCGCGGGGCGGGGCGACGCCGAGCGGTCGCGCGGGCTGCGGTTCGCCTTCGTCGCCGCCGGGGCGGTGTCGCTGGCCGCGATCGCGCTGGGCGGCATGACCGGCGGAGTGCCCACGGACCCCGAGGCGCGTGGCGGCTCCGGCGGGAGCAATGTGACCCCCGCGCGGACCCAGGGCACGGGTGCGGCGGCGGTGCCCGAGACGCTGCGCCGCCGCGCGGTCGGCCCCCTGGTCGCCCAGGGCGGCGCACAGAGCGCGCTCGGCGACACCCCGGTGGCCCCGACGGAGGTCTCCGCGCCCCTGCTGCCCGGTGTGCCCTTCCCGGGAGCCGGTCGGCACCACCCGGAAACCCTGCACGCGCTCACCGCACCCGTGGTGGCCGGCGCGGCCGCGATGTCCCCTCTGATACGTCCGCTCACCGCGCCCCCGCCGATCGCCCTGACCGCGTGGACTCCGACCCCGGCTCCCGAGGCCGAGATCCCCGGCCTGCTCGCCGCACCCGTCCCCGGCACCGCTCCGACGCCCTCGCCGTCCTCCGACCGGGCCCGCTGACCCGGCCAGTCCCACGCCGCCCGGGAACCTGGTTGAATCCAGGGTGAGCTGCGTCCATGACCCTGCGTCGGGCGCGCCGGGCAGATCATCTGTGGCCAACGCCGACGTGTGCCGTGCCACGGCCGGCTGTGGGGAGAGCATGAACGAGGACACCTCCGGCGAGGTGACGCCACGAAAGCCCTTCGGGGAGCGGGCCGGGAGCGCGGGCCAGGGCGATTACGAGCTGACCGAGCCTTCGGCGCGTCCTGGCTCCGACGCCGGGGAGGCCACCGGGGCGGGGGAGGGTGACGAGGGTGACTACGTCCTGAGCGAGCCTTCGGTGAGCAGCGGTGCCGGTGATGTGGCCGAGGCTGCTTCCTCGGCCGCGTCGACCGCTGACGTGATGCCTGCGCCGGCGGCGGTTGCCGAGCGGCCCAAGCCGTTGCACGACCCCGACCCCTACAGCACCCCGCCCTATGGCGAGCCCGGGCCCTGGGCGCCGGCGCCGCCGGTGCAGCATCCGGCGACCGCTTCGGTGCAGGCCGCTGCCGCGGAGGTCCCGCCCGCGCATCCGGCCGCTCCCGTGGATCTCGGCCGGCCACCCGGTGCCGGGGCGCCGGCGCCCGCTGTCGTCGATGTGTCCGCCCCGCCCCCCACGCCCGCTGTCGTCGACCCGGCCGCCCCGCAGGGTTCCGCTCCCACGGTTCCGGAACCCCCGGCAGTCCCGGGCGACCCTGCCGTCACCGCACCGTCCCCCGTTGTCACCGCACCGTCCCCCGTTGTCGCCGCGCCGGGCGACGTGCCCGGTCCGGTGCCGTCCGGGGAGGCACCGGGGGCGTCGGACAGCTCCGCCGATCCCTGGCGGCGTTACGACCCCTGGTCCGCCACGCCCCTCGCCGGGGCCGCCCTGCCCGGGGCCGCGCTCCAGCAGACCGGTGCGGCCGTGCCCCGTCAGGAGCAACGGCGTAGGCGGGGGAGGAGGATCCTCGTCGGTGGGGCCGTTGTGCTGGCGCTCGTTGCCGGTGGGCTCGGGGGCGTCGTGGGGGCGTACCTGGAGCGGAACGGCGGGGTCGGCAGCGTGGAGTTGCCGCAGGCCGCGGCCGAGCCGGCCGGCCGGGCCCCGGACAGTGTGGCCGGGATCGCGGCGCGGGCGCTGCCCAGCGTCGTGACCCTGCACGTCCGCGGCAGCGAGGAGCAGGGCACCGGAACCGGCTTCGTGCTGGACACCCGGGGTCACATCCTCACCAACAACCACGTCGTCGAGCCCGCCGGGGACAACGGCGAGATCACCGTCGTCTTCAACGGGGGCGAGACCGCGAGGGCCGAGGTCACCGGGCGGGACAGCGGGTACGACCTCGCCGTCGTGAGGGTGACCGGCGTGACGGGCCTCAAGCCCCTCCCGCTGGGCAACTCCGACAACGTCCAGGTCGGCGACCCGGTCGTCGCCATCGGCGCCCCCTTCGACCTGGAGGGCACCGTCACCTCCGGCATCATCAGCGCCAAGGAGCGGCCCATCACCGCGGGCGGCGAGACCGGTGACACCAGCGACGTGTCGTACGTCGACGCCCTGCAGACCGACGCCCCGATCAACCCCGGCAACTCCGGCGGCCCGCTGCTCGACTCGCGGGCCCGTGTCATCGGCATCAACTCCGCCATCCGCTCCGCCGACGACGGCTCGGACACGGCCGGCGGCCAGGCCGGCTCCATAGGACTCGGCTTCGCGATACCCGTCAACCAGGGCAAACGCGTCGCCGAGGAACTGATCAACACCGGCAGGGCGACCCACCCGGTCATCGGCGTCACCCTCGACATGGACTACACGGGCGACGGCGCCCGGATCAACACCAAGGGCCATGACGGTGGCCCGGCGGTCAACGCGGGCGGCCCCGGCGACCGGGCCGGCCTCAAGGCGCGCGACCTCATCACCGAGGTCGACGGCCAGCGCGTCCACTCCGGCGAGGAGCTCATCGTCAAGACCCGCGCCCACCGTCCCGGCGACCGCCTGGAGCTGACCATCGAACGCGACGGCAAGGAGAGGACGGTCTCGCTGGTGCTCGGCTCCGCCGGCAGCTGACCCGCGATTGACAGAAACGTCACAGGATGTGGCCGAAACAGGGCCCGACAAGGCAAACAACGCGAAAAACCGGTCGGCCGCCTTCACGTGGACAGCTCAGAACGGTACCGGTCGGACAGGTGCGACAGGTACCGTGGACCCGGCCCGGACATCGCAAGGAGCTTCAGGTGTTCAATGACATAGGACCGCTCGAGCTGATTACGCTCGTTGTCCTTGCCGTGCTCGTCTTCGGTCCGGACAAGCTCCCGAAGGTCATCCAGGACGTCACACGGACGATCCGCAAGATCCGCGAGTTCTCGGAGAGCGCGAAGCAGGACATCCGGAGCGAGCTCGGCCCGGAGTTCAAGGACTTCGAGTTCGAGGACCTCAACCCCAAGACGTTCATCCGCAAGCAGCTGGACAACGACGACCTGGGGCTCAAGGAGATCCGTAACGGGTTCGACCTGAAGAAGGAGATGGCCGAGGTCACGGACGCCGTCCACGGCCGCGAGTCGGAGTCCTCCTCGGGCTCCGCAGCCTCCTCATCCTCCTCGGGGTCCTCGAACGGCCGCGTCGACATGTCCAAGAAGCCGGAGGAGCCCGGCAAGGACGACCGCCCGCCCTTCGACGCGGACGCCACCTGACCGGCGTACCGGAGCCCCCGCTCGCACCGCACTTCATACCGCTGAGCCGCACGTCAGAGACGTGCGGCTCTTCGCGTACGTGACGCGTTTCATACGGCGTCCCGGCCGCGCGCGGCGGGAACGCGCTGCCGGAGCGACCCACGCGCCGGGCGGTTTCCCCGCAGCTCGGAGCGGGGTGGCTATGCTGCCGAGTTGTTGTGCGGACCGAAGGAGTACGCCCGAAGGGGGGCGGGCCGCTCTGGTCCGACGAGAGCGAGGAGGCGTCCGGGCAGATGGAGACGACAAGTCGGGCAGTCGCGCAGGCGCCGGCCGCGGAGGGCGGACAGCAGGTCCCCTCCGCCCGGCGCACGGTCGACGGCTACCTGCTGGCGCCCTTCCCGTGGTACGGCCTCGACGAGGCGTTCACCGGGCCGCGCTGGCTGATGCAGGTCGGGACGGCGGCCGACGGGGCCGTGGAACACGGTTCCATCGGACACGGTGACGAGCCCTCCGTACGCAACGAGTCGACGGCCGAGGACCGGGAGAGGTTCGCGGTCGTGGTGACCGTCGCGGCGAATCCGGTGCGGCGCAGTGCGGACGGTACGGGCCTGCTGGAGGCCACGTCGGTGTCCTCGGCGGCGTGGCTCGCGGGGGTGGGGCTGCTGTCCTTCACCTGGCCCGGGCAGATGGACCACAGCCTGCGGGACGACTGGCTGGAACAGCAGACGGAGACGGCGTGGGCGCTGGCGGACGATCTGTCCGGGGCGGAGTGGTCGACGCTGTCCCTGCCGGTGGACGGGACGCCGACGCCGTTTCACTACCGTGAGTCGGAGTTCGGGTGGGTGCTGGCGGGATCCACCGAGCAGGGGGTGCATGTGGGGGCGTACGGGAGAGGGATGAGCGCGTACGGGCTCGGCTTCGCCACGATCAAGGACATCGCCGGGTACGCATGAGGAAAGGGGCGCCGTTGGTTTCCGGCGCCCCTCGCCATCGGACTTCAGACAGATGTTGAGAAGCTCAGAACTTGTTCTTGGGTGTGATTCCCAAGGACAGTCCCGAAAGGCCCCGCTGGCGTCCCCCGAGCTTCCCCGCGATCGCGCGCAGGGCCGCGCCCGCCGGGCTGTCCGGGTCGGTGAGGACGACCGGCTTGCCCTCGTCGCCGCCCTCGCGGAGGCGGACGTCGATGGGGATGTTGCCGAGGACGGGGACGGTGGCGCCGGTGGTGCGGGTGAGGCCGTCGGCGACGACCTGGCCGCCGCCCGTGCCGAAGACGTCGACCATCTCGCCGCAGTGCGGGCAGGGCAGGCCGGACATGTTCTCGACGACGCCGACGATCTTCTGGTGGGTCTGCACGGCGATGGAGCCCGCCCGCTCGGCGACCTCGGCCGCCGCCTGCTGAGGCGTGGTGACGACCAGGATCTCGGCGTTCGGGACCAGCTGGGCCACGGAGATGGCGATGTCGCCGGTGCCGGGCGGGAGGTCGAGGAGGAGGACGTCCAGGTCGCCCCAGTACACGTCCGCCAGGAACTGCTGGAGGGCGCGGTGGAGCATCGGGCCGCGCCAGACGACCGGGGCGTTGCCCGGGGTGAACATGCCGATCGAGATGACCTTCACGCCGTTCGCGGACGGCGGCATGATCATGTTCTCGACCTGGGTGGGGCGGCCGTCCGCGCCCAGCATGCGGGGCACGGAGTGACCGTAGATGTCGGCGTCGACCACACCGACCTTCAGACCGTCCGCCGCCATCGCCGCCGCCAGGTTCACCGTCACCGACGACTTGCCGACGCCGCCCTTGCCGGAGGCGACCGCGTACACGCGGGTGAGGGAGCCGGGCTTGGCGAAGGGGACCTCGCGCTCGGTCTGGCCGCCGCGCAGGGCGGTCGCCAGCTCCTTGCGCTGCTCGTCGCTCATGACGTCGAGCGTGACGTCGACGCGGGTGACGCCCTCGACCCGCGACACCGCCTCCGTCACGCGCTGCGTGATGGTGTCGCGCATCGGGCAGCCGGAGACCGTCAGGTACACGGTGACCGCGACCGCTCCGTCCGCCCCGATGTCCACCGACTTGACCATCCCGAGCTCGGTGATGGGTCGGTTGATCTCGGGGTCGTTCACCGTCGCCAGTGCCTCGCGCACCGCGTCTTCCGTAGCCATAGGTCGATGGTACGGCGCCGTACCGGGGCGTAGGAAAGGCTGTCAGCGGTCGTCTGCGTCACGTCCGTGTGACCGTTCCGGCCGTTCCGCCGGGAATACGACATGGCCGTCCCGGCGCCCCTCCAGTTCCTTGACGAGGTCCTGCAACTCCGAGCGGATCCAGTCGCGCGTCGCGACCTCCCCGAGACCGATGCGCAGCGCGGCGATCTCCCGGGTCAGGTACTCGGTGTCCGCGATGGACCGCTCGTTCTGCTTGCGGTCCTGTTCGAGGTTGACGCGGTCGCGGTCGTCCTGCCGGTTCTGCGCGAGCAGGATCAGCGGGGCCGCGTAGGAGGCCTGGAGCGACAGCATCAGGGTCAGGAAGATGAACGGGTACTCGTCGAAGCGCAGGCCGTGCGGCGCGAAGATGTTCCACACCACCCACATGATGATGACGACCGTCATCCAGACGATGAACCGTCCGGTGCCCAGGAAGCGCGCGATGCGCTCCGACAGCCGGCCGAAGGCCTCCGGGTCGTACTCGGGCAGGATCCGGCGGCGCGGGGGGCGCGGCTGGTCCAGACGGGGGCGCGTCCGGGTGGTCGCCGTGGCGCCCGCCGGGGTCCGCTCGCGGGTGCTCTCACGCTCCGGTGTCATCGGTCACACCCCCCTCGTCCAGGTGGAACTCCGTTTCCCGCCAGTCCTCCGGCAGCATGTGGTCCAGCACATCGTCGACGGTCACCGCCCCCAGCAGTGACCCGGTCTCGTCGACCACGGGCGCCGCGACCATGTCGTACGTCGCGAAGAACCCGGCGACCACGGGCAGCGCCGCGTCCGGCGCCAGGGGTTGCAGGTCGTCGTCGAGGATCGAGCTGACCAGGGTGTACGGCGGGTCGCGCAGCAGGCGCTGGAAGTGGACCGTGCCGAGGTACTTGCCGGTGGGGGTGTCGTCGGGCGGCCGGCAGACGTAGACCTGGGCGGCGAGAGCGGGGGACAGGTCGGAGTTGCGCACCCGGGCGAGGGCGTCGGCGACGGTCGAGTCGGGCCGCAGCACGATCGGCTCGGTGGTCATCAGGCCGCCCGCCGTGTGCTCCTCGTACGACAGCAGGCGCCGCATGTCGGCCGCGTCGCTGGGCTGCATCAGGTTCAGCAGCCGCTCCTGCTCCTCCGTCGGCAGCTCGGAGAGCAGGTCGGCCGCGTCGTCCGGGTCCATGGCCTCCAGGACGTCGGCGGCGCGCTCCTCCTTCAACTTGCCGAGAATCTCGATCTGGTCGTCCTCCGGGAGCTCCTCCAGGACGTCGGCGAGGCGGTCGTCGTCGAGGGCGGCGGCGACCTCGGCCCGGCGCTTGGGTGAGAGGTGGTGCAGCATGTTGGCGAGGTCGGCGGGGCGCAGCTGCTCGAAGGTGGCGAGCAGGCTTTCGGCGCCCTGCCCGTGCTCCTCCAGGGAGAAGCCGGTGACGGCGGACCACTCGACGGTCAGCGTCTCGCCCCTGCTGCGCCGGAACGCGCCGCCCTTGCGGCCCTTGCGCACGAAGACCCGGTCGATCTCCCACTCCCGCCGCGCCGGCAGCTGCTGCACCGACAGGTCGAGGACGGTGACCTCCACACCGGCCTCGACGAGCGTGACCCGGCGGTCGAGGAGGTCGCCGAAGACGAGCCGTTCGGTGGGCCGCTGTTCGAAGCGGCGCACGTTGAGCACCCCGGTGGTGATGACCTGTCCGGACTCGATGCTCGTCACCCGGGTCATGGGCAGGAAAATGCGGCGCCGCGTGGCGAGTTCGACGACCAGGCCGAGCATCCTCGGCGGTCGCCTCCCGACGCGCAGCACGACGACCAGATCGCGTACGCGCCCCACCTGGTCGCCGTTCGGATCGAAGACGGCGACACCGGAGAGGTGCGAGACGAAGATCCGGGGGGCGCCGGCTGCCATGGCTGAGCTTCCTTTTCGTACCGCGTGGAAGTGGTTGGGTCCCTTTTCCGTATTGCCTGCTCGAATGGGCTTCAGGCTAGCCCGTCCCGATCCGGAACGCCCTGGTGGGCGGTCCGGACGGTCTGGCTCCGTCGAGGGCGACCGACCCCGGTACGCTGCCGTACGCCGTTCAGGACACCTCCGCAGAAAGGCAGCCCCACCTGTGACTGCGATTCCCCCGGGCCGTACCCGCAGGGCCGCCCTGGTGAGCGCGATGTGCGCACTGGTCGTGACGGGAACGGGCCTGACGGGGTGCAGCGAGGATCCGGACGCCGGGACCAACGGGGTGGGCAAGCTGCCCGCCGCGCAGATCCAGTCGAAGACCCGGGCCGCCGCGGACGCCGCTCCGGCGGTGCGCCTGTCCGGAAGCGTCGTCACCAGCGGGCGCACGTACACGCTCGACATGCGCCTGAAGGCCGACGGCGGCAGCGGCTCGGTCACCTCGCAGGGCGCCGAGTTCCATCTGTTGCGCATCGGCGAGGAGCTGTACCTCAAGGCGAGCGCGGAGTTCTGGAAGCACGAGGACGGCGCGAAGGACGGCGGCGGGGACGGCAAGGGCGGCGGCTCGGACACGGCGGCCGCCGACAAGCTGGGCGGCAAGTACGTGAAGGTGCCGCAGGGCGACCCCTCGTACAAGAGGTTCAGCGGTTTCACGGACAAGGACGTCCTCCTCGACAGTCTGCTGACGCTGCACGGCACGCTCGGGACGGAGGGCCACCGGGAGGAGGCGGGCGTCCGCACCATCCGCATCACCGGGGACGAGGGCTCCGGCGGCACGCTGGACGTCTCCCTGGAGGGCACGCCGTATCCCCTGCGCCTGGTGCGGGCCGGGGGCGCGGGCACCCTGACCTTCTCGGCCTGGGGCAAGGACTTCGCCCTGACCGAGCCGGGGAAGGACGAGACGGTCGACTACGGCAAGCAACTGCCCACGTCGTGAGGTTCTATCCCCGCTTGCGCCGCTTCATCAGCAGACGCGGCAGCCCCGCGGGGACCTCCCGGCGCGTCGTCGCGGGCGTGGGCACCGGGACCGCGGCGAGCGAACCGTCGGGCAACGGCACTGTCCCGCCCGTGGGTTCCAGACGCAGCACCCGGCACTCGCGTGCCCAACGCTGCGTCATGGCCTCGCCGTCGGGCGCGTTGAGGCGCTTGCCCTTGAGTTCGCCGACGGCGGCCTCCCAGGCCTCCGAGCCCGGTGCGAGCTGCACGACCCGCGCCGTCCAGGACACCAGCCGGCCGCCCTTGTCCTTGCTGCGGACCGTCACCTCGGCCTCGGCCCCGTCGGCAAGGCCCGGCAACGGCTGCTCCCCGGGCCCGTCGCCGACCAGGCAGGCGGCGCCCTCGTGCCACACGTGCCACAGCGCACGCGCGGCCGGGGCCCCGGCACCCTTGACCCAGACGAGACCGGACTTCTTGGTGGCTTCCTCGACGAGGGCCTGGTCGAGCAGCTCAGGTGTCATGGGCCCAGCCTAACCAGGCGTGCTCACAGCCAGCCGTTGCGCTTCAGGGTGCGGTGGATGCCCAGGCAGATGACGCCGGTGATCATCATGATCACCGGGTAGCTGTACCGCCAGTGCGTCTCCGGCATGTAGTCGAAGTTCATGCCGTACACCCCGCACACCATCGTCGGTACGGCGATGATGGCGGCCCAGGACGTGATCTTGCGCATGTCCTCGTTCTGCGCCACGGACGCCTGCGCGAGGTTGGCCTGGAGGATGGAGTTGAGGAGCTCGTCGAAGCCGACGACCTGCTCCTGGACGCGCGCGAGGTGGTCGGCGACGTCCCGGAAGTACTTCTGGATGTCCGGGTCGATCAGCCGCATCGGACGCTCGCTCAGCAGCTGCATGGGCCGCAGCAGCGGCGACACCGCCCGCTTGAACTCCAGGACCTCGCGCTTGAGTTGGTAGATCCGCCCGGCGTCCGTGCCGCGCGGGGTGCCCTTGCGGCCCGGCGAGAACACCTCCGTCTCCACCTCGTCGATGTCGTCCTGCACCGCGTCGGCCACCGCGATGTACCCGTCGACGACGTGGTCGGCGATGGCGTGCAGCACGGCCGAGGGGCCCTTGGCGAGCAGCTCGGGGTCGTCCTGCAGCCGGTGGCGCAGCGCGCGCAGCGAGCCCTGGCCGCCGTGCCGGACGGTGATGAAGAAGTCCCGGCCGGTGAAGCACATGACCTCGCCGGTCTCGACGACCTCGCTGTTCGCGTCGAGCTGGTCGTGCTCGACGTAGTGGATGGTCTTGAACACCGTGAACAGCGAGTCGTCGTAGCGCTCCAGCTTGGGGCGCTGGTGCGCCTGCACGGCGTCCTCCACGGCCAGCGGGTGCAGTCCGAACTCACCGGCGATCCCGGCGAATTCGGCCTCGGTCGGCTCGTGCAGCCCGATCCACACGAAGCCGCCGTCGCGGCGCACCTGACGCATCGCCTCGTGCGGGGTGAGCGGCGGGTCGGTGTAGACGCGGGCGCCGTCGCGGTAGACGGCGCAGTCGACGACCGCCGACGGCGTTCCGGGCGCGCGTGTGGCGTCGTAGACGCCGGTGTCCTTGCGCAGGGAGATACGGGACGGACGGACCACGGCGCGCAGGTCGCGGATCATCGACATCGCTGGCTCCTTCGTACGGGCAACGAAAGGCCGCCGGGGAACGGGTGGAACTGCCCGGAATGGGGACGTCCTGGAACGCGGATGTTTGGCACGTCCACAAAGCGGGGAGCACCGCACCGTCGCGGTGGCGAGCTTCGTCACTGCTGCAGATCAGACAGATCAGATAGATCAGGCAAAGCGAAACGAAGTGCTCTTCCGCGCGAAGACACGAGCGTGAAAGGCGGCGGTCAGCCGGAGCAGCTGCATCAGTGGCCGGAAGAGCGGGTGGTACTGCCAGGTCGACTTCGATCCATGACAACCCCACCTCCTCCGGCCGGTCCCTCGTAAGGGAGTCTCAGCGGCGTCGGGACTGATGGCGACGCTTCTGCGTGCTGCCCCGAACCACCGGGCAAGAGTATCAGCCGACAGAAGTGTCAAGGTGTTGCTTTGCCCGCTACTGGCAAGTTCTATGCTCGCGGCATGGCTGATGTTCTTCCTCTGGTCGAAGCCCGTTTGCGCACCGCGCTGGGCGAACCGGACGCGCGCGCCGCGGTCACCTTCCTCGGCACCGATCGCATCGAGGTGCTGCGCTTCCAGGAGGACTCCAGGGAAGGCGCGGTCGTCCGCTACGCCACGCTCGGCATGTCCGCGCACCCCATGTCGGACCCCACCGCGATGCTCGCCGACCCGGTCAAGGGCCCCCGCGCCGAGCTGGTCCTCTCCGTCCGCGCGGGCCTCGCCGACACCGGCAAGGTGCTCCGCCCGCTCGCGGTCCTCGCCGCGTCCCCGCAGGTCGAGGGTGTGATCGTGGCCCCGGGCGCCTCCCTCGACGTGGGGGAGCCGCTGTGGCCCGGCGCCCCGTTCACCTCGGTGCTGGTCGCCGAGCCCGGCGGCCTGGTGGAGGACCTGGAGCTCGACGAGCCCCTCGACCCCGTACGGTTCCTGCCGCTGCTGCCGATGACCCCGAACGAGGCCGCCTGGAAGCGGGTGCACGGTGCCCAGGCCCTCCAGGAACGCTGGCTGACGAACGGGACGGACCTGAGGGATCCCTCCCGCAGGTCCGTCCCGCTCGACTGACGCCGCACCGACGCCGGGTGAGCAAGGTCACCAAGCGGTGGCCGTAAAGCGTCAGTTGGCGAAGACCGCCACCCCGTCCTCGGTCGCGTGCCGCTCCTGGAGCTCCTCGGCCATGGGGGTCCCCCCGCTCGAGCCAAGCCGAGAGTGGGGGAGGGTGAGGGCCTTGCGCCGTACGACGACCACGAGCGCGCCCACGACGGCGGTGACCGCCGCGACCACGAACGGGATGTGGATGTCGGTCCACTCCTCGATCTTCGGGGCGAAGTAGGGGGCGGCCGCCGCGGCGAACCAGCGCACGAAGTTGTAGCCGGCGCTCGCCACGGGCCGCGGCGCGTCGGAGACCCCGAGGGCCAGCTCGGTGTAGACGGTGTTGTTCACGCCGATGAAGGCGCCGGACAGGATCGTGCAGACGACGGCCGTCGTGTGGTCGCCGTATCCGAGGACGAGCACGTCCGCGGCGAGCAGGACCAGTGAGCCGCCGAGGACCTTCAGCGAGCCGAACCGCCGCTGCAGGCGCGGCGCGACGACCACCGAGAAGACGGCGAGCAGCACTCCCCAGGCGAAGAACACCGCACCGGACTTGTACGGGGTCATGTTCAGTACGAACGGCGTGAAGGCCAGCACGGTGAAGAACGTGTAGTTGTAGAAGAACGCCGAGACCGCCGCGGACGCGAGGCCGCCGTGGCCGAGTGCCCTGACCGGGTCGAGCAGCGAGGTCTTGCGGGCCGGCTTCGGCTGCTCCTTCAGGAACGCCGTGATGCACAGGAAGCCGACCGCCATCAGGAACGCGGTGCCGAAGAACGGGTAGCGCCAACTGGCGTCCCCGAGCAGGGCGCCCACCAGGGGGCCGCAGGCCATGCCGAGTCCGAGGGCGGACTCGTAGAGCAGGATCGCCGTCGCGCTTCCGCCGGCCGCCGCGCCGACGATCACCGCGAGGGCGGTGGAGACGAAGAGGGCGTTGCCGAGTCCCCAGCCGGCCCGGAAACCGACGAGTTCGGCGACGGAGCCCGACGTGCCGGCGAGACCGGCGAAGACCACGACGAGGGCGAGGCCGAGCAGCAGGGTCCCGCGGCCGCCGATGCGGCTGGAGACGAAGCCGGTGACCAGCATCGCGATCGCGGTGATCAGGAAGTACGAGGTGAAGAGCAGGGAGACCTGGCTGGCCGTGGCGTTCAGGCCCTGGGCGATGGACGGCAGGATCGGGTCGACGAGTCCGATGCCCATGAAGGCGACGACGGACGCGCCGGCCGTCGCCCAGACGGCCTTGGGCTGCCGCAGGAGACTGCCGGTCCGGGCGTCGGTTCCTTGGTCTAGGGGGTCCATTGCTTCTCCCGTCCCGAAGTAGTTGGTATCTACACACAATAAGTTAGTCCGGCTAAATAATGCAAGCTACAGCTAGTTTTCGCTGGTGAAACCAGTTCCCTCCGGACGGGTGATCGTCCTTGACGTGAGCGTGCCGGGGTAGGACCGTGGGGCCCTATGAGGGGCGAACCCAGTTGCCCGAAGTGTGGTGGCCGGGTCAGGGCTCCCGGACTCTTCGCCGATTCCTGGCAGTGCGATGTGCACGGGACGGTGCATCCGCTGCAGCCCGTGATCCCGCCCAGCGTCGAGGCCCTCAGTGTGGTGGTGCATCGCACGCAGGTGCCCATCTGGATGCCGTGGCCGCTCCCGGTCGGCTGGCTGTTCACCGGGGTCGCCTACGCCGGCGACGACCGCAGCGGCGGCCGCGCCAGCGCCGTGGCCTGCTCGGGGCCCGGACCGCTCGGCGGAATGGGCGAGTTGATCCTGGTCGCCGAGGAACTCGGCGTCGGCCTCGGCGCGCGCTACGCGGGCATAGAGGGGCCGGACCCGGGGCCGTACATGAACGTCGAGAAGCCGCCCCAGGCCAAGGTGCTGGCCGCGGGGCGCCCCACGCCGCTGTGGCATGTCGCCGGTTCACCGGACGACCGCGCGGTGTTCGCGGGGGAGGCGCGCGGGCTGTGGCTGTGGGCGGTCGTGTGGCCGGAGCAGTCCGGGTTGCTGATGTACGACGAGCTGGTGCTGACGGATCTGCGGGACGCGGGGGCAGAGTTGGAGCTGGTGCCGTGCGGGGCGTTGTCGCCGCGCTTGCTCAAGCCGTGAAGCGCCGGGTGAGTGGAGGGGGTTTGTCGTCCGCGGGCCGTGGGGGGTGAGCGCGCGGTTCCCCTCACCCCTGGGTGGGTTGTGTAGGGGGTGCTCGGTGGGTGCGGCTGTGACGGGGAGCCCGTAAGTCCGGTTATCCTTGAGCGTCCCCCGCGTCCCGTCGTCGTCTGGAGTCTGTGTCGTGCGTATTGATCTGCACTGTCACTCCACGGCTTCCGACGGTACGGACACCCCCGCTGAGCTGGTGCGGAACGCTGCCGCGGCCGGGCTGGACGTTGTCGCGCTGACCGACCACGACACGACCCGGGGATACGCGGAGGCGATCGCCGCGCTGCCGGCGGGGCTGACGCTGGTCACGGGGGCCGAGCTGTCGTGCCGGTTCGACGGCATCAGCATGCACATGCTGGCGTACCTCTTCGACCCCGAGGAGCCCGCCCTGCTCGCCGAGCGTGAGCTGGTCCGGGACGACCGGGTGCCGCGGGCGCGGGGCATGGTGGCCAAGCTGCGGGAATTGGGCGTACCGGTCACCTGGGAGCAGGTGGCGCGGATCGCCGGGGACGGTTCGGTCGGGCGCCCGCATGTCGCGACCGCGCTCGTCGAGCTCGGGGTCGTATCGAGCGTGAGCGACGCCTTCACCCCTGACTGGCTGGCCGACGGCGGCCGGGCCTACGTCGCGAAACACGAGACCGACCCCTTCGAGGCGATCCGGCTGGTCAAGGGCGCCGGCGGAGTCACGGTGTTCGCGCACCCGGCAGCGGCGAAGCGGGGGCTCACGGTGCCGGACTCGGCGATCGCCGAGATGGCGGCCGCCGGTCTCGACGGCATCGAGGTCGACCACATGGACCACGACGCGGACGCGCGGGCGCGGCTGCGGGGGCTGGCCAAGGAGCTGGGGCTGCTGACGACCGGGTCCAGCGACTACCACGGCAGCCGCAAGACGTGCGTGCTCGGCGAGTACACGACGGACCCCGAGGTGTACGGGGAGATCACGCGGCGGGCGTTCGGGGCGTTCCCCGTGCCGGGGGCCGGCGGAGTCTGAGGATCACCTCCGCGCGTCCACCTCTCACCCCTTTCCCACAAGGTCTTTGCACTGATGTTCGACGTTGCCGTTTTCGGCTCCCTCTTCCTCACCCTCTTCGTCATCATGGATCCCCCCGGGATCACTCCGATCTTCCTCGCGCTGACCGCCGGACGCCCCGGCAAGGTGCAGAAGCGGATGGCCTTCCAGGCCGTCTGTGTCGCGGGCGGCGTGATCACCGTCTTCGGGTTGCTCGGTCACCAGATCCTCGACTACCTGCACGTCTCCGTGCCCGCGCTGATGATCGCGGGCGGACTGCTGCTCCTGCTGATCGCGCTCGACCTGCTCACCGGCAAGACGGACGAGCCGAAGCAGACCAAGGACGTCAACGTGGCGCTCGTACCGCTGGGCATGCCGCTGCTGGCGGGGCCCGGTGCGATCGTGTCGGTCATCCTCGCCGTGCAGAAGGCCGACAGTGCCGCCATGCAGGTGTCGGTATGGGTGGCGATCCTCGCGATCCATGTCGTGCTGTGGCTGGTGATGCGGTACTCGCTGCTGATCATCCGGGTCATCAAGGACGGCGGCGTGGTCCTGGTGACACGGCTCGCGGGCATGATGCTCTCCGCGATCGCCGTGCAGC
Organism: Streptomyces griseus subsp. griseus; assembly: GCF_000720255.1. GTDB lineage: Bacteria > Actinomycetota > Actinomycetes > Streptomycetales > Streptomycetaceae > Streptomyces > Streptomyces griseus_I. The sequence goes on along the minus strand of NZ_JOJE01000015.1, from coordinate 1,465 downwards.
AGATCATCAACGGGGTCACCCAGGTGGTCCGGGGCGCATGAGCGGAGCCCCCGTACGGCGTCGGTGCCGTACGGGGGCTCTGAACGTCTGTCGTGAGGGATGCGCGCGTTATGAGGCCGAGGTCTCGGCCGGGCGGATCCAGAGGCGCTGCCCAATGGCGGCGGCCTGCTGCACGATCCGGTTGACGGAGGCGGCGTCCACGACGGTGCTGTCCACGGGCGTACCGTCGACGTCGTCGAGTCGCATGATTTCGAAGCGCATGGGCTTCTCCCTTCGTCTGGTGATCCTCCTGCGGAGAACTGCTGAGGAACGGCTTGCTGCTGTGTCCTGTAGTAGTCAACGGGTTGCGTGTTACAAACATTCCCTACGCTAAGGAAATTTTTCGAACGTCTAATTACCGACCGGTAAGTGATGATGAGGAGACTGACCGGGACCGGTTGTGTTCGCAGCGTGACCGCCGGGACAATAGAGGTGATGAACGACGACCTGGCGGCCCTCACCGCCCGCATCGACCGCACGAACGAGCTGCTCCAGCGCATGCTCGCCGAGGTGGCCAAGACGCCCTCGACCCACGCGATCTTCGTCGACGCGGGATACCTCTACGCGGCCGCGGGCCGACTCGTCGCCGGGACCGAGGACCGCCGCGCCTTCGACCTGGACGCCGAGGGCCTGATCGAGGCCCTGATCGACCGGGCACGCAGCATCTTCGCGGACAGCCGACTGCTGCGGGTCTACTGGTACGACGGGGCGAGACGCCGCATCCACACGGCGGAACAGCAGACCATCGCCGAACTCCCCGACGTCAAGGTCCGGCTCGGCAACCTCAACGCCAACAACCAGCAGAAGGGCGTCGACTCCCTGATCCGCACGGACCTGGAGTCCCTCGCCCGGCACCGAGCCATCAGCGACGCGGCCCTCCTCGGCGGCGACGAGGACCTGGTCTCGGCGGTGGAGGCGGCGCAGGGCTACGGCGCCCGGGTCCACCTCTGGGGCATCGAGGCACCCGAGGGCCGCAACCAGGCGGAGCCCCTGCTCTGGGAGGTCGACAGCCAGCGCACCCTCGACCTCGACTTCTTCAAGCCGTACGTGTCACGGCGCACCGCCCCCGCCTACGAGGCGTCCGGGGCGACCCGGCCCACCCGCGAGGACGTGCGCTTCGTGGGCGCGCAGATCGCCGCGAAGTGGCTGTCGGCACGCGGCAGGCAGTCGCTGGTGGAACTGCTGCCCGGCCACCCCTACCTCCCTGGCTCCGTGGACCAGGACCTGCTCGTCGAGGCGGAGGGCATCCTCCAGTACTCGCTGCGCGGCCAGGCGGACCTGCGGCGCGCGCTGCGGGACGGGTTCTGGGAGCACCTGCGGACGCAGTACTAGTAGGGCTTGGTCAGGTTCGTATGGGGGTGGGTATGTCGCGGTGGCAGGTGGGGCAGGCACCGGTCCAGAGGGCGAGGAGTGTCTGTAGCTCGCG
>NZ_JOJE01000014.1 GCF_000720255.1 Streptomyces griseus subsp. griseus | reverse complement strand
AGCCAACGACGGCAACGAGACCGTGCCGACCGTCGTCGTGGCGGGTCAGCCGCACACCAATCCCGATCCCGCATGGGTGCGCGAGCAACTCTCCCGTTCCGCGTGATCGGAACGCAACCGAGGTTAAAAGACAAGCTCAGGGCCCGGCAACCCAAGCGGGCTCAGCCGCGCCGCACCGCATGTGTCACGCCCTCTCATGCCAGGGGAAGCCATCCGGGTCCGCGGCGGCACGAGCCCAGACCCGCTCATCGTCATGGCCGCGAATCTGGTCCAGGAACGGGAAGTCCTCCGGCCGCACGGCCAGTTTGGCGACAGGGGTCACTGGTACGGGACTTGCCCATTGGGCTGGCTGCACCGAGACATCGCCGACCCGCATCCGCGGCTGCAGCTCAAAGGTGCTGGCCGGCAGCAGGTACACCGTGCCGGGACGCCAGGGCTGCTGCTTCAGCGCCTGCGCGCTGATGGAGAAGTAGTAGTGCGGCTCGCCGAGCCGCTCGCTGCCATTGGCGAGACGGGCGCAGCCATTGATCAACGACATCGGGTGGCGGGCCCGGTCCAGGATCGCGTAGTACATCGGCCAGAGCCCGTCGCCGGCGGCGAAGACCGCGCGCCGGTTGCCGAACTCACTGCTGTCATCCGGCTGCCGCGGTTCGAAGCGGCTGATCGCCGGGTCACCCGAGCCGTGCAACAGCAGCCTGCCGCGGTCTGCGGCATGGCAGAGGAACTGCCATCTCGGCGCATCGAGCCGGTAGTCGATGGGCTCATCGGGACCGTTCGCGAGCGCTTGCTCCAGCAGTCGGTCGAAGGATGTTGATGTTCTGCGGTCCGGGGGTGGAGCAGGACGCGTCATCCAGTACGCGGGCAGCTTCATCGGAGCAACCTATCCAGCGCACCGCTCGGGGCACCACGAATCCGGCTGGATGCGCTCTCCGGGGCAGCAGCGAGGCAGGCCGACCATCAGCAAGATCCGGCTCATCGCCGTCATCGCTGGCCATGACGCTCGATCACCCGCAGAAAAACCGCCACGGCGGCGAGGAGCCATGTCACCTTCTCGCCTTCACGGGTTGTGCCAGAACGGTCTCCTCCGACCCTGCGGTCCCGGACTGGTAGCCCTCGGCTGCGCCGCGAACATTGCCGCGTACTGCCCTTCGTGCGCGATCAGCTCCGTCGGCATCTGGGCTTGTCTGGCTTGGGCATTGCACTGAACGTAGGGGCAGCCCCGGCGGCATTGGCCAAGAGGTGTTCGCAGCCTGCCCCGACGAATACGTGGCCAAGCTGCGGGAGGCGTCTGCGCAGCCCGACGCCACCAGCGCTTCGGGCATCCTGCCGTCCTCACGTAGCGCGGAACCCCTCCCGCATGTCTCACGGCTGTTGGGCGACCGGGGGCGCTGGCGGGGTCGACGCCAGATCCGCCCTATCCGACCACCCGCCATGCTCTCCCCGCCACTGTCCTCGCGTTCCACACCCCGGACTCGTTGAGGCTTCCTGCTGGGCTTGCACGTCTACATCCCGGTCATCACCTGCACGGCCAGGCCGGGAGCCTCCTCAGCCGGGAACCGCAGCAGGGCCGTGCTGGGGTCAGCTGGCAACGGGCCATGTGCGCAGCAGGGCGGTGATCCCGGTAGCAGCGCAGGCGGGGTTGCGTAGCAGGTCACGCAAGGCAAGCGCGTCCTCGCGGGTGGGTTTGACCGGGATCCCGGAGGCTTCCAGGTACATGACGCCTGTGGCCGCGGCGACCGCCATGTTGGAGCGCTCCAGCCAGCGGCAGCGGCCGAGGACGTGGACCAACGCCGCAGCTCGGGCGTAGGGGCCGTCGTAAACCGGCTGCTCCAGCAGTTCGGCTTTGTGGCAGGCGACGGCGGCTACCGGCACGCCGTAGTCGTCGGGGGCCGGGTCTCCTGCGCCGGCCATTTCTGCGACTTGGAGGATCCAGGGGACGTCGATGTGCAGTTCCATTACGCGGCGTGTGCTCCCGGCGCGTTGCGGTCGGTGTCCTCGGCCTCGTCGAAGAGCTGCTGGTGCTCGTCGAGGAAGCGGCGAGCGGCGTCCAGGCCGCGCTGGCGCAGGCCGTCGGCGTCGTCACGGACGAGACCGGCGATGTAGTCCCCGAGGTCCAGGCCGCGGTCCTTGGCCCGGGCCTGGGCAAGTTTCTTGACCTCGGGGTCGATGCGTACGCCAAGCTGAGTCTTTGCCATTCATGCATGGTAACAACTGTTACCAACGGGTGCGGCCTGGTCATCGACGCTCTTGGTCTGGGGCTGAGACGCCTATCGAGGCCCCCGCCGAGCAGGGGCACCGATAGCGGTGGAGCTGAGCTTCACCTGTGCTGGTCGCTATCGGCGCCGGAAGCAACGAGGTCCTCGAGCCGAAGAGCCAATTGCGGACTGGGTTGGCGACTGGGGCGGCCTCCCGACATGACCGTGATCAAGCAACACGGACTCCGACATGACCGTGATCGACGCACAATCCCTGCCGTTGCTGAGCGGACGGACCAGTGCATTCACCCCAAAGGGCGTCGCGGTACTGCCGACCGGCCCACCGGCGAACGGCGCCGTCTGCGGGGAAGCCAGTTCGGATTGTTGATGGCGCCTCAGTGCTGGATCAGGCCGCCGACCGGGACGGGAGCGACGTGGCCGGTTGCCGGAAGCGTCTGAGCCAGGGCGAGGCCGATGTCGACCAGCGATGACCGGCGCAGGCAAGCAACATCGGGAATCGGAGTCCAGACCGACTCAACAATTTTGCCGTTCGGCTCGGGCCGCAGCTGGCCGCCGGTGATACGAACCTGGTAGAAGACGCCGACATTCTGATGCTCCGGTCCGCCGGGGACGGCACGTTCAGCCGCCGGGATCACACGGGAGTCCACTCCCAGCAGGCGTTCGACCACCGCATCACAGCCGGTCTCCTCAGCGACTTCCCTGATCACCGCGTCGAACGGATCCTCCGCGTGCTCGACCCTGCCGCCCGGAAGGGTCCAGTTGCTCTCGCCCTTCAACGGCACGTGACGGGCGAGCAGTACCCGCCCGCCCTCAATGCACACGGCATACGCCGCCAGTCGGAAACTCATTTCCCCCGCACCTCCCGCCGGACCCTATCCCGACGTCCAAGATCCATGAAGCGCCATGAGCGCAGAGTGGAGCCAGATCAACTTCTCACGCGGGGAGCCACTTCAGTTCCGTGCGGTGGAGCCCAAGGAAGTGCTTACAGACACCCGCGGGCGTGGGGACGACACGGGCACCACCGCCGGCAAGGTCGACCGCGTGGAGCTACCCCCGCGGGCGCGGGGACGACGCCATGCGGATCCCGATGGCCCCCATGGCCACCGAGCTACCCCTGATGACGCTCTTTGAAAGCGGCTCTGGCCGTAGTTGCGTGAACAGCTGGTCGTGGGTGCTGCAAGACTGCTGTCGGCCGTCACATCGTGGCCGCCGCGTGCTGGTTGACTGTCCCTGTGACTGAACTGATGTACGTACCGGATGCGGAGGACGGCTGGGAGCCCGCGACAGAACCCCCGGGCGGACCCAATCCGGCCCGGCAAGTCTCGATGTTCCAAAGCGTCGGGTGGCCCTTGTACTCGTTCGCCTGTCTCTCGGTGGACTTGGACGCGGTGGCCCGTCGGCTGAGGCTGACTCTTGAGACCTCGTGGGACGGACACGGCAGGGTCCGGGCGGCGTTCTTCGTGGTGGAGGGCACGGATTTCGTCGCTACCCATCACGAAGGGGACGCTCCGGGAACGCACATCTGGACCCGGAAGGGCGGTCCGGTCGACTCGGCCGCGCGCGCGGGCAGGCTCCTTGCCGCGCTTGGCGTGGGGCCGGAGGTGGTCTCGTACTCCACGTGGGGGGTCGGCAGCGATCTGTCGGACATTCCCACTGCCTGGAGTCGTGCGGGGCGTGCCATGCGCAAGCCAGTGCAGTCCCGCCAGGATTTCTGGGAAGACTTCAAGACGCGTCCGGGCATGTTCGTAGGCCGCGTCACCTTCGAGTCGGTGACCGGGTTCCTCAACGGCTACAACGTCGCGGCAGCAGGGGACCTGCTGAACGGGTTTCAGAGGGCATTCTGAACCGGTATGACCGATTCCCGTAGTTGGCTTGTGCCAGGCGCGGTCCTGGCGGTCACGTGGTCCTTCAGCGGCTTCTACAGTGTCCCGAGGTAAAGGGGGCGGCTGGGGGCCGGTAGATCAGAAGGGCTGGCTCAAGAAACGTGGTGCGGATCGAACGATTGGCGGACCTGAAGCCCGTCCACCAGCGGCAGGCGGCCGTCCTGGCCCTGTGGCGGTGGCGCGCGCCGATACTCGCGTTCGAATTGGATGCAGAGTGGGGCGTCGACCAGTTTGTGCTGGAGTCGCTGTTCCGACTGGCAGCATCACCCGCTGGTGAACAGTCGGATGGCGCATACCGGCGAGCAATCGCCGAGCTGTGCACGGCTCCGCTCTTCACATCTGAAGTCGACCCGGACACGGTCCAGCTTTTCCAGTTGGAGACCATCAGCAACCTGCTGACCTTCGGCGAACTGCTGGACAAGCCTGGCGTGGACGAAGTCGGGCGAGTGGTCGAAGCGTCGGCCGGCCTGGCGAACTACCTGGACGGTCTCGTCGAGGGCTCCTTCTACTCTCACCCCGCGGAGGAAGCCCACCGTCAGTACCTCGCCGACCTGGCGGACCGGGCGGGCGAGGGCTACTTCGCGTCGCGCCACTTCGCAGTCGAGACAGCCTGCCACGGTGCTCTTGGGGTTCTCCCCGATTCCGCAGGGCTGCTCGACTCGTCCACGGGTCGCGAGTTGCTCGCGCTCTGCGAGGGCTTCGGCGAAGAGCTCGTCACAACGATGCAGTGGCTCCGCATGACGGGTCACTAGCGATCGCGTCGTGAGCCGGCTGGCGAGTGCGGCAGCCGTGACGGACGGGTGGCCCGGGCTGGAGGGCTGCTACGGGCGGCGCTGGGCAAACAGGCCCGGTTCGGTCTCGGCAAGAACACCCAGGCTGACCAGGCGCTTGAGCTTGTGTCGGATGCTCTCGATGTTCTTCGCCGTGAGCGGGAGGTCCAGGGCCTGGCACAGGTCGCGGGCGCGCTTCGGTCCGGGAGCCTCGGCGAAGGTGCCGAGGATCTGCTGGTAGGCCGGGTGGGCCGGCAGGGCGGGCGGCTCCTCGGTCGGTTCCGGGGCGGTCGGCGGGAGGGCGAGGAGCGTCTTGCGGGTCACCGCCAGGTTTTCGATCTCCTCGTCGAGTTCACGCAGGCGCGCGGTGAGTTCGTCGATCTGCGTGCGGAGCTGTTCCGCGGCGGTGCCGAGCTCGCGTTCGCGTGCGTCGATCCGCTCCAGGAGCGGTGTGACCTGGGCGTCCACGCGGTCACCCGCGCCAGGTGGGCGTGGTCTGGCCGGTGAGTCGGCGCGCTATCACGTCGATCATGGCCCAACGTACCCTGGACTCGGAGGTCTTCGGGCGGCTCTCGTAGTCCCGTACGAGCCGGCGGAACAGCATAAGGATGCCGAGCGTCTGCTCCACGATCCACCTCTTGGCCTGCGGAACGAAGCCGGCGCCCTTGTCCGAGGGGTTGCGCTCGACGATCTCGACGTCGATGCCGACCGTGGTGCCGTGATCGACGACGGTCTTCTTGAAGCCCTGGTCCACCAGGGCCTTCTTGATGGTGCCGATGGGGGCGACCTGGCCGAGCAGAGCGACCCCGAAGGCGTTGTCGTGGGCGCTCGCGGCCAGCACGGTCACGGCGATGACCAGGCCGAGGACGTCCACCGCAAGTCCGCGCTTGCGACCCGGCACCTTCTTGGCCGCGTCCTTCCCGGTCGTGGCCGCGGGCACGTTCACCGCTGCGTGGACGCTCTGCGTGTCGATCACGACCAGGCTCGGATCCTCCGACCTCCCGGCCCTCTCCCGGACCTGCCAGCGCAGCAGGTCGTTGATCTTCACGTCCGTGCCGTCATCGCGCCAGGCCGCGAAGTAGTAGTAGACGGCCGACTTCGGCGGCAGATCGTGCGGGAGGTATTCCCACTGGCAGCCGGTCCTGCCCTGGTACAGGATTGCGTTCACGATCTCCCGTATCTCGTACCGGCCTTGATGGCCCGTCGGAGAAGGGTGTTCGGCCTTCCATGCCGAGATCACTGGTTCGATCAGCGCCCAACGTTCATCGGACAGGTCGCTCTTGTAGGGCTTGCGGTCACTCACCCGAACAGCGCAGCAGGACCAAGCCGCTCGACCAGCCCCAACCGCCCAAACCCACACGATCAGGCGACCACAAGACAGTCATACCGGCTCAGAACGTCCTCTCAGGAGTGGCTCGCCGCCAAACTGGGTTTTGGGACGAACCTGGTCTGGACGGGCTTGGTCCTGAATCTTGCCTTTCCCGAGGGCCGCCCCGCGGAACCGTGGTCACCCGAGGACGACCAGCACGCCGTGGATCAACTGCTCATATTGCTCGACGGGTACTTCGGGTCTCTCGCCGGCGGTCCAAAGGCTGACGGCGAGCCGCAGCCGACCCCGCAATCGTCCTGAACTGGAGCTCCGGCCGGCCTTCCAGCTCCATGCACGCCACCGCATCAACCGCGTCGGTGTGACCGGTCATGGGCCGGCTGACGGGCCGGCCGGTGAATAGATCCACTATTCGCACTGTTCCGTCATGTGAGCCGGTCACGGTGACTGGCCGGCCGTCCAGCACCGTGCACGCCAGCGCGGACACCACGCCGGCGGAGCCGGTCGGCCGACTCCTTGCCGCCCGGTAGCGGCCATGACTCATGTCTGAACAGCGGGCGGTGATAACCTCCCGAATCCCCCGGGCTTGCCTGGAAGGACTCTCGCGAGGCGCCTTCCTGCTCAGCAGCTGGTATAGGAGGCGTAGCGATAGGTGGCGCTGCTTCCGATCATGACCAGCCAGCGGCCATTCGTCTCGTTGCGCTGCGCGATGACGCGCAGGGAGGATTTAGGGGAGTCGTATTCGACGATTCGCATGTTGCGGTTCGTCGCACTCAGCCCCGCGTCGATGAGGTACTTGCCCGCAGCGGAGAAGGTCTTCTTCCCCACGATGCCGTCGTCATCGAGGTCGTGGTCCGCCTGCCATGCCTTCGTAGCAGCCTTGGTCGCGGGGCCGAAGTTACAGTCCACCGAAGAAGCGTAGGAGAAGTCGAGGTAGCCGTCGGCCCAGAGGATCGCCTGCCACACCGCCGTCGCGCCGCTGATGTTCCCCGGGTGGATGTCTCCTTCGTCGCCGAGGTCGTCGAGCAGCGAGCCAGATCCGGAGATGTAGCCGTTGGAGACGGAGGCGTGTGCCGTCGCGCTGGAAGCGAGGAGGCCGGTCACCGACAGAATGGCGAGGGCTGCGGCTGTGAATTTGCGACGCACTGTGTCTCCAATCGAAGAAACGTTGCTGTGAGTTCCTTACGGACTGGGCTCCACCCCGATTCGGAGCGGGTGGTCTGTGGCGCGCCACACACTATCCAGTTTTGCATGTCCATGACCAGAGTCGGCGCGGGGAATGACCCGCATGCCTGCGCACCCGGGCGTGAGTAGTTGCGGTACAGAAAGTGCCGCTGAAATTGATCATGGTCGGCTAGCACACGGGATGCGGCTGCCGCTTGGGTTCGTGGACTGTTCCTGACCGAGGACGCGGCCGAGCACCTGGCCCAGCTGACCCGCGAACTCGACGCGGCTTGGCGGCAGATGGCCGACCGCCTGGAGGAGGCCGGCGCCGGCGCGAAGGCGGAGATCGTCGTCCCCGAAGGCGGGGGACGTGCCCGGCTGAGCGTGGACAAACTTGGCGCGGTGGGCGAACCGGAGTCCCTGACGCTGCCGCGACCTAGCCGACCAGCGATTCTGGCGAGCCGACCTGCCCGACGGCGAGAAGCCGGCCGACGGGTACGGGCCGCTGGAGGCCGTGGCCTGCAGCAAGGTCAACCTGAAGAAGATCGCCACGCACTGGCCGGACATGCTCCGCGTGGCCGGGTCGCTCATCACCAACCAGGTCCGGGCCTACGACCTGCTGCGGATGTTCGGCCGCGAAGGGCACCCGACCCCGCTGGGGGCCGCGTTCGCCGAGTAGGGGCGCATCGACAAGACCATGCACCTGCTCGCTCTGGTCGACCCGGTCGACGACACCTACTGGCGCCTGATGAACCGGCAGCTCACCGTGTAGGAATCCCGCCACCGCCTCGCCCGCGCGATCTGCCACGCCGGCCGCGGCCAGATCCGCCAGGCGTACCGCGAAGGCCAGGAAGACCAGCTCGCCGCTCTCGGCCTGGTCCTCAACGCCGTGATCCTGTGGAACACCCGCTACCTGGACGCCGCCGTTGTCCGGCTCCGTGCCGAGGGCCACGACATCAAGGACGCAGACGTTGCCCGCCTCTCCCCACTCTAGGACCGGCACATCAACTTCCTGGGCCGCTACCTGTTCAACATCAAAGCCAGCGGCCCCGACCAAGGCCTGCGCCCTTTCCGGGACCCGGACGTCGCCGAGGACGACGAGAACGACGAGGATTGACGGTCGGCGCACGAGACCGACCTGCCACTCGTTGCGCCCCGCGGGGGCCTGGCACCCGACTTGTTGTGACGCTTCGCGGCAGGCGTCACAACAAGTCGGGTGCACTCTCCTGGGCGGGTTCCTTGGATGCCGGGTGATCTGGACCGCCGGTAGGGGCGGCTGCACGCAGCGCCGCTTCGACCCGGCGGTTGCTGGTCATGGATGCCGTGACGGCCGTCATCGCCAGGAGGAGGACGGCTGCGGCGTAGAGCGGGGTACGGATGTCATAGGTGGTGGCCAGCCAGCCGCCGAGGAAGGCCCCGATGGGGGCGGCGCACATGGCCAGCATGCGGGAGGTGGAGGCGACCCGGCCCATGAGGTGGGCCGGGACGATCGCCTGCCGGAGGGAGGGCCCGAGCACCATCGTGGCGCCCATGCCGGCCCCGCAGACGGCGAGCGCAAGCCCGGCCACGTACGGGTTCGGGGCAGCGGCAAGGCCCAGGATGGCAAGCCCTTCGACGGCGGCCGTGCAGGTCAGTGCGGTGCCGGTACCGAGTCGCCGGCCAAGGTAGGAGGCGATGCCCGCACCGAGCAGGCCGCCGGTGGCCTCCGCCGTGAGAAGCAGGCCGAAGCCGTAGGTGTCGATGCCGAGGCGGTCGTGCGCGAAGAGGGCGAGGACGGTCTCCACAGCGAGGAAGGCGACGTTCCCGACCGCTGGGCGGAGCGCGAGCCCGAGCAGCAGCCGGTCCCGGAAGACGTACGAAGCCCCGGCCCGCGCCTGCCGAAGCAGCGACTCGCGGGTCTCCGGCACGGGCCGGGGCATGGCAGGAAGTGACCGTACGAGCAGTGCGGAGAGCATGAACGACACCGCGTCGGCGAGCAGCGGAACCGCCCGCCCGAGCGCGAGCAGCGCACTGCCCGCAGGCGGCCCCGCGAAGCCGGACATGGCGGTCTGGGCTCCGCGCAAGCGGGAGTTGGCGCGCTCCAAGAGTGCGGGTTCGCGGCCGAGCAGATCGGGCAGGTAGGCCGTGGCGGCCGTGTCGAAGAAGAGTCCGCCGAGGCCGAGCAAGAAGGCGACGGCCGCGAGCAGCGGAATACTCAGCACGTCGAGCGCGGCCGCTGCCGCCGGTATCGCGAGCAGCACCGCACGCGCCGCGTCTGTCACCCACATCGTGCGTCGGCGGTCCCAGCGGTCCACCAGCGCACCGCCGAGCACGCCGAAGAGCAGCCACGGCAGCGTTCCGGCGGCCGTGACGACGGCGAGCGCCATCGGATTCCGCGTCAACGTCAACGCGAGCAGCGGCAGCGCGGCATGCGACACCCCGTCACCGAGTGAGGACACCGTCTGCGCAGTCCACAGCCGTCCGAACCCGGTCGGCAACTTCCGAACGTCTGAGGTCACTTGGCGCCCCGCTCAGCCTGCTCGCGCGGTGCCGGGTGGAACAGTGCGAAGACGAGTGACGCGTCCGGCAGCGACGGATCGGACAGCTCCCGGTACTCGTCCGCCAGTGCCTGCAGCCGCGCCCCAAGCTGCGCGAACTGCTCCTCGGTGAGCCGCAGATGCGCCATCCGTACGTGCCGCTCATCCACCGGTGACGACTCCAGGTCCGCCACCGCATGGCGCATCAGCACATCCGGCCCTCCCTTGCCCGGATCCGGCAGCTCGATCGACCGTGCGGCCATCGCGTAGTACCGCTCGGTGACACCCCGCACCTTCCGCGTCCGTACCACCTTCACCAGGCCTGCCCGCTCCAGCAGCCGCACGTGATAGCTGGAACTCCCCTTCGCAAGGCCCACCCGCTCGGCGATCTGCGTAATCGTCGCCGGCTCGAAGCGGAGCACGGCCATGATCCGGTGGCGCGTGAGATTGGAGACGGCGCGCAGCTGCTCGTCCGTGGTGACGTGAAACGTCTCGGGAAGATCGTCGGTAGGCATGCGAGCAATGGTCAACGATTCTTGACCATTGAGCAAGGGGATTTCGCGCGGACCTCCAGAATCTGCTGTCCGGCGCGCGAGGCCTTCTGCCAAAGCTCACCCACCCGCTGCCCAGCCGGGGAACTGTCAGAAAAACTCGTTTTCTGAAGATCGCTCTCGACGGGTCGCAGTCCCTTCGGAGCCTTCAAAAAACCCTGCAATCCGGTGCCATTACGACCACTCAGGAGCCAGCGCAGGGCACGGACGCGCTCGTCGCCGAGCCGCTCGTGCGCACCGAGATGTCGCGTCAGAGTGCCCCGTCTCGGCGAGCGTCGCAGATCAACGGTTCCCCCACGAACCCGGCGGCGATCCGGGACCGTTCGCCTGACGCAGCTCGGCCAGCGGGTGCCGCAGGCTGCGCTTCGCTGTCCGCCCTAGCGGAGGCGACGGCCTGCCCGCAGAGAGCACCCGTGGCAAATCCCCAAGCGCAGGAACGGACCTGGCCGGCGTGTGGCGACGCGCCTGGCCGGCTACGGCGGCGCTGTGCGCGGACAGGGAAGAGGCGGTGCACGCAGAGGCAACGACCGAACAGCCGACGGCCGTAGCGTTCCGCAGGAATGACATGCGGCCGGACACCTGGTCCGGCGATCTGGCTCGAAAAGGCGAATTCTGTGACAAGAAAACTCTGCGCCGCGTTACTGTCCCTGGCCGTGGCAATGGGTCTCGTAACGGGGCTCAGCTCGACGGCCTCGGCAGCCAACTATCAGATCATCGACTACAACATCTCCGACATCACCGCCGGGGGCCAGGACCACGCCCTCGCGTACTACCACGTCGTCGACGCCATCCACCGGCTCAGCTACGGAGAGCCCACGGAAGAACGCGCCGTCACGCAGACCACGGAGGAGCGGGGCCGGCTCATCCAGGTGCGGATCCGCGATACCGGGGGCAACGACCTCGTCTCCATCTACCTGTGGGCCAACAACCTCTACGTGGCGGGTTTCTACACTTCGCGCGGGGACCAACAGCACTACGTCTTCGACGACGGCCGCGCGGCCGAGTTCCAGCGGGCGCTGGGCATCGGCAACTCGATTTCCCTCAGGCAGACCGGTAACTACTCCACCCTGCCGACCGGGAACACCCGGGAGAGCCTGACGATCAACCCGCAGGCCATCTACAACGCGGCACGCAATCTCGGGACCTCGCGGGGGTACAACGACAGCGTGGGCCGCGCCCTCGTCATCATGATCCAGGCGTTCTCCGAGGCAGCCCGCTTCGGGCCGATCTTCGACCTTGTCTACAACAACATCTACCACCCCGGAAACTCGCGGCAACTGGGCATCGACTACGCGGGGCTGGAAAACCAGTGGGGCTCCCTCTCCCAGTTCGCCCGCAACCTGCGCAACGGCCAGGGCGCGTCCATCAACCTCCTCGGCGCGATCGTCAGGTCCTTCGACCAGCTGCGGCAGCGCCTGTCGTTCGTGGAGCTGAACGGGTCCATCGCCCAGCTCTAAGGTGTTCTGTCCCGGGAGGTTGTGGACGGTGACAGGCAGGCAGGGCGCCGCGGAGTTGACGCGCACGCCCCTGTCGCCGACCCGCTCGACGAAGCCGCGGGCGGCCAGCCGGTCGACGGCCTCCAGCACCTCACCAGACGCCAGGTAGTCGAGCGGCATGAGGAAGAACGCCACCTGGAGGTTCTTCACGTTCAGCACGGTGGCCCGTCGCTGTCCCGCCTGTTCCAGCACAAGCCACAGCAGCACCGCAGCCTCGTAGTGAGAACGGGCCAGCTCCGTGGCCACGTCCTTGTGCAGCGACACCACCAGAGTGTCGGCGCAGTCGGGGTCCAGCGGCATGAAGTAACGGTCGGCGTCCGGCGGCAGAATGCGGTGCGCGGGCACCTGCATGGCCTGTTCGGCGTCCCGGGTCCGGCCCCGGTGCAGCTGGGAGCGCCCGGCACGGTCAGACGCACTTCTCGCCCGGTGCGGCACGGCAGTCCGAGCAGGTACGGCCCCGCGCTTCGTGGGCCTGCGCGGCGAAGCAGTACTCCCATTCGTGCGCGGTACGGGCGGTCCAGGCCGGGTTGGCACCGTCCGTGCTGCGGGCCCGGATGTCGGCGACGCCTGCGTGCAAGGCTCCGCGCCGGGCGGCGGCGGGGCGCCGTGCGCGTCTGACCATGTGTCAGCAGAGTCAGCATTAGGTCAGCAAAAGCCCTGCCACAGCTGCCCACCTCACCGGCGGCAACACCAACGACTGCACTCGGTTCGAGCAGGTCATGACCGAGATCCACGTCCCTCGCACCGGTCCCGGCCGACCCCGCACGACACCGGACCACGTGATCGCCGACAAGGGGTACAGCTCTCGCAGGATCCGCACCTACCTGCGCAGACGCGGCATCCGCCACACGATCCCCGAATGGCAGGGACCAAGCCGCCGGCCGCCGCCGACGTACACCCGCCGGCGGCCGACCGCCCGGCGTCGATAGGGCCGTCTACCGCCTCCGCAACGTCGTCGAACGCTGCTTCAACCGCCTCAGGCAATGGCGCGGCCTGGCCACCCGCTACGCCAAAGGCCCGCGAGTCCTTCCAGGCCGCCGTCACCATCGCCTCAATCCTGCTCTGGATCTGAACTTTGAAGACGATCTCTAGTCCCGGATCCCCAGGTCTTCCCTCATCAGTGTCCGCATCGCTACCAGCCGGGGCTCCGCCTGCCTTACCTCGACGAGTAGGCGCTCTGCACTCTCGCCGTCACGCGCGAGGCCGCGGTCATTGCGTTTGGCCGCCGCGTCGACCTCAGCGAGCACCTTGTTGAGTTCTCGCGAGGCCTCCATGATCCGCAAGGGGACGATCATTTGGGCTGCCGCGTAGCGGTCGCGGTACTCCCTGCGGGAATCCTCAAGACGGGTGCGGTCCTCCTCGGCATAGACGCCGTCACGGATGCGGTGCAGGGCGTCCTTGAGGAGCGTGTGGAATTGCTCGGCGGCACGGTTCATGGCCGTGTATGCCTCTCGCCGCTCCTCGAAGGATCTTCTCCGGTCGGCGATTTCGGCCTCGGCGGCGCGTTCGCGGGCGTTGAAGCGTTGCGGGAGTACCGAGCCGAGAAGCGCTCCGCCGAGGCCCGCCGCCGCAGTGATCGCGGTCGCTATCGCGTCTGACATGCCCGGACCCTATCGCCATCCGCACTGACGCGGCTCCGTCGAGCCGTTCGCGGCAGGGATGAGGGTGGCGGTGTGTGCTACCCGGTATCCACTTTGAAGACGGATGCCCGAGTTCAACGCAGCGTAGTCAGCACCAAGTCAGCAAGGGAGAGGTGGAGACAGGTGATGACGTGCGCTTTCAGTCAGCACCGAACCAGCACGGGAGTCAGCACGCCATCGCCAAATCATCCCGCATCACGCAACACAGACACCGTCCGGTCTGCCACCGATGCAAGCCCTCGAAACGGCCCACGAACCGACATAGGGGCGGCACGCACACACCGCCCGCGAACTATGTTGCCCCACCACATGTGCCCCTGACCTGCACCTTCCTACGGTATCCGGACACCCACCCGTCCCCACCGCACACGAGGAAGTGGCGCACATGGCCTCCGCAGCAACCGCTCCCCCACCCCCCGCCAACCTCAAACGCATCGTCGCAGCCAGCCTCATCGGCACCACCATCGAGTGGTACGACTTCTTCCTGTACGGCTCGGCTGCGGCGCTCGTGTTCAATGAGCTGTTCTTTCCGGGCTCCGATCCGTTGGTCGGTACGTTGCTGTCGTTTCTGACGTACGCCGTGGGGTTCGCGGCGCGGCCGTTGGGTGCGCTGGTGTTCGGGCATTTCGGTGACCGGCTGGGGCGCAAGAAGCTGCTGGTACTGAGTCTGTTGCTGATGGGTGGGGCGACCTTCGCGATCGGGTTGCTGCCGACGCATGCCACCGTCGGGACCGCCGCGCCTGTGTTGCTGACCCTGCTGCGTCTGGTGCAGGGGTTCGCGCTCGGCGGGGAGTGGGGCGGCGCCGTGTTGCTGGTGTCCGAGCACGGGGACGCGCGGCGGCGTGGGTTCTGGGCGTCGTGGCCGCAGACCGGCGCCCCGGCCGGGCAGCTTCTCGCGACCGGTGTGCTGTCCTTGCTCACCGCGGTCCTCTCCGACGAAGCCTTCGGCACTTGGGGCTGGCGCGTCCCGTTCCTGCTCTCCGGGGTGCTGGTGATCGTCGGTTTGTGGATTCGTCTGTCCGTCGATGAATCGCCCGTCTTCCAGCAGGCGTTGGAACAGGCCGAGGCGCGCCAGGCGGCTCGGTCGGGCGCCGCCGAGAAGTTGCCCATCGTTTCCGTGCTCCGCGACCACTGGCGGGACGTGCTGGTCGCGATGGGCGCGCGTATGGCGGAGAACATCTCCTACTACGTCATCACCGCCTTCATCCTCGTATACGCCACCACCTCGGCCGGCGTCTCCAAGCAGACCGCGCTCAACGCCGTACTCATCGCCTCCGCCGTGCACTTCGCGGTGATTCCGGCCTGGGGCGCGTTGTCCGACCGGATCGGTCGGCGGCCCGTGTACCTGGTCGGCGCGGCGGGTGTGGGGCTGTGGATGTTTCCCTTCTTCGCGCTCGTCGACACCGGTGGCTTCGGGAGCCTGATCCTCGCCGTGACCGTGGGGCTGGTGCTGCACGGGGCCATGTACGCGCCCCAGGCCGCCTTCTTCTCCGAGATGTTCGCGACCCGGATGCGCTACTCCGGTGCCTCCATCGGCGCGCAGTTCGCCTCGGTCGCCGCGGGTGCGCCGGCCCCGCTGATCGCCACCGCGTTGTTGTCCGACTACGGCAGCTCCACGCCGATCGCCCTGTACGTGATCGCGGCGGCCGTGCTGACGCTCGTCGCCGTGGGAGTGGCGAAGGAGACCCGTCACCGGGATCTGGCCGATGTCGAGCCCGCAGTCGGTGCCGAGCCCGCCACTGCCGGGGCGGCGGACACCGCCCGTACCGCCTGACCCCCAGCCGAGACCACTTCCGGCACCGGCCCCCGTACCCCCTGGTACGGGGGTCAGTGCTGTATCGGGGTCGACAATCGGTTGAGCCGCAGGGCGAGTTGTATCTCCAGGGCGCGGGACGGGCTCTGCCAGTCCTCGCCGAGGAGTCGGGCGACGCGTTCCAGGCGCTGGGCGACCGTGTTGACGTGGACGTGCAGTTCGTCCTTCGTGCGGGCGGGGCTCATGCCGCAGGAGAAGTACGCTTCCAGAGTGCGCAGCAGATCGGTGCCGCGTCGTTCGTCGTAGGCGACCACACGGCCGATGGTGCGGTCGACGAAGCCGGCCACGTCTCGGTCGCCCCCGAGCAGCAGCCCCAGGAAGCCGAACTCCTGGGCGGTGGCGCCGTCCCCCGAGCGGCCGAGCAGGCGCAGGGCGTCGAGGCAGCGGCGGCCCTCGGCGTAGGCGGCGGCCACGGTGTCCGGGTGGGCGGCGAGGTTCTCCACCGGGCCGGAGGCGCCGACGGTGACCGCCTCGTGGACGGCCGTGCCCAGCTGCCGTGCGGTGCGACGGGCCAGGTCGCTGGCGGTGTCGTGGGAGGTGAGGGGCAGCAACAGGACGGTGCCTCCGTCGCGGGCGGCGGCGAGACCGTGCCGGGTCGCGGCGAGATGGGAGGCCGCGGACCACAGGCGTCTGCGGGCGGCCGCCTCCTGTTCGGCGTCGGCTGCCGTGCCGTCGAGGCGGGCGGCGAGGACGACGTGGGTGGCGTCGAGGTCGGCGTGCAGTCGGGAGGCGCGGTCGCGCAGCAGGCGGGGGTCGCGGTCGCGGGCGTCGAGCAGGTCGTCGAGGAGCTCGCCGCGTACGCGCTGTTCGGCCTCGGCCGCGGAGCGTCTGGCCAGCAGGACCAGCGAGGTGACCATCGCGGCGCGCTCCAGGGTGCGCTGGTCGACGGGGTCGAGGCCGGGGTGCCCGTGCAGGACGAGTGCGCCGAGCAGTTCGCCGCCCGCCGTGACGGCGGCGATCCAGTCGTCCTCGTACAGCACCGCGTGCCCGTCGGCGCGGGACGCCTCCAGGGCGGCGGCCGGCGCGGCGGCGGCCTCGGCGAACTCCACCGCGCCGTCGAGGACCTGGGAGACCGCGGCGGCCACGTCGTGGACGCCTCCGCCGCGCAGGACGAGTTCGGCGAGCCGGTCGTGGACGTCGGAGGCGCGCTCGATGACCGCGCTGCGGTCCCGGATGATCTCGTTGGCCCGCTCCAGGTCGGCCACTGCGGAGCGGGTCTCGGTGAGGAGGTTGGCGGTGTCGATGGCGGCCGCGGCGAGCGCGGCGAAGGAGCCGAGCAGGGCGATCTGCTCCCGCTCGAAGACCCGGGCCCGGCGGTCGGCGGCGAAGAGCACGCCGATGACGTGGGGCCCGATCATCAGGGGGACCCCGCAGATGGCCACCAGTCCCTCGTCGTGCACGCCCGCGTCGATGGTGGTGGTGTGCTGGAAGCGTGCGTCCTGGAAGTAGTCGTCGGTGACGTAGGGGCGGGCCGTCTGGGCGACGAGGCCGCCGAGCCCCTCCCCCATGCCGAGCCGCAGTTGCTGGAAGCGGGCCGCGACCGAGCCCTCGGTGACCCGCATGTAGGTGTCGCCCCTGGCCGGGTCGTTCAGGCTGAGGTAGGCGACGTCCGTGGCGAGCAGCGACCGTGCGCGCTGCACGATCGCCTGGAGGACGGCGTCCAGATCCCGCAGCCCCGCGAGGTCGTGGGCGGTCTCGAAGAGCGCGGACAGTTCGGCTTCCCGGCGGCGGCGTCCCTCCAGCTCCGAGCGCACGCGCAGGGCGAGCCGCTTGGCTTGTTCGAGCGCCTCGACCTGCTCGGCCGGCTCACCCCGGGCCCGGGCGAGCAGCACCGGCCGCTCGTAGGCTTCGGCGCCCGCTCCTCGGGCCAGCAGCTCCAGGAATGGTGCCTCGGCACCGCTGTGCTCGGATGCCGGAGCTTCGCCGCTGGTGCGCTGTGCTGACGGAACGTGATCGCTGGGCATGCTCACAGGATTCACCATGACCGGCCCGTCCCGTCAGCCCTGTGGATAACTCCGGGTGTCACGGGCCGCACCGTGCTCAGTGCGCGGTCCAGCCGCCGTCGAGGACCAGCGAGGTTCCGGTGACGAAGGACGCCTGCGGCCCGCAGAGATATGCCACGGCCTCGGCGACCTCCTCCGGTTCGACGAGCCGCTTCACCGCGCTGTCCTGGAGCAGCACCTCGGTCAGCACGCGTTCCTCGGGGATGCCGTGCGCCCGTGCCTGGTCGGTGAGCTGTTTCTCGACCAGTGGTGTGCGCACGTAGCCGGGGTTCACGCAGTTGGAGGTGACGCCGTGGGACGCGCCTTCGAGTGCCGCGGTCTTGGACAGTCCCTCCAGGCCGTGCTTGGCGGCGACGTACGCCGACTTGTAGGCCGAGGCGCGCAGTCCGTGCACCGAGGAGACGTTGACGATACGGCCCCACCCCTGCCCGTACATGTGGGGCAGGGCGCCGCGGATGAGCCGGAAGGGTGCCTCCAGCATCACGGTGAGCACGGTGTGGAAGACGTCCGGCGGGAACTCCTCGATGGGGCGTACCAGTTGCAGTCCGGCGTTGTTGACGAGGATGTCCGTGCCCGCGGCGGTGAGCTCGGTGGCGTCCAGGTCGGTGAGGTCGAGGACGTGCGGTTCGACACTGCCCGGCAGCCCCGCGGACGCGGACCGCTCGGCGAGTGTCTCCAGGCCCGTGGCGTCGCGGTCGACCGCTCTCACCTTCGCCCCGGCGGCCGCCAGCCGCAGCGCACAGGCGCGGCCGATGCCGCCGGCGGCACCGGTGACGAGGGCGGTACGGCCGCCGAGGTCGAGTGTGGGGGCGGGGAGGCCGGGAGGGGCGCTGGGCGGGGTCATGTCTCGACCCTAGGCAGCGACCACACCCCGCCCCATATGGTCACCATCCATACTTCAGAGCGGACCCGTGGTGTCGAACCATGTGGGCGCGTCCGACATCGCCGCCTTGATCCGGAACAGCCCGAACTCGTTCAGTTCCGGCAGGGCGTCCACGTCGAACCACGCCACCTCAAGCGACTCGTCGTCGTTGACGCGGGCTTCGCCGCCCACGGCGCGACAGCGGAAGGTGACGTCCATGTACTGGCAGACATCGCCATTGTCGTAGGTGACGGGCTCCAGCGCCTGGACGAGTACGACCCGCTCGACGACACAGCGCACCGCGGTCTCCTCGTAGACCTCGCGGGCCGCGCAGGCCGCCGGCTGCTCCCCCGGATCCGGGATGCCTCCGATCACCGACCACTTGCCGTTGTCGGATCGGCGGCCGAGCAGGACTCGGCCGTCGTCGTCGAAGACGATGGCGGTGACCCCTGGCAGCCAGAGGAGTTGGCGCCCGGCGGTCTCCCGGAGCGTGCGGATGAAGTCAGGAGTAGCCATGGACCGACCTTAACGGGCCGGTCAGGCGGGTCCGGCCGGGTGCGGGGGGCGGGCAACCGGCGTACGACTACACGCCACGGGCGCGCCTCCCGCGCACACCTGCGCCGATCGCCCAGCCGAGTCCGCCCGCGGCGACCAGCACCAGCGCGATCTCCGGCAGGATGCCCAGCGTGGTGGCGGGAGTCTGCGAGGAGCGCAGCGGCACCTTCTGCACCAGGAAGTCGGCGACGAACATGCCGGTCTTCTGGGTGATCCTGCCGTCCGGCAGGATGATCGCACTGACGCCGCTGGTCACCGGCACCGTGACGGTCCGGCTGTGTTCGACGGCGCGGACGCGGGACATGGCGAGTTGCTGGTAGGTCATCTCGCTGCGGTCGAAGGTGGCGTTGTTGCTGGGCACGGAGATGATCTGCGCGCCGTCGGTGACCGTGTCGCGGACCGCCCAGTCGAAGGCCGCCTCGTAGCAGGTGACGAGGCCGACCTTGGCGTTGGCCATGGCGAAGACGCCCGGCTTGGTGCCCCGGCTGAAGCCCTGGCGGACCATGCTGGTCCAGTTCTTGTTGATGGCGCCGATGAACGAACGCAGCGGGAGGTACTCGCCGAAGGGCTGGATCTGCCGCTTGTCGTAGGTGTCGACCGGGCCCTTGACCTGGTCCCAGAGGATCTGCTCGTTGTACCACTTGCCGTCCCGTTCGACGACGCCCCCGACCGAGATGGGCGCGCCGATCGCCTTGGCGGCACCGTCGATGACCGCGCGCGCGTCGGCGTTGGCGAACGGGTCGATGTCGGAGGAGTTCTCCGGCCACAGCACGAGGTCCGGCCGGGCCACCTCGCCGGCCTTGACGCGCGCGGCCAGCCGCAGGGTCTCGCGCGCGTGGTAGTCGAGCACGGCACGCCGTTGGGCGTTGAAGTCCAGCCCGAGGCGGGGCACGTTGCCCTGGATGAGGGCGACGGTGGTGGTGCCGTTCTCCGCCTTGTCGCTGACCAGCGGACGCGCCGCCACGGCGCCCACCACCGGTACGGCGACGCTCAGGAGGGCCAACGCCGCGGCCGACCGGCGTACCGCGCGCGTGCGGCGTCCGTCGAGGACGAGACGGACGACCTCGTACAGGCCGAAGCCGCACAGGACGACCGCGAAGCCGAGCACCGGGGTGCCGCCGAGGGCCGCGAGCGGCAGGAAGACGCCGTCCGCCTGGCCGAAGGCGATCTTGCCCCAGGGGAAGCCGCGGAACGGTACGCGTGCGCGTACCGCCTCACCGGCGATCCACACCGCGGCCGCCCACAGCGGCCAGGCGGGCAGCTTCGACACCGCGGCGACTCCCGCGCCGACCAGAGCGACGAAGACCGCTTCGATGGCCACCAGCGCGATCCAGGGGGCGGGGCCGACCTCCACACCGGTCCACACCAGCAGCGGCAGGAGGAACCCCAGGCCGAAGAGGTAGCCGAGCCCCAGGCCCGCCTTCCAGCTGCGGCCGCGCAGCACCCAGCCGAAGATCGCGAAGGCCGGCAGGGCCAGCCACCACAAGGTGCGCGGCGGGAAACTGACGTACAGCAGCACTCCGGAGAGCGCCGCGGCGGCGGCCGGGACGAAGCGCAGGAGCCGCGCGCCGCGCGATGCGGTCGCCGACTCAGGTCGCGCCTGGTCCGACTGGTCGACGGAGGTTGCGGTGACGGTCACTCCGGGAGTGTACGGCGGGTGACGACCGCGCCGACAGCGCGGTCCGTGCCCACCGCAGCCGCAGGCGGGCGGCTGCGGATCGGCGGCACGGGACGCTCGGGTGCCCGGCGAGCGACACCCCGGGCGCCACGCCGGGGCTCCCGGCCCGCTTGAGACGCATCGTTTCTCCGCAACTCGGTCCAACACATCCACAAACGGCTCATCAGCGGTTACGGTGTGCCCGGGGGCCGTGGCTGTGATCAGTCGCGGGAGCGTTGGGTTCGCGGTCGGTGGGGCGGCCGGGTTCAGGGGGGGCGGGGTGGGTTCCACGGGAGTGACCTCTGTAGCCGGTCCGGACGCGGTCGGCGCAAGACGAAACGTTTCTGACGCGGCGGGCGTGGTGGTGCTCGGGGCTTGCGCCGCCTGGTCCCTGATCACGGCGACCGCGCACGAAGGCCGCCCCGAGGGCATGCTGCTCGCGGTGCTCGCGGTGGCCGCCGGCTATGCCGCCGGGCGGATCTTCGGCGCGATCCTGCCCCTCGCGGCGCCCTGCGTGGCGGCGCTCGCCGGCGTCGCCCTGACCGTGGCGGTCCCGCATCTCTCCGCGGGGCCCGAGATCGTCGGACCGCTCGGGCACGCGGGGGCCACCGCGGCCGTCCTGACCCTCTCCGCCGGTGCCGCCTGCTGCGCCGCCTGGGCCACGCCGGTGACCGCGCTGCGTCTCGCGCTGCGCCTCCTGGCCGTGGCGATCGCCGTGACAGCGGCCGCCCTCGGCTCGACGACCGCCGTGGTCACCTGTGCCGCGGTGCTGCTGAGCTCAGTCGCCGCCGGACGCATGCACCGCGGTGTCGGCCTGGCCGGACTGGCACTGGCGACGGCCCTGGTGACCGGGCTGACCTGGGCGGCGGCCGGGAGAGCCCTCCCGGGCGGGCTCGCGGCGACCCTGGAGGACGCGTTCACCCCGTACCGGATGCATTTGTGGCACGACGCCCTGCACCTGGCACGTCAGGACGCGGCCCTGGGTGTGGGGCCCGGCCGGTTCGGGGAGCTCAGTTCGACGGTCGGCGAGTCACTGTCGTCCGACGGCAAGCCGCACTCGGCGCTCCTGCAGCAGGCCGCCGAGCAGGGGTTCGTCGGCGTAGCACTCCTCGCGGCGGCGTTCTGCTGGGTGCTGCTCGCGCTGTGGCACACATCCCGCACCACTCCGGTCGCGCTGACCGCGGGCGCGGCGCTGACCGCCCTCGCCGCCATCGCGACCGTGGGCAACGCGCTGAGCTTCACCCCGGTGTCGGTGGGCGCGGGACTCCTGGCCGGCCTGGCCACGGCCCGCCCGCTCACCGAGGAGGCGGGGGCGCGGGAGGCACGCGTGCGGGAAGGCACCTGTCCATGAGCTCAGTGCCAGTGATCAATGACCGTTGCCCCATGAACGGCACACGTGCGTGCGGCGGCGTTTTGCTGCAGCGGCGCTGCCACGCCGGCGTCCGACGGCCGGCCCTCGGCCTCAAAGCGCCGGCGTCGTCGGCCGCAGGCGGGACCTGATGGCCTGCACCGCTGCCTCCGCGTTGTCCACGGTGATCGTGAAGGTGTGTCCGTTCCACAGGCGCAGCACCACCCCCTCGCCGCGCCGGACGACGACCGCGGTGCCCTTCTCGGGCCGCCACCGGTAGCCCCAGCCACCCCAGTGACGTGGGTTGACGTGCGGGTCGAAGTCGGCGCCGGCGACGTGTGAGAGGGGGATCCGGCGGCGCGGGACGCCGATGTGGCCGCAGCGCACCTCCACGCACTCCCGGTCGAGCCTGAGATCGACATGGACGAAGGCGAGGGTGCCGAAGAGGACCATCAGCCCGGCCGCGATGCAGCCCACGACGGAGACGACGAGGGCGAGTCCGGAGCTCCAGGCGGAGTCGACGGCGAGCTCGATGCCGAGTGCCATGCAGGCCGCGCCGAAAAGCGCCAGCAACCATTGGACCCGGTTCGTGGCGCGCCCGGTCCAGACATCGGGGTGCGGTGTGGCCCCGCTGTAGGGGTGGTCCATGCCTAGCAGGTTACTCATGTTTCGCTGCGCGGGTACCCCGTCGCGGAGCGTGACCGCGCGGCCGTGGACCCGTACGGCGGGACCGATGGGCCGGGGCCGTGGGTCACTGGGCCGGGGTGACGGCCTGGAGGAGACGGCCTTCCTCGTAGGCCAGGGCGGGGTCGGGCAGCACGCCCTCGCGACCGCTGAGCAGGACCGTCACCGTACCGACGGGAGCGGCCCCCGGTGCCGGGCCGGAGCCGATGCGGCGCAGCGCCTGCGCGGCGACCGCCCCGGCGGAACCGTGCAGGACCAGCGGAGGCCGGTCCGGGCGCTGCACGGCGGTGCGGATGCGCTCGGCGACCAGCTCGTAATGGGTGCAGCCGAGGACGACGGTCGTCACATCCTCCGGGGTGAGAGCGGCGGCCGCGGTGATGGCCGCGTCGATCGCCGCCTCGTCCGCATGCTCCACGGCCTCGGCAAGACCCCAGCAGGGCACCTCGGCGACGTGCACGCCGTCGGCGAAGTCCCGGATGAGGGCCTTCTGGTACGGGCTGCCGGTGGTGGCGGGGGTGGCCCAGATCGCGACGGGGCCGCCGCCGGCCGCGGCCGGCTTGATCGCCGGGACCGTGCCGATCACCGGCACCTCGGGTTCCAGGCGGGCACGCAGGGCGGGCAGGGCGTGCACGGTCGCGGTGTTGCAGCCGACGATGAGGGCGTCGGGCCCGTGGGCGGCGGCGGCCTCTGCGACGGCC
Organism: Streptomyces griseus subsp. griseus; assembly: GCF_000720255.1. Taxonomy (GTDB): domain Bacteria; phylum Actinomycetota; class Actinomycetes; order Streptomycetales; family Streptomycetaceae; genus Streptomyces; species Streptomyces griseus_I. The sequence goes on along the minus strand of NZ_JOJE01000014.1, from coordinate 140,112 downwards.
ACGGCACGCTCGGTGAGATCTTGTGGGGTGCGCGGCCCCCAGGGCATGCCGTCGGGGTCGAGGGAGAGCACGAGATCCGCGTCGGGTCGCAGACGCCGTACCGCGGCGGTGGCCGCCAACAGACCGATTCCGGAGTCCATGAGCGCGATCTTCACCCGGCCACGATAGACGATGTCCCCCGATCGGCCGGGCGGGTGGGGCACACTGCGCGAGTGAGCGCCTTCGTGTGGACCGCCGCCACCTCCCTCGCCGCCTGGCTGTGGCTGCTGCTCTGCCAGGGCTTCTTCTGGCGCACGGACGTGCGGCTGCCGCCTCACGGTGAGCCGCCCCTCCCCGAACCACCCGACCCGACGTCGGGTGGTGAGTCGGAGTGGCCCTCCGTCTGTGTCGTCGTCCCCGCGCGCGACGAGGCCGCCGTCCTGCCGTTGAGCCTGCCGTCGCTGCTCGCCCAGGACTATCCGGGCCGCGCGGAGGTCTTCCTCGTCGACGACGGCAGTACGGACGGCACCGGGGAACTCGCTCGCGAACTGGCCCGGCACCCCGGCGGACTGCCTCTCACGGTGGTCTCGCCGGGCGAGCCGCCCGCGGGCTGGACCGGCAAGCTGTGGGCCGTGCGCCACGGGATCGGCCTGGCACGCGCGCGTGACCCCGAATACCTCCTGCTCACCGACGCCGACATCGCGCACGCGCCCGACAGCCTGCGCGCACTGGTGGCGGCGGCGCGCACCGGTGGCTTCGACGTCGTCTCACAGATGGCTCGGCTGCGGGTGGAGAGCCTGTGGGAGCGGCTCGTGGTGCCGGCCTTCGTCTACTTCTTCGCTCAGTTGTATCCGTTCCGCCGGATCGGCAGGCGGGGGGCCCGGACAGCGGCCGCGGCCGGCGGCTGCGTCCTGCTGCGCGCCGACGCGGCCGCGCGGGCGCGGATCCCCGACGCCATCCGGCAGGCGGTCATCGACGACGTGGCACTGGCCCGTGCGGTCAAGGGCGGCGGGGGGCACATCTGGCTGGGGCTGGCCGACCGCGTCGACAGCGTGCGCCCGTATCCGCGTCTGCACGACCTGTGGCGGATGGTCTCGCGCAGTGCCTACGCCCAGCTGCGGCACAGCCTTGTGCTGCTGGCCGGAACGGTGGCCGGGCTCGCGCTGGTGTACCTGGTGCCGCCCGTGGCCGTGGTCGTCGGTCTGATCGCGGGGAGTGCGACGGCCGCGGTGCTCGGCATGCTCGCGTGGCTGGTGATGACGGGGACGTACGTGCCGATGCTCCGCTACTACCGCCAGCCGCTGTGGCTCGCCCCACTGCTGCCGTTCACCGCGTTCCTGTACCTGCTGATGACGGTCGATTCCGCGGTGCAGCATCACCGGGGGCGCGGCGCGGCCTGGAAGGGCCGCACCTACGCCGGTCCTGAGACGGTTCCCGACGAGGGCTGAGCCTCGTCGACGCGCCGGTCACTTCCTGCCCGGAGTCCAGTTCATGCCCCACCCGTACGCGTGGTCGACCGTCCGCTGGGGGCTGACTCCGTGCTCGGGCACCAGGTAGCGGGCCTCGCGCTGGACGACGAGGTCGTTGCCGGTGTTGGTGAGGAGCGCGAGCGCGCATACCGTGGACGGGACGGTGCACTCGTCCAGGGAGAAGTCGATGGCTGCGCCGTGCTGCGGCTGGAGCGTGACCGTGGCGTGCAGGTCGGCGAACGAGCGGGCGCCCTCGTAGATGGTCACGAAGACGAGGATGCGCCGGAAGTCCCGGATGTGGTCGAGGTTGACGGTGAGGTTCTCGCCACTGGAGACGGCACCCGTGCGGTCGTCGCCGTCGAGATGGATGTACGGCGGCCGGTGCAGGGCCCCGAAGGCGTTGCCCAGCGCCTGTACGACACCCTTGCGGCCGTCGGCGAGTTCGAACAGGGCGCACAGATCGAGGTCGAGGTCGGCGTGGAGCGCCACCGCCCGGCCGCGTTTGCTGCCCCATCCCGAGAACTGTTTGCGCACTTCCCAGTTGAGGTTCACGCGCAGTGCGCCGGACGTGCCGCCCTGTTTGGTGAGCGAGACCGATGGGGCGGCCTTGGTCAGCGTGACCTTGCTCAGGCTCACGGGTGCCGTGGGCGGCGCGGACGGCGGGGGCGGGGCGTTGTGGAGCGGCGGAGGTGCGGTGACCGGAGGAGCCACGGGCGCAGGCATGGTGACCGGAGGCATGACCGGCGGGGCGGGGGCCGTCGACGTCGCCTTGTGCTGGGGCTCGTCGACCGTGATGCCGAAGTCCCTGGCCAGGCCCTCGAGTCCGCTGCTGTAACCCTGTCCGACGGCGCGGAATTTCCAGGCGCCCTGGCGGCGGTAGAACTCCCCGAGCACGAAAGCGGTTTCGACACTCGCGCCGGTGCTGTCGAAACGGGCGGCCACCGTTCCCCGCACGGCGTCCCGGACCTCGATGTAGAGGTCGGGGACCTGTCCGAACGTACCGCCGTCGGCGGAGGCGGCCAGGACCACGGTCTCGATCGCGGGCTCCACGCGCGCGAGGTCGACGACCAGGGTGTCGGTCACCCGGCCGCCGGCGTCGCGCTTGCCCTCGTGGCGGACGGCGCCGGAGGTGTGGGCGGGCTGGTTGTAGAAGACGAAGTCCGCGTCGGAACGGACCTTTCCGGCCACCAGCAGCAGGGCCGAGGCGTCCGCGTCCGGGACGCCCGGTCCGGAGCGCCAGCCCAGTTCGACCCGCAGTGCCGTCGTGGGCACCGGAACGTTCGACCCTTTCGGCATCGACATGTCTTCCCCCATCCCCTGTCACCCTCCGCGCCGGCGCGGCTTTGACCGGCCCTCGGGTTCCGCGTACCGGGCCAACCTATTGCGGATGCCGTCGAAGTCCCATGAGGAGTCCGGAAACGGGGTGTCCGACCCGCCGGTAACCCCTTCGGAACTCGGCCTTTACAGGATCCCAACATGCCCCGGCGTCCCTTTTCCCCACGTTCGCTCGCATTGGGGGGCGCACGTCACCGCCGACACGGAAAACAACCCTCTTATCGGTCTCCCCAACCAGCACATCGTGGGCTTAACTTATGTGCCATGACCTCCCCCCGCTCCACTTATGGCGGCGGCTACTACTCCGCCTCCTTCCCGGACACCCCGATCTACGACTCGCTCGTGGCCGAGCGGGGTACCCCGCAGATCGCCCCGATCCGGGTCCCCGCCGCGTACGACACGGGCAACAGCAACCTGCCCGCGCTCCCGTCGGCACTGCCCGCCCTCCCGTCGGGTCCCTCCCAGGCCTCCTACGGCTATCCGCAGGCGCCTCAGCCGGCCCCCCTCCAGCAGGCGCCCGCCGCGTACATCCCGCAGCAGGCCGGCGCCCCTCGCGGTTACCCGGGCCCGCAGGCTCAGCAGCCGCGCCCGCCCATGCAGAACATGGGCTACGAGGCGATGCGCCCCGCGGCGCCGCGTCCCGGCCCGACCCCGCAGCAGGATCCGTACAACCAGCAGTCGTACCGCGGCTACTGAGCCGTTCCCAGGACTGTCCGTGCCACCTGGCAGGATGAGTCCATGGGGAACGCGCAACTGCTGTCGATTCATGTTCATCCGGTCAAGGCGTTCCGGGGCCTGTCGCCCCGGGAGGCCGTCGTGGAGCCCTGGGGGCTGGCCGGAGACCGACGCTGGGCGCTGATCGACGACGGGGGAAAGGTCGTCACGCAACGTCAGCAACCGCGCCTCGCGACGGCCGTCGCCGAGCTTCTGCCCGGCGACGGCGTTCGTCTGTCCGCACCCGGCCTCGAGCCGCTGACCGTGGACGTGCCGCCGCCGATCAGCACCACGACGGTGGAGATCTTCCGCGACAAGGTGGAAGGCGTCCTCGCCGGCGCGGCAGCGCACACCTGGTGCAGTGCTTTTCTGGGCGCCGATGTGCGCCTGGTGCACATGGACAACCCCGCCACGCGCCGTGCCGTCGACCCGGAGTTCGCGCTGCCCGGCGAGACCGTCACGTTCGCGGACGGCTATCCGCTGCTGCTCACCGGTGCCGCCTCGCTCGACGCCCTCAATTCCCTGATCGCGCGGAACGCGCACGCGGACGAGGGCCCGCTGCCGATGAACCGCTTCCGGCCGAACGTGGTCGTGTCGGGCACGGACGCCTGGGCCGAGGACGGCTGGTCGCGGATCGTCATCGGCGAGGTCGGCTTCCGCGTCGCCAAGCCGTGCGGCCGGTGCGTGGTCACCACGACCGACCAGGAGACCGCGGGACGTGGCAAGGAGCCTCTGTACACGCTGGGGCGGCACCGCCGCATCGATGGCAAGCTGATCTTCGGACAGAATTTGGTGCCCCTCGACCGCGGCACGATCCGGGTCGGCGATCCCGTCACCGTCCTCGCGTAGCCGGGGGCACGCCGCCGACGGGGCGAAGGCGTCGGTGGACGGGAACCACCTGCCGGGGTCCGGCCGTTGGCATTTTCGTGAGAAGTTCATGAGAGGCCCGGTCTCAGGTGATTTCCCTCTCTCTTTGACCGGGTGGGCACGTGAACGACTCCGCCAGGGGTTATCACGGAGCGGGAAAGGGGGTGCGGAGCGTGCGGACAATCAGCGGACTCTGGCGTTGGCGGCACAATCCGCTGCGCCGCAGGACCGATCTGGTCGAGGCCTGGGTGGCCCTGGCGGCCCTGCTGCTGGTCCTCCTCGTCACGCCTGTGATCGGTTTCGTCATCGGCTCCGTCGCCGAGGACGCCCTGCAGCAGTCGGTCAAGGATCAACGCCAGTCCCGGCATCTGGTCAGGGCCACCGTGGTGCGCGAGCTGGACCGCTCCCCGCTGGAGGCCGACCCCGAGAGTTCCACCGGGCGGGAGGCACGCACCCAGGTCCTCGCCGACTGGACCGCGCCCGACGGCACCGCGCATCACGCCACGGCCATGGCCGACCTCAAGACCCCGCACACGGGCGACCACTTCACGATATGGACGGACGCGCACGGAACGCTGGTGGCCCGTCCGCTGGACTCCGCGACGGCGACCACGCACGCCGTCCTCGCCGGTGTGGGCGCCGCCCTGCTGACCGCGGGGATCGTCGAGAGCGGCAGGCGACTGATCGTCTGGCGCATGGTCCGTCGCCGGTATACCCGTTGGGACCAGGCCTGGGACCGGGCGGGTCCGGACTGGGGCCGGACCGGTCACGGCTGCTGACGGCCTTCCGGCTCCGGTCAACCCACCGCCCGCGCGCACGCTACGGTGGACCGGCCGAACTCTTCGGCATCGACGCGCGCGTGAGGGAGCCACAGGGACGCGCCGGTTTTCGCGAGTGCGAGCGCGCTGGGCCCGAGGGGCCGAGCGTGATCGCGGTTGGGAGACCGGCCGAAGCGCCCCGAGGGCGAACGAGCCACAGGTACGACGAGGCGGGGGCACAGCAACGCCATGGCACAGGGCACGGTCCAGGTGACGCACACCGGCACATCGAGGTGGCGCCGCCGCACGGGTGAGTACGCATCGCTCGCCGCCGCCCTGGAGGCCGCGGCGGAGGGTGATGTGCTCACCATCGCCCCCGGTACCTACCGGGAGAACCTCGTCGTCCAGCGGTCGGTGACGCTGCGCGGTCCCGAGGGCTCCCCGGGCTCCGTGCGCATCGCGCCCGTGGACGGGGTGCCGTTGACGGTGCGAGCCTCCGCGGTGGTGCAGGACCTGCATGTGGAGGGGCAGGACGCGGCGGCGCCCGCCCTGCTCGTCGAGGACGGCACTCCGGAGCTGACGGACCTGCGGATCGTCACACGCTCGTCGGCCGGGATCGAGGTGCGCGCGAACGCGCGGCCGACCGTTCGGCGCTGCACCGTCGACAACCCGGCGGGCATCGGTATCGCCGTGGTCGACGGCGGGGGCGGGGTGTTCGAGGAGTGCGAGGTCGTCGCGGCCGCCCAGGCGGGTGTCGCCGTACGCGGCGGCGCCCGCCCCCGTCTGGAACGCTGCCGGGTGCACCACGCCTCCGGCTCCGGGCTGACCGCGACCGGTGAGAACTCCGCCCTGGAAGCGGTCGGCTGCGAGGTCTACGAGGTGCGGGGCAGCGGTGTCCAGATCACCGGCCGGGCCACCGCGCACCTCACCGACTGCGATGTGCACCGGACGACCGCCGACGGGGTCACCCTCGACACCGACGCCGTGCTCACCCTGGCCGACTGCCGCATTCACGACATCCCGGAGAACGCGGTCGACCTGCGTTCGCGCTCCGTGCTCACGCTGACGCGCACGACGGTGCGTCAGTTCGGGCGCAACGGCCTGTCGGTGTGGGACCCGGGCACCCGCGTGGACGCGAACCAGTGCGAGATCTTCGACAGCACCGGCGACTACCCGGCCGTGTGGGTGAGCGACGGTGCCACGGCAGTCCTGGACTCCTGCCGGGTGCACGACGTGCCGGACGCGTTGTTCGTCCTCGACCGGGGCTCCCGCGCGGACGTCGTCGACAGCGACCTCTCCCAGGTGCGCAACACGGCGGTGTCGGTGAGCGACGGCGCGACCGCGCAGCTCGACGACTGCCGGATCCGGGACGCGGCGACGGGTGCCTGGTTCCGCGACCACGGCAGCGGCGGCACGCTCAACAACTGCACGCTGGACGGCACCCAGACCGGCGTGATCGTCACCAAGGGTGCCGACCCCACCGTCGAGCGCTGCACGGTCGACTCCCCCGCGGAGGCCGGTTTCTACGTCTCGGCCGGGGGCCGCGGCTCCTTCCTGAACTGCCGGGTGACGGGCAGCGGGGGCTACGGCTTCCATGTGATCGACGGCTGCCGTACGACGCTGCGCAGGTGCCGCACGGAGCGGTGTGCGCGCGGTGGGTACGAGTTCGCGGACGGCGGTGCGGACGGGGGGCCCGACGCGGGTCCCGTGGTCGAGGACTGCACGAGCGACGAGAGCGCGGCGCCGAGGCAGCCGACGGCACCGGAGACGGCCATACAGACGGTGAGCCACTCCCCCGGTCTGCTCGGTGCCATCCCCGAGCAGCGCGTGGACGCTCCGCAGCCGCCGGTGATCGCCCCGTCCGAGCCGCCGGCGCGGACCTCGAAGGCCGTGATGGGTGAACTCGACGCTCTGGTGGGCCTGGACAGCGTCAAGCGTGAGGTGCGGGCGCTCACGGACATGATCGAGGTGGGCCGGCGCCGTCAGCAGGCGGGGCTCAAGGCGGCCTCGGTCAAGCGCCATCTGGTGTTCACGGGCTCCCCGGGCACCGGCAAGACGACGGTCGCGCGGCTGTACGGCGAGATCCTCGCCTCGCTCGGTGTGCTGGAGAAGGGCCATCTCGTCGAGGTGTCCCGCGTCGACCTGGTCGGCGAGCACATCGGCTCCACCGCGATCCGCACCCAGGAGGCCTTCGACAGGGCGCGCGGGGGCGTCCTGTTCATCGACGAGGCGTACGCGCTGTCCCCGGAGGACTCGGGCCGGGACTTCGGCAAGGAGGCCATCGACACGCTGGTGAAGCTGATGGAGGACCACCGGGACGCCGTGGTGGTGATCGTGGCTGGTTACACGGCCGAGATGGAGCGCTTCCTCTCCGTCAACCCGGGTGTGGCGTCCCGCTTCTCCCGGACCATCACCTTCACCGACTACGGCGCCGAGGAGCTGCTGCGGATCGTGGAGCAGCAGGCCGAGGAGCACGAGTACCGGCTGGCGGAGGGCGCGCCCGAGGCCCTGCTGAAGTACTTCACGGCGCTCCCGAAGGGGCCTGCCTTCGGCAACGGCCGCACGGCCCGCCAGACGTTCGAGGCGATGGTGGAACGCCACGCGAGCCGCGTCGCCCAGCTGGAGGAGCCCACTACGGACGACCTCACGCTGCTGTACGCGGAGGATCTGCCGGAGCTGCCATGAGGGTCCGGCCACCGTCGGGGTGATGTCGTGCGGCTACACCGTCTGTTCGAACTCCTGGTGGCAGGGTTCCAGGCGTTGTACCGGCACGTCGGGCCGCAGTCGGCCCAGCAGTAGTTCGCGTTCCTCGGCGAAGGCCGGGTCGGCCTGGTAGTCGGAGTGGCCGAGGAGCGGTGCGGGCAACGGCTGTTCGGGGCTGCGGCCGTAGGCCGTCGGGTCCTTGAGTGGGGCTCGGTCGACCGCGGGGCCGCAGTCGCCGGGCAGGCGTACGGGGCCGCCGATGGGGTCGGTGAGGCGGTACAGGTTGCGCCAGCAGTCGACGTCGCGGTGCAGGGCGGCCAGCGCCTCGGGGCCGAAGTGGGCCGGGAACCAGCGGCCGTAGAGGCGCTCGATCGGGGAGCCGTAGGTGAGGAGGGCGACGCGTTTGCGGACGGACGGCGGTAATTGCCAGGCCGCGGCGGCCGCGAGGACGCTGCCCTGGGAGTGCCCGGAGATCACCAGACGTCCGCCGGTGGTCTGCGTCCAGGTGGCCATCCGCCAGGTCAGGTCGGGGACCGCACGCTCGGCGTAGCAGGGCGGTGCGAAGGGGTGGGCGGCGCGGGGCCAGAAGGTGCCGACGTCCCAGAGGATGCCGATGGTGCGCCGCGCCGAGGGGTCCTTGTAGGCGCGTCGGCCCCAGGTGACGAAGAGGATGAAGCCGAACCCTATGAGCCAGGAGCCGAGGGCCTGGGCGGTGTGCGCGGCGCCCTGGACGAAGGCGTACGCGTGCGTGGCCGCCCCGACCGGCGTCTCCTCGGTCCTGAGGGCGCCGACGAGTGCTCCGGCGCCGAGCAGCAGGGTCGCGGTGGAGGTCACAGCCAGGACGAGGGGGCCCTTGTCGGTGAGCGTGGCCATCGCGCGGGCTCGTGCGATACGGCCGATGTGGGCCGCGTCGTCGGTCTCGACCCGGTAGTCGCGCCGCACCGCCTCGCGCTCGGTCCTGGCCAGCCGCAGGGCACCGCGCCCGAGACGGGCGCAGAGCACGAGCAGGACAAGGAGCAGCACCGGGATCACCGACGCCTGCCAGGTGAGCAGTACCGAGGGGCCTTCGATGGTGGCGTGGGTGCCGTCCAGCCAGTCGGAGACGCGCTGGGACACCCCTCCCGACATCACTCCGCCGAGGGCGCAGGCCAGCATGGCGACGGCGGGACCGGCCAGGCCGCGCATCGCGGCGCGCGGGTCGGGCAGGGCGCGATGCAGGACGTGGGCGACCACGGCGAGGGTGATGACCAGCACGCCCTGGCCCAGGGCGATGGCCCCGAAGGTCATGTCGCCCTGCAGCCGTCCGGTGGAGGTCCAGCCCGGGCGCCCCCAGCCGGCGTAGAGGAGGGTGAGGGCCAGCAGGACGAGGGCGCCGAGCGGCAGGAGGCGTGCGAGGCGCGTGTCGGGTTCCCGGTCGAGGTGTTTCTCGCTGCGGCCTCGGCGGCAGACCACCCACAGCACGACCATCCCGCCGATGACGAGCGCCGCCTCCAGCAGCCGGCCGAGTACGTCGAGGGCCGCCGGCCCGCCGGGCTCGCGGTCGAAGCGGGCGGCCGCGGTGCCGACCGCGGCGGTCACCGTCAGCAGGCCGGCGGCGGTGTGCGCGGCGCGCAGACGGGCCACCAGCCGGCGTCCGTACCAGAAGCCGGGGCGGTTCAGGGCGGTGCGGGTCTCCTTCTCGGGTTCGGCGGTGGGGTCCATGGGTTCCTGGGACTCGTACGCCCGCCAGGTGCGGTGGGACAGGTACCACAGCAGGGCGGTGAGGGCGATGGGCAGCAGTGCCGCGAGGGCGAGCCTGCGGCCGGGCCGGCTCCACCATCCGTTGCCCGAGGCCTCGGGCGAGAGGAATCCCAGCCAGGAGTGGCGGGCCGCGCACGCCGGGGTGCCCGCGCACTGCCAGGCCGTCAGGTCGAGGGCGACCTCGCAGACCGCCGCGACGAGCAGCACGGTCAGGGTCAGACCGGCGAGCCGCACCAGAAGGCCGTACAGCCGCACCGCCCGCACCCGGCCGTGGGCGGCGGGGCGCATCCAGTGGGCGAGGTTGACCACCATGAAGGGCAGCAGCAGCAGCCACAGGGCGCGGGTGCCGTTTCCGGAGGTGAGGTTGCACCAGACGTACGCCTCGGGCACGGGCGTGGTGCGGTGCCCGTCGGGTCCGTCGTCCGCGTCGACGTCGTCGGCGCGCCGGAAGACGGCCGCCGTGTCGTCGCCGGTGATCCGCACGGTGCGCGGATCGTTGAGCATCTTGTCGGGTGTGGTGCCGCCGACTCCGTGGACCAGGAGTTCCAGGGCGGCTCTGCCGGTTGAGGTCGCTGAGCCCGGTGAGGTGGCTGAGGCACGTTCCACTGTTCGCACTTCCCCCGTGACACGCCGTCGATATGTGCCTGTGCGGGCACCAGGATGTCCCTTCCTGGGGCGATGCACACCCCCTGTCACCGAATCTCCCCGATCCGTGTGACCGTAGCGTGTGGGGCGCGCTCGGTGACATGAGCGCTACGGGGCGGTGGTACCGTGCGCGCCATCCCGTGCGAGGATGGGACGCCCGCACACCGGGTTTGACGAAATCACCTCGTCGGAGCAGGTGGGCGGGCCTGTCGGACGGATTGCGGCGAAAGGACCTGGAGCGTACGTGAGCGAGAATCAGAACCTCCTCGCGGAGCAGCGCCGCGCCCTGATCCTGGACGAGGTGCGACGCCGCGGTGGCGTCCGCGTCAACGAGCTGACACGCAAACTGGGCGTGTCGGACATGACGGTCCGCCGTGATCTGGATGCGCTGGCCCGGCAGGGCGTTCTGGAGAAGGTGCACGGCGGCGCGGTGCCGATCGTGGAGGCGAGCACGCACGAGCCGGGGTTCGAGGCCAAGTCCGGCCTGGAGCTGACGGCCAAGGAGGACATCGCCCGGGCCGCGGCGGATCTGGTGTCCCCGGGCAGCGCGATCGCACTGTCGGGCGGTACGACGACGTTCGCGCTGGCCCATCAGCTGGTGGAGGTGCCTGACCTCACGGTGGTCACCAACTCGGTGCGGGTCGCCGATGTCTTCCACGCGGCGCAGCGCACGTCGGGTCCGCGCCAGGGCGCGGCGACGGTGGTGCTGACCGGTGGGGTGCGCACCCCGTCCGACTCGCTGGTGGGTCCGGTCGCCGACCAGGCGATCGCGGCGCTCCACTTCGACCTGCTGTTCCTCGGGGTGCACGGCATATCGGTGGAGGCCGGCCTGTCGACGCCGAACCTCGCGGAGGCCGAGACCAACCGTCGTCTGGTGCACTCGGCGCGGCGGGTGGTCGTGGTCGCCGACCACACCAAGTGGGGTGTGGTGGGCCTGAGTTCGTTCGCGGCGCTGGACCAGGTCGACACGCTGGTGACCGACGCCGGGCTGCCCGACAAGGCTCGCTCGGAGGTCTCGGATCATCTGCGGCGGCTGATGGTCGCCGGCGAGGCCGAAGAGGACGCAGACATCTGACGATGTGCCAGCTAAGGTGACGCCCACTCCATGAAGGGGGCGTCACTCATGGCTCGTCGTCTGCGCCCGGTCGAGCTCGACTTCGTCGACACGGCTCCCGTGCGACTGGTGTTCACCGAGGAGATCGCGGCCGCCCCCGAGGCGGTGTACCCGGCGCTCGCCGAGGACGTGCCGGGCTGGGCCGAGTGGTTCTCGGCGGTGGCGCGCGCCCGGCCGGTCGACGGCTGCGAGGGCCGGGAGATACGGCTCAGGGGCGGTGTCCGCTTCGAGGAGACCGTCCTCGTGGCCAAGGAGCCCGAGCTGTACGTCTATCGCGTGGACGTCACCAACGCGCCGGGGCCCCGCGCCCTGGTCGAGGAGTGGCGCCTCACCCCGGCCGGGACCGGCACGCGCGTGCGGTGGACGTTCACGGCCGACGGCCCGGCGCCGTTCAGGCTGGTCCTCCGGCTCGCCCGCGCCGGACTCGGCCGCACGTTCCGCGAGGCGATGACGGCCTTGGACCGCCGGCTCGCGGCCTGAGGGGCGTTCACTCCGGCCAGACCCCCGTCGCCAGCAGCGAGTCGATCGCCTCGGCGTACGGCGCGATGTCGAGGCCCTGCTCGGTGAGCCAGGTGTCGGAGTAGTACTTGTCGAGATAGCGGTCGCCCGGGTCGCACAGGAGGGTCACGACGCTGCCCCGGCGGCCGGCGGCCACCATCTCGGCGACGATCTTCAGTGCGCTCCACAGCCCGGTGCCGGTGGAACCGCCCGCCTTGCGGCCGATGGCCCGCTCCAGGGCCCTTACGGCGGCCACACTCGCCGCGTCGGGCACCTTCATCATCCGGTCGACGGCGCCCGGCACGAAGCTGGGTTCCATGCGCGGCCTGCCGATGCCCTCGATGCGTGAGCCGCAGTCGCACGTGACGCCGGGGTCACCGGTGGTCCAGCCCTCGAAGAAGCACGAGTTCTCCGGGTCGGCGACGCAGATGCGGGTGTCGTACTGCATGTAGTGGACGTAGCGCGCGAGGGTCGCGGAGGTGCCGCCCGTGCCGGCGGTGGCGACGATCCAGGCGGGCTCCGGGAACCTCTCCAGCCGCAGCTGGCGGAAGATCGACTCGGCGATGTTGTTGTTGCCGCGCCAGTCCGTGGCGCGTTCGGCGTAAGTGAACTGGTCCATGTAGTGGCCGCCGGTCTCCGCAGCGAGGCGGGCCGACTCCTCGTACATCGAGCGCGGGTCGTCCACGAAGTGGCACCGGGCGCCGTGGAACTCGATGAGGCGGACCTTCTCCGTGCTCGTCGTGCGCGGCATGACGGCGATGAAGGGGACGCCGATCAGCTTGGCGAAGTACGCCTCGGAGACGGCCGTGGAGCCGCTGGACGCCTCGATCACCGGGCGGTCCGGCCGGATCCAGCCGTTGCACAGGCCGTAGAGGAAGAGGGAGCGGGCGAGGCGGTGCTTGAGGCTGCCGGTGGGGTGGGTGGACTCGTCCTTCAGGTACAGGTCGATGCCCCACCGCTCGGGCAGCGGGAACAGCAGCAGGTGGGTGTCGGCCGAGCGGTTGGCGTCGGCCTGCACCTTGCGGACGGCCTCTTTGAGCCACCCGCGGTAGGCGGAGTCGCTGTGGTCGACGTCGAGGGTCGCGCCGGTGCGGGTCTGCTGGGTGGTGCTCACGGCGGGCTCCTTCTCGCTGCGCGCCCGCGGCGGGTCGCGCGGCCTGTGTCTCGATCATAGACACCTTCCGTCACCCCACCCCACCTGCATAAACGCTGCTTTGAGGCTCTCAAAGACAGCCCTGGGGGCAGGTGTGCGCCCCCCGGTGGCACGTGTGCGTGGGGGCGCACGCGCCGAGCGCTTCGGGCGCCCCCTTGTGCGTGTCGTGCGTACTGGTGCTCGACTCCGTACGCGGGCAGACTGCTCGGCGGACGGACACCGTACGAGGAGCGACTGCGACAGCGGGCACAAGGGGGCGGAACGGCATGGCGGAGCCGGAGTTCAGGGCCAGGGGCGTGCGGATCGGGAAGAGGCTGCGCTCGCTCACCCGGGCCGGGCAGGTCCGCATCAGCGATGGCCGGCTGGAGCTGCTCACGAGCTACGGCAGTGAGATCGACAGCGCGCCGGTGCAGGCGGTGCGCGCCTCCAAGCCGTGGTTCGCCGCGGACGACCGGGCCCTGGCGGACCTGAACGGCAAGCGGTACCTGCTGACCCTGGGTGACCACGACCCCGCCCCCGGGGAGCCGGGGCCGCCCGCGGCCCGCCGGTTCATCGAGGCCGTGCGCAGGGCGGCCGGCCGCGGCGGCTGACCCGTAGGGCGCCGGGGCGAGTGGACCGGACCGCGAGTTGCGGTACCTCACCCCTTGAGTCACGCTGTTCACACGTCACTCTGGGTTTACCGGCGATAACGCTGCGAACCAGCCCGCCGGCCACGACAGCAGGCGGCCGCCCCGCGCAGACGTTCTGCTGGATCCGATCCGAACTCCGTGTTCTTCCGGACCTCACGTCGGGGAGTCGCAGCCGTGATCACCAACCCAAGCAGGCACTGCACGGTGGAGCTCCAAGCCCTGCCGTCGCGGATCGGGCAGGTCCGCAGAATCGTATCGGCGCAGTTGCGCTACTGGCATTTGGACGCCCTCATCGACCGAGCCGCGCTCGGTGTGACGGAGTTGCTGAGCAACGTCCACCGGCATGCCCAGCCCGACAAGACGTGCACCGTGGAGATGGAGCTGCTGCTCGACCGGCTCACGGTCTCGGTGCGCGACCACGACCCCCGCCTCCCCGTGGTGGAGGACGCCGACTCGCTCGCGACGTGCGGCCGGGGCCTCGCCATGGTGGCGGCGGTCAGCGAGAGCTGGGGCGCGCGGCCGGACGGTGAGTCCGGCAAAGTCGTGTGGTTCACGCTCCCGACGGCCCTGCCCGCGCTGACCCAGCCCGCGCGGCTGCTGCGCCGGCCGGTCTCCGAGAAGTCCGCGCGCAGGTTCGCGGAGGTCGACGTCGAGCTCGCGGCGGACAGCCGCAGGCCCGCACATGCTCCCGCCCGGTCCGCCGTTGCCGGCTGACCGGGCGGTGACCACCCTTTCTCCTCGGTGGTGAAGGCGCTGTCGCAAGCTGTGCCGTGTCGCCGGGGTGCTCGCCTCCCCGAGGCGCGGCGTGGACCCGGCGACGGGAGGCACCGAGAGCCCGCGGCGGGCGTTCTCACGGGTGCGTCCGCACGGCGGCGGCGGTCACAGGGCACCGCCCTTGGTCCGGCCGAACTGCTCGTCCAGCACGGACAGCCGGCGCCAGTACTCGTCCTCGTCGATCTCGCCGGAGGCGAAGCGGCGGCCCAGGACGGCGAGGGGTGAGTCGCCGGACGGGCGCCGATCGGCCATGTCCCGCCACGGTCCACGGCGGCCGCGCCAGGCGGTGCGGCGCAGGACGGTGACAGCGCCGAGCACGACGGCGGCCCAGATCAGCGGGAGGAAGAGGATCCAGGGGCCGGGGCCGCCGCCCCAGTGCGCGAGGGTCTGCATGTCGGTTCATCTCCCAGAGGGGTTCTCGGTCTTCCGGTGTGCTTCGAGACTGGCTCGGCAGAGGGGTCCGGGTCGTCGTACGTCCGGCGACAGCGCGCGTACTCCCAGGGAGTACCTCGACTTCTGTAACTACTAGTATGTACAGTGCTCGCATGAGCACTTCGGACCGACTGATCGAGTCCACTCGTGAGCTGCTCTGGGAGCGCGGTTACGTGGGCACCAGCCCCAAGGCGATCCTGGAGCGCGCGGGTGCGGGCCAGGGCAGCATGTACCACCACTTCAAGGGCAAGCCCGACCTCGCCCTGGCCGCGATCACGCGCACGGCCGAGGAGATGCGGACCCGGGTGGGTCGGCTGCTCGACGGGCCGGGGACTCCGGCCGAGCGGGTCCGGGCCTATCTCCTGCGCGAGCGGGACGTGTTGCGCGGCTGCCCCGTCGGGCGGCTGACGATGGATCCGGACGTCGTCGCCAGCGACGAGCTGCGCGCTCCCGTCGACGAGACGCTCGACTGGATCCGCGAGCGGCTCGCCGGGCTCGTGGAGGAGGGCAAGGAGCAGGGCGAGTTCGCCCCGGAGCTCGACGGCGAGGAGATCGCCGCGACGATCCTCGCCACCATTCAGGGCGGTTACGTCCTGGCTCGCGCGGCCGGTTCGCCGGCCCTCTTCGAGACCGGCATCCGCGGACTGCTCAGCCTGCTCACCCCGACGACGCCGGTCGCCCCGGCCGGGCCGATCGCCCCGTCCGCCCCGTGACGACCCACATCGCAGCCGAGGAGGCATCCGTTGCACGCCATGCAGTACGAGCTCACACTCCCCGCCGATTACGACATGGGGGTCATCCGCGCGCGCGTGGCTCGCGTCGGGCACCTGCTCGACGACTGGGAGGGGCTGGCGCTCAAGGCGTATCTGATGCGTGAGCGAGGGATGCGCGGGTCGCCCGTCAACCAGTACGCGCCGTTCTACCTGTGGAACTCCGTCGAGGGCATGAACGCCTTCCTGTGGGGAGGCCCCTTCCAGGGGCTCAGCGACGACTTCGGGCGCCCGGCGGTGCGGCAGTGGACGGGACTGGCGTACGAGGAGGGCGGGGCCGCGGGTTCGCCCGCGCGGTTCGCGGTACGGCGACGGGAGCGGGTACCGGACGGGGTGACGCTGTCGGAGGTCATGGCGGACGCGGTGGACGAGGCCAGGCGGGTGGCGCGGGAGGACGGTGCCGTGCTCGCGGCGGCGGCCGTGGACAGTGACCGGTGGGAGCTCGTCCACTTCTCGCTCTGGGAGCACGACAGCCCGAAGACCGACGGTGAGGTCTTCCACGTCCTGCACCTGTCGGCGCCGGGCCTCGACCGGCTGCCGCGGGGGCGGCAGTGGTGAACGCGGTCCGTACGGTGCTCGGGGACGTGCCTCCCGAGCGACTGGGGGTGTGTGACGCCCATGACCACCTGTTCCTGAGCAGTCCCGCGCTGCCCGGGCAGGAGCTGCACAAGGTGTCCGCGGCGCGGGCCGAACTGGCCGCGTTCCGCGCGCGGGGCGGGGGCAGCGTGGTGCAGTGGACCCCGTACGGGATGGGGCGGCGCGCCGCCGATCTGCCGGCGCTGTCCCGGGAGAGCGGGGTCCACGTGGTGGCAGCGACCGGGCTGCACCAGCGCGCCCAGTACGCCGACGCGGTGATCGATGAACTGCGCGGGAGGCTCGCCGAGGTCTTCGTCGCCGAACTGACCGAGGGAATCGGCACGTCGGGGGTCCGCGCGGGGCTGATCAAGGTCGCGGGCGGCTTCCACGCCCTCGACGCGCACGCCCGCTGGACGATGACCGCGGCGGCCGAGGCCCACCGTGCGACGGGGGCGCCCGTCAGCGTCCATCTGGAGCACGGCACCGGCGCCCTCGACGTACTCGACCTGCTGTGCGGGGAGTTGGCCGTGCCACCGCACCGGGTGATCCTCGGACACCTCAACCGCTCCCCCGACTTCGCCGGGCATCGGCAGGCCGCCGAAGCGGGCTGCTACCTCGCCTTCGACGGGCCGTCCCGCGCCCACCACGCCACCGACTGGCGGATGCCGGACGCCGTACGGGCCCTGGCCGAGGCCGGTTTCGGCGACCGACTGTTGCTCGGCGGCGACACCACGACCGACGCGGGCCGCTCCGTCAACGGCGGTCCGGGAATGCCGTACCTGCTGCGCCGGGTCGCGCCCCGGCTGGCGCTCGCCGTGGGTGAGGAACTGGTGGCGCGCATCCTGACGGAGAACCCCGGCCGGGCGTTCGCCGTGGAGTGGGGCTGACGCGGGCCGGGGTGGCCCGATCGTGTCGTTCCCTGTCCCGCGGGAGCGCTGTCGCCCTCTCCGGGCACGCGCAGGATGGGTGGCGTCGGGCCGGGGAGCAAGGGCTGGGGAACGATGGCACTGGACATGCGCGACACGTGCGAGAGCTGTACGACGGCGGCCCTGCCGCACGACGCGGCGGCCCTCATCTGCTCCTACGAGTGCACCTTCTGCGTGCCGTGCGGCGCGGCCTTGCGGGGTGTCTGCCCCAACTGCGGCGGCGAGCTGGTGGCCAGGCCCCGGCGCGCGGTCGGGGCGTGACGGGGGCGGCGACGGTACCGGTCACCCGGACTGGTCGCTGTCCTTCAACTCGCCCCAACCGTGCCAGCGATCCACCTCGACCCAGACGCTGACCCGGGCGCGGGACCGCTCGGGGTACGGCTTGCGGGTGTAGTGCGTGGCGATGCGGTCGATGTCGACCAGGCCCTCGTCCTCGTACATGTCGACGACCCGGCCGATGAGGGTGACGTGCGTGTACCAGTCGTCCGCGTCGAGGACCGTGAGGGTCACGCGCGGATCGCGGCGCAGGTGCCTCAGGCGCACCCGGCCCTCGTCCAGGCTGATCAGCGCGCGGCCGTCCGCCCACACGTACCAGGTGGGCGTGGAGACGGGCGTGCCGTCCGAGCGCAGGGTGGCCATGACGCCGGGGTTGGGGCGGCGCAGCAGAGCCTCGGCCTCGGGGGGCAGGGGCGGCTTCGACATGGGGCTCCTCCTGATCCGTGCGTGCGTCTCGCTCGCCTGCCCCGAACCGGCGCGAACCAGTCCGTCGAGCCGTGCCCGGTGTCCGTTGGGCAGGGGATCGGGGCGTTCCTGGGCCTGCGCGGCAGTAGAAGCTCCTTTACTTGACCGATCATTCTCGATTGATCTAGCGTCTCGGCATGGCCAGGAACAAGGAGTTCGACCCCGACGCCGTGTTGCAGTCGGCGCTGGAGCTGTTCTGGCGACAGGGCTACGAAGCGACGTCGATGGCGGACCTCGTGGCACACCTGGGCATCGGGCGCGCCAGCATCTACGCCACCTACGGCAACAAGCACGACCTGTACCTCAAGGCGCTGGACCGCTACGGGGAACAGCAGAGCCCGCAACTCGTACGGGACCTGTCCCAGCCGGGACCCGCACTGCCCGCCGTACGCGCGCTGGTGCGGCGGTTCGCCGCGGAGGCGGCGGACGAGGAGGACCGCGCCAACGGCTGCTTCGTCACCAACACGGCGGCCGAGCTGGCCCCGCACGACCCGGCGGCGGCCCGCCGGGTGGAGCTGACCTGGGAACACGTGGAGACGCTCCTGCACTCGTCGCTCGTACGGGCGCAGGCACAGGGCGAGTTGCCGGGCGAGCGGGATCCCCGTGCCCTGGCACGCATGCTGCTGGTGCTGATGCAGGGGCTCCGTGTGGTCGGCAAGGCGTCGTCGGATCCCGCGCGCGTGCGGGACGCGGCTGAGCAGGCCCTGGAAATATTGAACTGACCGTTCTGGAAGGGAACCTATGTTACTGCACCGCTTCCCCGGCCGCTCCGCCCTCGTCACCGGCGGCGGCTCCGGGATCGGACGGGCCATCGCCCTCGCGTTGGCCGCGGAGGGGGCCCGAGTCGTCGTCGCGGGGCGGTCCCGGGAGTCGCTGGAGGAGACCGTGGCTCTCGTCGAGGAGGCCGGCGGCACCGCCGTGGCCCGGGTGGCCGACGTGGCACGCGCCGCCGACGTGGACGCGCTCGTCAGGGCGATCGTCGACGAGTTCGGCTCCCTGGACGTGGCGGTCAACAACGCGGGCGTCTTCCGCGGCGGCCGGGCCTTCGCGGAGCTCACGGACGAGGAGTGGCGGGACCTGGTCGACACCAACGTCACCGGCGTCTTCCTCGCCCTGCGGGCCCAGGTGCGGCAGATGCGCACGCAGCCGGGCGGCGGCGCCATCGTCAACGTCTCGTCCAACCTGGGCCCCCACCGGCAGGCGCGCGGCACCGCCGCCTACGCCGCGACCAAGGCCGCCGTCAGCTCACTCACCCACGGGGTGGCGCTCGACCACATCGCGGACGGTGTCCGGATCAACGCCGTCAGCCCCGGCCCGTCCGACACCGCGATGTCGTTGCGTCCGGGCGAGTCGGCGGCGGACCGCGCCGCCCGGATGAAGGAGCAGTCGCCGCTGGGCAGGGTCTCGTCGACGGAGGAGGTGGCGGAGGCCGTGCTGTATCTGGCGTCGGACGCGGCCGCCTCCGTCGTGGGCGCCGACTTGGTGATCGACGGCGGGGCGGCGCTGTAGAAAGCGGTTCTCAGCTCCCGGTCAGGGCGGTGAGCGGATCGTCCAGTACTGGCTGCCAGGCCAGTTCCGCCGCACCCACGAGGCTGTTGTGGTCGAGGGTGCAGGCGAGGATGGGGACGCCGCCGCTCTGACCCCACAGGCTGCGGTCGGCGACGACCGCGCGCAGGCGCTCGGGGTCGGTGTCAAGGAGGGTACGGTGCAGGCCGCCGAGGATGATGCGGTCGGGGTTGAGGATGTTCACCAGGCCCGCGAGGCCCAGGCCCAGTCGGTCGATCAGCGTCTCGGCGGCGGTGCGGACGGCGGGGTCGTCGTACTCGTGGCGGAGCAGGTCCATGCCCTGCTGGAGCAGGGACACCTCGGGTCCCGGCGCCCGTCCCGCCGTCGTCAGCAGGGCGAGCGGGTCGGCCTCGACGTCGAGGCAGCCACGGCTGCCGCAGTGGCAGGGGCGGCCCTCGGGGTTGACGGTGAGGTGACCGACTTCGAGGGCGAGACCCGAACTGCCGGTGTGCAGACGCCCGTCGAGCACCAGCGCACCGCCGACCCCGCGGTGTCCGGTGGCCACGCACAGCAGGTCCCGGGCCCCACGTCCGGCACCGTGGCGGTGTTCGGCGAGCGCGGCGAGGTTGACGTCGTTCGCAGCGAAGGCGGGGCCGGTGATGCCCGCCGCGCGGACCCGCTCGGCGAAGGTGTCCCGCACCGCTGCCCCGGCCGGCCAGGCCAGATGCAGGGGGTTGAGCGCCAGGCCCTCCGGTTCGGCGACGGCGGAGGGCACGGCCAGCCCGGCGCCCACGCAACGGCGCCCTGTCTCCCGCAGCAGTTCGGCGCCCGCGTCGACGACGGAACCGAGCACCTTCGCCGGGTCCGCGTCGACGGTCTCGCAGCCGGGCGCCGTCGCGACGATCCGGCCGCCGAGCCCGACCAGCGCGGCCCGGAATCCATCGGCGTGCACCTGGGCGGCCAGCGCGACGGGACCGTCCTCGGCGAGGGAGAGCCGGTGCGAGGGCCGGCCCTGGGATCCGGCGGCGGCACCGGGCCGCGCGTCGACCCGGATCAGCCCGAGCGCCTCCAGCTCCGCGGCGACCGCGCCCGCCGTCGCCCGGGTCACCCCGAGCTCCGCGGTGAGCACGGCACGGGTGGGCGCCCGACCGGTGTGGACGAGGGCCAGCGCGGGCCCGAGCACACCGCGCCCCCGGTCCAACCGCGTC
The DNA here is from genome assembly GCF_000720255.1 of Streptomyces griseus subsp. griseus. Lineage (GTDB taxonomy): Bacteria > Actinomycetota > Actinomycetes > Streptomycetales > Streptomycetaceae > Streptomyces > Streptomyces griseus_I. The sequence goes on along the minus strand of NZ_JOJE01000014.1, from coordinate 119,575 downwards.
CTCGAGGTGGTCCCTTCCCCCGTCGACCGGGGGTCCGCCTTGCCGCTCATGAGGGGGAGTCTCCCATGATCCGTTCCTGGGATGGCGTCTGATCCGTTCCTCAGCGGGCGTCGGGGAAGCCGCTCACCCGCAGCGTGATGTTGAGGCGTCCGGTCAGGCCCAGCCAAACCGGCGCGGTGCCGGGGAGCACCCGTGGCACCCCGTGGTACGCGAGCCGCGACGGACCGCCGAACACGAACAGGTCACCGCTGCGCAGCTCGACGTCCGTGTAGGGCCGGGACCGGGTCCGGGTGTTGCCGAAGCGGAAGACGCACGTGTCGCCGAGGCTCAGTGAGACCACCGGGGCTTCGGACTGCTCTTCGCTGTCGCGGTGCATGCCCATGCGCGCGTCGCCGTCATAGAAGTTCATCAGCGCGATGTCGTACGCCGCCGTGGCCGACCCCGGTCCGAGCGCGTCGGTGACCGCGCGGCGGCCCAGCTCGCCGAGCCAGTACGGGAAGGGTTTCACCGGCGCTTGGTCACCGTCGACGACCGTACGGGCGTAGGCGTACGGGTACCAGTGCCAGCCCAGGCAGACCTGGCGGGCGGTCATGGTGCCGCCGCCGGGTGTGCGGACCGTGCGCAGGCCGGCCGGGGGGCGGGCCCACGCACGGCAGGCCGCCAGCAGCTCCCGCTGGCGCCCGGCGTCCAGCCAGTCCGGTACGTGCACCGCGCCCGGAGCGACCTCCTCCCGCTGCCTGGGGAACAGCTCGGGGTCGAAGGTGTCCATGGCCCCATCCTCCCTCACCGGCCCACCAGGCCCTGAGCTGCTGCTCGGTTAGCCTTGACGCACGATGGACGACCGTATGACGACGCCGTGGGGCGAGGTCGCGCTGACCCGCTTCCCCGAGGACCCGCGCGACAGGCTGCGCGCCTGGGACGCCTCCGACGACTACCTCCTCAGGCATCTCGCGGAGCGGGAGGTCCCGCTGCACGGCACGGTGGTGGCCGTCGGGGACCGCTGGGGCGCGCTGGTCACGGCGCTCGCGGCGCACCGCCCGACGCAGATCACCGACTCCTTCCTCACGCGGGAGGCGACCCGGGCGAACCTCGTACGCAACGGCGTCGAAGCCGGTGCCGTACGGCTGCTCACCACCCAGGACCCGCCGCCCGGGCGGGTGGACGTCCTTCTGGTACGGGTGCCGAAGAGTCTGGCGCTGCTCGAGGACCAGTTGCTGCGGCTGGCGCCCTCGGTGCACGCGGGCACGGTCGTCGTCGGCACCGGCATGGTGAAGGAGATCCACACCTCGACGCTGACGCTGTTCGAGCGCGTCCTCGGCCCCACCCGCACCTCGCTCGCCGAGAAGAAGGCCCGGTTGATCTTCTGCACGCCGGACCCCGCGCTGACGCGGACCGCCAACCCCTGGCCGTACAGCTACGCACTGCCGGGCGATGCCGGCCTCGTCTCCGGGCGGACCGTCGTCAACCACGCGGGCGTGTTCTGCGCCGACCGCCTCGACATCGGCACCCGGTTCTTCCTGCGGCACCTGCCCGGGACGCGCGGGCCGCGCCGGGTGGTGGACCTGGGGTGCGGCAACGGCATCGTGGGGACGGCGGTGGCGCTCGCCAACCCCGAGGCCGAGGTGCTGTTCACCGACGAGTCGTTCCAGGCCGTGGCGTCGGCGGAGGCGACGTACAAGGCGAACGGGGCTGCCGGGCACGCCGAGTTCCGGGTCGGGGACGGGCTCGACGGGGTGCCGTCCGGGAGCGTGGACGTGGTGCTCAACAACCCCCCGTTCCATTCCCATCAGGCGACGACGGACGCGACGGCGTGGCGGATGTTCACCGGGGCGCGGCGGGCGCTACGGCCGGGCGGCGAGCTGTGGGTGGTGGGCAACCGGCACCTCGGCTACCACGTCAAGCTCCGCAAGCTCTTCGGCAACAGCCATCTGGTGGCGAGCGACCCCAAGTTCGTGGTGGTCAAGGCCGTCAAACGGGGGTGAGCGGAGCCCCGCGGCGGGGTCGGGTCGGACAGCCGCGTTCCGGTGTTCAGCGCAGCGCCCGGATGAGTCCCGCCACCGTGCGTGCCATCTCCTCCCGCCCCGCTGTGAGGTACTTGCGCGGATCGACCGCCTCGGGATGCGTGTGCAGGAACTCCCGCACCGCGCCGGTGAGGGCGAGGTTGAGGGCGGTGCCGATGTTGACCTTGGTGATGCCGCCGGCGACGGCTGCGGACAGCTCGGCGTCCGGCAGGCCCGAGGAGCCATGCAGGACGAGGGGGACGTCGAGCGCGGCGGAGAGACGCTCGAGGAGGGCGTGGTCCAGGGTGGCGGTGCGGGTCGTCATGGCGTGCACGCTGCCGACGGCCACGGCGAGGGCGTCGACCCCCGAGTCCGCGACAAAGGCCCGGGCGGCCGCCGGGTCGGTACGGGCCCCGGGGGCGTGCGGGTCGGGCGGCGGCCGGCCGTCCTTCCCGCCGACTTCTCCCAACTCCGCCTCGATCCAAAGATTTTGACCGTGTGCCCAGTCGGCGGCGGCCTGGGTCGCGGCGAGGTTCTCGGCGTACGGCAGACGGGAGGCGTCGTACATCACGGAGCCGAAGCCGGCGTCCGCGGCCTGGTGCAGCAGGGCGTCGCTCTGTACGTGGTCCAGGTGCAACGCGACGGGGACACCGGCCTGTTCGGCGGCGGCCACGGCGGCGCGGGCAAGGGGCAGCAGGCGTCCGTGGTGGAACTTCACCGCGTTCTCGCTGACTTGGAGCACGACGGGCGATGCCACGGACTCGGCTCCGGTGATGACGGCCTCGACGTGTTCCAGGGTGACGACATTGAAGGCGGCGACGGCGGAGCGGGCCGCGGCGGCGCCGGTGACGAGCTCGCCGGTGGTGGTGAGGGGCACGGCCGGTCCTTCCTCGGGGTCAGGGGGGCGAGGATCAGCGAGCCGGTGAGGGGGTGAGGATCACCGAGCGGGTGAGGTGGCGCGGCCGGTCGGGGTCCAGACCGCGGGACTCGGCGACGGCCACGGCGAGCCGCTGGGCGCGGACCAGTTCGGCGAGCGGGTCGAGGCCGCCCTCGATCCACAACGCGCCCGTCTCGCCGACCTGTCGGGCCAGCCCTTCCGGCGCCGTGCCGAACATCCAGGTGGCCGTTTTGGTGGTGGTGACACTGATGGGGCCGTGCCGGTACTCCATCGCCGGGTAGGACTCGGCCCAGGACTGCGACGCCTCGCGGGTCTTCAGCGCGGCCTCGTGGGCGAGGCCCACGGTCCAGCCGCGTCCGAGGAAGGTGAACTGGGCGCACTCCACCAGCCCTTGGGGCAGTTCCGCGTCCAGTGCGGTGCGGGCGTCGGCGACGACGGCTTCGGAGTGCAGCCCCAGGCGGGCGCGGAGCAGGGTGAGCGCCGTGGTGGCGAACCTGGTCTGGACGACGGAGCGTTCGTCCGCGTAGTCGAGGACGACCACGTCGTCGGCGGCCGTCATCACGGGGGTGTGCGGGTCGGCGGTGAGGGCGGTCGTGCGGCTGCGGCCCTTCAGGCGCTCCAGCAGGTCGATGACCTCGGTGGTGGTGCCGGAGCGGGTGAGGGCGACGACCCGGTCGTAGGTCCGGCCGTGGGGGAACTCCGAGGCGGCGAAGGCGTCCGTCTCCCCTTGGCCCGCCCCCTCGCGCAGCGCGGCCACGGCCTGCGCCATGAAGTACGAGGTGCCGCAGCCGACCACCGCGACACGCTCCCCCGGCACCGGCAGCAGGCCGCCGCACTCCTTCGCCTGTGTGGCGGCGCGCGCCCAGCACTCGGGCTGGCTGTTCAGCTCGTCCTCGACATGGCTCATGCCGACACCCTCCCGCTTGATTTTTCCTGCAAGATACAACGCACTTTCGAGCACGATCAAGCATTCGAAGAGGGAAAGTGTGCGCTAGGGTCGCCGGGAGGTCGGTGAACGGAGGGTGCGGATGTCGCGCGACGCCCGGTGGAAGGCGCTGCTGGAGGTGCTCGTCGAGCGCGGCCGGCTGGACGTCGAGGAGGCGGCGGCCGAGCTGTCGGTATCGGCCGCGACGATCCGGCGTGACTTCGACCAGCTCGCCGAGCAGCAGATGCTGGTGCGCACACGGGGTGGCGCGGTCGTGCACGGGGTGTCGTACGAGCTGCCGCTGCGGTACAAGACGGCCCGCCGCGCCTCCGAGAAGCAGCGCATCGCCAAGGCGGTGGCGGATCTGATCGCGCCCGGCGAGGCGGTCGGGCTGACCGGCGGGACGACCACGACCGAGGTGGCGCGGGCCCTGGCCGTGCGCGGTGATCTGACCTCCGGTTCGCCCGCGCTGACGGTCGTCACCAACGCGCTCAACATCGCCAACGAGCTGGCCGTGCGGCCCCAGTTCAAGATCGTGGTGACCGGCGGGGTGGCGCGGGCGCAGTCGTACGAGCTGGTCGGGCCACTCGCGGACGGTGTGCTGGGGCAGATCACACTCGACGTGGCGGTGCTCGGGGTGGTCTCCCTCGACGTCACGCACGGCGCCGCCGCGCACGACGAGGAGGAGGCCGCGATCAACCGGCTGCTGTGCGAGCGCGCCGAGCGGGTCGTCGTCGCCGCGGACTCCAGCAAGCTGGGCCGGCGGGCGTTCGCCCGGATCTGCGCGACGGAGTCGGTGGACACGCTGGTCACGGACTCGGCGGCCGGGACGGAGACGGTGCGGGCGTTCGAGGAGGCGGGCGTGCGGGTCGTGACCGTCTGACATCACGCTCCTCGCCCGGGCCCACCTGGTCGATTCCACCTAAGCTGGAAATTGCGCTGCGCGGGCCGACCCCAGGGAGGCTGCCATGACGGAGAGGTCGGGGGGCGGTCGCTATCTGCCGATCTCCGAGCACGGGCTGATCGGTGATCTTCGCAGTGTGGCCCTGGTGGGCACCGACGGCACGATCGACTGGTACTGCTGCCCGTCCTTCGACGCCCCCAGCGTCTTCGGTTCGATCCTGGACGCGGAGCGCGGCGGGTCCTTCGAGCTGACGGCGGTCGGGCCGGCGCGGACGAAGCAGTTCTACTTCCCCGACACCAACGTCCTGATCACCCGCTTCTTCACCGATGACGGGGTCGGCGAGGTGCAGGACTTCATGCCGGCCGGCGGCGGTGCGGCGGAGGCCGAGCGGCATCGGCTGATCCGGCGCTTGGTGTGCGTGCGCGGTTCGCTGCCGTTCCGGGCACGGGTGGCGCCGCGGTTCGACTACGGCGCCCGGGAGCACACCCTGCGCTTCGTCGGTGACGTGGCGGTCTTCGACTCCGGCGAACTGTCGCTGGCTCTCACCGCGACCGTTCCGCTGGAGGCCGAAGGGCCGGACGTGCGGGCGGAGTTCAAGCTGGCCGAGGGCGAGTCGACGGTGTTCGCGCTGGACCAGGTCGGCGGTGAGGTGTCGCCGCGCCGATGCGCGCGGACGGAGGCGGACGAGCAGTTCTCCGCGACGGTGGCGTACTGGCGGCACTGGCTGTCCGCGTCCAAGTACCGTGGCCGCTGGCGGGAGATGGTGCACCGCTCGGCGCTCACGCTGAAGCTGCTCACCTACGCGCCCACGGGCGCGATCGTGGCGGCGCCCACGACGAGTCTGCCCGAGACGTTCGGCGGCGACCGCAACTGGGACTACCGGTACCTGTGGGTGCGCGACGCCGCGTTCTGTGTCTACGCGCTGCTGCGGCTGGGGTTCAGCGGCGAGGCCGAGGCGTTCATGCGGTTCGTGACCCGGCACATCAGTCCGGGTGACGGCAAGGCCTCCGGACCGCTGCAGATCATGTACGGCATCGACGGCCGCGCCGATCTGCCCGAGCGCGAACTTGCCCATCTGGAGGGGCACGTCGGGTCCGCGCCGGTACGGGTCGGCAACGCGGCCGCCGATCAGCTCCAGCTCGACATCTACGGCGCGCTCATCGACTCCATCTACCTCTACGACAAGTGGGCGCAGCCCATCTCCAGCGGCCAGTGGGACGACGTGTGCGCGTTGGTCGACTGGGTGTGCGCGCACTGGGACCAGCCCGACGAGGGCATCTGGGAGACGCGGGGTGGCCGCAAGAACTTCCTGTACTCGCGCCTGATGTGCTGGGTGGCCATCGAGCGGGCCATCCGGATGGCGAACCGGCGCGGCCTGCCCGCCGACCTGGTGCGCTGGCGGGAGTGCCGGGACACGATCTACCGGCGGATCATGACCCGGGGCTGGTCCGAGCGGCGCGGGGCCTTCGTGCAGCACGAGGACGGCGATGTGCTCGACGCGGCCCTGCTCATGATGCCGCTGAGCAAGTTCATCGCGCCCACTGATCCCAAGTGGCTGTCCACGCTGGACGCGCTCACCGAGGAATTGGTGTCCGACTCGCTGGTGTACCGCTACGACCCGGCGGCGAGTCCGGACGGGTTGCGCGGCGACGAGGGCACGTTCTCCATCTGCTCGTTCTGGTTCGTCGAGGCGCTCGTGCACGCGGGCCGGGTGGACGAGGCGCGCCTGGCCTTCGAGAAGATGCTCACCTACGCCAACCATCTCGGCCTGTACGCCGAGGAGATCAGCCACCGTGGTGAGCAACAGGGCAATTTCCCCCAGGCCTTCACCCATCTGGCCCTCATCAGTGCCGCGTTCAACCTGGACCGGGCACTGGGCTGAAGGTGCCTCGGACGACTGCGGGGGGACCGGCGCCCGAGTGGGGCGGGCGCCGGTCCGTAGTGCCCTTTGTGCCCGACCCGCGGATGGTCCGTAACCCCCGTGAAGCCAAGAAGTGGTGATTTCTCGCGTTGTCCGTCGCCCTCGCCACAGTTCGGGCCATTCAGAGCGTATGGCTGCTCCCCCTCACCCGCAGGCGAGCAGTGCCACGACGGACAGGGGGGCGGCTGATCGCACTAGCCGCCCCCCTCCCCCGACGCTCAGACGGGATTACGGTATGAAGCCGTAGCCCAACTGGCCGACCAGCTTCGTCCGGTCGTCCTTCAGAGACAGCGCGAGCGTGCGTGCGAGGGTGCCGCCGAAGCGGGTCCCGCCGTCGGCGGTCGGGACCGTGTCGATGAAGCTCTCCACCAGCCCGTTGGGCATCACGTAGTGCGAGTACTGCTGTGTCGGGGCGTCCTCGGGGTTGCCCAGGACCAGCGCGCTGCCGTTGAGCGGCCGGTAGTCGCTGCGCAGCCCCGCGCCGACGAACCCGTAGAGGCCGTCCCAGCCGCTCAGCCCCGGCGCGAACGTGAACTTGTGGCTGATCGTGAACAGGTAGTACTTGCCGCCGCGGATGACCAGGTGCGGCCGTTCGGTCTGCTGGTTCACGCAGTTGGCCGAGAGCAACGGGGGCTGGAGCTTCCAGTTCTCCATGCTGTCGCCGTCGGCCGTGGCCAGCCCGATGTTGCCCGTGTAGTACTTCGCGTCCTCCGGCACCTCGTGGCCGGCCGGGACATCACCTATGTCTCGCTTGGTGCACTGGTACGTGCCCGCGGCACCGCCCGTGTTGCCCTCGAACAGCAGGTGGACCTTGCGGTCCCGCGGGTCGCGGAAGACGAACGGGTCACGGAAGGCGTAGATGATCGGGCCTTGCTGCGACTGTTCGAGGGTCTGGTACAGCTTGCCGTCGGCCTGGGCGATGATGCGGTGGTCCTGGAAGCCGGTGAACCACACGCGGTTCTTGTCCGCGTGGATCTTGCCGGTCGCCTGCGCCAGACGCTGCAGGGCGTCGTTGGGGTCGACCCCGCCGTCGTCGCGCCCGGAGGCGGTGTAGAAGGAGTACACCTTGTCGCCGATGAGCGCCGCCGAGCCGGCCCACTCACGTGACCCGAACGAGGTGCCCGGCTGGAACAGGTCGCCGCCGTACTTCCAGCTCTTGGCGTCACGCGAGTAGAAGTAGCCGATCTTCGCGTACCAGTGCCGGTCACCGAACGGCACCGAGCGTGGAGCCGTCAGCGAGAAGATGACGTGCCAGCCCTTGTAGGTGGCGGTCTGGGTGGTGAGCTTGGTGAGCGGCCAGGTGTCCCACACCCACACCTTGTCGGTCATCACCGGGAAGTCGGGCGACACGCGAGGGGCGGTGTTGGTCCTGTCCTGCCGGAGTTTCAGGGCGTCCGCGCGGGACCACACGGCTGTGTAGTCGTCGTCGGCGCTGTACTGCCGTGTCCCGGTCCGGGACGGTTCGTGGGGGGAGGCGGAAGCGGGAGTAGCGATGCCGCTCAGCGTCGCGAGGGCTGCCAGACCCGTCGTCAGCCGGAGCAGCACTCGTCGTGCTCTGTACATACGTCACCCTTGGGGGGAAGAGGGAACGAATGGAAGCTGTGGATCCGGTTCCATCGTTGACAGTACCTCAATGCCCCTGCGAAACAGCGCACTTGTGAGGCGGAGTTTCAGATATGAGCAGCGGTTGGAGTTGCGCTGTGGAAGATCGTGGAAACTGATCCGTCGGCGTACCGCGGATCAGGCTCCCGCGGCGGCTGTCGTACGCCGAGGCACGAGCTCCAGTTCCAGCATCTGCTCGAGGGGGTCCCCAAGGGGCCGGCCGATGCGTTCCAGCAGCAGGCGCGCGGCGATCCCACCGCTGGTGCGCAGGGGCTGGCGTACCGTGGTCAGCCCGACGTAGGCCGCCACGTCGAGGTCGTCGAAGCCGACGACGGACAGTTCCTGAGGGATCCTCAAGCCCGCCGAACTCGCCGCTTCGATCACCCCCAGCGCCTGGGTGTCGGACGCGGTGACGATCGCGCTCGGGGGCTCCGGAAGGGCCAGCAACTCGTCGGTGAGGCGGTGCGCCACCGCGCGGCCGTGGGGTCCGACCCGGACGTACGGCTCCTCCAGCGCAAGGCCGTGCGCCTGCAGCGCCAGTTCGCAGCCCTCGCGCCGACGGGCGCTCGCGCTGAAACGGAAACGATCGTCGGCGACCTCGCCCATGAACGCGATCCGACGATGGCCGAGTTGCAGCAGATGACGCGTCGCCAGCATGCCGCCGCGCACGTCGTCGATCACCACACGTGGCAGGTCCGGGTGTTCACAGTCCAGCAGCACCGTGGGCAGACCGGCCCGTGCCAGCTGCTTCGCGTCGTCGTCGGTCGGAGAGAGCGAGATGGCCAGCAGCCCGTCGAAGCGGTCCCCGGCCGCCACCGCCCGATACTGCTGATCACGCTGATCCGGTGTGGCCACGTCGAGCAGAGTGAGGTCGTGGTCGCTGCCGTGCAGCACGTGTGAGATGCCGCGCAGCCGCTCGACGACCGACGGCTCGGTGGCGAAGGGAGCGATGACGGCGATGCTCTGGGTGCGTCCCGTGGACAGGGCGCGAGCCCGCCGGTTGGGGCGGTAGTCCAGATCCCGGATCACCCGCAGCACCCGCTCGCGGGTGTCCTCGCTGACATTCCGGCTGTCGTTCAGGACGCGCGAAACCGTGCCGACGCCCACCCCGGCTCGGACCGCGACATCGCCGATGGTCGCCCGCTCTCCCACGGCCGTTACAGTACCCGACCTCGCAGCTCAGCCTGCTCATGCGCATATCCTCCGCTGCCCGGTGCCGGTCGGGCCTCGGGTCCGCCTGGCGACCTGAGTCGGGGATTCGCCGTGGGTTCGGTATGAGTCGTCCGGGTCCGAAGATTCCGCCCTTGCGGTGACCGATGCCCGACGGGTCGTGCTGGAGGGCTGGGTGCGTCACCGCACGACGACTCGTCGGACAGGCCGTCCGGAGCGAGGTGTCCACCGCTTCGTCCAGGCCCTCGAACGCGACACCCGCGCCTGGCTCGCCGACTGGAACGAGCACCCGCGCCATTCGTCTGGACGAAGACCGCCGACGAGGTCCTCGACAAAGGCGCCGCCTACTGCCGACGAATCTCCGACTCGAATCACCGGCCGCCCTACCGGACGAGCCACCTCCCGCACAGCGGAGCGAGGCGCCTCGTCAGCCAGCCGGTCCGGCGACGTCCGGGCGTCCTGGGCGAGTTGAGGTCGGGACACAGCGGAGGTACACCCCGCCGCCCCCTGCTGTTTCCCGACGCACTCCTGGTTCCGCCGCTCAGGGCTCCCCCGTCCCCACGACCGTCTACAGGCCGCCCCGCCTCTTCGTTGTCGTCCCCGTCCCGCCTGCGACACCCTAGCGGTCGGTGGGCACCCGCAGAGACGGCTGTCCACCGGAGAGTGACGGCACACCACCCGTCGGAGGGATGCCGGAAACGGTGCAACCATTGGGGCGTCCGGAGTGTCCCATCTGACAACACACCCGCACACCCCGGGGGGACATCGTGATCCGTACCAGAACCGCATGGGCCGCCGCCGCTCTCATGACCGCGACACTCGCGGTGGCGGCGGTGCCGGCCGAAGCCACTCCGGTCGCCGCCACCACGGCGGCCACCGCCTGCCCCACCGGCTGGGGCAGCGTCGACAAGTCGTTCACCGCTTCCACCGCCAAGCCACTGAAGAACATCAGGACCGGCCGCCACGACTGCTACGACCGGCTCGTCTTCGACATCCCCGGCGCGGGCGCCGGGGAGCTGGGGTACTCCGTCGGGTACGTCGACCACTTCTACTTGGACGGGTCGGGCCGCGAGGTGCCGGTCAGTGGCGGCGCCATCCTCGAGCTGCGGGTGCACGCCCCGGCGTACGACCCCGAGACCGGGCAGGCCTCGTACCCCGGGGCGTCCGGCCGTCCCCTCCCGGGCGTGAACCTCACCGGGTACCGCACCTTCCGGGACGCCAAGTACGGGGTCAGCTTCGAGGGCGACACTCAGGTCGGCCTGGGGGTCCGCGCCCGGCTGCCCTTCCGTGTGCAGGTGCTGACCGACCACATCGTGGTGGACGTCGCCCACACCTGGTGACCGGCTCACGCCGTCTCCCGCACGTCCTCCCTTCCCGTGCGGGCGGCGGCGTGGCGTACGTCGATCCCGGTGAGCGCGAGTGCCAGCGGCCCCGGCGCCAGGAAGGCGAGCGGCAGCAGCATCCAGGCGCACAGCGCGGCGGTGATCACCGCCAGCAGCACCAGCGCGCTGCCGCCCGCGTCCCGTACGGAGTCCCGGGCGGCAGCGCGGACCGCCGACCGCCAGTCGGTGAGGGACTCGGGGCGCGCGATTGCCCTCAGGCCCACGACCGTGGCGCCCGCGCAGATCGACGCGGCCGGCACGGCGAACAGCGATGCCCCCGGCAGCCCCGCTCCGGCCAGCGCGAGGTCCGCCGCGCCCAGCAGCACACCCGCGAGGGCGACGGCCCCGGCGACCAGGTCACCGGCCCGCAGCCGCTGTCGTAGCAGCGCGAAGTAGCGTCCGGCGGTGGCCGGTCGGCCCTCCCCCGCGCCCCGCAGCACCGCGCACGCGGTGGACAGCGCCGCCGGTGCGGTCAGGAGGGGCAGGCAAGTCACCGCCGTGGCCAGGCCGACGCTCAGCATGTCGGCGAAGAGGGTCGTCCGGGGTCCGAAGACCTCACCCGGCTCGCGTGTCCGCACGCCGCTCACCCCTTCAATCCGGAGCTGGCCATGCCCTCGACCAGGAACCTCTGGAAGGCGAGGAAGAACAGCACGATCGGCAGCAGCGCGATCACCGACATCGCGAACATGGGGCCGAACGCCGACTGGCTGGAGGCGTCCACGAAGGATCGCAGGGCGAGGGTGAGGGTGAACTTCTCGGGGTCGAAGAGGTAGATGAGCTGGGTGAAGAAGTCGTTCCACGTCCAGATGAAGGTGAAGATCGCGGTGGTGATCAGCGCGGGCCGGGTGAGCGGCAGCACCACCTGGAAGAAGCTTCGGAAGGGACCGCAGCCGTCGATGCGGGCCGCCTCCTCCAGTTCGCGCGGGAGGCCCCGCATGAACTGCACGATGAGGAAGACGAAGAACGCCTCCGTGGCGAGGAACTTCGGCAGGATCAGTGGCCAGTAGGTGTTCACCAGGCCGAGCTGGTTGAAGATGATGTACTGCGGGATCAGCACGGCGTGGTGCGGCAGCATGATCGTGGCGATCATGAAGGCGAACAGGGGTCCCCGCATACGGAACCTGAGGCGGGCGAAGGCGTAGGCGGCGAGCGAGCAGCTGATGACGTTGCCGAGGACCGCGCCGCCCGCGATCAGCAGGGAGTTGGACAGCAGCCGCCATATGGAGACGTCGTTGACGCCCTCGAAGGCCGTCTTGTAGTTCGACCACTCCAGGTGGCTGGGCAGCAGGTTCAGGCTGGCGATCACCTCGTCGGCGGGCTTGAGCGAGGTGGCGAGCAGCCAGGCCAGCGGGTAGAGCATGATCAGCAGGGCGGCCAGGCAGCCGAGGTGCAGGGCGAGCCGCCCCCAGCGAACGGGTTTGCGGGACACGGAGGTCGATACGGTGGTCATCGGACTCCCCCATCTGCGTCGGACGCGTAGAAGACCCAGGAGCGCGAGGTGCGGAACAGCACCGCGGTGACGGCTCCGATGACGAGCAGCAGCACCCATGCCATGGCGGAGGCGTAGCCCATGTGGGAGGCGACGAAGCCGCGGTCGTAGAGGTACATGGTGTAGACGAGGGTCGAGTCGGCGGGGCCGCCCTTGCCCGCGCTGACGGCGAAGGCGGGGGTGAAGACCTGGAAGGCCTGGATGGTCTGGAGGACCAGGTTGAAGAAGAGCACCGGGGACAGCATCGGCACGGTGACCGACCTGAACTGCCGCCATCGTCCGGCACCGTCGACGGCGGCCGCCTCGTAGAGCTCGGCGGGGATCTGCTGGAGACCGGCGAGGAAGATGACCATGGGCGCGCCGAACTGCCACACCGTCAGCAGCGCCACGGCGAGCAGCGCCCAGCCCGGCTTGTTGACCCAGCCGCCGGTGCCGAGCAGGTTGTCGACGGTTCCGCCGTCGTTGAAGAGCGCCCGCCACACGAGGGCGATCGACATGGAGGCGCCGAGCAGCGAAGGGGCGTAGAAGGCCGAGCGGTAGAAGGCCCGGCCGCGCTTCATGGACTTCAGGGCGAGGGCGACGAGGAGCGCGAGGGCCAGTTGCAGGGGAACGGCGATGACGACGTACGTCAGGGTGGTGATGACCGACCGCCAGTAGCGGGGGTCCTCGGTGAACATCTGCACGTAGTTGCGCAGGCCCACCCAGCGGGGCGGGTTGAACAGGTCGTAGTCGGTGAACGAGAGGTACAGCGACACGGCCATCGGCAGCAGCGTGAGGACGATCGCGCCGAGCACCCACGGGGAGAGGAACACCCAGGCGGCGCCCTCACGTTCGCGCTTGGGGCGGCGTTTCGGGGTGCCGGCCGGTTGGTACGGGCGTGCGGTGGGTGCGGGGATGTCGGTGGTGGTCATGACCTCAGCTCCGCCTTCGCCTCGGTGACGTAGTTCTCGGCCGCCTCGCGGGGCGACATGCGCGTGTAGGAGACCTGGTCGTAGTCGCGCTGGAAGGTGGTCTGCAGGGCGTTGTCACCCGAGGGCGGAGCCTGCGGCGGGTCCTTCAGGGTGCCTTCCAGGGAGGCCTGGAAGTCGGCGACGGTCTTGTCGAAGTCCTTCAGCTGGGACGCGGTCTCCTCGCGGATGGTCTCGTTGACCGGGATGCCGCGGGTGGCGCCGAGGATCTTCGCCGCCTCCCGGCTGTTGATCATGAAGTCGACGAGTTCGGCGGCCTCCTTCGGGTGGCCGGTGTTGGCCGCGACGCCGAGGAACATCGACGGCTTGAAGTACTGGCCGGGTGTGCCGTCCTTCCCGGACGGCATCGGTGCCAGCGCCACCCCGCCCTTGACGATCGCGAGGTAACCGCTGGACGGGGCGTCCCAGTTGGTGTCGGAGGTGGCCTTGCCGCGTCCGAGGGGGGTGTTCTCGACGGAGCCGTCGAGCTGGGTGGTCTGCTCGGCCGGGGAGACGGCGCCCTCGCGGCGGAGACCGTCGGTGAAGGTCCACCAGCGGGTGAGGTCGTCGGTGGTGAAGCCGAGCCTGCCGTCCTTGGTGTAGAGGGCCTTGCCCCTACCGCGCAGCCACACCTCGAAGGCGTCCTCGCTCTGGCCGGGGTCGGTGGCCCCCGGCTTGCCGGTCTTCCTCGCCAACGCCCGTACGGCGTCGGCCCATTCGGTCCAGGTCCAGCCCAGGCGCGGTAGCGGCACCCCGGACGCCTTCCACGCCTGGACGTCGTAGACGACGGTCTCGGTGCCGCGGCCCTGCGGGACGGCGTACTGCGCGCCGTCGACCCGGCCGGTGCCGAGCAGGCCGGGGTCGATCTCGGAGGTGCGGAGTGTGGCCTTCTCTTTCGCCAGGTCCAGCAACACGCCTCCGGAGGCGTACTGGTCGATCTGGCGGTAGTCGAGCTGCATCACGTCGGGGGCGTCGCCGCCCGCGGCCTGGGTGGCGAGCTTCTGTTTGTAGGCGTCGTAGCCGGAGAACGACGTCTGCACCGTGACGTTCGGGTGCTGTTTCTCGAACAGGGCGACGGCCTGTTCGGTGCGTTCCGCGCGGTCGGGGTTGCCCCACCACGTGTAGCGCAGCACGACCTTGCCGCCGCCGACCGATTCCCCGGATCCCCCGCAGCCGGCCAGCACCGCGCAGAGCGCGAGTGTCAGAGCCGACGCGCAGAACCCCTTTGTCCTGTGTCCGGGCATGCCGAGGTCACCTCATCCTTTCCTCGGACTTGCTGTTGGCCCCCCTCCGGCCCCCCTTGATCTGTTACTCGCCCTGGTACGGCAGGGTCGTCCCCGGCAGCGCGTACTCGTCGCGCCGCCCGCACATGCCGAAGCCGCCCAGGCGGGTGGGCGCGCTCTCGTGCGCGGTGGCCTCGTCGAGGTACGCCGGCTCGCCGTCCGCCAGCGCGTCGAGCTGGGCGCCGGTGCGTTCGGCGGTCGCCAGGGCGCCGGCCCGCCACAGCTCGCGCCAGGTGGGCACCTTGTCGCGGACCAGTTGAGCGGCGGCGCGTTGGAAGGCGAGGTACGGGCCGGTGTCGCCGGCGACCAGGGCCTCGCGCAGGACGAGGTATCCCTCGACGGCGAGGTCCCGGCGGCGGCGCGCGGCCGCCGCGGTCTCAGGTCCGGTGCCGGCGGGGAGGGCGGCCGCGGCCGCGTACCTCTCGGGGTCGGCGAGCACCTCGGGCGGGAAGGTGAAGACGGCGTCGCCCGCCTCGGGCAGGCCGCTGTTCTGCATCAGCACGGTGATGCGGAGATCTCCGCCCTGCACCATGCGGTGTACGGTGCCCGGCGTGAACCAGGCGACCGAGCCGGGCTCCAGGGGGATGTCCCGGTAGCCGTCGGGGCTCAGCGTCTGGACCGCGCCGCGGCCGCCGGTGACGACGTACGCCTCCGTGCACACCAGGTGCAGGTGCGGGCTGCCGCCGCAGATTCCGTCGGCGGCCTCCCAGTCGTAGGCGCTGAGGTGGGACAGGCCGACGGCGCCGGGCAGGGGGTGAGGGAGAACCGGCTTGGGGTCGTTCACCACGGCAGGCCCTCCAGGTGGGTGCCGACGCGTTCCGGGTCCCAGGCGCCGTCCGCGACGACGATCCGGTAGCGGTACGCGAAGGACTCCCCCGGCGGCAGCTCGAACTCCTCGAAGAACGCCCAGGAGAACGCGACCGTGGGGATCGGCTCGGAGCGCACGAACCAGTGCGACTCGTGGATGGCGCGCTGCTCGTCCAGGTTCTCGGGCGCGTGCGCGAAGACGAGTGTGGAGTGGCCGTCGACGTCGTCGTGCTCGGTGGTGAAGGCGAGCCACGGGCCCTGGGTACCCATCAGCTTCTCGGCTCCGGCGTCGCTGTCGGGGGCGAAGGCGGAGCCGCCGGTGAAGTCGCGGGGGCCGCGCCACTGGAGGCCGGTGTAGCCGGCCATGTCGCGTCCGGCTGTGGTCGGGGAGCCGAAGGCGAGGGGCGCGGCGCGGAGGTTGGTGAGGCGGATCGTCCAGTCCAGGGCCCAGGCGCCGGCCTCCTCGTCGACCGAGTGCACGGTGATGCCGCGCTCCTCGCGGGCCCACTCCTCGCCCGCGTTCGCGACCCAGGTGAGGTCCTCTGTGAACGTGAACCGGTCGTCCTCGACCGTGAACTCGGGGAAGCCGTCGTGCCGCATGGAGCCGACGCGCTCGGGGAGGGCGAGGTAGCCCTGGCCGTGGACGTAGGAGTTGCCGCCCCAGAAGTTCTGGCCGGAGAGGTGGCTGGCGGTCATCTGCAGGCCCTTGTGCCAGCGGTGGTCGTTCGGCCGGTAGCCGGTGACCGTGCGCCCGGAGAGGGTGCGCACCGGGTGGGCGTAGGGCTTGCGCGACTCGAACGGCTCCGGGTCGGGCCGGTAGACGTATCGGAGGATCTCGGTGCCGTCCGCCGCCGCGACCGCGATGTGCTCGCCGTGGACGTGGCTGACTCGGATGCTCATGCGCGCTCCTTGGGGGCCCAGTGGGGGTGGTCTCCGTGCATCGCCTGATAGAAGGGGTCGCCCGGCGCGATCTCACCCGCGTGCACGGGCGCTCCCGTGAACGCCGACTTGTACAGGGCGGCGGCGAACTCGAGGGTGGCACGGGCGTCCGGGCCACTGCCCGGGGGGCGGACACCGTTGTCGTAGGCGTCGAGGAGGGCGCCGAGCTGCGCGGTGTGCGAGCTGGGCACGTCGGCCGCGGGGGTGGTCCAGGCGGCGGCGCGCTCGGAGGCGACGTGCGGGGCGGGGGTGTAGACCCAGTCCTCGTTGCGGTGGCCGTAGAGATGGGTGAGCTCGACCGTGGCGTCGGAGCAGTCGATCCGGATGCGGCTCACCTCGTGGGGGGACAGCACGCTGTTGACGACGGTGGCCAGGGCGCCGTTCTCGAACCGGACCAGAGCCGTGGAGACGTCCTCGCTCTCGGTGTCGTGGACCAGGCGGGCCGCCATGGCCCGCACCTCCGCCCAGGGGCCGAGGAGGTGCAGCAGCAGGTCGTACTGGTGGATGCCGTGGCCCATGGTGGGACCGCCGCCCTCGGTCGCCCACCGCCCCCGCCAGGGCACCGCGTAGTAGGCGGCGTCGCGGTGCCAGGTGGTCTGGCAGTGCGCCACGCGCGGGGCGCCCAGCTCGCCACTGGTGATCAGCCCACGGGCGTGAACGGCGCCGGAGCCGTAGCGGTGCTGGAAGACGACCGACGCGTACGCGCCGGACGCCTCTTCGGCCGCCGTGATGTCGTCGTACTCGGCGAGCGACAGACACAGCGGCTTCTCGCACAGCACCCAGGCGCCCGCCTTCAGCGCGGCCACGGTCTGCTCCCGGTGCAGGGACGGGGGCGTGCCGATGAGGACCAGATCGGGGCGTACGGCGTCCAGCATCGCGTCCACGGAGGTGTACCCGGCGACGTCCCCGCCCGCCAGCTCCCGGAAGTCGTCGAGGCGCCCCTCGTCCAGGTCGACGGCGGCGACGAGCTCCGCCCGGTCGGAGTGGGCTCTGAGGGCGGGCAGGTGGCTGCCGCCGACGATGGCGCCAGTGCCGACGACGGCTACGCGGCGACGGGTTGCGGACGGGGACGGAGACATGCGGTCCTCCTCGGACGGCCGGCTGCCCGGCCGCGCAGAAAGCGCTTACACTCGGCTGACCCTAGGCGTTGGTGCATGTCAGGACAACCCCTGCGCGGCGAGAGCGAGCAAGGTGTGACCGCGCGGCGGCCGCGCATGCCCTTTTGCCCCGGTCCGGACAGGGTCCGGAGGCGGGGGTATTTCACCATGACGTTATTTCGCCATTGTCGGGCTCAAGGTCCTGGCCCGGCTGTTCGTCCATGCGCCGGCCGGTTCCTGAGCGGACCGGAACGAGCCGGCCGGCGCGAGGCGCGAACCGCTCCTTCGAGACGGGCCTTCCGGTACGGACCTGTGATCCGCTGCAGCTGTGACGCCGGCGACCGGTTGCCGTGTCACCACTCCCCCGCGACGGCCTCCGCCAGCCGGGAGACGGCCGTCGCCTCGGGCAGGCTCCGCAGGGAGGCGACCACCTGCCCGCTCGCGAACTCGCGCTGCGCGGCGGTCAGCGCGGGGTCGACCGCGGCCTCGGCCTGCACGTACACGTAGTTCAGGGCAGTGGCGAACAGCATCGAGAACGAGTCCAGGCTCTTGATGACCGCCCGGCCACCGGCGTCCACATACGCGCGCACCATCCGCCGGGCGGCTTGCGCGTCGAACTGGTTCCCGCCCGCCCACACGTAGACCACCTGCGCGAGTTCGCGTTCCGCCGCGATGGGTCCGGCGTTGTCCCAGTCGAGGAGAACGGGTCCGGCCGGGCCGACCAGCACGTTCTGGGGCTGCACGTCGAGGTGGGACAGCACGAGGCCTCCGCGGCCGGACGGAGTGACATGGCGGGCGAGCTCCACCGCGGGGCCCGCGATGAACGTGCCCAGCGCGTCCGACCACGGCTCGCCCGCCCGGCGGACCACCTCGTGCAGCTCCGCCCAGTCGGCGGCCTGCCGGCACTGTTCGTACCAGGCGTTCGGTGTCCCGCTCGTGCCCTCTCCGGCCCGGTGGAGGAGGGCCAGGGTCCGGCCGCACCAGCTCAGGATCTCCGGATCGGCGGGGTCGGCCCGGGTTCCGTCCACCCAGTCGTAGAGCTTCACGCAGGAGCCGCCCAGCGCAGGGGGGAGCTGTGAAACGTACGCCCCCTCGCGGTTCCGGAAAAGGCGCGGCGAGGAGATCCCCAGTTCTTCCGCGGCCTCCCGCAGCGCGGCCTCCTGCCGGACCTGCTCCTCGTCGCAGCCGAAGAGCATCTCCTTCACGGCCCACGCGGAGCCGTGCCCGGTCAGCTTCCAGATCTGCCCGAGCGCGCCGCGGGTCACGGGGGTCACCGTCCGCGGTCCGGCGTCAAGCGCGTAGATCTCTGCGATGAAGTCGACTGCGCTCTGCACGGGGGGCACCTCTCAGGCTGGTGAACTGGCGGCTGTCGCCATGTGGTTCGGCAACAGGCATATCACCGGCCCCGTCAGAGGTCTCCCGAATTACCGCCCAGCGACCTGAGCAGCCGCGGTGACGCCCGGAGTGCCGTTCGTTGCGTCAGGTCCAGTACGCCGCGAACGCCTCCCGCCTCCGAACCCCCGCCCGCACGCCCGGGCCCTCCGTGCCGCGGTCATCCAGGTCAGGTGAACATCGGCGCCGTCGCCGCCGGTGACCCGCCCGAGGGCGCGGCCACGGCGGGCCGCACCCGGCTCACCGCCTTGCACGAGCGCGGTGCACGGCGCGGCAAGCTCACTGGCGCGGAACGTGACGCGGCATGTGACCGCGTACGGGTCAGCACCGATCTGCTGGACCTGGCCGACCGGGACCTGGTGGTGGAGGCGGCGACCGAGGACGAGCCGGTCAAGGTGGACTTGTTCGCCGCGCTCGACAAGGTCGTCGCCCGGGAGGACGCGCTGCTCGCGTCGAACACCTCCTCGCTGCCCGTCATGGAGCTGGGCACGGCCACCACCCGCCCGCAGCAGGTGATCGGGGTGCACTCCTTCAATCCGGTCCCGGTGCCGGACCTCGTGGAGGTCAGGCCGTCTTCGCTGACGGACGCTCAGGCTCAGTCCCGTGCGGAGGACTTCGGCACCCGGGTACTCGGCAAGAAGGTGATCCGCACCCAGGACCGGGCCGGCTTCGCGGTGAACGCCCTGCTGGTGCCCTGCCTGCTCTCCGTGATGGTGGCGGCCGGGCCGCTCGGCCGGAAGTCGGGACGCGGCTTGCACGACCACTCGCGGACGTGAGTCCGATGACGGTGGGGCACGGAAAACCACTGTTCTTCGACGCCACTCCATCATGCAGACTCTCCCCATGGAGACTGCCGAGTTCGTCGAGATCCTCGACCAGGAGGGCCAGTGGCTGGCCGCGGCCGCCGCGCGGGCCGGGACCGATGCGAAGGTGCCGACCTGCCCGGAGTGGCAGGTGCGGGACCTGCTGCGGCACACGGGGGCCGTCCACCGCTGGGCGGCGGGGTTCGTCGCCGAGCGCCACACCTCGCCCCGGCCGCCGGGCGACGCGCCTGACCTCGACGGCCCCGAGCTGGTGGCCTGGTACCGGGACAGCCACCGTCATCTGGTCGACACCCTGAGCGCGGCCGCGCCGGACACGGAGTGCTGGGCCTTCCTTCCGGCTCCCTCGCCCCTGGCGTTCTGGCGTCGCCGCCAGGCGCACGAGACGGCGGTGCACCGCTACGACGCCGAGTCGGCGCTCTCCGGTGCCCCGCATCCGATCGGCACGGACTTCGCGGTGGACGGCATCGACGAGCTGCTGCGTGGCTTTCACACCCGGCCGAAGAGCCGGGTCCGCACGGACGAACCCCGGCTGCTGCGGGTGCGTGCCACGGACGCGGACGCGGTGTGGACCGTACGGCTGTCGTCGGAACCGCCGGCCGCCACCCGGGGCGAGTCCGGTGACGCCGAGTGCGAACTCAGCGGTCCGGCCGAGCAGTTGTACCTGGCGCTGTGGAACCGGGTGTCCGTGCCCACGGTGACGGGTGACGCCTCGCTGGCCGCGTTCTGGCGGGAGACGTCGGCGATCTGACCGTCCGGTGCGGGTGGGCGGTCACTCGGTCCGGTCGCCCGCCAGCATCCGTGTGAGCACCGCGCGCTGCACCGGCAGCACCTCGCCGTGCAGCGCGCGCCCCTTCCCGGTGAGCGCCACTCTCACGCCTCGGCGGTCTTCCGCGCACATGGCGCGTTCGACGAGTCCGTCCTTCTCCAGCCGGGCGATCAGCCGGGACAGCGCGCTCTGGCTCAGATGCACGCGCTCGGAGATCTCCTGGACGCGGTAGCTGCACGTGTCGTCCGGCGCGGAGGCCTCGGCGAGGACGTCGAGCACCTCGAAGTCGCTGGCACACAGGTTGTGTTGGTGCAGGGCACGGTCCAGTTCGCACTGCGTGCGGGCATGCAGCGCCAGGATGTCCCGCCACTGGTCCACGAGTGCCTGCTCGGCCTTCTTCGCCGCCATGGGCGCACCGTAGCAGAGAATCGAGTTTGTTGCACTGGAATTAAATGCGTTTGCATTCAATGCAGGCGCATGTAGTGTCTGCGGCATGACCTCTCCGCTCACCACCCCCGCGTCCCCCCTCTCGGAGGTTCGCTGGACCCCCCGGCTGTGGGGCACCCTGCTGGTGCTCTGCGCCGCGATGTTCCTCGACGCGCTCGACGTGTCGATGGTCGGCGTCGCCCTGCCGTCCATCGGCTCCGACCTCGGCCTGTCCACCTCGACGCTGCAATGGATCGTCAGCGGCTACATCCTGGGCTACGGCGGTCTGCTCCTGCTCGGCGGACGCACCGCCGACCTGCTCGGCCGGCGTCAGGTCTTCCTGATCGCGCTCGGCGTCTTCGCGCTGGCGTCACTCCTCGGCGGGCTCGTCGACTCCGGCCCGCTGCTGATCGCCAGCCGCTTCATCAAGGGCCTGAGCGCGGCCTTCACGGCACCGGCCGGCCTGTCGATCATCACCACCACGTTCCCGGAGGGGCCGCTGCGCAACCGCGCCCTCTCCATCTACACCACCTGCGCGGCCACCGGTTTCTCCATGGGCCTGGTGCTGTCCGGCCTGCTCACCGAGGCCAGCTGGCGCCTCACCATGCTGCTGCCCGCGCCCATCGCCCTGATCGCGCTGATCGCCGGACTGAGGCTGCTGCCGCGCAGCGAACGGGAGAAGGACCACAACGGCTACGACGTCCCGGGCGCCGTGCTCGGCACCGCGTCGATGCTGCTGCTGGTCTTCACCGTCGTACAGGCACCGGAGGTCGGCTGGGTGTCGGCCCGCACACTGCTGTCCTTCCTCGCGGTGGCCGTGCTGCTGACGGTGTTCGTCCTGGTGGAGCGCCGCTCGGCGGGACCGCTGATCCGTCTCGGCGTGCTGCGTTCCGGCAGCCAGATCCGCGCCCAGCTCGGCGCGATGGCCTTCTTCGGCTCCTATGTGGGCTTCCAGTTCCTGGCGACGCTCTACATGCAGTCGCTGCTCGACTGGTCGGCGCTCCACACGGCCCTGGCCTTCCTCCCGGCGGGCGCGCTGGTGGCGGTGTCGTCGACGAAGGTGGGCGCGATCGTCGACCGGTTCGGCACCCAGCGGCTGATCGCGGCGGGCTTCGCGCTCATGGTCCTCGGCTACGCGCTGTTCCTGCGTGTCGACCTCGACCCGGTGTACGCCGCGGTGATCCTGCCGAGCATGCTGCTCATCGGCGCCGCCTGCGCGCTGGTCTTCCCCTCGCTCAACATCCAGGCCACCAACGGGGTCGACGACCACGAGCAGGGCATGGTCTCCGGTCTGCTCAACACCTCCGTGCAGGTCGGCGGCGCCCTCTTCCTCGCCGTCGTGACGGCGGTGGTGACCGCGGGCGCCCCGGCGGACCCCACCCCGCAGGCCGTCCTCGACAGCTACCGGCCCGGGTTCATGGTCGCCGCCGGTATCGCCCTCGCCGGGCTGCTGATCTCGCTCACGGGACTGCGCACCCGTCGGCCGCGGGCCTCCGTGGTGGTCGCCAGGTCCACACCGCAGGAGGCGGAGCGCGTCGCCGTCGGCGACTGACGCGACCCGAGGGACGCCTCCCCACCGTGCGCCCGGCGGGGTCCGCTTGCCCGCCGGGTGCACGCCTGTTTCACTCATGTCCATGACCACACACGGGGGACGGCGCAGTCAGGCCGAGCGGGACGCGATCACCGTCGAGATCGGATACGCGCTGTTCAGCGCGGCCTTCGCGGCGGCCGTCGTCTTCGGTGCCGTCGCCGGCCCCGCGCTCCTCTTCGACCTGCCGGACACCCTGTCGCGCGTCCTGCTGCGCACCGGGGCGGTGCTGGCGCCCGTGCTCTTCGCGGCCCGTGTCATCAGCGTCCTGATGCGTTTCCGGCGGCCGCCTCAGCCCAGCCACCCCGGCCGCACCAACCCCGACTCGTAGGCGAGGACGACCAGTTGGGCCCGGTCGCGGGCGCCCAGCTTGACCATCGTGCGGCTGACGTGGGTCTTGGCCGTGAGCGGGCTGACGACCAGGCGCCGGGCGATCTCCTCGTTGGACAGGCCGATCCCGACCAGCGCCATCACCTCCCGCTCCCGCTCGGTGAGCCGGGTGAGCGCGTCGGCGGCCGCGGGCTCCTTGGAACGGGCCGCGAACTCGGCGATCAGCCGGCGCGTCACACCGGGTGAGAGGAGGGCGTCACCGGCGACGACCGCCCTCACGGCACGCAGGAGTTCGTCCGGTTCGGTGTCCTTCACCAGGAAGCCGGAGGCGCCCGAGCGCAGGGCCTCGAAGACGTACTCGTCCAGTTCGAAGGTGGTCAGCATGACCACCCTCACCCCGGTGAGGGTCTCGTCCTCCGTGATGCGCCGGGTCGCGGTGAGACCGTCGAGGAGCGGCATGCGGATGTCCATCAGCACGACATCCGGGCGAAGTTCGCGCACCGCGCGCACGGCCTCCTCGCCGTCGGCGGCCTCCCCGGCCACCTCGATGTCGGGCTGCGCGTCGAGCAGCGCCCTGAACCCGGCGCGGACCAAGGACTGGTCGTCGGCGAGCAGTACGCGGATCACCGGTCCTCCTTGACCCTCGACGGCAGGACGGCGAGGACCCGGAAGCCCCCGTCGGGGCGCGGCCCCGCCTCGATCGTGCCACCGAGGGCGGCGGCCCGCTCCCGCATTCCGGCCAGGCCATTGCCGCTGCCGCCCGCGTCGGTGCCGGTCGCGGGCCCGTCGTCGTCGACGCGCAGCCGCAGCGTGCCGTCCCCGTGGTCGAGACGCACACGCGCGTGCCGTGAGCCGGAGTGCCGTACGACGTTGGTGAGCGCCTCCTGGAGGATGCGGAAGGCGGCGAGGTCCGTGCCGGGCGGCAGGTTCGGTGGCTCGCCGTCGACCTCGACCGTGAGGCCCGCGCGGGCCGCCTGTTCCACCAGTTCGGGCAGCCGGTCGAGCCCGGGCACCGGGGCGCGCGGCGCGTCGCCGGGCGTGCGCAGAGTACCGAGGACCTGGCGTACGTCGCCGAGCGCCTCCTTGCTCGCGGACTTGATGGTGGTGAGCGCCGTACGGGCCTGCTCAGGGTCGGAGTCGAGAAGTGCGAGCCCGACGCCCGCCTGCACGTTGATGACGGAGAGGCTGTGGGCGAGGACGTCGTGCAGTTCGCGGGCGATGCGCAGCCGTTCCTCGTCGGCGCGCCGCCGGGCCGCCTGCGCGCGCTCGGCCCGCTCGCGGGCCCACTGCTCGCGTCTGGTGCGGGCCAGTTCGGACACCGCGACGATCGCCACCACCCAGGCGGCGGTGGCCAGCTCCTGCCCCCAGTCGGCGGCCGCGTCCCGGGAGGGCGGCAGCCACTGGTACAACCAGTGGGCCACCAGGACGTGCCCGGCCCACAGCATTCCCAGGGCGGTCCAGGCGGCCCTGCGGTGCCCGGTCACCACGGCGCTGAAGCAGGCCAGGGCGACGGTGAGGAAGACGGGCCCGTACGGGTAGCCGGCGCCGAGGTAGACCATGGCGGCCGCGGCCGTGCCGAACACGACCGGGACCGGGTACCGCTGCCGCCACAGCAGCAGCCCCGAGGCCACGAGCAGCAGCACGCGCGCGAAGACGTCGAGCTGGGCGCGGTCGCCGGCCTGCGCGTGCGCCGCGAAGGTAGAGCCGACGAGGACGAGGGCGGTGACCAGCAGGGTGGAGCGCCAGGGTCACCGGGCCACGGGCTCCTCGTCGTCCGGGCGTCCGGGCCCTCCGGGTGGCATCCCGTGCCGCCGGCGGAGGGGCGGGCCGCCCGGCACGCCCCACCGGCCCGACGGCCACCGGGGAGCCGGGGGCGGGCCGCTCCCGCGTACGTGCTGCTCGTCCATGTCCGCCACGCTAGACGCCGGCCACCACCGGGGACGTCAGCCGGGCGAGGTGATCACCGGTACTCCCGGGGAAGTACGGCCCTCAGCGCAGCCCCACCCCGCGTCCGAGCCCTGCCACCGCATGCCGGAAGAACCGCCCGCGGTCCTCCACCACCCGGTTGAACTGCCCGAACAGCTCGAACCCGACCAGTCCGAACAGCTGGGCCCAGGCCGCGACGAGGGCCGTCACCGCCTCCGTCGGCAGGTCGGGCGCGAGGTCGGCCGTCATCCGCTCCGCCTCGGGCCGCAGCTCGGTCGGGAGCGGCACGTCGGTGAGGCCCGGCCCCTCGTGTGCCTCGCGCACGATGCCGATCAGGACGAGGCCTACGCGGGAGGCGGCCGGGACGGTCGTGTCGGGGGCGGAGTAGCCCGGCACGGGCGAGCCGTAGATCAGCGCGTACTCGTGGGGGTGCGCGAGCGCCCAGTCGCGTACGCCCTCGCAGACCGCCGTCCAGCGGCTCAGCGGACCGGCGTCCGCGACCGCGTGGTGTGCCGCCTCGGCGCGCTCGCCGAGGGAGTCGTAGGCGTCGATGATCAGCGCGGTGAGCAGGTCGTCACGGCTGGGGAAGTACCGGTACAGCGCCGAGGAGACCATGCCCAGTTGCCGGGCGACGGCCCGCAGCGACAGTTTCGCGGCGCCCTCGGCGGCGAGCTGTCGGCGCGCCTCGTCCTTGATGGCGGCGGTGACCTCGATCCTGGCGCGGGCGCGTGCGCCCTGTGTGGTGCTGCTCGTCGTCATGTCGGGCAGTGTCGCACGAATCCGGAGCGGTGCACATTTTCGAGAGCACCGCACATTTCAGTGAGCACTGCTCTTGCAAGGGAGCACCATTCTCCGGCAGACTGCTCTCAAGCGAGAGCAGTGCTCACACAATGACTCCGGAGGCCGCAGCCATGTCCACGCCGTCCACGCACGTCAAGAAGCCCGGCTGGTTCACCGTCAACGTCATGAACCGTGCCGTGGCATGGCTGACCCGCCGCGGTCTGAGCGTGTGGGGCTCCCGGGTCCTGGCGGTCCGCGGCCGCAAAAGCGGCGAGTGGCGGACCACTCCGGTGAACCTGCTGACGGTGGACGGACGGCAGTACCTGGTCGCCCCGCGCGGCCATGTCCAGTGGACCCACAACATGCGCGCGGCCGGTGGCGGCGAGCTGCACCTCGGCAAGAGAGTGGACATGTTCGACGCGACCGAGGTCGCCGACGACGAC
Source organism: Streptomyces griseus subsp. griseus (assembly GCF_000720255.1). Classification (GTDB taxonomy): domain Bacteria; phylum Actinomycetota; class Actinomycetes; order Streptomycetales; family Streptomycetaceae; genus Streptomyces; species Streptomyces griseus_I. Next base: position 93,736 of record NZ_JOJE01000014.1, on the reverse strand, counting down.
AAGGTGCCGCTGCTGCGCGCCTACCTCAAGCGCTGGAAGGCCGAGGTGGGCGCGTTCTTCGGCGGGGTCGGCCCGGACTCCCCCGACGCCGAGCTGCGCCGCATCGCTCCGGACCACCCCGTCTTCCTGATCACGGTCAGGAACTGACCTCGTCGTCCGCCGTCTCCTCCGCGGCGGGCCGTCGGTCCAGCGCGGCCAGGGCCCGCTGGGCGAGCGGCCGGGAGCGGACCATCTCCCCCAGCGACGTCGAGCCGCGCGTGATGTCGGTGAACGCCCTCCACGCGGGCCGGAAACCCGTCAGGGCCGCGTGGAACAGCCCGGGGCGGCGCTCGAACGCCGTCAGCAGCCGCTTGCCGACGCTCATCTCCACACCGAGGCCGGCCTTGATCGCGAACGCGTAGTTGAGGGCCTGGCGCCGGGCGTCCACGGCGTCGTGCGCCTCCGCGATCCGGACCGCCCACTCCCCCGCGAGCCGGCCCGAACGCAGCGCGAACGAGATGCCCTCGCGGGTCCACGGCTCCAGGAGCCCAGCCGCGTCCCCGCAGACGAGCACCCGCCCGCGCGAGAGCGGGGAGTCGTCGGCACGGCAGCGGGTCAGATGCCCCGAGGAGATGCTCGGCTCGAAGCCGGCCAGCCCCAGCCGTCCGATGAACTCCTCCAGATACCGCTTGGTCGCGGCACCCTCACCGCGCGCGGAGATCACGCCGACCGTGAGCGTGTCCCCCTTGGGGAACACCCAGCCGTAGCTGCCGGGCATCGGGCCCCAGTCGATGAGGACCCGCCCCTTCCAGTCTTCGGCGACGGTCTCCGGCACCGGGATCTCCGCCTCCAGGCCGAGATCCACCTGGTCGAGCTTGACCCCGACGTGCGCTCCTATGCGGCTCGCGCTGCCGTCGGCGCCGACCACCGCGTGGGCCAGCAGCGTCTCGCCGCCCTGGAGGACCACGGCTACCGTGCGCCGGTCCGGCACCGCCGAGCCGTGCTGCTCGACGCGCTGCACGGTGACGCCCGTACGCAGCTCGGCGCCCGCCTTCTGCGCGTGCTCCACCAGCTGCTGGTCGAACTCGGGCCGGTTGATCAGACCGAACAGCATCTGCCTGGAGCGGCGGGTCCGGGTGAACCGCCCGTTGTTCGAGAACGTCACCGCGTGCACGCGATCACGGAAGGGCAGCTCGAAGCCGGGTGGCAGCGCGTCGCGCGAGGGTCCGATGATGCCGCCGCCGCACGTCTTGTAGCGGGGCAGCTCCGCCTTCTCCAGCAACAGCACGCGCCGTCCCGCGACCGCGGCCGCGTAGGCGGCCGAGGCCCCCGCCGGTCCCGCGCCCACCACGACGACGTCCCACGCCCGCCGCACGTCGTCGTCCGCCGAAAGGTTCTCGCTGCTCACGATGGTCTACTGCTCCGATCAAGCCGCTGCCGCACCTGTCATCCGCATCCTACGGCGGAGATCACCACAGACCGCTGTGGGAGGACCCCGCCGCGTGCGCCCGCACACCGGGCCCGGCGTACGCTCGCACGGTCACCCGCGAACACGGGTGCCCTTCCTTACAACGTCGCACCCACAAGGAGCGTGCCCATGTCGTCGAATCCGGTCGCCGAGACCGTCGCCTCGCTGATGCCCCGGGCCAAGGCGGAGCTCACCGAGCTGGTGGCCTTCAAGTCGGTGGCGGACTTCGACCAGTTCCCCAAGAGCGAGAGCGAGGCTGCCGCGAACTGGGTCGCCGACGCCCTGCGCGCCGAGGGCTTCGAGGACGTCGCCCTGCTGGACACCCCGGACGGCACGCAGTCGGTGTACGGGTACCTCCCGGGACCGGCCGGAGCGAAGACGGTCCTGCTCTACGCCCACTACGACGTGCAGCCGCCGCTGGACGAGGCCGGCTGGGACACCCCGCCCTTCGAGCTCACCGAGCGCGACCGCCGCTGGTACGGGCGCGGCGCCGCCGACTGCAAGGGCGGCGTCATCATGCATCTGCTCGCCCTGCGCGCGCTGAAGGCGAACGGCGGCGTCCCGGTGCACGTCAAGGTGATCGCCGAGGGTTCGGAGGAGATGGGCACCGGCGGCCTGGAACGGTACGCGGAGCAGCACCCGGAGCTGCTGGAGGCCGACACGATCGTCATCGGCGACGCGGGCAACTTCCGCGTCGGCCTGCCCACGGTCACCTCCACACTGCGCGGTATGACCATGCTCCGCGTGCAGATCGACACGCTCCGGGGCAACCTGCACTCCGGCCAGTTCGGCGGCGCCGCCCCCGACGCGCTGGGCGCGCTGATCCGGGTCCTGGACTCACTGCGCGCCGAGGACGGCTCGACGACCGTCGACGGGCTCACCGGCAACTCCGTGTGGGAGGGGCTGAGTTACGACGAGGACCAGTTCCGCGACGACGCCAAGGTGCTGGACGGCGTCGGTCTGATCGGCTCCGGCACGGTCGCCGACCGCATCTGGGCGCGCCCGGCGGTGACGGTCCTCGGCATCGACTGCCCGCCGGTCGTCGGCGCCACCCCGTCGGTGCAGGCGAGCGCCCGCGCCCTGGTGAGCCTCCGGGTGCCGCCGGGTGTCGACGCCGTCGAGGCGACCAAGCTGCTCCAGGCCCACATCGAGAAGCACACTCCGTGGGGCGCGCGGGTGCGCACGGAGCAGGTCGGCCAGGGCCAGGCCTTCCGCGCCGACACCACCAGCCCGGCGTACGCGGCGATGGCGCACGCGATGGCGGTGGCGTACCCGGGCGAGGAGATGCAGTACGCCGGTCAGGGCGGCTCCATCCCGCTGTGCAACACTCTCGCCGCCCTCTACCCGCGCGCGGAGATCCTCCTCATCGGCCTGAGCGAGCCGGAGGCCCAGATCCACGCCGTCAACGAGAGCGTCTCCCCCGAGGAACTGGAACGCCTTTCGGTGGCCGAGGCCCTGTTCCTGCGCACCTACGCGGCGAGCTGACCCGCTCTGCCCTCGGCAGAGGCCCTCGCCCACGGGGTGAGGGCCTCTCTACGGTCGCCCCATGGACGTCGTCGAGCTCCTCCCCCAGCTCCACCTCCTGCGCTTCCGGGTAGGCCAGGCATATCTCTGGCGCGACGGAACGGAGTTGACGCTGATCGACGCCGGGCCGACCGGCGCGGACGCGGACATCGGCGAGGCGATCAGAGCTCTCGGCCATCCGCCCGGCTCGTTGCGCCGGATCGTGCTGACGCACTTCCACGACGATCACGTGGGCGGGGCAGGGGAGTTGGCCAGGGCGACCGGTGCCGAGGTACTGGCCCACTGCCTGGACGCGCCCGTGGTACGGGGCGAAGTCCCCGGCCCACCGCCGGTGTTGGAGGACTGGGAGATCCCGCTGCACGCCGAGGCCGCGAAGCACCTGCCGCCGGGCGGCTTCGCCCGCCCGCAGTCGGTCACCGAGCTGTCCGACGGCGAGGTGCTCGACTTCGGCGACGGCGCCCGCGTCGTCCATGTGCCCGGGCACACGCACGGCGGCATCGCCCTTCATCTGCCCCGGCACGGCGTGCTCTTCACGGGCGACGCGGTGGCCGCGTCCCCGGTCGACGGCAGTGTGCTGCTCGGTGTGTTCAACGTCGACCGGGCCCGGGCGATCACCTCGTTCCACCGGTTGGCGGCGCTGGAGACGGACGTGGCCTGCTTCGGCCACGGCGATCCGGTGCTCGGGCAGGCAGCGGCCGCACTGCGGGAAACGGCGGACGGATACCGGGCCGCGCGGTGATGATGAGGGCATGATCCGTGCCGAGCGCCTCGCCATCCACCACGACCTCGCCACCTCGCTCGCCCTGCTCAGCGACACCGAACTCGCCGATCTCCTCGCCACGGGCGTGCCCGTCGGCACCGGCATCGGCGGGCAGACCCTGCACGTGGAGCTGGACGGCAGAAGGGTTTTCGTCAAGCGGATACGGCTGACGGATCCCGAGCGGCTTCCGGACAACGCGCGGTCCACGGCGAACCTCTTCGGCACGCCGACCTTCTGCCACTACGGCGTCGGCAACCCCGGCAGTCCTGGCTTCGGCGCGTGGCGGGAGCTCGCCGTGCACACGATGACGACCCACTGGGTCCTGGCCGGCGACTTCGACGGGTTCCCGCTGACACACCACTGGCGGGTCCTGCCCGACAAGCCACAGCCGCTGCCCGACGAACTCGCCGACGTGGATCGGGTCGTCGCCTACTGGGGCGGTGGCCCGGGGACGCGTGAGCACATCGAGGGCCTGAGCTCGGCCAGCGCGAGCCTGACGCTGTTCCTGGAGTACCTCCCGTACACGCTCCACGACTGGCTGGACGCACGCATCCGCACGGCCGACGCCGACGCCGCCTGCGCGCTGGTGGAACAGGGCCTCGCGGAAGCCACCGACTTCCTCCACGAGCGTGGGCTGTTGCACTTCGACGCCCACTTCCGGAACATCCTCACCGACGGCCACCGGCTCTACTTCGCGGACTACGGCCTCGCCCTGTCTCCCCGATTCCGCCTCACCCCTGCGGAGCACGCCTTCCTGGACCGCCACCGCGACTACGACCGCGCCTACGCGACGTCCTTCTTCGTCACCTGGCTCGTAGTCGCCCTCCACGGCTACGACCGCGACGCCCGCGAGGCCTATATCCGCGCCTGTGCCGACGGCGCGCGGCCCGAGGGGATCCCAGCGGCGGCCGCCGACGTCATCGCCCGTCACGCACCGGTCGCCGCCATGATGAACGACTTTTCGCGACGGTTCGAGAAGGAGAGCAGGCAGACGCCCTTCCCTCACGACGAACTGCGGGCGTTCTACGACAGCTCCACGGTTTCCGGATAGTGGCAGGCGACCGGGTTGCCGCCGGCCCGGTCGGTCAGCTCGGGCTCCTGGTCCATGCAGGCGGTGCGCTCGTCCTCGGAGAGGACCTGCGCGAACTTGGGGCAGCGGGTGCGGAACCGGCAGCCGGAGGGCGGATCGATCGGCGAGGGGACGTCGCCGGTCAGGCGGATGCGCTCACGCCGTTCGACGGCGTCCGGGTCGGCCTCGGGGACGGCGGACAGCAGCGCGCGGGTGTAGGGGTGCCGGGGCCGGGCGTACAGGGTCTCCCGGTCGGCGATCTCGACGATCCTGCCGAGGTACATCACCGCGACCCGCTCCGAGAAGTGCCGGACGACGGCGAGGTCGTGGGCGATGAAGACGAACGCGATGCCGAACTCGCGTTGCAGGTCCTGCAGCAGGTTGACGACCTGGGCCTGGATGGAGACGTCCAGCGCGGAGACCGGTTCGTCGGCCACGATGAGCTTGGGGCGCAGCGCGAGGGCGCGGGCGATGCCGATGCGCTGACGCTGGCCGCCGGAGAACTCGCTCGGGTAGCGGTTGTAGTGCTCCGGATTGAGGCCGACCGTCTCCAGGAGTTCCTGCGCGCGCTTCTTGAGGCCCTGCGGCGGTTCGATGCCGTTGAGCCGCATCGGCGTCTCGATGATCGTGCCGACGGTGTGCCGGGGGTTCAGCGAGGAGTACGGGTCCTGGAAGATCATCTGGACGTTCTTGCGCGCCTGGCGCAGCTTCACCGCCGGCTTGTGGGTGATGTCCTCGCCGTCGAACACGATGGAGCCGGCCGTGGGTTCCAGCAGCCGCGTGATCAGCCGGCCCGTGGTCGACTTGCCGCACCCGGACTCGCCGACCAGACCGAGCGACTCCCCCGCTCCCACCGAGAAATCGATGCCGTCGACGGCGCGCACGGCCCCGATCTGCCGCTGGAAGACGACGCCGGTCTTGATGGGGAAGTGCTTCGTCAGGCCCGTGACCTCCAGGAGCTTCCCGCCCGGGGCGGGGGCCGCCTGCGGTTCGCGGATGGGCTGGGTGGTGCTCACGGCGTGCTCCTGTGGTCGTTCGGGCCTGCGCCCCGGATCTCCTGCTTGGCCCGTGCGGTGAGGTGGCAGGCGGCGATGTGCGCGTCGGTGCCGGCGACCGGCCGCAGTTCGGGCCGCTCGATGGTGCAGATCCCCTCCGGCACCCGGCCCTTGTGGGCGCAGCGCGGGTGGAAGGCGCAGCCCGACGGGAGGTTGATCAGGCTCGGCGGGGAGCCCGGGATCGGGTCGAGCCGGCGGCCGACGTCGTCGGCGATGTCCGGCATCGACTGCAACAGGCCCCAGGTGTAGGGGTGTTCGGGCTGCTTGAGGACGTCACGGACGGTGCCGTACTCGATGCGGCGGCCGCCGTACATCACCAGGATGTCGTCGGCGACGTCGGCGACCACACCGAGGTCGTGGGTGATGATGATCACCGCGGAGCCGAACTCCTCCTGGAGATCGCGGATGAGGTCGAGGATCTGCGCCTGGACGGTGACGTCGAGGGCGGTCGTCGGCTCGTCGGCGACCAGCAGCGCAGGGTCGCAGACCAGCGACATCGCGATCATCGCGCGCTGGCGCATACCGCCGGAGAACTGGTGCGGGTAATCCTTCGCCCGGCGCTCGGGCTGCGGGATGCCGACCCGTTTCAGCATCTCCACGGCCCGCTCCATGGCCTCCTTCCGGGAGACCTTGTGGTGCACCCGGTACGCCTCGGCGATCTGGGAACCGACGGTGAAGAAGGGGTGCAGCGCGGACAGCGGGTCCTGGAAGATCATGGAGACGGTTGTGCCGCGCAGCTCTCGCATCTCGTGCTCGGGCAGGGCGACGAGGTCCTGGCCCTCCAGCCAGATCTCGCCGGACACCTGGGCGCGCGAGCCCTTGTGCAGACCGAGGAGGGCCAGCGAGGTCACCGACTTGCCGGAGCCGGACTCGCCGACGATGCCGAGGGTGCGGCCCTTCTCCAGGGTGAAGGAGACCCCGTCGACGGACTTCACGAGGCCGTCCTCGGTCGGGAAGTGCACCCGCAGGTCCCGTACGTCGAGGAAGGAGGCGGCGGCGGGCAGCAGGTCCGCGGGCTGCTCGGGGGTGGACAGGGTCACTGGACTTTCCTTCACGCGAGGCGTACGCGGGGGTCGACGAGGCCGTAGACCAGGTCGACGACGACGTTGGCGAGGACGACGAACGTGGCGGCGAAGAGGGTGGTGCCGAGGATGACCGGAAGGTCGGAGTTCTGCACCGAGTCCACGGCGAGCTTGCCGATGCCGTTGATGCCGAAGACGGACTCGGTGATGACGGCGGAGCCGCCGATGAGCGAGCCGACGTCCATGCCGAAGATGGTGATGATCGGGGTGATCGCGGCGCGCAGCCCGTGTTTGAGGACGATCCGTCCGACCGGCAGCCCCTTGGCGCGGGCGGTGCGCATGTAGTCCTCGGCGAAGACCTCCAGCATGGAGGAGCGGGTGAGCCGGGTGTACAGCGCGAGGTAGACGAAGACCAGGGTCGCCCAGGGCAGGATCAGGCCCTGGAGCCAGCCGGCCGGGTCGTCGGTGAAGGGGGTGTAGCCGGCGGCGGGCAGCAGCTGCCACTTGTCGACGAACAGGAAGAGCAGCAGCAGTCCGACGAAGTAGATCTGCACGGAGACACCGACCAGCGCGAGGCCGACCGCGGCCTTGTCGGCGGCCTTCCCCCTGCGTACGGCGGCCACGGTGCCGAGGCCGACGCCCAGGACCAGGAAGAACACCGCGGCACCGAGACCGAGGGACAGGTCGGCCGGGAAGTCGTCGAGGAGGGTGGTGAGGACGGGGGTGTCGGTCTGGAAGGACACTCCGAGGCAGGGCGCGGAGCAGTGGATGGCCACGCTCTGGTCGCCGAAGTCACGGCCGACGAACAGGCCCTTGAAGAACTCCCAGAACTGCGTCATGAAGCTCTGGTCGAGGCCCAGTGAGTGCTTGATCTCCGTGAGGCGCGAGGGCGAGCAGGTCTTCCCGCAGGCCAGCAGGGCGGGGTCGGACGGCAGCGCGTAGAAGATGAAGAAGGTGATCACGGTGATCACCAGCAGGATCACGGCCGCCGCCAGCAGGCGTCGGATGAGGTAACGGAGCATGGCGTCCTGGGACCTGACGTGAGGTGGGGTGCTGGGGTGCCCCCGCCGGCGGCGTAACACGCCGGCGGGGGTGTCGGACAGGGTGCGTCAGTGCTTGACGTAGACGTGCACCAGGCTCGGCTCGGCGAGGATCGGGTCGGAGATGACACCGCCGACCTTGGAGCCCGAGAGCTCGCTGAAGTTCATGTACATCAGCGGGACCACTGCGGCGTCCTTCATGATCTGCTCGTCCAGTGCGCCGTAGGCGGTGTTGCGCTGCTTGATGTCCGTCATCTTGGCGGCCTTGTCGATCTGCGCGTTCACGGCCGGGTCGTTGAGGTACGACAGGTCCTGGTTGGACTGCGGCAGCTTCTTGATCTGCCGTCCGTCGAACAGCACGGGCAGCACCGTGGAGGCGTTGGGCCAGTCCGCGATCCAGTCGCCCCACACCAGGTCGTACTGGTTCTTCACGTTGTCGATGGTGCTGAAGTAGTTCGCCGGGTCGATCGGGGTGATGTTCACCGTGACGCCGATCTTGCCGAGCGAGGTCTTCACCGCGTCCGCGAAGTGCGTCTGGGTGGTGCTGTTCTCCACCGCGAGCGACATGGTGGGCTTCGGGTTGCCGGCCGCCTTCATCAGCGCCTTGGCCTTGGTGAGGTCACCGGCCGGGCTGGCGCTGTAGAGGTTGAACTTCTGGTAGCCGCCGATGCCGGGGCTCAGCATGGTGGTGGCGTAGTTGCCGTAGGCCGAGCCGCCGAACGCGCCGCGCACGGTGCTCTTGTCGATGGCGTCCTCGATCGCCTGGCGGACCTTGATGTCCTTGACCCGGGTGTTGTTGATCGCCAGGTAGTTGATGCCGGGCGCGGGGATCTTGTAGTAACGCGACTTCAGCGACGGGTCGTTGGCGATGGTCGTCAGGTCGGAGCCTGCGATCGGGTCCTGCATGATCGCGGTCTGGGCGACCCCGGCGTCGGACTTGATCTGCTGGTCGATGGCGGCCTGCTCCTGGCCGAACTTCACGTCGATCTCGTTGACGTTCTGCTGGCGGATCGGGTCGTTGGACTGGCTCCAGTTCGTGTTCTTGACGAGCACGAGCTCCTTGTTCTTGGTGTACGACTTGATCATGTACGGTCCGTCGGACCAGACGTGCGTGTCGTACGTCGCCCCGGTGTCATGGGCCTTGGGCACCGCCGACCAGCCGGGCATGGCGGTGGTCTCGTTGAAGTCGGCCACCGGCTGGTTCAGCTGGAACGTGATCGTGTACTTGTCCGGGGTCTGGATAGAGGCGAGTTCCTTGCCCTGGTACGGCCCCTTGTAGTCGGCGCCGCCGACGAGCCACTGACTCGCGTACGGGGGACCGCCGTTGATGTCCGGGGAGAAGGTCCGCTCCACTCCGTACTTGACGTCCTGCGCCGAGACCTCGGTGCCGTCCTGCCACTTGACGCCGTGGCGCAGGTGGAAGGTCCACACGGTGTCGCCCTTGGAGGGCGTGCCGGTGTCGGTGGCCAGGTCTCCGACCAGCTTCGGGGCGGTTCCCGATTCGTCCCAGCCGGTGAGGGTGCGCACGAACTCCTCGTCCATGCTCGAACCCTGCGTGGTGTACACGCGCTGCGGGTCGAGGTGGTCGTAGTCGGCGTTGTTCAGGATGGTCAGCGTGCCGCCCTTGGTGGGGGAGCTGCCGCCGGCATCGCTGGAGGATCCTCCGCCGCATGCGGTGGCCCCGAGGGCGATCGCCACGGTGGTGGCCGTGAGAGCGACCGTGCGCGTTCTGCGCTTCATGAGGTGAACACTCCGTTCTTGATCAACAGGCCCGGCTTCGGCGGTCGTTCGTGGCGCCGTCGGGGCCGGAAGAGCGAGGGACCGTCCGTCAGCCGCGATGGGCACGGGGGTCGAGGGCGTCCCGTACGCCGTCTCCGAGGAGGTTGAGCGCCAGGACCAGGACGAGCAGCAGGACACCGGGGACGAAGAGGTACGCCGGGTCCTGGAGGAAGAACTGGGAGGCGTCCGAGAGCAGGGATCCCCAGTCCGGGTTGGGCGGGATGACACCCACGCCCAGGTACGACAGGGCCGCCTCGGTGGTGATGTTCTGCGGGACGGCGAGGGCGAAGGAGATGAGGATCGGAGCCCACAGGTTGGGCAGCAGCTGACGGAAGAGGATGTGGCGCCGGCCGGCGCTCATCAGCCGGGCGGCGTCGACGAACTCCCGCTCCCGCAGCGACAGCACCTGGCCGCGTACCAGGCGGGCGGTGTAGGCCCAGGCGAAGATCGCGATGTTGACGACGAGGACCCCGAGGCGCAGGTTCTCGTCGGTGCCGCCGTGGCTGTTGGTCTGGAGGGCGTTCTGGATCACCGGAGTGAGCGCGATGATGAACAGCAGCTGGGGGAAGGCCAGCATCACGTCCATGATCCGCGAGAGGACGGAGTCGACCCAGCCGCCGAAGTAGCCGGCCGCGAGGCCCGCCACGACACCGGCCACGGTGGACAGCACGGCCGACGCGAAGCCCACGAACAGCGAGGTGCGCAGCCCGTACACGATCCGCGCGAACAGGTCGTAGCCGGTGCCCGGCTCTACGCCCAGCAGGTGGGTGAGGCTGATACCGCCCAACGCTCCGCGCGGGAAGTTGCCGGTGTCCGGGTCGATCGCCCGGCCGTCCGGGGTGATCGGCCCCCAGCCGGTGAGCGCGGTGAGCGCCGGGGCCACCAGCGCCACCACGAGGAACAGGACGGTCACCACCAGCGCGACCATGGTGACCTTGTCCCGGGTGATGCGCTTCCAGGCCATCCGGGCCGGTGAGCGGCCGGCGACGGTCGGCGCGATCACGCTGCCGAGCTCGACCGGCTGGAGTTGCGTGGTCATCGTACGGACATCCCGGATCTACCCCTGGCTGAAAGAAATGGGTGGCGGCCGTAGCCGGCCCCACGAGACAATGCGGACTTTCGCAATGCGCCGCGAGTCCGGTCAAGCCGAGCCAGGAGCAGAAAAGGGATTGTTTGCGCTCGTGGAAAAGTGTTGACGAGAGCGGGGTGTGTGATTAGCCGGAGCGTGGATGGAGGACGACGTCCCCTTGGCCATTACTTAGTAATGGCCCTGCTCCGGCGCGTGCGTGGCGAGGTTTCGGAACGATGACGGTCCGCCCTCGCTTTTCTCTCGGCGTTCTCCGCGCCAGGTAAAGCCGGTCCACCTCGCACAGAAATGCCAAAGAATTCATCACCGATAACGGAACGGAACCGGCCGGGTTTTTTCACGGTGCGTCAACCTACGGGGATCCCGGCTTCCAGATAGAACGCCGCGCCGCGCTCCCTCGCCCGCAGCGCCCAGCGCAGCCTTTCGTAGCGGACCGGCGGCAGCAGACCGGCCGCCTCCTCCTCGGTGACGAACCTCCAGCCCCGCAGTTCCGGCCCCGGGAGCAGCAGCCCGGCGGCTCGCTCGGCGTTCAGCCGTCCGCCGTCGAAGAGCAGGCGCAGTCCTCCGTAACCGGGCGGTGCGGGCCGCTCCCAGTCCACGACGAGCAGCCGCGGTACGTCGTCCAGGTGGATCCCGGTCTCCTCGGCGACCTCACGGATGCCGGCCTGCGCGGGTGCCTCGCCGGGTTCGACGACCCCGCCGGGGAACTCCCAGCCGGCCTTGTAGGTCGGGTCGACGAGCAGTACGCGGTCCTGCTCGTCGAAGAGGAGGACACCGGCGGCCAGGGTCTCGGCGGTCGGCTCGGGCGTCTGCACGATCTCGCACTCCGCGACGGCCCCCGTGCCGACGGCCTCGGCGATGCGGGCGGCGGCCTCGTACGGAGTGAGGGCGCCGGTGTCGACGGGGTGAGCGTCCGCGGTGAGCCAGGAGGCGAGGGCGGCCTTGTACGGCTCGATGTGGTCGTACGACCACTGCCGTATCCGCATGTCGCCGTCGGGGAGGTCCGGGGGGACCTCACGGCCCCGTATTCGTTCGCGCAGGATCGTTTCGGCCGGAGTGAGGAGAATGTGCCGTACCGGGATCCGGCGGGCGGCGAGGCCGCCGAAGATCTCGTCGCGGTAGTCCTGGCGCAGCAGGGTCATGGGCACCACGAGGGTGCCGCCGAGCTCGGCGAGCATCGCGGCGGCCGTGTCGATCACGAGCCGCCGCCAGATGGGCAGGTCCTGGTAGTCGCCGACCTCGGCGAGGCGTTTGGGCGGGAGCAGGTACGGGAGCGCTCCGCCGATGACCTCGGGGTCGAAGAGCGTGCTGTTCGGGATCAGTTCGATCAGTTCCCGTGCGGTGGTGGTCTTCCCCGCACCGAAAGCGCCGTTGATCCAGACGACGGTCACGGTTCCCCCTCTTCTGTTGGGCCCCCTGTGGCTTGCCCGCTCCACCCTGCCACGGAAACCAGCCGCCGTAGAGGCCACGCAAACGGAAGCGCCGGGTCCCCTTGTCGGGGTCCGGCGCCTCGGGCGGGGCCCGCGCTGCCGTCAGTCCCCGTGGCCGAGGTCGCCTTCCTGAATGTCCAGGCTGTTGTTCTGCGCGATCGTGGGGTCGACGCTGCTGAGGGTGTCGCGGACGTCGAGCCCCTTGTGATCGTCCGCGGCCAGACCGTGGGAGGGGGTGATGGCCGCGACGACGAAGCCGGTGGCGAGGGAGGCGATGGCGAGCATGCTGCGCTTCTTCATACCCGGTCCAACTGCTAAACCGCCCGTGAGTCACGCCCCGGCTGGGACCCACGGCGCACCCGGCAGACGAGACCTGCGGCGGCCCGGCGCCAGAGGTGGCAAGTGGAGATGAAACCGGCACCGAGCAGACCGGCCCGCGAACGACACCGCGGCCCTCCCGGAAAACCACCCAGGAGCCACAGCCCCGACCGGATCCACCGGCACACCAGGCCCACGACAGCCCGGCACCAGAGAGGGTGAGTGAGGGCGGCGCCGGTGTCGGTGGCCGGCCGGGATCACGCGGCTCTTCTGGACGGCGGCCCGGTCGTGGTGGCGCGCGTGCGGGGACCAAGGCGGCGGTTCGTGCAGGGCACCCCGGCTCCAGGACACCCCGGCTCACAGACACGCGGGCGGCGACCGCGGTCGGCCGCCGCCCGCAAGAAACGTCTCCGCGGGTGTGGTCGTCAGACTCCCGCCGGCTCCGCCCCCGTCGGCAGGGCGAGCGCCGCGGCGGCCGCTCCGACCAGCCCCGCGTCCGTCCCCATCAGAGCCGGCGTCACCGTCAGGCGCTGTACGAAGGAGAGGGTCGCGTAGTCGCTCAGCGCCTTGCGCAGGGGTGCGAAGAGGATGTCGCCCGCCTTGCCCACTCCCCCGCCGATGACCGCCACGTCGATCTCGACGAGCGTCGCGGTGGCCGCTATACCCGCCGCCAGTGCCTGCGCGGCGCGCTCGAAGGACGCCACGGCGACCGGGTCACCCACTCGGGCGGCGGCCGCCACCGCGGCGGCGGAGGTGTCGCCGTCGGGGCCGGGCCGCCAGCCGTTCTCCAGGGCACGGCGGGCGATGTTTGGCCCGCTCGCGATGCGCTCCACGCAGCCGCGCGCGCCGCACGGGCACGGGTCCCCGTCGAGATCGACGCTGATGTGGCCGATGTGGCCCGCGTTACCGGTGGGACCGGGGTGCAGACGGCCGTTCAGGACCAGACCGCCGCCGACCCCGGTGGAGACCACCATGCACAGCGCGTTGTCATGGCCCCGGGCGGCGCCCTGCCAGTGCTCGGCGGCGGTGATCGCGACCCCGTCGCCGATCAGCTCGACCGGCAGTCCTCCGGTGGCGGCCCTGACCCGCCCGACGAGCGGGAAGTCACGCCAGCCGGGCACGTTGACGGGACTCACCGTGCCCTCGGAGGCGTCGACCGGGCCCGCGCTGCCGATCCCCACGGCGTGTGCCCGCCCCCACAGTGGCGAGGCGGTGAGCTCGCCGAGCACCTCCTCGACGGCCCGCATGACGGTGTCGCCGTCCTCCCGTGCCGGCGTCGCGCGCTGCGCCCGCACCAGGATCCTGCCGTGGCCGTCGACCAGCGCACCGGCGATTTTCGTACCGCCGATGTCGAGGGCTGCCACGAGGTCGGTCTGCATCAGTGTCGGATCTCCCCGTAAACCGTGGAAAAGGACAGGCCGGTCCGACGGTGGGGGACGCGGTCCGGACGGATTGCGATGGACAGTGTCTCCCGCATCTGACAACGTTGTCCAGGCTCTATGCTCGACGCCACATCCTCATACAAACCATGGCCGGACGCATCCCCCTGGCCGACCTGGACGGACGCATGTCCGGGGACGACGGGGACGCACGCCTCCCGTGGACCACAGGACAGGACATCGCATCGTGCCCGAGACCATCCGCCGAGCCGACAACCTCTCCGGGACCCGCTACGGCAACCGTCCCACGATGAAGGACGTCGCCGCCCGCGCGGGCGTCGGGCTGAAGACGGTCTCCCGGGTCGTCAACGGCGAGCCGGGCGTGACCCCGGAGACGGAACGGCGCGTCCAGGACGCCATCGAGGCCCTCGGCTTCCGCCGCAACGACAGCGCGCGCGTGCTGCGCAAGGGCCGCACGGCGAGCATCGGCCTGGTCCTGGAGGACCTCGCCGACCCGTTCTACGGCCCCCTCAGCCGCGCGGTCGAGGAGGTGGCCCGCGCCCACGGCGCGCTGCTCATCAACGGCTCCAGCGCGGAGGACCCGGACCGGGAGCAGGAGCTGGCGCTGGCATTGTGCGCCCGGCGGGTGGACGGTCTCGTGATCATCCCGGCGGGAGACGACCACCGCTATCTGGAGCCGGAGATCAGGGCGGGCGTCGCCACGGTCTTCGTCGACCGTCCGGCCGGGCGGATCGACGCCGACTGCGTCCTGTCGGACAACTACGGCGGTGCCCTCGGCGGTGTCGCCCATCTGATCGCACACGGCCACCGGCGGATCGGCTTCATCGGCGACATGCCCCGCATCCACACCGCCGCCGAGCGTCTGCGTGGCTACCGGGCGGCCATGGAGGACGCCGGGATACCCGTGGCGGACGCCTGGACGTCCCTGGGAGTCACCGACCCGGAGCGGGTGCGCCGGGCGGCCGAGGAGATGCTGTCCGGGCCCGACCCCGTCACCGCGATCTTCGCGGGCAACAACCGGGTGACCGTCACCGTGATCCGCGTCCTCGCCGAGCGGAACCGCCCGGTCGCCCTCGTCGGCTTCGACGACATCGAGCTCGCAGACCTGCTCCGGCCGGGCATCACGGTGGTCGCCCAGGACGCGGCGGCCATCGGCAGCACCGCCGCCGACCGCCTCTTCCGCCAGCTGGACGGCACCCTCGTCGCCCCGGAGCGCATCCAGCTGCCGACCCGGCTGATCACGCGCGGCTCGGGCGAGCTGCCGCCGGCGGACTGAGCGGCTCATGGACGACCGCTCCCTGACCGCGCTGGGCCTGGCTCAGGCCCCGCGCGACCGACCGCTGAGCTACCCGGGTGCCTGGCCGCGCGAGTCGGGGCTCCTCGACGGCGACCGGCTGCTTCCGCTGGACCGGCTCGTCCACCCCGACCGCACGCCGGTCCTCGCCGTCGGCTCCAACGCCTGCCCCGGTCAACTGCGCCACAAGATGGACGAGTACGGGATCGCCTCCCCCATCCCGATGGTGAAGGTGCGCGTCACCGGTATCCGTATCGGCGTCTCCGCACACGTCAGCCGCCTGGGGTACGTCTCCGCGTCCCCCGTCGAAGCCCCGGGGACCGTAAGGGAGTTGTTCCTCACCTGGCTCGACGCCGAGCAACTCGCCATCGTGGACGCCAGCGAGGGCGTACCGCTGCCGTCCGGCAACTTCCGCCGGGCGTGGCTGCCCTCCCCAGCCATCATGTTCAGGTTGGAGAACGGCGAGACACTCCCCGGGGCGTACGTGTACGTCAACCGGCGCGGAGTTCTGCACAACGGCACCCCGGAGCCGCGCTCGCACCCGGGGCAGCGCGCCCTGATCACCGAACTGCTGCTGGGATCGGCCCGGCTGCGGGAGCTGTTCGGGGTCACACCGGAGGAGTTCTGCGCCCGTGCCCGTGCGGACATGCGGCTGTGCGAGCGCGGTACGCGGTTGTTCGCCGAGGAGAAGCTGGTGACGGCGTCGGGGCTGGAGCGGTACCTGGAACCGGGGCCGGCTTCGGGGGCCTAGACAGAGCCCTTGCGTCCGACTCGGTCGGTTCGTCCGCGGCGGAGGTCGCTGACGGTTTCGCCGAACTCGCGTTTCAGGGCCCTGCCGAGGTGCTTGGTGTCGTGTACGCCCCAACGTGCCGCGACCGCGGCTGTGGAGATGTCCGCCGAGGCGGGATCGAGAAGGTCACGGCGGATCCTCAGCAGGCGTTCATGTCGGACCCAGGCGGCGAAGGTCAGGTCGCTCCCTCTGAAGAGCGCATGGAGGTACCGGAGCGAGATGTGGTGCTGGTGCGCGACCCGTTCCGCACTGAGGTGAGGGTCGCCGAGGTGGGCCAGCACGTAGGCGCGGATACGGTCTGCGAGGTGGCTCGCGACGGAAGCCCGTTCGGGGGTGGTGTCGGCGAAAGCGGCGAGGAGGAGCGCGGTGAGCGCGTCGGCCAGATACGTGCGTGACACCGCCTGACGGGGGAGGTCCTCGTTGACCGCGGACAGCGCGTGGCCGACGAGCCTGCCGATCCCGCTCTGCGTGGACAGGGGGAGCGCTGTGCGCCGGCTCATGGAGTCCGCGTGCCTGCCGAGACTTGCCCGGGGAAGGCAGAGCACGGTCATGTCACTGGAGTCGGCACCGATCAGCCGGTAGGGCCGGGTGTTGTCACAGGCGAACAGTTCACCTGGTTTCACCGTCGTGGTCCGGTCGTCCTGGATCGCCGTGAGCGGGCCGTGGTGGTGCAGATTGACATGCATCCACTCCACGTCGCTGGAGGTGATGCTGCGGTCGTCCCGCGTCACCGTCGCGGCGGTGGCCTGGATCCGAGCGACGACCACGGGTCCGATGACGGTGTGGTCGACCACGGCTTCGAACCCCTGCGGGCAGGGATCGGTCACGCGCAACGGGGCGAACAGGGCCGAGGCAACCGCCTCGAACGGCTCGGTTCCTTTCAGTCGGAAACCCTTGCGGTCGGTCATACCGCTGCGCCCTCCAACCCCCCTGTTTGCACGGGCAGTTTACTGCGCCAGCGGGCACGGTGCACGAATTGGGGAGTAGCGGCGCGCTCATTGGTGCTCTTGAGCCGTGGATCACGCCTACGGTCATCAACGAACGAGGCACAGCCTGAAGACTTGGACTACTTTCAACACCGGGAGATTTGCATGATCAAAGGTCGTTTCGCAAAGGCAGTGGCCGCAACGGCGCTCGTCCTCGGGGGAGCGATGACGCTCGCGCCGAACGCGGTGGCGGACAGCGACACCGCGCAGCGGTCGTGTTGGGGCCAACGAGTGATCGGCAGCGAGGGCCACCACGGGAACAAGACCTGGTGCGACTCGGGCCGATACCGCGAAGTGATCAGGTGCGAGACCCTGGGCGGCTACCGGTACGTGCACTACGGCCCCTGGGTATGGGCGAGCGCGGAGAGCGTCGCATGGTGCAACATCGGCGACAGGATCGTCGAGGACTGGACGGAGGTGGGCGGCTGAGTCAGGGACCGTCAGCAGACCGGCAGTCCCGGCACCGGTGAGTCGTTGTCGCCGCCCTTGATGTAGACGTCGCTGACGTAGACGTCGGTGTTGCCGCTGTCGTCGTCCGTCTTCGCCCACCAGACGTTGGTCCAGGCGCCGTACGTCTCACGGCGTCCCAGGTTGCGCTGGCAGTAGAAGTAGTTGCGGCCGGCGCGCAGGACGCCCACCTCGGTGCCGGAGAACGTGTACGACTTGGCGGTGCGTGAGACCTGGCAGTTGTACTTGCCCCCGCCGATGGAGGTGCAGGAGGGGGTCGGCGCGGAGGTGGTGGGCGGTCGGCCCGTGGGCGTCGCCGCACCCGTGTGTCTGGGGTCCCAGGCGCCGCCTCCGCCGGGTGTCTCCTCGGCGCCCTGCTCGGTGGGGTCGGCGTCGGTACGGGCGGAGGGGGAGGCCGAGGACGCTTTCGGGGACGGGGAGGCGAAGGCCTTGGGGGAAGCGGCGGCGTCGCGGGCCTCGCGGGCGTTGTGTTCGTTGAGCAGTGCGACGGTGGTGCCGCCCGCGAGCAGGACGACGGCCACGGCGACAGCGGGGAGCGAGGCTCGTATCCTGCGCCGCGGCGAAACGGGGGCCGCCATCGCGCCGGTGGGAGGGGCCGCGGGCGAGGCGGGCGGAGCAGAGCCGGCCGCCCCCTGCGCGGCCGCCCCGGCCGGCACGTCGAGTTCCGTCTCCCGCCGTCGCGGGGGCGCGGCCGCACCGCGCAGGGCGGCGGTCGGCGTGTCGGGTACGGCCATCGACGCCACCGCCTCCAGCAGCGCACGCGCCTCCGCCGCCTCCGGGCGGCTCTCGGCGCGCTTGTCCAGCAGTCGGTGCAGGACCGGGGCGAGGGGACCGGCCCGGCGGGGCTCAGGAACGGGCTCGGTGACGATCGCGGTGAGGGTCGAGTACGTCGACGTACGGCGGAAGGGTGAGGAGCCCTCGACGGCCGCGAAGAGGGTGGCGCCCAGGGACCAGATGTCAGAGGCCGGGCCGGGGTCGGCTCCCTGCGCGCGTTCAGGGGCCAGGTACTCCAGGGAACCGACGAGTTCGCCGCTGCGGGTGAGCCGGGTGGCCCAGCCGTCGTCCGGGTCCTCCATCGTCGCGATGCCGAAGTCGGTCAGGACGACGCGGCCGGAGCGGTCGAGCAGGATGTTGCCGGGCTTGACGTCACGGTGGAGTACGCCGGCGGCGTGGGCGGCCGACAGCGCGTCCATGACCTTCGCACCGATGCCGGCCACCTCGCGCGGGTCGAGGGGGCCGCGGTCGCGCAGGGCGTCGTCGAGGGAGGGCCCGTCGACGAGTTCCATGACGATCAGGGGGCGGCCGTCGACCTCCGCGATGTCGTGCACGGCGACGACACCCGGGTGGCGCACCCGGGCCGCGGCGCGGGCCTCACGCTGCATACGCAGCCGCAGTCCGTCGAGTTCAGGACCGTCGGCGGCGGTGTGGGCCCGCAGTTCCTTGACGGCGACCTCGCGGCCGAGCACTTCGTCGACGGCTCTCCATACGACCCCCATGCCGCCGCGCCCCAGTTGGGCCGCGACCCGGTAACGCCCTGCCAGCAGCCGCCCGGCCCCGGCCGTCTGCCCGTGTTCCCCCGAAGACACCGCTGCCCCGTTCCCCTCGCCCCGTCCTTGCGTGGCGACCAGCCTAAGGGGCGGCCGGGCCTCCGACAGCCGCCCCCTGGGGCCTGTGACACGCCCGCTACGTGGGCGGCGCCGAGCGCGAGTGCACCGGCGGTTCTCCGTCTGTCGGCGGCCGAGCCGCGGAGGATGACACGACCGGGCGTGCCGGCTGCGCAGGTGACGATGTCGAAACCCGGGCGCCGTGGCCGTACCGCCCCGCGCTCCGGCCACGCGCGATCGCGACCCGCGCGCTACCTGCCCGACACCGTCAGTTCCCCCCGCCGGGGCGCGGCGAACCCCTCCAGGTCGGCCCTGGTGAGTCCCGTCGCCCCGGTCACCTCGTCGAGGTCGAGCGCGCCGCAGTCCAGACCGCGCAGGAGGTAGCCGCTGAGGGCCTTGGCGGTGGCGGGTTCGTCCATGATGGCGCCGGCGGAGCGGTTGGCGTACCGGGCGAGGCGGGCGGCCGCCTGGGCGAAGCCTTCGCGGTAGAAGGCGAAGACGGCCGCGTAGCGGGTCGGGAGGTGGCAGGGGTGCATGTCCCAGCCCTGGTAGTAGGCGCGGGCGAGGGCGCGGCGGGTGAGACCGTAGTGGAGTCGCCAGGCGTCGTGGACCTGCTCGGTCGGGCCGACCGGGAGGACGTTCGTCGAGCCGTCCGACACCCTTACGCCGGTGCCCGCCGCCGCGACCTGCATGATCGCCTTGGCATGGTCGGCTGCCGGGTGGTCGCTGGCCTGGTAGGCGGCGGAGACGCCGAGGCAGGCGCTGTAGTCGAAGGTGCCGTAGTGCAGGCCCGTGGCGCGGCCCTCGGCGGCCTGGATCATGCGGGCGACGGTGGCGGTGCCGTCCGTGGCGAGGATGGACTGGCTGGTCTCGATCTGGATCTCGAAGCCGATCCGGCCGGGTTCGAGCCCGCGCGCCTTCTCGAAGGCCTCCAGCAGACGGACCATGGCGGTGACCTGCTCGGGGTACGTCACCTTGGGCAGCGTGAGGACCAGCCCGTCGGGCAGGCCGCCGGCCTCGATCAGGCCGGTGAGGAAGACGTCGAGGGTGCGGATGCCCCGGTCGCGGACGGGAGCCTCCATGCACTTCATCCGGATGCCCATGCAGGGGGCCGCCGTGCCGTTCTCGTAGGCCTCGGCGATCAGCCGGGCCGCCCGGGCGGCCGTCTCGTCCTCCTCGGCGTCGGGGCGGGGTCCGTAGCCGTCCTCGAAGTCGACGCGCAGGTCCTCGATCGGCTCACGTTCCAGCTTGGCGCGGACGCGGGAGTACACCGGCTCGGCGAGGTCGTCGGCGAGGTTCAGCACGGCGGCGAAGGAGGGGGCGCCCGGGGCGTGTTCGTCGAGGGCGGCGAGGGCCTGGTCGCCCCAGGAGCGGATCGTGTCGGCGGCGAAGACGTCACCGGGGACGTAGACGGTGTGCACGGGCTGGCGGCTCCCGGGGTCTCCCGGGTAACAGCGCTCCAGTTCGGTGTCGACCGGCGCGAGGGAGGCGCTGATCTCCTCGCTGACGGCGCCCGCGAGGCTCGTCGCCACCTTCTCCTGACGGCCCTGGCCCATCCCTCACCCTCCAGCATTCAAGCTCGAATTTTCCGCTTTACGGAATCAACAATCCGTAGAGCGAAGTTATCGTTGCAGCTTCCGGCCGGTCAACACCTCGTCCGTGGCAGGGCCACTCCGCCACTCCTGCCCCGAGGCCCTCTTTCGCCCAGTGGCTCCCACCCCTCATCCTGACTCGCGAAGGAGGAGGGGGAGCACATGGGGGGACGCATGAGGGACGGCGACCGGGTGACACGACGGGCGGGGCTGAGAACCGTGGCGGCGGCCGCGATCGCGTTACCCCTGGTCGGTTCGGTACGGGCCGCCGCCCATCGGCACGAGGACGCCCCTCTGGAGGTCATGACCTTCAACCTCCGTTTCGCGAGCACCGCCGAACCGCACAGCTGGACGGCCCGCCGCCCGGTGATGCGGACGCTGCTGCGCCGGGCGGCCCCGCACGTCATCGGCACCCAGGAGGGGGTTTACCAGCAGCTGCGGGACATCGCCTCCGACCTCGGACCGCACCACGACTGGATCGGCACCGGCCGTATCCGGGGCAGCCACGACGAGTCCATGGCGATCTTCTTCGACACCCGGCGCCTCGCTCCGGTCGAGTACGACCACTTCTGGCTCTCGGACACCCCGGAGGTCATCGGCTCCAACACCTGGGGCGCGGCGCATTCCCGCATGGTCACCTGGGTCCGCTTCCGCGATCTGCACGCCGGCGGAGAGCAGTTCTACGTCCTCAACACGCACCTCGACAACGCGAGCGCGTACGCCCGCGGGCGCAGCGCCGCCTTGATCGTCGAGCGGCTCGCCGGCCTCGACCCCTCCCTGCCCGTCGTGGTGACCGGCGACTTCAACGTCCCCGCGCATGGCGACCCGGTCTACGACACACTGCTGGGCGCCGGTCTCGTCGACACGTGGGACGCGGCCGCGGAGCGCGGCCCGGCGTACGGGACGTTCCACGCGTACCGGCCGCTGACGCCGGGCGGTCAGCGCATCGACTGGATCCTGGCGACCGCCGGGGTGACCACGCACCGCGCCCGGGTCGACACCTTCTCCCGCGACGGCCAGTTCCCGAGCGACCACCTCCCGGTGCGGGCCTCGTTGAGCCTGGGGTGAGACGGCCGAGGCCCCCGTGACCGGCGGTCGCGGTCACGGGGGCCTCGTACGAGCCCGGCAGTCCGATGATCAGCCCTTGCGGGTGTTGATCTCCTCGGTGAGCTGGGGGACGACGTCGAACAGGTCGCCGACGACGCCGTAGTCGACGAGGTCGAAGATCGGGGCCTCGGCGTCCTTGTTGATCGCGACGATCGTCTTGGACGTCTGCATACCGGCGCGGTGCTGGATCGCGCCGGAGATGCCGGAGGCGATGTACAGCTGCGGGGAGACGCTCTTGCCGGTCTGGCCGACCTGGTTGGTGTGCGGGTACCAGCCGGCGTCCACGGCGGCGCGCGAGGCGCCGACGGCCGCGCCGAGGGAGTCGGCGAGGGACTCGATGATCGAGAAGTTCTCGGCACCGTTGACACCACGGCCACCGGAGACCACGATCGCGGCCTCGGTCAGCTCCGGGCGGCCCGTCGTCTCACGGGCGGTGCGGCCGGTGACCTTGGTGCCGGTGGCGAGCTCACCGAAGGTCACGGACAGCGCCTCGACCGCGCCGGCGGCCGGGGCGGCCTCGACGGCGGCCGAGTTCGGCTTGACCGTGATGACCGGGGTGCCCTTGATGACACGGGACTTGGTGGTGAAGGACGCGGCGAACACCGACTGGGTGGCCACCGGGCCCTCGTCGCCGGCCTCGAGGTCGACGGCGTCGGTGATGATGCCGGAGCCGATGCGCAGCGCCAGACGGGCGGCGATCTCCTTGCCCTCCGCGGAGGACGGGACCAGCACTGCGGCCGGGGAGACGGACTCGACGGCGGCCTGGAGCGCGTCCACCTTCGGTACGACCAGGTAGTCCGCGTACTCGGACGCCTCGTGGGTCAGCACCCTCACCGCGCCGTGCTCGGCGAGGGCGGCGGCGGTGTTGGCGGCGCCGGCACCGAGGGCGACGGCGACGGGCTCGCCGATGCGACGGGCGAGCGTCAGCAGCTCCAGGGTGGGCTTGCGGACGGCACCGTCCACGTGGTCGACGTAGACGAGGACTTCAGCCATGGGATTGCTCTCCTGCTTGCGAAAGTTGAGGGGCGGTCAGCCGGCTCGGGCCTTAGATGAACTTCTGGCCCGCGAGGAACTCAGCGAGCTGCTTGCCGCCCTCGCCCTCGTCCTTGACGATCGTGCCGGCGGTACGGGCCGGGCGCTCGGTCGCGGTCTCGACCTTGGTGCGGGCGCCGTCGAGGCCGACCTCCTCGGCGTCGATCTCCAGGTCCTCGAGGTCCCAGGACTCCACCGGCTTCTTCTTGGCGGCCATGATGCCCTTGAAGGACGGGTAACGGGCCTCGCCCGACTGGTCGGTGACGGAGACGACGGCCGGCAGGGACGCCTCCAGCTGCTCCGAGGCGGCGTCGCCGTCGCGGCGGCCCTTGACCGTGCCGTCCTCGACGGAGACCTCGGACAGCAGGGTCACCTGCGGCACGCCCAGCCGCTCGGCGACCAGCGCGGGCAGGACGCCCATGGTGCCTTCGGTGGAGGCCATGCCGGAGATCACCAGGTCGTAGCCGGCCTTCTCGATCGCCTTGGCCAGGACCAGGGAGGTGCCGATGGCGTCGGTGCCGTGCAGGTCGTCGTCCTCGACGTGGATCGCCTTGTCCGCGCCCATGGACAGCGCCTTGCGCAGGGCGTCCTTGGCGTCCTCGGGGCCCACCGTCAGAACGGTGATCTCCACGTCGTCGTCGGAGTTCTCGGAGATCTGCAGCGCCTGCTCGACGGCGTACTCGTCGAGTTCGGAGAGCAGACCGTCCACGTCGTCCCGGTCGACGGTCAGGTCATCGGCGAAGTGCCGGTCGCCAGTGGCGTCGGGCACGTACTTCACAGTGACAACGATCCTCAAGCTCACGCCGGCTCTCCTACTGCATCGTCTAAATTTCGGCTGCCTGCTTGCAGGCAGCATAGGCGCCTCAAGCGGCCGATCCCGGTCGGGGCGACCCGCGCTCCGAACGAAATATTACTCGCCAGTACACCTAGCTGGTTCCCGCTAAGCAAGCGCTTTGAACTGTGACCTTTGCAACGCAGCGTAACCGGAACTCGACGGTCCCGCAGGAGAGCGGGTGCGTGATCAATCCCGCAGAGCCGTGAACCGGCCCTGGTGGTACAGAAGCGGACGACCCGCGCCCGTCGGGTCGCCGAGGACGACCTCCGCCAGTACGACGCGGTGGTCACCGGCGGGCACGCGCGCGACGATCCGGCACACCAGCCAGGCGAGCACGTCGTCGAGGACCGGAACGCCCTCGGGACCCTCGGTCCACGCGGTGGGCGCGCCGAACCGGTCAGCACCGCTCCTGGCGAAGGTGGTGGCCAGTTCCCGCTGGTGCTCACCGAGCACATGCACGCCGACGTGGTCGGCCCGGGATATCGCCGGCCAACTGGAGGCACCGGTGCTGATGCCGAAGGAGATCACCGGGGGCTCGGCGGAGACGGAGGTGAGGGAGGTGGCGGTGAAGCCGACCGGGCCGTTCTCACCGGGCGCGGTGATCACGGCGACTCCGGCCGCGTGCCGCCGGAAGGCGGAGCGCAGGAGGTCGGGGGAGGCGAGCTGGGGGGTTCCGAGGGCGGGCGTGGCCGTCATGGAGTTGTCCTTCTGCGTGAGGAGGCGTCGGGGTCCGTGGCTGCTCAACAGCCCGGACAACGCCCGGTCGCGCGGCGGACGGAGGGTGCCTGGTGACCGCGGACCCGCCCGAGGAGAAGGAGTTCCGTAGGCATACGGCCAGGCTGATGACAGATGGCATGCACAGTCAAGTACGTCCCGGCATACGAGAGATCCCTCACCGTCCGGGGCTCGGACCTCACACCGCCTCCCCGAGGGCCGCGATCACATCGGCCTTGCGCGGCTGGCCGGTGGCGCGCCGCACCACCCGGCCGTCGGCGTCCAGGACCAGCACGGTGGGCGTCTTGAGGATCTCGAGTTCACGGACGAGGTCCAGGTGCGCCTCGGCGTCGATCTCGACGTGGGTCACGCCCGGGACCAGTTCGGCCACCTCGCCGAGGATGCGCCGAGTGGCCCGGCAGGGCGCGCAGAAGGCGCTGGAGAACTGCACCAGCGTGGCGCGCTCCCCCAGTTCCGCGCCCAACGCGGCTGCCCGGAGCCGCTTTCCGTCGTCTCGCCCACGCACCCGTACCCTCCCGCTCCGCCGCCGATGCAGCACTCCGTAGGCGCTCGCCACCGCCAGCACCGCCACACACACCACAAGTCCGGTCATTGTCCGGAAAGCATTCACGAGACTGCAAAGATTCCCGACTCCCCGAATGGTTTCGGCCACGCGATGCTGGATCCATGGACATCGACGCAAGAGGGCCGCGCTTCGGTGCGGCCGTGACGACCGTGGTTCTCGTGGTCGTGCTGGTCACCGGAAGCGCCTGGCTGCTGGCCTGGCAGACGCTGGCGTTCGCGCTCGGCGCGGCGGGCGGGGTGACCCGCTCACCGTACGGGCTGCTCTTCAAGAAGCTCGTACGTCCCCGGCTCGGACCGCCTACGGAGTTCGAGGCACCCGAACCGCCGCGTTTCGCACAGGCGGTGGGGCTGCTCTTCGCCGGCGTGGGTCTCGTCGGATTCACTCTGGGGCCCGCCTGGTTGGGACTCGCGGCGACCGGGGCCGCGTTGGCCGCCGCCTTCCTCAACGCCTCGTTCGGGTACTGCCTGGGGTGCGAGATGTACCTGCTCGTCCGACGCGCATCCGTACGCGCGGAGTAAAGGCGCTTTAAAAGACCGAGGTGATCAAGGGGGCGACGTGACGAGGATCTCGCGCCGCGCGGGCACCAGGACTGGCTACCCGGCCGTTCTTCGGGCACGATCTGCGAGATGCCGTAAACCTACGGCTGCGTAACTTTCTCGCCGGGAGCCCCTTCCCCGGCGGAGAGAAGGAAGGGTCCACCTCCGCCCATGGCAGAACTCGTCTACCGCCCCGTCGTCGGTCTCGCCCGCACGCTGTTCAAGGCCTGGGACCTCAAGATCGACTGCAGGGGATCGGAGAACATCCCGCGCTCGGGCGGCGCCGTGCTGGTGAGCAATCACATCAGCTACCTGGACTTCATCTTCAACGGTATGGCGGCGCTCCCGCAGAAACGTCTCGTTCGTTTCATGGCGAAGGAGTCCGTCTTCCGGCACAGGATCTCCGGTCCGCTGATGCGCGGGATGAAGCACATCCCCGTGGACCGCAACCAGGGCGAGGCGGCCTACCAGCACGCCCTGAACTCACTGCGCTCCGGCGAGATCGTCGGGGTCTTCCCCGAGGCCACGATCTCGCAGTCGTTCACGCTGAAGAGCTTCAAGTCGGGTGCCGTGCGGATGGCCCAGGAGGCGGGCGTCCCGCTGATCCCCATGGCGGTGTGGGGCACCCAGCGGCTGTGGACCAAGGGCCACCCGCGCAACTTCAAGCGCAGCCACACCCCGATCACCATCCGGGTCGGTGAGGCGATCGAGGCCTCCAGGGACAAGTACGCGGGCGCGCTCACCCGGCAGCTGCGCGAGCGTGTCCAGGAGTTGCTGGAGGCCGCTCAGCGCGCCTACCCGGTGCGCCCCAAGGACGCCGACGACACCTGGTGGATGCCGGCCCACCTGGGCGGCACCGCTCCCACGCCCGAGCAGGTGCGCGAGGCCGAGGCACGCTGACCCAGCCTGCCCCTGGAGTCTGAACTCCCCCAGCGGTTCACGGAGTTCACAGTGCGGTGGGGAGTGTCCGCCAGAGGTAGGACCGGTCCGGGGCGGCTTTCAGGGCGCTCAGGACGGCCGGGTGCGGTACGGCGTACAACACGGGGTAGTCCACCTCGTCCGACGCGGCGTCCGCGACGAAGGCCAGCCGCTCCCCGTCGAGCGAGAACCGGGCGTCCACGCCCGGTTTGTTGCCCCGGGGGTCCTGTCGGTGCCAGGCCCCGTTGAACCGTACGGCGACCAGTCCGTGCACGGCGAATCCGTCCCCGTCGTCGTGTCCGAGTCGCTGGTAGCACAGCGCGGTCGGGATGTCCTCGGCCCGCAGCAGCGCGGCCAGCGCGTGTGCCTTGGCGTAACAGATGCCGGTGCCCTGCTCCAGGACGTCGGAGGCGCGCCAGGTGACGCGCGGGTCACCGGAATCCTGCGAGTGCGGGATCGTGTCGCGCACCAACTCAAAGGCCAGCCGCGCATAGGCATACGAGTCCACCGCGTCCTTGGCGAGGCGGGCGGCGGTCTCCCGTACACGCGGATGATGGTGGTCGATGACCTCGTCAGCTGCCAAGTACGCGGACAGGTCAGGGGTCTTCTGGATCAGCTGCATACCCGCAGAGCATAGGAATGCGGCCACCCGAGAGTCAATCAATTTTCGGATGACCGCATATCTATGCAACGTGTCGGCTAGCGCGCCATCTCCTCCTTGAGCGCCGCGACGAACGCGTCCACGTCGTCCTCCGTGGTGTCGAAGGCACACATCCAGCGCACGACGCCCGCGGCCTCGTCCCAGAAGTAGAACCGGAACCGCTTCTGCAGGCGCACGCTCACGTCGTGCGGGAGCCGCGCGAAGACGCCGTTGGCCTGCACCGGGTACAGGATGTCCACGCCGTGCACCGCGCGTACGCCCTCGGCCAGCCGCTGCGCCATCTCGTTGGAGCGGCGGGCGTTGCGCAGCCACAGGTCCTTGGCGAGCAGGGCCTCCAGTTGCACCGACACGAAGCGCATCTTGGAGGCGAGCTGCATGGACAGCTTGCGCAGGTGCTTCATACGGCGGACGGCGTCCTGGTTGATGACGACGACGGCCTCGCCGAACAGCGCGCCGTTCTTCGTCCCGCCCAGAGAGAGGATGTCGACGTCGACGGCGTTGGTGAACGTCCGCATGGGGACGTTCAGCGAGGCCGCCGCGTTGGCTATCCGGGAACCGTCGAGGTGCACCTTCATGCCGTGCGCGTGGGCGTGTTCACAGATGGCGCGGATCTCGTCGGGCGTGTACAGGGTGCCGAGTTCGGTGCTCTGGGTGATGGAGACGACCTGCGGCATCGCGCGGTGCTCGTCGTCCCAGCCCCAGGCCTGCCGGTCGATCAGCTCGGGGGTGAGCTTGCCGTCCGGGGTGGGCACGGTGAGGAGCTTCAGGCCGCCCATGCGCTCCGGGGCGCCGCCCTCGTCGACGTTGATGTGGGCGCTCTCGGCGCAGATCACCGCGCCCCAGCGGTCGGTGACCGCCTGGAGCGCGACGACGTTGGCGCCGGTGCCGTTGAAGACCGGGAACGCCTCCGCCGTGGCCCCGAAGTGGCTGCGGATGATCCGCTGGAGGTTCTCGGTGTAGTCGTCCTCGCCGTACGCGATCTGGTGCCCGCCGTTGGCCAGGGCCAGGGCGGCGAGCACCTCCGGGTGGGCCCCGGCGTAGTTGTCACTGGCGAAACCGCGGACCTCCGGGTCGTGATGGCGACGCGCGTCGGTCTTCGGGGGGTTCACGGCTTCTCGGTCAGCCACAGACGCTTTCCGTTCACTTCGGCGGCGGGCTGCTCCCAGACGTCGGCGATGGCCTCGGCGAGGTCCTCGACGTCCGTGAAGCCCGCGAACTTCGCGTTGGGCCGCTCGGCGCGCATCGCGTCGTGCACCAACGCCTTCACCACCAGGATGGCAGCGGCGGACGTCGGCCCGTCGGCGCCCCCGGCCTTGTGGAAGGCGTCGGCCAGCGCGAGCGTCCAGGCCTCGGCGGCGGCCTTGGCCGCGGCGTACGAGGCGTTGCCCGCGGTCGGCTTCGTCGCGCCCGCGGCGCTGATCAGCACGTACCGTCCGCGCTCGCTGCGCTGGAGCGCGTCGTAGAAGGCCAGCGAGGTGTGCTGCACGGTGCGGATGAGCAGCAGTTCGAGGAAGTCCCAGTCGTCGAGGCTGGTCTTGATGAACGTCTCGCTGCCGCGCCAGCCGCCGACGAGGTGGACGAGGCCGTCGATACGGCCGAAGTCCTTCTCGATGTGCGTGGCCCAGTCGCGGGTGGACTGCAGGTCGAGCAGGTCGACCGGTTCACCGGTGACGCTGGCGCCGCCGGAGGCGTAGCGCGCGGCGTCCACGGCCTCCGCGAGCCGCTCGGGATCGTTGTCCGCCCCGACGACGGTCGCCCCGGCCTCGGCCAGGCGCAGCAGCGCCGCCCGGCCCGCAGGCCCGCCCGCGCCCGCCACCGCGATCACCGCACCGCTGAGAGCCCCGTTCCCCGTCATGTTCCTCGCCTCCTGAGCAGCAGTGTTCTCGGTTCCGCGGTCGCTCACGCGGCGACCCGCTCGGCGTTGTCCGCCGTGATGCCCTTGGTGGAGGCGATCACGTTCTTCAGCTTCTTGGACAGTGCCTCATAGAACATGCTCAGCGGAAACTCGTCCGGAAGCACGTCATCGACGAGCTTGCGCGGCGGCTGGGTCACGTCGAGGGCGTCCGGGCCCTTGGCCCATTTGGAGCCCGGGTGCGGGGCGAGGTAGTCGGCGACGAGTTCGTAGCCGGCGAACCAGTGGACGAGCTTGGGGCGGTCGATGCCGTCGCGGTAGAGCTTCTCGATCTCGGCGCACAACTCGTTGGTGACCTGCGGGGCGCGCTGCCAGTCGATGTACAGCTTGTTGTCGGTCCAGCGCACGACGTCGTGCTTGTGCAGGTAGGCGAAGAGGAGCTGGCCGCCGAGGCCGTCGTAGTTGCGCACGCGCTCGCCCGTGACCGGGAAACGGAACATCCGGTCGAAGAGCACCGCGTACTGCACGTCACGGGCCTGCGGCACGCCGTCCGCCTCCAGCTGCACGGCCTCCTTGAAGGCGGTGAGGTCACAGCGCAGCTCTTCCAGGCCGTACATCCAGAACGGCTGGCGCTGCTTGATCATGAAGGGGTCGAACGGCAGGTCGCCGTGACTGTGGGTGCGGTCGTGGACCATGTCCCACAGGACGAAGGCCTCCTCGCAGCGCTTCTGGTCGTGGACCATGGCGGCGACGTCCTCGGGCAGGTCCATGCCGAGGATCTCGACGGCGGCGTCGGTCACGCGGCGGAAGCGGGCGGCCTCGCGGTCGCAGAAGATGCCGCCCCAGCTGAAGCGCTCGGGGGCCTCGCGCACGGCGATGGTCTCCGGGAAGAGGACGGCGGAATTGGTGTCGTACCCGGCCGTGAAGTCCTCGAACGTGATGCCGCAGAACAGCGGGTTGTCGTAGCGGGTGCGCTCCAGCTCGGCCAGCCACTCGGGCCAGACCATGCGCAGCACGACCGCCTCGAGGTTGCGGTCGGGGTTGCCGTTCTGCGTGTACATCGGGAAGACGACCAGGTGCTGCAGGCCGTCGCGGCGGTCGGCGGCGGGCTGGAAGGCCAGCAGCGAGTCGAGGAAGTCCGGCACGCGGAAACCGCCGTCGGCCCAGCGGTGCAGGTCCTTCACGAGCGCCGCGTGGTAGTCGGCGTCGTGCGGGAGCAGCGGGGACAGCGCCTCGACGGCGTGCACGACACGCCGAACGGCGAGCTCGGCGTCCGCCGGGTCGGGGGCACCCTCGGCCTCGAAGTCGATCGACCCGTCCTTCGACTGCCATGGCCGGATCTGCTCCACGGCATCCTTGAGCACGGGCCATGCAGGGTGCTCAACGACCC
Organism: Streptomyces griseus subsp. griseus; assembly: GCF_000720255.1. Classification (GTDB taxonomy): domain Bacteria; phylum Actinomycetota; class Actinomycetes; order Streptomycetales; family Streptomycetaceae; genus Streptomyces; species Streptomyces griseus_I. The sequence continues at coordinate 63,440 of NZ_JOJE01000014.1, read as the reverse complement.
TGGTCACGGGAGGAACCCGCTCCTCCGAACCCACCTGCACAAGAATTTCCGTCATGTCCCATCCTCCACAGGAGAACCTAGCGTCAAGACACCGTATGCATACGAGGTTCCTTTCAGCAAGGGCGGACCCGGGAAATTATCCTGCCCTCCCCCCATCTTCACCGCACTTTTTCCTGTCCGCCATCGCTGCAGCGGTTTAATCCGCCGATGGTCAACAGGGAGGAGACTCGCCCGCCCCCGGGTGACCGCCATGACGAGTACCGGCCAGGCCCGCTCCGGGCGCCACACGGATGGCCCGCGCAGGCACGGGTTCATCGCGGGGCGTGGCCGTTAGGCTGCGGATCTGTCGCGCGAACGGTGCCGTCCGCTCCGGCCCGGCCCTCCGCGCGCGCCGAGCCGCCGTCGACGGAAAGCGAGTCGAACCTTGAATCTCCTTACCATCGGTCACCGCGGAGTCATGGGTGTCGAGCCCGAGAACACCCTCCGATCGTTCGTCGCCGCCCAGCAGGCCGGTCTCGACGCCATCGAACTCGATCTGCACCTGAGCAAAGACGGCGCGCTCGTCGTCATGCATGACACCGACGTGGACCGCACGACCGACGGCAGCGGGCCGATCGCCGAGAAGACCCTCGCCGAGCTGCGCGCGCTGGACGCGGGACAGGGTGAGCGCATCCCCGTCTTCGAGGAGGTGCTGGACGCGGTACGGGCGCCGCTCCAGGCCGAGATCAAGGACGTGCAGGCGGCGCGGGCGCTGGCGGAGGTGATGATCCGGCGGGACCTGGTCGGCCGGGTGGAGGTGTCCTCGTTCCACGACGAGGCGATCGCCGAGATCGCCCGCCTGGTGCCCGGGGTGCGGACCGCGCTGATCGGCAGCCGCTTCGGCACCGACATCGTGGACCGGGCCGTGACGGTCGGCGCCGGGACCGTGTGTCTCAACCTCCGCCGGCTCACCCTGGAGGTGGTCGAGAAGGCCCGCGAGGCGGACCTGAGGATCATCGGCTGGGTGGTGAACACACAGGACCACCTGCGGCTCGTACGCGCGCTGGAGCTGGACGGCGCGACCACCGACTTCCCGGAGATCAAGCGCACCGGGCGTTTCACGGCGTGACGCTCAGGTGAGTTCCTTGACCAGCAGCTCGAACCGCAGGTCGTCGCGCTGCGGAATGCCGAAGCGCTCGTCGCCGTACGGGAACGGGGTCATCCGTCCCGTACGGCGGTAACCGCGCCGCTCGTACCAGGCGATGAGGTCGTCACGGACCGAGATCACGGTCATGTGCATCTCCGTGACGCCCCAGCTCGCGCGGGCCTGCCGCTCCGCCTCCGCGATGATCACCTTGCCGAGGCCCGCGCCCTGGAGCGAGGGGCTGACCGCGAACATGCCGAAGTAGGCGTGGGTGCCGCGGTGTTCGAGCTGGCAGCAGGCGACGATGCCGCCCTCCCGCTCCACGGTCAGCAGCCGGCTGTCGGGCGCCTTGACGACGGCCCGCACCCCCTCCGGGTCCGTCCGCTGCCCCTCCAGGATGTCCGCCTCGGTCGTCCACCCCGCCCGGCTGGAGTCGCCCCGGTACGCCGACTCGATCAGGGCGACCAGCGCGTCCACGTCGGAGTCGGTGGCGTCCCGGAAGGTGAGGCCGAGGTCGGGGCTCTCGGCGGTCTCGGCGGTCTCCATGGGCGAATCTCCGGTTCTCGGCACGTCTCGGGCACCGATGAGAGTAGCGCCACCACTAGGCTCCGGGTGCATGGTGCACGTACTGAACAGCCGGACCCTGATCCGTCCCACCGACCCGGAGCGGTCGCGTGCGTTCTACAGCGACCAGTTGGGCCTCGCCGTCTACCGGGAGTTCGGGACGGGAGCGGATCGGGGCACCGTCTACTTCCTCGGCGGGGGTTTCCTGGAGATCGCGGGGCGTTCGGAGACGCCGCCGTCCCCGGCGGTACGGCTGTGGCTCCAGGTCGCGGACGTGGGCGCGGCCCACGACGAGCTGCGGGCCAAGGGCGTCGAGATCGTACGGCCGCCGGTGAAGGAGCCGTGGGGGCTGGTCGAGATGTGGATCGCTGATCCGGACGGGACGCGGATCGTGCTGGTGGAGGTACCGGCCGACCACCCACTGCGGTATCGGCCGGGGATCTGAGGCCGACGAGTTCCAGCAGCGAGCCGGCCGCGGCGAGCGGGACGATCGCGGCACCTTCGTGTCGCCGGTGGGCCGGAAGCCTGCGCCTCCGCAGAGGCGCTGATGTGCGGCCACGGCCGGGGCAGCCCGTACCCGCCGGTTGGGCGAGCCGCGCCGGGCAGGCGCTCATCAGCAGTGCCGTCGCTTCCCCGGAGTGCGGCCAGAAGGAGGCCGGCGGCCGGTGCCCCAACCACTCGATCGCCTCGGCGTCCCGGTGGTCCGCGCGCGGATCGACCACTCCGATGAGCTGGTCACGGTCGTCGCGGCGGCACGGGCGAACCTCGGGCACGCGGGAACTCCGGTCGGAGTGTCGTCGCGAGGCGGTCACGCGACGCGGTGCGGCCCCGGATGGCCGAGGACGGATGGCGGGGCTAGCGTGCGGAAGGGGTCACCCTGGTCGACCCTGTCCGAAGGAGTGCCATGAAGCTCGACGAGCCGGTGACCGGCGGGCCCTGCTGGGCCGAGCTGGGGACCACCGATCTGGAGGCGGCGGGGCGGTTCTACGCCGCGTTGTTCGGCTGGCGCCCGGAGCGGGACCCGCGGCAGGAGGCGGGCGGTTACACGGTCGCGCACCTCGGGGACGCGGCGGTCGCCGCGCTCAGCCCGCTGTACCAGGAGTCCCAGCCCGTGGCGTGGAACGTGTCGTTCGCGGTGACCGACGCGGACGCCACGGCACGGCTGGTCACGGAGGCCGGTGGGAAGGTCCTCGTCGGCCCGATGGACGTGTTCGACGTGGGGCGCTTCGCCGTCGCCGTCGATCCGGGCGGCGCCGCCTTCCAGCTGTGGCAGGCCCGCGCCTTCCGCGGTGCCGGGCTGCTCAACGCGCCCGGCTCGCTGGGCTGGGTGGAACTGATGACTCGTGCCCCCGCGCGGGCGCGGGACTTCTACACGACGGTGTTCGGCTGGACCGTGAACGCCTCGGAGCACTACACCCAGTGGGGCGTGGCGGGCGCCGACTTCGGCGGGATGGTCACGATGGACGACAAGTTCGCGCCCGAGGTGCCGCCCCACTGGCTGCCGTACTTCGCGGCCGACGACGTCGACGCCACGACGGCGACCGCGACCGGCGCGGGCGGCGCCGCCCTCATGGAGCCCAGGACGATGTCCGGCGGTCGCAGGATCGCGGTCCTGCGGGATCCGCAGGGCGCGGTGTTCGGCGTGTACCGGGCCGCCGACGAGGGCTGACAGGCCGTCTCGCCCACGGGGAGGTCAGACACGCAGTCCGCCCCCCAGGCGGCCCTCCAGTTGGCCGAGCAGGGCGCCGAGCAGTCCCGCCAGTTCATGCCGGCGCTCCGGGTCGAGGCTGGACAGCACGGTGGTCTCGTACGCGAGTTGATCGGGCAGTATCGCGTCGACAAGGGCGCGCCCGTCGTCCGTGAGGCGGACGTGCGCCACACGCCGGTCCCGGGTGTCGCCGCGGCGCTCCACCAGTCCGCGTTCGGTCAGCTGCTTCAGGCGTTTGGTGACGGCGGCCCCGGAGGAGAACGTCTCGCGGGCCAGCTCGCCTGGCGTCAGCTCGTGCCCGGTGCGGCGCAGCGCGCCGAGCAGGTCGAACTCGGGGCGGGTGAGTCCGGCGCGGCGCAGCGGGGCGTCCTCGGCCTGCTGCAGCAGGGCGGCGCAGCGGTTGACGCGCCCGATGATCTCCATGGGTCCGGTGTCGAAGCCGGGGTGGACGGCCTGCCACTGCCGCACCACGGCGGCGACGGTGTCGGGTCCGGTGGTCATGTCCGCCTTCGATGCCGTCATGGCCGTACGCCCTCCGTCGTCGTGTTCGTCCGCCGGTCCGGAAGCAGGCCCTGGCGGCGCACCGTCGCGGCGAGCGTACGGTGTCCGGCGCGCTCGGCCGCCACGACCCCCTCCTGGGGCAGGGCACGCCCCCACCACTCCCCGGAGGCCGCGTCGGCGGTGGCGCGCAGGTCGACCAGGGCGGTGGCGAGGCCGCGGCGGGCGGAGTCCAGTGCGCGGGGCGCGGGCTGTCGCTCGGTCAGCAGTCGCGCAGCGTCCTCGCGGGAGCGCTCCACGGCGGTCAGCGCCTGTTCGAGGCGGTCGCCGGCGCGCCGGTTGGTCACGGCGACGGCGGCGACGAAGCCCACCAGGGCGCCCACCAGGGTGTCCACGACCCGCTCGGTGATCAGCTGCCCGGAGTCCTGGAACCGGGCGAACTCGGTGACGAGGAGGGCCATGGGCGTCACGCAGACGCTGCCGAGCCAGTAGTTGCGGCTGATCAGCGCTTCGGCGCCGAAGTTGAAGGCGAGGCAGCACAGCACGAGGGCCGCCTGGTGGAGGTGGGCGAGCGGTGCCACGGCGGCGAAGACGAGGACGCCGACGAGGTTGCCGACGACGCGCTGGACGGCCCGGCTCCAGGTGAGGGCGAGGTTGGCCTGGTAGAGGGAGGCCGCCGTGACCAGGGCCCAGGAGGGTCGGCCCACGCCGAGTGCGAGGGAGGCGTATCCGGCGAGGGCACAGCCGAGCGCGGTACGCACCGCGAAGGGCGCGAGCGGAGCCAGCCTGCTCCGCAACGGGCGGGCGGGGGTGGCGAGTTCGAGGTCCGTGCCGAGGAGTTCGTCTGCCTCCCCCGGCAGGTCGTCCACACCCGGGACGCCTCCCGCGCCCCGTAGCTCCCGTGCCCACATCCGCAGGCGCGTCGGATCCGAGTCGGCCGGCGCGGAGAGCGCCACCTCGGCCCGGACGACGAGGCGTTCAAGGGCTCGGCGGGTGGCCGAACGCCCACCGGGCGACAGCAGCGACTGCCAGGCGGCCTGCACGGCGGCGGCCGCGGCGGCCCGGGCCTTGGCGTGAGCGTGGTCGGCATCCGTGGCGTGCGTCGGGGATTGCGACGTGGTGCGCGTCGGGGATTGCGACGTGGTGCGCGACGGGGATTGCGACGTGGTGCGCGTCGGGGATTGCGACGTGGAGTGCGCCTCCGTGTAGGCCGCGGCCGCGGTCAGGGCGTGGGCGGTGGCGCGGCGCTCGGGGCCGTGCGGGCGCAGGAGTCCGGGAGCCATGCCGATGAGCCACGCCCAGGCGCCGGTGGCCAGCGCCAGTCCCACATGGGCGGGCACCTGGCCGAGAGTCTGCGGGACGAACAGCGCGGCGGAGGTGACGAAGGCCGGGACCACGTTGCCCGGCGGGCCGATCCGGGTCGCGTCGCACAGCGTCTTCTGCGCGGCGGCCAGCAGCGCGCCGACGGTGACGAGCACGACGGCGTTCGTGGTCAGCGCGGCAGCGACCAGGGCGATCGCCAGGCCGGCGGTCATGCCAAGCACCACCCACGCCAGAACGCGGGACCGGGCGGCGTAGGGCCGGTTGTGGGCGTACAGCGCGCACAGCGACCCGGCCATCGTGTACATCGCCAGGTCCAGCCGTCCGATCGCCAGCAGGACCAGGTTCGGCGGGGCGACCGCGGCGACCACGCTCAGGGCGGGCTTGAACCAGATGTCGGAGGGCCGGCCGAGGCGCAGTACGCCGGCGAGCGGAAGGCCTCGGGAGGGTGCACTGCTCATGGGTCACCATGTTAACAGGTGTTTTACTCGTGAAATACATTGTCCGCCGCCGGGCTTCACTCTCCATCTGCCGTGCTCCGGCAAATGCTCCCCGTGTACATCCATGCGCTCGCGTGCGCGACGGGTGACCCGGGCATCGCATCCGGTGACCGACCGTCGAGCGGGGAGGTGCGTGTGACCGGACCGGCTTCGCCCGGCTGGCTGCTGGTCGCGCTGTGCGCGGCGACCGGCGTCTATTGCCTGTCGCGGCTGCGCAGCAGCGTCGAGGAACAGCGCCGGGCCGCGGGCGGCGAGGCGCTGATGGGGTTCGGCATGGCCGTGATGGCCGTTCCCGGGGCGGTGTTCACGCCCCCGCCCTGGGCCTGGCCCGTCTACGCGGCCGTGTTCGGCGGCGCCGCCCTGCGTGCCCTGTGGTCGGCGCGAACGGGCCACCGTCATCTGCATCATGCGCTGGGCGCGGCGGCCATGGTCTACATGGCGGTCGTGATGGCGGACTCCCCCGCGACCGCCACGGCGGGCCACGGTCACGGACACGGCGGTGCGGGAGTGCCACTGGTGACCGGTGTGCTGCTGCTGTACTTCGCCGGGTACGTCCTGGTCTCCGGCGTCCGGCTGCTCCCCGTGGCCGTCATAGCCGGGGGCGGCACGCCGGCCGGCTGGAGCGACCGGCCGGAGCTGGCGCGGGCGTGCCGGCTGTCGATGGGGATCGGGATGCTCGCGATGCTCCTGACGCTGTAGGGACACGGAGACGTCCGCCGCGTGAGGCCCGGCTACCGACAAACGTGGGCTGTGTCACTTTGCCGTGACAAGCCGTACCCGTGCGTAGCCCGGCGCTCGTAGGGTGCTGCTCATGATGGTCCCCGCGCTCCTGCTGCTGCTCGGCGCCCTGACCGCCGTCGCCGCCCCACGCTTTCTCGCCCGGGCCGAATGGCCGGACCGGGAACCGGTGGTGGCGCTGTGGGTCTGGCAGTGCGTGGTGGCGGCGGTCCTGCTGTGCTGCGCGCTGTCGATGACGCTGAGCGCGGCGGCCGCCTGGCAGGCGGTGCGCGGCCATGTGTTCGCCCCGGCGCCGCAAGGGGTGGTGGAGGCCTACGCGTTCGGCGCGACCGGCTCCTGGGCGGCGGCCACCGCCGTGGCTCTCGCCTGTGGTGCCGTCTGGACCGCGGCGATGCTGATCCGCGAGATCGTGCGGGCGCGGGCCCGGAGCCGGCAGCGACGGGATGAAGTCCTGCTGCGTGCGCCGCTGTTGCCGGGTGAGGAGCCCGGTACCGGTCGGCTGGTGGTGCTGGAGGGCGAGCGGCCGGACGCCTGGTGGCTGTCGGGTGCGGCGCCCCGACTCGTCGTCACCACGGCCGCGTTGCGCCGCCTGAAGGGTCGTCAGCTGGACGCGGTCGTCGCCCATGAAGAGGGCCACGCGCAGGCCCGGCACGACTGGCTGCTGCACTGCTCGGCCGCCTTGGCCGTCGGGTTCCCGCAGGTGCCGGTGTTCGCCGCGTTCCGTGACGAGATGCACCGACTGGTCGAACTCGCCGCCGACGACATGGCCTCCCGCCGCTTCGGCCGGGTGACGACGGCGCTGGCCCTGGTGGAACTCAACGAAGGCCGGGGAGTGTTCGGCCCCGGCCCCGCCCCGCAAGCCCACGTCCCCCAGCGGGTGCACCGGCTGCTCACTCCCCCGGGCCGGCTCACTGCGGCACGGCGGCTGCGGCTGACGGCGGCCGCGGCGCTGGTACCGGTGGTTCCGGTTCTGGTGGCGTTCGTTCCGGGGCTGCGGGCACTGAGCTGAGGCGTCTGGGGCCACACGTCGCCCAGCGCAGGAGTTCGCTCGGAACGGAGGGCACCTCGGGCCCCGAGCCCACGTCTGGTGGCGCAGTCCGCCTGGGACCCGGAGTTTCGCCTCGGGCCACACGTCGCCCAGCGCAGGAGTTCGCCTCGCCCCGGCCTCCGCCACGGGCCGGGAGCCCGACTCGGACCGGACACCCGACTCGGACCGGACACCCGACTCGGACCGGACGCCCGCCACGGACCGGACACCCGCCTCGCGCCCAGAGTCGGCCAGCGGCCCATGTCACCGCGGACCAGAAGCCGCCTCACCCCCGGAGTTCGCCTCGTGGCACCCAATTCGGCGAGGATCGAAGCATGCACACCTCGTCCGTCGACTCCCCGCCCCGCCCGCCCGCCGCCCGTACCGCCGCCCGCTCGGCGATCGTCCTGGCGCTCTGCTCGGTGCTGCTGCTCCTCCTCGTCGCGGCCGAGTGGCACCCGTTGATCTCCACGGACGGCGACATCTCCCGCACGACCCACCGCTGGGCGGTTGACGACCCGGACGCCACTCAGGCGTTCCGCGTCCTGACCGACTGGGTCTGGGACCCCGTGACGATGCGTATCCTCGCCGCGGCCGTCGCGGTGTGGCTGATCTGGCGCCGGCGGGAGTGGTGGACGGCCGTGTGGCTGCTGGTCACGGCCGCGCTCGGAACGCTGATCCAGCAGGGTCTCAAGGCCGCCGTCGACCGACCGCGCCCGGTCTGGCCCGACCCCGTCGACTCCGCCCACTACGCGGCCTACCCCTCCGGCCACGCGCTGACGGCGACCGTGGTGTGCGGCCTCCTGGTCTGGCTGCTCCACCGCCATGGCGTCTCCCGCGCCCTGTGGGGTACGGCGCTGGCCCTCGCGGTCGTCTCCGTGGTCGGCGTGGGCCTGACCCGGATCTGGCTGGGCGTGCACTGGCCCTCGGACGTTCTCGGTGGCTGGCTCCTGGGCGCGACGCTGATCGCGACGGCGGTGGTGGCCCACGAACGCTGGCGGCCATGAGCCGACGGGCGCGGGCAACGGCGCGGGAAGCGGCGCCGGTACCGGTCAACCGGCCCGTTTTCGCGCACCCCCAGGAGTTACGGACCTTCCTGCGCGGGCGACGGTGACTCCCTAGGATCACCTCCATGACCGCCGTACTGTTCGACTTCTCCGGAACCCTCTTCCGCGTCGAGTCCGCCGAGTCCTGGCTGCGCGCCGCGCTGGCCGAGGCGGCGATCGTGCTCCCCGAGGGGGAGTTGGCCGAGACGGCGCGGGCGCTGGAGGTCGCGGGGGCTCTGCCGGGCGGGGCGAACCCCGTGCGGCTGCCCGAGGAACTCGCCCGCCTGTGGGAGATCCGGGACGAGAGCGCGGAGCTGCACCGCGCCGCGTACACCGGCCTCTCGCGCCGGGTACCGCTGCCCGACCCCGCCCTGCACGACACGCTGTACGACCTGCACATGAGGCCGGCCGCCTGGTCCCCGTACCCCGACGCCGTGGAGGTGCTGCGGACGCTGCGCGAGCGCGGGATCCTGGTCGGCGTGGTCAGCAACATCGGCTGGGACCTGCGGCCGGTCTTCCGCGAACACGGTCTGGACGCCTACGTCGACGCCTACGTCCTGTCCTACGAGCACGGCATCCGCAAGCCGGACCCGCGTCTGTTCGAGGCCGCGTGCTCGGCACTCGACGTCGATCCACGGCGGGTGCTCATGGTCGGCGACGACCGGCGGGCGGACGGGGGCGCGGCCGCGCTGGGCTGCGAGGTGCACTTCGTGGACCACCTGCCGGTGGCGCAACGGCCGGACGGCCTGCGGCCCGTACTGGAGCTGGTGGGCCGGCCCGCCGGGGAATGGGCCTGACCGTCCTGGACGATCCCCCGCGTCGCCCAGGACGGACGGCAGCCCGGTCGCTCCCCGCGAGGGGGTGGACCGAGACGCGCTGAGTATAGTTGGCTGGCAGCCAGTCAACGCAGGAGTTACAGGATGTCCCCGCGCAGCGCCTCGGTCAATGAAGAATTGCGACGGCGCTCCCGCGAGCGTCTGCTCCAGGCCGCCGTGGAACTGGTCAGCGAGCGCGGCTACGAGGCGACGACGCTCGGCGACATCGCGGACCGGGCGGGCTCGGCGCGCGGCCTGGTCTCGTACTACTTCCCCGGCAAGCGTCAGCTCGTGCAGTCGGCCGTGCACCGGCTGATGCACCGCACGCTGGAGGAGGCGCTGGAGCGGGAGCCGCGTACCGACGACGGGCGGGAGCGGATGGCGCGGGCCATCGACGCGCTGCTGGGGCTGGCCCAGGACCAGACGGTGCTGATGCGCCAGCACATGGCGGGCCTGCTCCAGGCCGAGGGTTTCGTGCAGTGCCCTGAGCAGCACCGCCTGGCCGAGCTGCTGCGGGACACCGTCGCACGGCACGGCTCGAAGGACGTCGACGCCGACTATCCGATGCTGCGCTGTCTGCTGATGGGCGCCGTCTACGCGATGGTGCTGCCGAACGTACCGATGTCGATCACGACGCTGCGGGCCGAGCTGTTCGCGCGCTACCGGCTCGACCGGGGGCTCGGTACCCCGCCGGAGACCACGGCGGTCTCCGGCGAGGCGTGTGGAGCGGATCTGTCACGGTTCTTCGCGACGGGCAGCGAACCGGACGCTCAGTCGAAGTAGTCCGGCTGGGTCTGCACGTTGAGCTCGCGCAGCCGGACGTGCTGCGCGGGGTCCGTACGGCGGTCCCGGATCTTCAGCACGTCGAGCCCCTTGGCCATGTCGTTCGAGTAGATGTGGCCGTTGTAGTAGTACGCCGACCAGGAGCCGCCGCTGGTGAGCCGGTCGGTGGCCAGCGGACCCCGCTCGAAGTAGGCGATCTCCTTCGGGTGGCTGGAGTCGGTGAACTCCCACACGGAGACACCGCCCTGGTACCAGGCCTGGACGACGATGTCCTTGCCCTTGACCGGGATCAGCGAGGCGTTGTGTGCCACGCAGTTCTCGGTGTCGGACTGATAGCGGGGGATCTTGAAGTAGCTGCGGAAGACCAGCTTGCGGTGGTCCCCCCTGCCGACGATGTCGTAGATGCCGTCGGCGCCCCGGTTCGGTCCCGTCGCCTCGTTGCAGGTCGCCGCGCCACCACCGCCGAGCTCGTCGTTGAACACCACCTTGTCGGCCTTCTGGTTGAAGGTCGCCGAGTGCCAGAACGAGAAGTTGACGTTGTCCTGCACCTGGTCGATGACCTTCGGGTGCTCGGGGTCCTTGATCGAGAACAGGATCCCGTCACCCATGCACGCGCCCACGGCCAGGTTCTTGGAGGGCAGGACCGTGATGTCGTGGCAGCCGGTGGTCTTGGAGACACCCGGGTTGGTGGGTCCGCCCGGGTTGCCACCGCCGTCGGGGCCCTCGCCGGGGAACAGCACCGGGAAGCCGACGACCGCCGCCTTCTCGGGGGCCTTGCGCGGCACCTTGATGACCGAGATGCCGTCGTGCGGCGGCCGGCAGTCGGGGTAGGTGGCACTGGGAGAGTACGAGGAGACGTAGATGTACACGTTCCTGCGCTCGGGCACCAGCGTGTGGGTGTGCGAGCCGCAGGCGGTCTCGACGGCGGCGACGTACTTCGGGTTCGCCTTGTCGCTGATGTCGAAGATCTTCATGCCCTCCCACGACGACTTCTCGGTCGCGGGCTGCGAGGTGCTGTTGCAACTGCTGTCGCTGCGCGAGGAGTCGGTGGACAGGAACAGCAGGTCGCCGGAGACGGAGACGTCGTTCTGCGAGCCGGGGCACAGCACCTGGGAGACCGTCCGCGGTGCCCTCGGGTCGCTGATGTCGAAGATGCGGAAACCGTCGTAGTTGCCGGCGAAGGCGTACTTGCCCTGGAAGGCCAGGTCCGAGTTGGTGCCGGTCAGGGCGTCCTTGGGGACGTTGGCGAGGTGCTCGATGTTGGCCGAGTGGACGATCTCGTCCTGGCCGGGTAACTCCTCGTCCGCCGTCGCCCCTGCCGGGCTCGCGCTGAGCAGCGCGGCGAGGAGTCCGGCCGCCAGGGCGAGGACTCCCACGGATCTGCGCCGCGTTCGGGGGTGGTTCAACAGGATCACTGCGTCCTCCCTATCGCCGCTCGGACGGGAGCGGCACACGGTCCTCCGAAGTATCGTCTTGGTCATGCACAGACCAAAAGAGGGCATGGGTCGGAAACACCGCGACCACGCACGGACCGCCCTCAACCCGCCTTCTCCAGGAGGTCGTTGTGCTCTTACGACGTGGGTCTCGCGCCGCTCTCGCCGCGGTCGCGCTCACCGCGCTGACCGGGCTCGGGATCACGGCCTGTGACTCCGGTTCGCGCGCCGCGCCGGACGGCGGCAGCGGGCCCTCGATCCTCGTGCCGGGCGCTCCCGGCGAGGCGAACCGCACCCTGTCCGCGCAGGAGGCCGCAGGTCAGCGCGCGGACGACGACAGCCCCAACGCCGCCGACCTCGCCTACGCGCGCCGCATGATCGAGCACCACGCCCAAGCCTTGGAGATGACGGAACTGGCGCCGGACCACGCCGGGTCGGCGGGCGTGCGCCGGCTGGCCGCGCGGATCGCCGCCGCGCAGGGCCCGGAAATCGAGATCATGAAGAGCTGGCTCAAAAGCCACGGGGCCGAGGCCGACGGCCCGGGCGGTGGCCACGAGCACGCCTCGATGCCTGGCATGGCGACCGAAGCCCAGCTGAAGAAGTTGCGCGCGGCCCGGGGGAAGGCGTTCGACCAGCTCTTCCTCACCCTGATGATCAGCCATCACGAGGGGGCGATCACCATGGCCGTCGACGTCAAGTCGGAGGGCAACACCGTGCGGATCGAGGAGATGGCCGACGACGTGGTCGCCCAGCAGACCAGCGAGATCACCCGGATGCGGGCGATGGAATGAGCATCGACCCTGCTCAGCGGCGCGGCACCCTGTCAGTGGGGCGCTCCCGGTGCGATGCTGGACGCGTGAGCGATCTCCTCTGATTCCCCGGGGCCGCCGGGCCCCTCGAGAAAAGGGGTTCCGCCGTGCTGCGTGTCGCCGTGGTCGGCTCCGGGCCGAGCGGGGTCTACACCGCCCAGAGCCTCGTGGACCAGGATCCCGGGGTGCTCGTGGACGTCCTGGACCGGCTGCCGTGCCCGTACGGCCTGGTCCGCTACGGCGTGGCGCCGGACCACGAGAAGATCAAGTCACTGCAGAACAACCTGCGCACGGTGCTGGAGCACGAGCGGGTGCGGTTCCTCGGCGGGGTGCGGGTCGGCGCCGAGGGGGTGCCGGCCGACCGTCTGCGGGAGCTGTACCACGCGGTGGTGTACTGCGTCGGTGCGGCGACCGACCGCCACCTGGGGATTCCCGGCGAGGAACTGCCGGGCAGCTTCTCGGCCACGGAGTTCGTGTCCTGGTACAGCGCGCACCCCGACTCGGTGGCGGGCCGCTTCGTGTCGGCGGTCCGTTCGGCCGTGGTCATCGGCGTGGGCAATGTCGCGGTCGACGTCACTCGCATGCTGGCCCGGGGCGCGACGGAACTGAGTCCCACCGACATGCCACAGGCGGCGCTCACCGCGCTCGCCGCCAGCCGGGTGACCGAGATCCACATGGCGGGGCGGCGCGGACCGTCCCAGGCCCGCTTCACCACCAAGGAGCTGCGCGAGCTGGGCGCCCTGCCGGACACCGACGTGATCGTGGACCCGGCGGAGCTCGCCCTCGACCCCGCGTACGCCGACCCCTCCGGCCTGCCCGCTCCCCAGCGCCGCAACGTGGAGGTGCTGCGCGGCTGGGCCGAGCGGCCGCGGACCGGTGCCCCGCGCCGGATCCGGCCGCGGTTCTTCCTGCGCCCGGTCGAACTGCTCGCCGAGGGAGGCCGAGTGGCCGCCGTGCGCTTCGAGCGGACGGCGCCGGACGGGCACGGCGGGGTGACGGGCACGGGCAGGTACGAGGACGTCGAGGCGCAGCTCGTGATGCGTTCGGTGGGCTATCGCGGGGTCCCCCTGGAGGGACTGCCGTTCGACGCGGGGCGCGGGATCGTGCCGAACCTGGCCGGGAGGGTGCTGCGCGAGGGGGGTGTGGCACCGGGCGAGTACGTGGCGGGCTGGATCAAGCGGGGCCCGACGGGCGTCATCGGAACGAACCGGCCGTGCGCCAAGGAAACGGCGACGTCCCTGCTGGCGGACGCCTCCCTGCTGGTACGCAGGGAGCTGCCGAACGATCCTGCGGCGGTGCTGCGGGCCGAGGGTGTGGAACCCGTGGAGTGGGCGGGGTGGCTGGCCATCGAGCGGGCCGAGGCGGAGCTCGGGGCATCGCTCGGGCGGGGCGTGGTCAAGCTGCCGGACTGGGAGTCACTGCTGGCGGCGGCGCGGGGGTCCGTGTCGTAGACCCGCCCACGCAGTCGGCTTCAGCCGCCGCCGAGCCGGCGTGACTCGCGGGCGGCGGCTCCGAGGAGGGTGTCGAGGACCCCCGGGAAGAGAACGTCCAGATCGTCGCGGCGAAGGCCGTTCATCTTGGCGGTGCCCCGGTAGATCTGCCGGATCACGCCGCTCTCGCGCAGCACCCGGAAGTGGTATGTGGCGGTGGACTTGGTGACCGGCAGGTCGAAGTGCGAACAGGACAGCTCGTCGCCGTCGGCGGCGAGCTCTCGTACGATCCGCAGCCGCAGCGGATCGGACAGCGCGTGCAGCACGGCCTCCAGCCGGATCTCCTCCCGGCCCGGATGCGGCAGGTCACGGCTGCTGGCGACAAGGGTGGTCACGGCGGCTCCACTGCTCGGGGAGGTGCCATTGTACGAGTGTCTTCGTAGTTTGACATCTGCCGTACTACGGTGTCTATCGTACGAGTCCCGACCACCGGCCCGTGACGAATGGAGTCCGCCGTGAGCGCGCTCTTCGAGCCTTTCAGCCTGCGCGAAGTGACGATCCCGAACCGGGTGTGGATGCCTCCGATGTGCCAGTACTCGGCCGCGCCGGAGGGCCCGGACACCGGCGCGCCGGCCGACTGGCACTTCGCGCACTACGCGGCGCGGGCGGCGGGCGGGACGGGGCTGGTCATCGTCGAGGCGACCGCCGTCAGCCCCGAGGGCCGGATCTCACCGTACGACCTCGGCATCTGGAACGACACCCAGGTCGAGGCGTTCCGGCGTATCACCCGCTTCCTCGCCTCGCAGGGCACGGTGCCCGCGGTCCAGCTCGCCCACGCCGGGCGCAAGGCTTCGACCGACCGGTCATGGACGGGCGGCGCGCCGGTCGGGCCGGACACGCACGGGTGGCAGCCCGTGGGGCCGAGCGCCCTCGCATTCGACGAGCGGCACCCGGTGCCGGACGAGCTGACGGTGGAAGAGATCCGGGACATCGTCGGCCAGTTCGCCGACGCGGCCCGCCGGGCCCTCGCCGCCGGTTTCGAGATCGTCGAGATCCACGGCGCCCACGGCTACCTGATCAACGAGTTCCTCTCCCCGCACTCCAACCGCCGCACCGACGCGTACGGCGGTTCGTACGAGAACCGCGTTCGCTTCGCCCTCGAAGTCGTCGACGCGGTACGGGAGGTCTGGCCGCAGGAAAAGCCGCTGTTCTTCCGCGTATCGGCCACCGACTGGCTGGAGGAGGGCGGCTGGACGGCGGACGACACGGTTCGCTTCGCCGCCGAGCTGCACGCCCACGGCGTCGATCTGCTCGACGTCTCCACCGGCGGCAACGCCTCCGACGTACGCATCCCCACCGACCCGGGGTACCAAGTGCCCTTCGCCGCCCGGGTGCGGGCCGAGACGCCGATGCCCGTCGCCGCGGTCGGTCTGATCACCGAGGTCGAGCAGGCCGCGAAGATCGTGGCGAACGGCGAGGCGGACGCGGTGCTGCTCGGCCGCGAACTGCTGCGCGACCCGTCGTGGGCCCGACGCGCGGCACGGGAACTCGGGGCCGAGGTACGGGTGCCGGAGCAGTACCACCGCTCCGTGTGACGCGTTTTTGGGGCTGAACGTGCCGTGGCCCCGCTCAGCCGGCCTGCGCGGTGCCCTCGGGCGGGCGTCGGTAGACGCCGTCGTGGCGGTGCAGGTGATGCAGGTCGACCAGGTAGCGGCGCAGGGTCACGTGGTCGACCTGTCCGCCCTCGCACCAGACCCGGAGCCGGTCGTTCACCTCGCGTTCCGTGTACGCCCGGTCCGGCTCGAAGGTGCGCTGCGCGACATGGCGAAGGACGAGCGTCTTGCGGTTCCACTGGGCCGGCAGCCGCACCAGCCGTCCGTCGCGCACGAAGGTGCGCAGCACCATCTCGACGCGCTCGTCGCCGGAGCCGTGGTCCTGCTCCGGCCGGGGCTCGGCCGCGTCGCGCGCGAGGCCGCGCAGACGGTCGTACGACACCCTGAGGCCACCGTCCGTCGCCGTGACGACCCCGCCGTCCTGGAGCCGGCGCAGCGCGACCAGGGCGTCCCTGGCGCGCAGCCCCGCACGCTCGGCGACTTCCTCGGCGCTCGCGGCGCCCAGCGCCACGGCGGCGAAGGCCCGCGTACGGTTCTCGTCGGCCAGCAGCCCGACCACGTCGTCGGAGGTCATCCTCGGCTCTCTCCGTCCATCCCGAGCGGGGCTGGCGACCGGCCCCGCGCATCCGATCCCGGGGACGCTACTCCTCCGCCCGCTCCCCCGCCCGGCAATTCCCGCGGGCGGCCCACTCGGACCGCCCGCGGTTGATGATCCGTCAGTTCCGGCGATTCTACGAGCAGGCGTCCCCGTTGAGCGTGAACGAACCGGGTGCCGCGCTGTTGCCCGTGTGGTTCGCCTGGTAGCCGATGGTGACGCTCGCGTTCGGCGCGATCGTGCCGTTGTACGTCACGTTGCTGGCCGTCACCGCGCCGGAGGCCGGACTGTACGTGGCGCCCCAGCCGTTGGTGATCGTCTGACCGGAGGGCAGGGTGAAGCCCAGCTTCCAGCCGTTGATCGCGGTGGTGCCGGTGTTGGTGAGGGTCACGGAACCGGTCAGGCCGGTGCTCCAGGCGTTGGTGGACGCCGTCACCTTGCAGGCGCCGGGCTGAGGCTGGGGGCCCGGGCCGGAGCCGCCGTTCAGGCCGAAGAACGTCAGGACGCGTTCCGTCATGCCCCACTTGTACAGGTCGTGGCCGACGCCCTGGAGGCTGACGGCCTCGACGGGGGCCTGGTCACCGGTGCCGCCGTAGCGGGTGCGGGTCCAGCCGGACTGGGGCGAGTCGGTGGCGGCCGGGGTCTGGCTGACGCCCTGCACGTTCGTCCACTGCTTGATCTCCTCCCCGAAGTTCGGATAGCGCAGGACGTCGTCCTGCGTGCCGTGCCACACCTGCATCCGCGGCCGGGGGCCGGTGTAGCCGGGGTAGGCGTTGCGCACCAGGTTGCCCCACTCCTGCGGGGTGTGGGTGATGCTGCCGCCGGAGCACTCACTGTTCCACTCGGAGCCGTTCGTGGTGGCGAAGCAGCCGAACGGGACGCCCGAGAAGGCGGCGCCCGCCGCGAACACGTCGGGGTAGTCGCCGAGCAGGACGTTGGTCATCATCGCGCCGGAGGAGATGCCCGTGACGAAGATCCGGCCGGTGTCGGCGGAGTAGGTGCGGGTGGTCCAGTCGATCATCGACTTGATGCCGACGGGGTCACTGCCGCCACCGCGCTTCAGTGCCTGGGGCGAGGAGACGTCGAAGCATTTGCTGCTGCGGGTGACCGAGGGGTAGACGACGATGTAGCCGTAGCGGTCGGCCAGTTGGGCGTACTCGGTGCCGTTGTACATGGCCGGACCGGAGCCCGTGCAGTAGTGCACGGCGACCACGACAGCCGGGCGGGGGGTGACGTTCGCCGGGACGTAGATGTACATCTGGAGGTTGCTGGGGTTCGCACCGAAGTCGGTGACCTCGGTGAGGGTCGCGGCGGGAACCGCGGCGGACGCCTGCGCGCGAGCCGGCGCGGTGGCCTCCGTGCGGGCGGAGGCGACGGGTGCGGTGAGGACGGTGGCCGCGAGTAACGGCACCAGCCCGGCGAGTACGGCCATGAGCACCGAACGCGGCGATCTCCTGGCCGGGTCGGCGGTGCGGGGGGTGGTTGACACGTTCTGTCCCTTCTGGGTAGCGGCTCGGGGGACGTCGTGCGGGGGTTCAGCAGGCGGGGTCGGTCAGGGGCACCAGACCCAGCGGCCAGGGGAGCTGCGAGTAGTCGCCGCTCGAGCCGGGGTCCATGCCGTGGTGGAGGAAGCGGAGCCGGCACGGGTCGACCGTGGGGGTCTGGTCGATTCCGCCCCGGGTCCACTCGCCGTGGCTGACGTCCTTCGTCCAGGCGGTTCGGCCTGCGGCGAGGTCACGTTGGTGGCGCGCAGGAACGGGTCGGCCTCGGTGTCCGCGAGCGGGGTCCAGGTGCCGCCCGGGCTGTCGGCGGTCGAGGCGTGGAAGTAGCGCCGCCGGTCGGACTTGGTGGCCAGTGCCTGGACGAGCATCAGGAGCAGCACCAGGCCGCCGGCGGACGGGCGCGGGCGCGGAGTGGGCATCGACTCGCCCTTCTCGGAAAGGGAAGCGTAGCCGCATGGTGGCATGGACACGACCGTCATGGAAGCGCTCCCACGCCACTCGGGGAATGCGGCTCCCCCTCACCAGGGCTGGCCGAATGTGTTCTGCGCAAAGCGTTGACTAGAAAGCGCTTGCCCCCTACGTTCCGTTCAGCAGTGTGACCCACCCCCACACGGCGGGTCGCCCAGCGGAGCTCCCATGACCCGGGGAAGTGCACTCCTCAGGGCACTGTGAGGTCCCGCCACCGTCACACTGCTCGCGCGCGGCAATCAGAATGGCGTACGACATTCACATACATGCCCCAGCTGAGTCCTCCGAAGGGACGCACCCGCATGCGTACAGGCCCCCCACGTACACAAGCGCAAAGCTCCGTTCTCGGCGCGACCGTCGCCGCTCTCACCACGGTCGCCGTCCTCGCCGTTCCCCAGGCGGCGGGAGCAGCCGAGAACTCACCCGTCGGGTTCGGCGCCGGGACGACCGGCGGCGGAAGCGCCTCGGCGGTCACCGTGTCGACGCTCTCCGCCTTCAAGACGGCGGTGACCGGGAACTCTGCCAAGGTCGTCCGTGTCAACGGCCGGATCACACTGAGCGGTCAGGTCGACGTCGGGTCCAACACGACCGTCCTGGGCGTGGGTTCGTCGTCCGGGTTCACCGGCGGCGGTCTGCGCCTGAAGAAGGTCACCAACGTCGTCATCCGCAACCTGAACATCAGCAAGCCGCTGGCGCCGTCCGACGGCGTGACGGTCGAGTCGTCCACGAAGGTGTGGATCGACCACAACTCCTTCTCGGCCGACCGCGATCACGACGAGGACCACTACGACGGTCTGCTCGACATCAACCACGGCTCCGACTACGTCACCGTCTCCTGGAACACCTTCAAGGACCACTTCAAGGGCTCGCTGGTCGGCCACAGCGACAACAACGCGAGCCAGGACACCGGCCACCTGAGAGTGACGTACCACCACAACCACTTCAGCAACGTCTACTCACGCATCCCCAGTCTGCGCTTCGGCACCGGGCACTTCTACGACAACTACGTCGTCGGCGCCGACACCGCGGTGCACTCCCGGATGGGTGCGCAGATGCTGGTGGAGAACAACGTCTTCCGCTCGACGAAGGTCGCGGTCACCACGAACCGCAGCAGCGACGTCGACGGCTACGCCAACCTTCGCGGCAACGATCTCGGCGGAGCCGCGACCGAGATCTCCCGGACGGGCACGTTCACCAGCGCTCCGTACGGCTACACCGCGGAGCCGGCCTCGTCCGTCGTCGCCTCGGTGACGTCCGGTGCGGGCGCCGGAAAGCTCTGACCTCCCCACATCTCCCCAACAGGAAGAAGGAATCGGGACATGACTTCTTCGTTACGCTCGCGCGGCCGCGTGCGCGCGCTGACCGGCGTGCTGGCCGCCCTCGGCCTGTCGGTTGGCATGATCATGACAGATGGTGCGCTGTCCACCCCGGCGAGCGCCGCCACCTGGCCCTCCGCCAACGGCAGCCAGGGGGTGTCCTCCACCATCCCGGTCTCGGGCACCAAGGACTACGGGATGAAGCGCCTGTACGGCACCGGCGACCTGGGCAGCGGCAGCCAGGACGAGGACCAGGGCCCCATCCTCGAACTGGCCCCCGGCGCTGTCCTGAAGAACGTCATCATCGGCGCACCCGCCGCCGACGGCATCCACTGCAAGGGCAGCTGCACCCTGCAGAACGTCTGGTGGGAGGACGTCGGCGAGGACGCGGCCACGTTCCGGGGCTCCTCGTCGTCCAACGTCTACACCGTCTCCGGCGGTGGGGCGAAGGAGGCCAGCGACAAGGTGTTCCAGTTCAACGGCGCCGGGACGCTCAACATCTCGAACTTCGCCGTGAAGAATTTCGGCACCTTCGTCCGCTCCTGCGGCAACTGCTCGACGCAGTACAAGCGGACGATCAACCTCAACACCATCGAGGTGAACTGGAAGGGCGGCAAGCTCGCCGGCATCAACACCAACTACGGCGACAGCGCGTCCTTGAAGAAGATCACGATCATCGGGGACAGCAGCAAGAAGATCATCCCGTGCCAGAAGTACATCGGGAACAACACGGGCAAGGAGCCGACCACCAACGGCACCAATGCCGACGGAACCTATTGCAAGTACGCCAGTTCCGACATCACCTACAGGTAGGCCCCCCACGGTGAAGGCGGCCGTACGGAGCGCTCCCCCCCCCCACGGCGCTCCGTACGGCCGCTGTGCCGTTCGCGACGCGGTCGGCCCGCCTCACGGCCACACCGCGTCGGTCACCTCCCGCTGGTAGTCCTCGTAGGCGGCCCTCAGGTCGGCGCCCGACCAGTCCTCGGGGAGGAGCCGGGGCGGGAGCACGGGGTCGGCGAGCAGGTGGCGTACGACGGCCGCGTAGGCGGTGAAGCGGTCGGCCGGGCCGGGCGCCCGGCCGATGTGCGCGAGCAGGGCCCGGGACGTCGCCGCCCAGGCGTCCAGCGGCCAGAGCGCGGCGGCCAGTTCGCGCTCTGGCAGGCCAGGGCGGGCGGTGTAGTGCTGGGCCACCTCGCGCAGGTCGTCCGGCAGGGCCCGGGTGAGATTGGCCGGGCGCAGCCAGACGCCCTCCCGCAGTTCCGCGAGGCGCAGGGCGGTCAGGCGCGTACGCAGTTCGGCGCGTTCGGCGGGGCCTCGCTCAGGGGTCGCAGACCGGCGCCCGGCGGCTGGTGGAGCTGATGGCCCTCGCCCTTCAGGGCGCCCTCCTGGTCCGGCACGCCCCCACTGCCGTCGCCGACGCCTTCTGCGCCACCCGGCTCGGCGGCGACTGGGGACACGCCTTCGGCACACTGCCCCACGGCGTCGACCTCGACACGATCCTCGACCGGGCCCTGCCCGGCCACTGAGGCGGAGCCGTTGTGGACATGCGCGGCCCGGTTGCCGGCCGCGCCGACCGGCCGGCGCGCTGCGCGCCGCACCGTCTTCCGGCCTCCGGCACCCTCGTCGGCCGGTTGCGTCGGCTGCGGCCCTCGGACGAAGAGGGCTCGCGGCTGCGGCCAACCCTGCACAGCGCGCTCGGCGACCAGGTGTCCGAGCGGACAGCTCCGACGAGGGGCGAACTCGCTTCCTCACGACGACACCTGGCGCCGTCCCTCGGGTACGGCAGCCACGAGGTCCACTCGGGCGAGCGGTTGCCGCGGGCCTGCCGGGAGGAAGATTGGCGGCGGGTGGGGCCTGACGCGCCGCCCTCAGCCCGTCTTGCGTCCCCACAGGGGCCCGAGCAGGGCCCACTCCGCGTCCCACTGGTCCATGCGGCGGCGTTCCAGGCGGCCGCGGAGGGCGCGGCCGCCGACGAAGGGGAGTGCGGCGGCGCTGACGCCGGCCAGGCCGCCGATCAGGGAGGCCCGCAGCTGGGCCTGGGAGATGGTGGCGGGCTTGGTCACCAGACGGCCCTGCGGGTCCGTCCAGACGGTGACCGGGGCGCCTTGCGCGCTGCCCGCCTCGACCCGGGCCTGGCCGGAGTGCGAGGAGCCGTCCGTCGCGGTCCAGCTCACCTTCGCCCAGACCCGTTCGCCGCCGCCCGCCCCCGGGCGCACGGGAGCCGTGCCGGGGGCCTGCTCGGTGAGCCGGGCCACGACGGGGCGCCACTCGACGCGTTCCCTGGCCAGTCCGTGCTCCACGGACCGGGCGGCCGTGAGGCCGGCGAGCACCCCGGCGAGGAGGGTGAACGCCCAGGCGCCGAGCAGCACCCAGCTCTCCACCGCGTCTGCACGGCGTTTGAGGGGATTGCGTCGCCACCGCCACAGCCAGACCTTCGGACCACGGAACGCCATCGCAGGCTTCCTCCTCACGAGCGCACGAACATCCCGACCGCCCTCCCATACGCGCGACGTCTGCGCGATGCTCAGGGCGAGTCCGCCGGTTCGAGGGTTCCTCGGGCCCCGCGGCCCCGTGCGCACCCTCTCCGACATGGCCGGTTCCCGACCCCCGCCGATGTGGTGCGGCCGCTCTGACCTGCGGTGACGCCGTTTGCGGGGGTGAGTGTCAGTGGCGGGGTGCAGACTGGCCGGTGTCTGGGACAAAGATGTCGCGGAGGTGATCGGAATGACCGAGGTACTGCTGGCCGTGGGCACCCGCAAAGGCCTGTTCATCGGGCGTCGGCGCGGTGGCGCGTGGGAGTTCGACGAGACGCCCTACTTCAACGCGCAGGCCGTGTACTCGGTCGCCATCGACACACGGGGCGACTCCCCACGCCTGCTGGCCGGCGGTGACAGCGCGCACTGGGGGCCGTCCGTGTTCCACTCCGACGACCTGGGCCGCACCTGGACCGAACCGGCCCGGCCCGCCGTCAAGTTCCCCCAGGACACCGAGGCGTCGCTGGAGCGGGTGTGGCAGCTGCACCCGGCCGAGGCGGAAGCGGACGTGGTGTACGCGGGCACGGAACCGGCCGCGCTGTACCGCTCGGAGGACCGCGGGGAGAGCTTCGAGCTGGTCCGTCCCCTCTGGGAGCACCCCACACGCTCGAAGTGGGTGCCGGGCGGCGGTGGCGAGGGCCTGCACACGGTGCTGACCGACCGGCGCGACCCGAAGGCGGTCACGGTGGCCGTCTCGACGGCGGGCGTGTTCCGCACGACCGACGGCGGCGCGAGCTGGGCACCGTCCAACCACGGCGTCTCAGCGGTGTTCCTGCCCGATCCGAACCCTGAGTTCGGGCAGTGCGTCCACAAGGTGGCGCGCGACGCGGCGACCCCGGACCGTCTGTACCTCCAAAACCACTGGGGCGTGTACCGCAGTGACGACGCGGGCGCGCACTGGACCGACATCGGGGAGGGGCTGCCCTCCACGTTCGGCTTCGCGGCGGTCGCCCACCCGCACCGCGGCGACACGGCGTACGTGTTCCCGATCAACGCCGACGCCGACCGGGTCCCCGCCGACCACCGCTGTCGTGTCTTCCGTACGGCGGACGCGGGCCGGACCTGGCAACCGCTCACGGCGGGGCTGCCCCAGGAGGACCACTACGGCACGGTCCTGCGGGACGCGATGTGCACGGACGACGCGGACCCGGCGGGCGTGTACTTCGGCAACCGCAACGGCGAGGTGTACGCGTCGGCCGACGACGGCGACAGCTGGCGGCAGTTGGCGTCGCACCTGCCGGACGTGCTGTGCGTGCGGGCCGCGGTCGTCGGATGAGCCGGACGACGTCCACGGCCAACCGCCGGGCCTTGGCCACCGGTTGATCCCCGCTGCCCCCACGGCAGTAGGGTGGCGCCCGTGGCACCACGACCGTTGCATGAGATCGTCGAACCGGGCTGGGCGAGCGCCCTGGAATCCGTCGCCGGACGGATCGCCGAAATGGGCGACTTCCTGCGCGCGGAGATCGCCGCGGGGCGCACCTATCTTCCCGCCGGGGCGAACGTCCTGAGAGCCTTCCAGCAACCCTTCGACGAGGTGCGGGTCCTGATCGTCGGGCAGGACCCGTATCCGACCCCGGGGCACGCGGTGGGGCTGTCGTTCTCGGTCGCGCCGGAGGTGCGCCCGCTGCCCGGCAGCCTGATCAACATCTTCCGGGAGCTGAGCACCGACCTGGGGCTGCCCCAGCCTTCCAACGGCGATCTGACGCCGTGGACCCAGCAGGGCGTGCTGTTGCTCAACAGGGCGCTGACCACGGCTCCGCGCAAGCCGGCCGCGCACCGCGGCAAGGGCTGGGAGGAGGTCACCGAGCAGGCGATACGGGCGCTGGCGGCGCGGGGCAAGCCCCTTGTCTCCATCCTGTGGGGCCGTGACGCCCGCAATCTGCGTCCACTCCTCGGCGACCTCCCTTCGGTGGAGTCGGCCCACCCCTCCCCCATGTCCGCCGACCGCGGGTTCTTCGGCTCCCGCCCGTTCAGCCGGGCCAACGACCTGCTGGTGCGGCAGGGCGGACAGCCGGTGGACTGGCGTCTGCCGTGACCGCCGCAGGCCCCGGCCGCGTCCGGCATCCTCGCCGTCGACTCGGGGGGCTCGGGTCCGCGGGCGGCGGCCCAGCCGCGGACAGGCTCACCCTGCCGGGTGACGACACGGTGCCGCACGTCGTGACCACGAAGGGGGAACGAGCAGGAGTCGGCGGGCACGGTTCGCGGGCATGGCCAGAGGCGCAAATCACCCGGAAAACACGCTGATCACTTCTGATCCGTACGTAACTCATCAGACAAAACCGGACGGATACCGCTCACCTGCACCCTCCCCGAACAGGGGAGCCCAAGAAACCAGTAACATGCGGCGCCATGAGCTCCCCCACTGGGCCCGCCGGCCTGCCAGTACGAATGCCGCGCCCCCGCCAGCCCGGGCGGCACCGCCGACCCGAGCCCATGGCGGCTCCCGAGGGCGCGCCCGCGCTCGTCCTCGCGGTCCCGGGCGCGCCCAGCGCCGCGACCCGCGGCCTCGCCGAGGAGGTCGTGAGCATCGCCCGCTCCGAACTCCCCGGCCTCGACGCCCGCATCGGGTACTTGGACGGGGACGACACGGAGTACCCCACGCTCCAGTCGGTGCTGGCGCGTTGCGCCGACGAGCGCACGGCCCGCTACGAGCAGGCCCGCGCCGCCGGTCTCGACGTCAGGGAGCCCGACGGCCCGGTCGCCGTCGTCGTGCCCCTGCTGGCCGGGCCGGACAGCGCGCTGCTGCGTCAGGTCCGCCAGGCCGTCATGGAGAGCCGCATCGCGGCCGACCTCACCGATGTGCTCGGCCCGCACCCGCTGCTCGCCGAGGCCCTGCACGTGCGCCTGTCCGAGGCGGGCCTGGCCCGCGCCGACCGCGCCCGTCTGTTCACCGTGGCGACCGCGGCGGACGGCATCATCCTGGCCTCCGTCGGCGGCGACGAGGCCGTGCAGGCGGCCGGGATCACCGGCATGCTGCTCGCCGCGCGCCTCGCCGTACCGGTGATGGCCGCGGCCCTGGACCAGGAGGGCTCGATCGCGTCCGTCGCCGATCAGCTGCGCTCCTCGGGCTCCCAGCAACTGGCGCTCGCGCCGTACCTGATCGGCCCGGAGATCGACGCCGCGCTGATCGAGGAGGCGGCCAAGGAAGCCGGCTGTGCGGCCGCCGACGCGCTCGGCCCGTACCCGGCCATCGGCAAGCTCGCCCTGGCCAAGTACACGACGGCCCTGGGCATCGCCCCGCAGCAGCCGCAGGGCGCCCCGGCGCGGTAGGCGATGCGTGAACGGTCGTACGACCGCCGTCGCGCCGGTCGTACGGCGAACCCGCTCCTCGGTGAGGAGCGGGCCCTTCGCTTTCCGGGGAACGGGTGGTCGGTCAGTCGAAGGCCACGCAGGACGCGGCCGGCACCTCGATCGAGCCGGTGCGGCGCGGCAGGCCCGTGACGGGGTCCAGGCGGAACCAGGTCACGTCGCCGGAGCGTTCGTTGGCGGCGTAGAGGAAGCCGTTCGACTCGGCGACGGCACGCGGCCAGTTGCCCCCGCAGGGCACCGTGCCGACCAGGCGCAGTCCCGCTCCCTCGACGACGAACACGGACAGGACGTCCTCGCCCCGGGTGGCGGTCCACACGAAGCGGCCGTCCGGGGACACCACGATGCCCGACGGGTAGGCGTCGCCGGACGGGGCTCCGGGGAGCACGGGTGTCTCGTCCAGCGGCTTGAGCAGACCCTGGGCGGGGTCCCAGTGGCAGACCGTGACGGTGGGGGTGAGTTCGTTGACGACGTACACGTGCTCGCCGTCAGGGTGGAAGGCCAGGTGGCGTGGTCCTGAGCCCGGTCGCAGGGCGATCTCCCGGTGCAGGACGGGGCTGCCGTCGGCCACCGTGCACACCCGGACCGAGTCCGTGCCCAGGTCGACGCTGACGGCCCAGCGGCCGCTGGGGTCGCTCCGCACCTGGTGGGCGTGCGGGGCCTGTTGGCGGGGTGTGTGCGGCCCGCCGCCGGTGTGCCGGAGCACGCCGGACGGGGCGGGTGCGAGGGTTCCGTCGGCGCGGACCGGGACGGCGGTGACGCTGCCGGAGCCGTAGTTGGCGGTCAGGACGTGTCCGTCGTGCAGGTCGAGGTGCGTGGGCCCGCTGCCGCCGACCGGGACCGGAGGCCCGGCGAGCTCCGGCTTCCCGCCCGTGAGCCGGTACGCGGCCACCGCGCCCTCGGCCGTCTCGCTGACGGCGTAGAGCATGTCCCCGCCCGGCGCGAGCACCAGGTACGAGGGGTCGGGCAGGCCGTCGACGCTGCTCAGGACGGTCAGGGCGCCGGTGTCCGGATCCACGGCGGCGGTGACCAGCCCAGGTCCGCCGGCCGCCGTGAACGACCCGATGAACGCCCTCCGCAGCCGCGTGCCGCCCTCTGTCACCGCGGTCCCCTCTCGTTGGGTGCTGTCCAGGGGGTGACGGTAGCAGGAGTGCGCAAGGTCTAGACCAAGCATCGGACGATGGCGTGCCGAGGAGGGACGGGGGGGGAGCCCTCGGCTCAGGCACCCACCAACGGTGAGCCCGAAAGGGCGCGCGGCGGCTGGGTCAGGTCGGCGAGGGCGCGTTCCAGGCTGTGCAGGTGGGCGAGTGCGGCTTCTTCGGCGGGCGGGGTCGCGGTCGTGGGGTGCTGTTCGGCACCATCTCCCGTGAGGGGCTCGACCGTGGTCTGCACACGCCGGCAGGCGGCGGCGAGGCATGCGTCGTGGGACGCCTCCGGGGCGGCGACGACGGCGACCAGGCCGCGGATCTGCCGGGCGCAGTCGTCGAGGAGGGCGAGGACCTGGCCGACCCGGCGCTTGCGGCCGAGCACCGGGTCGAGCGGGTGCACGAGCGGGGCGACGGAGAGCCGTACCCGGCCGAGCAACTGCTCCAGTTCGGCCACCCGGCGGGACGGATCGGCGCCGGGGGCGTGTCCCGAACGGGCGGGTGCAGAGGCCGAGTACACGAATCGAGGTCACCCAGCGATCTATCGGCACCTCGTGCCGGGCTCCATCACGCCTGCGACCAAAATCCTCAACGAGCGGCTGTAAGCCGTCTGGCAGAGAGCGCCGCACCCTGGTTCGACACTCTTCCTCCCGTTCACGGACGGACAAGTGGAGGGCGAGACGACCCGAGCGGCATCGCCAGCTCAGACAGGGCCTTCTCCAAGCCGCGCAGATATACGAGGGCCGACTCCGCCTCGTCGTGCTGAGGCATCTCGCAGCCGGCGGACGCCACTCGCCTGCGCCTCGATTCGCTGACAGTGAGTGCTTCCACCGCTGCCTCGACGCGCCAGCACGCAGCGGCCAGACGGGCGTCGTGCGACGCGACAGGATCGGCGGCAACGGACACCAGACCCCGCACTTCGCGGGCGCAGTCGTCAAGCAGCTCAATGACCTGGCGGGCGCGGGCCTTCCGAGCACGGAAGGGAGTCAAGGGGTGCATCAACGGGGCGAGTGCCATCCGTACCCGGCCGAGCAGCAGGTCCAGTTCGGCGGCGTGCGGGGCAGGGTCACCCTTCGGGTCTCCAGCGAGGCGAGCGGTCGCTTCGGCGGTGGCCGCGTGGACGCAGTGCAGTGCCCGCTGGATCCAGGCGTCGTTCGTGGCGTGCGTGGTGACCGGCAGGACGAGGGCCACGGCCAGCGCGGCGCACAGCGCGCCCACACCAGTCTCCGCAAGGCGGAGCCCGAGCAGGCTGGGGTCCAGCACGCCCAGCAGGCCGTACAGCAAGCTGACCATGACCGTCACTGCCAGCATCATCCAGGAATACGAGACGGCGGCGGTGTAGAAGATGCCGAAGACACAGACGGCAACCAGGGCGGCCGTCGGCGCGGGCGCGCCATGCAGCGGGATGGCGACCAGCAGGCCGACGGCGATACCGATCACGGTTCCGAGGACCCGGCGGAAGCCGCGGACCAGGGTTTCGCCGCGAGAAGCCGTGTTGACGAAGATCCACCAGCAAGTACCGACGGCCCAGTACCAGCGCTCTTCGGAGAGCAGCTGCCCGACAAAAAGCGCGAGAGCCGAGGCAGCAGTGGCCTGGAATGCCTGCCGGGTGGTGGGCCGCGCCAATCCGATGCCGGGCAGGACCGGCGGGGCTGCCGAAGGTGCGGTCTGACGCTCGATGGGCCAGAGCACGAAGCGTGTGACGCCGGCCGCGAAGAGGGCGAGACCCTCGGCGGTGTACAGCTCGGGCAGCTGCGCGGCACCCGCGTGCAGGAACTGCGTGATGAAGAAGTTCATGAACGCGAAGATCCCGAGCGCGTGGCCCCGCGGGCCCCAGCGGCGGGCATAGACCCCACAGAAGACGACGGCCAGGAACGCGGCGTCACGGGCCGGGGTGATGCCGTGCAGTGTGGCGGCAAGCGCCAGCACGGGGAATCCGGCCAAGGGAAGCAGGGCGGTGGTGATCCGCTGGTCCCGGACGGTCGCATCGGTGACCGTGAAGAGGGCGAGCAGTGCCGCGAGCCCTCCGGTGATCGATGCGGTGAGCGATAGCCCGCAGAGGTCGGAAACGGCGAAGGCGGCGGCGACACCGATGACGGCGCGGGTAGCGTTCCGCAACCTCAAGCGCCCCGGGTCCGGAGCCACGAACATGCTCTTCACGGCGGTGCGCCGCCCCCTTGTGGTGGTTCGCGTCCTGCTCGCGGTCGTCCCGGGTGGCGGACGACAAGCAGGCAGGACGAAGGCACCGCGGTCCGGACCCGGCCTCGTCGCCGTCCGGCGCTACGCCCGCCTCGAGTACATGGATAGGACAAAGATAACCACCTCCGGGCCCACTGGCTCAACTGTCACGCCATTGACTGTGCCAATGGCACAGCTGATGAGCGCATCCGCGCGGTGACGGCCCGCCGACCGACGGATTCAGCCGGGCCGCGTGAGCCAGTCAAGGGCCGGATGCCTGAGCCGGCCGGGCGAGTGTGGGCGAGCACCTGACGGAGCCCTGGCACCGCGTCCGAGGGCTGATCGCGGGAACCGGGCTGAGGTCACAGCAGTCGGTCGACCAGCCCGTCGATGTAGTCCGGGGTGAGCGGGCCCATGCCGAACAGGACGCGGATGTACATCGGGGCCAGGATGTGGTCCAGCACGTCGAACGCGTCGGGTGCGTGCTCGCCACGGTCGCGGGCGCGATCGAGCATGGACTGCAGTTGGCGGGTGCGTTCGGCGCGGAGGTCGGCACCAGCCTGCAGGCCCTGCTGACCGCTGCTCGACAGGGCGACGGCCAGGTGCAGCACCGCCGGACCGTCGGGCCCGGTGATCTCGCGGGCCACTTGGGCCGCGTAAGTGCGCAGGTCGCCGGCCAAACTCCCGGTGTCGGGCATCGGCGACCGCGTGTTGAGGCGGGTGAGCGCCACGTCGGTGAGCAGGGTTTCCAGGTTGCCCCACCGGCGGTAGATGCTGCTGTCGGCCACGCCCGCGCGGGCTGCGACCTCGCCGACGGTGAAGTTGCCGTAGCCGCGCTCACTGATCAGTTCGGTGACGGCCTGGTGCACCTGCGCGCCGACGCGGGCGCTGCGCCCGCCGGGCCGCCGGGCTCGCTGTCGCTCGTTCATGCCGCCCACCTTAACGCAGTCAGAACTTGCGTTAGCGAGGGACCCTCCTTATAGTCGCTAAACGCAGTCGCTGACTGCTTTAGGGTACTCGGCTGTATCGCCACCCGCGTCGACCGTGACCGGGCGCAACTACCGATGGAGGGGGATCCCCATGGCTGCATCGCATGCGACCGTAGGCAGTCGATCGAACCGGGCTGTGCTGCTCACGGTGACCTGCCTGGGCCAGTTCATGGTCCTGCTCGACAACACGATCGTTGGAGCGGCGCTGCCCGATATGCAGCACCGGCTGCACACTCAGCTGACCGGTCTGCAATGGATCGTCGACGCGTACGTACTGCTGGTCGCCATGCTGCTGCTGTCCGGCGGTGTCTTCGCCGACCGGTTCGGTCGCAAGCGGGTCTACCTGACCGGCGTGGCGGTGTTCACCGCCGCGTCGCTGCTGTGCAGCCTCGCGCCCTCGCTCGGCTGGCTCATCGCCGGCCGGGTGCTGCAGGGCGTCGGGGCCGCGGCGCTGAGCCCTGCCTCGCTCGCCCTGCTCGCCGCCGCCTGTCCCGCGCCGCAGGAACGAATCAAGGCGATCGGGATGTGGGCCGGATTCAGCGGAATCGGTCTGGCCGCGGGCCCCGTGGCCGGCGGCGTGCTGACGGATGCCTTCGGCTGGCCCGCCATCTTCCTGGTGAATCTGCCCATCGGCGTGGTCCTCCTGCTGGTCGGTGGGCGCAGCCTCGAAGAGACCCGCAATCCGAGCGCCCCCGCCATCGATATCCCGGGAACGGCGCTGTCCGTTCTTGGGGTGGGGGTGCTGACCTACGGGCTGATCGAGGGTGGTACCCGCGGCTGGACGTCGCCGGTGATCCTGGGCAGCTTCACCGCCGCGGTGATCCTCCTCGTCGCCTTCGCCGCCGTCGAAGCGCGTCGTTCCGCGCCGATGCTGCCGCTGCGGCTGTTCCGGCAGCGCCTGTTCACCGTGTCCAACACCGCCATGGTCGTGGTGGGGTTCGCGCTCATGGGTTCGTCGTTCTTCTTCTCCCAGTTCTTCGTGTACGTCCAGGGCAGCTCGATCCTGCGCGCCGGTCTGCAGACCCTGCCGGTATCCCTCGCCATGGTGATCGTCAGCCCGTACGCGGGCCGGCTCGCCGCCCGGTACGGCTTCCGCATCGTGGTGACCACCGGCCTGGTCCTGGCCGGCCTGGGACTGCTGGCGCTCGGCATGGTGCACGCCGACACCCCCTACGGGAACGTGTGGTGGCGGCTGGGAGTCGTCGGCACCGGCTTCGCCCTGACCATGTCCCCACTGACGGGAGCCGCCATCCAAGCGGTCAGCCCGCAGGAAGGCGGCCTCGCATCAGGCATCAGCAGCACCACCCGGCAGATCGGCGCGGTGCTCGGCGTGGCGCTACTCGGAGCCATCGTCCGCACCCGGCAATCCGGCGGCGCCTCCTTCGAGACCGGCCTCAACAGCGCCTTCCTCGCTGCCGGCACGGTCACTTTGGCCACCGCCGTGTTCACCGGCCTGTGGCTGGCGAGGGCCAAGCCCGCGGAAGGCTCCGTGGCGCCGCAACGTGCCACCGATCCAGATGCGGTCACCACCTCGAACGTGGCATCCGCGAACAGCCGTTGACACCTCCCAGTACCCGCCAGGGTGACGCCCCAGGTCCACCAGAGAGGAACCGCCTCCACGATGCCGCCCGTTCCCGCTGACCCCACCGTGCTCCACCCGATGCCCGAGCACCCGCGCGTGGTTCTGCTCAAGCCGCTGGTGAAGTCGCCGCTGATCGAAGTCGGTGACTTCTCCTACTACGACGATCCGGACGCCCCGACCGCGTTCGAGACGCGCAACGTTCTCTACCACTACGGTCCCGAGCGGCTTGTCATCGGCAAGTACTGCGCGCTGGGGACAGGCACCCGGTTCATCATGAACGGCGCCAACCACCGCATGGACGGTCCTTCCACCTTTCCGTTCCCCACCATGGGGGGCTCCTGGGCGGAGCACTTCGACCTGATCACCGACCTGCCCGGCCGAGGCGACACGGTCGTCGGCAACGACGTGTGGTTCGGCCACGGCGCCACGGTCATGCCCGGTGTGCGCATCGGTCACGGCGCGATCATCGCCGCCGGCGCCGTGGTCACCGGAGACGTCCCCGACTACGGCATCGTCGGTGGCAACCCGGCCCGGCTCATCCGCACCCGTTACGAGGCTGCGGACATCGCCCGGCTCCTCGCCCTGGCGTGGTGGGACTGGCCCCTGCAGTCCATCACCAGGCATGTACGGACGATCATGTCGGGGACGGTCGCCGACCTGGAGGAGGCCGCCGCGCAGATCGACCAGCCCTGACACCGCGTCCTCGCCACACCGCCCGCATCCGTCCCGCGCCAGAAACGAGTGATCGCCCATGCTCCGTCGCCGCGCCCACATCGCGATGGTCGGTTCCAAGCAGTTGCAGGCCGCCGCGCGAGCTGAGGACGGCACCCCGCGCGCCGCCGACCTCATCGAGAACATGCCGGCCGCCGCCGCGAGCCCCGCGCTCTGAGCACCGCCGCTCCCTGCCCCGGCTGGCGCCGTCCTCATCCGAGGACCTGTACCTGCGGTACAGGCGCGGGGAACCCCCCGCATCGCTCCGGCGGGGGCGCCACCTGAACAGACCCGCCCCCCTTTCACCTGCCGTCAACAGCAGTCGCCCGCACGGCGTCTGGAGAGGAAGTTCCATGAAATACGCACTCGCGATCTTCGAGACGGACGAGTCGCGCCGCCGGATCCAGGCCGATCGGGCCGCCTACCGCAAGGAATACGAAGGCTGGATCGGTAGCCTCGCCGCGGCCGGGAAACTGGTCGGCGGGGAAGCCCTGGAGACCGAACACACCGCTCCCGCGACCGTGCGCACCACGGCCAACGGGACATCGACGGTGACCGACGGACCCGCACACGCCGGCGAGGAGACCCTCGGCGGCTGGTTCATCGTCGAGGTGGCCGACCGCGCGGAAGCCCTCGAACTGGCCAGGAGCCTCCCCACCCCGGAGACCGTCGAGGTCCGCCCGATCCTCGAATCCGCCTGACCGGCGGCAACCCCTCCGGCCGATTCTGTGACCGGACCTTGAGGGTGACGGCCGCCCGGTGGCCAGGCGCCTTGAGGTGGTACGACATCGGGAACCGTCACTCGTGCAGGGGGTGACGGCCGCCCGGTGGCCAGCCGGAAGCAACCCTTCTCGCCGCCCGGCGTCCTACACAGTGACACGCTCCGGAAGCTTCGCATCGTCGATGTTTCATGGGGCTTCCTCGATGGCGAGGGCGAACCTCACTGTCTGAGCATGTATTTCACGTTCGAACCTCGACCTGAAACCGCCCATCCCCGCGGCCTCTCATAGTCCCGCCTTCCCGGTGGCCGCCAGGGTTTCTCCCGCTGTCACAGGGAGCCCGCCTACGAACGGGGCCCTGCCGGTCAGACGCACGGCGGGCCAGGTGGCCGGTCCAGTCCGGTGGGCACAGTGCGTCGTTCTTCCGGACGGACGCCGTCCCGACTCCGGCATACCCGACGGAGCGTCGGGGATGCCGGAGTCGGCAGTTCGTCAAGGTGCTGGACGTGAGCAACGGCGTCCTGGCATCAGTTCTCCAGGCGCCAGTGCTGGTTCGCACCGCCCGTGCAACTCCACAGCTGGATCTTCGTCCCGTTGCCGCTCCCCTGGCCGACGGCGTCCAGGCAGAGCCCCGACTGCGCTGCTGTGATCGTGCCGTCGGGATTGACGTTCCACTGCTGGTCCGCCTGACCGTTGCAGTCCCAGATCGCCGCCGGGGTGCCGTTGCCCGCCGCCTGGCCTACGCCGAGGCACTTGTTGCCGTAGACCATGAGCTGCTTTCCGGTGCTGTGGGTCCACCGCTGGTTGGAGCCGCCGTTGCAGTCCCACAGTTGCGCCTGCGTGCCGTTGGTCGTGGTGGAGGCGTTGATGTCGACGCAGCGCCCCGACTGCTGGCCGACGATCTTCTGGTTGCCGGAGGGCTGGGGCGTCGGCGGTGTCGTGTCCGAGCCGAACTGGGTGAAGAACTGCCACACCGCCGCCGACGTCCAGGTGCGCCAGCCGTCACCGGTGGAGCCGTCGATGGGACCGGGGTCGTGGCCCGCTCCGTCGAACGCGGCCCAGACGACCGGGTATCCGGACCTGCATCCGGAGTAGGTGGTGATGATGTGCGTCAGGCTTCCGTTGGCCGGCTCGGGCGGGTTCTGCCGGGTGCAGCCGTTGTTCCGGACGAAGGTGTCACGCAGTTCCCGTCCCAGCGAGATGGGCAGCACGTTGTCCCTGAGGCCGTGCAGACCCATGTAGGCGATGGGCTGAGTGCCGCCGTTGCACCCGCTGAGGTTCGCGCCGGAGTAGACCGCGACCGCGCGGAAGACCGTCGCCCGGGAGCAGGCGAGGGCGTACGACATCCCGCCGCCGTAGCTGAAGCCGCCGGCGAACAACTGGGTGGTGTCGACGCACAGGCCGGCCTCGATCTGGTTGACCATGGCGTCGACGAAGGCCAGGTCCTGGCCGCCGGGGTTGGCCCAGCCGTTGCCGTTCCCCTGGGGCGCGACGAAGATCGTGCTGTTGTTCGCGTTGTCCGCCAGGCGCCTCAGGCCGTAGTACGACCAGTTGTACCCGTCCGTACCACCCGAGTCGACGTCGTTGGCCGTACCGCCCCGCCAGTGGAAACCGAAAATCAGCCGGTACGGGTGGTTGTTGTCGTAGCCGGCGGGGACCCGCAGGATGTAACTGCGGTTCTGGCCGCCGCTCTGAATCGTGTGGTTACCACTCGTCAGCGCCGGGGCCTTGCCGCAGCCGGCACTCGCCGCGGCGGCACTCCTCGCGGCCGACGCGGGTGCGCCGAGGCCGCTGCTGAAGGACGTGCCCGCGCTTGTCAGGACGAGAAGCAGCGCGGCCACGAGGGACATTAAGAGCGGTTTGCGTTTCATGCTCTCCTTCTTCCGTGCTCGGGGGTGGGACAGGGAGCGCCGGTGTTCAGACGGCGGTGATGGTCCATGCGTTGTTGGTGCTGGAGTTGGGCGTCCACAGCACCGTGGTCGAGCCGGCCGCGGTGCTGCCGCTCCCGTCGAGAGCGGTGCCGGTGCCGCGATTGACGATCTGGTAGCGGTTGTTGCCGAGGCTGCTCAGCGACCACTGCTGGTTGTTGCCGCCGTTCCACGCCTGCTGGCGGGCGGGAGCGCCGTTGGCGGAGTTGCCGTAACTGTCGGCGACCATGCCGTTGGTGCGGTTCACGATGCGGTAGTAGCCGTTGCCGAGGGCGATCAGCTGCCACTGCAGGTTGGTGCTCCCGTCGTAGTTCCACTGCTTGAGGTTGGATCCGGAGGCGACGTTGCCCCCGCTGTCGAGCACCAGTCCGCTGGTCGCGTTGGCGATCCTGACCCAGGTCGTGGAACCGCCCGGCGCGCCCAGGACGGGGATCTCACCGGAGAAGGTGAGCTTCACGGTGTACGCCAGGGCGTTGAACGGCGGGTTGGACGAGGGCATGGTGAGGCGCAGGCCGGAGGCGTCCTGGGTGGGGGCGGGCAGGTCGATGTAGGTGCCGGCGGTGTTGTCCAGCAGTTGCGCGCGCGTCAGACTGCTGAGGTTGATCTGGTTCGAGTTCAGCGTCGCGATGGTCATAGTGCCGCCCTGCCAGCCCAGCGCGGTGGCGTAGAGGACCTTGTTGTCCCGGCTGCGGGTGAACCGGACGTCCTGCGGCTTGCCGGCCACCGGTCCGCTGAACGAGCCTCCGCCCATCTTGGTCGGGCCCTCGCCGTAACTGGCCCAGGAGCGGGTGCCGTAGACCGCTTCTCCGAAGCGGCCGAGCCAGTCGCCCATGGCGAGCAGGATCGACTGCTGCCCGGAGGGGATGGTGCCGTCGGCCATCGGAGCGATGTTCAGCAGCATGCTGCCGCCCTTGCTGACCCGGTCGATCAGCGAGTGCAGCAGTGCCTGCGTCGAGTAGTAGCCGATGCCCACCGTGTAGCACCAGCTGGAGGAGGAGATGCTGTCGTCGGTCAGCCAGTAGGGGGTGAGCAGCCCTGCCGGGCCGCCCCGCTCGAAGTCGAAGACCTCGCCCTTGTTGTTGAGGCCGTCCTTGTAGGTCGCGACCACGTCCTTGTTCCACGCGACTGCCTGGTTGTAGTAGTGCGCGAGGAACTGGAGCCGGTAGGACTCCTGCACCCGGTCCAGGGCGAAGTCCTGCCAGACCAGGTCCGGCTGGTAACCGTCGATGACCTCGACCAGCTTGTCGTACCAGAGTTTGTTCTCCGCCGCCGGGCCCAGCTGCCCGTAGAGGGTGCGGAGCGTGGGGTCGGACTGGGACGGCACGTGGTCGTAGTAGCCGTTGAAGTTGTAGGCGTGGTGCAGCGAGGCCATGAACTTCAGCCCCTGCCCGCGGATGGCCTGGGCGTGCAGCCCCACGAGGTCGAGTCTGGGGCCGCGCTGGACCGAGTTCCACGGGTTGGCGTGGCTGTTCCACATGGAGAAGCCGTCGTGGTGTTCGGCGACCGGTCCGGCGAACCTGGCGCCCGCGGCCTTGAACAGCCGCGCCCAGGCGTCCGGGTCGAACTTGCCGCCCTGGGAGGCGAGTTTGGGGGCGAACTGCACGTAGTTGCCGGCCTTGTCGCGGGCGCCGTCAATGAAGTTGTGGTATGGCCAGGCCGAGGGGTCGCCGTAGGTGGCGATGTGGTGCCGGTTCTCGTTGGAGCCGCCGATGTACATGTTGCGCGGATACCACTCGTTGCCGAACGCGGGGACGCTGAAGGCGCCCCAGTGGTAGTAGATGCCGAACTTGGCGTCCTGGAACCAGGCCGGAGCCGGGGGGTGCTGGTCCACGGAGGACCAGCTCGCGGTGTAGCTTCCGGGGCCGTCGGTCGCGGCGGCCTCGGGGGCGAACCGCAGCAGGCCGAGGGCCGAGGCCGCGCCGGCCGCCGCCAGCAGTCTGCGTCGGCTCAGCGGCAGGGAGGAGGAAGACATGGAGGGGGGCCTCTCGGGGGGATGACGGAGGTCGTGCGGGGGCCGGCGGTTGTCGGCCGGCCACCGCATCAGTCGCGCGTCCACTTCTGGTTGTCGCTGCCGTTGCAGGTCCACAGCTGCAGCAGGGTGCCGTTGGCCGTTCCCGCGCCGGTGGCGTCCAGGCACAGGCCGGACTGGACTCCGGTGATGGTGCCGTCGGCGTGGAGCGTCCACTTCTGGTTGCTGCCGCCGGTGCAGTTCCAGATGTCCACCTTGGTGCCGGGGCTGGTGCCCTGGCCGGCCGCGTCCAGGCAGTCACTGCCGTAGACCCGCAGTTCACCGGCCGAGGTGTTCGTCCACTGCTGGTTGCTGCCGCCGTTGCAGTCCCACAGCGCCACCTGGGTGCCGGCCGTGTGCGACTGGTTCGGCACGTCCACGCACCGGCCGGAGGCGGCCCCGACGATCGCGCCGGTCGTCCCGCCGTTGTCCCCGCCGCTGCCGGGGGTGATGGACAGGTTGTCGAACTGAGCCGTCTCGCCCTGGCTGGTCCCGTAGCCGATCTGCCCGGCCGCCCAGGTGCTGTCGTTCGCTGAACCGACCGTGGCACCGTCGACGACCGCGGTGATCGTGGTGCCGGAGAAGGTGAGGCCCAGGCTGTGCCACCGGTTGGTGCCCAGCGCGGCGGTCGTGCCGCGGGCCAGGGTGGAGACGGTGCCGTTGGTGTTGGAGTTCAGGATCGACCAGGCCCCGGTGTCGCTCACCCGCAGACGGTAGGCGTTCTGTCCTCCCCCGCGGTCGTAGTCGTGCCCGCCAGCACGGCCGATCAGTTCGACGTATCCGGGCTGTTCGAGCAGCACGTCCGACGAGAGCGTGTAGTTGCCCCAGCTCACGTCACCGAGCAGGGCGTGCGGATCGGTCAGCGAGTCCCAGGTGATCGGCTTCTGCGGGCTCATCTGGCGCACGCACATGCCGCTGCGGCCGCCGCCGCAGCCCACCGCCTCGAAGGCGCCCTGCCAGTCCATGAGGTACTTCGCCTCGCTACCGGCGGCGTTGCCGTCGAAGGAGTCGCTGTACGGCAGCTTCAGCGGAGCCTTGGCAGGACCGGTGGCGGTGCCCTTGCCCTGTCCGGTCGTGGTGGTCAGGGTGTACATGCGCCCGGGCTGTACGGTCAGGCTGAAGGTGCTGCCGGACGGGGTGATGTCGGTGGCGTGCACGAAGTGGTCGGCCGGGTTGTTGGACCTGACGTCGGTGGACCAGACGTGGACGGTCCTGGTGGACAGCCCCCCGGTGACGTTGAAGTCCAGCGTCTGTGCGCCGCCGGCGTCCATGGTCTCGATGACCGTGGAGTAGTCGGAGTTGTTGGGGGACTTCAGCGATACGTAGCTTCCGTTGGCGCGGTTGCCGCCGATGTAGCCGCTGGAGGAGTCGAGGTAACGCCACCCCGGCGCGGTGAACTGGCTGGTGTGCGCCATCA
Source organism: Streptomyces griseus subsp. griseus (assembly GCF_000720255.1). GTDB lineage: Bacteria > Actinomycetota > Actinomycetes > Streptomycetales > Streptomycetaceae > Streptomyces > Streptomyces griseus_I. The sequence goes on along the minus strand of NZ_JOJE01000014.1, from coordinate 25,635 downwards.
CCCAGGCGTTCTTGCCGATCGAGTAGGCGCCGGACCACGGCTGCGAGGCCAGGGCGAGACCCATCGTGGGGTACGGCAGGTTGGGGGTGAGCGCGGCGACCACCGGCCAGTTGAGGTAGGCGGTCATCCGTCCGTCGATGTACCCGCGGTTGATGCCGCGGGCCACGGCCTGCGCTCCCCCGTTGTAGTCGTCCGAGCCGTTCTCGCTCGCCCAGAGGGGCTTGCCGGAAGCCAGGGCGGCCGACGGAACCGAGCAGTTGGTCTGGGCCGACCGGTAGCCGCAGGGATAGTGCGTGCCGATGGCGCTCACCGCGGAGGCGAACGACGGGTTGGAGTTGATGTCGTTGGCCACCCCCCAGTCCGAGTCGGCCGCGACGATCTTGACGCTGCCGTAGCCGTTGCTGTTGAGCGCGCCGCGCAGCTGCTGGTACCAGGAGACGTTGTAGCCGCGCTCGTTCCAGCCGCCGAGGTAGTCGATGCTCAGCCCGTGCTTCTTGGCGCAACCGAGCCAGGAGAGCGCGTAGTTGACCATGTCGGTGGACCAGAAGTTCCCGCCGCCGATCCAGCCGGGCGCGCCCCAGGCGAGCCCGTACAGCTTGATGTCGGGGTTGCGGGCCTTGGCCTGCTCCATCAGCCACCATTCGTAACCGCGGTCGCAGTTCAGGTCGGAGCGGGTGTGCTGGTGGCTCGGCTCGGCTCCCGAGGTGGAGTTGGTGTCGCCGCCGATCTCCGCTTTGAGCATCTGCAGGGAGGCGCCGTAGCCGGGCCGGAACAGGTAGTCGAGGATCTGGCCGCGCTGGGGCTCGGGGTAATCGATCAGGAGTCTGCTGTTGCCGCCCCCGCCGCTGATCGCGCCGACGCCGTCGAAGGTCCGGCCGCCGGAGGCGCCGTTGATCGTGACGGATGTGGCGGCCTGGGCCGGCCCGGCGGCCGTGCCCACGATACCGCCGGCGGTCAGGAGGAGGCCCGCGAGCACGACCGTCGAGGCGCGCAGGCGCCGTAACAGCCGTCTGAATGCTGACACGGTGGGTTCCTTTCACAGGTCGGAGGTGTCCGGTGGCCGGTTGTGGCGGGTCCGGCCACCGGACCCGATGGCGGGGTGATCAGCGGACGATGAAGTCCTGGTTGGTGCCCGGCGTGTTCTTGCACTGCCACTGGTCCAGTTGCTGGCCCGTGTTGCCGCCGGCGCCGTAGACGTCCAGGCACAGACCGCTGTTCTTGTTCTGGAACGCGTAGGACCCGTCGGACTGCCGCACGGGCAACCAGAGGCCGTTGGCCGCGGCGCCGGGGGCCTGCTGGACGATGTCCGGGACGCCCGCCGCCGTGGAACTGCCGGCCACCGCCACGTCCAGGCCGGAGTTCTGGGCCCGCAGTTCGCCGTAGCCGCCCGCGGCGGGCACGAAGCGGAACTGCTGGTTGCCCTGCCCGTTGCAGGTCCACTGGTCGATCACGGCACCCGGGTCGGCGGAGTTGCCGTACACGTCCAGGCAGAGGTTGTCGTTGGCGACCACGAGTTGGTGGTAGCCGTCCGGGAAGCCGCCGCCACCTGACGAGGCGGGGGTCAGATGGACGGCGAACGCGTCGTGCGAGGCCTGGAAAGTGAACGGCACCGTGATCGAGCCGCCGGTGGTGCTCACGTTCTGGTCGTACACGGTCTGTGGCGCTGCGAGCGGCGCCTGGTCCGGGATCCGGTGCACGATGACGTGCACGCTGCCGGCGTTCGCCAGCCAGGGTACGGACGACAGTCCGTCGAAGGTCACGGACGCGGCTCCGGTGTACCCGTTCGAGTCCCCGATGACCGCCACCGCTCGCTTGGCGGAGGAGTCCTCGGAGGCCGAGATGGCCGTCGAGCCGACCTGGCCGGAGGTGTCGACGAGGGTGCCGGTCATGTCGGCGTAGTCCCGAAGAGCCCACCAGTTGCCGGTGGGCTGCCAGCTGCCCCCGCTCTGGGTGAGGACGCCGGTCAGGTTCGGGGTGACGCAGCACACCCAGTTGCCGCGCATCGCGTTGGTGTACCCCGACTGCGCGAACCGCGCCAGGTACCAGGCCGTCACCCCGGCGGTCTGCCGGTCGGCCGGCTGGTACTCGTTCGAGGACAGCGGCAGCGAGCCGATGCCCGCCGCGGTCAGGGCGCCGTTCAGGGCACGCGCGACGGTGACCGGGTCGTCGACATCGCCCTCGTTGTGGTTGGCGATCATGTCCGGCACCGTCCCGGCCGCCTTGACGTGCGCGAGCCAGGTCCGCCATTCACCCGGGTTGCGTTCCGGGGTGAACGCTAGTGACGGGCCTACGATCTGCGCCCCGGGGGCGATGCGCCGGATCTCCCGGTAGGCGGTGTCCCACATCTGGAAGTACTGGGCGCTGTTCACACCCCGGGTCCAGAAGGCGGAGATGTCGGGCTCGTTCCAGATGTCGTAGGAGAACGTGAGCCCCGAAGCCTGCAGCGCCCCCACCGTGGAGTCGATGAAGCGCACCCAGTTGGAGCAGTCGCCGTTGTCGCACGGGTACCTCGTGTTCGACGGCTGGCCGCCGTTCGCGCCGTAGATGTCGCTCACCAGCACCTGGTACTGCGCGTGATAGGGCGGCCGGGTGAGGCGTTTCGCCTGCGCGACGATCGAATCGATGTCGGCCCGGGTGGCCGAGCCGTACTGGTAGCCGTCCCTGATCCAGCCGCCGGAGAACCAGCCGCCGCCGCGGAAGGCGTTGATCCCCAGCGGCTGGAGGAACTGGTCCGCCGGCCGGCTGCCGTCTTCGCTGATGCCGTAGAGGAACCCCTCCCCCACGCCGGTCGACGGCCCGCGGGTCGACGCCAGGTTCACGCTCAGCGACTTGCCCGCGGCAGCCTGGCTCGTGGCCGTCGACAGCAGCGGCAGCACCAGTGCCAGGACGATCCCGGCCATCAGCGCCAGACGGCCGGATCTCGCTCTCGTCCGCCCTCGGACCATGGTCCTGCGCAAGGAGGGCAGCGCAGACGGCGGCTGCGGTCGCCCGGCTCTCTCGGTGGTCATGGGCATGATTGATCGACTCCTGGGTCGAGTTGCGGGAGCACACAGGCATGGCGGCGGGCTGGTCCGGCGGCGGTCCTTCACACGTGCCGGACGCCGCGCACATGCCGGGGGCCGCACCCCCTCACCGGTGAAGAAGGCTCAGCGGTAGCCGGCCGCGGTGATGTTCGCCTGCACCGCGTTGTCGGTCGCGTCGGAGGGATAGCCGGCGACGATCGCTCCCTCGTAGAAGGTGCCGGCGCTCAGGTTGGCGCCGCCGCCGGGCTTGCAGCAGTCGCCGCCGCTCCCCAGCACGATGGCGCCCTGCTTCTTCATGGGGCTGTATCCGCCGGGAAGCCCGCCGTCCCACAGGGTGGTCAGGCCGCCGGACTGCGCGTTGCCGCCCTTCAGGGCGAACCTCGATGTCCCGTTGTTCTTCAGCATCGCGGTGACGAACTTGCTGGTGAAGGCCCGCTGGTTGCCGTTCCAGGACTGGCTGCCGCCGGGGTACAGACCCCACTCGAGATCGGCCTGCACCCAGGGACCTCTGCCTGCGCAGCCGCCGAACCAGCACTGGGTACCGAAGTTGATCGCGTCCATCGCCCCGGCGGCGTCGGCCTTGCGGGTCGTCTCGCTGTTGCCGTAGTCGAAGCAGCAGCCGCTGTTCACGTGGGTGCCGCTGGTGACCATGTACGCCCCTTCGGGTGCGGCGCCGGTCGGCACGCCCGTCAGGTGACCGTCCCGCCAGTAGCTGTTGCCGGGATTGATGTACAGCGAGTACGCCTTGGTACCCCCGGCGGTCAGCGACTCGGAGGTCGCCTTCGCGGGGCTGCTCTGATTCGATCCCGGCACCTGGGCCGATCCCTGGTACCACAGGTCGTTGCCGCGTCCGGACTGGTCGCGTACGACCGTGATCACGCAGGAGGTGCCCGCGCAGAACGCGTCCTGCGCCGCCGCGTCGGCGAAGCCGCCGGGCGCCAGCACGGCGATGTCCCTGGTGGCGTTGTCCGAGGAACGCCTGACCTGGTACAGGGCGCCGCGGTAGGAACCGTAGAGCGCCCGCACCGTGCTGTGCGCGGCCACGCACGGCGTACCGCCCGCGGCGTAGATGTCGCACGGACCCGATCCGCTGGGCGTGGGTGGAGGTGTCGAGGTGCTCCACTCCTGGTTGCTCTGGCCGTTACAGGTCCAGAGGATGACCGCCGTGCCGTTGGCCGTGCCCGCCCCGTTGACGTCCAGGCACAAGCCGGACCGGGTCCCGGTGACGGACCCGTCGGAGTTCTGCCGCCACGTCTGGGTCGCCCGTCCGTCACACGCCCGGATGACCGCCGGGGCTCCCGGAGCCGTCCGGTCGTCGTAGGTGTCCACGCACCGGGTGCCGCCCATCGCCTTCAGCTCACCCGCCGACGTGAACTCGAACCCCTGATTGACCTGGCCGTTGCAGTCCCAGATGTCCAACGTCGTTCCCGGCGTGTCGACGTTGCCCTTGACGTCCAGACACCGCCCCGACGCCGAGCTCACCAGGGGTGCCGCAGCTGCTGGTGCCGACCATGTCGGCGCGGTCTCCAGCAACACGGTCAGCAGTGCCATCACGCATACGGCGACGGCCGCGGATAAGCGTGGTCCACGAGCGAGGCTCCGAAACGGAGCGGATGAAGGCTGCATGCTGTTCCTCGGGTGTGAGGGGGAAAGGGGACGGAGAGTGCCGTTTCTGCTCGGAGGGACGCAGAAGTGGGCCGTCGACCGCTCCCGTCAGCGTGCCCGAGAGCACAACAGAGAACTCTTAGACATCCCATGTCGCATAGTGATCCCACAGCCTCTATGCGGTGTCAATAGGTGCGCCTTCAGGAATCAGGGCCTAATCCATCCCATGTTTCTGCTGGTCAGACGCCCTGAGGGCATGCCAACTCCCGCGTCCGGCGACAGCCGTCGTGCCGCCGGGCGCGGGAGTTGGTGCCGGTCACCTCACCTGAGGTCGGCCGCTGTCATCCGGCGGCCGCCAAGGGCACGAGTCAGGTCATGGAGCCGAGGTGACCGGCAGGGTGGTCCACTGCTGGTTGGCGCCGCCGTTGCAGTCCCACAGGACCAGCTGCGTACCGTCGGTGGCGGACGAGCCGGGAACGTCGAGACAGCGGCCGGAGACCGGGTTGCGGTAACCACCGCTGTAGGCCTGCCACTGCTGGTTGGCGCCGCCGTTGCAGTCCCAGATCCCGATCTTGGTGCCGTTGGCGGTACTACGGCCGGTGGCGTCGAGGCACTTCCCGAGGGCCCGCAGGGTGCCGTCGGGAGGCGCAGACCAGAGCTGAGCGTCCGAGCCGTTGCAGGACCGGATGTCCGCCGCGGTGCCGTTGGCGCTGTCGCCGCCGTTGACGTCCAGGCACTTACCGGCGATTCCGGAGCGCACCTGGCCGCCCACGGAAACCGGAGACTTGATCCAGCCTGCCGCGTCCGCGGCCTGGACCCCGGCGTTGAAGGCGTCCGCCATCTTGCGGTAGCCGTTGTCGTTGGGGTGCAGGGAGTCGGCCAGGTCCGCTCTGGTCAGAGCGCTCATGTCCACCAGGCGTACGTGCTTGCCGGCGGCCTGCGCGGCCTGGACGATGCCGGGGAGCTTGGCGTTGAACGCGGGCCGGTTGGCCTCCTCGGTGGCGCTGGTGGAGACGATCACGGTGCCGACGAGGACGGTGGCGTCGGGGGCGGCGCGGGTGATCCGGTCGATGAGCGCGCGGAGCCGGTCGGGGGCGGTCGGGATCTGGTAGTTGCCGTTCAGGTCGTTGGTACCGATCTCCAGGGTGACCACGTTCGGGCGGTAACGGGCCAGCACGCTGTCCGCGATGCCGGCTATCTGGTCGATCCGCCAGCCGGAGTGGCCTTCGTTGTCCGGGTCGGACATGGTGCCGCCCCGGCCCGAGCCGACGAGGTCCAGGGCGTGCCCCCCGGCCGTCAGCTGGTTCCACAGGAAGCTCCGGTAGCCGTTCCCTGACGGGCTGCCGACGCCCCAGGTGATGGAGTCGCCCAACGGCATCAGCCGCAGGGCGGCGGGCGCGGCGGCGGCCCGTACGGCGGAGGGCGGGGGCTCGGTGCCGGTGACGGCCACCGCGGATGATGTGCCGCCGACGCCGAGCGCGGCCGTCAGCGCGGCAGCCAGGGGTGCCGAGTACTTCTTCATCTGCGTTCCTCACTGGTGCGGGACAGTGGGTGGGGTGAACGAGTACGCCGGCCGGTCATCGAGCGGTGAAGTCCTGGTTGCTGCCGGCCGTGTTCTTGCAGGGCCACTGGTCGAGCTGCTGGCCGAGGTTGCTGCCGCCGCCGTAGACGTCGAGGCAGAGGCCGCTGTTCTTGTTCTGGAAGGAGTACGAGCCGTCGGACTGCCGTACCGGCTGCCACAGGCTGCCGGGCGCTCCGTCCGCGGGTTGCTGCACGATGTCGGGTGTCCCGGCGGTAGTGGAACCGCCCGACACCGCCACGACGTGTCCGGAGTGCTGTGCCCGCAGTTGCCCGTAGCCGCCCGAGACCGGCACGAACTCGAACTGCTGGTTGCTCTGCCCGTTGCAGGTCCACTGGTCGATCGCGGCGCCCGCGCTGCCGGAGTTGCCGTGCACATCCAGGCACAGGCTGTTGCTGCCGATCACCAGCTGGTGGTAGCCGGTGGGGAAGCCGCCACCGCCGCCACCCGATGACTGGACGCCTGCCTGTTGGATGACCTCTCTGGCGCCCTGCGGCCAGTTGGTGCCGCTGACCTGGACGTTGCCGGTGAGGACGTTGTTGTGCGGAGGACCGGTGGCCACGTACGTGTTGCCGCCGTTGTACCAGTTGCCGGAGAAGGTGCTGTCGTCGGTGTGGTTGTTCGCGTTGGCGTTGGTGAGCGCCCAGTTGCCGGCGTCCTGCACCACGTTGTTGGACACCTTCAGGTACCGGGAGCCCTCGTCGAGGTACAGCGCGGTGGTGCGGTTGTTGTCGTACATGTAGTTGTCGGAGATCACCGAGCCGGGCATGGCGGACAGGCTGTAGATGCTGCCGCCGTCGAACATCGCGTTCTTGGTGTCGAAGACCAGGTTGTGGGAGACGGTGTTGTTCTTCAGCGTCGTGGGAGTGCTGTAGACGGGCTGGTAGTTGTACGTGCCCCGGTTGGCGTAGTCCTGGCTGCCGCCGGGGTCGTTCATCCCCCAGCCCCAGCCGATGTCGATCCCGTCGTAGGGCAGGTGGTCGCACTGGTTGTGGGTGATCGTCGCGTTGGTGACGTAGGTGGACAGGATTCCCGCGGTCTCCTTGTAGTCGGTGCCCACCCCGCTGACCTTGTTGTTGCTGATGGTGATGTTCTGGTTGGTCATCTGCGGGTTGCTCGGGTGGTGCGCGTCCGGCTGGATACCGCCGACCTGGATGCCGCTGCCGGCGATGTCGGTGAACGTGTTGCCGGTGATCGTGACGCCGTTGGCGCCGAGTCCGGTGCCGGAGGCCGTGGCGACGCCGTCGTTGCCGACGCCCAGTCCGGCCTGCCCGAGTTCGGAGAAGGTGTTGCCGGAGAAGGTGATGCCGGTGGCGGCGGAGACCTGTACGGCCGCGGGCATCTGCGCCCAGTGGTTACGGGTGGCCTCGAACTGCGTGCATCCCGACTTGCAGGTGCTCAGCCAGTTGGCGGGCATGGCGTAGGCACCGGTGATGTGCGCGCCGCTCTGCTGGTCCGCGTAGCCGTCGGGTCCGCTCGGGCCGAGCCAGGAGGTTCCCGTGAACCGGACACCGGTGAATCGCAGGCCGGTCGCAGGTGAGCCGTATGTGCCGCTGATGCCGAGCAGGCTCTGCAGCCGGGGCAGTTCGACGTCGAGGCTGTTCGGGTTCTGCCCCGGCTGGGCCCGGTAGTAGAGGTCGCCGGTGGACGAGTCGAGGTACCACTGTCCGGCCTGCTTGAGGAACGCGTAGTTGTTCTCGAGATACATGGTCCCGCCGGCGAACGGCGCGTTCATGGTGTCGTAGCCCCAGGAGTTGTTGTTCCACGCGGGCTGCTGCATGGTGATGGTCCGGCCGCTGATCGACTTGACCGGGGCGTAGCGGTCGGTGAAGGAGTTGAGGCTCTCGACTTCCATGTGGTTCTGGTCCGAGAGGCCGGCCAGGTAGTCGAGGGAGGAGTTGGTGACGGTCAGGCCGGTCGGGGTGAAGGTGAAGCTGGAGCGGGGCACCTGGATTGCGGCCCGCGGTGCCACCTTGCCGTCCACGTACAACTGACGCGTGTTCACGCCGGTGCCGACGTGAACGGACCAGATGTTGCTGTTCTGATCATGGACCTGCCAACCAGATACACGTTGGGCGCCGCTCACGACCGGTTGCTGCCCGGACATCGCCTGGTAGCTGATGGTGTGGCCGTTCTGACCGCCGTCGCCGGAGCCGAAGGTCAGCGGGTTGGACAGCCGGTAGGTGCCGCCGGCCAGGTGGACCACGACGTCCGAATCGGCCGAGAGCCGGTGCGCGGGCTGCTGCGCCTGGTCGATCGTGGCGAACGGCTGCTCGACGGTGCCGTTCCCGCCGGGAGCCGCGCCCGGCGCCACGTACAGGTCCGCGGCCGACGCCTGACGCTCGGCGGGTACGGCGGACGCGGCCCCGGCCCCGGTCAGGCTCTGGGCCAGTAAGGCGAGCAGGGCCACGGGGGCGGCCCAGAGGCCGCGGGGCACTCTCGATTCGGACATCGTCATCCTCCAGTGGTGACGCACGGGGCCCGTCCTGTTGGGGCGAGGGAGACCGGGTGGCCGGGGCTGAGCCGACCACGGGTTGGAGCCGTTCAGGTCAGTTGATCCTGGGCGGCGGCGTATCCGCCCGCGTTCAGGACGCCGATGTTCCGGGTGGTGTTGTCCGCGGTCCGCCGGACCTGGTAAGCGGCCCGTTGCACGAGGTGTACAACGCTCGTGTCGTGCTGTGCGCCGCCACACGGGGTGTACCGCCTGCCGCACTGATGTCGCACGGCCCGGACGTGTCTGAACGGGCCGTACCCACCGAGACCGTGGCACCGGGTCGGCGTGCCGGCGACGAGCACGACTGTGGGTCGCGCACGCGCACGCGCACGCGCGAAGCCTTCGGCAGGAAGCCGGGCGAGCGCTCCGGCGGAGGGACGTGTGCCCGGACGTTGTCCGGCCTGCCACGGCGCCGTAGCGCCGCGCGTAACCGTTGCCCGCCACGCCGCCCGGACAGCAGGTGGCGTTCTTGTCCATATGGTGCCCATCTGATCTCCCTACCGTGCCGGCGCAGCCCGATCGGGCGCGCCGGTGGCGCCGACCATCCGGAAGCGCTTGGAGGTGCCGTATGTGCAGCGAGTTGCAGAGAGGTTTCGGGGGGAGACGGTGCCCCCGCCTTGACGGGCTGTCAAGGGTGTGGAGGCTCCTGCTGCCAACCTTGTCGCGAATCGGTTCGACGGCTGATTCCTGCGGTTCGGGACCGACCGGTACGCTCGAGGGCTTTCGAGGTGGAGGAGTGTGGAGGGCGGCGTGACCTCCCGCCGCGCGGGGCGCGGTGGGCCCCGCCGCTGTGTGCACGGCCCGGCCCGGCTTGCCGGGTGGCTGCCCGTCGTACCGATGAGCAGGGATGCAGCCGCCGCATCCCTACGACGGCGCCGGCCCGCACGGCACGGGGCGAGGCGGCGGCGCCTCAGCCCGCGCACCGGCGCCGCCTTCGCCGCGCGGCACGTCATTGACCATGAACTCCGCCAGTCGTACCACCCCGTCGAAGCGCTTACGCGGAACCGGTTCGCCCTGCGCCTCCCCAGGGCACACACGGGCATCCGCGATCACCGTCCAGGCGGTCCGACCGCCGTAAATCGATCTCGGCGGACTGCGCATCGTCAGTGATCCGACCTCGACGACGCGGGTCCCCACCGGTGAGAAGAACCCCAGCCGGTGTACGGCTGGGGTTCCGCGACGCGGTGTGCGCCGGTCGGCAGGTGCGGCGTTGCCCCAGCAGGTCAGCGCTGCAGGGTGAGGACGCCCGGCCGCCAGGGCAGCGAGTTGTAGGGGCCGGTCGCGGAGGGCGACTTGCCCTGGTAGAGGAACTGCAGGTTACAGGGGTCGATGGTCATGGTCTGGTCGGGGTTGTTGCGGACCAGGTCACCGTGGCTGATGTCGTTGGTCCAGCCGGCACCGCTGTTGGCCTTGCCCGCGAAGGGGTTGTTCTCGCCGGCGGCCTGCGGGGTCCACGAACCGTTCAGGCTGGAGGCCGTGAACGAGCGGAAGTAGCGCCGCCCGTTCGTCCCCATCGCCTCGACGATCATGAGGTACTGGTTCTGGCCCTGGACCTTGTAGACCTGCGGCGCCTCGAACAGGTTGTTCGTCGTGTCGCTCATGATCGTCGTGTACGACGAGCCGAAGCTGCCCGGGAAGTTGCCGATCGGCATGCTCGCCCGGTAGATCTTGCCGTTGTCACCGGCGAAGAACAGGTACATGTTCTGGCCGTCGGCGATCAGCGTCTGGTCGATCGGGCCGGTGCCGGAGCCGGAGATGCTCCCGGTGAACAGCGGCTTCGGCGCGGACCAGCCGTTGGGGTTGGTGGGGTCGCTCGACGTGCGGTAGATGAAGGGCCAGGCGCCCCACTGGTACGCCAGCACCCAGATGTTCTTGGGCGCGAAGTAGAACAGCGTGGGCGCCACCGCTGACTGGTTCATCCCGGCCTGGCCGGCCGAAGCCATGTCCGACCAGTTCGTGAAGGGACTGAACCTCATCGAACCGTACGACGATCCGGCCACGTTCGACGCGTAGACGAGGTGCTTGCCCTGATACACCACGTTGGTGAAGTCCTTCAGCGATACCCACCCGTTCGCCGGCTGCGCCAACGGACCCGTCGACGTCCACCGGTACGTCGATGGTAAGGAGCACGCGTTGGGGGCCGCCTGAGCCGGGTTGGCGACGAGCGACGCCGCCAGCGAGCCCAGGGCGGCGACCGAGGCGGCGAGCACCGCGGACAGACGTTTGCGGCTGAACTTTTCTCTGCGCATGGGGACCTCTTGCTTCGTCAGTGAGCGGTTCCGGCCTGCCCCGTCAGGGGCTGCCCGGACTGTCGATGTGCTGCGGTCGCCGTCCCGCATCGCGGAGTGGCCGAGCTGAGCTGACGGGCCATGACATATGCATGAGCGGCATGCTCCTTGCGTCTCGGCGGCCGTTCGGTGGGCGTGACGCGGAGGCGCGTGTGCGCGATATCGAACAAGGGGCGAAGTGTCGAGCACCTGGATGATGGGGCGGCCCGAGAAAGGCGTCAATACCTCTCGCAAGATTCGCTGCCGATGTCGAAACATTTCGCAGGGCCCGCGGCACCCGATGCCACGCTCCAGGAGGAGTGAACGCACCGGTTCGTCGGCGCGCGGTTCGATGTGGAGGACGCCGTCCATCGATGTGGATGACGCCGTCCATCGGCGTGTTGAGTCACGTCCACGGTGACAGGGAACCCGGCAGCGGAATCTCGGTGTACGGGACGCGGAGGTCTCCGTACGTCGTCATGGTCAGGCCGAGCACTCCGGAGCCGCCGCGGGCCGGTGCCCGGGCCGTGCCGGCCGGGCTGTAGCCGAGTTCGCGTGCCGCGGCGAGCACACGCTGCCTGGTCGACTCGAACAGTCGTCCGGCGCGTTGAGCGCGTTGGACACCGCAGCCGCGGACACACCGGCCCGTGCGGCCACGGCGTCGAGCGTGGGGCGCCGCCAGACCGGCGAGCTCTTCATGCGTCCCCCCACAGCCCTTGTTACCCCAACAGCCTTGCGACGGGCTTGTGGTTAAGGCCTTAATCACTCAGCGTACCGGCCACGGCGGTCGTTTCCGGCCACGACCTGTGTGTCTGTCCGGGCGTCCGACGGGTTCACGAGAGCACATGACCAAAAGGGGAAGCGGTGGAGGCGACGATTTCACGGGTGCGGCAAGGCACCATACCTCCGGTCGTCGCGGCGCGGTGGGCGCTGTGGACGTTCGTCATCGTCAACCTGGTGATCGTCGAGGCCTTGTTCCTCACCGCCGGAACCGGCAAGAACGGGGTGCTCACGGTCGCCAAGTTCTTCGGACTGCACGCCGCCGTGCTGCTTCTGTTCCAGCTGCTGCTGGTGGCCCGGCTGCCCTGGCTGGACCGCCGTATCGGCATGGACCGGTTGACGGTGTGGCACCGGTGGCTCGGCTTCACCCTGCTGTGGACCGTCCTCACCCACGCCGTGCTGGTGGTGCTGGGCTATGCGAGGCTCGACGGCGCGTCGGCGACGAAGACGTTCGGGGCACTGGCGGGGGTGCCGGCCTCCCTGCTCGGGATGTGTGCCGCGGCGATCGTCGTCGCGGTCGCCGCGGTGTCCGCCCGGTACGTCAGACGGCGCCTGCGGTACGAGATCTGGCACGGCCTGCACCTCCTGCTGTACGTGGCGTTGGGACTGTCCTTCGTCCACCAGCTGCTGGAGACCACGACCTTCAGCTACTCCGCGACCGCGAAGCTCTACTGGTGGGCCCTGTGGCTGTTCGCCTTCGGCGCCCTGGTCACGGGCCGGATCGTCATGCCGCTGTGGCGCAACGCCTACCACCGGTTCCGGGTCACGGCGGTGGTGCCGGAGTCGAACGACGTGGTGTCGGTGCACGTCACCGGCCGTCATCTCGACAGGCTGCCGGCCCGTGCGGGCCAGTTCTGCATATGGCGCTTTCCCGGACACAGCCACTGGTGGTCGGCCAATCCGTTCTCCCTGTCCGCAGCACCCGACGGCCGGACGTTGCGTCTCACCGCCAAGGCGGTCGGCAACGCCAGCGCCGGCCTGCGCGGCCTCCCCATCGGGACCCGCGCGTTCGTCGAGGGGCCGTACGGGGCGTTCACCTCGCTGCACCGAACACGGCCCGGCGTACTGCTGATCGCCGGAGGGGTGGGAATCACGCCGGTTCGAGCCCTGCTAGAGGAGGAACCGGCCGGCGACATCGTCGTGCTCTACCGGGTGCGCGGCGAGAACGACGCCGTGCTGGTCGAGGAGGTACGCGACCTGGTCGCGGACCGCGGCGGGCGGCTGCACCTGCTCACGGGCCGCACCGGGGAGGGCAGCTCACCGTTCGAGCCGGAAGGTCTCCGCGCCCTCGTTCCCGACATCACCGAACGCGACGTGTACGTCTGCGGCCCGCCCGGCATGACCTCGTCCGTGCTCGGCGCTCTGCGCGGACTGAAGGTGCCCCACCGGCAGGTTCACGCCGAGCGGTTCGGTCTGGCGTGACACCCACAACCGGCCTGCGGGCCGGGTGATGCCGGGTGCCCGGATCGCCGCCAGGGCGATGCGCAGCCGCTCCGAGCCTGATGGCCCGGGGCGGTTTGCGCACGTCTCAGGAGCGCCGCCGCAGGAACCCAAGAGCAGGGTTGTCATGAGCATGATCAAGCCTTACAGTCCGGGACAGATGGAGACATGGGAGCGCTCCCAACCGGGGGGGTGACGGGAGCGCCGGCACGCCCCCCGAACACAGCCGTACCTCCGGAAAGAGGCCCCGCATGCCACCCTTACCGCGCCTTCTCCCCACCCTGCGCGACGCGTTGGGCGCCCTGGTGACGGCGCTCGCCGTCATCGCCGCACTCGTCGCCGCCACGCCACCCGCCCAGGCCGACACCACTGTCTGCGAAGAGTTCGGCTCCGCCGTCATCCAGGGGCGCTACGTCGTCCAGAACAACCGCTGGAACACCGGCGCGCCCCAGTGCGTCACCACCACCGACACCGGCTTCCGGGTCAGTCGGGCCGACGGCTCCGTGCCCACGAACGGCGCACCGAAGTCGTACCCTTCCGTCTTCAACGGCTGCCACTACACCAACTGCTCGCCGGGGACCCGGCTCCCCGCGCAGCTCGCCGGCATCTCCAGCGCGCCGAGCAGCATCTCCTACGGCTACGTCGGCGATGCCGTGTACAACGCCTCTTACGACATCTGGCTGGACCCGACGCCCCGCACCGACGGCGTGAACCAGACCGAGATCATGATCTGGCTCAACAAGGTGGGGCCGATCCAGCCGATCGGTTCTCAGGTCGGCACGGCCACCGTGGGCGGACGCTCCTGGCAGGTCTGGTCGGGCAGCAACGGCACCAACCGTGTGCTGTCCTTCGTCGCCCCCTCGGCGATCGGCAGCTGGAGCTTCGACGTGATGGACTTCGTCCGGCAGGCCGTCGCGCGCGGGCTGGCGCAGAACAGCTGGTACCTGACCAGTGTCCAGGCCGGTTTCGAGCCGTGGCAGAACGGCACGGGGCTGACCGTGAACTCGTTCTCGTCGACCGTCAACACGAGCGGTGGGCCGGGCGGTCCGGGCGGTTCCACGGCGTGCACCGTGTCATACGCCACGAACGTGTGGCAGGGGGGCTTCACCGCGAACGTCACCGTCGCCAACACCGGTTCGGCACCCGTCGACGGCTGGCGCCTCGCCTTCACCCTGCCCTCCGGACAGCAGATCACCAGCGCCTGGAACGCCTCCGTCGCCCCCTCCTCGGGAGCCGTCACGGCGAGCGGCCTGACGCACAACGCGAGCATCGCCCCCGGAGGCAGCCAGACCTTCGGCTTCCAGGGCAGCTACAGCGGCTCCTTCGCCGCGCCGGCCGCCTTCGGCCTGAACGGCACGGACTGCACCAAGGCGTGACGTGACCGGCGCCGGGTGTGTGACTGCCGCCCGGCGCCGGGAGCTGCCGGGCGGGCCGCTTCTTCGCGGAGCCGGCCCACCCGGTCACGTCAGCTCATGTGACGCTGCAGGCCGTGCCGTTGAGGGTGTAGGAGCCAGGCGGGGCGGTGTTGCCGGTGTGGGTGGCCTGGAAACCGATGCCGACGGACGCGCCGGGGGCGATGGTGGCGTTGTGGGCGGCGTTCCTGGCCGTCACATGGCCGGAGGCGGGCGAGTAGTCGGCGTTCCAGCCGGACGTGATGCGCTGGCCGTCGGGCAGCGTGAGGACCAGGGACCAGCCGTCGACCGCGGTGGTGCCGGTGTTGGTGAGGGTGATGTTCGCGGTCAGACCGGTGTTCCACGCGCTGACGGTGGCGGTGACCCGGCAGGTGCCGGTCTCCGGCGACGGCTCGGAGGTCTGGAACTGTGTGAAGAACTTCCACACCTCTCCCGGAACCCAGGTCCTGCCGCTGTCACCGGGGGCCCCGTCGTGGGGAGCGGCGATGTGTCCTTCGTCGAACGCGGCCCAGGCGACGGGGTGTCCGGCCGAGCAGCCCGAGTAGGTGGTGACCCGGTGGGTCAGGCTGCCCTGCGCGGGCTCGGGCGGGTTCTGGGGGGTGCAGCCGTTGTTCCTGACGAACCTGTCCCGCAGCGCCCGTCCGCCGGAGATGCCGAGGACGTTGTCCCTGAGGCCGTGCACTCCGAGGTAGGCGATGGGCTGCGTTCCGCCGCTGCATCCGCTGAGCTGCCCACCACTCTGCACCGCGACCGCGCGGAAGACCGTCGCACGGGAACAGGCCAGTGCGTACGACATGGCGGCGCCGTAGCTGAATCCCAGAGCGAAGCGCTGGGTCGTGTCGACGCACAGGTCCGACTCGATGCGCCGGATGATGTCGTCGACGAGGGCGACGTCCTCGCCGCCGGAGTTTGCCCAGCCGTTGTTGAGGCCCTGGGGTGCGACGAAGACGGCACTGTTGTTCGCCAGCCGCTGGAGCCCGTAGTAGGCCCAGGTGCCCGTTTCCACGGTGCGGCCCGTGGCGACGTCGGTGGAGGTGCCGCCCAGCCAGTGGAACCCGAAGACCAGCCGGTAGGCGCGGTTGCGGTCGTAGCCGTCCGGGACCCGCAGGATGAAGCTCCGGTTCTTGCCACCGCTCTGGATCGTGTACGTACCGCTCGTCAGGGTGGGTGCCTTGCCACAGCCGGCGCTCGCGGCAGCGGCGCGCGGGGGTGCGGCAGCCGTGCCGGACGCCGTGAGCTCGGTGTTCTCGCCCTGGCCGAGACCCAGTGCGGTGCCGCCCATGCTCAGGACGACCAGCACCGCGACCAGGGCGGGCCATAAGAGGGATCTTGTCCTTGTCGTCATGCAACTGCCCTTCTGTGGTTACCGCGGTGCCGTCACGGTGGCGACTGGGGTGCGGGAGGTGCCGGGGGTGAACTGCCACCAGTTCAGGTTGAGGAGGTAGCCGCTGCCGCCGCTGAACCGCAGGTAGAGGTCCTGGGTTCCGGCCGCGCCGGCGACCGGACAGGTCACCGTCGTCCAGTTCTGCCAGCCCCCGGTGTTCGGCACGGCGCACCGGCCCACGACCGTCCCGCTCGGCGACCCCAGGCGCAGTTCGACGGTGCCGCCGCCGCTGCCCGAGGCCACGCGCGCGGTGAAGGAGGACGCGCCCGGCCCGAAGGCCACGCCCTTGACCTTGATGTAGTCGCCGTTGTCGATCCAGCCGACGTTCATTCCGCCTTCGCCGGCCGGTTCCGTCTCGATCCCGGATCCCCAGGCGAGCGTCTCGGCCTCCTGGCGTACGTACGGGTTGAGCGTGCCGTTCTGGGGGGCGCCGCCGTTCGTCATGTTGATCACCGGGATCGTGCCGTCGGCGTTGTAGGCGAACTTCTCCACCGCTACCGAGCGGGTGAAGCCACCGCCGCCCGGAAGTGCGCCGTTGTGGTAGAAGAAGTACGAACTGCCCTTGAAGTCCACGATCCCGGGGTGGTTGGTGAAGCTGCTGCCCTGGGTGGGCATGACCGTCCCGCGGTAGGTCCAGGGCCCGGTCGGGCCGGGCGCCGTGGAGTAGGCGATGAACTCGGAGCAGCACTTGGCCGCGAACACCATGTAGTACAGGCCGTTGCGCTTGTAGACCCAGGGGCCCTCCTCGTACAGCGTGGGGCGGTTGGGGTCACCGGTGCGGGTGCCGAACCCCGCGGTGGTGAGCGGGATCCTCGTGGGGCTGCCCGAGTAGGACGTCATGTCGGCGTTCAGCCTGACGTACGTCAGATTCGGGTTGCCCCAGTACAGGTACGCCTGGCCGTTGTCGTCGATGAAGACGGTCGGGTCGATCTCCCCGTTCTCCACCAGCGGACGGCCGATGGCGTCCCGGAACGGGCCGGTGGGGCTGTCCGACACCGCCACGCCGATCGCCATCCGGCCGGTCGCCCGGTTCTTCACGGGCACGTACCAGTAGAACCGGCCGTTGCGCTCCACGGCCTGTCCGGCCCACGCGTCGGCGGACGCCCAGCTGAAGGTGGCCAGGCTGAGCGGTGAACCGTGGTCGGTCCAGTTGACCATGTCGGCGGAGGACCACACCCGCCAGTCCTTCATGGTGAAGTAGGTGGAGCCGTCCTCGTCGTGCCCGGTGTAGAGGTAGACCCGCCCGTTGTGGACCAAGGGGGCCGGGTCGGCGGTGTAGACGTGCTGGACGATGGGGTTGTCGGCCCGGGCGGCGGTGGGGTTGACCGCGGCGGGAACGACGGCGAACGCCAGCAGCAGGCCCAGGGTCCAGGCGACTGCCCGGGTGAGCCTGGTGCCGGCGGTGGGAGACGGCCGAGCCGGGATCATCGCGGCCTCCTGGGGGCGACGGCGGGCGGGCGAGCCGTTGGCGGGTGCGCTGCGTCCCTCATGTGCGGCTCCACTTCTGGGTGGTCCGGCCGTTGCAGCTCCACAGGACCAGGCGCGTTCCGTTGGCGGTGTCGGCCCGGTCGGCGTCCAGGCACAGCCCTGCGTGGACGTTGCGGAGGGAACCGTCGGAGCCGACGGTCCACTTCTGGTTGTCCTGGCCGTTGCAGGGCCAGGTGATGACCCGGGTGCCGTCGGTGGTTCCCTGGTTGTAGGCGTCCAGGCACTTGTCGCCGAAGACGCGGATCTCGCCGCCGGCCCAGGTGGTCCACAGTTGGTTGGCGGCCGTGTGACAGTCCCAGAGCACCGCTGCGGCTCCCGACGCGGTGGAGGCGTTGTCGACGTCCAGGCAGCGGCCGGACGCGTTGCCGCGCAGCCGCGAGGTGGTGGCGGCCAGCGGGCTGCCGCCGGTCACCCGGAACACCGCCGCACCGTGCGCGGGGACGCTCGCCGAGATCTGCCCGGACGTGCTCGACGTACCGCCGGTCCACAGGTCCGTCAGGGTGAACGACCCCCCGGACAGCCCGACTTGCGCGGCCGAGGTGGTGACCGTCACGGCGCCTGATCCGCGGTTGAACAGGCCGACCGCGACCGAGCCGTCGGACAGGGGCTTGGCGAACACCTCGGTGCTGCCGTCGTCGCGCACCCTGCGCCCACCGGCGCCCAGGGAATCCTGGTTCACCGCGAGCAGACGTGGGTTGCGCAGGATCGCGCTCACGTCGGCGGACATGGTGCGGATGTCGTTGCCGGCCATGAGCGGCGCCCCGAGCAGCGACCACAGGGCGAAGTGGGAACGGGACTCCGTCAGGGACAGGCCGGGCCGGCCCACGACCAGCATGTCGGGGTCGTTCCAGTGTCCCGGGCCCGACTGCGCCGCGAGCGGCGCGGTGACGTCGAGGACGTTGCCGACGCCCATCGGATAGCTGTTGGTGTTGCCGTTCTGCCAGATGTCGAGCAGGTCCTCGGTCGTCCGCCACAGATCGGCGACCTCGCCCCAGTTGTAGGTGGCTCCGGTGATGGCGTGGAAGCTGTTGGGGTTGATGCTGTAGACGATCGGCCGCCCGGTGGCGCGCAGGGCGTCCCGCATCAGCGTGAACCGCGCGACCTGTTCGTCTCGGGTGCCGCTGGAGGAACACCAGTCGTACTTGAGGTAGTCGACGCCCCACGACGCGAACGTGGCGGCGTCCTGGGCCTCGTGTCCCCTGCTGCCCGTCGACCCCGGATAGGCGCCGGAGGTCTGCGCGCACGTGCGATCGCCCGGCACCTGGTAGATGCCGAACTTCAGGCCCTTGCCGTGGATGTAGTCGCCGAGCGCCTTCATCCCGCTCGGGAACTTGGACGGGTTGGCGCGCAGGTTGCCCGCCCCGTCGCGCTGCGGGTCGAACCAGCAGTCGTCGACCACCACGTACCGGTAACCGGCGTCCCGCATGCCCGAGGACACCATCGCGTCGGCGGCCTGGCGGACCTGGGCCTCGGTGATCCCGCATCCGAAGCTGTTCCAGCTGTTCCAGCCCAGGGGTGGCGTGAGCGCCGGGCTGCCGGGCGCGGCTGCCGAGGCGGCGGAGTGAGCGGAGGCCGTCATGGACGCGGTGACCGTGAGTGCGGCGGCCGCGAGGAGTTGGAGCAGTCGTCGTCCGCCTGATCGTCTGGGTCTGCGCACCGGGGCTCCTTTTCCGGAGGCGGGATGTCAAGTTCATGACATCTATGGGAGGTTCCGTGCTCGCACTTTCGATGCGTCGTTCGGAAAGTCAGGCGTCACGGATACTAGAGAGACGTCCCGGCATGTCAACATCCTCCGACGTCCGCGCTCCCCCGCGCTCCCCCGCACGCCCCTCGGGCTGCGGGGGAACGCCACTGACCTGTGGTATCCGGTTGACGGACCGCGGCAACCGGCCTCGATTCAGCTCCGAATGTTTCGAGTGAGCCGACGAATCATGCGGTCTAACTCGCCTCTCACCAGCCCGTCGGCAGACCGGCGATGAACGGTGTGAGCCGGTCGGAGACCAGTCGGTCGTCGTGCGCCGAGTAGTGCCAGTGACAGCCGAGGAAGTCCAGGCCCGCGTCGTCGAGGAACCAGTACCGCACCCGGCTGTCGCCCTCGTCGTTGCGTGCCTTGACCACCTGCTGGACATGGCCCGCGAACTGGCCTGCGCCGACGGCCACGATGGTGGTCGCGGGGCCGTAGCGCGTGCGCAGCTTCCGGAGGAAGTCGCCGTAGGCGGTGCGGTAGGCGGCCGCGAGGCTGTCGGGCGTCCACGGCTCACCGGGGTTGACCGCGGTCGAGAAGTCGTTGGCGCCGAGGTTGACCACTACCACCTGGGGGCGCCAGGTGCCGGGGTTCTGCCAGACGTCGCCCGGCACGTTCAGCAGGGCACGGTCGTAGAAGGTCCGGTACGTGACCTCCGGCGAGCCACCGTTGTAGTTGCGCACCATGCCGAGGCCCGAGTAGGCGTTGAGCTGGTAGTCGGCGTTCAGCCGCCGCGCGGTGAGGGCGCCGTAGCTCACATCGGCGTTCGTGGTCCGCCTGACCTGGTCCGAGGTGCAGTCGCGGGAGGTCGAGAGGTTGCCGTAGCCCACCGTGAGGGAGTCCCCGATGAATTCGATCTGGCGGTGACGGGCGGTCGGTTTGCTCAGCACGGCACCGCCGCGCGCGGCGAGGAAGCCTCCGAAGGCGCTGGTGTCCCAGGGGCTGTCGTTGCGCTTGACCAGCCGGACGGCGTGCACGCGGTCCTTCAGGCCGTTGATCCAGTGCGTGGTCCGGCCGGGCGTGACGAGCGTGGCGACGGTGGCCCCGTCGACCTGGACGTCGTAGTCGGCGGCCGAGTCGTTGAGCACGACGCCCACACCGGTGCCCCTGACGGAGCCCTCGAAGTACACTCCGGGCCAGCTGTACTGCACCGTGCTTCCGGCGTCCTTGACCCGTCCCGCGGTGTGCACCTGCGCCAGCACTCCTTTCGTGCGGCCCAGTTGCTCCCGCGGTGCGTTCGGATCCCCCGCGGCCGCCCGCGCCGTCCCGGCGGCGCCCGAACCCGTCACCACCGCGGCCAACAGGGCGGTCGCCGCGGTGAGCACCCGCACTCTCCTCCCGCGAACCCTCGACGGCACCCCGCGCACGCTGAACATGCCCTTCATCTGCGTCTCCTTCACCGCGCGAGTGCGCCGACGCGCGACAGCGCCGCCTGCACTCGGCACTCCGGTCGGTCGATGACGAGTCGTCGGCTCGGAGAAGGCGTCCGGGCGTTTCTGGCGCTCCAAGCACTGCGGACGCGCACTCCCCGGCCCACACCATAGGGTCGATGCGCTTCGAACGTAACTCCCCCGCTGTACACCGCACTTCAGGGCTCTGCGCCGGGGGGCACGCCGGTCCGGCGGCGGCGCGGCGTCGAAGCGCTTGGTCGGCGGGCACCGTCGAGCACGGCCCCTCGTCCCCCGAGGGCCTTCGTCAGTCCCGGGCAACGAAGACCATCTCGTTCTGCGGTCACGTCATTGTTCGTGGCCCGGTGTTACCAGGCGGGCATCATCGGCGCGGGGCAGCGGTCGCCGACCGCGCCGTTCGGCAGGAGCGAGCCGATCGGATCCAGCCCTTCGGGGGTGAAGATGAGGTGCGCGGCGGCGGCGTTCTCGGCCACGCGCTGTGCGCTGCGGGTGCCAGGGATCGGCACGATGTCCCGGCCTTGGGCCGGCAGCCAGCCGAGGGCCACCTGCGCCACACCCGGGCCCTGAGCTTGTCGTTCAACGTCCAGCTTCGGATGGGCGAGCCTGACGATCACGCGTCCGCGCGGTCTGCCCGGGGAATGCCGGCCTCGCGTCCGCCCTGCGGTGCGAGGGAAGTGCCTCGAAAGCGATGTCGGTCCGCTCAGGCATGATCTACTCCGATCGGACTCAGCGGTTGGGTGATGTGATGTGGGCGAGTGGCGAACCGATCCGACGTTCGCGATGTGCCGGGCGTTGACGGACGGGGCAGATCTGTACTCGTTCGTGGGCGGGCCGTTCGATGTGCGTGCGGTGGCGGCCGCCATACGGCCGGAGGTCAAGGACGGATTCCTGCTCTGCGAAGTCCCCTGGGAGAACTTCCCGCAGGGGGATCACGTCAGGGAGGCCATTCACCTGCTCCACACCAGCGGCTCGCCCGTTCGTACCGGCACGGGTGTTGTGAGCGGCATGTGCGCCAACGACATGCGGGCCGCCGCCGTGCTTGCCGTGCCGTTTCTGATCCGGATCGCTGCCGACCCCCGCCACCCTTACCGTGCCGACGCGCTCGCTGAAGTCTCCTCCCCGGCCCGCGCCCGCTACTTCAACGTCGCCTCCCGCGGCGAACTGCTGCTCCACCGCGCCGAGCCCCAATACGACGACCTCTACGGCGACTACGGCGTCGAGGTGACTGGTTACCCGGCGGGCTGGTCGGTTGCCGCCGCCCGGGGCGCGATCACCGCCGACGCCACCCTCCTGACGCCTCTTCTGCACGACCCCGACCCTGCGATCCGGATCCGCGCCGCCTACGCACTGGCCGCCGCCACCGACCTCGACCGCGCGGTCCGTGCCGCCTTCCGCACCCGGCTCGACGCCGAGCAGGACCCGATCGTCCACGCCGCCCTGGTCTTCGCCACAGCCGAAGCCACCCGCGCCCACCCCCACCCGCCGACCACCGTGTGGATGCGAGAGCGCTGGCGGGACCGAGCGCAAGTGCCCGAGGCCCGGCTGGCCGCCGCGATCGGCTGGCTCTGCCTCACCGACGAACCCGCCCCTGACGACCTGCGCGCAGCCGTCGACGACCTCGCCACCGACGAGCGTGCCCACGCCATGGACGACCTGCCCTGGATGGCCGCCGCGGGCGGATCCAGCGAGACGGGACTGCAGCGGTGCGTCCGAGAGATGCTCCACCCCGAACAGCCTGATCCGACGGAGCACGACGACCCGTGGACCCCGCGATCCTGACGGCGGGAGCAGACCCCCGCCTACGTTCCCCCTCGAACAGGCGGACCCGAGGACCACTCGTCCGGGTGTTCACCTTCCGCCTGCTCAAGCAGACCCTCGACTGGACCCGCCCGCGCCTGCGCGACTCCGAAGCGGTCGGCCGCTGGACCTGGCTGGTCATCGCCGCCGACACCCAACTCCGCCTCGCCCGCCCCCTGTAGCCGACCTCCGCCGCCCCTGGGAACGGCCAGCGGAACCGAACAAGCTCACCCCCGCCCGTGCCCGGCGCGGGTGTTCAGGAATTGCATGGCGGGAAGACGAGGCGGACGCGATCCTGCAGGGCGCCGTCGGCTACCCGGGCGTGCAGGACCACGTCTCGCTGTGGGGTTGCTGATTCCCATCGGCCAGTACGTCAACCTGCGGCCGATCCGGGTCTTCGAGGGCATCGACAGCCCGGTGCGCGACGCACGGCCGGGCGAGGTCGATATCGTCGTCGTGCGGGAGAACGCCGAGGGCGAGTACAGCGAGATCGGCGGACGGCTGAACCAGGGCACGCCCGAGGAACTGGCCGTCCAGGAAGCGGTGTTCACCCGGGCCGGGGTCACCCGGATCGCCGACTACGCGTTCTCGTCCGCCGCCGGGGGAATCTCACCTCCGCCACCAAGTCCAACGGCATCATGCACACCATGCCGTTCTGGGACGAGCGGGCCGCCGAGCACCCCGGAGTCACCGGACCAGGAGGCGGCCAAGACCGCCGACTCGCGGCCGGTGTCGCTCACTGGGTGTAGAAGGTGGCGTCGGCCCGGTCGGTCGCCGTGCTGAGAGCCTGGACGTACAGCAGGTAGTTGTAGTGGCGGATGTAGCGGCCCGGGAAGTTGAACGACTCGTACGAGACTCCGGCGGAGTCCGCGAGGCCGGCCCGGGCGGTGAAGGAGGCGTCACCGGCGAACAGTGCCGTCCCGTCGTTCTTCTCCACCCACACCTCGTTGTTCTTGTGGCGAAGGAAGTAGCCGGGGAAGTTCGCCGACTCCAGGGAGACGGTGCCGGTGCCGGCGAGACCGGTGACGACACGGAACTGCGAGTCGGCCAGCGGGGAGACGTTCGCCTCGATCTTGGCGCGATAGTCCCAGTGCCGGATGAACCGGTCGGGGAAGTTGTACGAGGAGAGCCGGATCGGGGTGAGACCGTCGGCGACCGGGATGCCGAAGTCGGGGGTGCCGTCGGCCTTCCAGTAGATCTTCTGGACGCGGGTGCGGCGGTTGGGGTCCTTGAGGGGGTCGCCGCTGATGTCCTTGTAGCTGCGGTCGTGGTAGACGAGGATGTCGGACTTGCCGTCCTCGGAGACCGTGAACTGGTTGTGCCCGGGGCCGTACTGGCTGGTGGCGTCGTTACTGGCGAAGACCGGGCCGGCGCTCTTGGCCCACGACGACGCGGTCAGCAGGTTGGCGGAGGCGGACGCGGTCAGCATGCCCATGCAGTAGACGGCACTGGTGGCGCTGGCCGAGAAGGTCATGAAGACCTTGCCGTTGCGCTGGAGCACGGCCGGGCCCTCGTTGACCGTCGCGCCTCCGGCGGTCTCCCACGCGGCGGTCGGCCGGCTGATCATGACCGGGGTGCCGGTGATGGTCCACGGGCTGGACATCTGCGCGATGTAGAGGTTGGTGCCGGAGCCGACGGCCGGGTCGTTCTGCGCCCAGGCGAGGTAGCGGGTGCCGTTCACGGCGAAGGTCGTCGCGTCCAGGGAGAAGGTGTCCAGCGGCAGGGCGATACGCCCCTTCTCCGTCCAGGTGCCCGTGATCGGGTTCGCGGCGGTGCACTCCAGGACGTAGGGCCGGATGTGCCAGACGTTGTTGGCGTCACCGGCGGCGAAGTAGATGTACCACTTGCCGTCGATGAAGTGGATCTCCGGGGCCCAGATGTAGCCGCCCATCGTACCGCTGGCGTGCTTGGTCCAGATGGTCGTCTCGGCGGCCGAGGACAGTCCCTGGATCGTGGTGGCACGGCGCAGCACGATGCGGTCGTACGCCGGCACCGTGGCGGTGAAGTAATAGAAGCCGTCGGTGTGCTTGAAGATGTGCGGGTCGGCCCGCTGCTCGGCGATGGTGTTCGTGTACGTCACACCGGGTGACGCGGGCACGGCGGCGTGGGCGGTACCGGCCGAGACACCGGTGAAAGTGGCGGCGGCCGAACCGGCGATCATGCCGAGGACCGTTCGACGGGTGAGCTCAGGTCTCACGGGTTGCTCCCTCAGGTGTGGGTGGTGCAGAGATACCACCTGCTCACGACATCCGGTATTTCGAACACCGTTCGTCACTCCGGCCAGAAGATAGATTCTGCACCTGCCCCGGTCAACGCTTGCGTCATAAAAAAGGCATTGATTCGAATCGGTTGACGTACGCCACGAACAGCCGTACAAGCTCACTCACGCCACCCCAGTGACAGAACTGGCCGGACAGAACCATTCGAGGAACTGCGAATGTCGGACGTATTGACGCATCCCGTTTCCCTCACTTACTGTCTGCCCGATCTTACGAACGTTGTTCGATATGCCGCACAATTCAGCTGGTCGGACTCCGAGTTGGCTATGGAGCTTCCGCCGGCCGAGCACCGGGAGGGAACGCCGCCGGACGCACAACGGTCAGCACCAAGCGGCGACAACTCGGTCACCCGTCGCTGATGTCGCCGCATTCCGCAGACCGCCACCGCCGTGGACGCCGCAGAGGCGCACATATGAAGTGCTTGTGGGCGCCGAATGAGCCCCAGACCGTCTTGCCGCGCTGCACCCGCGCGCTCGGATCGCCAATCGTCCGTCCGGCCCGCACCACGACCGCCCCACCCGGGCGGCACTCGTGACTTCGCCGCACAATCCGTCGCACCGCCGACGCACCGGCTCGCGTGCCAGCCCCGCCGTCACCACGGCGACACCCACCGCACGTGGGAGGAACACCGTTGCCCGGATCCGCCCCCTTTCGGATCGTGCCTAACCGTCCTGTCTCGCCCCACACCGAGACGGAGCTTCCCCCGCCGCCCTGCCTCCTCCCCCTTCACCCGACGGTGGCACCTGCACGACGATAGGAGATCCACATGTCCGCGCTTCGCGCCCGGCTGTCGGTGATGTTGCTCGCCGTATGCCTCCTCTTCACAGGCCAGGCCCTGACCACACCCGAGCGGGCGGCCGCTGCCGACCCCGGCTACCTGATGGTGCACTTCACCGGCGATTCCGCGACCGGTCAGATGTTGTACCTCGCGCAC
>NZ_JOJE01000013.1 GCF_000720255.1 Streptomyces griseus subsp. griseus | reverse complement strand
GAACCTGGACCCGACTCGGTGACCTCTCCGGCATCGGCCTGACCGGTGCGATGGTCGAGGGCCCGATGTGGATGAAGTTCAACGGCACCAACAAGTGGGCCCTCTACCTCGACCAGTACGCCACCAGGGGCGGCTACATGCCGGTCGTCACGACCGACCCGTCCGATCCCGCGAGCTACCAGAGGCCGGCATCCACCAGCTACAACATGGGCGGCACGAAGAAGCGCCACGGCTGGATCATGAACCTGACGGCCGCCGAGGAGAGCCGCGTCCTCGCCCGCTGGCCCAGCACTCCGGCCAACCGGCTCCAGTCGTTCAACTTCCAGGACCGGTACGTACGGCACACCAACTTCGACGTGCGCATCGACCAGAACATCACCGGTGACGACGCCAAGTTCCGGCTGAGGCCCGGCCTGGCGGGCTCCGGCACCGTCTCCTTCGAGTCGGTGAACTACCCCGGCTACTTCCTGCGCCACTCCAACTACGACTTCCAGCTGGCCCACAACGACGGCACCGCCCAGTTCGCCGCCGACGCCACCTTCCGCCAGGTCGCCGGACTCGCCGACCCGACCTGGTCGTCGTTCCAGTCCTACAACCACCCCGATCGGTACATCCGCCACTACGCCTACTACCTCAAGCTCGACCCGATCACGACCGCGACAGCCCGCAGCGACGCCACCTTCCGTGTGACGAACTGACCCAATAGGGCATGACTCCACCTGGTCTCCTCCGCCATGCCCGCCACCGGCTACAAGTACGTCAACCTCGACGACGGCTGGTGGCAGGGCGACCGGGAGACGAACGGCAACATCGTCGTGGACGAGAACCCGTGGCCGGGCGGCATGAAGACGATCGCCGACCACATCCACAGCAAGGGCCTGAAGGCCGGCACCCACCGCGAGAAGAACACCAACGTCAACCCCACCCAGGCCGAAATCTGGGACCTGGACTGCGCCGGCGGGCGCAACCAGATCTTCCAGCAGACCGCGCTCAGCGAACTGGTGGTATACGGCAACAAGTGCCTCGACGCCGACAACAACGGCCAAGCTGATCTTGCCCGCCGTTGTCCGGAGTGGGGCCACCGGGAGAGAAGTCGACCGTTCCGCAGCTCGAGCCACCCGCTCCGCGTCAGGGGCCGGCGTGTCGCTCCAGCAGGGACCGGACGCTGAAGGGCTGCAACTCGAGAAGGACGATGGTGGTGTTGGACCGGACAACCCCAGGGGCTTCCAGCAACAGGTTCGTGATGCGGTGCAGGTCTTCGGTGTCCCGGGCGACAACGCGGGCGAGCAGGTCGCCGTCGCCGGTGGTGACGAGCAACTCGACCACCTCGGGAATGCGCAGGATCGCGTCACGGGTGGGCTGCCCCACGCGCTGGCTGATCGACATCGTGATGAGGGCCAGCAGCGGATAGCCGAGACCCGCGGGTGCCACGCGCCGACTGTGCTCCCTCAGCTGACCGCTTTCCTCAAGTCGCTTCAGACGTGCCTGGACGGTGTTGCGGGCCAGACCGAGTCGGTCGGCCAGGGCGACGGTCGTGGCCCGTGGGTCCGAGTCGAGCGCCAGGAGGATCCGGGCGTCGAGGCCGTCGACGTTTCGCATGATGCTCAGTATGGCACAGCCCGGACGTGCCATATTGAGCATTCTGCTCACACATCTTGATGCATATTGCGCATTCCTATGCACCTCCCTAGGTTCTCGCCATGCAAAAAGCGCAATGCGATAACACGTCAGTGAGCGGGGCGCCTCGCGTCGACCGCCGGGTATGGGGCGATGAGGACGAGATCGTGGCGGCCGCCATCGACTACGCGAGGCGGCGCATCATGCGGGCTCCAGATCAGGTGACCGGCGCCCGCCCCGCCGCCGACCTCGCACTCGCGGCCGGCACAGCCATCACCCCCTGGGGAATCGGCGGCGCCGCGGCCCTCAAAGTGTTCGACCGAGTCCTGGCACCTGCCACCCGCGCCCAGAACGGGGCGACGAACCTCGCGTACATCCCCGCGGCTCCCACCCGTGCCGCACTCGCCTTCGATGCGGTCACCGGCGCGGCGAACATCTTCGCGGGCACCTGGGAGGCGGGAGCCGGCGCAATTCACGCCGAGAACGAGGCGTTGGCCTGGCTCACCCTGCTGCTCGGATGGCCCAGTACCGCAGCAGGATGCTTCGTCAGCGGCGGCACCATGGGCAACCTCTCGGCTCTCATCAC
The DNA here is from genome assembly GCF_000720255.1 of Streptomyces griseus subsp. griseus. Taxonomy (GTDB): domain Bacteria; phylum Actinomycetota; class Actinomycetes; order Streptomycetales; family Streptomycetaceae; genus Streptomyces; species Streptomyces griseus_I. Next base: position 353,180 of record NZ_JOJE01000013.1, on the reverse strand, counting down.
GGCCCGCGCCGCTGCCGCCGCGTCCCGGACCCGGCCGACGGACGGCTGGAAGATCGTCTGTGCCGACAGCGCCCACTCCTCGATCAGGTCCGCGGCACAAGCGATGGACGTGGAAGTCGTTACCGCACCCGTGGACCAGCGGGGACACCTCACCGGGGGTGCCGTCGACGCGGTCCTGGAGTCCATGACCGGCGTGTTCGCCGTGGTGGCGACCGCCGGGACCACCAATGCCGGTCTGATCGACGACCTCGATGGCATCGCCGAAGCGTGCGAACGCCACCAGGTGTGGCTGCACGTCGACGGTGCGTACGGCGGAGCGGGCCTGGCGGCACCCAGTGTGCGGCACCTCTACTCCGGCATCGAACGCGCCGACAGCTTCATCGTCGATCCTCACAAATGGCTCTTCGCCCCCTACGACTGCTGCGCACTGCTCTACCGGGATCCCGCGGCGGCACGCGCCGCGCACAGTCAGTCGGCGCACTATCTCGACGCCCTCGACCGCGACCTCCACAATCCGGCGGACCTGGCCCTCCACCTCAGCCGCCGCGCCCGCGGTCTGCCGCTCTGGTTCAGCCTGGCTGTCCACGGAACCGAGCGGTACTCGCGTGCCGTGGAACAGACACTGACCACCAGCCGACTGGTCGCCGACGCCATACGCGCCAGTGACTGTCTACGCCTGACCATCGAGCCCGAGCTGTCCGTCGTCCTCTTCGAACGCCCTGGCTGGGGCCCGCAGGACTACGCGTCATGGTCTGCCCGTGCCGCCGAAACGGGCGCCATGCTGTGCGTACCGACCCAGTGGAACGGCGCGACGGTTCTGCGCATGGCCTTCGTCAATCCGGACACCCGTGCCAGCGACGTCATCGACACGCTCCCCTAGTGCGTGACCGGGTTGGTCAGGCTGCCGGCGCGAGAGGGCGTCCGCCCCGGTCGACTAAGTGCGGCGGCGATGTGCCCCCCCAGGGGCGCAAGGCACCCGGCGGAGTCGGGCGTCCCGAATCTGTCCTGCCGATCATGAAACCCGCATCGAGAAACGCCACCAGCGTCCCTCGACTCACTCTCCCGTCGGCATGGTTGTGCGAGTTGTTCGGAGGCTGCCCCAGCACCGCCTGGCTGGATGGGCGTTGGGGCAGCAGCGGCAGATGCTGGATCCATGAGCGGCCGGGCCGGGGTGGAGTGTGGCGGTTCCCACCCCGGCCGGGTCTCATCGGATGCGCTTCGCCGGCCTGGTGGCGGCGTTGAGCAGGTACTCCAGGGGGCCGCGGCGGAAGAAGCGGGACCAGATCGCGGCGAACAGGATGGCTCCGAGGACGTACATGATCAGGGGCAGCCAGGACTGCTGGGTGCCGGTTCCGGCGGGCGTGGAGAACGCGGACTGTGCGAGGAAATGGCCGACGTAGGCGGTCAGGGACATGGTGCCCACGGCGATGACCGGTGTGGCCAGGCGGCGCAGTCGCGGCAGGCGGTCCATCGCCACCGTCGCGCCCACGACCACGAGTATCGCGATGCCGACGCTGCCGATGATGTCGAACGTGGTGCCGCTGTGCGGCCCGGCCGTCAGGAGCGACGACGCCGGCATGTCGGGGAACGACCCGCCGTCGAGGGGTACCGACCCGCTGCTGGGGGGCATCGAACCGGAGCCGCCGGACGACGACCCGTCTTCCGCCATGCTCCTCAACGCGCCCTTGCCTGCCAGCAGCAAGGACATGCCGTACGCGGCCGCCGTGAGGACGGCACCGAAGGCGGCCAGGCGCTTCTGGACAGTGGCGGAGGACAGGTCGAGGCGGCCCAGCGCCATGCCCGCAATCACGAACGACATCCACGTGAGCGCCGGGTAGAAGCCGGTGAGCAGCAGATCGAGGACGCCGACCTCGCTGAGGTGGCGGAGCGGGTCGTAGGTGTTGATGCTCTGCTGGACCGACGGGGTCAGCAGCGAGGTAAGGACGAACGCCAGCTGCGGTGTGACGAGGGCGAACGCGGCCGCGATGATCGCGAGGGTCCTGGCGCTCAGTCGCACCAGGGGCAGGGCGAGGAGGAAGTAGACGCCGTAGAAGCCAAGGATGATCACGCCCCCGTACTCCATCGCCATCACGGTGCCCAGCGCCAGCAGGATCACGGCGCGGATCGCGATGCGGGCCCTCGCCTGCCGGCCCGCCAGGCCGGTCTTGGGCTCGCGGCGGCCGGCGAGCAGCATCAGTGAGAACCCGGCGAGGGTGGCGAACAGGACCGACGAGTGGCCGTCCGACATGTATCGGATCCAGCTGGCGACGCCAGTCGTGGCGGACAGCGGGGGGCCGATGTGCACGACGTACATGCCGAACACCGCCAGCGCGCGGGCCAGGTCCACCCCGACGAGGCGCCCCACCGAGGGACCGGGCGAGGCCGGGGACTCGGGGGAGGTCTGGGTCGGCGGAGGCGAGTTCTCCTGCGGAGCTGACGTCTCCTGCGGAGCTGACGTCTCCTGCGGCGGCTGTGTCTGTGTCATACGGAGAACCTCGCGTGGGCGTCCGGGGGCGGACCATCCGGCAGTCTTCGTGCTCTCCCCCGCCGATCGGCGGGTACCGCCCTGCCGACCGGCGGAGTCTCGTCCTGACCGGTCGGCCCGGTGCGACCGGACGGGCGGTGTCGTTCAGCCACTTGGCGGGGGTGGACCCGACGGTTGCCGGATGGGCGGGTTGCGGCCGGGCTTGAAGGCTGGAGGCATGACAGACCTCGCGGACACGAGGAGCGCGAGGACTGCCCCGGCACTTCGGCCCACGTACCGGGTTGTGACGCCGCGACACCGCAGATGAAAGGAACTTCGTGAACACCGCATCCGCTCCGACGACGGATGAGACGTCCCTGTCCGCCCGGGAGACGGTCAAGGCACTGGGCGCGTATGTGCGGCCGCACCGGTGGGCGGTCGCCCTCGGTCTGTTGTGCGCCCTGGTCGGGGCCGCCGGGGGGCTGCTGCAGCCACTGGCCACGAAGGCGCTGGTGGACCGGCTCGCCTCCGGTGAGACCATCGCCGGGATCCTGATCGCGCTCACCGTGCTGGTGGTGCTGGGCACGGCGGTCGAGGCGTTCGGCGCGTACGTGCTGGAGCGTACGGCGGAGTCGGTGGTCCTGGCCGCACGGCGCACCCTGGTCGGAAGGTTGCTGCGACTGCGGCTTTCGGAGTGGGAGGGGATCCCGCCGGGTGATCTGATGTCCCGGGTCACCTCGGACACCACGCTGCTGCGGGCGGTCAGCACCCAGGCGGTCGTCTCCGCGGCCACCGGCGCGGTGGCCTTCGTGGCGGCGGTCGTGATGATGGCGTACCTGGATGTCGTGCTGCTGGGTGTGACGCTCGGCGTGGTCGTGTTGGTCGGTGGGGTCGTGGCCATGGTGATGCCCAGGATCGCGCGGGCCACCGAGCGGTCGCAGGAGGCGGTCGGGGAGATCTCCGTCGGATTGGAGCGGTCCCTCGGGGCGTTTCGCACGGTGAAGGCGTCCGGGGCCGAGGCGCGGGAGACCGCCAGGGTGGAGGCGGCGGCGCGGCGGGCGTGGCGGCACGGTGTCAGGAGCGCGAAGTGGGAGGCCGTGGCCGGCTCGGCCGACGAACTCGCCGTACAGCTGGCCTTCCTCGCGGTGCTCGCCGTCGGCGGGGCGCGGGTGGCGTCCGGGGAGATCCCCGTGTCCACCCTCATCGCCTTCCTGCTGTACCTCTTCTATCTGATCGAGCCGGTGTCCAAGCTGGTCGACGCCGTGACCTCCTATCAGGAGGGGGCGGCCGCGATCTCCCGCATCGCGGCCGTGGAACGCCTCTCGACGCGCCTCCCGGGCCGCAGGCCGCACCTGGGGACGAGCCGTCAGGATCGGCTGCGGCGACGCGCTCCTGGGAGTGGCCGTCGCCTTGGTCAGCACCCTGCTGAAGTGAGGCAGCGACCTGTCACGTCAAGCTCCGCGTCGTCCGTCCGTGGGTGAGGCGGCGATCAGGGCTGTCAGCCTGGTGCCCGGATCCTCACCGGGCTCTGACGCGGCACCGGACACAGTCAGGACGGGAGGAGCTGGACAAGAGGCAAGCCGGCGGAGCACGGTCCAGGGGCGTCGGCGCCCGCTGCCGGCCGAGGCTCACGCGTGAACCTCGTGAGCCGCAAGCCGACGGAACAGCATGTCAGTCCGTGCTGAGGGGAACCCTCAGGCGCACCCGGTAGCCGCCCTGTGCGGTCGGGCCCGCCTCCAGGGTGCCGTGCAGGATCTCGGCCCGTTCGCGCAGACCGACCAAGCCCTGCTGCGAACCGGGCAAGGAGAGGGAGGGGCGCGTGGGAGGGGTGTTGGTGACGGTCACTCCGATACCGTCGCCGTCCTTCCACAGCTCGACGCGGGCGTTGGCGCCGGGGGCGTGCTTGCGGACGTTGGTCAGCGCCTCCTGGACCGTGCGGTAGAGGGCGCGCTGGGCGGGTGTGCCCACGGTGGGCGGCAACTCACCCGTCAGCTCCGTGTGAGTGCCGCTGGATTCCACCAGTTTGCGCAGGTCGGCCAGGGTGGGCTGCGGGGTCAGCTCGGTGGCGTGGCCGCCGGAGGCACGCAGCAGGGTCACCATGGTGCGCAGCTCGTCGAGGGTCGTGACGCTCAGCGAACGGATCGTGCGGGCGGCCTCCTTGGCATCCACGTCCTTGGCGGCGACCTGCAACGCCCCGGCCCGTACGGCGATCAGGCTGACCTGGTGGGAGACCACGTCGTGCATCTCACGGGCCAGTTGGGCGCGTTCACGGGCGAGCACGGCCTGGGCGTGCAGAGTGCGCTCGTGCTCCCTGGCCTCCTCGATCTCGGCCAACCGCCGCGCCAGGTCCCGTTGCGCCTGGAGAAGCTGGCCGAACAGGACCGGGGCGACACTGGTTGCCAGGCCGTACACGAAGAAGACCAGCGTCATGGTCCGGTCCGCCGCGGCCAGGGGCCACGGAGTACTGCTCGCGACGGCGGCCAAGACGACGCACACCGCGAGGAGACGGCGGTTGCGTGAGCGTTCGGCCAGGCTGAACAGCGCCACGAGCACAGCGACGGCGACATCCTGCATCAGCGCGACGGGCAGGGTGAGCAGGAACACCGCGAGCGGGAACCTACGCCGGAACGCCAACGCGACGCAGCCGACCGCGGCCAGCGCCACCTCGAGACGCGTGTGCTCCCACATGCTCACCACTCGTACGTCCACGGCCGCCACCGCCACCAGGACGACGTCGATGACCGGCGCGGGAACCCGCTGCCACATGGCACGTGCACGGCTCATCGGCCGGCCTCCGACCGTGGGCGCTCGTCGAGCAGCCCGGCCCGCTGCGCCAGCAGTGCGGCCTGCACCCGGCTCGTCACCCGCAGCTTCGCCAGGATCGCGCTGACGTGGTCCTTGACCGTGCCCGCCCCCAGGTGGACGCGCGCCCCGATGTCGGCGTTCGACAGCCCCTCCGCCACCAGGACGAGGACGCCGCGCTCCCGCGGGGTGAGCAGCCGCACCCGCGCAGCCTCCTCGTCGACGGCCGCCCCGGTGCCGGGGTGACTGTGCAGCAGCGTCCGCGACGCCTTGGGCGACAACACCACACCGCCCGCGACCAGGGTCCGCACCAGGTGGGCAAGCTGCTCCGGCTCGGTGTCCTTGAGCAGGAAACCAGCCGCGCCGCAGTGCAGCGCGGTCAGGATGTACTCGTCGGCGTCGAACGTCGTCAGCATCGCCACCACCGGAGCATCCGGCATCGTCCGCAGCTCGCGCAGGACGGTCAGCCCGTCGACGTCCGGCATCCGGATGTCCAGCAGCACCACGTCCGGCCGCTCCCGCCGGACGGTCTCCACCGCGTCGCCGCCGCTTGCGGTCGCGACGACCTCGATGTCCTCGGACGCGCCCAGAATGAGTTCGAAGCCCGAGCGGACCAGTGCCTCGTCGTCCACCACCACTACCCGGATCACGCGCTCCGCCTCACCTTCGTTCATGCCGTCCGGCCCATGCCGACTCGACCCTAAAGCCACGTAGAGCTCTTGCGGCCCGGCGAGCGGCAGCTCCAGCCACACGGCGGGGTAGCACCCACCACTCGGCAGGGACACCACAGCCGCCTGCCGGATAGCCCGTGATCGGCCCGGGTCTCCACTCTCAGGGTCATGACCCATCACCCGGACTCCCCGCCGCTTACGGCCGATGCCCCGTGCCCCGAACGCGAGCGCGGTGAGCCCTCGACCGGCGCGCCCGGCGTGGGCCGGCTGATCGGGCTGGACCTGGCCCGCGGCCTGGCCGTTTTCGGCATGTACGCGGTCCACGTGGGCCCCGCCCCGAGCCAGGGCGGTGTCGTCGGCTTCCTGATGGAGCTGGCGCAAGGCCGCTCATCCGCCCTGTTCGCCGTCCTGGCCGGCTTCGCGGTCGCCCTCATCACCGGGCGCCGCGCGCCGAAGACCGGCCTGGCCGGCCGTCAGGCTGTCGCCAAGGTGATCATCCGGGCCGTGATCCTGCTGGCGCTCGGCACCGCCCTGACCCTGACCGGAACCCCGGTCGTGCCGATCCTCGCCTTCTACGGACTGTTCTTCCTGCTCGTGCTGCCGCTGTACCGGCTGGGCGCCAAGCCGCTGGCCCTGATCGCCGCGGGGTGGGCCTTGGTGGGCCCGCAGCTGCTGTACGCGCTGAAGCCGGTGGTCGGCGGCCGCGTCTTCCTCTCCTACGGCCAGGCCGACGGCCCCGTCTCACTGTTCTTCACCGGCGGTTATCCAGCCCTGACCTGGGTTCCGTTCGTGATCGCCGGTATGGCTGTCGCCCGCTGCGACCTGACTGCCACGACCGCCCGTGTACGCCTCGCCCTCACCGGCGTCGGTCTCGCCGTCACCGGGTACGGCGGCTCCTGGCTGGCGGTGCGTCTCGTACCCGGTGCCGCCGAAGCCGTCCGGAAAGCCGAACAGGGGCCGGGCATGTCATCCGTGTCGTCCGTATCACCCGACAGCATCGGCATCTTCGGCGACACCCCCGCCGGGATGCTGGCCTCAGCCCCGCACAGCGAGGCGACCCTGTCCATCATGGCCGCCACGGGTGTGGCAATCCTGGTGATCACCGCGTGCCTGGCCGCCATGGACGCCTTCCCCAGGCTGCGCCGCCTGGCCAAGCCCGTCATCGCGGTCGGCTCGATGTCACTGACGGCGTACGTCTACCACATCGTCGCCATCTGGCTCCTGGACACCGAGACATCGGCCGTCCGGCCGCTGCACATCCTGCTCGGCTTCATCGCATCCGTCACCGTCCTCGCCACCCTCTGGTCCCGCTTCTTCCAGCGAGGGCCGCTCGAATGGCTGATGGGCAGGGCGACCGAACTGGCCCACCGCATCCGATAAGACGCATCTGGGTGGGCAGGTGCGCAGCAACGCCGAACAGGACGACCACGACGAACACGCCGAACGCGCTCGACGCACCGACATCCTCCAGCGCGCGGAGAACGAGTTCGACCCCATCCCCTTCGACTCCGACGCCGCCCGCGACTACGGCCGCGTCTGCGCCGCCGTCATCAGCACCGGCCGCCAACCCCGCCGCCGCATCGCCGACCTGATGATCGCCTCGATCGCCATCGCCGAAGATCTCCCTCTGTTCACCACCAACCCTGACGACTTCAAGGGCCTGGACGACCTCCTCACTGTCGTCCCCGTAACTCACCCGAAGGTGCTCCACGACCGGTAGAGGCAGACGTGAGCCGTGCGTTCGCTCCGACCATCACGACCAGCAACCACCGCTCTCGAGACGTTGGGGTGAGCGCCGCGGGCATGCCCAGGGTCCAGCAGGGGGCCTCACTCCGACCGGCCACCCTTCGCAATGCCTGCGTCCCCACAGCGTCCTCAAGTTCGCCTCCGGCTCCCTCGCGGAGGCCGTTGGTGCGACTCGACCACACCATGGTCCGACACATTCACGCTGGTCAGCGCAGTGCCGAACCTCACCGGCGCAGGAACCCTGAACTCATGAGCAGCGGATTCGATCCGTCGAGCCCGAGTGGGGGTTTTGGCGCCCCGGAAGGGACGATTGCGCAGGTCAGAGACATGCACTGGTGGGGCGGGTGGGACTCGAACCCACGGCCGACGGATTATGAGTCCCTTGGGGATCTTGGCGGTCCTTGCGTTTGTAGGCCGATCCATGACGTTCTTGCAGGTCAACTGGGTGGAGCGGGGTCGGCACTCTCCCGTCTTTGTCAGTCTGTTCCTGTCCTTGTGTCCCCAAACCGTCCCCAACAGGCCCTGACGCGGGCCTGCGGAGGGAGGGCGGCAAGAGGTCATGCAGTGAACGTCGCCACCAACCAGCCGCCGGCGCCGCCCGGTCGGGCGGAGAAGCGGCGCAGTCCTCCGTTCCCGTCGATCCAGTAGAGGGTGCGTCCAGGTGTGGAGCGCACTGCACCAGGGGCGGTGACGGACGGGCCCGCGAAGACCGTGACGGGGACGCCTGCCACTTTCTCCTGGCTGAGACGGCGTGCACCGCTGTGGAGCAGCAGTTGGGCGTTGTCGGGCCGGTCTGCGGCCAGGTTGAGCAGCAGGAGCAGGCTGGTGTCCATGGGGGACGCGTGGGCGGTGAGCGCGCGCTCGGTCCAGCCGTCGCGGGGTGGATGCGTGGGGAGGGGGCCGGTCCAGTCGTACTGGACCGAGACGGTGCTGCGGTCCCAGCGCAGCAGGTGGCGTCCGTGTTCCAGTACGCCACCCTTGCCTTGAAGGACGGCGAGCCCGGTCCCGTGGCGCCAGTCGAGGCGGCCGGTGAGCTGGGCGGAGTGTCCCTGGACCGGGATGTCGGCTGTGACCTGGGTGGAGCCGCGCCGGTAGTTGGTGAACCGGGTCAGGGCGAGCAGTTCGGCCTGAGGGATGGTCAGGGCGGGGGTGGTCGTCGCGGAGACGGGGGCGGGGGGCTTGTCCTTGGTGCAGGCTGTGCCGCCGAGGAAGACCATCAGGGTGAGCGCGATACCCCAGGCGGAAACGGCGTGCGGAGCGTGTCGGCGTGGAAGTCTCATCGGGCGGTCGCGTCGTGGCGGGGGCGTGTGGCGAGCAGATCCGGGGCGGGGAGTGGTACGTGGTCGGTGTGGACATCGCCGGGCAGGTGAAGGGCGGGGTCAGGGGGTGCGCTGCGGGCGCGCGGGAGTTGTGGCTGGGCGGGGGGCGGGGCCACGTCCAGGAAGGCGATTCCGGCTGGCGGCGGTGCGGTGCGAGTGGAAGACGCCGTTGCGGAGGTCCGGCTGTTTCCAGCGGGGCAGGGCGCGGTGCGGGTGAGGTCTTCCGGGAGGGTCCGGTGGAGGGTGTTGCCGTGCAGGCAGTTTCCCTGGCCGGGGGCGCGGGCGGAGGCCTGGTAGGTGATGTCGACCGCGTTGGCGGACAGGCTGTTGTCCTCCAGCCTGTTGCCGAGAGGAGGTACGTCCTCGTGCGAGGTGAGCACGATGCCGGCGTGTGAGTTGCCGGTGACGCGGTTGCGGAGAAGCGTGTTGTGCTGGCCGCCGGCGATGCCGATGCCGATCCCGAATCCGCCGTCGGCCTGCTCGGGGGTGTCGGGGGCGTTGTTGTCGGAGACCAGGTTGCCGGCGACCACGCCGCCGGTTTGCGGTACGTAGGCTTCCTGGTAGTCGGTGTCGACGGTCATGCCGACCCGGTTGCGGGTGAAGCGGTTGCGCAGTACCCAGATGGGTCCGCTGGCGTTGGTGCCTTCGTAGCCGATGGCGTTGTGGTCGGCGATGTTGTCCTGGACGAGGATGTGGCAGGGCTTGCACTGGCCCACGTAGAGGCCTGAGTCGGCGCTGCCGGAGGCGTAGTTGCGCTCGAGCACCCCGTGCCGGGCGTTGAAGGCGTAGATGCCGTAGAGGCCGTTGGCGTGGGCTGTGACGTAGCGGACGCGGAAGCCGTCGAGGGGAGGGAAGCGGGCCGGGTCTAGGTGCTGGTAGCCGTCGCTGCCGCGGGCGAGTCCGCCGGCGGCGTCGCTCATGCCGGTGACCAGGACTCCGTTGAGGAGGTGGTTGCGGACAGTGAGGTTCTCCACGGAGACGCCTTCTGCGGTGACGACGATGCCGTTGGAGCGTCGGCCCTGGCCGTCGATGACGACGCGGTTGCGGTCGGTGCCCCGGAGCACCACGCGGTCGGTGCGCACCTGGACGCTCTCGTGGTACACGCCCGGTGAGACGAGCACCAGGTCGCCAGGGCGGGCCCGCGTGAGGGCGGCGCTGATCGTGGCTGCCTGCGCAGGCACGCGGATGGTGGCGGGCCGGGCCGAGTGGGCGGGAGCGTGACCGTCGTCGGTTGTGGACGGTCCCGAGCAGCCGCCGCACAGGAGCGCGGCAGCCAGCGCGCCGCCCAACGTCGCGGCGCGCCAACGGCCATGCGCCCGGCGGGCGATGAGCGGCATCATGTGCGGTTTCTTCCGATCCGTAAGGACAGCGACCTTTAGCTTAAAGTGCTCGAATGACCACTGACAGTACTCGCCTGGGTGAATCAGGTACGCAACAGCGGCTGCCGCGGCGCAGGGCACTGGTGAGGGCCACGGCGGCCACGGTGGCTGCCGGGATCACCGGATTCGTGGTCGGTGCGCGCGGACGGCCAGCCGCTTCCCCGGACGACGCCTCCCCGGCGTCTTCCGCGCCGGAGATGACCGTGTCCGCTCGGGGCAGCCGCCAGGCCGGGGTGGACCGTCCGGTACAGCCCCAACAGCACGTGGCCCTGTCGGTGTACGACCTGCCCGCAGCCGCACACCCGAACGCGCCTGGCAGTGACTTCGTGCGCCGGAACGGGAGGCTGCTCGCCGAGCTCGGCACCCGCGTCCTCACGCTCACCACGCACGGCGGCGATGCCGCCCTCGGCGGCTTCCCGCCAGGGGACCTGACGGTCACCGTCGGGGTGGGTCCACGCGTCGTGACCGCCGTGGACAAAGGCCTGCCCGGAGCCCGCGAACTCCCCCGTTTCACCCGGGAGGAGATGCCGGACTCGGCCCGGGGCGGGGACCTGATGGTCCAGGTCTGCGGGTCCGACCCGCAGGTGGTGACGCTGGCCGACGGCGCCCTGAGAGCCTGGCTTGTCAAGCACTCGGCGGCACCGAGCTGGGCCCAGCACGGTTTCCGGCCTTCCGCCCGGCCCGGACGTGCCGGGCAGCGGGTGCTGATGCGCAACCTGCTGGGCTTCCTGGACGGGATCGTGGTGCCGCGCACCCCTGCGGAGTTGGAGCGAGAGGTGTGGCTGCCCGGCCCGGCCCGGGTGCGGGGCGGCACGGTCGCGGTTGTGCGACGCCTGCGGCTGGACGTGGCACGCTTCCTCGCCCAGGACCTCGCGCACCAGGAACGGGTGATCGGTCGGCGCCGCGAGGACGGTGCGCCGCTCAGTGGCGGCGGCCCGGATGCGCCCATGGATCTGGGCGCGAAGTCCGCGCAGGGCCGGTACCTGGTGCCGGCCATGGCGCACGCGCGCCGCGCCAGCCCGAACGGCACGGGCAGCGGGCTGATGCTGCGGCGTGGCTACAGCTACGCCAACGGGCCGGAGGACCGCGGGCTGCTGTTCATCTGCTTCCAGCGTGAACTGCGCACCTTCGTGGCAACGCAGCAGCGGCTGGACGACGGCGACGACCTGTCCGCCTTCGCCACGGCCACCGCCTCCGGCACCTTTCTCGTGCTGCCGGGCTTCTCGGCCGAGCGTCCGCTCGGCGCCTCGCTGTTCCCATGACCGGGGAGAACCGGAGGATCCGGGCCGCGCCGGTACTCGCGCGGCCCGGAGCTCCCGGCTGACGTGGGTGGCTATCAGGTGCCCGCCCACATCCCGGCGTCCAGGTCGTGGTCGACCGAGCCGGGCGGACCGGTCGTCACCTTCGCCACGGCCGTCGCGGCTTGTTCGTCGCCGCCGGCCGGCTCGGCGTCCGAGTTGGTCGCCGGGTCACGGCCCGTGGTGCGCGTCCACATCAGGTCGGCGATGGTGATGCCGCCCGGCAGGTTGCTGGTGTCGGCGGTGGTCTTGTCGAACTCGACCGTGTAGTCGGTGTTCGGCAGGAGTCCGTCGCGGTGATCGAAGTAGTACTCGCCCTTGACGTCGGTCTTCTTCGTCGCGATGACCTTGCCGGACGCGTCCTTGAGGGTGACGGTCACGCCGGGGATGCCGAGGGTTTCGTCGTACCTGGCGTTCTGGCTGCCGCCACCGTCATCCAGCCAGACCCGGTTGCCGATCTGCACCGGCGGGTCGTCACACAGCAGTTCCAGGTCGCCCAGACCATTGGCCTTGCCGAAGCCGCCGTCCGTGGCGTAGACGACCCCGAACCCGTCCCGGGTCGCGTCACGGTGGCCCGTCGTGCGGTCGAACCACCCGGTCCCGCCGGAGTTGACGGTTCGATACGGGTCCAGGAAGGTGCTGGCGATCGTGTCCTGCTGCAGCGGCAGCGCGAGCGCCCCCCACGCCGCCTCCCGATGGCCGGTCCCGGTGTGATAGGTGTCGCCGGTGAACCACTCGTTGCCGCCGCGGGGACGGGGACAGTCGGTGCTGCCCTCCCAGTGGTAGGTGCTGTCGGACTTGCGGCAGACCTTGATGATGTCGCCGCCGGTGACGGTGCTCTCGACGGGTCCGCTGGGGTTGGCGTTGGGAATCACCAGCCCGGACTGGTCGCCGAACCGGTCGCGGAAGCCCAGGACCAGGCCGCCGTCGCGCTCGATCTCGATGTCGCTGAGCATCGGCTGCGGGTAGGCCACGTTCCCCATGGGGAACTGGGCCAGGTTGTCCCGCGTCCACGGCTTCCAGTCGCCCGGCGTGGGATCGTTGGCCGGGTCGCGGGGAAAGTTCAGTGGTTCGTCGACGATGGGTGCGGCGCCGAACGTGGCAGTGGCCGGGTTGTACGTCCACACCACCGCCCGCAGCTTGGTGACATCCTGCGTGCTCTCGGCGGAACAGACGCCGCCCACATACACCACACCGTCGCGCACACCCAACCCCATCGGCCGCCAGTCACCGGGAGGAGAACAGGCGGAATCCGGGATCTGGATCGGCGCGCGCTTGGGTGCGCCGGCGGTGGCCTGCGTCGCGTCGTAGGTGTAGAGGTTGCCGTCGTTCATGTTGACGACGTACAGCTCGGAGCCGTCCGAGGACATCTCGATGTCGCCGAGGGACTCCTTGCCGGGCCGGTTGGCGAACGGGGCGTCCACCCGGTTGCCCTGGTTGTGGGCGGTGGTTCCCGCATTCGGCACCCTCGTGAACACACTGGTGGCGCCGGTGGTCCGGTCGGTCACGTAGATCGCGCCCTGGCCGCCGGGGCCGTACTCGGTGTGGCGCTTGGCGTAGGCGCCGGAGAAGATCCGCTTGTCCTTCTTGCGGTAGGCCAGCCCGTACACGGCGCCGGTGTCCTGGACGGTGGCGATCGGCTTCGGGTTCGTGGTGCTGCCCTGGGTGTCACCGCGGGAGTTGTACGGGAAGGTGACCAGGGTCTTCTGGCCCGGCTTCGTCGCTGCCTGCTGGCAGGCCGTGACCAGGGTCGGGTTGTCCTGGCAGTAGTCGTCGGGATTCCACACGGCCAGGTTGAGCGTGGCGTCCTGCCCCTCTTCCAGGTTCACGTAGTTGAGGTGGGAGGACAATCCCGTGCCGGCGAACGCCGGTTGCAGGAACCCGGTGCCGGTGGCCGGGTCGTACTTGTTCGGCCAGTCGATCAGCTCGACCTTGTACTTCCCCCTGGAGCCCGGCCAGTTGGTGAAGTCGATGGTGATGGTTCCGTTGGGACCGACCGTGTAGGTCTGTGGCGGCACCCTGCCGTGGTCGCTCGTCACGCGAATGGTCGCGCCGGCCAGGGCGGTCTGGATCTGCGGATCGAGAGTGCCCTTCGCGGCGAACTCCCTGAACACATTGACCGTCAGCTTGCCATCGCCAGGTTGGGCGGAGGCCGGGGTAACGGGGGCCAGCATGAGGCCGGCACAACTCAGTGCCAACACCGCCCGCCAGGCTGTTCGTCTGATCACGTAGTTCCCATCTCTGCCTCGCACTTGCCATGGAGCGGGACCCAAAGCGGCTTGCGCTCGGAGCACCGGGTTTCAGTGGCCTTCGGCAGGACAGGAGCAGGTCAGGCCTCCGATTCCAGGCCGGTCATACGCCCCGGGACAACGCGACCACTCGCGCCCCACCACAGCCGCATCGCTAGCTCAGAGTAACAAGACGCATACAGATTGCGACTATAGGCCGGGTGGGTGACGCATTGCCGTGTTGAGCTGAAGGGTGCCAGGGGCGACTGCCCGACGCCTTATAGATCACGCGCCTCTTCACGACCGTGTCTCATGGTCCTCGCGCGCCCGCCGAACCGGAACTGGCCGACCCGCCGGGTCTGCAGTGTTCTGGCGGTGCGCACGGACGCAGCTCCTTGCTGAACGGGCTGTGAGGAACGAGAGGGTGGCGGAAATGAAAGGGATGGGACCGGTGGGTGGTCGAGGCCGTGCCCTGGCTTCCCGTGCCTCGCTGGGAGCGGTCCTCAGCGGTCGGCCCTTCGCCGGCAGGGAGTTCTGCCGAACCGCGAGCGAGGTCATGTGCAAGGCCACCGACCATCGACCACAGACCACAGACCAGGCAGACCACCGCATCGGCAGTGAGGAGGTCGAACGCAGCTCTGCCATCGTCGCGTTCGACGTCGTTCAGGCGGCAGCCGCCATCGACTGCGAAGGCGGCTGCCGGAGGCGAACACGTGTGGGGAGAACCAGGCGAGCCGGTCGCCGACGGGCGATCACCTGTCGCTCGTCGCACGACGCTGTCCTCGGTGGTGACCGGTTCGCTAACCACCGCAGATGCGGCTGGCCGCCGGGCAGGGCGGTGGCCCAGTGCGGAGACGCGCTCGCGGTCAGGTCGCCACCGAGTCTGCAGCGGGCTGAGGACCGGCGGGCACTCGCGGCGCGGACGCCGTGGTCGGACACCGAGCCCTCAGCATCCCCCACGGCCGGAGAGCGGGGACGCTACCGGCCGAGGGGGACGGTTCTGGCCGGCCCGGTCTGCCCTGACGTACAGACCGGGCCGACGGTTACGGCGACTGCGCGTCGGTTGGATACGCGCTCGCCATGTTTACGAGTCGCACTGCGTCGCGTCGCCCGCCGGATGCCTGGTGGGCACGTTCAGCGGTGTGCCGGACTTGACCTCGCGCACGTCACCGCTGCCGACGCGTACCGGGAGTGACTTGCCGGAGCGCAGGGTCAACTTGGTGGTCTGCCGGCCGACGGTCACGTCGAAGGTGCGTCCGTGCCACTTCACCCCGGTGATGTTCACCCCCGGCAGCTGCGGCGGCAGGAACGGGTCGATGGTGATCACGTTGGTTCCCCAACGCATCCCCGTGAACCCGTACAGGAACTCCTGCAGGTAGCCGCCTTGGCCGGTGGTGAAGTTGAACGCTCCGCCGTTGCGGGTCTCGTACCACTGGTTGAACGGTGCGGCCTGGTACGGGTCCGCGCTGTTGCGCAGGTAGTCGTAGACCTGGCAGCCGGGCGATCCGAGGGCCGCGCCGTTGATGGCGGCGATCGCGTCCGTCATGGACGGGCCGCCCGGGTCGGTGCGCTCCTTGTAGTAGTCGAGGTCGTTCTGGGCCAGGCTCGGCGACATCGGCACAGCCCAGGGGTACTGCAGCAGGGTGACGTCGGCCTGCTTGACGGTCCGCCCGTCGTAGCCGTCGAACTCGGGGTGGATGTTGTTCTTGGTGTCCACCGGGATCTTCAGGCCGTCGGCGACCTTCTTCCACGCCGGGTCGGCGGTCCGGCCCACGAGTTGGGCGGCGCGGATCGCGATACGCAGTGACGCTTGCGCGCCGGCGTTGGTGGTCGCGCTGTTGTCGACCGGGTAGTTGTACTCGTCCGGCCCCATGACGTCGTTGATGTCGTAGCCGCCGGAGGAGTTGGGTACGGCGCGGGTGGCCCAGTAGTCGGCGATGCCCTTCAGCACCGGCCAGGCCTTGTCCCGCAGCCACGCCGTGTCGCCGCTCGCCTGGTAGTACTGCCACTGCGCAAGGGCGATGTCGGAGTTGATGTGGATCTCGTATGTGCCCCAGGGGTCGGGGGCGGTCTCCTTGCCGGTCAGCGCGCTCTCCCAGGCGAACTTGGCGCCCTTGATCGGCTGGCTGGGAGTGGACAGTTTGGCGGCGTTCGCCTCGGCCGCGGACAGCAGCTTCTGCCGGTAGGTGTTTGCCCCGTTGGCGATGTCGGGGTACTGGGCGAGCAGCGCCGGGTACATCCAGGTCTCCATGTCCCAGAACACGTGACCGCTGTAGCCGTCCGAGGACAGCCCGCCCGGGCTGGTGCTCCAGGTGACACCGGGTCGCATGCTGGCGAGCAGGTAGAACATCGACGCGTGGATCTGCGCGGTCATGGCGCTGTCACCGGGGATCGAGATGCTCGACTGCCACAGCCGTGACCATTCCTTGTTGTTGCGGGCGAGCAGCTGCTGGTAGCCGGTCTCGGCGGCGCGGGCCGCGGTACTCGCTGCGGCCTGCTGCGGGGTCGCGTCCTTGAGCGATCGGTCGGTGTCGACGCTGGAAGCGATGCCCACGTACTTGGTGATCCGGTACGTCCGACCGGCGCGGACCGGGAACACGGCGCGCTGTGCGGCGCTGCCGTCGGGTACGTCCATCGACTTGGTCGGCACGGCCTTGTCGTTGACGCGCAGTACCGAGTTGAGCCCGGCGGTGGCGAGTTTTCCGTCGGTGACGACGGTCTGCGAGAGGGCCGCGTTCTTGCCGTCCACCTGCGGGTCGGTGGTGGAGGCGCGGTGCAGGCCCCGGCCGTCGAACTCGTCCACGACGGTGGCCGTTCCGCTCCAGTGCGGTACGGCGCGCACGGTCACCGTCCCCAGATGGCCCTCCGCGCGGTTGGCGTTGACCTCGTAGGCGAAGCTGGTCGTGTCGCCCGCGGGCGAGGTCCAGTCGAACGACGTGCTCAGCACGCCGGTGCGCAGGTCCAGCGACTGCCGGTACTTGCTGGTGGTGCCGACCGTCCGGGGGGCGATCTCCGTAGGTGACTGTGAGCCGTCCGGATACGCCGCGAGGTAGTCGACGTTCACCCGCGCCGTGTCACCCTCCTTGACGGTGATCTCGAGTGTGTTGTCACCCGCCGTCAGCGTCACCGGCACGGTCATCACCGCCCAGTCGTCCCAACTGCCCGTGCTGGGCACGGTGAGTTGCTGGAGCGTGCCGTTGACGCCGAGGTGGATCGTCTGCGGGTCGCCGCTGCCGTTGGAGTACCGGATGGCCAGCGTGGCCTTGCCGGCCGGCGCGTCACGAATCGGAACGACGCCGGTGCCGCCGACCGTCGGCCCACCGGTGTTCAGGCCGGCCAAATAGCCGCCCACGATCCCGCCCGGATGGGAGTTCTCGACGAACGCGCCGCCGGAGATCTTCCCGTACGCGGCCGGGCACAGCTGGTTGAATCCGCAGGACCAGCTCCCGATCCCGTAGACACCGCCGCTGCCACTGCCGCCGAAGCCGAGCGTGGTCCAGCTCGGCAGGCTGGCTCGCTCCTCGGCCCCGCTCCAGGGCGCGCCGTAGAAGCCGGCCAGCTGGGACTGGGTGACGATGGGCGTGCTGCTGTATCCGTGACCCGCTGCAGGCACCCGCGCGGCAAGGTAGCCGTTGCCGACGAACGTCGGAGAGTAGTTCTTCGAGGTGTCGGTCGTGCTCAGCACCCAGCCGTCGTTCCCGCCGGTCTTACCCGGTTCGGGGGTGGACGAGGCGGGCACGACTGCCGTGCCCAGGAGCAGGCCGGCCAAGGCCAGCCCGATCGACGCTGTCCTCCCGAGGGTGCGTGCGCGGGCACCTGGCCGGACGGTCGCCGACGGGATCGTGGACTGTACGGTCCGCGAGTGGACCGGGGCGCCGGCTCTGGCACGGGCATCCGGGCCGATCACCACGGAAACCGCTGACACGACGGATGTCGCCGCGCCCGTGAAACGAGCCCAGGCCGACCTGCGGCGCGAGGTACCGAGCCTCATTCCCATGTCGCCTTCGGCCTCGCCGTATTCCTTTTCCTTCATCGAAACGCCACCTCCTCGGGGTGGTATGCGTGGCTGGTTCACGACGGCCTGCCGATGCGGCTCGCAGAGCGGCGTCGCGGTGTATGACCCAGATCACGAGGGGGAGTTGTGGGGGGTGAGGTTCGGGTTCAGGCCGAACGGGCGGTGAAGATCGCTGCGGCACCGGCGGGCAGGCGGTAGCTGTACGTCGTGTCGCCCCACGGGACGTCGAACGTGGCGATGCTGCCGCCGGAGTTGTAGACGGCTGTCAGCCGGGTGCCGTCGGGCATTGCCGCGCTCTTGCGCTGAACGCCCCCGGTCTCGCTCGCACTTGTGGTGGCCTTGCCGTAGGGAGCGAGGACGGTCAGGTCGTGTATGGACCACCAGCTGCCGGAGCCGGCCTCGTTGGTCACCCGGATGTAGCGAGCGGTGGTGGTGGGCAGCAGGATCCGGGCCACGGTGCTGCCCGCCCCGGTCGCGATCGGCTTGCTCCACGTGATGCCGTCGTCGGAGGTGGACACCTCGTACTGGCGGACGTAGTCGCCGGACGAGGTGGTGGTGTCCAGGACGACCTGGTCGAAGGTCTGGGTGGAGCCGAGGTCGACCTGGAACCAGTCGCCGGGCTGCATGCCGTGGCCCAGGCTCCAGCGGGTGGACGCGTCGCCGTCGATGGCCTTGGACGGCGGGTCGTCCGAGCTGCTCGCGGACGCCGAAGCCTGCCAGCCGTCGCGGGACAGGGCCACGTCGCCGGTGGGCGGGGTGAGCGAGGCACCGGTGGGCAGGGTGTAGCCGAGCCACTGGTCGCCGACGCGCACCTGGGGCTGCTCGGCGAGCATGCTGCTGTCGTAGCTGATCAGGGCCTGGCTGCCGTCGGAGTTGCGGAAGGGGATGTCGACCGAGCCGATGGCGGACGGCGCGGTGCTGCCACGCTGGGTGCCGTTCCAGGTGAAGGTGACGGCTGCTCCCGCGGCGAGCGTGTAGGTGAAGGCGCGGTCGCCCCAGCTGACGGTGAAGGTGCGCTCTGCAGTGCCGGAGTTGTAGGCGATCAGCGCGGTGGAACCGTCGGGGTTGGTGAAGGCGACGTCCTCGAGGTCGCCCTTGCCGAAGGAGTTGGAGGCGACTCGGCGGGCGCCGGGCTGGACGAACTTGCTGGCCTGGGCGAGGCCCCAGTAGTCGGCCGTCGGCTTGTACGAGTAGGTGCCGTCGGCGTTCTGGGAGACGGTCACCACCGGGCGGCAGCCCTGGCAGCCGTTGTTCGTCGGGCCGCTGGAGCCGTCGAGGGCGATGTTCCAGCGGATGATGCTCTTCGCCCAGTTCCGCGGGCCGTTGATGATGTTGTCCATCGTTCCGGCGAAGGTGGCGCCCGCGTCGGTGCCCTCCCAGCTGCCGCCGGAGCACTCGCTCTGGAAGGCGGGCTTGTTCGGGTAGTCGTTGTGGACGACGGACTGCGCCGAGACGTCACCGGCATAGCAGTGCCAGGCCGTTCCGGCGACGTTCTTCGCGCTCGCCGCGTCGCTGTACAGGGACTCGGGGTAGCTGGTGACGTCCCAGTTGTGGTCGTAGCCCAGGATGCCGGTGGACAGGTGCTGCTTGCGCAGGGTCGGGGCGAGGTAGTCGTTGATGAAGGTCTTGGCCTGGTCCGCCGTCAGGCTCGTGCTCGGGTAGGCGGAGGTGTTGTTCAGCGGCTCGTTCTGCGGGGTGACGTAGCGGACCGGGACCCCGGCCGCCTTGTACGCCTTGAGGAACTTGGCGAAGTAGTCGGCGAGTT
The DNA here is from genome assembly GCF_000720255.1 of Streptomyces griseus subsp. griseus. GTDB lineage: Bacteria > Actinomycetota > Actinomycetes > Streptomycetales > Streptomycetaceae > Streptomyces > Streptomyces griseus_I. The sequence goes on along the minus strand of NZ_JOJE01000013.1, from coordinate 333,493 downwards.
GCTGGTAGGCAGCGGGCTTGATCTGGCCGCCGTTCATCGTGTCGCCGGTCTTCATCCACCCGGGCGGGCTCCACGGGGTGGCCATGACGGTCAGCTGCGGGTTGAGCTTTCGGGCCTGCTTCAGCAGGGGGATGGTGTACGACCGGTCCTGGTCGATGGAGAAGTTGGCGAGCGTGGGGTCGCTCCCGCCGGTCGGCATGTCGTCGTAGGAGTAGTTGCCGTTGACCGTGAAGTCGGTGGCGCCCATGGGCTGGCGCAGGAAGCTCAGACCGATGCCGTCGCTGCGGCTGAACAGGTCGCGCATCAGAGCGTTGCGCTGCTTGGTGGTGAGTTTGGTGCCGACCAGCCAGGCGGAGGAGTCGGTGAAGGAGGCTCCGAAGCCGGTCATCTGCTGGTACTTGCGGGTGGTGTCGACCGTGATGGTCTTGGTGCTCGTGGATGCCGCGCTGGTCTTCCAGGTCACCGGCGACTGCTTGGAGAGGTAGGTGCCGGTGGACGGGTCGGTCAGCCAGACCGACGCCGTGCCGGACGTGGGGGTGGCGGAGGCCGGGGTGGCGGCCGGAAGGGCGGGGAGGGTCGCGAGCACGGCGGCGGCGACGGTGGTGGTCAGGGCGGTCCGGCGCCATTGCCGGGTGGTGCGGTTCATGGTGCGGCTCCTTGCGGGCATGACGGCCATGCACGGCGGCGCGCGTGCATGACGGGGGTGGTGCGGAACCGGCGCGTGGGGCCCGGGTAAGGGCGCCGGGGCTGATGTCACTTCAGACCGGTCGTGGCGATGCCGGCCACGAAGTGGCGCTGGAACAGAAGGAAGACGATCGTCACCGGCAGCAGGACGACCACGGCTCCGGCGAGCAGGACGCCGAAGCGGGTGAAGTCCTGTCCGCTGCTGGCCAGAGCGAGGCCGACGGGGAGGGTGTACTGGCTCTCGTTCTGGGCCACGACCAGAGGCCACAGGAAGTTGTTCCAGGAGCCGAGGAAGGTGATGATCCCCAGGGTGGCGAGGGCCGGCCTGGTCAGCGGAAGAATGATCTTCCAGAAGATGGCCAGTTCACGGCAACCGTCGACGCGGGCGGCGTCGATGAGTTCGTCGGGCAGGGTGGAGATGAACTGCCGCATCAGGAAGACCCCGAACGGGGTGGCCAGGAACGGCAGGATCAGCCCGAGCAGGGAGCCGGTCAGCTTCATGTTGGCCACGAGTACGTACAGCGGTACGAAAGTGACCAGGCCCGGCACCATCAGCGTGGCCATGACCAGGCCGAACACCGCGCGCTGCCCCCGGAACTCCAGTTTGGCCAGGGCGTAGCCCAGCATGGAGCAGAAGATCAGGTTCCCGGCGGTGACAGCCAGGGCCACGATCACGGAGTTGGCGAACATCGTCGTGAAGTCGAGGCTGCTGAACAGCTCGCGAAAGTTCGCGAGCGTGGGGCTGGTGGGAATCAGGTCCGGCGGAACTCTGCGGATGTCGCCCTCGGACTTGAACGCGCTGGACAGCATCCACAGGAACGGCGTGATCATGAGCAGCAGCAGGCCGGTGAGCGGCAGGTAGAGCCAGGGGCGACCCCATTCCTGCCGGATGCGGCGGCGTCGTAGCACCTTGGCGGTGTTGATCGTGGTGGTGGTCATCGGGGCATCAGTCCTTGTCCCGCAGCATGCGGAACTGCAGCACGGTCAGGGCGATGATCAGGACGAAGACGACGTAGCCGGCGGCCGAGGCGATGCCGTAGTTGCCGTTGCCGAACTGCTTGTAGGCGTACAGCGTGGCCGACAGCGTGGAGTCCAGCGGTCCGCCGTCGGTCATGACGAAGGGTTCGTCGAAGAACTGCAGGTAGCCGATGCCGGTGGTGACAGCGGTGAGGAGGAGGGCGGGACGCAGGAGCGGGAACGTGACCCGCCAGAACCGCTGCCAGGCCCCGGCGCCGTCGAGTTCGGCCGCCTCCATCAGGGACTGGGGGACGGACTGGAGCCCCGCCAGCATGATGATCATGACGGTGCCGAGGTTGCGCCATACGGCCAGCACGATCATGACGGGCAGGGCGAAACGGGTGTCGGCCAGCCAGGCCGGGCCGTCGATCCCGAACCAGGCGAGGACGGTGTTCACCAGGCCCGCGTGGGGTTCGAGGAGGGTCTTCCACACCACGGCGACGGCCACGATGCTGGTGATCACCGGCAGGTAGAAGCCGACCCGGAAGAGGGCACGGAAGCGGCGGATGCCGCTGTCGAGGGCGACCGCCGCAGCGAGTCCGGCGGCCAGCGTCAGAGGCAGGGCCACCAGGACGAACACACCGGTGTTGCGCAGGGCGGTGAAGAACTGAGGGTCCTCAAAGAGCCGTACGTAGTTGTCGAAGCCGGTGAACGACACGTTCAGCGGTGTGCGCAGGTCGGCGCTCTGGGTGTCGGTCAGGCTCATCAGCGTCGACCAGACGACCGGCAGCAGCATGAAGGCGAGGAACAGGGCGAGGAACGGGGCGGCGAGGACCCAGGCGGCGCGGGTCTGGCGGCCTCGCGCGGTGCTGCGCCGCAGCGAGGGAGTGGCCGCCGGCCGCTTGCCGACGGTGTCTCCCTCCTGGGCGCCCTGCCCCGCGAGAGTGGTCGTGGGCATCGTGGTCATCCGTCCGTACGAGGGATGCGGGCGTCGGCGCTCAGCGGCCGGCGCCGATGCTGGTGGCCTTGGACTGCAAGGTCTTCTGCACGTCGGCGACGGTGGTCTTGCCGTAGGCGAGCTTTTCCAGCTCGGAGTCGATGGCGTCGGCGACCTGCTGCCAGGTCGTGATGGCCGGCGGGGCCTTGGTGACCTTCAGCTGGGTCTCGAAGGCCGCCATCTTGGTGTTCTCGCTCAGCTCGCCCTCCGACCAGGACTGGACGGCGGCGGGCAGGTTGCCGGACGCCTGCCCGTACGCGGCCAGGTTCTTCGGCTCGGTCAGGAACTGGACGAACTTCCAGGCCGCGTCGGCGTTCTTGGCGTCCTTGAAGACCGCCAGGTCGCTGCCGCCGGCCAGGCCGGCCGCCTGCGTGCCCTTCGGCAGCGGCATGGTCTGCCACTTGCTGTCCAGGTCGGGGGCGTTCTTGTGGAGGTCGCCGCCGGTGCTGGCGCCCTGCTGCACGGTGCCGATCAGACCGTTCTGGATGTTCTGGCGGGCGTCGGTCTTGTCGTTCGGCGAGAGCTTGTCCTTGAAGACGCCGCTGTAGTACTCCAGGGCCTTGGTGACCGCGGGCGTGTCGAACGTGAACTTCTTCGCGTCGGCGTCGTAGATGTCGCCGCCCTGCTGCCAGACCATCGGCAGCCAGAACAGCCAGGAGTTGAAGCCGACCTGGAGCTGGGTGGCGTTGCGCAGCTTGGGGTTCTGCTTACCCGCGGTGGCCTGGATGGCCTTGAGGTCCCTCAGATATCCGGCCCAGTCGCCGGCGGGAGCGCCCTTGATACCGGCCTTCGTGGTGATGTCGCTCCGGTAGTAGATCACCGACGTGTCGGCGATGAACGGGACGCCGTAGGAGGTGTCCTTGTACTTCGTGGTGTCCCACTGGCCCGGGAAGAACGCGGACGACTTGAAGGACGCCGGGGTGGCCTGGAAGCCGTTCATGGCGGCCATCTCGGCCATCCAGGTGGAGCCGATCAACGACATGTCCGGGGTGTTGCCGCCGGCGATCGCGGTGGTCAGCTTCTCGTGCGCGGCGTCCCACGGCACCGCGGTGATCTGCACCTTCACGCCCGGGTTCTGCTGCTCGAACTTCTTCGCCAGGCTCTGCAGGTCCTTGTCGGCCTTGTCGCCCATGGACCACATGACCAGCGTGCCCTTGGCCTTGCCGCTGCCGATCTTGGCCGGGGCGTTGTCGGCGGCCGAGGAGTCGTCGCTGCGGCCGCAGCCGGTGGCCAGCAGAGCCGCCGCGATGGTGGCACAGGCGATCTGAAGGGTTCTGGTGGCGGGACGGATGGTGCTCATGGTTGCGGCTCCTTGCGGTCGTGCTGATGAGGGTGAGGCCGGGGCGGGGCAAAAGGGTTGAGCAGCCGGGGGTGGCTCAGACTGCGGGGTGCCGGCGGCCGTCGTCGACGGTCACTTCGGCGGTGAGACGCGGCTCACGGCTGGAACGTCCGACATGCAGGCGGTAGCGCCCCGGCGGAGTGCGCCACGCACTCGCCTCGCCGTCCCAGATCTCGAAGGCGCGGGCGGGCACGCGTACCTCGGCGGTGACGCGTTCGCCGGGCGCCGCCTGGATCGTGGCGAAGCCGGCGAGCAGGCGCACCTGCCGGTCGGAGCCGTCCTGCGGTGGCTCCAGGTAGACCTGGACGACCTCACGGCCGGCCCGGGGGCCGGTGTTGGTCAGTGCCACGGTCAGATTGAGCCCGTCTCCGCCTGCGGGGCTGGTCGGGGAGGCGGCGGAGACGGGAGTCGGGGAGAGGGTCACGGACTCGTACGCCCATCGGGTCCAGCCCAGACCGTGACCGAACGGGAAGGCGGGGACGAGCCCGTCCCGGTCCCAGGCCCGGTGACCGACGTGGACGCCCTCGGCGTAGTCCACGATTCCGTCGCGGGGGCGGGCGTCGGGAACGGGGACGTCCTCGGCGCGGGCGGGCAGCGTCCACGGCAGTCGGCCCGACGGCTCGGTACGGCCCAGCAGCACATCGGCGAGCGCGTGACCGGCCTCCTGGCCCGGCAGCCACGCCCACAGCAGGGCGGGGGCTTCATCGGCCCAGGGCAGCAGCACCGGGGCACCGGCGTTGACGACCACGATGGTGCGCGGGTTGGCGGCGATCACCTTGCGGACCAGTTCGTTCTGGTGGCCGGGCAGGTCGAGGCCGGTGCGGTCCCAGCCCTCGGACTCGACCTCCTCGTTGGTGCCCACCACGACGACGGCCACATCGGCCGCCTGAGCTGCCGCGGCGGCTTCGGCGATCTCCTCGTACGGGGTCGGGCCGGGCGGGGCGTGCCGGACCTGGGCGGTGACGAAGCGGCCGTAGCCACCGGCGTCCACGACGGTGAGGTCCAGGGCGAGGGCGAGCTTGCGCCCTTCCGGCCCGGCCTCGATGTCGATCCCCCGCTGGGGCGGGTGGTTGTGGCTGGACTCCAGCACCAGCTCCACTCCCCGGTCGTCCTCGCCGGCCAGGACCTCCTCGCCGTCGACGCTCACGCTGAAGCGTCCTGAGCATCCGAATTCCAGGCGGTGCGTGCCCGGTTGGGTGAGGGTCAGCTCCGTGCGCAGGAGCACCCGGTCGATCGCCGGGCCGAAGCCGTCGTACGTGGTCCAGTCGCCGGTGGCACGGATCTCGCCGCCGATGCGGTTGCCTTCGGCGTCCAGGTGGTCGGCGCGTATGCCCGTCGCGCCGCTGTCGGGGTCGGTGAGCAGCTCGGCGGAGGCGTACGGCAGGCGCAGGCGGGCGTCGCCGCCCCGGTGCACGGTCAGCTGGACGTCCTCGGGGAGTGCGGCGCGCAGTCCTTCCTCGTAGGACACGGTGCGTACCGCGGGGACGTAGGCGCTGCCGCCGCCCTGGAGGTACGGTGCGACGGCGTTGGGGCCGATCAGCGCCACGCTGCGGATGCCGTCCGAGGTCAGCGGCAGCAGGTCCGCCTCGTCGCGGAGCAGCACCGTGCCCCGTGCGGCGACCTCGCGCAGCAACCGGAACTCCTCCGGAGTGGGCGCGGTCGAGACGGGGGGCGCGGTCGGGACGGAGGCCGGCCCCGGCTCGTCGAGCCGGCCGACGCGCGAGGCCAGCCGCAGCAGCCGGAGCACCTTGTCGTCGACGAGTTGCTCGTCCACCTCGCCCGCACGCACGGCCTCGGCGAGAGGGCGGCCCCACAGGGGCTCGGGGCCGGGCATCGCCAGATCCAGTCCACCCACCGCCGAGGCCACGGTGGAACGGGTCGCGGCCCAGTCACTGACCACGGGCCCGTCGTACCCCCACTCCCCCTTCAGCACCTCGCGCACCAGCCGTGTGTGCTCGGTCATCCGCGCGGACTCGGTCCCGTCGTCGACGCCCGAGTACGCGGCCATGACGCTCCACGGCTCGGCCTCGGCGAGGACCTGCTGGAAGGGGGCCAGGTAGACCTCCCGCAGCGTCCGCTCGTCCAGCCGGGCTCGGTACTCGGTGCGGTCGGTCTCGGAGTCGTTGGCCACGAAGTGCTTGAGGCACGCGCCCACGCCCCGGCTCTGCAGACCGCGCACGACGGCGGCGGCCAGCGTGCCGGTGAGCAGCGGGTCCTCGGAGAAGTACTCGAAGTGGCGCCCGGCGACCGGCGTGCGCTGGAGGTTGACCACCGGCGCCAGCACCACGTCGACCCCCTTCCGGCGGGCCTCCGTGGCGAACAGCTCCCCGAGCCGCTCCGCGAGCTCGGTGTCCCAGGCCGCCGCCAGCGCACTCGGCGCGGGCGCCAGCAGGCCGGTCTCGTCCGGGTCGTCGCCGGTCCCCCGTACGCCCTGCGGGCCGTCGGACATCGTCACCGCGGACAGACCGAGCCGGGGCTCTGCCGGGAGTCTCCACAGGCCGGCGCCGGTCAGCAGCCGGACCTTGGAGTCCAGGTCCAAACCGCGGACGCGGTGACGGAGTTCGGTGTCATCGGGGAGGGCGGGGCGGCTCATGCTCGTCCTTCCAGGCCGGGGCGCGGCACGAATCGGGCGGAACGGAGAGCAGAAAAGCACACTTACTAAGTACTTAGTAAGCCCTTGTGCGTAAGTTCTTTCTCGGGTTTGATCGGAAGGTGACCACTGACAGACAGCCCCGTAGACTCCGCATGATGAGCGAGAGCACGCCGAACGGGGAGCGGCAGCCCCGCGCGGGAAAGAGCCTCAAAGCCCAGCAGCGACGGCAGGAGATCCTGCGGATCGCCATGGACACGTTCGCGGCGCGCGGCTACAACAACGCCTCACTCCAGGAGATCGCCGACCGCGCCGGAGTCACCCAGGCCGGCGTCCTGCACTACTTCCGCTCCAAGGCCCAGCTGCTCACCAGCGTGCTGGACCTGCGCGACGCGACCGACATCGAACAGCTCGGCCCCGACCGCCCCCGCGGCCTGGCCTTTCTGCGCCACCTCGTCGACACCGTCCGCCGCAACACCGAACGCGAAGGCATCGTCCGGCTGTACGCGGTCCTCTCGGCGGAGAGCGTCACCGAAGGCCACCCCGCCCAGGACTACTTCCGCGACCGCTACACCGGCCTGCGCACCTTCGTCACCGACGCTCTCGCCGAAGCGTGCGAACTCGGCGAGACGCGCCCCGACCTCGACCTCGAAGACGCGGCCAACGCCATCATCGCCGTCATGGACGGCCTTCAGATCCAGTGGCTCCTCGCCCCCGACTCCGTCGACATGGCCGCCTCCACCGAGCGGGCCATCAACGCCCTCTTGGGCGGCTTGGCCGACAAGCCCGATCAACAGCGGTCAGAGGCCTTGTGAGGGGTCGCGCATGCACGTGCGCGGACACGGAGACTCTGCTGATGCCCTCCGTGCCCGCGCTCGGGTGGCCTGTTCAGGGGGTGGCCACGAGTGCGTAGTCGTTCGTGTACGCCTGGAGTTGGTCGCTGGTGCCGGTGTACAGGAGTTTCGTCTTGGTGGTGGAGGAGTCGAGGACGATCTTGACGTCGAGGTTGGCCTTGATGTTGTTGGTGGCCAGGTAGTTGCGGTCGCCTCCGGCGACGAGAACGAGTGTGGGGTCGGCTCCGGACGGCGTGATGTTGCCGGCCGGGACGGAGAAGGAGAACTGGTTGGCGGTCACGCCGGGTCTGGTGCTCTGGGTGGTCTGCTTCGACTTGATGCCGGCGATGATCTCGTTGATCACCTTGCCGACGTCCTTGTACGGGGAGACGCTGCCCTTGAAGGTGGTGACGTCGTAGACGGTGTGCGCCACGGACGTCCTTCCGGTTGAGGGTTTCTGCTCAGAGGAGGCCGACGATCGGGGCGTAGGACGGATGCGGCTCGTCGCCGGGCTCTGCGGATCGCGGGCCTTCCGGGACGGCTGCGGCGGCCTGCTGCGGCGGTGCGGCATCGGGATGGCGCCCGCATGGATGAACGGCCACCGGCTGATCTTCGAGATGTCGAAGCTCGAAGGAGATCAGCACGATGACCGCACCAGACAGTCTGCCCCTGCACGCCCTCGCCGAGGACAACCTCGCCGCGGCGAGTCCCGACCTGCCATGGGCTGCTCGGGGCGACGCCGGCACCCCACTCGAGCAGCTCATCGAACAGACCGGGCCGTTTTCTGTTCGGGCAGTTCCCGCGCACCGCGTACCGGACCCTCACGCCCCGGTGCCGACGCGATGGAGTACCTCGAAGGTGCGGCCGAACTCGGTCAGCAATCCCGCACGGAAGCTCCCGGGCGGCCGGACAGAGGGTCATCGCGGACGGTTGTCAGCAGGCCCCTTCGGAACCCCGCGTCCCCAACACGTCCCCAGGATCATGAAATGAAGCCGAGGGGATGCTGCCAGCTCGCCGACACAGTTGCTGATCATCAGCATTACCGCAGGTCAGCGCGGCATCTGCTCGGCATGGGAGTAAGAGTCTCGCCCCGCTCAGAAGTCGCGAGCAGCGGATTCACTCCGTTCAGGCGAAGTTGACGCGCCGACAGGACAAAATGAACGTTTCCGCAGGTCAGAGACATGCACTGGTGGGGCGGGTGGGACTCGAACCCACGGCCGACGGATTATGAGTCCTTTGAGGATCTTGGCGGCCCTTGAGTTTCTACGCTGATCCGTGACGTTCTTGCAGGTCAGATGGGGTGAACCGTGTTGACGCTCCCCTACCTTTGTCGGTCTTTCCTATCCTTGTGTCCCCAACGGGTCCAGATTGGACGACTTCACGGGGCGTGAGGCCGATCCCGCCAGGCCGGAAACCGGTCTTGAACCCACCCGCAGCGGATTGCCCTTCCATCGCGCAGCGGCCAGCATGTCCAGCAGCAACTGGCCCCACTCGGCGCGCGCTCCGACGGCCAGCCTGTCCAGGTCGGAGAGGAGCAACTGTCGATTGGGCTCACTCATCTGGGATTGGATGGCACTGCTGGCGACATCCTCCAGGACGATCCGCATGACCCTCTGAGCATGGTCCGACCCCACCGGCGCCTGCGGGAGCAGCGGCGTCGAGAGCACCGCCCAGCCCGGCAACGTCGGAGTTCAGCAACCAGGTCGGGCCGCACGGGGAGGGACTCCGGTCCGCAGGACGGGGACGGCAGTAGCCTACAATTTACTGTCCATGGAAGATGGTTCTTCGGAAGATGAGTGATGGCTGACGCTGACCTGAAGCTGCTGTACCGGGAGCTGGTTTCCCTGGAGATCGAGCTGTGGGATGGCATCGAGGGGCGATTGAGGGCGGAGTACGACCTGCCGCTGACCTCGTTCGAGGTGTTGCACCTGCTGCTGCAGCACCCAGGGCGGCGGATCCAGGACATCGCGGAGGAGTTTTCGATCACGGTGGGTGGAACGAGCAAGGTGGTCGATCGCCTGGAGGCGGCGGGCCTGTGTGGGCGGCGGGCCAATCCGAACGACCGCCGTTCCTCGATCGTCGAGCTCACGCCCGAGGGGCGGAAGCTGGTAGACGGGGCGTTGAAGGTCTTCGAGGAGGAGCTGGAACTGCGTATCGGGTCGGTGATTCCTGAGCAGTCCGTCCGCGAGGTGACTGCGGTCCTCAGCACGCTGCGCGCGGCCGGGCGCGCCTTGGAGGCGGAACGGAAGGCCGCCGCACAGACGCCGGTGCCGGCCAAGCGGGCGCCGAGGCAGCCTGGCCGACCGGCATCGTGAGGCGCGACGGCTCGGCAGTGCTCATGGGTTGATCGGCCAGGCCGGATGATCGCAGTCCCCGGCCCGTCGGCAAACGCTTCAGTCGGCGATACCGGCGAAGGCGATCACCTTGTCGATGCAACCCCGGACGAGGAGGTTGCCGGGGCCGCCGTTTCGTGCGGCGTACTCTTCGGTGCGGTCGTCGCCCATGTACCGGGTACCCAGAAGGCCGCTCCAGCGCAGCATGTCGTCCGGGTCTTCGGAGATCGTCGCGCGGCCTTGGAGGAGGACGAACGCGTACGGGGCCGGTCCTCGTCGACGCACAGGGCGAACCGTCCGTCGCGGGCGAGGTTGCGGCCCTTGACCCCGTTCTTCTCGGTGGTGAGCACGATGTCGTCGCCGTCGAGGAAGAACCAGACCGGTGTGACATGGGGGCTGCCTTCGGCGCGGGCGGTGGACAGCTTGCCGGTGCGGGTGCCGTACGTGACGAACGCCCGCCAATGCTGCTCGGTCATCTTCCGCATGCGGGTGCCTTTCGCGTGTGTACGGATCGGTTCATGGGTGTCCGGGGCCGAGTTCAGCCCCGGACACCGCGGGTTCTAGCCCCAGAAGGCGTCTTCGGCGGCCGGGTCGGCGGAGAAGAGCCACATCTCGGTGATCTTGCCGTTCTCGATACGCAGGAGGTCGACGCCGTCCATGCTCATCGACGCGTCGTCGCGGCGGCCGGTGAAGTGGATGGTGGCAGCAACCAGGTCGCCGTTGCCCGTGAGGCTATGGATCTTGTCGATGGCGAAGGTGCCCTGGCTGGCCTCCATCATGCTGCCGAGCATCTGGAAGACGGCGCCTTGACCCTTGTGTTCGCCGGAAAACTGGTTGGCACCGGGCTGGTGCCAGACGATGTCGGCGTCGAGGAGTTCTCCGAGAGTGGCCATGTCTCCAGTCTGGACGGCCTGGAAGTAGGTGCGGGCGATGTCGATGTGTGAACTGGTCATGTCGCTTGCTCCTTGGGTTCTTGCGCGGGGCAGTGGTGAGCGGGCGAAGTCGAGGCGATCGGCGAGGCCGGCTTCGGTGAACGCGGCCTCGACCTCGTTTCGGCCTTTTTGGAGTGGTCCCAGCTGTCGAAGCGGGCGGGGACGGCCTGGCGGGCGCCGAGTATCTGTGCGGTCTCGGCGCCCTGGGCGCTGTCGAGGGCGAACAGAGCGTTGTCGAAGGCGAAGGCCATGCCTGCGCCGCCGAGGACGGGGGTCGCGGTGTCGACTCGAGCGAACCTCCCAGGAATCTTCTCGACGTGCTCCAGGACGGCGTTGTCGCCGCTTACGTCAGGGCGGTCGGGCGGCCGTAGACGTGGGCGGGGATCTCTTCGCGCTGGTGCCGGGCATCGAGCCTCCCGGTCGGGGAACAGTGGGGGCCCTGCGGGAGTGGGCGACCGAGTTGAAGGCGGGGACCGTCATCACACCCGCTCCTTGAAAGTCTCGTATCTGGACAAAGTAACCCTTCGGAGTGCGCTCGATCAGGAGGTCGATGGCCGCGCTCCGCCGGAACGGCTCACGGGGCCCGCCTGTCGGAGGCGGGCAATCAAGGGACCGGATCAGCCGCCCATCCAGCAAACCATTTAGATTCCATGGAATCAACTTCCAGAGATTATTGTTCCATGTGATGCAGGTTAGGCGTCCAGTCGCCTCGCCCCGCGCACAGCACAGGAACGAGGCCGCCCGCGCGCGGGCGGCCGACACCGGAGAGGACTCCCGTCATGGAACCGGTCGAGATCGAGGCGAAGACCCTGATCCAGAAGTCGAAGACCCCGTCGAACGACTACGTGATCAACCCCTACACCGGCTGCGTTCTGGGCTGCGCGTACTGCTTCGCCTCCTTCGCGGGGCGGCAGTTCGGCCGGTCGGTCACGGAGTGGGGCGACTACCTGTACGTGAAGAAGAACGCCGTCGAGCTGGCCCGCAAAGAACTGGCCAGGATGCCTGAGCACAAGCGCCACGGCACGATGCTGCTCAGCTCGGTCACCGACCCCTACCAGGGCCACGAGACCAAGTACCGGCTCACCCGCGGCATCCTGCGCGAACTGAAGACCGTCGAGTACCCGGGCCTGGTCCGCATCCTGACCAAGTCGCCCGTCGTCACCCGCGACATCGACCTGCTCATCAGCCTGCCCCGGGCGGAGGTCGGCATGACCGTGACCACCGCGGACGACAAGGTCAGTCGCTGGCTGGAGGTCCGTGCCCCGCTCGCCTCCCGCCGCCTGCGCACCCTCACGGAACTACGCGAGGCCGGCATCCCCACCTTCGCCTTCGTCGGCCCGCTCCTGCCCCACTTCGCCGCCCAGCCCGAACTCCTGGACCAACTCTTCGGACAGCTCGTCGAAGCGGGCATCACCGAGGTGTTCATGGAACACATCAACCTCAAGCGGTACATCCGCGAGCGCATGGACCAAGTCCTCGCCGACGAACCCGACGAGGTGCGCGAGGCGTACGTACAGGCCCGATCCAACGAACACCGCGAACAGCTCGACGCGATCGTGGCCGGCCTACTGGCCAAGCACGGGCTGCGGCTGCGTTTCGACGAGGTCGTCCACCACGACGACAATGACGCCCTGCGGCAGAGGCTGGCCGGCTCGGCGTGAGCGCGTCGCAGTGGCAGCGTTCAGGCGATGGAGCGCCAACCAGGTACCCAACTGGCCACCCTTCATGTGGACATGGCGAGTCTCCGTGTGCCGGTGAGGAGGCCGCACCGGCACACAGAGCTCGTTTCGGAGATCGTGACCCGGACCGCTTCGTCAGCTGACGGAGAACTGGCTGAAGTTGGTGGTGCCGATGGTTCCGGCGTGGGCCGTGGAGAACATGCCCGCGTCCTCCGTGCTGTTCGCCCCGGTCAGTGTCGCGGTGCCGACAGTGGTCCAGGTGGTGCCGTCGACGGAGTAGGAGCCGGTGACCGACGTACCGCTCCTGACCAGGCGGAGCCAGACCGGTGCGACCGTGGCGCTTCCGGTTTTGATGGTGTTGGCGTCGAGGTAGCCGTCACCGTTGGAGTCCGACGACAGGGCGATTCCGTTGCCGGGGGTGGTGGCGAGGACGAGGTACCCGGCGGACGAGCCGGCGGAGGCGATGTTGTTGCGCAGCATCAGGCCGGCTTTGGCCCAGCTGTTGGTCTTGTCCTGACTGGCGACGCGGACGGTGACGGTCGAGGACGTTCCAGCGGCCCCCGTCTGGTAGGCGGCGGCATACTCGTCGTCGTATGCCGTGCCGGAGCGCCATACGTCGATGCCCGCGCTGGTCAGGGAGGTCACTCCGCCGCTTTGGCTGACGGCGGCCGGAGTCGAACTGTAAGCCCTGAAGGGAGAGGTGACGATCTGCAGGTTGCTGAATGTCGCGCTGCCGGCGGCGGTGCTGTGGGCCGTGTGGATGACACCGGCGTCCTGGGTGGACGCCATGGACGGCAGGGTCACCGTCGAGCCGACCTGGGTGAAGGTGGATCCGTCGGTGGAGTAGTAGGCGGACACCGTGGTGGCGGTGCGGGTGAGCCGCACCCAGACCGGCGCTTTGACGGCGGAAGCCGTGGAGGTGAGCTGGTCGAGGTAACCGTCGGCGTTGGAGTCCCACTGGAAGTTGACGCCGTTGCTCGGAGTCGCCGTGACGACCGTGTATCCGGCGGAAGAGCCTTTGCCCGGTAGGTCGTTGCGCAGGACGACGCCGGCTTTGGCCCAGCCGTTGCTGTTGTCCAGGTTGTCGACCTGGGCGGTCACCGAGGTCCCGTTGGCGGCCGCCCCGTTTCGGAAGACGGTGCCGTAGGCGTCGTCGTGCTGTCCGCCGGCTCCCCAGATGTCCGCGCCCGCGTCGGTGATGGTGAAGCGGCCGCCGCTCTGGCCGGTGTTGGCCGGAGTGGAGGAGTAGGCGCTGTAGGGCGAGTTGACGGGATCGGTGGCCATCGGACGGTACAGCGGCTGGATACCGGCACTGTCCATGACCGTCTTGGCACCTGACGGCCAGCTGCCGTTGCTGACGACGACGGTGCCGCTCACCACGTCACCGCGGCCGTTGGTGTTGGTGATGTTCGCGGAACTGTTGTTCGTCCAGTTGTCGGTGAGGGTCAGGGCGCCGGTGTTGTTGGTCGAGCTGGCGTTCTCGTGGCCCCAGCTGCCGGTGTTGCGGAAGACGTTGTTGGTGTCCGTGAAGTTCCGTGAGCCCTCGTCGTGGTAGAAGCCGAAGTAGCCGTTGTTGGTGTGGCAGTAGTTGCGTTCGAAGGTGCTGCCCGGTGACGCCGACAGGGTGTACATGCAGCCGCCGTCGGTCATCTGCTGCATGATGTCGTGGATGTAGTTGTCGGTGACGTGGTTGTTCGCGGCGGTGGTCGCCGTCGTGTAGGTGGGCTGGTAGTTGTACAGCCCCCGGTTGACGTAGTCCTGGCTGCCGCCGACGTCGTTGACGCCCCAGCCGTAACCGATGGTGAGGCCGGAGTAGGGCAGGTTGTACACCTCGTTGTGCGAGACGGTCGCGCCGTTCACGTACGTGACGAGGATGGCCGACATGTCGCGGTACTCCAGCGCCACGTCGTGGATGAGGTTGTTGCTCAGCGTGATGTTCCGGTTGGCCATCCGGCTGTCACCGGGGTGGTGCGCGTCCGCCTGAAGACCGCCGACGACGATGCCGCCGCCCGCGTCCTGGGTGAAGACGTTGCCGGTCGCGGTGACGGTGTCGGCGCCGAGACCCACGCCGGTGGTGTGGGCGTTGGCGTCGTTGCCGATACCGAGGCCGCTCTGTCCGAGCTGGGTGAACCGGTTGCCGGTGAACGTGATGTGGTCGGCGGCCGAGACCTGGACGGCGGAGGGCATCTGCTCCCAGTGAGGGCGTGTTGCTTCGAAGAGCTGGCAGCCGCTCTGGCAGGAGGTCAGCGCGTCCGACGGACGGTCCCAGGTACCGGTGAGGTAGGCGCCGGTCTGCTGGCTGGCGTAGCCCTGGGTGGTGGGGTCCAGCCAGCTGGTGCCCGAGAACTGAAGCCCTGAGAAGGCGATGTGGGTGGCGGGTGAGGAGTAGGTCCCCCCGACGTTGATGATCGACTGCAGCTTCGGCACCTCGACATCGGCCGTGCTCATGTCCTGCCCGGAGAGCGGCTTGTAGTACAGGGTGCCGGTGGTGGTGTCGAGGTACCACTCGCCGGCCGCGTCGAGGAACTCGTAGGCGTTCTCGATGTAGAGAGGGCCGGACCGGAAGGGGCTTGTCAGGGTGTCGTAGCCGAACGTGTTGTTGTCCCACGAAGGCTGGGCCATCGTGATGGTGCCGCTGCTGATGCCAGTCACCGGCGCATAGCGGTCGGTGAAGGATCCGATGCCGTGGATCTCGGTCCGGCCGGGCTGGGCAAGGCTGTTGAGGTAGCTCAGCGAGCTGTTGGTGAACGTGTAGCCGCTGCTGGTCGCGGTCAGGTAGGAGCGGGTGAGCGCGGTGCGGGCCCGGGTGGCCAGGACGCCGTCGACGGACAGATGGCGCGCGTCGAAGCCGGTGCCGACGTTGGTCTTCCAGATGTTCTTGGCCGAGTCCTGCACGGTCCAGCCGGTGGCCTTCTGCGCTCCGGTGATGACGGGACGGGCGCCGAGCGCGGCCTTCCAGTTCACCGTGTAGCCGCCTGTGCCCGAGTCCGCCGAGGTGAAGGTGAGCGGCGCGGAGAGCCGGTAGGTGCCGTCGGCGAGCTCGACGGTGATGTCGGCCGTCATGGAGCTGTTGATCGCCCGCACATTGGTCTTGGCCTGGGTGATGGAGCACGGCTGGCTCGCGGAGCAGGCGGTGCCGGAGCCGCTCGGCGCGGCGTAGAGCGTCGTGCCGGCCGCGAAGGCCGGTCCGGCCTGGACGAGGACCGCGGCGGTTGAGGCGGTGAGCACGGCGGCTGTGGCCAGCCATGATCTGAGCCGGTTGGGAACCGAGGGACGAATGCGGGTTGTTCGCACGTGACACCTTCCGGGTGGTTCAGGGAGCCTGCGGTGCCCATCGCGGGCGGGGGAGAGCCCAGCGGCACAGGAGGGGAAGGGAAATAGGGCTGTAACATTAGACGTCATATGAATTTCGTCAATAGATTGCGCACGCGGAATTGGCCGGGGGTCAGCACGGCCATGCGAACGCCCCCGGGCCGGTCGGCGCGGGGGCGAGGCGATATCGCGGCTCAAGGTTCGCTGGCGTGATCCCCTTTTGCCGAGCCTGCAACGTTGGTGGCCGGCCGCCGACCAGTATCTGGTCGGCCGCCGCCGTCGGGGCTCCGCCCCTGTCCACGGTCGGTTCAGGTGATGGTGAAGTGGCTCATGTCGGCGGTACCGGCGACACCGCTGTGCGCGGTGAAGAACATCCCGGCGTCCTGCGTGGCCGCCGCTCCGGTGAGGGTTGCCGTCGAGGACATGGTGGTCCACGAGGTGCCGTCGGTCGAGTACGAGCCGGTCAGGGTGGTGCCGTCGCGGGTCAGCCGGAGCCATACGGGTGCCGTCGTGGTGGACGCGGCAGAGGTGTACTGGTCGAGATAGCCGTCGGAGTCGCTGTCCCACTGGAGAGTGACGCCGTTGCCGGGGGTGAGGGCGAGCACCGCGTATCCCAGCGAGGAACCCGTGCCGCTGACGCTGTTGCGGATCATGATGCCGGCCTTGCTCCAGCCGCTGCCGCTCTTCTGGCTGTCGACGCGAACCGTCACGGTGTTGCCGCTGGCGAAGGCCGCCGGACGGTAGATCGCCCCGTACTCGTCGTCGTACTGGGTGCCGTATGCCCAGGTGTCCACTCCCGCGCCGGTCAGCGAGTAGCTGCCGCCGTGGTCGACGAGGGTCGCAGGGATGGAGGAGTACGCCTGGTAGGGGGAGGTGGTGACGGTCAGGTCGCTGAGTACCGCACTGCCCACAGTGCTGGAGTTCGCCGTGTGGATCACGCCGGCGTCCTGAGCGGTGGCCGCCGAGGCGAGGGCGACGGTGCGGCCGACCTGGGTGAACGTGGTGCCGTCTGTCGAGTAGAACCCGCTGACCTTGCTGCCGGTGCGGGTCAGGCGGACCCAGACTGCGGTCGGGGTGCCGGAGACCGTGGCTCTCTTGTCGAGTCGCCCGTCGCCGTTGGAGTCGTACTGGAAGGCGACTCCGTGACCGGGGGTCGACACCATGACCGCGTAGCCGGAAGCGGAGCCGCTGCCGCGCAGGTTGTTGCGCAGGACCACACCTGCCTTGGCCCAGGGATCGGTGGCATCGAGGTGGTCGACCCGAGCGGTGATCGTGGTGCCCGAGGTGGCGGCCTTCTTCAGGTACGCGGTGCTGTAGGAGTCACGCTTCGCCCAGATGTCCCTGCCTGTGTCGGTGAGGGTGAGGGTGGTGCCGGACTGGCCGATGTCGGCGGGTACGGAGGAGTAGGTGGAGTAGGGGGTGGTGACGGGGCCCGCGGTCATCGCCCGGTAGGCGGGCTGGACTCCGGCCGCCGCCATGGCGGCCCTGGCGCCGCTGGGCCAGTTGCCGTCGGTGACGTTCACGGTCCCGGTGACCGTGTTGCCGCGCTGCCCGTCGAAGACGTCGGTGCCTGTGTTGGAGGTCCAATTGCCGGTCAGTGTGAGGGCACCGGTGTAGTTGCCGCCCTGGTTGTTCTCATGCGCCCAGGTGCCGGTCTGGCGGAAGACGTTGCCGCTCGCGCTGTAGTGCCGGGAGCCTTCGTCGAAGTAGAACCCGAAATAGTTGTCGTTGATCGTGCAGTAGTTGCCATCCAGGGTGCTGCCCGGCGAGTCCGACAGGGTGTACATGCAGGCGCCGTCGTTCATGGACTGCATCACGTCATGGATGTAGTTGCCGTCGATGTGGTTGTTCTTCGCCGTGGTGGGCGTGGTGTAGACGGGCTGGTAGTCGTACAGGCCCCGGTTCTGGTAGTCGGGACTGCCGCCTGGGTCGTTGGAGCCCCAGCCGTAGCCGATGGTGATGCCCGAGTAGGGCATGTTGTAGATCTCGTTGTGCGTGATGTCGATCGTCGAGACGTAGGTGGCCAGCACCGCCGACATGTCGCGGTAGTCCAGCGCGATGTCGTGGAAGACGTTGTTGGAGACGGTGATGTTCTGGTTGGTCATCCGGCTGTCACTGGGGTGATGGGCGTCGGCCTGTACGCCCCCCACGGCGACCCCGCCGCCCGCGTTCTGGGTGAAGACGCTGCCCGTGACACTGACGGTGTCGGCGCCCAGCCCCACTCCTGAGGCGTGGGCATTGGCGTCGTTGCCGATGCCCACCGCGACCTGGCCGAGCTGGGTGAATCGGTCACCGGTGAAGGCGATGTCGTGGGCGGCCGAGACCTGCACCGCGGCCGGCATCTGGTGCCAGCGCGGGCGGGTGGCCTCGAAGAGCTTGCAGCCGGACTGGCACGAGGCCAGCGCGTCCGAGGGCCGGTCCCAGCTGCCGTAGATGAAGGCGCCGGTCTGCTGGCTGGCATAGCCCTGAGGGCCACTTGGCTGCAGCCAGCTGGTGTGCGAGAACTGGATTCCGGAGAACGCCAGGTCGTGCGCCGGTTTCGCGTACGTGCCGCCGATGTCCAGCAGGGACTCGAGCCGCGGCAGTTCGACGTCCGCGCTCGACATGGTCTGCCCGGGCAGCGGCTTGTAGTACAGCGTGCCGGTCGTCGGGGCGAGATACCACTCACCGGCCGTGTCGAGGAACTCGTAGGCGTTCTCCAGATAGAACGCGGTGTCCTGGTACGGGCTCGTGATCGTGTCGTAGCCGAAGGTGTTGTTGTTCCAGGCCGGCTGCTCCATCGTGATCACGTTGTCGCTGATGCCGGAGACAGGCGAATACCGGTTCGTGAAGGAGTCGGCGCCCTCCACCTCGACCCGGCCGGGCTCGGCGAGGCTGTTCAGGTAGCTCAGCGAACTGCTGGTGAAGGTGTAGCCGGTGGTGGTGGGCGTCAGACTGGAGCGTGGCACAGCGGTGCGGGCGCGAGTCGCCAGGAGCCCGTCCACGAAGAGTTGCCGGGTGTCGATCCCCTGGCCGACCGAGGCCTTCCAGATGTTCTTGGTGGAGTCCTGCACGGTCCAGCCGCCGACCTTCTTCGCTCCGGATATCACCGGGTGCGCGAAGGGTGCGGCCTTCCAGGTCACCGTGTGGCCGCCGGTGCCGGAGTCCGCCGAGGTGAAGGTGAGCGGCGCGGAGAGCCGGTAGACGCCGTCGGCGAGCTCGACGGTGATGTCGGCCTTCATCGAGTGGTTGATCGCCCGCACGGTGGTCTTGGCCTGGGTGAGGGAGCACGGCCGGCTCGCGGAGCAGGCGGTGCCGGAACCGCTCGGCGAGGCATAGAGCGTCGTGCCGACGGCGAAGGCGGGACCGGCCGGGACGAGGACCGCGGCGGCCGAGGCGCCGATCAAGGCGGCCGCGGCCAGCCATGATCTGAAACGGTCGGGAACCGCGGGGCGGAGGCGGTCTGTTCGCACGTGACACCTTCCTGGTGGTTCAGAGGGACTGCCGTGCCCATGGAGCCAGGGGAAGAGCCGAGGACCCAGAGGGGAAGGGAAATAGGGCTGTAACATTAGACGTCATACGAATTTCGTCAATAGATCGCGCGCACAGAGGGAGGCCGCAGTCGGCTCGGGTACGCGAAAGCCCCCGGCCGATCGGCACGGGGGCGGGGTGGGCGGAGTGCCCTCAGGAGACGGGGGAACTCACATTCGGCAAGCGGCGGCGGCTCCACGCGGTCTGGATGTGTGCCGCCATGGCCTGCGCGGCGCCGTCGGAGTCACGGTCCAGCAGCCGCTCGGCGACCGCGCGGTGCTCCGCGTTGGCCCGCTCGCACGCGGTCGCGTCCGGTGTGCCGTTGTAGAGGTACGTCGTGCGCGCCTGGGCGTGCAGGATCCGGATGATGGAACGCCCGAGCCTGTTGCGGGATGCCTGCATGATCCGGTCATGGAAGACCACATCGGTCTCGATGAAGCGTGCCGGGACGGTGGCCTCCTCGTCGAGCCGGGCGAGCAGCCGCTCGATGGCGCGCAGGTCGTCGTCGGTGGCCAGCTCCGCGGCCTGTGCTGTCATTTGGGCTTCCAGCGTCGAGCGGATGTCGACCAGTTGGTCGAGGACGACGAGCTGGTCGTCGTGCTGGACGGTGGCGGCGAGCACGACGGGGTCGAGGAGGTTCCATTCCTCGGGCGGGGTCACGGTGGTGCCGGAGCCCTGCCGGGCGAGGACCAGCCCCTTGGCCTCCAGGGACTTGACCGCCTCGCGGATGGTGATTCGGCTGACGCCGAACGTCTCACAGAGCTCGGGTTCGACCGGCAGGGTCGATCCGGGAGGAATGGCGCCCGACACGATCGCGTCGGTAAGGCTTTCCATGACGGCCTGCGCCAGCCGGGCCGGACGCTTGGGCCAGGGCTTGAGAACGGCTGGCTCCTCTGCTCTGCCGACGTTGTCCTTGGCCATGCGGACCCCCTTGCTGCTGCGGATGACGGCGAGTCTACTGGGCGGAACTTCTTGACAGCATTCGTATGACGACTTACGTTACACGAAAATTTCGCAGCAGTACTTCCCGCTCCCAAGGAGTGCAAGCCGTGCACATCACCGCAGTCGAATGCCATCCGGTCCGGGTGCCGGGAGCCAGCCCGTCCTTCGTCTGGCGGGACGGACTCCTGGGCAGCCCGGCCGACGGTGAGGCCGCGGTGCTGCGCATCCGCACGGACGACGGGGCCGAGGGGGTGGCAATGGCCCCCCGGCGGGGCAGCGGGGTCATCCTGGCGGACCTGCTGAACCGGGTGCTCCGCAATGAGCTGGTGGGGCAGGATCCCCTGCAACGGGAATGGCTCTGGCACCGCATGTGGGAGCTGGACCGCACGGAGGAGCTACCGCTCTACCTGCTGGGACTGGTCGACACCGCGCTGTGGGACCTGGCCGGACGGCTCGCCGACCGGCCCACGTGGCAGATGCTCGGCGGCTACCGCACCTCCATACCGGCGTACGCCTCCACCGTCACGTACTCCTCGGTGGAGGAGTATCTGGACATCGCCGACCAGGCCCTGGAGCTCGGCTACCCCGCCATCAAGCTCCATGCCTGGGGTGATGCCCGCCGAGACGCCCGCCTGTCGGTGGCACTGCGCGAGCATGTGGGCGACGACGTCCCGCTGATGTTCGACGGGTCGGCGGGCTTCGACCTCCCCGACGCCATCTATCTCGGGCACGCCCTCTCGGACGCCGGCTACCTCTGGTACGAGGAGCCGATGAGGGAGTTCAGCGTCACCGCGTACAAGCGTCTCGCCGACGCGGTGGCCGTTCCCCTCCTCGTGGCGGAGACCTCCGACGGGGCGCACATGAACTCGGCCGATTTCATCCAGGCCGGCGCCGCCACTTTCGGAGTCCGCGCCTCCACCCAACTGCGCGGCGGCTTCACCGGCGCGATGCGCACCGCCCACCTCGCCGACGCCTACCGGCTGCGCGCCGAGGTGCACGGGCCGGAGATCCCCAACCGGCACCTGTGCATGGCCATCTCGAACACCACCTACTACGAGTCACTGGTCATGGGCAATCCCATCAGCCGTGAAAGCGGCATCGACGCCCATGGCCTCGTTCACGCTCCCACCGGTCCGGGCGTCGCCCTCCCGGCGGGGTTGGATTACCCTCCCGCCCTCCAGTCATTTGTCGACAAGGAGACCGTCACTCCACCCCGGGCATGACGACCGGAACTCCAGGCCCGAACTCCAGGCCGACCGCCCGTCCCCAACACCCCGAACGCTGCGCCCCTCACCGCAGTGCGCCACTTTTCCAAGATCCGAGGTCAGTCATGAACAACGACGTTCCGGTTTCCTCCCGCCGTCAGCTCAGACACGCAGCCGTCGCCGTCCTCGGCGCCGTCTCCCTGCTCGGGCTCGCCGCCTGCGGCAGCGCGGACCCCACCCCCGCGGCGACTTCCTCCCCGGCGGCCTTCAAGCCCGTCGCCCAGGAGAAGGGCAGTGAGATCACGGTCTGGGCCGACGCCACCCGCGTGCCGGGCGTGCAGGCGTACCAGAAGACGCACCCGGACGTGAAGCTGAAGATCGTCACATACAGCGGGGACGCCAACGGTGCCAACGACCTGCAGACCAAGGTCCAGCTGTTCGATCGCACCGGCAGCGGGTGGCCCGATGTCGCCTTCAGCGCCAACGTCAACGACGGCACCTGGGCATCCCAAGGCAAGACCCCCTACGCCGCGCCCGTCAACCAGGACGTGATCCCCCAGTCCACGCTGAAGGGCTTCGCGGACGGCGCGCTGAACCCCTGCACCTTCAACGGCAACACCTACTGCGTTCGCAACGACCTGGCGCAGAACGTGCTCTGGTACAACAAGAAGCTCATGGACGATTTCGGGTACTCCGTCCCGACCACCTGGGAGGAGTACCAGGCACTCGGCGAAAAGGTCGTCAAGGAGCACCCCGGCTACCTGGTCGGAACCGCCGGGGACGCCTGGAGCGCCGAGGTGTACTTCTGGGCGAGCCAGTGCCCTGCCAGCACGGCGACCGGCGCCAGGAAGGTCAAGGTCGACCTGCGGGATTCCAAGTGCACCCGGATGGCCAAGCTGCTCGACAGCCTGATCGCCAAGGGCTCGGTCTCCAAGGACACGGTCTTCAGCGCCGGCTTCGTCAAGAACGAGGCGAGCAAGGTCCTCATGCTCCCCGGCCCCTCCTGGTTCGGCCAGGTGCTCTTCAACTCCACCTTCAAGATCCCCAAGGGGCAGATCGCCGCCGCCTCGCCACTGAAGTTCGAGGGCGACACCAAGAACTACACCGGCAACGTCGGCGGTGGTCTGTGGTTCGTCTCCTCCCACAGCAAGAACCTCAAGGCAGCTTCCGACCTGGTGACCTGGATGGCGACCTCCGACGCCTACCAGGGCACCGCGGGCACCTACCCCGCGTACAAGAAGGCCGCGGTCACCTGGCTCGCCAACCAGAAGAAGACTGGCTACTTCGCCGAGGACGTCAGCCCCGTTTTCATGGAATCCGCGGAGCTGATCTGGCCCGGCTGGTCCGCCACCCAGTACAGCCAGGAGGCGATCTACTCCTCCACCGTGATCCCGGCCCTGAACTCCGGCAAGACCCTCACCGACACCCTGGACACGTGGCAGACGGCCATCACCGACAAGGCCAAGTCCCTCGGATACACCGTCAACTAGCGAAGCGGACCGATGACCACCCACCCCGCAACGGAGCGGAGCGGCGGCCGCGGCGGCCGCTCGGCCCGCAACCCGGTCGGACGCGCCGGTTACGTCTTCGTCTCCGGCTACGTCCTTCTCCTCCTCGCCTTCGGCGTCCTGCCCACCGGTTACGCGGTATGGCTGGCGCTGTCCAACTCCCGCAACCAACTCGTCGGAATGGGCAACTTCACCCGGACGTTCGCCGACTACCGCTTCGGACCGGCCTTCCTCCACATCGGCCTGTACCTGGTGGTGTGGCTGGCCAGCCTGATGATCCTGGTCGTGCTGCTCGCCCTGATGCTGCACGGCCGCATGCGCAGGACCTCCACCAGCCTGCGGTTCCTGTTCTACCTGCCGGGTGCCCTCGCCGGAGTGGCGAGCGTACTGCTCTTCCTGATCCTCCTCGACCCGGCCGCCAGTCCCGTCGGATGGCTGCTGAAGAGCTTCGGCTGGAACACCCTCGCCCAGGTCAACGCCCCCGGTCACCTGCCGGTGCTCTTCACCATCATCGCCTTCTGGACCGGAGCCGGCGGCTGGATCGTGGTCATGTACGGCGCGCTCAACAGCATCCCCGACGAGATCCTGGAAGCCGCTCGCATCGACGGCGCCAACACGCTCCAGATCGCCCTTCGCATCCAGATCCCGATGATCACCAAGTGGATCGCGTACATGCTGATCCTCGCCTTCGCGGCCGGCACCCAGCTCTTCGTCGAGCCGCAACTGGTCTCCCTCGCCAGCTGGGGCATGATCCCCGACAGCTGGTCACCGAACCAGCTCTCCTACCAGTACGCCTTCCAGGCAGGCGACTTCAACGGCGCGGCGGCGCTCTCCGTCGACCTCCTCGTCCTGGGCCTCGCCTGCGCGGCACTCGTCGTCTTCCGCACCGGCCTGTTCGACAGGGACAAAGGATGACCACAGCTCCCACCACCACAGCCCGCCGAACCCCGCCGGGCCACCGTGCCGACGACCGCACCAGCCCGAGGAAACCCATGCGCCGGACGCGCCGCCCACGCTCACTGGCCGCCCGGCTTGCCTGGCTCATCGTCATGGGCCTGTTCACGCTGTTCTTCTGCGTACCGGTGGTGTGGCTCCTGCTGGCCACGACCAAGACCGACAGCCAGATCGTGCGGGACAACCCGTTCTCGTTCGGCTCGCTCGGCGAGGTCGCCGACGCCTGGCACCACCTGTACGCATTCCAGGACGGCGCGATCCTCACCTGGCTGCAGAACTCGGCGCTCTACACATTCGGCGCACTGGCCATCACCCTGGTGACATCGATCCCCGCCGGGTACGCGCTGGCCCTCACCCAGTTCATCGGGCGCCGGATGCTGCTGACCATCACCATGCTCGTGATGCTCATGCCGACGGCCGCGATGGTGTTGCCCCTGTACCTGGGGATGAACGCCGTGCACCTGGACGGCACGATCTGGTCGGTGATCCTGCCCTTCTCCTTCTTCCCGTTCGGGGTCTACCTCACCTACATCTACTTCTCCTCCAACGTCCCATCCGACCTGCTGTCCGCCGCACGGATCGACGGCTGCTCGGAATGGCAGGTCTTCCGTCTCATCGCGATGCCGCTCGCCAAGCCCGTGATCGCCCTGGTCGGCTTCTTCAACTTCGTCGGCAACTGGAACAACTTCTTCCTGCCGTTCGTGATGCTGCCCGACAGCTCCCAGTATCCGGCGCAGGTGGGGCTGAACAACCTGCTCGCCGCCTCCCCGCTGTTCAACACCTCCAGCGGCACGGGAAACCAGATCATGCGGCCCGAACTGGCCCTGGCCACCCTCGTGACCATCGTGCCGGTCCTGATCGTCTTCCTCTTCTCCCAGCGAGCCCTGGTGGCCGGCATGCTCGCCGGCGCGACGAAGGAGTGAACGCGACCAAGGACTGAGGCAGCGGCCACTCCCCTGGCGCCGCCCCTGTATGCGACCGGCGTTCCGCGGCGGGCTGCCCGGCAACGCCGCCCACACTCACCGGAAGGAACCTGATGAAGCGGGTTGCCCAGACGGTCCGCCTGCGGCCCGAGCACCGTGAGGAGTACCTGCGCCTGCACTCAGCGGTCTGGCCGGGCGTCGAGGCCGCGCTGCGGGCCGCGAACATCCGCAACTACACCATCTTTCTGCGTGAGGACACGCTGTTCGGCTACTTCGAGTACCTCGGCGACGACTTCGAGGCCGACATGGCCACCATCGCCGCCGATCCGGCGACTCAGGCGTGGTGGAAGCTCACCGACCCCTGCCAGGAGTCCTGGGCCGACACCGGCACCGGGGGCACCTGGTCGGACCTGACCGAGATCTGGCATCTGAGTGAGTCCGGCACATCGTGACGGTCGTCCCCTGTCCTCCGTCTCTCGCCCGAGCCACCTGACACCCACCCATGGCAAGGAACACCCAGTGAGACTTGTACGAGTCGGCGCGCCCGGCGAGGAGCGGCCCGCCGTCCGCACCGAGGAGGGCCGGCTGTTCGATCTGTCCTCCGTCACCTCCGACATCGACGGCGCCTTCCTCGCCTCGGACGGAATCGAGCGGGCCCGGGCGGCGGTCGTGGCGGGAAGTCTGCCCGAGCTGGACACGGCCGGTGTACGGGTCGGAGCACCCGTGGCTCGCCCCGGCAAGATCGTCTGCATCGGGCTGAACTACCGCGACCACGCCGCCGAGACGGGCGCGGCGATCCCTCCACGGCCGGTGGTGTTCATGAAGGACCCGGGCACGGTGGTCGGGCCGTACGACGAGGTGCTGATCCCCCGCGGCTCCGTGAAGACCGACTGGGAGGTCGAGCTGGCGGTCGTCATCGGACGGCGGGCCCGTTACCTCGGCGGTCCTGAAGCGGCGCGGTCCGTGATCGCGGGGTACACGATCAGCCACGACGTCTCCGAGCGCGAATACCAGCTGGAGTACTCCTCGCAGTGGGACCTGGGCAAGTCCTGCGAGACCTTCAACCCGCTCGGCCCGTGGCTCGTCACCGCCGACGAGGTCGGCGATCCCCAGGATCTCGGACTGCACCTGAGGGTCAACGGCGTGAAGCGGCAGGACGGGCACACCGGCGACATGATCTTCCCGGTGGAGTACCTCGTGTCGTACCTGAGCCAGTACATGGTCCTGGAGCCGGGCGACGTGATCAACACCGGGACGCCCGCGGGCGTGGCCCTCGGCCTCCCCGGCACCCCCTACCTCCGTCCCGGCGACACCGTCGAGCTCTCCGTCGACGGCCTCGGCGCCCAGCGCCAGACCTTCGGCCAAGGGTGAAGGGCGCCCCGTGAGCAACTCGAGCAACGTGAGCGGTGCAAGAGGCATGAGCGGCATAAGGGGCGGCATGAGCGGTTTGTCAGGGCTCAAGGCCGTCGTCACCGGTGGCGCGTCCGGCATCGGGCTGGCCACGTCCCGGATGCTGGCCGAGCAGGGAGCCACGGTGGCCGTCATCGACCTCGACCCCTTCGGCGTTCCCGAGCCGCTGATCGCGCTCCAGGCCGACCTCCGCGACGACGCCTCGGTGTGCGCCGCCGTGGAGGCCGCTGCCGGGCAGCTCGGCGGCTTGGACATCCTGGTGAACAACGCGGGCATCGGCGCCGTCGGTACCGTCGAGGACAACCCCGACGAGGAGTGGCACCGCGTCCTGGACGTCAACGTCCTGGGAACGGTGCGCACGACGCGCGCCGCCCTGCCGTACCTACGGCGTTCTTCGCACGCAGCGGTCGTCAACACATGCTCCATCGCGGCCACCGCGGGCCTCCCCCAGCGCGCCCTGTACTCGGCCGGCAAGGGCGCCGTGCTGTCGCTGACCCTGGCGATGGCCGCGGACCACGTCCGTGAGGGCATCCGCGTCAACTGCGTCAACCCCGGCACCGCCGACACGCCCTGGGTGACCCGGCTCCTGGACGCCGCCGACGACCCGGAGGCGGAACGCGCCGCCCTCGACGCACGCCAGCCTCTGGGCCGCCTGGTGACCGCGGACGAGGTGGCGGCGGCCGTGGTCTACCTGGCGAGCCCGGCGGCTGGGTCCGTCACCGGCATCGCCCTGGCCGTCGACGGTGGCATGCAGGGGCTCCGGCTGCGCCCGGCGGCCGGCGCATGAGAGAGACGACGCTGGGCAGCACCGGTGTCAAGGTCACCGAGCTGTCGTTCGGGGCCGCCGGCATCGGCAACCTCTTCCGCCCGGTCACCGACGAGGCCGCATTCGCCACGGTCGAGGCGGCCTGGGACGCGGGTGTACGCACCTTCGACACCGCCCCCCACTACGGACTCGGGCTGTCCGAGCAGCGCCTGGGTGCCGCGCTGCGCGGACGCGACCGCGACGCGTACACCGTCTCCACCAAGGTCGGACGGCTGCTCGAACCCAACCCGGAAGGCGGCCGCGGCGACGATCTCGCCCACGGCTTCGTCGTGCCCGACGCCCACCGGCGGGTCTGGGACTTCAGCCGCGACGGAGTCCTGCGCTCCCTGGAGGCGAGCCTGGACCGGCTCGGTCTGGACCGGGTGGACATCGCCCTGCTGCACGACCCGGACCATCACGCCGAGCAGGCGCTCACCGAGGCGTACCCCGCGCTGGAACGGCTGCGCGGTGAAGGCGTCGTCAAGGCGATCGGCATCGGCGTGAACCAGTGCCCACTCCCCGCCCGTTTCCTGCGTGAGACCGACATAGACGTGGTCCTGCTCGCCGGCCGTTACACCCTGCTGGAGCAGGAGGGGCTTGTGGAGGTGCTGCCGGAGGCCGCTGCCCGGGGAAAAAAGGTCATCGTCGGCGGGGTGTTCAATTCGGGCCTGCTCACCGACCCGAAACCCGGGTCCATGTACGACTATGCGCCCGCCCCCCAGCAGGTACTGGACCGGGCCCTGCGGATGAAGGCGGTCACCGAACGCTACGGCGTACCGCTGCGCGCTGCCGCTCTGCGCTTCCCGCTCGGCCATCCCGCGGTCGCGAGCGTACTGTCCGGCGCGCGTTCCACCGAGGAGGTCCGCGACACGGTGGACCAGATGCGGCGACCGGTACCGGCCGCGCTCTGGGACGGACTGAGCGCCGAGCGACTGCTGCCGCCGCACGTCCCCGCCCCCGTATCCACACCGGTCGGCGAAGCCGGTCGCCCGGCGCAGGAGTCGAGCAGTCGTGGAGGTGACCGCTGTGGAGGAGACCATCGCTGAGGGTGTCATCGACGCGCACCACCACGTGTGGGACCTCTCCGTCCGGGACCAGGGCAGGATCACCGGACCGGAACTCGCCCCGCTGCGCCGCGACTTCCTGCTCGCCAACCTGGAGCCCAAGGCCCGGGCGGCCGGCGTCACCGCGACGGTCCTGGTCCAGACGATCGACGTGCCGGAGGAAACGCCCGAGTTCCTGGCGTTGGCGAAGAACAGCGACCTGGTGGCCGGCGTCGTGGGCTGGACCGACCTGACCTCACCTGATGTCGCCCGCGCGCTCGCGGCGCTGCGGGAGGGGCCGGGTGGCGAGCACCTGGTGGGCATCCGCCACCAGGTACAGCAAGAATCCGATCCACGCTGGCTGCTGCGGCCGGACGTACTGCGCGGGCTCGCCGCGGTGGCCGAAGCGGGACTCGTGTACGACCTCGTCGTCAGGCCTTACCAGCTCCCGGCCGCCCATGACGCCGCCCGACTGCTTCCCGGTCTCACCTTCGTGCTCGATCACGCGGGCAAGCCCCCCATCGCGTCGGGCGAGCTGCGGCCATGGGCGGACGCGGTGCGCCTGCTGGCCTCGCTGCCCAACACCGTCTGCAAGCTCTCCGGCCTGGTGACCGAGGCCGACCCGGACCGGTGGAGCGTCCAGGACCTCCGGCCGTACGCCGACACGATCCTGGATGCTTTCGGACCGCGGCGGCTGATGTTCGGCTCCGACTGGCCGGTCTGCCGACTGGCCGCCACCTACGCCGAGGTCATCGCCGCGGCAAAGGAGTTGACAGCCTCCCTCGCCCCCTCCGAACGACACGAGATCTTCACCGGAACCGCCCTGCGGACCTACGGTCTGACCGTCACCGGCCCCCCGGCCACCCAGGAAGCACCATGCGCATAGCTCTCTTCATCACCTGCTTCAACGACATGATGTTTCCCCGCACCGGCCAGGCGGTGACCGAACTGCTGGAACGGCTCGGCCACACCGTGGAGTTCCCGCAGGGCCAGACCTGCTGCGGCCAGATGCACTTCAACACCGGCTACCGCCCCGAGACGCTGCCGATGGTGCGCCGATTCGCTGCGGTGTTCGCGGGTTACGACGCCGTCGTCGCCCCCTCGGGGTCCTGCGCGGGGATGGTGCGCGACCACCATCGCGTGGTGGCGGCCCAGTACGGCGACGCCGCACTCGCCGAGGCGGTCGAGCAGGTGGTGCCGACGGTGTACGAGCTGTCGGAACTCCTCGTGGACGTCCTCGGCGTCACCGACGTGGGCGCCTGTTTCCCGCACCGCGTCACCTACCACCCGACCTGTCACTCGTTGCGTATGCTCCGCGTCGGCGACCGACCGCTCAGGCTGCTGCGCGCCGTGAAGGGCATCGACCTCGTCGAACTGCCCGCCGTGGAGTCCTGCTGCGGCTTCGGCGGCACCTTCGCGCTGAAGAACGCCGACGTCTCCAACGCCATGCTGGCCGACAAGATGCGTCATGTACAGGAGACCGGCGCGGAGTTCCTGTGCGCGGGCGACAACTCCTGTCTGACGCACATCGGCGGCGGCCTGTCCCGGCTGCGTACCGGCGTCGCCACTCTGCACCTGGCCGAGATCCTGGCCTCCACGGAAGGAGACGGACGATGAGCGGCGCGGACAACGTCGTATGGCTGGGTACCCCGGCCTTCCCCGAGGCGGCACGCACCGCGCTCGCCGACAGGCGTCTGCGGGCGAATCTGCGCAGGGCTACCGGCACCATCCGGGACAAGCGGCTGGCGGCCACCGCCGAGCTCGACGACTGGGAGGAACTGCGGGAGACTGCGGCAGCCCTCAAGCGCCGCACCCTGCGTCACCTCGACCAGCATCTGCTTCGGCTGGAGGAGACGGTGACCGCCGCCGGCGGCACGGTCCACTGGGCGTCGAACGCGGCCGAGGCGAACGCCATCGTGACGCGCCTGGTTCAGGCGACCGGCGAGAGCGAGGTCGTCAAGGTCAAGTCGATGGCCACACAGGAGATCGGCCTCAACGAGGCGCTCGCCGAAGCGGGCGTCCGCGCCTACGAGACCGATCTCGCCGAACTCATCGTGCAGCTGGGCGGCGACCGGCCCTCGCACATCCTCGTACCGGCCATCCACCGCAGCCGCTCCGAGATCCGCGAAATCTTCCAGCGGCAGATGGGGAAATGGGGCCGACCCGCCCCCGAGGGACTCACCGACGACCCACGCGACCTGGCCGAAGCGGCCCGTCTCCATCTGCGGGAGAAGTTCCTGCGGGCCAAAGTGGCTGTCTCCGGAGCAAACTTCGCCGTCGCCGACACCGGAACGGTGATGGTCGTGGAATCGGAGGGCAACGGGCGGATGTGCCTGACCCTGCCGCAGACCCTGATCACCGTCATGGGCATCGAGAAGGTCCTGCCCTCCTTCGCCGACCTGGACGTCTTCCTTCAACTGCTGCCCCGCTCGTCCACCGGCGAACGGATGAACCCGTACACCTCGCTGTGGACCGGCGTCACCGACGGGGACGGGCCCCAGGACTTCCATCTGGTCCTCCTCGACAACGGCCGTACCGCGACCCTGACCGACGAGGTGGGCAGGCAGGCACTGTCCTGCATCCTCTGCTCGGCCTGCCTGAACGTGTGCCCGGTGTACGAGCGCACGGGCGGCCACGCCTATGGCTCGGTGTACCCCGGCCCGATCGGCGCCGTACTCACCCCGCAGCTCGTGGGCGTGGAGAACGCGGCCTCGCTGCCCTTCGCCTCCACTCTGTGCGGGGCGTGCTACGACGCCTGCCCGGTCAAGATCGACATTCCGGAGGTGCTGGTCCACCTGCGGGCGAAGGCCGTGGAGGCCAAGCGGCGGGACCGGCTACTACCCACCTCCGAGGCTCTCGCCATGAAGGCCGCGGGCGCGGTGCTGTCCTCCCCCAGGCTGCTGGCGGCCCTCGAGCGACTCGCCGCCTCGGGTGCCCGGCTGGTGGCCCGCGACGGCCGGATCGGAGTGCTGCCCGGCCCGTTCGCCCGCTGGTCCGGCACCCGCGACACCCCCGCACCGGCCCGCGAGCCCCTGCGCGCCTGGTGGCGACGGACCAGAGGAGAAGGCCGTACGACGACGGAAGGGACGGGTCGATGAGCGGCCGAGACACCGTACTGCGCGACATCCGGAGCGCGCTGGCCGACGTACCGGATTCCGAGGCCGGCGCCGAAGACGCCGTCGCGCAGGATCCGCGCTCCCACCCGGCAGGGCCGGACGTCGTCGAGCTGTTCATCGAACGCGCGACCGACTACCGCCATCGTCGTCCGTGTTCCGGCGTCCGACGCCGTGGCCGCCGTGGCCCGCGCGCTGACGCGCACCGGAGCGAAATCCCTCGTAATGCCCCCGGGATACCCCGCAGACCTGGTGCCCGAAGGACCCTGGTCCCGCAGGATCAGCCCGGCAAGCGCCTTCTTGCTGTCGATGAGCTGGCGCAGCAGTCCGCGCCGGCGGGACGTGGGCGTGGTGGCGGTCGGCGTGGTGGCCGTCGCGATCTCGATGGCGGTCATGTCGGCAACCTCCTCAGCGGACGCGGACGCGCGGGTCGAGACGGACGTAGACGAGGTCGACGAGAAAGTTCGCGAGCAGCACCGCCGCCGTGATCGTCAGGAAGATGCCCTGCATCAACGGGTAGTCCAGGCCCTGGACGGCCATCAGCAGCTGGTAGCCGATACCGGGGTAGGCGAACACGACCTCGGTGAGCAGGGCACCGCCGACGACGAAGCCGAGCGCCATGCCGAAGTTGGTGACGGACGGCAGCAGCGCGTTGCGGGCGGCGTAGCGGAACATGATCCGCGAGGGGCTGAGCCCCTTCGCCTCGGCCATCGTGATGTAGTCCTCGGCCGCCGTTGCGATCATGGTGTTGCGCATGCCGAGCATCCAGCCGCCGATGGAGACCAGCACGATGGTCAGCGCGGGCAGCACCAGGTGGGTGACGACGTTCGAGAGGAACTCGCCGTTGAAGCCGGGGGTCAGACCGACGTCGTAAGCGTGCCGCATGGGGAACCAGCCCAGGCTCACCCCGAACAGGTACAGCGCGCCCATGGCCAGCCAGAAGTACGGGAACGAGCCGACGAAGATCAGCAGGGGCGGGAAGGCGGAGTCGAGGACGCCGCCGCGCCGCCAGGCGGCGACGATGCCGAGCAGGTTGCCGAGGACGGCGGCGATGACCAGCGCGACCCCACCGAGGAGCAGGGTCCAGCCGATCTGCGAGCCGATCACGTCGGAGACCGGGGTCGGGAAGCGGCTGATGGAGATGCCGAGGTCGCCGGTGAAGACGCTCTTGACGTAGGACGGCCGCGGCCGACACCGGGCTCTACCACGAGCAGTACCGGCCCCAGTTCCACTTCACCCCGGCGGAGAACTGGATGAACGACCCCAACGGCCTGATCTGGTACAAGGGTCAATATCACCTGTTCTTCCAGTACAACCCGTCGGGCGACACCTGGGGCAACATGTCGTGGGGTCACGCGGTCAGCACCGACCTGGTGCACTGGAAGCAACTCCCGCTGGCCATCCCCCAGGACGACGACGAGATGGTCTTTTCCGGCAGCGTCGTACTCGACAAGAACAACAGCACCGGCTTCGGCACCAAGTCCAACCCGCCGCTCGTCGCCGTCTACACCAGCCAGCAGAAGGCGACCGGCAAGCAGGAACAGGCCCTCGCCTTCAGCACCGACGGCGGCACCACCTGGACCAAGTACTCCGGCAACCCGGTCCTGGACATCGACTCGACGAACTTCCGCGATCCCAAGGTCTTCTGGTACGCCCCCACCAAGAGCTGGCTGATGGCCGTCGCCCTCGCGGACCAGCGCAAGGTCTCCTTCTACTCCTCGCCCGACCTCAAGAAGTGGACCCACCAGAGCGACTTCGGCCCCGCGGGCGCCACCGGCGGCGTGTGGGAGTGCCCCGACCTGTTCCCGCTTCCGGTCGACGGCAACCCCAAGAAGACCAAGTGGGTGCTGGTCGTCGGCACGCAGTCCATCGCCGGCGGCACCGGCACCCAGTACTTCACCGGCGACTTCGACGGCAAGCACTTCACCTCCGACGACCCGTCCGGCTACACCGCACCGAGCGGCACCACCCTGAACGATTTCGAATCCCTCCTACGGCGACTGGACCACCACCGGCACCGCCTTCGGCTCCGCCCCCGCCACCGGCACCCTGCCCG
This sequence comes from Streptomyces griseus subsp. griseus, assembly GCF_000720255.1. GTDB lineage: Bacteria > Actinomycetota > Actinomycetes > Streptomycetales > Streptomycetaceae > Streptomyces > Streptomyces griseus_I. Next base: position 300,368 of record NZ_JOJE01000013.1, on the reverse strand, counting down.
ACCAGCAGACCGTCACCGGCTACCAGGGAACCGGCCTGGTCAACAGCTACAACGGCGGCGACGGCACCACCGGCGCCCTCACCTCACCCGACTTCATCGTCAGCAAGCGGTATCTGAACTTCCTTGTCGGCGGCGGCAACCACCCCTACATCGAGGGCGCCGGCGACGGATCGGCACCGCCCGGGCAGGTCTTCGCCGACTTCTCCGGGGACACCTACGGCGACGGCTGGACCGCGACGGGCTCGTTCGCGAACTCCGGACCCACCACCGAAAGCCTCCCCGGCCAGCTCGGCTACAAGGTCCTCGACACCTACAACCCCGACGGCGACCCCGGCACCGGCACCATCACCTCGCCCACCTTCACCATCACCAGCAAGTACATCGACCTCCAGGTCGCCATGGGCCGCCACCCGAACGACCAGCCGGCCCCGACCGCCGTCAACCTCATCGTGGACGGCAAGGTCGTGGCCACCGCGACCGGCGCCAACAGCCCCGACCTCATCTGGAACTCCTGGGACACCAGCGCCTACCTCGGCAAGGAGGCGCAGATCCAGGTCGTCGACGACAACAGCGGCGGCTGGGGCCACATCGCCGTCGGCAACATCGTCTTCTCCGACCAGCCCGCGGCTCCCCTCGACAACCAGACCGCCGTCAACCTCCTCGTCGACGGCAAGGTGGTGCGCACCGCGACCGGCTCCAGCAGCGAGACGCTGGACTGGAACTCCTGGGACCTGCGCGACCTGATCGGCAAGAAGGCACAGATCCAGGTCGTCGACCACAACAAGGGCGGCTGGGGCCACATCCTCGCCGACGACTTCACCCTCGCCGACGACCCCGCCCGCAACAGCCTGCAGCGCGCCCACTGGATCGACTACGGCGCGGACTTTTACGCCGCCGGCACCTTCAACGACGCCCCCGGCGGCCGCCGCGTCATGCTCGCCTGGATGAACAACTGGAACTACGCACAGGCGATCCCCACCTCCCCGTGGCGCAGCGCCGACACCTTCCCACGCCAGCTCGCCCTGAAGACGGTCGACGGCCGGGTCCGGCTGGTCCAGCAGCCCGTCGGCGAACTGAGCACCCTGCGGGGTAAGGAAACGGCCCTCGGCGCCACCACCATGGACAACGCCGTCACCGCGCTCTCCGTCTCCGGCGGCACCCTGGAACTCCAGGCCGACCTCACCGCGGGCACCGCCGCCCGCTTCGGCCTGGACGTCCGCACCGGCGGCAAGGAGCGCACCCGCATCGGCTACGGCACCGCCACCGGCGAGGTCTACCTGGACCGCACCGCCTCCGGCAAGGTCGACTTCGACCCCAGCTTCCCCGGGGTCCATCGGGCCCCCCTCGCGCTCAAGGACGGGCGGCTGCATCTGCGCGTGCTCGTCGACGAGTCTTCCGTCGAGGTCTACGCCGACAACGGGCACGGTGGCCAGGTCGTCCTCACCGACCAGATCTTCCCCGACCCCTCGAGCACCGGTGTCGACGTCTTCGCCGAGGACGGCACCGCGACCCTCAGCAATCTGCGGGCCTGGAATCTGAACTCCGCATGGAAGAAGTAGCCGCAGTGGGTAACGACGTGGTCGGCTATTGAAGACCGGAGGCCGGGCCGTGCGGCTCAGTCCCCCGAGGTCTCACCGTGGTTGGTGTTTTCGGCCGTTGGTGAACGTCGGAACTCCGGCAGGACTGTTCCGCATATCGTCCGGGACATGGTTGATCAACGCTCGGTCGACGTAGGAGGGGTCCGGCTGGCCTATCAGGTGTCGGGTCCGTCGGATGTTCCGCCGCTCGTCCTGTTGCACGCGCTGGGCGAGGATGCCACCGACTGGGAGACGGTGGTGCCCGTCCTCGCCCGCAGCCGACGGGTGTACGCCCTCGATCTTCGCGGTCATGGCCGAAGCGACTGGCCGGGGGATTACTCGCTCGAACTCATGCTGGCCGACGTGCTTCGGTTCCTCAACACGCTGGGGCTTGGTCAAGTGGAACTGATTGGGCACTCCATGGGCGGGATCGTGGCCTACATGCTCGCGGAGGACCATCCGCAGCGGGTGAGCCGGCTCGTCCTGGAGGACGTTCCGATCCCGCGCCCCCGGGAGCAGACCACCCCGACCAGGCCGGACGGGGACCTGACCTTCGACTGGGAGATGGTGCTGGCCATCAGGCGCCAAATCGACATGCCTGACCCCAGGTGGCTGGAGCGACTCAGCGAAATCACCGCCGAGACCCTGGTGGTGGCCGGCGGCCCACGCAGCCATGTGCCCCAGGACGGTATCGCCGAGCTGGCCCGGCGTATCCCCGGCGCGCACACGGTCACCATCCCGGTTGGCCACCTGATCCACCGCGCGGCGCCGGAGGCGTTCTTGGAAGCGATTTCAGCGTTCCTGCTGACGGAGCAGGAACGCCGCCCAGGCCCGCCGACCAAGGACGCACAGTGACAGGCCGTGACGTGAGACAGCCGCACGGGTTCTTCGGGTGTGAGTACGAAGTGGGCCCGTGCGGCCTCGTCCCATCCTGTCTTCACCGGCATCTCCCGTGCACATCTCGGCGGTTTGATCGAGGAGTTGGCTCCTGCCTGGCGGGCCCGTCGGGAGTCCGCACTGCGTGAGCGTCGGGGCGGCGCGCGGCGCCGTGCCGCCGGGGCCGGGCGCAAGCACGAGCTGGTCTTCACCGACCGGATCCTGGTCACGCTGGTCCATCTGCGCACACAGCTCCCGCATGCCGCGCTCGCCGAGCTGTACTCGGTGGGCCGTCCCACCGTCACCGAGGCCATCGGAGAGATCCGTCCTCTGCTCGCCGACCGGGGCTTCGCCGTCCCCGACCGGCCCGGCCTGCGGCTGTGCACTCTCGCGGATGTGTTCGCCTATGCCGACGCTGAGGGCGTGAAGCTGCGGATCGATGGCACCGAGACCCAGGTCCGGCGCCCGAAGGCCCACCACCCCGGCCGCTGTGCGTTCGTCTCCGGCAAGAAGAAGCAGAACACCATCAAGACCACCACGATCAGCGACCACCAGGGCCGCACCCTGTGGTCCGGCGCCGACCGGCCCGGAAGAATGCACGACCAGACGGCCATGCGCACCGAGGGAATCGCCGAACAGTTCCGCCTCCATCCGGCCGTGAAGGCCGAGGTCGACGAGGGCTACCGGGGCCTGGCCAACGAGTTTCCCGAACAGATCAGCGCGCCGCCGAGGAAACCGAAGGACAACGACCCACCGCTCGGCGAGCAGTACGCCTGGCGCGAGTGGCGCCGCCGCCAGTCCTCACGCCGGACCTGCGTCGAACACGCCAACGCCGAGCACAAGCAATGGCGTCCGCTGCAACGCTTCCTCGGACGCCGCGAACACTACGCAGCCACCCACCGGGCCGTCGCCAGCCTGATCTCGGACCGCGCCGCCCAGCGGCCCACCCGGCACAAGCCGAGCACCGAACTCGTGCCCGTCAGCCCGATGGCCTGCTGAATCACCTACCAGCCGAACCCCCGGGCCAGCACGCCTCAACATCAACTGCCGACAAAGCCGTAAGCCCTCCGGAGGATGATCAAGGGAGTCCTCCACCGCCAGGACAACATCGACTGATCCATGGAGCACACCAGCCCCGCCCCGGCGAACGACTCGCACGCTCCCGGGGCGAGCTGAGCTTCCTCCTGCCGTACGGCTGGCCGCGCCCCTGTGCCTGCGCGAGTACCGGACCACTCTGGCTCGCGATCCACCCCGCCAGACCGTCTTCCTCACGAGTGTTCTCACGAGCCGCCGGTGAGTACGACGTGGAACGCGCCGTCGCCGAGGATCTTCGTGTCGATGGAGCAGAAGTCGCGGACGATCTTGACGTCGAGGTCGGCCTTGGTGTCTCTTGCCGGGCATCCCGCCCGAGCAGGCGTGCAGCACCTGGCACACAGCCGGCGGTACGGCTCGCGGTGATCACCCTCGGCGCCGACGGCACCCTGGCCTCACTCGACGGAGAACGGATGCGCGTGCCCGCAGTGACCACGAAGGTCGTCGGCACGGTCGACGGGGGCGACTCCTTCGCCGCCAGGCTGCTCCACGTTTTGGCGCCCGTGGGCTTGCTCGGAGGTCGGCTTGTCGGCCTCGGGCTCCTTGATCGCAGAGCTGGGCCGTATCAGCCGGAGGTAGCCGCTTCCGCTTCCCTGCGTCCCATCAGCGTCCCAACCATCGCTCTCGCCCGCCGATCAGACCGCCCGCTCCAGCCCACAAGGGCCACCGCACAATTCATAACCGCAGGTCAACGAAGCGCCCAACTACTCGTCACCACATCAGTGTTGAACTCACGAGCAGCGGATTCAGTCCGTTGTCCCAAAGTCCTGAATCTGCACGCCCGAAGAGACGTTTCCGCAGGTCACAGCCCTGCACAGGTGGGGCGGGTGGGACTCGAACCCACGGCCGACGGATTATGAGTCCGCTGCTCTAACCGGCTGAGCTACCGCCCCATAGCGGCGTGTCGCGTACATGCGTGCGCGCCGTCTGCCGCAGCATAGCCGCTCATACGATCTCCTGCTTCGGATGGTCGGCTTCGTGCGGCCTTCATGACCTTGAGGACTGCGTCGCACGTCGGCGCGGTTCCCAGGACATGAGGTCGGACATGAAAAAGGACCCCCAAGGGGTCCTCGTTCAGCATGCTCCCCCGACTGGACTCGAACCAGTAACCTGCCGGTTAACAGCCGGCTGCTCTGCCAATTGAGCTACGGAGGACCGAGCTCCCCCGACTGGACTCGAACCAGTAACCTGCCGGTTAACAGCCGGCTGCTCTGCCAATTGAGCTACGGAGGAATGCCTCGTTGCATCGAACGTACCCACCTGGGTATCTGCCAGGGGGCGGGCGCTCGCTGCGACACATACATTAGCGCAAGCAGGGGGGTGCTTTGCCAATCGGCTCCCCCGGCGCCGACGCCGCACCAGATATCTACACAAGGGAGAGGGTGGCCGTCATGCGCTACCGGCTCACATTCGTCGCCGGAATCGTCCTGGGCTACGTGCTGGGCACACGGGCCGGACGCGAGCGCTACGAACAGTTGAAGAAGTCCGCACGCCGGGTCGCCGAGAACCCCGCGGTCCGCAACACCGCCGAGTCGGCGGCCCAGCAGAGCCGCCAGTTCGCGGGCAAGGCGTACCACGCGGTGAGCGACAAGGTCGGCGACAAGGTCCCGGAGTCGGTCGCGGGCCGGGTGCGTTCGCTGCGGGAACGCAGCGCGCACGACGGCGGCGCGGACGACTGGGGCACGAGCAACACCTAGCGGCCGACGAGCCGACACGCTCACCCCCCGAAGTGCGGCAGAATTTTCGCCATGGGGATAGTCGCCGGGTTGGACAGTTCGCCCGATTTCACTCGTATCGTCGTCTGCGACGCGGACACGGGGGCCGTGCTCAGGCAGGGCTACGCGCCGCATCCGCTGGAGGGTGCCGAGGGTGCGGGCCGTCCCTCCGATGTCGATCCGCAGGCCTGGCTGCTCTCCCTCGGGGAGGCGGCCGGCGGCGGGCTGCTCGAGGGCGTGCAGGCCATCGGCGTGTCCGCGCAGCAGAACGCGGTCGTGCCGCTGGACTCGCAGGGCAACACCGTGCGGCCCGCCCTGGTCGGCGGTGACAGGCGGGCGCAGGTCGCGGCCGCGGACCTGGTCGACGCGCTCGGCGGGCGTGAGGCCTGGGCGCAGGCCGTGGGATGCGTGCCGCAGGCCGCGCAGCCGGTGACGAAGCTGCGGTGGCTGGCGAAGAACGAGCCGGACGCCGCCCTGCGCTCGGCGATCCTCATGCAGGCCCACGACTGGCTGGTGTGGCAGTTGCTCGGCCGGCCGGTGCGCAGGACCACCGATCGCGGTGGTGCCTCCGGGACCGGCTACTGGTCGGCGGCGACCGGCGGCTACCGGCCCGACCTGGTCGAGCTGGCCCTCGGGCACCAGGCCATGCTGCCCGAGGTGATCGGGCCGTCCGAGGCGGCCGGTACGACGCCCGAGGGGCTGCTGATCTCCGCCGGGACCGGCGAGACCATGGCCGCCGCTTTCGGGCTCGGCATCGGGCTGGGTGACGCGGTGGTGTCCCTGGGCGCCTCCGGGTCGGTGATGGCCGTCCACCCCGAGGCCCTCGTCGACAACACCGGCATGATCACCGCTCTGGCCGACGCCACCGGCATGCACCTGCCGGTCGTCACCACGTTGAACGCCGTACGGACCCTGCGCGGCACCGCCGAGCTGCTCGGCGTGTCCGATCTGGAGAGCCTGTCCGACCTGGCGATGAAGTCGACGCCGGGGTCGCACGGGCTGGTGCTGCTGCCCTATCTGGAGGGTGAGCGCACGCCGAACCTGCCGCACACCGCCGGCACCCTGGCGGGGCTGCGGCGGGAGTCGATGCGGCCCGAGCACCTGGCCAGAGCCGCGTTCGAGGGCATGCTGTGCGGGCTCGCGGACGCACTCGACGTGCTGCGCGGCCGGGGCGTGGAGGTGCGGCGGATCTTCCTGCTCGGGGCGGCCGCCGAGCTGCCCGCGGTGCAGGCGGCGGCGCCCATGCTGTTCGGCGCGCAGGTCGTGGTGCCGCAGCCCGCGGACTACGCGGCCATCGGCGCCGCCCGGCAGGCCGCCTGGGCGCTCGGCGTCTCCCAGGGCACCCTCGACCCGCGCAACCCGCCGCCCTGGCAGGGCGCGGCCGCGCAGGTCCTGGAGCCCGGCGAGGAGCTGGCGGTGGGGCAGGCCGTACGGCAGCAGTTCGTGTCGGTACGCGAGCAGACCCACCCGGGGGCGTTCCGGGCGTAACCGTCACCGCTCTCGGCTTAATCGGTTGAGGTAACACGGGTGGAGTGTCCGACGATAGGGGCCAGGGGCAACCAATCGCCCCACCGCCGACTCCGAGAGACGCAGCGTGCTGATACGACTTCTGAGGACCTACCTCAGTCCCTACCGAAAACCCATCGCCCTGCTGGTACTGCTGCAGTTCCTGCAGACCTGCGCCACCCTCTACCTGCCCACGCTGAACGCGGACATCATCGACAGCGGTGTCGTCAACGGTGACACCGGCTACATCCTCAGCTACGGCGGCCTGATGATCGGCATCTCGCTGGCGCAGGTCGTGTGCAACATCGGCGCCGTGTATTACGGCGCGCGGACCGCTTCGGCGCTCGGCCGGGACATCAGGGCGGCCGTCTTCGACCGGGTGCAGTCGTTCTCGGCGCGTGAGGTCGGCCAGTTCGGCGCGCCCTCGCTGATCACCCGGACGACGAACGACGTCCAGCAGGTGCAGATGCTGGCTCTGATGACATTCACTCTGATGGTGTCGGCGCCGATCATGTGCGTGGGCGGCATCGTGCTGGCGCTCGGCCTGGACGTGCCGCTGTCCGGTGTGCTGGTCGCGGTCGTGCCGGTGCTGGGCATCAGCGTGACGCTGATCGTGCGGCGGCTGCGGCCCCTGTTCCGGGCGATGCAGGTGCGCCTCGACACGGTGAACCGGGTGCTGCGCGAGCAGATCACGGGCAACCGCGTCATCCGTGCCTTCGTCCGCGACGAGTACGAGGAGCAGCGCTTCCGCAAGGCCAACGCGGACCTGACCGAGATGGCTCTGGGCAGCGGCAATCTGCTCGCGCTGATGTTCCCGATCGTCATGACCGTGGTGAACCTGTCGTCCATCGCGGTGGTGTGGTTCGGCGCACACCGCATCGACAGCGGCGGGATGCAGATCGGCGATCTGACGGCGTTCCTCGCCTACCTCATGCAGATCGTCATGTCTGTGATGATGGCCACCTTCATGTTCATGATGGTGCCGCGCGCGGAGGTGTGCGCCGAGCGCGTCCACGAGGTCCTGGACACCTCGTCCAGCGTGGTGCCGCCGGTCAGCCCGGTCACGGAGCTGCGCCGGCACGGCCACCTGGAGATCCGGGCCGCCGGCTTCCGCTACCCGGGGGCCGAGGAGCCGGTGCTGAAGGCCATCGACCTGGTGGCGCGGCCCGGCGAGACGACCGCCGTGATCGGCTCGACCGGCAGCGGCAAGTCGACCCTGCTGGGGCTGGTCCCGCGGCTGTTCGACGCGACCGACGGCGAGGTGCTCGTCGACGGCGTCGAGGTCTCCGAGGTCGACCCGAAGCTGCTGGCCAGGACGGTCGGCCTGGTGCCGCAGCGGCCGTACCTGTTCGCGGGGACGGTGGCGACCAACCTGCGCTACGGCAACCCGGACGCCACGGACGAGGAACTGTGGCACGCGCTGAAGGTGGCCCAGGCCAAGGACTTCGTCGAGCGTCTCGAGGGCGGGCTGAACGCGCCGATCGCACAGGGCGGGACGAATGTCTCCGGTGGTCAGCGCCAGCGCCTCGCGATCGCCCGCACCCTCGTGCAGCGGCCCGAGATCTACCTCTTCGACGACTCCTTCTCCGCGCTCGACTACGCCACCGACGCGGCCCTGCGGGCGGCGCTCGGCCGGGAGACCGCCGAGGCGACCGTCGTGATCGTCGCCCAGCGGGTGGCGACCATCCGGGACGCCGACCGGATCGTGGTCCTGGACGAGGGCCGGGTCGTCGGCACCGGCACCCACCGGGAGCTGATGGCGGACAACGAGACATACCGGGAGATCGTGCTCTCCCAGCTGACGGAAGCGGAGGCTGCCTGATGGCGGGGCCGATGGGGCGGATGATGGCCGGGGGCGGCCCCGACAGCCGTTCGCTGGACTTCAAGGTGTCGGGCAGGCGGCTCGTCGCCCGGTTCAAGCCGGAGCGGCTCACCATCTACGCGCTGCTGCTGTGCGTGGTGGTCAGCGTGGGCCTGAACGTCGTAGGGCCGAAGATCCTCGGCAACGCGACCGACCTCGTCTTCTCCGGCATCATCGGGCGGGAGATGCCGGCCGGGGCGACCAAGGAGCAGGTCCTCGACTCCATGCGGGAGCGCGGTGACGGCGGGGTCGCCGACATGCTCCAGGGCACGGACTTCACCCCCGGCAAGGGCATCGACTTCGGTGCCGTCGGGCACGTCCTGCTGATCGCGGTCGGGGTGTTCGCGGTGGCCGGGCTGCTGATGGCGGTGGCGACCCGGCTGGTGAACCGGGCGGTCAACCGCACGATGTACCGGATGCGCGAGGACGTGCAGACGAAGATGTCGCGGCTGCCGCTGTCGTACTTCGACAAGCGGCAGCGCGGTGAGGTGCTCTCGCGCGCGACCAATGACATCGACAACATCGGGCAGACGCTCCAGCAGTCGATGGGCCAGCTGATCAACTCGGTGCTGACCATCATCGGTGTGCTGGCGATGATGTTCTGGGTGTCGTGGATCCTGGCCCTGGTCGCCCTCGTCACCGTGCCGCTGTCGGCGGTCGTCGCCACGCGGGTGGGCAAGCGGTCGCAGCCGCACTTCGTGCAGCAGTGGCGCTCCACCGGCAAGCTGAACGCGCACGTCGAGGAGATGTACACCGGGCACACGCTGGTGAAGGTCTTCGGGCGCCAGGACGAGTCGGCGCAGCAGTTCGCCGAGCAGAACGAGGCGTTGTACGAGGCCGGGTTCAAGGCGCAGTTCAACAGCGGGGTCATGCAGCCGCTGATGATGTTCGTGTCGAACCTCAACTACGTGCTGGTCGCCGTGGTCGGCGGTCTGCGGGTGGCGTCCGGTTCGCTGTCGATCGGTGACGTGCAGGCGTTCATCCAGTACTCGCGGCAGTTCTCGATGCCGCTGACGCAGGTCGCGTCGATGGCGAACCTGGTGCAGTCGGGTGTGGCGTCGGCCGAGCGGATCTTCGAACTCCTCGACGCGGAGGAGCAGGCGGCCGATCCGGTGCCGGGAGTCCGGCCGGAGGAACTGCGCGGGCGGGTCGCGCTGGAGCACGTGTCGTTCCGGTACGACCCCGAGAAGCCGCTCATCGAGGATCTCTCGCTCACTGTGGAGCCGGGGCACACGGTGGCCATCGTGGGACCGACCGGTGCCGGCAAGACGACGCTCGTGAACCTGCTCATGCGGTTCTACGACGTCACCGGCGGGCGGATCACCCTCGACGGCGTCGACATCGCGCGGATGTCGCGGGACGAACTGCGTGCCGGGATCGGCATGGTGCTCCAGGACACCTGGCTGTTCGGGGGCACGATCGCCGAGAACATCGCGTACGGGGCCTCGCGGGACGTCAGTCGCGGGGAAATCGAGGAGGCAGCCCGGGCGGCCCACGCGGACCGGTTCATCCGTACGCTGCCCGACGGGTACGACACGGTGATCGACGACGAGGGCAGCGGGGTCAGCGCGGGTGAGAAGCAGCTGATCACGATCGCTCGGGCGTTCCTGTCCGACCCGGTGATCCTGGTGCTGGACGAGGCGACGTCGTCGGTCGACACCCGCACCGAGGTGTTGATCCAGAAGGCGATGGCGAAGCTCGCGCACGGGCGGACGTCGTTCGTGATCGCGCACCGGCTGTCGACGATCCGGGACGCGGACACGATCCTGGTGATGGAGAACGGGTCGATCGTGGAGCAGGGCGCGCACGCCGAGCTGCTGGCGGCCGACGGGGCGTACGCGCGGCTGTACAAGGCGCAGTTCGCCCAGGCCGTGGCCGAGGTGGACTGAGCGGTTGCCCGGCGTCGGGGTGCCGCTGCCGCGGCGGCACCCCGCGTTCAGTCCAGGTAGCCCCTCAGCTGGTCCGCGAAGGCGTGGTCCCTGAGCTTGTTCAGGGTCTTGGACTCGATCTGGCGGATGCGTTCGCGGGTCACGCCGAAGATGCGCCCGATCTCCTCCAGGGTGCGTGGGCGGCCGTCCGCGAGTCCGTAGCGGAGTTGGACCACCTTGCGTTCGCGTTCGCCGAGGGTGGAGAGCACCGCTTCCAGGTGCTCGCGCAGGAGCAGGAAGGCGGCCGACTCCACCGGGCTCGCCGCGTCGCCGTCCTCGATGAGGTCGCCCAGGGCGACGTCGTCCTCCTCCCCCACCGGCGCGTGCAACGACACCGGTTCCTGGGCCAGCCGCAGCACCTCGCTGACGCGCTCGGGCGGGAGTTCGAGGTGGGCGGCGACCTCTTCCGGCGTCGGCTCGTAGCCCCGCTCCTGCAGCATGCGGCGCTGGACGCGGACGACCCGGTTGATGAGCTCGACGACGTGGACCGGGACGCGGATGGTGCGGGCCTGGTCGGCGAGCGCGCGGGACATGGCCTGGCGGATCCACCAGGTGGCGTACGTGGAGAACTTGTAGCCGCGGGCGTAGTCGAACTTCTCGACGGCCCGGATGAGGCCGAGGTTGCCTTCCTGGACGAGGTCGAGCATGGTCAGGCCGCGGCCGACGTACCGCTTGGCGACCGACACGACGAGGCGCAGGTTCGCCTCGATGAGGCGGCGCTTGGCGACGCGGCCCAGGACGACCAGCCGGTCGAGGTCCAGCGCGAGCCGGGTGTCCAGGTCGGGCGTGCGCAGCAGTTTCTCCTCGGCGAACAGCCCGGCCTCGACACGGCGGGCGAGGTCGACCTCCTCGGCCGCCGTGAGCAGCGGGATGCGGCCGATCTCCCGCAGGTACTGGCGGAACAGGTCGGAGGACGGGGCGCCGTCGGCACGGGCGGGCCGCGCCTCGACGGGCTCGGGGGCCTCTTCGGCCTCGGCGGACGCCTCGGCGGGCACGGCCTCCACGGCCTCCAGCGCCTCCGCCGACGGCTCGGCCGGCTCGGCCGGGACCTCCGCCTCCGTCCCGGGCTCGGGCTCCGGCTCCGTCTCGGGGTGGTGCGAGAGACGGCTCTGTGGGGGCACCGCGGGGAGGACGTCGGTCTCGGCGTCCGGATCCATGCCGTCCGTACTGATGTCGGTCTGTGTGAGCGTCTGGGTCTGCACGGGGGCGACCTCCAGGATGATCGCTGCGAGGGGGTAGCGGCAGCGGCACTTCGGGGGCGGAGTCGGCGGCGAGGACTCAGGCACCGGAACCCAGTGTGGAGTACGACACATCGCCGCCACGAGGGGCGTGCGGTGACTTTTTGCGCCCAGCCCGTGACCACTTGGTGATCCGGGCGGAAACCGAGGTGCCCGTCCCGCCCCTGATCTGGCACGATCCCCGGGTGTCCGGATCTTTGTACGAAACCCATGTGACCGTCCGCTGCGACGGCCCCGACGAGTCCGAGCGGTTGGGCCGTTGGGCTGCCGGGGCCGGTCTCAAGCTGACGCACATCGTGCTGGCCCGGGGGAAGACGCGGGATCAGCCGATGCTCACCCTGCCCGGTTCACCGTCGTACGCCGAGGAGTTCGCGCAGGCCGGTGAGGTGGCGGCGCGGCTGCGGGCGGACGGCTTCGAGCCGCTGCGGGTGAAGATCGAGTCGGCGCCGTGGGCCCCGGAGGTCCCACTCCGGCCGTGCACGGACGAATACGACGAACGGTACTTCGAGCACCACGTGAAGCTGCTGCTCCCCGCCGGCACCGATCTGGCCGGCCTGGCGGCACGGGTCGTACCGCACGGCGCGCATCTGTCGTGGAACGCGCGGCGGGTGCGGGACGGCGGACGGCACGAGCGGTTCGTGACGCAGCGCTGCCGAGGGGTGGACGCCGAGGGCGCGGGCCGGGTGCTGGAGCGGTTGCTGGCGGAGCTGGACGGCTTCGAGGTGCTGGGCGTGGAGCGGGAGTTCGTGCTCCACGACAGTGACGTGTCGGTGGACGACGGATGGCTCGACGAGAAGACGGTGGGGGCGGGAACATGACCGGGCAGTGGCGGGGACACCGCTGGATGGGCACGGAGATTCCCAGGGAGCCACTGGACGACGCCACGCGTGCGGCGGCCGATCTGCCGCGCACGCTGCGTCCGGTGCCGGGCGACGACGTCGTGCAGCGCCCCGTGTTCGACCCGGCCCTGAAGCACCGTCGGAACGCCTACCGGGCCACCGACCCCGCCTTCGCCGATCCCACCCGCGGTGACGCCTGGCGGGCGGCCCGGCGCCGGGCCCTGGACCTGGTGCTGGCAGCGGTCGCGGGATCGGAGTGGGTGGAGTCGCTGGTCCTGCGGGGCAGCGTGCTGATGTCGGCGTGGTTCGGGGAGGCCGCGCGCGAGCCCGGCGACCTGGACTTCGTCGTCGTACCGCAGGACTGGAACATCGACGAGCCGCAGACGGAACGGATGCTGGCGGGGATCGCCGAGGCGGCCCAGGCGCTCGCCGACGCGCGCGGGCAGGGCATCCGGATCTCGGCGGCCGGCGCGGTGGCCGAGGACATCTGGACGTACGAGCGGGTGCCGGGGCGGCGGATGGTCCTGCCGTGGGACGCGCCGGGGCTGCCGGGCGGCCATGTCCAGCTCGACTTCGTCTTCAACGAGCCGCTTCCGGCCGAGCCCGTCCCGGTGGAGGTGGCGGGCGGCGCGGTCGTGCACGGGGCGACACCCGAACTGTCGCTGGCATGGAAGCTGATGTGGCTGATCAACGACATGCACGGACAGGGCAAGGACCTGTACGACGCCGTGTTGCTGGCCGAGCGGCACCCGCTCCCCCACGCGCTGCTGCACGAGGTGTTCCGGATCTCGGGCGAGTGGCCGTACCCGTACCGCCAGAGCGTCCTGCTGGAGGACGTGGTGGAGGGGGTCGGGTTCGTCGAGTGGGATCACTTCGTCACCGAGTACCCGCAGTTCGCGGACGCCGAGCAGGAGTTCGTGGAGCGGCTGGTGCGGGCGGTGACGCCGAGCTTCGCGGGGCGGTCAGAGGGCGGCGGCGCCGTGCTCCCGTAGCGCCTGGTCGTACTGCTGCAGCACCCACAGCTCGTTCTGTACGGCGGCCAGCTGGGCGGGGTCACCGCCGGCTGCCAGGCGGGTGAGCTGGGACTGGATGTCGCGGATGCGGCGCTCGACGGCGCGGCGGCGGACGGTGACCAGCTGTGCGCCGGCGTACACCTCGTCCACCGTCTTGCGCATGATCGCCTCGACCGCCAGCTCCGTCACCATCGCGCGGACGGTGTCGTCGGGGGCGGCCTCGCGGACCCGGACGAGGTAGTCCTGCGGGTCCTGAAGGCCGTACTCGGCGCCGCCGGCGTCCAGGATCGCCTGGCGTACAGCGGCGTACGGGACGGCGGTGAACTCGTCGGCGCCGTACGCGTCGAAGGCCGGGGAGACCAGTTCGGGGCGCTGGAGGGCGAGCTTGAGCAGCTCGCGTTCGGTGGCGTAGACGGGGTTGCGCAGTTGCAGGGCCGGGCCGGAGTTCGCGGGCCGGGGAGCGGCGTCGTAGTGCTGGGCGCCCCGGGCGGACGGCGTGGGGGCCTTGCCGCCGCGCTCGCGGGCCCAACGGGCCAGCTGGGCGACCCGCTTGACGACGAACTGGGTGTCGAGGATGCCGAGCATGCCCGCGAGCTGCACGGCGACCTCGTGCTGGGCGCCGCTGTTCTTGATGCGGGCGACGATGGGTGCGGCCTCGTCGAGGGCGGCGGCGCGTCCGGCCGGGGTGTCGAGGTCGTAGCGGACGACCATCTGGCGCAGCGCGAACTCGAAGAGGGGCGTGCGCGGTTCGACCAGGTCCGCAACCGCCTCGTCGCCCTTCATCAGGCGCAGGTCGCAGGGGTCCATGCCGTCGGGGGCGATGGCGATGTAGGTCTCGGCGGCGAACTTCTGGTCGTCCTCGAAGGCGCGCAGGGCCGCCTTCTGGCCGGCCGCGTCGCCGTCGAAGGTGAAGATGACACGGGCGGAGCCGTTGTCCATGAGGAGACGGCGGAGGATCTTGATGTGTTCGCCGCCGAACGCGGTGCCGCAGGTCGCGATCGCGGTGGTCACACCGGCGAGATGGCAGGCCATGACGTCCGTGTAGCCCTCGACGACGACCGCGCGACTGGACTTCGCGATCTCCTTCTTCGCGAGGTCGATGCCGTACAGGACCTGCGACTTCTTGTAGATCGCCGTGTCGGGCGTGTTGAGGTACTTGGGCCCGTTGTCCGCCTCGTACAGCTTGCGAGCGCCGAAGCCGACCACGTCGCCGGCGATGTCGCGGATGGGCCACATCAGACGGCCCCGGAAGCGGTCGATGGGCCCCCGGCGCCCCTCCTGGGAGAGGCCGGACAGCAGCAGCTCCTTGTCGGTGAACCCCTTGCCGCGCAGATAGCGGGTGAGGTGGTCCCAGCCCTGGGGGCTGTAGCCGACGCCGAAGTGGACGGCGGCGGCCTGGTCGAAGCCGCGTTCGGCGAGGAAGACCCGGCCCGTGTCGGCCTCGGGGCCGGCGGCGAGCTGTTCCGCGTACCACTCGGCGGCGATCTTGTGGGCCTCCACCAGACGGATGCGTTCGCCGCGCTGGTGGGACGGGTTGTACCCGCCCTCCTCGTACCGCAGGGTGATGCCGGCCTGCGCGGCGAGGCGTTCGACCGCCTCCGAGAAGGAGAGGTGGTCGACCTTCATCACGAACGTGATGGTGTCGCCGCCCTCCTGGCAGCCGAAGCAGTGGAAGAGCCCCTTGCTCGGGCTGACCTGGAAGGACGGCGACTTCTCGTCGTGGAACGGGCACAGCCCCTTGAGGTTGCCGCCGCCCGCGTTGCGCAGCTGGAGGTACTCGGACACGACGGCGTCGATCGGAACCGCGTCCCGAACCGCCTTCACATCCTCATCATTGATCCGTCCAGCCACGCGTGAATTCTACGGGGGCCGGCTGACATCCCCGGGCGACCGGTCAGGCGCCGAGGCTCTCCAACGGCACATGAGGATCCGCCAGAGCCTCCGTGTCCACCGCCGCCCCCGACCGGATCAACGCCTGAATCCCCTCTGTGACATCCCACACGTTCACATTCATCCCGGCCAGCACCCGCCCCTCGCTCACCCAGAACGCGATGAACTCCCGCTTCCCCGCGTCCCCCCGGATCACCACCTGGTCGTACGTCCCCGGCGGCGCCCACCCGCTGTACTCCATCCCCAGGTCGTACTGGTCGGTGAAGAAGTAGGGCACCCGGTCGTAGGTGACGTCCTGCCCGAGCATCGCCCGCGCCGCCGCCGGTCCGCCGTTCAGCGCGTTGGCCCAGTGTTCGACCCGCAGCCGGGTGTCGAACAGCCCGTGCGGGAAGGACGCGACGTCCCCGGCCGCGTAGATGTCGGGGTCGGACGTGCGCAGCCGCGCGTCCACCACGACACCGCCGCCGTGCGCCCGGTCGGCGATCTCCAGCCCCGCCGCCTCCGCCAGCGCCGTACGGGGAGCCGCGCCGATCGCCGCCAGGACGTCGTGCGCCGGGTGCTCCTCTCCGTCGTCCGTGCGCGCCGCCAGCACCATGCCGTCCTGGCCGACGATCTCCGTCAGCCGGGCGCCGAAGTGGAAGCGGACACCACGCTCGCGGTGCAACTCGGCGAAGACGTTGCCGAGCTCCGGGCCGAGGACGCCGTACAACGGGGTCGGGTGGTGCTCGACGACGGTGACCTCCGCGCCGTACCCACGGGCCGCCGCCGCGACCTCCAGGCCGATCCAGCCACCGCCGGCGATCACGATGTGGCCGTTGTCACGTCCGAGTGAGGCCAGGACGCCTTTGAGGCGCTCGGCGTGCGCGAGGCGGCGCAGATGGTGGACGCCCGCGAGGTCCGTGCCCGGGACGTCCAGCCGGCGTGGCTCGGCGCCGGTGGCGAGGAGCAGCTTGTCGTAGTGGACGAGGGTGCCGTCGTCGCCGAAGCGGACGGTCTTGGCCGTACGGTCGATGACGTCGACCGTCTGGCCGAGGTGCAGCTCGATGTCGTTGCGCGCGTACCAGGCGGGCTCGTGCACGAAGACGCTGTCGCGGGCCTCCTTGCCGAGCAGATAGCCCTTGGACAGCGGCGGTCGCTCGTAGGGGTGGTCGCGTTCGTCGCAGATCAGTATCACGCGGCCGGTGAAGCCCTCCGCCCGGAGCGTTTCGGCCGCCTTGGCGCCGGCCAGGCCTCCTCCGACGATGACGAATGTCTGATCCGCGTCGACCACTTGATGCCTCCTCTTGAGGGTGTCGCCACATGCGAGCGTCCCGCACGGAGCGTGATGGGGGAAGAGGGAGTGGCCCGATCAGGCCACGGAGGGTCACCTTGGCACCCGTTTTTCGTCACCTCCGCCCCATGAGACTCATGCATTCCCCGTAAGGCGCGCGTGAAGCGAGCGGGCCGAGGCGTCGGTGAGCGACGCGATCTGGTCGACGATCGCGCGCTTGCGGGCACGGTCGTCGGGGGCCGCGTCGAACAGGGCGCGGAACTGGGGGTCCAGCCCCTCGGGGGCGCGGGCGGTGAGCAGCTCGGCGAGCTCGGTGACGACGATCCGCTGGTCGGCGCGGAGCCGGGCCTGCTCGGCGCGCTGCATGACATACAGGTCGGCGACCGCCTTGAGGACCGCGCACTCCAGGCGGGTCTCGTGCGGTACGACGAGTTCGGCGCCGTAGCGGGTGAGGCGGCCGTTGCCGTACGCCGCTCGGGTGGCGCCCTCGGCGGCGAGGCAGAAGCGGCCGATGAGCTGGCTGGTGGCGTCCTTCAGGCGGGCCTGGGCCACGGCCGAACCGTCGTAGCCGTGCGGCCACCACGGTTCCTGCTGGAGCCGGTCCAGGGCGGCGGACAGTTCGGCCGGGTCCGTGTCCTCGGGTACGTACCGGCCGAGGGCCACCGCGAAGACCTGCAGGCGTTCCGGTTCGGCATGCAGGCAACGGGGGTCGATGTGGCCCGCGTGCAGGCCGTCCTCGACGTCGTGCACCGAGTAGGCGACGTCGTCGGACCAGTCCATGACCTGGGCCTCGAAGGTGGTGCGGGTGCCGGGAGCGTCCTTGCGGATCCAGTCGAAGACGGGTCTGTCGTCTTCGTACACACCGAACTTCGGGGACTTGCGGTCGGTGGGATGCGCGCCTCGGGGCCAGGGGTACTTGGTGGCGGCGTCGAGGGTGGCGCGGGTGAGGTTCAGGCCGACGGAACCCTCTTCCGTGAACCGTTTGGGTTCGATGCGGGTGAGGAGCCTGAGGGACTGGGCGTTGCCCTCGAAGCCGCCGCAGTCCTCGGCGAATTCGTTGAGGGCCTGTTCGCCGTTGTGGCCGAACGGGGGGTGGCCGAGGTCGTGGGAGAGGCAGGCGGCTTCGACGAGGTCGGGGTCGCAGCCGAGGGCCGCGCCCAGCTCGCGGCCGACCTGGGCGCATTCCAGGGAGTGCGTGAGGCGGGTGCGGGGAGTGGCGTCCCAGGCCGGGCTGTGTTCGCCCGGTGTGACGACCTGGGTCTTTCCGGCGAGTCTCCTCAGGGCGGAGGAGTGCAGGATGCGGGCCCGGTCGCGTTGGAAGGCGGTGCGGCCGGGGCGTTTGTCGGGTTCTGGGGCCCAACGTTCTGTTGACGGCAGGTCATAGGGCATGTGTCGACAGTAGGCGGCGGTGGTGACAAATGGGTGCCTACTGGGGTGGCGGGTTCTCAGGTGCGGCGCGTGCGGGTGGTGTGGGGCTGGTCGCGCCCACGCTGCGGAGCCGCATGTCGATACAGCCCCGCGCCCCTGAAAAGCGACTGGGCGCCCCACGTTCTCAAGCTGACGCCAGCTCCGGAGTCGTCGTCGCCGGCGTCGCCAGGCTCTGGTCGTAGCGGTGCAGGAGCAGGTGGGCCATCGCCGGGTGCGTGCCCAGGGGGGCCGCGGCTATCCACGGGGACCACTCCGCGCACTCCGTCGCGAAGCGGCCCGGGGCCGTGAAGTAAGAGGCGATGGCCACTCGGTCTCGGCCCCTCGCTGCCAGCGCCTGGATCGCCGTCGGGACGGTGGGGGTGGCTGTCGAGGCATACGCGGGAACCACCGGCACTCCCAACCGCTCCGACAGGAGGTGAGCCGTGCGGGCGGTGTCGACGGCCGAGTCCGGGTCGCGGGAGCCCGCCGCCGCGAGAACCACCGCGCTGGAGCGGCGCTCGGCATCGGCCATACGTGTGCGCCAGCCGGCCTCGACGAGACGGGCGTGGAGGGTCTCCGCGAGGAGGGGGTGCGGGCCGAGGGGCGCCGCGACGCGGGTGCGGACGCGGGCCGCCGCCGCCATCTCGGGGATGTCGCGCTTCACGTGGTAGCCGCGGCTCAACAGCAGGGGGACGAGGACGGCGTCCCGGGTGCCGCGGGCGTCGAGGTCGGCGAGGGTGTCCGTCAGCAGGGGCTCGTTCAGCTCGATGTGGCCGAGGTGAACGGGCAGGCCGGGGCGGAGCGCGCGGACGCGGTCGAGGAGCGTACGGACGGTGCTCAGTGCGCGCGGGTCGCGGCTGCCGTGGGCGACGACGACGAGGGCGGGCGGCTCGGGGCGGCGCCTGCCGTCGAGGGAGACGAGGCTGAGCCGGCCGGCCGGGTGGCTGCCGATCCGGTTCATGGGGTGCGCCGTACTGTCCGTCATGCATCGATGGTGGAGGCAGGACGTTGCCTTCCCGTTGCGTGAGAATGACGGGTGTTTTCCGGGGGTTCACCGTGGGGTGCCATGGGTGTGTGAGGTGCGTTGACCTGCGGCTTCATCGGGACGAGTGAAGCTGGTCACATGGCTCGGGACGAACCGGGGGGCCCGACGGCACGTCCCTGAGGGCGTGAACCGAACGGGGAGGGCCGTCCGATGCGCCAGTTCAGACCGGGCAGACCGCGGCTGCCGCGCACCCGCGCCGGGCAGCGGAGGCTGGTCCAGGTGGTGATGGCGGTGTGCGTGCTCGCGCTGCTGCCGTCGACGTGGATGTACGTCGTGACGGCCGGCCGGCTGCGCACCACGGCCGACGCTCCGCGCACCGACGTGGCCGTCGTCTTCGGCGCGGGTCTGTGGGACGGCGAGCCGTCGCCGTACCTGGCGCACCGGCTGGACGCGGCGGCCACGCTGTACCGGGAGGGGCGGATCAAGGTCGTCCTCGTGACCGGTGACAACAGCCGCGAGGACTACGACGAGCCCGACGCGATGCGTGCCTATCTGACGCGGCACGGGGTTCCCGACGCGCGGATCGTCAGCGACTACGCCGGGTTCGACACCTGGGACTCGTGCGTGCGGGCACGGAAGATCTTCGGCGTGGACCGGGCGGTGCTGATCAGCCAGGGCTTCCACATCCGGCGGGCGGTGGCGCTGTGCCGGGCGGCGGGCGTGGAGTCGTACGGCGTCGGTGTCGACGCCAAGCACGACGTCACGTGGTACTACGGCGGCGCCCGGGAGATCTTCGCGGCCGGCAAGGCGGCCCTGGACGCGCTGTTCGAACCCGACCCGCGCTTCCTCGGCCCGAAGGAGCCGGGAGTGGCGCGGGCCCTCGCCGCCAGGTGAGCCTCTCTCCCCGGCCGGTCACCGTCGCCGTCACCGCCCCCGGAACACCGGCGGGCGCTTCTCCATGAAGGCCGTCATGCCCTCCTTCTGGTCCTCGGTGGCGAACAGGGCGTGGAAGACCCGGCGTTCGTAGAGGATGCCGTCGCGCAGCCCCGTCTCCAGCGCGCGGTCCACGCACTCCCGGGCCGCCGTGACCGCCGCTCGGCCGTAGGAGGCGATCGTCGCCGCCGCCTCCAGCGCCTCGGGCAGGACCCGTTCGTCCGGTACGACCCGGGAGACCAGGCCGCTCGCCTCCGCCTCCCGGGCGTCCATCGTGCGGCCGGTCAGGATCAGGTCCATCGCCTTGGCCTTCCCGACCAGGCGGGTCAGGCGCTGGGTGCCGCCGATGCCGGGGATCACGCCCAGCTTGATCTCCGGCTGGCCGAACACCGCCGAC
The DNA here is from genome assembly GCF_000720255.1 of Streptomyces griseus subsp. griseus. Lineage (GTDB taxonomy): Bacteria > Actinomycetota > Actinomycetes > Streptomycetales > Streptomycetaceae > Streptomyces > Streptomyces griseus_I. The sequence continues at coordinate 279,841 of NZ_JOJE01000013.1, read as the reverse complement.
TCACCCGCGATGACGAGGTCGCACATCATGGCCAGCTCGCAACCGCCGCCCAGCGCGTACCCGTTGACGGCGGCGATCTTCGGGGTACGCAGGGCCGTGAAGTCCTGCCAGGCGGCGAAGTAGTCCTCGGCCGCCATCTCCGCGGCCGTCCTCCCGGACATCTCCTTGATGTCGGCGCCCGCCGCGAACACCTTCTCCGAGCCGGTGACGACGAAGCAGCCCACCTCGGGATCGGTGTCCAACGGGCGCAGGGTGTCGAGGAGTTCGTCCAGCAGTTCGCAGCTGAGGGCGTTGAGGACATGCGGGCGGTGCAGCCGTACGGTCACTACGCCGCCGTCGCGCTCGATCTTGAGGTTGTTCATCTTCCGCTCCCCTGCTCGAGGTTGATCGGAGGTTGCCCGGAGTCACGAGTCCCAGATCGCGCCGTACGCCGGTATGCCGCGCCGCTCCAGGCCGTGGACCACCTGCCAGGTCAGTTTCTTGTTGGAGATGCAGATCACGGCCTCCGCCCCGAAGTCCCGGTACACGGCGCAGGCGAGCGCGACCATGTCGGGCTTGCCGTCGCGGGAGGTGTCCCGGATGACCGCGTGCGGCTGGACTGCGAGGATCTCGTCGACGAGGGCGTCCCCGTAGGTGGCGCGCGGGTCGCGGGTCGCCCAGACCAGTCGGGAGGGCACCTCGGCGGCGAGGAGGTGCGGCAGACAGGGGCCTATGCCGCTGCCGGTGGCCACGTAGACCACCTTCCTGAACAGGACCTCGATGTTGGCCACTCCGGCCGTGGTGATGCCCTTCGTCCACACCTTCGCGGGCAGGTCGTCGATGAAGGCCCCGGTCCAGTCTCCGGCCCGGGAGATGGTGAGCCGGAAGCCGGACTCGCCGGGGGCGGGGACGTTGGCGAAGGAGTGCCACTCCGTGAGCGGGCTGCGGCTGATCGCCGTCGAGGAGCCGGCGAACGGAGTCTCGCCGAAGTCGAAGCGGGCCAACGCCACGTGTCGGGAGGGGCGTTCGGTGCGGACGTCGACCTTGCGCAGCCGCAGCCAGGGCAGCGCGACGCTGAACGTGACCAGGGCCAGCACGAGGAGCGGGAGGGGGCCGGGGCCGGAGAGCAGGGTGTGGGTCCAGAAGAGGGCCAGGGCCGTCCAGCCGCCGAAGCGGTGGATCTTCTCGAAGTGGTCGTGGTGGCGCGAGCGGAAGGGCGGCAGGGCCGTGCCCACGATCACCGCGAGGAGGGCGATCAGGGTCCAGCCGACCACCAGGCGAGGTGGGTTCGTGGTGCTCAGCGTCAGCACCAGGAACCAGACGGATCCCGCCAGCGCCCCGCCCATGTGCAGTCCGCCGAAGTGGTAGACCTTGCCGAGCGTCCAGCGCAGCCGCAGCGGCCAGTGCACCGGGGCCGAAGTCGCCAGCCGGAAGAGGAGGTTGACGACGTACTGCTGGCGGATCAGCACGGCGAGGGCGAGGTTGGCGAGGGCGGCGTGACCGAGACCGCGGTCGGTCAGCGGCCAACTCGCCCAAGCCCATGACACGTTGACGGCGATCACCAGCGCCGCCAGGCGGTTGTAGTGCATGAGGCGGGGGTGCTTGAGCAGGCGGCGGGGAGCGGACAGCAGGGGCGGGAGCCCGACGGACGTGCGGTCCAGGGACGTTGTCACCGGGCCACCGCCGGGCGCTCCTGGGCGAGCCTGAGCAGCGCCTGTTTGTCGATCTTCCCTCGGTCGGTCTCCGGTAGCATTGTCAGAGGCATGACATCGTCGGGCACGCAGTAGTAGGGCAGCTCGTCGGCGACCGCCCGGCGGGCCGCGTCCGGGTCGACCTCCGCCGGGGAGACGAAGGAGACCAGACTGCGGGAGTCCCGCTTGAGGGTCACCGCGCGGGTGCAGCCGGGGAGCCGCTCCAGCACCGAGGAGACGGAGTCGAGTTCGACACGGAAGCCGCGCACCTTGACCTGGTCGTCGGTACGGCCGAGGTGTTCGAGGGTGCCTTCGGGGGTCCAGCGGCCCAGGTCGCGGGTGCGGAACATCCGGCGGTCGCCACCGAGGAAGGGGTCCGGGGCGTAACGCTCGGCGTTCAGGGGCTCGTTGTCCAGGTACCCGGCCGAGACGCAGTCGCCGCCCGCCCACATCTCGCCCACCTCACCGATGGGCAGCGGACGGTGGTCGGCGTCGAGGACGTAGACGGTGTTGTTGGGGGTGGGGCGGCCGATCGTGAGGAGCGGGGCGGCGGGGTCGTGGCGGGCCATGGTGTTGACGATGGTCGTCTCGGTCGGGCCGCAGCAGTTGAAGAAGGCCGCTCGGCGGGCCCATGCGTCGGCCAGCGGGCGCGGGCAGGGTTCCCCCGCGACGGCCACCGCGCGCACCCGGGGGCAGCGCGCCGGGTCGATGCCGGACAGCACGGTCGGGGTGGCGATCAGCACGCTCGCGGTGTGCGCGGCGGCCGCGACGTCCTTGCCGCGTACGACGAGCGTGGCGCCGTGCGCGAGCGCGCCGAGGATCTCCCAGGCGGCCATGTCGAAGGCGACGTTGAGGAGTTGGGCGACCCGGTCGCCGGGGCGGATGCCGAGGGCGCCTGGTTCGGTGAGGAGGATGTTGGCGACGTTGCGGTGGGTGACCTTCACCCCGTTGGGGCGGCCGGTGGTGCCGGAGGTGAACAGGACGTAGCAGCCCGCGCCGGCGTCGACAGCGGCGTCGAGGGGCACCCGGGGAGCCGGGGTGGTCGGCAGCGGGTCGTCCAGGGCGATCACGCGAGGGCCCTCCGGCACCCGGGCCGTGTACGCGCGCTGGGTGAGGACGACGGCGGTGGCGGCCGTACGGACGACATGCGCGAGCTGGACCGGCGGCGCGAGGCCGATGTCCTGCGGGACGTAGGCCGCGCCGGCCTTCAGGATGCCGAGCAGACCGGCCAGCATCGGCAGGGAGCGCCGGACGAACAGACCGACATGGTCACCTGGGCGGACGCCCTCGCGCACCAGACGTGCGGCGACGGCGTCGGCGTACCTGTTCAGCTCACCGTAGGTGAGGGACTCGCCCTGGTGCTCGGCGGCGATGGCGTACGGGGTGGCCGTGGCGTGCCGTTCGACGGCGTGATGGATCAGCGGATCCGGGACGGAGACGACGGGACCGTGGCCGTAGCGCCGAAAAAGGCGCTGGTGGTGAGGGGTGAGATGACGCAGAGGCATGTCGGGAGGACCTCCGGGCTGCTTCGAGGGATTCGAACGCCGTGCGGTCGTGCGATGCCGTGCGGTCGTGCGATGCCGTGCGGGGGTGTCTCGCGGAGTGTCTCGCGGGGTGTCTCGCGAAGTGGTGAGCGTCGACTGTACTGCCGGTTCTTCAACTCTCAACCGCGCGCATTCGGCCAACAAAAGGTGCTGAATGAGTCACATGTGACGTCTTGGGCACCAGAGGCAACTCTGTCCGGACCTGTGGCGACTCCATGTGGGGGCGTACGTCCTCACGTGGGCCGGAGCACGGCCGGGAGCGGACGAGCACACCCCCGTAACAGGAGACCTCGCCGGGTGTAACACGCCGGAAGCACGCTGAACGGTATGAAGACCGCCTCGACGCCCACCCACTGCCCGTACTGCGCCCTGCAGTGCGGGATGAACCTGTCGCCCTCGCCACAGGGGGGCGTCGAGGTGCAGGAACGCGCGGACTTCCCGGTGAACCGCGGCGCGCTGTGCGGCAAGGGCCGTACGGCGCCGGCGGTCCTTTCGTCGAGCGTCCGCCTGACGTCCCCATTGGTGCGCTCCGGGGGCACGCTGGTGCCCGCGACCTGGGACGAGGCGCTCGACCGGATCGTCGAGGGGCTGGGCGCGGCGCGCGCCGCGCACGGGCCGGACGCGTGCGGGGTGTTCGGCGGCGGCGGACTGACGAACGAGAAGGCGTACACGCTCGGGAAGTTCGCGAGGGTCGTGCTCGGCACCTCGCAGATCGACTACAACGGCCGCTTCTGCATGTCGTCGGCGGCGGCCGCCGGAACGAAGGCGTTCGGTCTGGACCGGGGGCTGCCCTTCCCGCTGGAGGACATCCCGAAGACGGGGTGCGTGATCCTCGTCGGGTCGAACCTGGCGGAGACCATGCCGCCCTCGCTGCGGTTCTTCAATGAGCTGCGGGAGAACGGCGGCACGCTGATCGTCGTCGACCCGCGCCGCACGAAGACCGCCGAGCAGGCCGACCTGCACCTGGCGCCCCGGCCCGGCACCGACCTGGCGCTGGCCCTCGGGCTGCTGCACCTGGTGGTCGCCGAGGGGCGGGTCGACGAGGAGTACGTCAAGGGGCGCACGGTCGGCTGGGAGGACGCCCGGGCCGCCGCGATGGCGCACTGGCCGGAGTACGTGGAGCGGATCACGGGGGTGTCCGTTCCTCAACTCCGGGAAGCCGTACGGCTGTTCTGCGAGCCGGAGGCGGCGATGGTGCTGACCGCGCGCGGGCCCGAGCAGCAGTCCAAGGGCACCGACACGGTGAGCGCCTGGATCAACCTGTGCCTGGCGACCGGACGGGCGGGCCGCCCGCTGTCCGGGTACGGCTGCCTCACCGGGCAGGGCAACGGGCAGGGCGGCCGCGAACACGGCCAGAAGGCCGACCAGTTGCCCGGCTACCGCAAGCTGACGGACCCGGCGGCGCGTGCGCACGTGGCCGAGGTGTGGGGCGTGGACCCGGACAGTCTGCCGGGGCCCGGACGCAGCGCGTACGAGCTGCTCGACGCGCTGGGCACGGACATCCGGGCGCTGCTGCTGATGGGGTCCAACCCGGTGGTGTCGGCGCCGCGCGCGGCGCATGTCGAGGAGCGCGTCAAGTCACTGGACTTCCTCGCGGTGTGCGATGTCGTGCTGTCGGAGACGGCGGCCCTCGCGGACGTCGTCCTGCCCGTCACGCAGTGGGCGGAGGAGAGCGGCACGACGACCAACCTGGAGGGGCGGGTGCTGCTGCGGCGCCGGGCGATCAGCCCACCCGAGGGGGTCCGAAGCGACCTGGAGGTCATGCACGAACTGGCCGCCCGCCTCGGTGTGGAGAAGGGCTTCCCGACCGACCCCGAGGAGGTCTTCGAGGAGCTGCGCCGGGCCAGCGCGGGCGGGCCGGCGGACTACTCCGGGATCACCTACCGCAGGCTGGCGGAGGAGAACGGGGTGTTCTGGCCGTGTCCGGCGCCCCCGCGGGACGCGGAGGGCGCGGGCCTGGACGTGCCGCCTGACGCCCCGGTGCGGGACGACGAGACCGCGGTCGCCCACCCCGGCACCCCCCGCATCTTCCTCGACCGGTTCGCCACCGAGGACGGCAGGGCCCGGTTCGTCACCGTCACCCACCGGGCGATCGCGGAGGAACCCGACGACGAGTACCCGGTGTTGCTGACCACCGGGCGGGTCGTGGCCCAGTACCAGTCCGGTGCGCAGACCCGCCGCGTCGACGAGCTGAACGCCGCCGCGCCCGGCCCGTTCGTGGAACTGCACCCGCGGCTGGCGGCGCGGCTCGGGGCGTCGGAGGGCGATCCCGTCGCCGTGGTCTCCCGGCGCGGCCGCGCGGTGGCACCGGCACGCATCACCACCGGCATCCGCCCGGACACCGTGTTCATGCCGTTCCACTGGCCGGGCGAGGGCCGCGCCAACACACTGACGAACCCGGCCCTGGACCCGACCTCGCGGATGCCGGAGTTCAAGGCGTGCGCGGTGCGGCTGGAGGCGGTCGAGGGCTGAGCCGCCGGTTCAGCGAGCCGCCCCATCCCCGCACTCGGTCCGCTCACCCCGCCGACCAGTCCCCGCCCTCGATCCGCTTGCCGCGGGCCCGGAGCCGGGCGGCCACGGCGGGGGCGGCCACGTACACCCAGGCCCGTGCGGGCTCGCCGTCGCCGACGAGGGTGACCTCCCGTTCGACACGCTCGTAGAGGTTGCGCGGATCGCCGGGCGCGTAGTCCTCCAGCCGGTCGAGGGTGCGGAGCAACTCGCCGTACTCCTCCGGTCGTGCGGTGACGATCTCCCCGTACACCGTGCCGCCGGGCTCCTCCACAACGTAGGGATAGCCGGGGCCTTCGTACAGCACCGCCCCCCGCATGACGGCCGGTTGCTCGGACAGGGTGCGGCCGCGCAGGAAGAGGTCGTGGTTGGGCCGGCCGGGGCGGAGGGTGCCGTAGACGAAGAAGGGGAGCGTCACAGAAACGATTCTCACCCCTCACACACCTCCTCGAACGCGCTATGGACATGACACGTTCGGGGCGCCTTAGATCTTGTTCAAGATCAGCGCCGCCCTCACACACCCCTGGCGCCCCTCCCCCACGCGCCCCATGGCGCCGCCCCGAGGAGACCGATGAGCCGGATACGGCCGCACATCCGAGGTACCCGCCGTCTCGCCACCGCCGCAGTGGCCGCCACCACCGCCACCCTACTGGCCGCCGCACTCACCCCCACCGCCGAAGCGGCCGAGCGGCCGACCCGCGCCAGTGCGATCGAGAACGCCGCGTCAGTCCTGGCGGACTACGCCAAGAGCCTGGGCCTGACCTCCGCGCAGGGCACATCCGTTCGTGACGTCGTCGTGGACGCGGACGGCACGCAGCATGTGCGCTACGACCGCACCTACCGCCGACTTCCCGTGCTGGGCGGCGACTTCGTGGTCCACCTGGCCAAGGACGGCGCGTACCGCAGTACGGACCGGGCCACCCGCGCCGACATCTCCCTCGCGAGCATCGTCCCCGCGCTCTCCGCCCCGAAGGCCGCCGACATCGCGACGAACGCGCTGCGTGCCGCGAACCTCGGCGAGACGCTGAAGAAGCTGACCGCCAAGCCGGAGCTGGTCGTCGACGCCCTGCACGGCCAGCCGCGGCTCGCCTGGCGCACCGATGTGGCCGCCCAGGACTCCCTCGGCAACCCGGTCTCGCGGACGGTGCTGACGGACGCCCGCACCGGCACGCAGATCGACGCGTGGGACGACATCGAGACCGCGTCGGGCGACGGCAAGTCGCTGTACGGCGGCACGGTTCCGGTGCGGACGACCCTGTCGGGATCGACGTATCAGCTCAAGGATCCGACGCGCGGCGGCACCTACACCGGGGACGCCGCGAACAAGACGGACCTGTGCTTCCTGGGCAACGTCTGCGTCAGCCGGGCACCCTCGACGGTGTTCACGGACACCGACAACCACTGGGGTACGGGCGCGACGTCCGACCGCTCGACCGTGGCCGTCGACGCGCAGTACGGCACCGACACGACGTGGGACTACTACAAGAACGTCCATGGGCGGAACGGCATCGCCGGTGACGGCAAGGGCTCGTTCAACCGGGTGCACTACGGCACCCGGTACAACAACGCCTTCTGGGACGACACCTGCTTCTGCATGACGTACGGCGACGGTGACGGCACCCAGCTCGGGCCGCTGGTGTCGCTGGACGTGGCCGGCCACGAGATGTCGCACGGCGTCACCTCGAAGACGGCCGCGCTGACGTACTCGGGCGAGTCGGGCGGTCTGAACGAGGCGACGTCCGACATCTTCGGCACGCTGGTGGAGTTCTACGCGAACAACGCGTCGGACAAGGGTGACTACCTGATCGGCGAGAAGGTCGTCCGCTCCGGCTTCGGCCGGGACGCCCTGCGCTCCATGGACAAGCCCTCCAGGGACGGCAAGTCGGCGGACTACTGGAGCAGCAAGCTCGGCGACCTCGACGTCCACTACTCCTCCGGTGTCGCCAACCACTTCGCCTACCTCCTCGCCGAGGGCAGCGGCACCAAGACCATCAATGGCGTCACCTACAACTCCCCCACCTACGACGGCTCCACGGTCACGGGCATCGGCCGGGACAAGCTCGGCAAGATCTGGTACCGGGCGCTGACGGTCTACATGACGTCCTCGACGGACTACGCGGGCGCCCGCAAGGCGACCCTCGACGCGGCGAAGGACCTGTACGGCGGCGGCAGCACCGAGTACAACGCGGTCGCGGCGGCGTGGAAGGCAGTGAACGTGAACTGAGCCGAGGTCGCCCCCTCCGCTCGCCCCTCCGTCGCGAACACTGTACGCTGATGCGTACGCTGTACGCGAACCAGGAGGAGGGGCGAGCGTCATGGCCGCCGCGAAGTCGAAGCAGAACCCCATCCCGTCGGTGTGGGCCCGCACCCGGCGCGAACCCGACCAGCCCGCCCTCAGCCGTGCGGCGATCGTCCGGGAGGCGGTCGCGATGCTGGACGCCGAGGGCATCGAGGCGCTGAGCATGCGCAAGCTGGGCGCCCGTCTGAACGCGGGCGCGACCTCGCTCTACCGGCATGTCGCCACCAAGGACGAGCTGATGGAGCTCGCCGTGGACGAGGTCGCCGCCGAGATCCACGTCCCGGACGCGGACAGCCCCGACTGGCGCGCCGCCGCCGCCGAGGCCGCGCACTCCTTCCGCGCCACGGCGCTGCGGCACCCCTGGCTGTCCTCGGTGCTGGGACAGGCGGGCCTCGCCTATCTCGGCCCCAACCTGATGACGTTCTCCGAGCGGCTGGCCGCCCTGTTCACGGCGGCGGGCTTCCCCGAGCCGAGCCGGGCGATCGACGCGGTGCTGTCGTACACGATCGGCATGAGCACCACGGAGGCCGCCTGGCTCACCACGGTCGCGCGGTCCGGCGAGAGCGAGGCGGACTTCATCGCCCGCCTGCTGCCCGCCGCCCAGGAGGCGGCCGCCGCCCACGACCACCTGGCCGGCGCCTACACCGACGCGCAGGCCGCGACCACCGACCCGGTCGCCCTGCGCGACGACAAGTTCGCGGGCTCCCTGGAGATCGTCCTGGACGGACTGGCCATGCGACTGCCGCACTGAGCCTGCCACGAGGCCGGGGCACCTGGCGCGGCGGCCTCAGGACCCGTACGGCCGCCGCTCCCTCGCCTCCCGCAACGCCAGCCCCCACCACACGAGTTGGTCCAGCATCGTCTTCGCCGCCGCGTCCGGTGCCGAGGGCTCCAGCAGGCGGCCCTCGTCGTCGAAGGAGGCGCCCGCGTTGTGGAAGGAGACGGTGTCGCGGAGGGTCACGGCGTGCAGCTCGGCGAAGACCTGCCGGAGGTGTTCGACCGCGCGCAGGCCGCCCGAGACGCCGCCGTAGGAGACCAGGGCGACGGGTTTGGCCTGCCACTCGGCGTAGTGCCAGTCGACGAGGTTCTTCAGGCCCGCCGGATAGGAGTGGTTGTACTCGGGGGTCAGCACGATGAACGCGTCCGCCTCCGCGAGTTTGGGGCTGACCGACTTCAGGACTCCGGCCGCCTCGTCGGACCGGGCGAAGGTGGTCGGCAGGTCGGTCTCGGCGACGTCGACGACCTGGACGGCGAGGTCGCCCCGGGACCGGGCGCGGTCGAGGAGCCAGTCGGCGACCACGGGGCCGAAGCGGCCGTGACGGTTGCTGCCGACGACGACGGTGACGTTCAGGGGCGCGGAAGCGCTGCGTGTCTTCATGCGGCACAGCGTGGTACCTCAACCTTTGTTGAGGTCAAGCCATGGCCCGCGCGGCCCCGGTCACCCGTTCTTCCCCTCCCCGGACCGCTTTCCGCAGTCCGCTCCGCACACGGCGGTGACCTGCTGAAACGGCGGCTGACCCGGTCGCCCTGACACCCGTTCACCACACTCCCGGCGCCTTCTCGGGAAGCGGGCGCGGCCCGGTGCCCCTTACCTCGGAAGGACAGGGCAACCAGAGCTCGAGGGAGCACCCATGCGACGTACCGTCCGGCTGCTGACCGGTACCGCGCTCGCCGTCGCCGCGGCCGGCGCGGCCGCCGCGCCCGCGCACGGCGGTGACACCGGCGGCCGTCTGGAGGTGTTCCCCGCCACGGTGGTGCCGGGCGGCGACGTCACGGTGACCAGCACCTCGTGCGGTGACAGCGGTACGGCGACCGGGGACGCCAGCGCGGTGGGCGCCGGTCACTTCACGCTCGCGCCGACCGCGCACGAGGGCGAGGCGACCGGGCACTTCCGGGTGCCGCCGAGCGCGCAGCAGGGGACGTACGAGATCGACGTGATCTGCACCGAGGGCGACGACTGGGCCACCGGCGACCTGGTGGTGACGTTGTCCTCCGAGCGTGCCCAGGTGTCCCCGCGGGGAAGTGTGAAGACGGGGGTCGGCGGCGCCCTGGGCCCCGATCCCGTACAGACCGCGGGCGGTGTGGCGGCTCTCGCCGTCGCCGCCGCGGGCGGTACCTGGCTCCTGCATCGCCGGGCGAGAGGCGACGGGATCTGACGGACACCCTCCGCTGTCCGTCCGCCGGTACCGCAAGTCCCCTCCCCCTCCGGGTCCGACGCCCCTCGCGGCCCGGGGGGGGGCACGGGGCTCCGTCACGCAGGAGGAGGGTGCTCGCAGATGCGCAGAGTCGGCAACACCGCCATGGCGGCCGTCACCGCGGCCGCCCTCCTCTCCGGCGCCTGGCTGCTGCGCAACGGCTCCGAGACGCACGCCCCGCCGCAGCCCACGGCGGCCGAGGCCCACTCCGGGCCGTCCGACCCGCGCTCGGCCCCGCCGCTGCCACCCTCCCCGCCCGACCGGATCCGCATCCCCTCCCTCCGCGTGGACGCCCCCCTCATGGGCCTGCGCCTGACCGGTGCCGGCAGCCTGGACGTCCCGCCGGCGCGGGAGAAGAACCTGGCCGGCTGGTACGAGGCCGGCACGACCCCGGGCGAGACCGGCACCGCGATCGTCGCCGGGCACGTCGACAACGCCGACGGCCCCGCCGTCTTCTACGGCCTGGGCGCGGCGAAGAAGGGTGCCGTCATCGAGGTGGCCCGGCGCGACGGCACGGTCGCGCTGTTCTCCGTGGACGCGGTCGAGGTCTACGACGCGCGGGACTTCCCCGACGAGAAGGTGTACGGGGCGGCACGGCGGCCGGAGCTGCGGGTGATCACCTGCGGCGGGGGTTTCTCACCGGGCACCGGTTATCAGGGCAACGTGGTCGTCTTCGCGCACCTCACGGGGAGCCGGTGAGTCGGCGGGAGGGCCGCTCAGGCCGTTCACGACGTTCTCCCTGCCCCACGCGCCGAGCGGGGCCAGCGCCTCGTTGAGGGCGGTGCCGCGGGGCGTCAGCGAGTACTCCACGCGCGGCGGCACCTCGTCGTAGGCCTCCCGGTGGACGATGCCGTCCGCCTCCAGCTCCCGCAACTGCGCCGCCAGCACCTTCTCGGTCACCCCCGGCAGGCCTCGGCGCAGCTCGCCGAAGCGGCACGGGCGCTCGTGCAGCGCCCACAGGATCAGCACCTTCCACTTGCCGCCGATCACGTCCATCGCCGCGTCGATCCCGCAGACGTACGCCCCCGGCCGTCGCCCGGTCGTCCCCATGCCCGCCCCTCCCCTTGCGCTGCCTGCACCCTTCCCCCGGAGTAACCACCCACTCCGAAGTGCGTACTTGAGCGGGTGCTTCCCCTGCGACGAGCCTAAACGCCATGACCGACACCGCAAATGCTCCCCGTACCCCTCTGACTCTTCTCGGCACCGGTGCCATGGGCACCGCCCTCGCCCGTGTCTGGCTGGCCGCCGGGCACGAGGTGACCGTCTGGAACCGCACCGCTGCCCGTGCCGAGCCACTCGCCGCCGAGGGCGCCACCGTCGCCGCGAGCGCCGCCGAGGCCGTGGCCGCGAACCGGCTCGTGATCGCCTGCCTGCTGGACGACGCCTCCGTGGGCGAGGCCCTCGACGGGACCTCACTCGCCGGGCGGGACCTGGTGAACCTCACCACCGGCACCCCGGCCCAGGACCGTGCGCGCGCCGCCTGGGCCGGGGAACGCGGCGCCCGCTTCCTGGGCGCCGGGATCATGGCCGTCCCCCCGATGATCGGCGCCCCGGGCTCTGGCGGCTACGTCTTCTACAGCGGCTCCGCCGAGCTGTTCGAGGAGCACCACGAGACGCTCGCCGTCCCGTCCGGCACCCGTTACGTCGGGGCCGACCCGGGCTTCGCCGCGCTGCACGACGTGGCGCTGCTGAGCGCGATGAGCGGCATGTTCGCCGGCATCGCCCACGCCTTCGCGCTGATCCGCCCGGAGGACATCGCGCCGAAGGACTTCGCACCGCTGCTCGTGGACTGGCTCACCGCGATGGCCCCGGCCGCGCACCAGAGCGCCGAAGGGCTCCAGAGCGGCGACTACACCCGCGACGTCGTCTCCAACCTCGCGATGCAGGTCGCGGGCAACGCCACGCTGCTGCGCACGGCCGGGGAACAGCGGGTCAGCCCGGAGCTGCTGACGCCGTACATGGAGCTCATGGAACGCAGGCTGGCGCAGGGGCACGGGGACGAGAACGGGACCGGTGTGGTGGAACTGCTGGACCTGCGAGGGCGCTAGGCGATCCACTGTTCGTACGCCAGGTTCGCCACCAGGGCGAACACCACCGTCAGCAGCACGACCCGGACGAAACCGCTGCCCTTTTTCAGGGCGGTACGGGCGCCGAGAGTGCCGCCCGCGAGGTTGAAGAGGGCCATGAGGGCGGCGAGCTGCCACAGGACCACGCCCTGCCAGGCGAACATCGCCAGCGCGCCGGCGTTGGTGCAGCAGTTGACGATCTTGGCGGTGGCGGAGGCGGTCACGAGGTCGAGGTGGAGGACGGCGGTGAGGGCGAGGACCAGGAACGTGCCGGTGCCCGGTCCCACGAGACCGTCGTAAAAACCGATGCCCAGGCCCGCGAGGGCGATCGCGGCGAGGATGCGGCGCGGTGTGGCCGGGCCGGGAGCGGGGGCCGTACCGAAGGCCGGGCGCAGGATCACGAAGGCCGCGACCGCGAGCAACACGACCATGATCACCGGCTTGAGCACGTCCGTACTCATCCCGGCCGCGAAGAAGGCCCCGGCGGACGAGCCGGCGAGGGCGGCCAGACCGATGCGCACTGCCGTCGGCACGTCCACCGGGGCCCGGCGGGCATAGGTGACCGCCGCGCCGGCGGTGCCGACGATGGCGACCGCCTTGTTGGTGCCGAGGGCGGACACGGCCGGGGTGCCCCCGGGCAGCCCGAGCAGCAGGACCGGGAGCAGCAGCAGACCGCCCCCGCCCACCACCGCGTCGATCCAGCCCGCCGCGAGGGCGGCCACGCACAGGACGGCGACCATGGTCAGCGGTATGTCGGGCATGATCGCGACCGTACGGACCGGATACATGGTCAGTCCATCGACCTGAGCGACTTCTGAGCTTCGCCCGCCCCGGACCCCCGCACACCCCGACCTCACAGCGCCCTTCAGGCGCGGGCCGGGAACCCTCACACTCCTGCCCCGGGCCCGCTGAGGGCAGCGTTCCTCGCGGGAAACAACCGTGATGCGACCGGGAAACCTCGGCACCGCACGCTCAATGGCATGACCTCGAATACGCGTGTGGTGGTGATCGGCGCCGGCCTCGCGGGCGTACGTCTCGCCCGGCGGCTCGGTGAGCTCGGCACGCCCGCGCTGCTCGTCGGCGAGGAGGAACACCGGCCGTACAACCGGGTCCTGCTCGCCGAGGTGCTGGCCGGACGATACAGCCCGGACGTGATCGCCCTCCCGGCGCCCGCCGGGCTGACCCGTTCCCGGGTCACCGGCATCGACCGCGAGGCACGGACCGTGACCTGCGCGGACGGCTCGCTGATCGACTACGGCACGCTGGTCCTGGCCACCGGTTCCAACCCCGTGCTCCCGCCGCTGCGCGGCCTGTTCACCCCCGACCACGTCCTGCCCGAGGGTGTCCACGCGTTCCGCACGATGGACGACTGCCTCGGCCTGTCGAAGGCGGTGCGCCCGGGAGTGCGGGCGGTCGTCATCGGCGGCGGACTGCTCGGCGTCTCCGCCGCCCGCGCGCTGGCCCAGCGCGGCGCCCAGGTCGTCCTCGCCCAGCAGGCCGAGCGCCTGATGGAACGTCAACTCGACCCGGCGGCCTCCAAGCTGGTCCGGCGCCATCTGAAGGACCTGGGCGTCGAGGTGCACACCGAGTGCCGCGTAAGGGACGTGCGCTGCGTCGGCGGCGCGGTCCGCTCGGTGGAGATGGCCGACGGCTACGCCCTCGACGCCGACCTCGTCGTCCTGGCCTGCGGGGTCCGCCCGCGCGCCGGAATCGCCAAGGAGGCGGGACTCGCCGTCCACAAGGGCATCCTCGTCGACGACGAACTGCGCACCTCCGACCCGCACATCCGGGCCATCGGCGACTGCGCCCAGCACGAGGGCACCCTCTACGGCCTGGCCGCGCCCGCGCTCGAACAGGCCGACGTGCTGGCCGAGCTGCTGGCCGGCAGCGCCACCGCCCGGTACACCGGCACCCGTTCCCTGACCCGGCTCACCCTCGCCGGTCAGGACTTCCTGGACCTCGCCGCGTTCGGCGAGACCGAGGCCCTCCCCGGCGACGACGTCGTGCAGCTCACCGACGCCACCCGGGGCACCTACCGCAAGGTCGTCGTCCGCGACGACCGCCTGGTCGGCGGGGTCCTCGTCGGCGAACTCGGCACCGTCGGCGCGCTGGCGCGCGCCTGGGAGGGAGCAGAGCCGCTCCCGTCCGACGGCGGCCCCCTGCTCCACCTGCTCACCAACGATGGAGGCTCCTGATGACGGCCACCCCGGGGACGACCCCCACGATCGTGCTCGTCGGCCACGGCATGGTCGGCCAGCGCTTCCTCGAAGCGCTCGCCGAGCGCGGCCTGACCGCCACGCACCGCGTGGTCGTGCTCTGCGAGGAGCCGCGTCCGGCCTACGACCGTGTGGCGCTCACCTCCTACTTCTCGGGCAAGACGCCCGAGGACCTCTCGATGACCGACATGGCGTTCATCGAGAAGGAGGGCATCGAGCTGCACGTCGGCGACCCGGCGGAGACCATCGACCGTGACGCCCGCAAGGTCACGTCCCGCTCCGGCCTCGTCGTCGACTACGACGTCCTCGTCCTGGCCACCGGCTCGTACCCGTTCGTGCCGCCGGTCCCCAACAAGGACGCCGAGGGCTGCTTCGTCTACCGCACGATCGACGACCTGCTCGCGATCGAGGAGTACGCGAAGTCCAGGGCGACGACCGGCGCGGTGGTCGGCGGCGGTCTGCTCGGCCTGGAGGCCGCGGGCGCGCTGAAGGGCCTCGGGCTCACCAGCCACATCGTGGAGTTCGCGCCGCGGCTGATGCCGGTGCAGGTAGACGAGGGCGGCGGCGCGGCCCTGCTGCGCACCATCGAGGAGATGGGCCTGGCCGTGCACACCGGCGTGGGCACGCAGGAGATCCTCGTCGGCGAGGACGGCGCGGTCACCGGCATGAAGCTGTCCGACGGCTCCGAACTCGCCACCGACCTGGTGGTGTTCTCCGCCGGTGTCCGCCCCCGCGACCAGCTGGCCCGCGACTGCGGTCTGACGGTCGGCGAGCGCGGCGGCATCACCGTCGACGAGCAGTGCCGCACGGTCGCCGATCCGCACGTCTTCGCGATCGGCGAGTGCGCGCTGGCCGCCGACGGCCGCGTGTACGGCCTGGTCGCGCCCGGTTACGAGCAGGCCGAGACGGCCGCGGCGACCATCGCGAAGGACGAGTCCGCGTTCACCGGCGCCGACCTGTCCACCAAGCTGAAGCTGCTCGGCGTGGACGTGGCGTCCTTCGGCGACGCGCACGGCACCGCCGAGGACTGCCTCGACGTCGTCTACTCAGACTCGCGTTCGGGCCTGTACAAGAAGCTGGTCATCGGCCGCGACGGCACCCTGCTCGGCGGCATCCTGGTCGGCGACGCGGACGCCTACGGCACGCTGAAGGCCTTCACCGGTTCGGTCCCGCCGGTCTCGCCCGAGTCGCTGGTGCTGCCCGCCGGAGCGGGGGAGAGCGTCCAGCTCGGCCCGTCCGCGCTGCCGGACGAGGCGGTCATCTGCTCCTGCCACAACGTCACCAAGGGCGCGATCCGCGGCGCGGTCACCGACCACCAGTGCACCACGGTGCCCGAGGTCAAGAAGTGCACCAAGGCCGGCACGGGCTGCGGCTCCTGCGTCAAGGTGCTCGGCCAGCTCGTCACCGCCGAGCTGGAGGCCGGCGGCGTCGAGGTCGACAAGGGCCTGTGCGCCTGCTTCTCGCAGACCCGCGAGGAGCTGTACGAGATCGTCCTCGCCCTGCGCATCAACACCTACCAGGACCTCCTCGACCGCTACGGCCGCGAGGACGCCCGGGGTGGCGACGGCTGCGACGTCTGCAAGCCCGCGGTCGCCTCGATCATCGCCTCCCTCGCCCCGACGATCGGCGCGAGCGGCTACGTCCTGGACGGCGAGCAGGCGGCGCTCCAGGAGACCAACGACCACTTCCTCGCCAACCTCCAGAAGAACGGCTCGTACTCGGTCGTGCCGC
Source organism: Streptomyces griseus subsp. griseus (assembly GCF_000720255.1). Classification (GTDB taxonomy): domain Bacteria; phylum Actinomycetota; class Actinomycetes; order Streptomycetales; family Streptomycetaceae; genus Streptomyces; species Streptomyces griseus_I. The sequence continues at coordinate 263,612 of NZ_JOJE01000013.1, read as the reverse complement.
GCATCGCCGGCGGTGAGATCACCCCCGAGGGGCTGATCGTGATCGGTGAGATCGCCCGGGACTTCGGCCTCTACACGAAGATCACCGGCGGCCAGCGCATCGACATGTTCGGCGCGCGGGTGGAGCAGCTTCCGCTGATCTGGACCCGCCTGGTGGACGCGGGCTTCGAGTCGGGCCACGCCTACGGCAAGTCCCTGCGCACCGTGAAGTCCTGCGTGGGCCAGACCTGGTGTCGCTACGGCGTCCAGGACTCCGTGCGCATGGCGATCGACCTGGAGCTGCGCTACCGGGGCCTGAGGTCCCCGCACAAGCTCAAGTCCGCCGTCTCCGGCTGCGCCCGCGAGTGCGCCGAGGCCCAGTCGAAGGACTTCGGCGTGATCGCCACCTCCAACGGCTGGAACCTGTACGTCGGCGGCAACGGCGGCGCCACCCCACGCCACGCGGACCTGCTCGCGCAGGACCTGTCCGACGCCGAACTGATCCGCCTGATCGACCGGTTCCTGATGTTCTACATCCGCACCGCCGACCGCCTGGAGCGCACCTCCACCTGGCTGGAGCGGATCCCCGGCGGCCTGGACCACGTACGGGACGTGGTCGTCGAGGACTCGCTCGGCATCTGCGAGGAGCTGGAGTCGCTGATGACGGCCCACGTGGCGCACTACCGCGACGAGTGGGCGGAGACCATCAACGACCCGGAGAAGCTGGCCCGGTTCGTCTCCTTCGTCAACGCGCCCGACACGCCCGACCCGGTCGTCGGCTTCGTCCCCGAGCGCGACCAGATCAAGCCCGACCTGCCGCTGCTCAGCATCGGCATGCGACCCACGCACGACGTCCTGGAAGGGAGCGCCCAGCGATGACCCTGGCACCCGAGACCACCGACCTCAAGGTTCAACTCCACCTCGACGACGACTGGTTCACCGTCTGCGACCTCAGCCGGCTGCTCCCCGGCCGGGGCGTGGCCGCGCTGCTGCCCGACGGTCGCCAGGTCGCGTTGTTCCGCGACCGCGGCGGCGAGCTGTACGCCATCGACAACCGCGACCCCTTCGGCGGCGCGGCGGTCCTCTCCCGCGGCCTGACCGGCTCCGACCAGGGCCGCCCCTTCGTCGCCTCGCCCCTGCTCAAGCAGCGCTTCGACCTGCAGAGCGGGCAGTGCCTGGACGACGAGACGGTCAGGGTGACGACGTACGCGGTGCGCGTCGGCTGACGCGTACGCAACGGTCCCGCAGTCGGAGACCGGCGCCCGAAGCTCCAGAGCCGCGGAGTTTCGAAGCGCCGGTCTCCGGCTCTTTCGTGCTCGTCGTTCCGTGTCCTCAGCGGGTGGTGACCTCCAGGGGTCTGGCGGGCCGGTGGGACGGTGGTGCGGGGACGCCGTCGGCCCGTTCCGGGGCGGGGGGCAGGAGGATCACCGCGTCCAGGCCGCCGCGGGGCGCCGGACGCAGCACTGCCTCCCCACCGCCCGCGTGCGCGAGCCGCTGGACGAGGGCGAGGCCCAGGCCCGTACCGCCCTTGGGGGCGTCGGGAGCGCGCCAGAAGCGGTCGAAGGCGCGGCGGCGCTGTTCCTCGGTCATGCCGGGGCCCTCGTCCATGACGTGCAGCTCGACCCGGGCGGGGCCGGACGGGCGGTGGTGGTGGAAGTGGTGCGGGAAGCGGCGCTCGTGCGGGGCGGGGCGGCGCAGGTCGACGGAGACGGTGGAGCCGGGCGGTGCCACACGCAGGGCGTTGGAGAGCAGGTTGTCCAGGATCTGCTCCACGGCTCCGGGCACCGCCAGCACCTCCCCCGCGTAGTCGCCCACCAGGACGAGCCGGACGCCGTGCTGCTCGTAGAGCGGGGTCCAGGCCCGGTACCGCTCCGCGCACACCCCGTCCAGGTCCACCGGCTCCCGCGCGGCGGCGCTCTCGTCGAGCCGGGCCATCGCCAGCAGCCCCTCGACCATCCGGGCCAGCCGGTCGGTCTCGGTCATCGCCGCGGTGAGACTCCCCCGGGCGTTCAGGGCGATGTCGGACTCCAGGTTCTCCAGGCGCAGCCGCAGCGCCGCGAGCGGGGTCTTCAGCTGGTGCGAGGCCTCGCCGGCGAAGGCCCGCTGGGAGGCGAGGAGGTGTTGCAGCCGGGCGGCGGTGTGGTTGAAGGCGGCCGCGAGGCTGCGGACCTCCGGCGGGCCCTTGGTGATGCCCACCGGTGTGGCCGTGCCGCCGTCGGCCAACTCGCGGGTGGCGAGCTCCAGCTCCCGGATGGGGCGGCCGGTCCAGCGGGCGATCGCGAACCCCACGACGGCGACGGCGCCGAGGACCGCGAGCCCGCCGAGGACGAGCAGCAGCCAGACGTGCTGGACGCGTTCGACCACCCTGTGCGTCGGCACGGTGATCCGGACGGCGCCCTGCTTCAGCGCTCCGTGCTGCACCGGCGCCGCCACCGCGATGTACTCGACACCGCCGATCGTGGAGGTGCGTACGTCGACCGAGGAGGTGCCCCGCAGCGCGGCCGCGATCCCTGGCCGGGCGGCGGGGTTCTCCGCCTCGGCCGCGTCCAGCCGGTGCGAGGTGGCCAGCAGCCGGCCGGAGCGGTCCACGATCAGCACCTTGCCGCCGATGCGCTCGGCGCAGTGGGCCGCCCGGTCGGGCAGGTCCTGTGCCTCGCTGCCGGCGGTGATGGACAGCGAGGCGTACGCCGACACCGACTCCGCTTCGTCCTTAGCCGCGTTGACCACCCGCTCCAGTTCGCCCCGTGAGTAGACGAAGCCCAACGGGATTTCCAGGCAGAGCAGGACCAGGGCGGTCAGGGCGAGGTAGCTGAGCAGCAGCCGACGGGTCATCGGAAGGCCGCCGGCCGACCGGACGCGGGGCGCGCGGCCGGCGGACCCGTCTGCACCGCGAGCCGGAAGCCGACCCCACGCAGCGTCCGGATCCAGGCCGGATTGCCCAACTTCCGCCGAAGCGTGGCCACATGGACGTCCAGCGTCTTGGTCGGCCCCTCGTAGTGCGGATCCCACACGCGGTCGAGGATCTGCTGCCGCGAGTACACCGCCCCCGGGTCCTCGGTGAGCAGCGCGAGCAGCTCGAACTCCTTGGGCGTCAGGGCGACGGGGGTCTCGCCGACCCACACCTGACGGGTACGGCGGTCCACGACGAGGGGGCCGGGGCTGTCGTCGGGGGCGGGGGCCGGGGCGGAGTCCATGGGGCCGGTGTCCACGGGGGAGCCGGTGAAGCCGGACTGGGGTGTGAACTGCCCGGCCGGGTCCGCCGGTTCGTACGGTGTTCCCCCGGGCGACTCGGGGTACCCGGCCCCGCCGTACCACTCACCACCGGAACTCCCCGCGTCCGGTGCCCCGTTCCAGGTCGCGTGCGCTTCACCCACGCCACCCGGTGCCCGCTGCGTCCGCCGCGTCACCGCCCGTACACGCGCCACCAGTTCACGCATGCTGAATGGTTTCGCCAGGTAGTCGTCGGCACCGAGTTCGAGGCCCAGGACGCGGTCGGCCTCCTCGCCTCGTGCGCTGAGGATGATGATGGGGACGTCCGAGGTCTGCCGGATACCACGGCAGACGTCGATGCCGTCCACGTCCGGGAGCCCCAGGTCGAGCAGGACCACATCGCCGTACGGCCCCCTCAGCCCCTCCGTGCCGGTACGGACGTGGTCCACCGCCAGTCCGAAGTGCCCGAGGCCTTCGGTGAGGGGTTCCGCGATCGTCTCGTCGTCCTCGATGAGCAGCACTCGTACGCCCATGCGTTCCCGTCTCTCCGTGAACCAATTCCGCCGTGGAGTTGACACGCTACAAGAGCAGTCAATAGCGCGTCGCACGGATCCGGTCGAATGTGAGCAGCCGCTCGGAAACCCCGCGGACAAGATTTGTTGCATTCCTGTCCGCACTTTAGTGTTCCCCTAACCTTCGCCTGGCGCACGCTCCTCTACGGTGATGAACACCTGGTCGCGTCCCCCTCTGACCTGGTCATACCCCTGCCGGGAGGAACCGTGAAGGCATTGCTGGACCGCGCCCGCTCGTTCAAGCGACGGGTCGACTTCGAAAGCGGCGAATACCGGAAACTGGCCGAGGGACAATATCCCGAGGCATTGTTCATCACATGCTCGGACTCACGGGTCATACCCGCCCTGATCACGGGCGCACGCCCCGGAGAGATATTCGAGCTGCGGAACGCGGGAAATATCGTTCCACCGCACGGCCGACCGGGCGCCTCAGGTGAGGCGGCCACCATCGAGTACGCGCTGGAGGTGCTCGGCGTTCAGGACATCGTCGTATGTGGCCATTCCCACTGCGGTGCGATGGGCGCCCTCAAGTCCGGCGACGACCTCTCCGCCCTGCCCGGCGTGGACGCCTGGCTCGAACTGGCCCGCCCGCGGCTGACGCCGGTCCTGGACGGTGACGTGCGGGATCCGTCCCTGCCGGACATCGCCCAGCTGAACGTCGTCAACCAGCTGGCGGTGCTGCGGAGTTACCCAGCCACACAGCAGCGCATCGAGGAGGACCGGCTGCGGCTGCACGGCTGGTACTACGAGGTGGACACGGGCCAGGTGCACGAGCTGGACACCGACGGTCGCTTCCGGGTGCACGCGGCATGAGCGGCTCGCACCGGAAACACGCCCGCGGCCGCCCTGGCCCCGGCGCGGGCGGCGGTGGTGGCGAGGGGGCCTGGGGGTGGGTGAACGACACCGGCCCCCAGCCGACAGTGGCCCCGCACCCTACGGACGACTGGGCCGCACCCGCACTGCAGGACAACTGGGCTGCTTCCGCGCCCCAGGGCGACTGGGCCCCCTCCACGCCCCAGGGCGACTGGGCCACCTCCACGTTCCAGGACGACTGGGCCACCCCCGCGCCCGAAGGCGACTGGGCCCACGACACGCGCCGGCCGCATCCCGACGCCGTACGTCCCGAGGCGCCCGCACCCAAGAAGACGGCACGGATGCCCAAGCTACCGAGGGCGCCCAAGATGCCGGGTGCGGCCAAGGTGCCGGGTGCGGCCAAGATGCCGGGTGCGGCCAAGGCGGCCGGCACGCAAAAGGGTGACCTCGCCACCGAGATCACCGCGTCCCTGGTCGTCTTCCTCGTCGCCCTCCCCCTGTGCATCGGTGTCGCCGTCGCCTCCGGTGTCCCGCCGGAGCTCGGCATCATCTCCGGTGTCATCGGCGGCCTGGTGGTCGGCGCGGCCAGGGGCAGCACGCTCCAGGTCAGCGGCCCGGCCGCAGGCCTCGCGGCGCTCGTCTCGGAGACCGTGCTGGAGCACGGCGTGGCGATGCTCGGCGTGATCGTCCTCTTCTCGGGCATCCTGCAGATCGTCCTCGGCCTGGTCCGCTTCGGCCGGTTCTTCCAGGCGATCTCCCTGGCCGTCGTGCAGGGCATGCTCGCGGGCATCGGCCTGCCGTTGATGTTCAGCCAGGCGTACCCGGTGGCCGACGCCAAGGCCCCGGGCACCCCCATCGAGAACATGCTCGGCGTCCCCGGCCTGCTCGCGGACACCCTCGCGAACCCGCAGACGATGATCGCGGCCGGTCTCGGCATCCTCACGGTCGTGCTCAGCTTCCTGTGGAAGAAGGTGCCGGGCCCGGTCAAGAAGGTCCCCGCCGCCCTGGTCGCCGTGGGCATCGGCATCGCGGTCGCCGCGCTTCCCGGCGTCGACGTGAAAACCCTTCAGGTCGGCAACCTGCTGGCCGCCGTCGACGTACCCGGCGCGGAGCAGTTCGCGGGTCTCGCCGACCCGGGCATCATCACCGCGATCCTCACCTTCACGGTGATCGCCTCGGCGGAGTCCCTGTTCACCGCGGCCGCGGTGGACCGTATGCACGACGGCCCGCGCACCCGCTACAACCCCGAACTCATCGCCCAGGGCGCCGGGAACACCATCGCGGGCCTGCTCGGCGCGCTGCCCATCACCGCGGTCGTGGCCCGCAGCTCGGCGAACGTCCAGGCCGGCGCCAAGACCCGGATGTCCCGCACCCTGCACGGCCTGTGGCTGCTCGCCTTCGCGCTGCTGCTGCCGCAGGTGCTGGCCCTGATCCCGATCTCGGTCCTCGCGGGCGTCCTCGTGCACAGCGGCTGGAAGCTCTTCTCGCCCGAACAGTTCCCGAAGATGTGGCGACAGGACCGGGGCGAGTTCGCGGTCATGACGATCACCACGGGCGTCATCGTGGCGACGGCCCTGCTGGAGGGCGTGCTGATCGGCCTCGCCGCGGGCATCGTCCTCGCCGCCCTGCGCATGTCGCAGACGGTCATCCGGCAGCACATCGAGGACGACACGGCGAAGGTGGTGATGGCGGGCAACGCGACGTTCCTCCGCCTCCCGCAGGTCATCGAAGCCCTGGAGGCGGCCGCCGAGTCCGGCAGGCCGCGCATCCGCCTCGACCTCACCGGGGTGACCCATCTGGACCACGCCTGCCGCAGCCAGGTCGAGGAGTTCACGGCCCAGCGGCGCGCCAAGGGCGTGCGCGTGGAGTTGCTGATGCCGGGCCCGGCGAAGCCGACGGCCGCCGACGGCCCGCCTCCCGAGGCGGGAGAGCAGTCCGCTCCCCTGCCCCAGCGCACCGCCCCTCAGCCGGCCGGCACCGGCACCCGCGCCGGCCAGTTGCCTGGCCCCACGGCCGAGTGGTTCTACCTCGACACCCGTCCGCTGCCGGACGAGTACGCGGACCAGTACGTGTCGCGCTGAGGGCGGCCCCCCGAGCGGCCGGGGGGAGGCGGCACCGGGCGCGTGCGTGACCTGCCTCGTCCCAGCGGATCACGTACGCGCCCACCGTCACGCGCACGCGCACACACGCCTACCGTCCGGACGAGCGGCGGTTTCACACCTTGAGCGCGTCGTAGGACACCCCGGTCAGCCGCTCGGAGGCAGCCCACAGCCCCCGGGACGCCTTGTCGTCGCGCGTCCAGCGGGCCCGCGGAGACGGTGCGGGTGCCCCGCGCCACATGGCGACGGACGGTCCGGTGAACGAGTCGGGGCGTACGCCGGGCGCGGTCGCGGCGTAGAGGGTGGGCAGCGCGCCCGCCTCCGCGGACTGGGCGACGATCCGGTTGCCGATCTCCACGAGCCGCTCGGCGGCCCGGCGCCCTTCCGCGCGTACGCCGGCGGTCTGCAGGTTGGTGGCGGCGTACCCGGGGTGGGCGGCGGCCGCGACCACGTCCGCGCCGGCCGCGTCCAGCCTGCGCGCCAGCTCGTGCGTGAAGAGCAGGTTGGCGGTCTTGGACCGGCCATAGGCGATCCAACGCCGGTAGCGGAGTTCGCTGTTGAGGTCGCGCGGGTCGAGGTTGCCGAGCAGGTGCATCATGCTGGAGACGGTGACGATCCGCGCGCCGGGCGTGTCGAGGAGCGTGGGGAGCAGTAGCCCGGTGAGGGCGAAGTGGCCGAGGTGGTTGGTCCCGAACTGCGTCTCGAACCCGTCCGCGGTCGTCCCGTACGGCAGCGCCATCACCCCGGCGTTGTTGACGAGCAGGTCGATCCGCTCGTAGGGCAGTGAGGCGGCGAACTCCCGTACCGACGAGAGGTCCCCGAGGTCCAGTCGCCCCAACTCCACCTCGGCGCCCGGGACTTCCACGCCCAACCGGTCCACGGCCTCCCGGCCCCGCGTCTCACTGCGGCAGGCGAGCACCACGCGTGCCCCCTTGCGCGCCAACTCCCGCGCGGTGATGTACCCGAGGCCGCTGTTGGCCCCGGTGACGACGGCGGTACGCCCGCTCTGGTCGGGGATGTCGTGCGTGTTCCAGCCGGCCATGAGTGCACTCCCTCGGTTCGTGACCTTCAGCCTAGGGCGCCCGTAGTTCTTTCCCTGTTTCCCCCGTCCTCGCCGCCTCCATCGAGACGGGCACGGTCCCACGCCTCACCACGGTCATGCGCATGCGCCAGGAACGCCCTCGACGAGGCGGGAAATCATCCCCACGGATCCGTTCCGGGCCTCGGTGGTATGACCGTCCCCGCTACGGTGAAACGCATGGACCTCTCCCCCGCCGTAGCCCGGGAACGTTTCGCCGGGGCGGCCGTCGCCCGGCTCGCGACGGCCGACGGGGAGGGGGTGCCGCACGCGGTGCCGGTGGTCTTCGCCGTCGTGGGTGACGTGCTGTACTTCGCGGTGGACCACAAGCCCAAGAGCACATGGAAGCTGCGGCGCCTGCGCAACATCCGGGAGAACCCGACGGTCGCGGTCCTGGTCGACCACTACGACGACGACTGGTCGACGCTGTGGTGGGCCCGGGGCGACGGCCGGGCGGAGGTGCTGGAGGAGGGGCCGGAACGGATCCGTGCACTGGAGGCGCTGTGCGCCAAGTACCGCCGGGACGGCCAGTACGCGGACTCCCCTCCCGCGGGCCCTGTCGTCGCCGTCCGGGTGGAGCGGTGGAGCGGCTGGGCCTCGGCGTAGGGCGCCGGACACGAAAGGGGCGGTACCCCCGCACAGGGTGCCGCCCCTTCTCTTGCGTGCCGGAGCCGCCGCGATCGGTGAGGGTCGGGGACCGACGGCGGCTCCGGGGTCTGGGGCGATCGGCGTCGCCCGGGGGTCAGCGGTGGTCGCTGCCCGCCGACTGGGAGGCCGCCCGGCCCGCTTCCAACCGCGCCACGGGGATGCGGAAGGGGGAGCAGGAGACGTAGTCGAGGCCGACCTCGTGGAAGAAGTGGACGGACTCGGGGTCGCCGCCGTGCTCGCCGCAGACACCGAGCTTCAGGTCGGGGCGGGTCGCACGGCCCGCCTCCGCCGCCAGCTTCACCAGCGAACCGACGCCGTCCTTGTCGATCGTCTCGAACGGGGAGACGCCGAAGATGCCCCTCTCCAGGTACGCCGTGAAGAACGAGGCCTCCACGTCGTCGCGGGAGAAGCCCCACACCGTCTGGGTCAGGTCGTTCGTACCGAAGCTGAAGAACTCGGCCGCCTCCGCGATCTGGCCCGCCGTCAGCGCGGCACGCGGGAGTTCGATCATCGTGCCGATCGCCAGCTTGAGCCGCGTACCCGTCGCCGCCTCGACCTCCGCGACGACCTGGTCCGCCTCCTCACGGACGATCTCCAGCTCCTGGACCGTGCCGACGAGCGGGATCATGATCTCGGCGCGCGGATCGCCCTTGGCGTTCTTGCGCTCCGCCGCGGCCTCCGCGATGGCGCGGACCTGCATCGTGAACAGGCCCGGGATGACCAGGCCGAGGCGCACACCGCGCAGGCCCAGCATCGGGTTCTGCTCGTGCAGGCGGTGCACCGCCTGGAGGAGCCGGAGTTCGTTCTCGTGGGGCTCCTGACGGGACTCCGCGAGGGCGACACGTACGGACAGCTCCGTGATGTCCGGCAGGAACTCGTGCAGCGGCGGGTCCAGGAGACGGATGGTGACCGGCAGGCCGTCCATCGCCGAGAACAGTTCGACGAAGTCCTTCTTCTGGAGCGGCAGCAGCGCCTTCAGTGACTCCTCGCGTTCGGCCTCCGTGTCGGCCAGGATCAGGCGCTCGACCAGCTCACGGCGATCGCCGAGGAACATGTGCTCGGTGCGGCACAGGCCGATGCCCTGCGCGCCGAAGCGACGGGCGCGCAGGGCGTCCTCGGCGTTGTCGGCGTTGGCGCGCACCCGCAGGCTCCGCTTGCGGTCGGCGAAGGCCATGATCCGGTGGACGGCCTCGACCAGCTCGTCGGCGTCGTCGGCGCCCGCGTGCATCCGGCCCTCGAAGTACTCCACGACCGGGGACGGCACGACGGGTACCTCACCGAGGTACACCTTGCCGGAGGAGCCGTCGATGGAGATGACGTCGCCCTCCTCCACCACGTGGCCGCCCGGCACCGTCATCCGGCGGCGCTTGGTGTCGACCTCCAGCTCCTCGGCACCGCACACACAGGTCTTGCCCATGCCCCGGGCCACGACGGCCGCGTGGGAGGTCTTGCCGCCGCGCGAGGTGAGGATGCCCTCGGCCGCGATCATGCCGTCCAGGTCGTCGGGGTTGGTCTCCCGGCGGACCAGGATGACCTTCTCACCGGAACGCGACCACTTCACGGCGGTGTACGAGTCGAAGACCGCCTTGCCGACCGCCGCACCCGGCGAGGCGGCGATGCCCCGGCCGACCCTCTCGACCTTCGCGTCCTCGTCGAAGCGGGGGAACATCAGCTGGGCGAGCTGGGCGCCGTTGACGCGCTGGAGCGCCTCCGCCTCGTCGATCAGGCCCTGGTCCACCAGCTGCGTGGCGATACGGAAGGCCGCGCCCGCCGTCCGCTTGCCGACGCGGGTCTGGAGCATCCACAGCTGGCCGCGCTCGATGGTGAACTCGATGTCGCAGAGATCCTTGTAGTGGTTCTCCAGGGTCTCCATGATCTGCATCAGCTGGTCGTACGACTTCTTGTCGATCGACTCCAGCTCGGCGAGCGGGACCGTGTTGCGGATGCCCGCGACCACGTCCTCGCCCTGCGCGTTCTGCAGGTAGTCGCCGTAGACGCCCTGGTGGCCGGAGGCGGGGTCGCGGGTGAAGGCGACGCCGGTGCCGGAGTCGGGGCCCAGGTTGCCGAAGACCATCGAGCAGACGTTGACGGCCGTGCCGAGGTCGTGCGGGATGCGCTCCTGGCGGCGGTACAGCTTCGCCCGGTCCCCGTTCCAGGAGTCGAAGACCGCCTTGATGGCGAGGTCCATCTGCTCGCGCGGGTCCTGCGGGAAGTCGCGGCCGGCCTCGGTCTTGACGATCTTCTTGAACTTGGTGACCAGCTTCTTGAGGTCGGCCGCCTCCAGTTCGGTGTCGACGGTGACCTTCTTGGCCGCCTTCGCCGCCTCCAGCGCGTCCTCGAAGAGGTCGCCCTCGACGCCGAGGACGGTCTTGCCGAACATCTGGATGAGGCGGCGGTAGGAGTCCCAGGCGAACCGCTCGTCGCCGGCCTGGTCGGCCAGGCCCTTCACCGACTTGTCGGAGAGGCCGATGTTCAGGACCGTGTCCATCATTCCGGGCATCGAGAACTTCGCCCCGGAACGGACGGAGACGAGGAGCGGGTTGTCGGCCTGGCCTAGCTTCTTGCCCATACGGGCCTCGAGCGCGTCGAGGTGCGCGCTCACCTCGTCACGCAGTGCCGTCGGCTCCTCGCCGCTGTCGAGGTAGACCTTGCAGGCTTCCGTCGTGATCGTGAAGCCCGGGGGAACGGGGAGCCCCAGGTTGGTCATCTCGGCGAGGTTGGCACCCTTGCCACCCAGGAGGTCCTTGAGTTCCTTGTTTCCCTCGGTGAAGTCGTAAACGAACTTCGCTCCGTGGAGTTCTTTGTTTTCCGACACGGTCTCGACTCCCTCGAGGACGCGGTGGCTGCCCTGACGGCGAGGAACATACCCAGATCCAAGGCGCCTGGGTATGTCTACTCACGCGTCATGCGCCCGTAACCACCCGTCCGCCAGGAGATCGAAATTCAAAGCTTGGCAAGCGCTCACGGGCTGATGTTTTCACTTCTTGAACGCCAAGGTGCGCACAGGTGCAGGTTTTCGCTCAAATGAGCAGGCTTACCGCACGTCTGATTTCGATCGATGAACGATCAAGCGGTGGCACTGAGTGCCACCCCTTGGAGAAGTGCAGTTGATCAAGATCCGCTCATCTGAGCGCAACCCTTATCAGGGGTGGTGAGAATCACGCTGCCACAGGCGACCGGATTTCACCATGCGGACCCGCCCCGAAGGCCGGAACGCGCCCGTCACACACCCATCGCCAGCAGGCGTTCCTCCACCCGCTCGGGCGCGTACAGGTGCTCCACGACCAGGGCCCCGGCGCCCACCAGACCGGCCCGCTCCCCCAGCCGCGAGGTCACCACCTCCAGATGCCCCGTCGAGCGCGGCAGCGCCCGCTGGTACAGCAGCTCCCGCACCCCCGTGAGGAAGGCCGTCCCGGCCAGGTCCCCCGCGATCATCAGCACCCCGGGGTTCAGCAGCGTCACGACCGTCGCCAGCACGTCCCCGACCCGGCGCCCGGCCTCCCGGGCCAGCGCGGCCGCCTCCGGATGCCCGGCCGCCAGCAGGTCCCGCACGTCCGAACCCGACGCCGCCCGCACCCCGCTCTCCGCCAGCCGCCGCGCCACGGCGCCTCCACTGGCGACGGCGGCGAGACAACCGTAGGAGCCGCACCGGCACAGCGCCTCCGTGCCCACCCGGATGTGCCCGATGTCCCCCGCGCCCCCGTCGACACCCCGGTAGACGGAACCGTCGACGACCACGCCCGCGCCGATGCCGGTGGATACCTTGACCAGGACGAACGCCGAGCAGCCCGGGTAACCGGTGCGCTGTTCGCCGTACGCCATCAGGTTCGCGTCGTTGTCGACCAGGACCGGCACTGCGCCGGCCCCCGTCCGCTCGGTGAAGGCTCTGGCCAGGCGGCCCCTTATGTCGTAGCCGTCCCAGCCCGGCATGATCGGCGGCTGGACGACCCGGCCGGTCTCGCTGTCGACCGGGCCCGGCACCGCCAGCCCGATGCCGCACACCTCGTCCGCCCGGTGCCCCGCCTTCTCCAGCAACTCGGCGAACCACCCGCCCAGTTCGTCCAGGACCACGTCCGGTCCGTCCTCGACGACCAGCGTGCCGCCGTGCTCGGCGAGCATCTCGCCGGTCAGTGACAGCACCGCCGCGCGCGCGTGCCGGGTGTCGAGGTCGGCGGCGAGGACGACCGCGTGGGCGTCGTCGAACTCCAGGGTGATCGAGGGGCGGCCGCCCAGCGGCGAGTCGACCGGGCCGCCCGCGCCCTCGCGCAGCCAGCCCGCGCGGAAGAGCCGCTCCAGGCGGTGGCCGACGGTCGCACGGGAGAGCCCCGTCACCTGTTGGAGTGCGCCGCGTGTCGTCGCCCGGCCACTGCGGACGAGTTCGAGCAGGTCGCCGGCGCTCGCCTGGCTCCCGCCCCTGGTGGTCCTCCCGGTCCTGCCCGGCCTTCCGGTCATGCGCACCCCCTTGTGTTTCTCAAGCCTGCATTACATATTGGGTTTTGCGTGTTAAATAGACGTAACCCAACGGTAGTCGCTGCCGAACCGGTCGGCCGAACGTCTTTCGGGGAGTCCCGAGTGGATCGCACCGCCCAACTCACCGCCCCTCCAGCGGAGCGCGCCTCCGCATACGATCCGGCGATCCGGCCGGGTTCGCCGCACCTCGGTGCCGCGCGCGTACTGGAGGACAACTGGACGGGCACTTCCACGGTGCCCTCGCGGGGCCTGTACCCGCACCAGTGGTCGTGGGACTCGGCGTTCATCGCGATCGGACTCAGGCACGTCTCGCCGTTACGGGCCCAGACGGAGCTGGAGACACTGCTCGACGCCCAGTGGGGTGACGGGCGCGTCCCGCACATCGTGTTCAACCCCTCCGTACCGCTCGACGCGTACTTCCCGAGCCCCGACTTCTGGCGCTCCTCGACCGCGGGGCGCGCTGCGGGCGCCCCGCGCACCGTACAGACCTCGGGCATCGTGCAGCCACCGGTGCACGCGCTCGCCGCCTGGCAGGTGCACCGCGCCGACCCGGGGCTTTCGCGGGCGCGCGGCTTCCTCGCCCGCGTGTACCCCCGGCTGGCCGCCTGGCACCGCTATCTGCTGCACCGGCGGGACCTGGGCGGCGGCGGCCTGGCGTCGATCGTGCACCCGTGGGAGCAGGGCATGGACAACAGCCCCTGCTGGGACGCCCCGCTCGCCCGCGTCACCCCCGCCCCGGCCCGCTCCTTCCGCCGCGCCGACCTCGATCACGGGGCGGCCGAGGACCGGCCGACGGACCTGGACTACGGGCGGTACGTACGGCTGGCGACGGAGTACCGGGACGGCGGTTACGCGGACGGCGGCGGGGAGTTCGCCGTCGAGGATCCCGCCTTCAACGCCCTGCTCATCGCCTCCGAACTCGCCCTCGCCCGCATCGCGCACGAGCTGGGGGCGGCCGGCACCGCCCGCCGCGCCCGCGCGGAACGCCTGACGGCGGCGCTGGTGGAACGGCTGTGGGATCCGGCGGAGGGGATGTTCTTCTGCCGGGACCTGCGCGGGGGCGTGCCGGGCGGGGAGCTGATCCCCGAGCGGGGCGTCTCCGGGCTGGTCCCGCTGCTGCTGCCGGGGCTGCCTCGCGAGGTCGTCGCGGCTCTCGTCCGCACACTGTCCGGCCCGCACTTCGGACTCGGCACCACCACCCGCCTCGTCCCGTCCTACGACCTCCTCGGCGAGGCCTTCGATCCGCACCGGTACTGGCGCGGGCCGGCCTGGTTCAACACGAGCTGGCTGCTGGAGCGGGGCCTGCGCCTGCACGGCCGGCTGGCCCGCGCGGACGCGCTCCGCGAGGCGGTGCTGGAGATCGCCGGCACCTCCGGTTTCGCGGAGTACGTCGATCCGTACACCGGCGAGGCCTGCGGCGCGACGGACTTCAGCTGGACGGCCGCGCTCACGCTCGACCTGCTGCACGGCGAGGATCTGCCGCACGGCGGCACACCAGTCACCGAAAGCCCAGTCAGGGGAAGCTCAGCCAGGGGAAGCCAGGGAGGGGACCGGGGATGACGGAGCGGCATCATCTGCTCGCGTACGGCGGTACGTTCGCCGCGGTGGGCGACCGCGGGGACATCAGCGGCGTACGGGGCGCCACCTCCCCCGACGGGCTGTTCGTACGGGACGCGCGGCACCTCAGCCGCTGGCAGCTGACGGTCGACGGCGCGGTGCCGGAGGCGCTGACGCCGGTCGCGGACGGGGACAGCGCGCGCTGTGTCCTCGTCCCGCGCGGGGGCCGCGACGAGCCGCCCGCATACACACTCTTCCGTGAACAGGCCGTCGGCGACAGCTCGTTCGTCGAGTCGCTGCGCGTGGCCAGCAACCGCCCGGTGCCGACGACGGTCCGCCTCGCGGTCACCGCGGACGCCGACTTCACCGACCAGTTCGAACTCCGCTCCGACCACCGCACCTACACCAAGCCCGGCGCCGTCCGCCGCCGCCAAGTCCTCGACCACGGCGTTGAGTTCACCTACCAGCGCGGCGAATGGCGCTCCCGCACCACGGTGTCGGCCGAGCCCCCGCCGGACGCCGTCGAGGAGACCGGCACCGGCGCCCGGCGCATGGTGTGGACCCTGGACCTGGAACCGCACGGCACGGCCGAGCTGACGCTACGGGTCATCGCCCGCCCGCACGGCGAGAAACGGGCCTTGCGCGTCCCCCGCTCCCCGGCCGCGCTGAACGAACAACTCATCGCCGCCGAGGGCAGGTTCGTGGAGGGTGTGCCCTTCCCCACGGGCTGGCCCGAACTGGCCGCCGCCTGCGCGCGGGGCCTCGCCGACCTCGCGTCCCTCCAGGTGTCGGCGACGGGCCCGGACGGCGAGGGACTGCGCGTCCCGGCCGCCGGAGCCCCCTGGTTCCTGACCCTCCTGGGCCGCGACGCCCTCCTCACCTCGCTCTTCGCGCTCCCCTACCGTCCGCAACTGGCCGCCGCCACGCTCCCCGCGCTCGCCGCCACCCAGGCGACCGCGACCGGCTCGGACACGGACCCGGTCGCCCAGCCCGGCAAGATCGTGCACGAGGTACGGCACGGCGAGCTCGCGCACTTCGGCCAGGTCCCGTTCCGGCGCTACTACGGCTCGGTGGACGCCACTCCGCTCTTCCTCGTCCTGCTCGGCGCGTACGTCGACTTCACCGGTGACACGGCACCGGCCCGCCGCCTGGAGTCCCACGCCCGCGCCGCCATCGCCTGGATGCTCGACCACGGCGGCCTCACCACCCGCGGCTACCTGGTCTACCGCGCCGACCGGGGCGGCCTCGCCAACCAGAACTGGAAGGACTCCCCCGGCGCGATCTGCTCGGCCGACGGTACGCGGGCGAGCGGCCCGGTGATGGCGGCGGGCGCCCAGGGCTACGCGTACGACGCCCTGCGCCGCACGGCGTGGCTCGCGCGCACGGTGTGGCAGGACGAGACCTACGCGGCGCTGCTCGAGCAGACGGCCGCTGATGTGCGTGACCGCTTCCAACGGGACTTCTGGATGCCGGAGCACGACTTCCCGGCCCTCGCGCTGGACGGCGAGGGCCACCGGGTCGACGCGCTGGCCTCCGACGCGGGGCACCTGCTGTGGTCCGGGCTGCTGGACAAGGAGTACGGCGAACTGGTCGGCCGGCGCCTGCTGGAGCCCGACTTCTTCTCCGGCTGGGGCGTCCGCACGCTGGCGGCGGGCCAACCGGCGTACCACCCGCTGTCGTACCACCGCGGCTCGGTCTGGCCCCACGACAACGCGCTGATCGCCCTGGGCCTCGCCCGCTACGGCCTCCACGACGAGGCCCGCACCATCGCCCACGGCCTGGTCGACGCGGCGAACGCGACCGGCCACCGGCTCCCCGAGGTCGTCGCCGGCTACGGCCGCGACACCCACGCGGAGCCGGTGCCCTACCCGCACGCGTGCGTACGGGAGTCGAGGTCGGCGGCGGCGCCGCTGGCGCTGCTCACGGCGGTGGGCGGGGCGTAGGCGGGGCGCCTTCCGGTCCGTTGACGAGGCGTTTGCCGGGTGTTTGCCGTGAGCTGTGAACGGGCGTGCGGGGCGGACCGTACGCAATGATGGCGGGCCCAGTTCCCCTAGGGGGCCCGCGTACCATCACGGGTCTCGCACGGAAGGACCTCCGTTGCCTCAGCACACGAGCACGCGCCAGTCACCGGGCTCGGCCGGGACGGCCGAGCCCGAGGAGACCAAGGCCGACGATACGGAGACCGAGGTTACTGAGGCGCAGGCCCAGGAGACTGAGGCACAGGCCGAGGAGACTGAGGCACAGGCCCAAGAGGCCGAGGCGCGGGCCCAGGAGACTGAGGCACAGGCCGAGGAGAGGCCCAGGAGACTGAGGCACAGGCCGAGGAGACTGAGGCACCGGCCCAAGAGGCCGAGGCGCGGGCCCAGGAGACTGAGGATCGGGAGAAGACGCCCACCACCCCTTCACCCACCCGTCGCTTCCCCCTCCCCCGCCCCCTCCGCCTCTGGCGCGGCCGGCGTGACCGGCACCCGCGGGCGGCCCGCGTCCTCGCGCACGTGCTCACCGCCCTCGCCGTCCTCCTCGTCCTCGCCGCGCTGGTGATGCCGAACCGTATGGAGAGCCTCCGGCTCGCGGAGTTCGCGCGCATCCCGGTGGAGGGGCTGCTCGGAGCTGCCGTACTGGTGGCGTTGCCGCGGCGGCCGCGGATCGTCGTGGGGGTACTCGGCGGGATCACGCTCGGTGTGCTGACGGCGCTGAACGTGGCGGACATCGGCTTCAACGAGTACCTGGGCCGGGGCTTCAACGTGATCCTCGACTGGCAGTTGCTGGACGACGCCAAGTCGTACCTCGCGGACACGATGGGCGGCACCGTCGCCCTGCTGGCCGCCGTCGGAGTCGTGGCACTCATCGTCGTACTGCTCGCCCTGATGGCCCTGGCGGTCGTCCGGATCGGCACGGTCCTCGGCCGTAACACCGCACGTTCGACGCGCGGTCTGCTGATCCTCAGCGCGGTCTGGATGACGTGTTCGTCCCTCGGTCTGCAGGTCTCCGGTGTGCCGGTGGCGTCCGAGCGCACCGTCGCGGTGGCCAAGGACCGTGTGGAGCGGGTGCGCGAGACGATCCGGGACGAGCGGGCGTTCGCGAAGGAGGCGCGGGCGGACGCGTTCGGCGCGACCCCGGCCGACCAGCTCGTGCCGGACCTGCGCGGCAAGGACGTCATCTTCACGTTCATCGAGAGCTACGGCCGCAGCGCCATCGAGGACCCGGTCATGGCGCCCGGCGTCGACCGAACCCTCGCCTCCAGCACCGCCGCGCTCGCCAAGGCCGGGTTCCACGCCAAGAGCGGCTGGCTGACGTCTGCGACGTACGGGGGCAGCAGCTGGCTGGGCCACTCCACGACCCTGTCCGGCCTGTGGATCGACAACCAGAGCCGCTACCGCACGGTCACCGCGGGCGACCACCTCACCCTCACCAAGGCGTTCCAGAAGACCGGCGCCTGGGACACGGTCGGCGTCATGCCCGGTGTGCAGAAGGGCTGGCCGGAGTCGAAGTGGTACGGCCTCGACAAGGTCTACAACGCCTTCCAGATGGGCTACAAGGGACCGAAGTTCAGCTGGTCGACCATGCCGGACCAGTACGCGCTGGAGGCGTTCCAGCGGCTGGAGCACGGCAAGAAGCGCGACAAGCCGCTGATGTCGGAGATCATCCTGACCTCCAGCCACCAGCCGTGGGCGCCGATCCCGAAGATGGTCGGCTGGGACGAGCTGGGCGACGGCTCGGTCTTCCAGGGCATCGAGAAGGCGGGCAACAAGGCGGCCGACGTCATCGCCGACAGCGACAAGTCGAAGGAGGAGTACGGCAAGTCGATCCAGTACTCGGTGACCAGCCTCACCCAGTTCATGGAGCGCTACGCCGGCGACGACACCGTTCTCGTCTTCCTCGGCGACCACCAGCCGATCGCCCGGGTCAGCGGCGACCACGCCAGCCGTGACGTGCCGATCTCGATCGTCGCCAAGGACCCGAAGGTCCTCGACAAGATCGCCGACTGGAACTGGACGGACGGCCTGCGCCCGGCGCACGACGCGCCCGTGTGGAAGATGAACCTCTTCCGCGACCGCTTCCTGACGGCGTACGGCTCGACCCCGCACCCCACGAAGGACTAGGGGGTGTCCTGGTCAGCCCCCTGACGTGTCCAGCTCCGCGTCCTCGCCGACGCCCGCGCAGTCGTAGGGGTCCTTCAGCCAGCCGTCCGGCAGCACCACCCGGTTGTTGCCGGACGTACGGCCGCGGGGCCCGTCCGCGCCGGCGGGCCAGGGCTGGTCGAGGTCGAGCTCGTCGAGCCCGGCCCGCAGCTCCTGGAGCGAGGACGTGATCGCGAGCCGCTTGCGCATCTCGGAACCGACGGCGAAGCCCTTGAGGTACCAGGCGACGTGCTTGCGGAAGTCGACGACGCCCTTCGACTCGTCGCCGATCCACTCCCCGAGCAGCGTGGCGTGCCGGACCATGACGTCGGCGACCTCTCGGAGCTGCGGCGTACGGAAGTCGTCACGCCCCTCGAACGCGGCCACGAGGTCGGCGAACAGCCACGGCCGCCCGAGGCACCCGCGCCCCACGACCACTCCGTCGCAGCCGGTCTCCCGCACCATCCGCAGCGCGTCCTCGGCCGACCAGATGTCGCCGTTGCCGAGCACGGGGATCTCCGGCACGTGCTCCTTCAGCCGGGCGATGGCGTCCCAGTCGGCGGTGCCGCCGTAGTGCTGGGCGGCGGTACGGCCGTGCAGGGCGATGGAGGCCACGCCCTCCTCGACGGCGATGCGGCCGGCGTCGAGGTAGGTGATGTGGTCGTCGTCGATGCCCTTGCGCATCTTCATGGTGACGGGCAGGTCCCCGGCGCCGCTCACGGCCTCGCGCAGGATCGCCCGCAGCAGGTTCCGCTTGTAGGGGAGTGCGGAGCCGCCGCCCTTGCGGGTCACCTTGGGCACCGGGCAGCCGAAGTTCAGGTCGATGTGGTCGGCGAGGTCCTCCTCCGCGATCATGCGGACGGCCTTGCCGACGGTGGCGGGGTCGACGCCGTAGAGCTGGATGGACCTCGGCCGCTCCGTCTCGTCGAAACGGATGAGCTGCATGGTCTTCTCGTTGCGCTCGACCAGCGCCCGGGTGGTGATCATCTCGCTGACGAACAGCCCCTTGCCACCACTGGCTCCATCCTCTGATTCGCCTCCGGCGAAGTGCCGGCACAGGGTGCGGAAGGGCGCGTTGGTGATCCCGGCCATGGGGGCGAGGACGACGGGCGGCTGAACGGTGTGCGGGCCGATCTGCAGGGGCGTGGCGGTCGTGGGCATTCCCCCATTGTGGCGCACGCGGGAAAGGGCGAGACGCAATGATCATGTAATGGTCATTAGTTAACCGCACTATCGATTGGGCGTACGATGGAACCCATGCCCGAGCTCAGCCCCCGCCGCCGTCTGCTCGTCCTGCTGATCTGCTGCATGAGTCTGCTGATCGTGAGTCTGGACAACACGGTCCTGAACGTGGCCCTGCCCTCCCTGCAGCGCGACCTGGGCGCGTCCACGTCGGGCCTGCAGTGGACGATCGACGCGTACACCCTCGTCCTGGCCTCCCTGCTGATGCTCGCGGGCTCCACGGCCGACCGGCTCGGCCGCAAGCGGATCTTCATGGCGGGCCTGGTCGTGTTCTCGGTGGGTTCCCTGCTGTGCTCCCTGGCACCGAACCTGGACCTGCTGATCGCGGCCCGGATGGGGCAGGCCGTCGGTGGTTCGATGCTCAACCCGGTCGCCATGTCGATCATCACCAACACCTTCACGGACCCGCGTGAGCGCGCGAGGGCGATCGGCGTGTGGGGAGCGGTGGTGGGCATCTCCATGGCGGCGGGCCCGCTGGTGGGCGGCCTGCTGGTGGAGTCGGTCGGCTGGCGCTCGATCTTCTGGCTCAACCTGCCGGTGGGCCTGGCAGCCCTCCTCCTCACCCTCCGCTACGTCCCCGAGTCCCGGGCCCCGAAGGCCCGCCGCCCCGACCCACTGGGCCAGCTCCTGGTGATCGTCCTCTTCGGCTCTCTGACGTACGCGATCATCGAGGCGCCGAACGCGGGGTTCGCGTCGGTCGCGCCGTACGCGGCGCTGGCGCTGGCCGCGCTGCTGGGCCTGCTGGCGTACGAACCCCGCCGCCCTGAACCTCTCATCGACCTGCGCTTCTTCCGCTCGGCACCGTTCAGCGGGGCGACGGTGATAGCGATCAGCGCGTTCGCCGCGCTGGGCGGCTTCCTCTTCCTCTCCACCCTCTACCTCCAGAACGTCCGCGGCCTGGACGCACTGCACGCCGGCCTGTGGATGCTCCCCATGGCGGCGCCGACGTTCCTCTGCGCACCCCTCTCCGGCCGCCTGATCGGCACCAGGGGCCCCCGTCTGCCGTTGGTCGTCGCCGGCTTGGCCATGACGACGAGCGGCGTCCTCTTCGCCGCCTTCGACGCCGAGACCTCCAACACCACCCTCTTCCTCGGCTACGTCCTCTTCGGCATCGGCTTCGGCTTCGTCAACGCCCCCATCACCAACACCGCGGTCTCCGGCATGCCCCGAGCCCAGGCCGGCGTGGCGGCGGCCGTCGCCTCCACGAGCCGCCAGCTCGGCCAGACGCTGGGAGTCGCGGTGGTCGGCGCGGTGCTGGCGGCGGGCGTGGGGTCCTCGTCGTACCGGGAGACGTTCGTCTCGGCGGCGACGCCGGGTTGGTGGATCCTGACGGCCTGCGGAGCCGCGGTGCTCGCGCTCGGCACGCTGACGACGGGGCCGTGGGCCCGACGTACGGCCGAGCGGACGGCGGAGCGGCTGGAGTCGGCGGAGGTGCGGGAGGCGGCGGGGGTCAGCGCGTAGGTGGGGCCGGGGACGCCGGACGGGTACCGTCTTTCAGTGCGCCCCGGAGCCGGAAGGCGTCCCGCAGGGCGCGGCGGGTCGCCCTCGCACACCTCCCGGCAGTCAAAGCCGCTCTACCTGGTCAGGATGGCGCCGCTCGCGAACGAGTCGCCATCGTCGCCGGACAGGTAGTGCCAGCCGCCAACGGTCAAGTGCGTGCCGGAGGACACCACAGAGTTGACGCCGAGGGGGAGTTGCGGATCGTTCTCCGGCAGGCCGAGCGACCGCCAACCCGCAGCGGGCGTCCAGGTCATGCCGACAGCCGCGTCGTCGTTGCCGCCCACGACGGCGAGTCCGCCGTGCGGGCGCAGGGTCACGGCCTGCAGTGAGAAGGTGCCTGCGGGCAGGGGAACCTGCGTCCACGAGGTGCCGTCCCAATGCAGGGCCAGCCCCGCCGGGCGCTGCTTGTCGGTGTCGCGGGACCACCCCACCGCCCAGACGTCCGTCGGTGTGCGGGCGGCGACGTCGAAGAGGATCGCCGAGTCGGGGAACGCCGGGGTGGGCGTCCGCGTCCACCGGTGGCCGTCCCAGTGCACGGCGACGGACTGACCGGTGTCGTAGTCCACGCCGACTATCCATACGTCGTTCGGCGTCACCTCCTTGACCTGGTTCAGGCCCCAGTTCGCCGACCCCGGGATCTGCACGGACCGCCACCGCCGGCCGTCCCAGTGCTGTACGACCGGGAACTGGGTGTAAGTGTCCTGCGTATAGCCCTGGCCCACCGCCCAGGCGTCCCGGCCGGAGGCCGCACTCACCGAGAGCAGACTGGCCTCGACCGTCCCGGCAGGCAGACCCGTGCTGGGAGTCAGCTGCCAGGCGCCCGCCACATAGCGCCCGACCAGGACGCCTTGGCCGTCTCGTCCCTGGTCACCGACGAAGAACGCCGAGCCGTCGGCCGCGGTGGCGATGTCGTTGATTCTGCTGTTCCACGCTTCGGCGCCCTGGAGCACTGTCTGCTTCCATGCCCCGCCTCGGGCGAGGTCGCGCTCGTACATGGTGGGCGTGAACCGGACCGTGCCGTCCGGGGGCTCGACGATCACGGCACCTCCGGCCCAGGTCTTGGACGGGCTCGGCTGAGCCACGGTCATCACCGAGACCCGGCCCGTCGACGTTTCCACCCACGCCCCGTCACCTGTCGGCCCGGCCGCGGCGGGTCCGCTGATGACCATCGTGATCGCCCCAACCCCCGCCAGGAGCGCGGCGATCCTGCGTTTGACCGTCACTGTGCACTCTCCCATCCCGGAGGAACCACTCCCCCGTATGCATTGATGCGATGGCGAGCGCGTTTTGTTTCGCACACGCTGGGCGGTCGTCCGTGCGGCCGACACGACCGGATGTCGACGGTCAGTCAACTCCCCACCCCGAACGTCACGAAATTCCGCACCGAGCGGCTGGAGTTCCTGCTGACCGGGGTGGGCTGGGCCTCCGCCAGCCGGATGACCGCGATCGTCCGCGGTGACGTGGCCGAGCGGCGCGGTGTCGGAGCTGTTCCTCACCCTGAAGGACCCCCGCCGGCCCGGCCTGTACGGCGAGTACGGCAAGCCTGCGTCGGCAGGCGCGTCAACGCCTACCTGTGCACGGGGCGGCTCCCCGCGCACGACCTGGCCCGCGAGGCGTAGCCCTGGTAGCGGCTGACAGCGCGGTACCCGGCGACGCGGGCGGTACCGACGCCGGCCGGGGGAGCCGGACGGGTACCCTGATCGGCGCATTGGTGCAGGTGAGCCGGAGTCCCTCCGTTCACGCGGTAGGTACGTTCACCGCCGGGCGCCCCGTCCCGCATGACGTACAGGTGCCGGCTGAGTGCGTTGCAGAACTGCCGTGCGTCACGGTGCGGTTCCGTATAGCAGCGCCGCCGCGAATCACGGCTCTCGCAAGCCTCCTGAAGGGCGTGGGCCATCTCCGACTCGCGCCCTCTTGGCCCTGTCCGCACCCCGCTGGGTGAGAAGCGCGCCCCCGAGCGTCCCCGCCACACCGGCCATCGCGATCAGCACCGCCCCGAGGTCCATCGGATCACCCTGGGCGGTGTCGCACGACCATCGCGACCCGGCTACGGGCGCCACTCCTCGCGGTAGTCGGGGTGCTCGGCGTACGCCTGAGCGAGTACGCGGAGGGTGTAGGTGGTGCCGTCGAAGCGGGAGTCCGCGGGATCCATCGTCGCGTGGTCCCGGGCCGGCATGTCGATCAGGTCGAGCGTGGGCAGGTGGCTGTCCAGCAGAGCGTCTTCACCGAAGGTGTGCGCCACGTAGGCATAGGCGTGGTTGTCGTCCATGGTGCGGGCGCGGAGGAACCTCACGAGATCGTCGGCCATGGGGTCATCCTCCGCTGCCGCCCCCACGGTGACTGATGGGCCGGTCCTGTCTCGCCGCTCACGTCCCTCACTCACAGCGCGATCGGTCTGTAGGCCAGCGCGGCGTCCACGATCTGCTCAGGCGTGGGGCCGTCCGGTAGGCCCTCTGCCCGCGGATGGAAGATGAGGTTGAGCGCGCGAGGATGCAGCACGTTGCTTTCGAGGGTCTCGATCATCTCGGTCTCCTCCTCCTCGGTTCCCTCCGCGGACATGATCCTTCCGACCAGCTCCACGAGTTGCTCACGCGTCACGCGGGCACCCCCGGTTCAACCGAGGCCACCGACACCAACTCCCGCAGCTTCTCCAGGCGTTCCCTCGACTCCGCGTCCACCGGTACGTACGTCACCATGCGCGCGCCGAAGTCCGGGCTGAGCCACAGGTCGGTGTGGTCGAGGGTGAGGAGGCCTACGGAGGGGTTGAGGAACTGTTTGGTCTTGCCGCGGTTGACGACCACCTCGTAGCGCTCCCAGTTCTCGCGGAACTCGGGGGATTCCGTCTTCAGGCGGTTGACCAGCATCTTCCAGGCCGGCTCGGTCAGGTGGCCCGCCATGGAGGCGCGGAACTTCGCTGCCATGAGCCGTCTGGACTCGTCGAGGTGGAGGATCGCCGCGCGCCAGGCGGGGTCGGTGTGGATGAGGACGAGGCAGTTGCGGTCCTCGGGCGGCACCGCGTCCAGGTCGCCCAACAGGCGGGCGTAGGTGCGGTTGTAGGCGAGGATGTCGTACCGGCTGTTCTGGATGCACGCCGGGATCGGCTCCAGCTCGCGCAGCATCCGGCGGAGCGCCGGTGTGACGCTGGGGCACTCCGCGGCGGGCGTCGGGTCGGTGGAGCCCGCGAGTTGGAAGAGGTGGGCGCGTTCGCCGGCGTCCAGGCGGAGGGTGCGGGCGAGGGCGTCCAGGACCTGGACGGAGACCTGGATGTCCCGGGCCTGTTCGAGCCAGGTGTACCAGGTGACGCCGACCGCCGAGAGCTGGGCCACCTCCTCGCGGCGCAGGCCGGGCGTGCGCCGGCGCCGGCCGCGTGGCAGGCCCACCTGCTCGGGGGTGATCCGCTCACGGCGGCTGCGCAGGAAGACGGCCAGTTCGTGCCGCCGTATCTGCGTCTCGGCGCCGGCCATGTGGCGCGGGGGCGTCGCCTCGGACATCGTGGTCATGCCCTCCAGACTGCCGTCCGCCGGACCCTGTTGCCAGGTACTCGTTCTACCAGGATAAGGAGACTCTGGTACCAGGCTCCGGCTGAGCGCAGGGTCGTCCTCGTGACCGACATCCATACCGAGATACCTGCCCGCACGTCAGCCCCGGCACCGGCCGGCTCCCCCACCCTCACCGGCCCCGGCCTTTTCACCGTGCTCCTCGCCGCCGCCCTCCCCCTCATCGACTTCTTCATCGTCAACGTCGCCCTGCCCACCATCGGCGCGGACCTCTCCGCGAGCGAGGCGGTCCTCGAACTCGTCGTCGCCGGGTACGGCGTCGCGTACGCCGTGCTGCTCGTGCTCGGCGGCCGGCTCGGTGACCTGTTCGGGCGGCGGCGCCTGTTCCTCGGCGGGATGGCGGCCTTCGGCGTGACCTCGCTGGCGTGCGGGCTCGCGCCGGACGCCTGGACGCTGGTGGCGGCGCGGGTCGCGCAGGGCGCGTCGGCCGCGGCGATGCTGCCGCAGGTGCTGGCCACCATCCAGGCGACCACGTCCGGGGCGCGCCGCGCCCGGGCGATGGGACTGTACGGTGCGACCGCCGGGCTGGCCATGGTGGCGGGGCAGATCCTCGGTGGCGTGCTGGTCGCCGCCGACCTCGCCGGTACGGGCTGGCGCGCGGTGTTCCTCGTCAACGTGCCCGTCGTCGTGGTCGGACTGGTTCTCGCCGCGCGTGTCCTGCCGGAGACCCGCTCCGCGCGTCCCGAGCCGGTGGACGGGCCCGGCACCGTCCTGCTCGCCGTGTCGCTGCTGACGCTGCTCGCCCCGCTCACCGAGGGGCGGGCCGCGGGGTGGCCGCTGTGGACGTGGCTGTCGCTGGCGGCGTTCCCGTTCGCGGCGGCGGCATTCTACGCGGTGGAGCGCCGGGCGGACCGGAGGGGCCGTACGCCGCTCGTGCCGCCGAGCCTGTTCGCGCTGGTGTCGCTGCGGCGGGGTCTGGTGCTGCTGGTGCCGTTCGGGATCGGCTTCAGCGGGTTCATGTTCGTGATCGCGGTGGCGTTGCAGCGGGGCGCCGGGCTCGGTCCGGTCGCGGCGGGACTGGCGCTGGCGCCGATGGCGGTGGTGTTCTTCTTCGTCTCGCTCGCCGGGCCCCGGCTGGTCGCCCGGTACGGCACGCGGGTGGTGCCGGCGGGTGCCGTGTTGCAGGGGATCGGTGTGGCCCTGATGGCCTGGGCGGCCTGGCATTCCTGGCCCGACCTCGGCCTCGTCGAGCTGTTTCCCGGGGCGGCCGTCGCCGGTGCCGGGCAGGCGCTCCAGCTTCCCGTCGTGCTGCGGATCGTGCTGTCCGAGGTGCCGGCCGCTCGTGCCGGGGTGGGCGGCGGCGTGATGATCACCACCCAGCAGTCGGCGCTGGCGCTCGGCGTGGCCACGCTGGGCACCCTCTTCCTCTCCCTGATCCCCGGCCTGGGCATGCGGGATGCCCTGGTCACCACGCTCCTGGTGCAGCTGGCGGGAGTGGTCCTGACCGGACTGCTGAGCCTGCGGCTGCCGCGTACGACGAGCTGAACGGGCCACCATTCCGGCTACGACTTGGTCAACTCGTCACCCGCGACATCCCCTTGATGTCGATCGGGCCCCACACTGCTCGCATGCCACAGATGTCCACGAGCAAGGTGAGCCGCTGGGACCAGCACGGCCGCGAGCACATAGTCCGGGTGCAGCGCACCGGCGTGCAGCGCACGATCCGGTGCGAGACGTGCGGCTGGCGCAAAGGGGCGCAGTTCCTGCCCTGGCTGAAGGCCGAGGAGCACCTGGCGGAGGCCCATCAGGCGACGGTGAATCCCTCGGAGGGGTCTCGGCCGCGATGAGTTCCGGGGGGCCGGGGAGTCATAGCCGGGGAGAGTGACGACTCGTACGCATCGGAGAGGCCCGCCATGAGCGTTCTGCACGAGACCCTGCGACGGCGCGTGGACGACGGCACGGTGCCGGGGGCGGTGGGCCTGGTGGCCCGCGGCGACGAGGTGGAGGTGGTGGCCGTCGGTTCGGTCGACGCCGAGGGCTCCGCCCCGATGACCCGGGAGTCGCTGTTCCGGATCGCCTCGATCACCAAGCCGATCACGGCGGCGGCGCTGCTGATGCTGGTGGAGGAGGGGCGGGTGGCGTTGGAGGCGCCGGTGGCGGAGTGGCTGCCGGAGCTGGCGGATCCGGTCGTGGTCCGTACGCCGTCCGCTCCCGTGGACGACGTGGTCCCGGCGGACCGTCCGATCACCGTCGCGGACCTGCTGAGCTCCCGGCCCGGGTGGGGGTTCCCCTCGGACTTCTCGCTCCCGGCGGTGCAGGCCCTGTTCGGGGTGCAGAAGGACGGGCGGGGCCCGCAGGCGTTTCCCGACCCGGACACCTGGCTGGCCGATCTCGCCCGGGTGCCGCTGCTGTACCAGCCCGGTGCGGCGTGGCTGTACCAGACGGCGTCCGACCTGCAGGGCGTTCTGATCGCGCGGGCGTCGGGGCGTACGCTCCCCGACTTCCTGGCGGAGCGGCTGTTCGAGCCGCTGGGCATGAAGGACACGGCGTTCGAGGTGCCGGAAGACAAGCGGGACCGGTTCACCACCGCTTACCGGCCCGATGGGGTGGGGGCGTTGGAGGTGACGGACCGGCCGGACGGGCAGTGGAGCCGGGTCCCGGCCTTCCCCGCCGGCGGCGGTGGGCTGGTCTCGACGGCCGACGACTGGCTGGCCTTCGCCCGGCTGCTGCTGGACGGGGGCGGCGGGCTCCTCTCCCCCACGTCGGTGAGCCGTATGACGAGCAATCACCTCAGCGCGGAACAACGGGAGCTCGGGCGCCTCTTCATGGAGGGCCAGGGCTGGGGCTACGGCGGCAGTGTGGATGTCGCTCCGGTGGACCCGTGGAACGTGCCCGGCCGGTACGGCTGGGTCGGCGGCACCGGGACCACGGCCCATGTCGTGCCCACCAGCGGGACGGTCACCATCCTGCTGACCCAGGTGGCGATGGAGAATCCCACGCCGACTCCGCTGATGAAGGAGTTCTGGCACCGCACGGCGACCGGCCCGTCCCGGGGCCGGGAGTCCTAGGCCGCCCGCAGCCCCCGTACCACCAACTCCACGACCGCCTCGAACTCCGCCTCGATGCCCGGCTGTTCCCAGGCGCGGGCGTGGCAGGGGTCGTGGAAGCGGTCGGTGGCGTGGAAGACGGCGCCGGCGGCTGCCGCGGGGTCGGGGGCGGTGAAGACGCCGGACTCGGCGCCCGCGCGGACGATTCGTTCCAGTTGCCCGGTGAGGTCCGCGAGGTGCTCGGCGACCGCCTCGCCGCTCTCGCCGGCCAGTACCGAGTACGTGGCGAACAGCTCGGGGTCGAGGCCCGCCTTGCGGCGCTTGGCGGCGAAGAGGGACGCGAGCCAGTCGCGCAGTCGGGCCTCGGGAGTGCGGTCCTCGTCGGCGGCGATGCCCGCCAGCGCCTCGGACGTACGGTCCAGCCAGCGTTTGGTCACCGCTTCCCGCAGCGCGGCCTTCGTGCGGAAGTGCCGGTAGACACTGCCGTGGCTGACGCCGAGCGCGCGGGCCACGTCGACCACGGTGGCCTTGGCCGGGCCGTGGCGGCGCAGCACCTCCTCGGTCGCCACGAGGATGCGCTCGGCGGTCAGGGTCTCGCTGGTCGGTGCCATGGGACAGACCGTACCCGGCGCGGGATCAGCGTTCGACGTGTGCCATCTGGGCGGCCGGGTAGCGGTCGCCGGCGGCGGCCCCGGCGGGCACGGCCTCCTCGATGGCGGTGAGGTCGGCCGGCTCCAGCGTCACCTCCAGCGCGCCCAGCGACTCCGCCAGCCGCTCCCGGGTGCGGGCGCCGACCAGCGGCACGATGTCGTCGTTGTGCTGCGAGCCCCGCGAGAGCACCCAGGCGATGGCGATCTGCGCGACGCTGACGCCCTTCTGTTCGGCGATCTTCCGCAGCGCCTCCACCAGGTTCAGGTTGTGCTGGAGGTTCTCGCCCTGGAAGCGCGGGGCGAAGGCACGGATGTCGTCTGCGGCGAGCTGCCGGTCGGCGGTGAAGTGGCCGGAGATGAGTCCGCGGGAGAGGACGCCGTAGGCCGTGACGGCGATGCCCAGTTCGCGGGTGGTCGGCAGGATCGACTCCTCGATGCCGCGCGAGATGAGGGAGTACTCGATCTGGAGATCGGTGATCGGGGCGGTGGCGGCGGCCCGGCGGATCGTGTCGGCGCCGACCTCGCTCAGGCCGACATGGCGGACGTACCCCTTCTCGATCAGTTCCGTGATCGCGCCGACCGTCTCCTCGATGGGGACGTCGGAGTCGAGCCGGGCGAGGCGGTACACGTCGATGTGGTCGACGCCGAGGCGCTGGAGCGAGTAGGCGGCGAAGTTCTTCACGGCGGCCGGGCGGCCGTCGTAGCCGAACCACTGGCCGTCCGGGCCGCGCAGCGCGCCGAACTTCACGCTGATCAGGGCCTGTTCGCGGTGGGCCGCGGGTGCGGTGCGCAGGGCTTCGCCGATCAGCAGCTCGTTGTGGCCCATGCCGTAGAAGTCGCCGGTGTCCAGCAGGGTCACGCCGGCCTCCAGGGCGGCGTGGATCGTGGCGATGGACTCGGCCCGGTCCGCGCCGCCGTACAGCGCGGACATGCCCATGCAGCCGAGGCCGAGGGCGGAGACCTGGGGGCCGGTCGTTCCGAGAGGACGGGTTCGCGGTGTCATGGCTCCACCCTCGCACGGCGTGCTGACAGATTTCAATATCTGTCAGCTGTTATTTGTCATCTGTCCGGTCGAGCGGCCCTGGCACCCCGAGGACAATGAGAGATGTCGGCGTGCAGTCACCTCGGCGGCGCCTGCCGCCGGCCGAGCGGACCTCTGCGCCGTCGTGTGGGAGGCGAGCGATGACCATCCGTATCGGCACCTTCAACGCGGAGAACCTCTTCCACCGCCCCAAGGTCTTCGCGCTCCAGGACGACACCGAGCGCGACAGAGCCCTCGACGACTTCAACGAACTGGTCGCCCTTCTCGAGAAGGACACCTACACGCCGGCGGACAAGGACCGGATCGCCGAGCTGATCAAGGAGAACCAGGCCCACAACGGGGAGCCCGACAGCCCCCGGCCGTTCTTCATCAACGAGCTCAAGGGAACGGGCGCCAAGCTGTTCACGGTGAGCGGGCCCGTGGCGAACCCCACCATCAAGATCGTGGCCAAGGGGCGTGGCGACTGGCCCGGTTGGGCCGAGCTGGTGCGCGGCGACCTCAGCTGGCAGGCCGTGCAGAACACCGGACGCGTGGTCGTCGAGGTGAACGCCGACGTCCTGCTCATGGTGGAGGTCGAGGACCGTCTCACCCTGGAGCGCTTCAACGAGCACGTCGTCGGCGAGACGCTGGGGCACCAGCCGTACCCCTTCAACCTGCTGATCGACGGCAACGACCCCCGGGGTATCGACGTCGGGATCCTCAGCCGCCACCCCGTCACGTCCGTGCGGTCGCACCTCTTCGACCCCGGGCAGGGCGGCCGGCGCCTGTTCAGCCGGGACTGCCCGGAGTTCGAGATCGCCGTCAACGGCACGCCCCTGTGGATCCTCGGCAACCACTT
This sequence comes from Streptomyces griseus subsp. griseus, assembly GCF_000720255.1. GTDB lineage: Bacteria > Actinomycetota > Actinomycetes > Streptomycetales > Streptomycetaceae > Streptomyces > Streptomyces griseus_I. The sequence continues at coordinate 233,250 of NZ_JOJE01000013.1, read as the reverse complement.
CAAGAGCAAGAGGGGCGGCGGCGCAGGGCTGCGCGCGGCCCAGGCCAAGCGTGTCCGCCAGCTCTACGAGGCCGCCCTGCAGCGCTCGGACCACGTCGTGGTCGCCGGCGACCTCAACGACTTCATGGCCAGCCCCCCGGTCAAGACCCTCCTGGACGCGGGCCTGAAGGACGCGATGACCCACCGCACCTACACGGGAGACCCCGGCACCCACGGCCCGGGCACGGGCGAGGAGGACAAGCTCGACTACGTGATGTTCTCCCCCGCCCTGTGGGACCTGGTCGAGCACGTCGAGGTCGAACGACGGGGCATCTGGGCCCCCAGGACCTTCAAGTCCTTCCCGACGGTGACCTCACACGCCACCCAGGCCTCGGACCACGCGTCTGTCTACGCGGACGTGGACCTATAGACGCAGAGTTCCCCGAGCCCCTTCAGGGGCGCGGGGAACTGCGCGACAAGCCACAACGAACCCGCGGCCGGCCGAAAACGGAACCAGGCAGACCCGGCCCCGCAAAACCACCTAGCAGCCGACGAGCCGCCCAGCCAGGTACCCCTCGATCTGGTCCAGCGACACGCGCTCCTGCTTCATCGTGTCCCGCTCCCGCACCGTGACCGCGTTGTCCTCGAGCGTGTCGAAGTCGACGGTCACGCAGTACGGCGTCCCGATCTCGTCCTGGCGACGGTAGCGGCGCCCGATCGCACCGGCGTCGTCGAACTCGATGTTCCAGTTCTGACGCAGCGCCTGCGCGAGCCCCTTCGCCTTCGGCGACAGCTCCGCGTTGCGCGACAGCGGCAGCACGGCGACCTTCACCGGGGCCAGGCGGTGGTCCAGGCGCAGCACGGTGCGCTTCTCCAGCTTGCCCTTGGCGTTGGGCGCCTCGTCCTCGACGTACGCGTCCAGCAGGAACGCCAGCATCGCGCGGCCGACACCGGCCGCCGGCTCGATGACGTACGGCGTCCAGCGCTCGCCGGCCTCCTGGTCGAAGAAGGACAGGTCCTGGCCGGAGGCCTTGGAGTGGGCGCCGAGGTCGTAGTCGGTGCGGTTGGCCACGCCCTCCAGCTCGCCCCACTCGCTGCCGCCGAACTGGAAGCGGTACTCAATGTCGGCGGTGCGCTTGGAGTAGTGGGAGAGCTTCTCCTTCGGGTGCTCGTACCACCGCATGTTCTCTTCACGCAGGCCGAGACCGGTGTACCAGTTCCAGCGCTGCTCCATCCAGTACTCCTGCCACGTCTCGTCCTCGCCCGGCTTGACGAAGAACTCCATCTCCATCTGCTCGAACTCGCGGGTGCGGAAGATGAAGTTGCCGGGCGTGATCTCGTTGCGGAAGGACTTGCCCATCTGGGCGATGCCGAACGGCGGCTTCTTGCGCGAAGCGACCTGCACCTGGGCGAAGTTGGTGAAGATGCCCTGGGCGGTCTCGGGGCGCAGGTAGGCGACGGAGCCGGAGTCCTGCGTGGGACCGAGGTGGGTGGAGAGCAGACCGGAGAACTGCTTGGGCTCGGTGAAGGTGCCCTTGTTGCCGCAGTTGGGGCAGTTCAGGTCCGCCAGGCCGTTCTCCGGCAGGCGGTTGTGCTTGGCCTCGTAGGCCTCCTCCAGGTGGTCCGCGCGGAACCGCTTGTGGCAGGAGGTGCACTCGGTGAGCGGGTCGGTGAAGGTGGCGACGTGGCCGGAGGCGACCCAGACCTCGGGGGCAAGGATCACGGACGAGTCGAGACCGACCACGTCCTCGCGCGACGTCACCATGTAGCGCCACCACTGGCGCTTGAGGTTCTCCTTGAGCTCGACACCCAGCGGTCCGTAGTCCCAGGCGGCGCGCTGACCGCCGTAGATCTCACTGCAGGGGAATACAAAGCCACGGCGCTTGCTCAGGCTGACGATGGTGTCGATCTTGTCGGCGGCCACGGTGCTCTCTTCATTACGACGACGGGCGATCGAAGCGAGATGCTTCCAGCGAATGCTTCAGCGTACCGGCGGGGACTCCCCCTCATCCAAATCGGTTGACCCCGCGGACCTCCCACCGGCTTCTTACCGGCCCCCGCACGAGGTTTGTTGACAACGGTTTCCATATTTGTTGAAAATGACTGTCATGAACGTACGACGACTCATACCGGCGACCGCGGTCGCGGCGACCACCGCACTCGGCCTCGCCACCCTCTCCGCCTGCTCCGGCGAGAGCGCGGCCGCGGGCAACACGGACAAGTTCGACGTCGTCGCGTCGTTCTACCCGATGGCCTTCCTCGCCGAGCAGATCGGCGGCGACCACGTCCATGTCACCAGTCTCACCGAGCCCGGCCAGGAACCGCACGACCTGGAGATCAGCGCCAAGCAGACCGCCCAGCTCCAGGAGTCCGACGCGGTCCTGTACCTGAAGAACCTGCAGCCCTCCGTGGACGACGCCGTCGCCCAGTCCGAGGTCAAGACGAAGATCGACGCGGCCTCCCTGACCTCGCTGGAGAAGCACGGCAACGAGGTCGGCGGGCACGCGGCCGAGCACGACGACCACAAGAACGAGGAGCTCGCCGGTCTCGACCCCCACATCTGGCTGGATCCGGTGCGCTACTCCCAGGTCGCCGAGGGCGTCGGCAAGGCCTTCGAGAAGGCCGACCCCGACCACGCGGCCGACTACAAGAAGAACACCGCGGCCCTCGTGAAGCGGCTCGGCGACCTGAACACGCAATTCAAGGACGGGCTGGCGAACACGAAGACCAAGGTCTTCGTCACCACCCACGCCGCGTTCGGCTACCTCGCCGAGCGCTACGGCCTGACCGAGGAGGCCATCAACGGCCTCGACCCCGAGTCGGAGCCGAGCGCCGCGCGCGTGAAGGACCTTGAGAAGATGGCGAAGGCCGACGGCGTCACCACCGTGTTCTACGAGACGCTCGTCAGCGACAAGACCGCGAAGACCATCGCCGAGGACTCCGACCTGAAGACGGACGTCCTCGACCCGATCGAGGGCATCACCAAGAAGTCCCGGGGCAAGGACTACTTCTCGGTCATGGAGTCCAACCTCAAGGCACTGCAGAACGCCCTGGGAACCAAGTGATCGTTACGGAGGGCGTCATGGACGCGAAGGCCGAGCCCGTCATTTCGCTGCGCGGTGTCCGCGCCGAGCTGGGTTCGCGCCCCGTCCTGCGCGGCATCGACCTCACCGTGCACCGCGGTGAGGTCGTCGCGCTGCTCGGCGCGAACGGCTCCGGCAAGTCGACCGCCGTACGCAGCGTCATCGGCCAGGTGCCGATCGGCGCCGGCGAGATCGAGCTGTTCGGCGCCCCGCACCGGCGCTTTGGCGACTGGGCGCGGGTGGGCTACGTACCACAGCGCACCACGGCCGCGGGCGGCGTACCGGCGACCGTGACCGAGATCGTCACGTCCGGGCGGCTGTCCCGGGCCCGCTTCGGCGTGCTCCGCAAGGCCGACCACGCCGCCGTGCGACGGGCCCTGGAGCTGGTCGGGATGGCGGACCGGGCCAAGGACTCGGTGGACGCGCTGTCCGGCGGCCAGCACCAGCGGGTGCTGATCGCCCGCGCGCTCGCCGCGGAACCCGAACTGCTGATCATGGACGAGCCGATGGCGGGCGTGGACCTGGCGAGCCAGGAGGTGCTCGCGCAGACGCTCAGGACCCAGGTGGCCGGCGGTGCGACGGTCCTGCTCGTCCTGCACGAACTGGGCCCACTGGAGCCCCTGATCGACCGGGCCGTCGTCCTGCGCGACGGCTGCGTGACGCACGACGGGCCGCCCCCGCGCGCCGTCGGCCAGCACGCGCTGCCCGGCCACGACCACGTACACCCGCACGCTCCGGCGGGCGCCGAACCGATCCGCACGGGACTGCTGAGCTGATGGACTTCCTCGACTACGCCTTCATGCAGCGGGCGCTGCTCGCCGCCGTCCTCGTCGGCATCACCGCCCCCGCCGTCGGCATCTACCTCGTCCAGCGCCGCCAGGCCCTGATGGGCGACGGCATCGGTCACGTCGCGATGACCGGCGTCGGCCTCGGCTTCCTGCTGTCGGCCTCCCCGGTGTGGATGGCCACGGCCGTCTCCGTCCTCGGCGCGATCCTGATGGAGCTGATCCGCTGGTACGGCCGCACCCGCGGCGACATCGCCCTCGCGATGCTCTTCTACGGCGGTATGGCCGGCGGTGTGATGTTCATCAACCTCGCGCCGACGGGCTCCAACGCCAACCTCACCTCGTACCTCTTCGGCTCCCTCTCGACCGTCTCCGAGGAGGACGTGACCTCGATCTGCCTGCTCGCGGCGTTCGTGGTCGTCGTCACCCTGGGCCTGCGCCGCCAGTTGTTCGCGGTCAGCCAGGACGAGGAGTTCGCGCGGGTGACGGGCCTGCCGGTGCGGGCCCTGAACCTGCTCACTGCGGTCACGGCGGCGGTGACCGTGACGGTCGCCATGCGCGTGGTCGGGCTGCTCCTCGTCTCCGCGCTGATGGTCGTCCCCGTGGCGGCCGCACAGCAGCTCACCCGCAGCTTCGCCGCGACCTTCGCGGTCGCCGTGGCCATCGGCGTGAGCGTGACCATCGGCGGCACCGTCACCTCGTACTACCAGGACGTGCCGCCCGGCGCGACGATCGTGCTGCTGACCATCGGCGCGTTCATCGTCATGACGGCCCTCGCCGCTCCGCTGGCCCGGCGCAGGGCGCGTGCGCTGGCCGCCGCGCAGACCGCCGGGGATCCCGGAGAATGCACGATTCCGGCCACCCGGGAGGCCGGCGACGGAGTCGGCGTCTGACCGCGCACAGGCCGGGCTGGCACAATGGCCCGGCAGGTGCAGACGTGTGAGGAGGCAACCGGTGACGACCGCTGGACCGCCCGTGAAGGGCCGCGCCACCCGGCAGCGGGCCGCCGTGGCGGCGGCCCTCGATGAGGTCGACGAGTTCCGCAGCGCGCAGGAACTGCACGACATGCTCAAGCACAAGGGCGATTCCGTCGGCCTGACCACGGTCTACCGCACGTTGCAGAACCTCGCCGACGCAGGCGAGGTCGACGTCCTGCGCACCTCCGACGGCGAGTCCGTCTACCGCCGCTGCTCCACCGGCGAACACCACCACCACCTCGTCTGCCGCGGCTGCGGCAAGGCGGAGGAGGTCGAGGGCCCGGCCGTCGAGAAGTGGGCCGAGGCGATCGCCGCGGAACACGGGTACGTCAACGTGGCCCATACGGTGGAGATCTTCGGCACCTGCGCGGACTGCGCGGCGAACTGAGCGGGGCGCGGGAACTTCGCCCCGGCCCCTTTACCGGCTCGTGGAGTGGGCCGGTGTCTGCGTGCCGCCGGTCGGCATCGGCCTGCGGACCGTGCTGAACAGGCGGGACAGGATGGCCGAGCGGCCCTGGTCGGCGGTGTTCGGCGCGATGGCGGCCACGCCCGCCGCGAGCCACTGGTCCCACTCCGGGCGGTCGGCCGGGTCGAGGCGGCCGTGGGCCTCGGCCAGGTCCAGGATCCTGGTGCCTATCTCCGTCGCCATCGAGCCCCCGTGGAAGCGGTAGCGGCTGCCTATGACCCCGAGGTGACACACGTCCGCCCGACCGCCGGACAGGGCGAGGGAGATGTTGAGGAAGGTCTCCACGCCGAAGTCCGGCGGCAGTTCGACGTCGCGCAGGTATCGAGTGCGCACGGCACGGAAGCCGCTGAGGGCGTGCGCCCCGTGGTAGCCGACCTCCGGGAAGAACCGTGAGGTGAGCGGCTCGTAGATGGTGAAGGTGGACGCCAGGATGGTGCCCGGGTGGTCGTACTCGAAGTCGCCGACCACCTGGTCGGCCGTGCCGCCGGCCGCGGTCTCCCGGAGCAGTGCAGGAACGTTTCTCTCGGAGGTGACGACATCGGAGTCGAGGAAGCACGTCCACTCGTGGTCCACCGTCGACACGGCCAGTTGCATGGCCGCGCCCTTGCCGAGCGGCCCGTCCAGCACCTCCGCACCCGCCTCGCGTGCCCGCCGGGCCGTGTCGTCGGTCGACCCGCTGTCCACGACCAGGACCCGGTCGCCGGGCTGCGCCGCCTGAAGGGCCTGACCGACGATCGTGGCCACCGTGGCCTCTTCGTTGTGTGCCGGAATCACGAACGCGAACAAGCGGAACCCCTGTTGAGATCGAGAGCAGTCGCTCACGATCTTAAATCGCACACCGGCGACGGGCTGTTCCCGCCCGCGGCTACGAGGTGGCCTGCCGGTCCGGCGTCTCCCCCTCCACGGCCCCCTGCATGGCCTGCTCCATGGCCATGAGTTCCTCGTTCGGGATCGCGCCGCCGAACCGCCGGTCCCGCGAGGCGAACTCGAGGCACGCCCGCCACAGGTCACGACGGTCGAAGTCCGGCCACAGGACGTCCTGGAAGACCATCTCGGCGTACGCGCTCTGCCAGAGCAGGTAGTTGGAGGTGCGCTGCTCGCCGCTGGGCCGCAGGAAGAGATCGACGTCCGGCATGTCCGGGTAGTACATGTACTTCGCGAAGGTCTTCTCGTTGACCTTCGACGGGTCGAGCCGTCCGGCCCGGACGTCCTCGGCGAGGGCCTGAGCGGCGTCGGCGATCTCCGCGCGGCCGCCGTAGTTCATGCAGAAGTACAGCGTGAGCCGGTCGTTGTCCTTCGTCTGCTCCTGGGCGATCTGGAGCTCCTTGGCCACCGACTTCCACAGCTTGGGCATACGGCCCACCCAGCGCACCCGGATGCCCAGCGCGTCGAGCTGGTCGCGGGTCTTGCGGATGAAGTCGCGGTTGAAATTCATGAGGAAGCGCACCTCGTCCGGCGAGCGCTTCCAGTTCTCGGTGGAGAAGGCGTACAGCGAGATGGCGCCTACGCCGATCTCGACAGCGCCCTGCAGGACGTCCAGCACGCGCTCGGCGCCGACCTTGTGGCCCTCCGTGCGCGGCAGCCCGCGCTCCTTGGCCCAGCGTCCGTTCCCGTCCATGACGATCGCCACATGGTTGGGGACCAGCTCACCGGGGAGCTTCGGCGGGCGGGCGCCGGACGGGTGCGGCTCCGGCGTCCGGTACTCGCGGCGCTGGCGTCCCAGGAACCCGCGTACGACCATGGTGCTTCTCGTCTCCTCGTGCTTGCTTGCTAGGACTTTTCGACGTAACGAAGGGAGCGCAGCCCGCGCTCCAGATGCCAGTGCAGGTAGGCGGACACCAGCCCGCTGCCCTCCCGGACGTACCGCGGCTCCGACGCGTCCGCGGTCTCCCAGTCTCCCGTAAGCAGCGCGCCGAGGAGTTCCAGGGTCTGCGGCGACGGTACGACACTGCCGGGCGCCCGGCAGTCGACGCAGACCGAGCCGCCGGAGGCGACGGAGAAGAACCGGTTGGGTCCGGGCAGGCCGCACTTCGCACAGTCGCTGAAGGTGGGGGCGTACCCGTTGACGGCGAGGGAGCGCAGCAGGAAGGCGTCGAGGACGAGGTGGGGCGCGTGCTCGCCGCGGGCGAGGGTGCGCAGCGCGCCGACGAGCAGCAGATACTGCTGCACGGCGGGCTCCCCCTCATGATCCGTGAACCGCTCGGCGGTCTCCAGCATGGCCGTCCCCGCGGTGTACCGCGCGTAGTCGGCGACGATCCCGCCCCCGTACGGCGCGATGGTCTCGCTCTGTGTGCACAGCGGCAGGCCGCGCCCGATCAGCTCGCTGCCCCGGGCGAAGAACTGCACGTCGACGTGGGAGAAGGGCTCCAGCCGCGCCCCGAACTTCGACTTGGTCCGCCGCACTCCCCTGGCCACGGCCCGCACCCGCCCGTGCCCCCGTGTGAGCAGCGTGATGATCCGGTCCGCCTCACCCAGCTTCTGGGTGCGCAGCACGATGCCGTCGTCGCGGAACAGACTCATGGCCCCATTCTCCCGTACGCGCGAAGTCAGCGTGCCCGGTCGGGCCGGCCGATGGCGTCCCAGGGGTCCAGATTCCAGGGGCTGGCCCGGTTGGCGGGATCGAGCAGGGAGCGCAGATGGGTGTCGGCGGCGGCCTGCGGGGCGGGGAGGTCGCCGTCGGAGACGCCCTTGAGGTTGTCGCGCCACACCTGCCGCCCCAGCAGATAGTGATCGGCGTACTCCTGCCAGGAGGCGTACGTCCCCACCAGCGCCGGCACGATGTTCTTCAGCGCGGTCCAGGCCTCGGTCTCGGTGAGCATCCCGCAGCCGAAGCCGCGCCGCGAGATGTCGACGTACAGGGCGGCGTCCCAGGCGAGCGGCGAGACCCCGAGCACCTGCCGCGCCCGCGCCCGGTACCCACTGCGCGCCAGCCCGTCCAGCCGCCGGGCCAGATCGTCCCGCGAGGTGATCTCCCACTGCTCGGCCAGCCAGCGCCGGGCACTGTCGTGGTCGATCCGCGTGAACGGGTACAGCGTCGTCCGCGACGCGTTCCGGTCCCGGCTCACCGGCGCACTCAACGACACCATCCACAGCTGGTGCGCGCTGAGGGGAACGGGGTACTCGCGTTCGGCTCTTGCCCGCCTTCGCCATCTCCACATGCTCGACAAGCGCATGGGGCCGCACCCTATGTCGCACCGGCACGGGCCGCCGGACCTCCTTCAGGGGGTGTCCCTGGGCGAGGCCAGGGGTAAACCCCCGCACAAACAGGGGCGTTGCCCGGATGTGGCACGTCGGCGTGATCCACGAGGCTCGTGTCCATGAAGCAGATCGCGAAGATTCTCGCCGCCTCCGTCACTGTTCTCGGCCTCGCCGCACCGCTCACCGGCTCCGCGTCGGCGTCGTCCCCTTCGGCTCTCGGCGCCGCCCCCGCCCTCCGCTGGACGGCCTGCGCGGGCAGCGCGCCCGATGCCCGTCAGCGGTGCGCCACGCTCAAGGTGCCGATGGACTACGCACGGCCCGGAGGCCGGACCATCGACCTCGTCGTGTCCAGGATCCCGAGTGAGAGGCCCTCGGCGCGCCGGGGCGCGTTGGTGCTGATTCCCGGTGGGCCAGGCGGGTCGAGTCTCAACGACCCCTCGGGGAAGGGGCAGAAGTTGCCGCAGGACGTGCGGGACGCGTACGACCTGATCGGGTTCGCACCTCGTGGGCTCGCGCCCTCCACCTCCGTCAGCTGTGGGCTCGACCACGCCGACCTCGCCCTTTCCAAGCTGCGCCCGTGGCCCGCGGCCGACGGATCCGTCAGGGACAACCTCGTCACCGCGCGGCGGACGGCGGACGCCTGTGCCCGCGACGGTGGGGAGTTGATGCGCCACATCAGTACGGTCGACAACGCACGTGACCTGGACCGTATCCGGGCCGCGCTGGGTGAGCGGAAGATCTCGGCGTGGGGGGTGTCCTACGGGACGTACGTCGGGGCCGTGTACGGCGAGATGTTTCCGCACCGGACCGACCGGGTCGTGCTGGACAGCAACGACGACCCGGACCCGACCCGCGTCGCCCGTGGTTGGCTCGCCGGGCATGAGCGGGGCGTGGAGGACACGTTCCCCCACTTCGCCGCGTGGGCGTCGGCGCCGGGCAACCCGGACCGGGTGGCGGGGACGGCGGCGGAGGTACGGCCACTGTTCCTGCGGTTGGCCGCTCGGTTGGACCGGAAGCCGATTCCGTGGCCCGGCGCCAACCCCGAGGAGCTGAACGGGAACGTACTGCGGCAGACGATGCTGGACAGCCTGTACAGCCCCGGCCGCTATCCCACGCTCGCGCGGCTGATGCTCGCCGCCCGCGACCGCACCGTGCCGCCCGTGCCCGCCTCGCCGCCGGAGCCGGTGCTGCAGAACGTCACCGCGGTCGGCGCCGCCACGCTGTGCAACGACGTGGCGTGGCCCAGGTCGGCCGGCGCGTACCAGAAGGACGTGGACGCGAGCCGCAAGGCCTACCCGCTGACCGCCGGCATGCCGAGGAACGCGATGGTGTGTGCGGCCTGGCCGTACCCGCCTCGCCAGGCACCGGTACGGATCACCGACCGGGGGCCGTCCGACGTGCTCCTCGTGCAGAACGAGCGGGACGTCGCCACCCCGTTGAGCGGTGCCCTGCGGCTGCGTGCGGCCCTCGGTGGGCGTGCCGTCATGGTGACCGTGAACTCCACCGGTCACGACGCCTACCTCGCCAACGGCAATCCCTGCGGCGACGCCACGGTCTCCCGCTTCCTGGCCACGGGCGAGCGTCCCGGCGGAGACGTCCGCTGCCCCTGACCCCGACCCCGCCCCGAGCGACCCCTCAGACGAACCGCCGTACGTACCTCCGCTGCCACGGGGTCTCCACCGCGCCGCGTGCGTAGTGGCGCCGTACGTAGGCGACCGCCTCCTCGGCGGGTACGCCGTCCAGCACGGCGAGGCAGGCCAGTGCCGTCCCCGTGCGTCCACGGCCGCCGCCGCAGGCGATCTCCACGCGCTCGGTGGCGGCCCGCTCCCAGGCCTCGGCGAGGACGGTGCGGGCGGTCTCGCGGTCCGTGGGGAGGCGGAAGTCGGGCCAGCGGAGCCAACGGTGCGTCCAGGGCACGTCGGCGGGCGGGCGGCCCAGGAGGTAGACGCCGTACGAGGGGGCGGTCGCCATCGGGTCGAGGGGGTGGCGCAGGCCGCGGCCGCGGACCAGACGCCCGGACGGCAGCCGGAGTACGCCCGCCTCCTCGGTGCTCCACGCTCTCTCCATGGCCCCATTCCAAACCCGTTCCGCGACCGGGGCAACCGATTCGGCGCAACCGGTGGTCTGGAGGGCGAGGGGGTGCTTGATGCAGGCCGAACTAGAGGCCCAGTTCCAGGAATTCGTCAGGGCGCGGTGGTCCCGTCTGGTGCGGACGGCGTATCTGCTCACGGGGGACGCGCACCACGCCGAGGACCTGACGCAGACGGCGCTGGCGAAGGCGTACCGGTCGTGGCGGCGGGTCGCGCGCACGGACAGTCCGGAGGCGTACGTGCGCCGGATGCTGGTCAGCTGCAACAGCGACCGGTTCCGCAAGCGGCGGGTCAAGGAGGCGCTGACCGCGGCGCCCCCGGAGACGGCGGGGCGCGAGGAGGACGTGCTGCGCGTCGACGAGCGCGGTGCGCTGATCGCCGCGCTCGCGGAACTGCCGCCCAGGCAGCGGGCGGTGGTCGTGATGCGCTACTGGGAGGACCTGTCCGAGGCGGAGGTCGCCGGCGTGCTCGGCTGCTCGCCCGGCACGGTCAAGAGCCAGGCGTCCAAGGGCCTGGCCAAGTTGCGCGCGTACCCGGGTCTGGGCTGGGCGGTGGACCGCCCGGTGCCGAGCCGCACCCCGTCGAAGCAGGGAGGCAGCAGGTGAACGAGGAACGGGACGGAGGTTTCGGGGAGCGGATGGACACGCGGCAGGGGGACCACACGGGCCGGGCGGGGCCGGGAGAGTCCGGGGAGCACGCGGACGGCGAGCAGCACGGCTTCGAGGAGCAGCTGCGTGATCTCCTCGCCGGGGACGCCTACGCGATCCGGCCGTCACCGGCGCCGTATCCGGCGATCCGGCGGCAGGGTGTGCGGGAGCGGCGCCGAAGGTTCGCGGCGGGCGGCGCCGCGCTGGTGGCGCTGGCCGCGCTGCCCGTGGGGGCGCACGCGCTGACCGACGGGGACCGGGGCGTGGACACGGCGTCGGGCCCCACCCCTTCCGTCAGTGCGACGCGGGCGGCGACGCCGTCACCGGCCGCCTCTCCGTCGGGTCCCACGCGGCCGGCCACCTCCGGGCAGCTCCTCGACGGGGTGACCTTCCAGCAGGCGGCGCGGGGCCTGGAGATGTGCCTGGCCTACGACAAGCAGCACGCCGGTAGCCGCGTGGGCAGCTCGGACCTGGGGAAGCCCGCCGACTACCGGATCATCCTGGCGATGCACAGCACCGGCGACTCGAACGCGCCCGGTGACGGCATCCACGTCGTCGCCGTCAAGGAGAAGCCGAAGCAGACCCGGCTGATCTGCAACATCAAGGACGGCGAGACCCAGGGCCTGAACGTCAGTGTGGGCGGCACCTCGGCCCCCGAGGACGGCGCGGCGGTGTACGCCGACATCAACAGCGGCAAGCTGTACCAGCAGTCCTTCCTCGACAAGGGCAACTGGAAGCTTCCATTCCGCTGGGGGATCATCGGCACGGTGCGACCCTCGGTCGCCAAGGTGACCGTCTCCTACGGCGACAGCAGCGCCACGGCCGTTCTGGACCACGGCTGGTTCGTCGCCGACGGCACGCTGAACCAGCAGGTCACGCTGGCGCCGCACATCAAGGGCTACGACGCGGGCGGCAAGCTGGTGTACGACTCCGACAACGACAAGACGTACGAGCGGACGCTGCCGTAACCGACTGACCACCACCACGCGCTGCGTGCCTCTGCGGGGGGAGGCACGCAGCGCTCTTTTCGCAGCGTGGCGCGACCCGTGCCGTTCCGGCGTCGCACACCCGTACGCCCGCGCGGAGTGCACGGCCGACATGGTCAACGCTGCCACCATCCTGTGGAGGAGGACCGCTCGACCCGTGACCCCCCACGCCAGCAGCCGAAGGAGCCTCGATGACCTTCCCCGCCCCGCTTTCCGGTGTCGTCCCGCCCGTCTGCACCCCCCTGACCCCGGACCGTGAGGTGGACGTCCCCTCGTTGCTCAGGCTCCTCGACCACCTGGTGGGGGCCGGTGTGCACGGTCTGTTCGTGCTGGGCTCGTCGTCGGAGGCCGCGTTCCTCACGGACCGGCAGCGGGTGCGGGTCGTGGAGGCGACGGTCGCCCATGTGGCGGGCCGGCTCCCCGTGCTGGCCGGGGCGATCGACATGTCGACGCCCCGCGTCCTGGACCATGTCGCCTCGGTGACGGCGGCGGGCGCGGACGCCGTGGTCGTCACCGCGCCCTTCTACGCCCGCACCCATCCGGCGGAGATCGCCCGCCACTACCGCCTGATCGCGGAGGCCAGCCCTGTCCCCGTGGTGGCCTACGACATCCCGGTGGCCGTCCACACCAAGCTGCCCTCGGGCGTGGTGCTGGAGCTGGCCGCCGAGGGCGTGCTGGCCGGGCTGAAGGACTCCAGCGGTGATCTGGCCGCCTTCCGCGAGGTCGTGACGGGGGTGCGCGAGCAGCAGGGCATCACCGACTTCAGTGTGCTGACCGGCTCCGAGCTGCTCGTCGACGCGGCGCTGGCGCTGGGGGCGGACGGGGCGGTGCCGGGTCTCGCCAACGTCGACCCGGACGGCTACGTCCGCCTCGACCGGCTCAGCCGCGCGGGGGACTCGGACGGGGCCCGCGCGGAACAGGAGCGGCTGTGCGCTCTGTTCGGGCTGGTGGGTGTGGGGAACCCGGGTCGTATGGGCGGGAGTTCGTCCGCGCTGGGGGCGTTCAAGGCGGCGCTGCATCTGCGGGGGGTGATCGACTGTCCGGTCACGGCGGAGCCGCAGGTGCAGTTGTCCGCCGACGAAGTGGCGGGGGTACGGACGTTCCTCGTGGCGGGGGGACTGCTGTAGCGGCCAGCTGGGGTGCCTCACCTCTCCCCGGGCGCGACCAGCCCCGACTCGTACGCCACCACGACCAGTTGGGCCCTGTCCCGCGCTCCCAGCTTGCCCATGATGCGGCTGACGTGGGTCTTCGCGGTGAGGGGGCTCAGTTGCAGGGTCTCGCCGATCTCGGTGTTGTTGAGGCCCCGGGCGACCAGGGTCAGGACCTCGCGCTCCCGTTCCGAGAGGTTCTCCGGGCCGGCCTCGGAGGGCGGGGCGGTGTGGGTGCGCAGGAAGCGGGCGATCAGGCGGGACGTGGGACCCGGGGACAGCAGGGCGTCGCCCGCCGCCACCGTGCGGATGGCGTCGAGGAGTTCCGCCGGGCGGGTGTCCTTCACCAGGAAGCCGGAGGCGCCCGCGCGCAGCGCCTCCACGACGTACTCGTCGGTGTCGTAGGTGGTGGGGACCAGGACGCGTAACCCGGTCAGGTCCTCGTCGGCCGCGATGAGCCGGGTCGCCTCGATGCCGTCGAGGTCGGGCATGCGCAGGTCCATCACCACGAGGTCGGCGCGCTCGGTGCGGGCCAGCGTCACCGCCTGACGGCCGGTGCCGGCCTGGCCGACGACCTCCATGTCCGGCGCGGACTCGACGAGCATCGCGAACGCCTCCCGTACGAGGGTCTGGTCGTCGGCGAGCAGGACGCGGATCATGCGGCCCCTTCCCCTGTCGTGTCTCGTCTCATCGGCAGCACGGCACTGACCTCGTAGCCCTCCCCCGGCAGCGGACCGGCGTCCACCGTGCCGCCCACGCTGCGCGCCCGTTCCCGCATGCCGACGAGCCCGAAGCCGGGTGTGCCCTGACCGGCTCCCGCCCCGTCGTCGGTGACCTTCACGCGCAGGGCGCCCTCGCCGTCGTGCACAGCGACCCGCACGGTCAGGACCTCGCGCCCGCCGTGCCGTACGGCGTTCGTCAGGGCCTCCTGCACGATCCGGTAGGCGGCCGCGCCCACCGCGGCGGGCACCTCACCGGCGTCCACCGACAGGTCGACCTTCGCTCCGGCGGCCCGGGCGGTCTCCACGAGGTCCGCCAGGCCGTGCAGTCCGGGCAGCGGGCCGCGGCCCTCCCCGGCGTCCTGCTCGCGCAGCACCTCCAGCGTCGTACGCAGTTCACCGCGGGCCGAGCGGCAGGTGTCGGCGATGTCGTCGAGGGCCTTGGCGACGGCGGCGCGGTCGAGGCGGGCGGGGTCGGCGGTGAGGACATGGGCGGCGACGGAGGTCCGCACGCCGATGAGGGTGATGCTGTGCGCGAGCAGGTCGTGCAGGTCGCGCGCGATGCGCAGCCGTTCCTCGGCGACTCGTCGGCGGGCCTCCTCCTCGCGGGTGCGTTCGGCGCGTTCGGCGCGTTCGAGGGCGGCGGCGATGTACTGGCGGTGGACGCGGATGTAGCCGCCGAGCAGCAGTACGGAGACGATCCAGCCGGAGATCCGCAGGATCTCGGTGATCTGGTGCGGGTCTTCCAGGGCGTTGACGACGAGGGTGACGCCGACGACGGAGGCGCCGGTGAGCACGGTGCGGCGGGCGGTCCCGTTCGCGGCGACGGTGTAGAGGGCGATCATGGCGACCGGCACGGCGGCGCTGTGGTTGTAGTCGAGGCCGTGGTAGGGCGCGACGCACAGCACCACCGCGAGCAGCGCGAGCAGGGGGTGGCGGCGGCGCCAGACGAGGGGGACCTGCGCGGCCAGCAGCAGGGTCCAGCCGACGGCGCCCAGGTGGCGGCCGTCCTCGACGAAGGTGCCGAGCGCGACGGCCAGCAGGGCGGCCGTCGCGGCGAGCCAGGCGTCGGCACGCAGCGGGGAGCGTCCTGCGGCACGGGCGTCACCCGCGCTCCCCGTACCCGCCGGCACGCCGTTGACGACGGTCAGCGTCCGCTCGACCAGGGCACGATGCCGCCCCATGGTTCCCCCCTCCGCCACGGCACCATCCTCCATCAGGAGGCGCCCCCTCCGCGTGGGAAGGGGCGCCCGGGGTTCACCGGCCGACCGGCTCACGTTCCCTCGTGACTTCCGGCTCCGGCACCTTCGACAGCCGCCCGGGCCACCACACCTTGCGCCCCAGTGCCACGCTCGCGCTGGTCACGAGGTAGGTGCGGACGAGGAAGGTGTCGAGGAGCACGCCGACGGCGATCACGAAGCCCAGCTCCACGAGTTGGACCAGGCCCATGGAGTCCTGCTCTTTGACCGCGCCGGGCAGGTTGAGCGTGCCCAACGCGAGCGTGCCGAGCAGCACCGCTCCCCCGGCCAGCACCGTCAGGGGGCGTCGGCCCGCCGACGTGCCCATCGCGGCGAACAGCGAACGGCGGGCCCTGGGGGTGCTGCCGTAGGCGGGGACGAGTGGCCAGAAGACGCGGCGGCCCAGCAGGACGAGCAGTGCGGGCAGCAGCGTGAGCATCGCGACGAGGGCGCACAGGACGCCGACCGTGCCGAGGGGGCCCATGCCCCGGTTGGAGTTGAGGTCGGCGGCGAGCAGGCCCAGCAGCCCGGCGGCGACGGTCCCGGAGGAGGCGAGCACGGCGGGCCCGCAGCCGCGCAGGGCGGCGGTCATGGCGTCGTACGGGCGCTCGACGCGACGCAGTTCCTCGCGGTAGCGGGAGACGAGCAGCAGGGCGTAGTCGGTGCCTGCGCCGAAGACGAGGATGGTCATGATGCCGGAGCTCTGCCCTGACACGGAGGTGCCGAAGGCCTGGTTGAGGCCGTAGGCGACGCCCATGGAGAGGTAGTCGGCGACGCAGGCCACGACGAGGGGGACGAGCCACAGCACGGGGCTGCGGTAGATGAGGATCAGCAGGACGGCGACGACGCCGACGGTGGTGTAGAGCAGGGGCCCGCCGAGCGCGTCGTACACCTGGGCGGCGTCGGTGGCGAGCGCGCCGGGTCCGCCGACCTCGACGCTCAGTCCGCCTTCGCTGTGGGCGAGTTCGCGTACGTCGTCGACGAAGGCGTCCCGTTTCTCCTCGTCGGTGCCGGGCGCGTTGCTGGCGACGGGGTACATGAGGGTGGTGCCGTCCTCGGACGGGACGCCCCGCGGCTTCGCGCTCAGGGCGTGCCGGTCGGCGACCTCGGTGACCTGCCGCCGGGCGGTCGCCTTGTCGGCGGCGGTGAGTCCGCCGTCGCGGTGGTACACCAGCACCAGTTCGGTGGTCTCGCCGCCGGGCAGGCGGTCCTGGATCTCGGCGACCTGGGTGGAGTCGGCGTTCGCGGGCCGGTAGTCGGTCACCCGGTCGCGCTGTACGTCGGCGAGTTTCGCGGCGAACGGCGAGACGACCGCGAGCACGCCGACCCACAGCGCCAGCACCAGCCAGGGGACGGCACGCCGCTTCCCCTCTTTCCTGTGATGTTTCCGGCCCCCATGGAACGGACCCTCCCTCTTGGACGGATGTCTGGGTACGGCATCCAGACTTCCGGCGCGGCGGGCTCGTGACGTCGGGCGCCAGGGCGAGTTCGGGGGTACTGCGTGGGGTGGCCGGGCGGGGTGGTTACTCCCCAGGGAGTACCGGGGGCCGGGGGCGTCCTGGGCTGTCAGGACGGTGTGCGGGCCGCCTCCAGCACGCGGGACACCTCGTCGGCGCCGATGGTGAGGGCCGCGCCCACGGTGGCCAGGACGTCGCGTTCGGCGGGGGTGTAGGGGCCGTCGGCGAGGGCGATCCTGGCGCCCTGGAGCAGGATCGATTCGCGGCCGACCTGGGCGAGGTGCGGGGCGAGGGGGTCCAGGGCCTCGTGGAGCTCTATGGCGAGGCCCGTGCAGGAGGCTTCCCCGAAGGCGCGTCCGGTGTCCGAGGCGAGGGCGTCCACCAGGGCGGCGAGCTGGTCCTCCGTGCAGTCCTCGAAGCCGGCGGCGCGCACCGCGGCCGTGGCGGCCTCCAGGGAGGCGCGGGCGCAGGTGCCGCCCGCCGCGAGCACCGCGAGGGCGACGGTGTGCACGGCGTCGCGGAGCATCGCGGAGAAGCGGATGGTGGTGGGGTGGTCGAGGACCTCGGTGCCGAAGTGGCTGCGGCAGGCGGCGCACTCGACGGCGGGGCCGGTCTCGCCGCGCGGCAGCACGGGCACGCCGAGGACGGTGAAGCGGCGCCGGCCGGTGAGCCGCTGGTAGTTGCGGTCGCCACCGCAGCCGGGGCAGAAGAACTCGCCGTCTCCTACCGGTGTCCATGCGGTGCGGGTGCCCATGATGCGCGCACGCCTGTCGGCACGGCCGTTTCGTCCCCGTCCTGGCAGCACGTCGCACCTCCCACTCGCCGCGGCATCATCGCCACACGCTTGCGTGATGTTAGCCACAGAGGCGAGGTGGAGTCAGTACCTTGGACGAGACCTTTCCGTGACCTGCACACGGGCGTGGCCGATATGTGACGGGGCCCCGGTCGCCTTCGGTGGCGGCCGGGGCCTCGATGTGCCCGATCACGGGCGGGTTCCGGAGCGTCAGCGGGTGGCGCGGTTGACGGCGGAGACGACCGCCTTCAGCGACGCGCGCGTCGTGTTCGCGTCGATGCCGATCCCCCACAGGACCTTGTCGTCGATCGCGCATTCGATGTACGAGGCGGCCTGCGCGGAGGCGCCCTCGCTCATCGTGTGCTCCTGGTAGTCCAGCAGGCGTACGTCGACGCCGATGGACTGCAGGGCGTCGAAGAAGGCCGAAATAGGACCGTTGCCCGTGCCGGACAGGACGGTGTCCTCGCCGTCGACGGTGGCCTCCACGGTGAGTCGGTCCACGCCGTCGGTGTCGGTCGTCGACTGGCCGTTCCTGACCTGGATGCGGCCCCAGGGGTTCTCCGGGTTCGGCAGGTACTCGTCCTGGAACGTCGACCAGATGTCGCCCGGGGTGACCTCGCCGCCCTCGGCGTCCGTCTTCGCCTGGATGAGCTTGGAGAACTCGATCTGCATCCGGCGGGGCAGGTCCAGCTTGTGGTCGTTCTTCAGGACGTACGCGATACCGCCCTTGCCGGACTGCGAGTTGACGCGGATGACGGCCTCGTAGGAGCGGCCGACGTCCTTCGGGTCGATCGGCAGGTACGGCACCGCCCACTCGATGTCGTCGACGGTGACGCCCTTGGCGGCCGCGTCGGCCTCCATGGCGTCGAAGCCCTTCTTGATGGCGTCCTGGTGGGAGCCGGAGAAGGACGTGTAGACCAGGTCGCCCACGTAGGGGTGGCGCGGGTGGACCTCCATCTGGTTGCAGTACTCCCACGTACGACGGATCTCGTCGATGTCGGAGAAGTCGATCTGCGGGTCGACGCCCTGGGAGAACAGGTTCATGCCCAGGGTGACCAGGTCGACGTTGCCGGTGCGCTCGCCCTGACCGAACAGGCAGCCCTCGACGCGGTCGGCGCCGGCCATCAGCGCCAGCTCGGCGGCGGCGACTGCCGTACCGCGGTCGTTGTGCGGGTGGATCGACAGGACGACGTGCTCACGGCGGGACAGGTTGCGGCCCATCCACTCGAAGCGGTCCGCGTGGGTGGACGGCGTCGAACGCTCCACGGTGGCGGGCAGGTTGAGGATGATCTCGCGGCCCGGGCCGGGCTGGTAGACGTCCATGACCGCCTCGCAGACCTCCAGGGCGAAGTCCAGCTCGGTGTCGGTGAAGATCTCCGGGCTGTACTGGTAGCCGAACTCGGTCTCGGGGCCCAGCAGCTTCTCGGCGTACTCCATCACCAGGCGGGTGCCGTCGACGGCGATCTGCTTGATGTCGTCCTTGGAGCCGCGGAAGACGACCCGGCGGAAGACCGGGGCGGTGGCGTTGTAGAGGTGGACGGTCGCGCGGCGGGCGCCCTTCAGGGACTCCACGGTCCGCTCGATCAGGTCCTCGCGGGCCTGGGTCAGGACGGAGATCGTCACGTCCTCGGGGATCGCGCCCTCTTCCTCGATGATCGAGCGCACGAAGTCGAAGTCGGTCTGGCCGGAGGCGGGGAAGCCGACCTCGATCTCCTTGTAGCCCATCTTGACCAGCTGGTCGAACATCCGGCGCTTGCGCTCGGGCGACATCGGGTCGATCAGGGCCTGGTTGCCGTCGCGCAGGTCGGTGGAGAGCCAGCGGGGGGCTACGGTGATCCGGTTGTTCGGCCAGGTGCGGTCCGGGATGTCGACCTGCTCGTAGCGGCCGTACTTGTGGATCGGCATGGCACTGGGCTGCTGGCGGTTCGCCATGATGCGGGGGCTCCTCAGGGTGTCCGGATGGACGGCCGACGACGCAACGCCAAGCTCCGCGGGGAGGGAGTCGACCTGGACTACAGGCCCTCGCCGCGGCAGCTAAGAAGAAGCAGCCCGAAACGCATGATGCTCCGTAGCGTAGCCGAGCCGCTCCTGCAGCGCGGGGTCGTATCAGTATGCGGGACCGCGAGGACGAACAGGACAAAAAGTGCGCCATACCACTCGCACAAGGATTCCAGGGCGCCGTATCCATATATTTCACCAATCATGGTTGCGGGTAGTGACACCGGCATAACTGAGTGCAAAGGTGCCGGGCATGACGACGAACGGGGGCTTCGAGCCCGTCTTCTGCACCGTCGTGCCGCCCTACGTCCTGGACAAACTGGCACAGCACGACGACCCCGCACTCTCCGGACCCGCCCAGCGCACCCTGGTGCGCGACAGCGAGCTGCGCGCCCGCCGGCGCGTCACCGCCGAGTTCCGCCTGGCGGCCGCCCCGACGGCGAAGGCACCGTCGGACCAGCCGCTGCGCACGATCTACGACGCCGAGCACCGCACCGAGCTGCCCGGCACGAAGGTCCGCGGCGAGGGCGACGACCCCGGCCGGGACGCCACGGTCAACCGCGCCTACTCGGGCCTCGGCGCCACCTTCGACCTCTACCTCAAGGCCTACCTGCGCCACTCGATCGACGGCGACGGCCTGCCCCTGGACGCCACCGTCCACTACGACGAGGGCTACAACAACGCCTTCTGGAACGGCGAGCAGATGGTGTTCGGCGACGGGGACGGCGAGATCTTCGTCGACTTCACCAACTCCATCGACGTCATCGGCCACGAGCTCACCCACGGCGTCACCCAGTACACGGCGAACCTCACGTACTACGGCCAGCCGGGCGCCCTGAACGAGTCGATGTCCGACGTCTTCGGCTCGCTCATCAAGCAGTACTCCCTCGGCCAGACCGCCGCCGAGGCCGACTGGCTCATCGGCGCCGGAATCCTCGCCCCGGGCGTGACCGGCACGGCCCTGCGCTCCATGAAGGCGCCGGGCACCGCCTACGACGACGACGTGCTCGGCAAGGACCCGCAGCCCGCGACCATGGACGACTACGTCCGCACCGGCCGCGACAACGGCGGCGTCCACATCAACTCCGGCATCCCCAACCACGCCTTCTACCTCGTCGCCACCGCGCTCGGCGGCCACGCCTGGGAGAAGGCCGGCCAGATCTGGTACGACGTCCTGACCGGCGGCAAGCTCAAGGAGCGGGCGTTCTTCAGCGACTTCGCCAAGCTGACCGTCAAGGCCGCGCGCGAGCGCTACGGCGACGGCGGTGACGAGTTCCAGGCCGTGCAGAAGGCCTGGGAGCAGGTCGGGGTGCGGATCCTGTGACGGCGTACTAGACAGGGACCCATGCGTATTCAGGTGACCCGTACGGGTGGGTTCGCGGGTATCGAGCGCCGCGCCGAGGTCGACACCTCGGGGCGGCCCGACGCCCCCGAGTGGCACGCCCTGGCCGAGAAGGCACTCGCCGACGGCCGGGGCGCGCCCACGACCGGCGTCCCGGACGGCTTCAGCTACGAGATCACCGTGGACGGCCGCACGGTGTACACGGCGGATCCCCGACTCACGGAGGAGCAGCGCAGGCTGGTGTCGAGGGTCCTGAAGGAGGGGGCCTAACTGGTGTTTCATGCTTGGGCGTTGACTTCCTTACCCATCGGTAAGGATGATCCCGCCCATGGCGAACGAACCGCGCGACGCGGCGCACCCGATCCCCCAGTTCCCGGACGGCTTCCTGTGGGGCGTCTCGACCTCGGCCCACCAGATCGAGGGCGCGGCGGACGCGCGTGAGGCGTCCGTGTGGGACGTCTTCTCCGCCGAGCCGGGGCGGGTGAAGGACGGCTCGACGGCGGCGGTGGCCTGCGACCACTACCACCGCTACCGCGAGGACGTGGCCCTCCTCAAGGGCCTCGGCGTGGACGCCTACCGCTTCTCCGTCTCCTGGCCCCGGGTGAACTCCCCCGGTGGCCTGGACTTCTACGACCGTCTGGTGGACGAGCTGTGCGCGGCGGGCGTCCGCCCCGTCCCGACCCTCTTCCACTGGGACCTGCCGGTCACGCTGGACTGGCTGGAGCGGGACACGGCGTCACGGTTCGCGGAGTACGTGTCCCTGGTCGCCGAGCGTCTCGGCGACCGCGTGCAGAAGTGGATCACGCTCAACGAGCCGGCCGAGCACACGCTGTTCGGGCACGCCCTGGGTGCGCACGCGCCCGGCAAGCGGCTGATGTTCGACGCGCTGCCCGCCGCCCACCACCAGCTCCTCGCCCACGGCCTGGCCGTACGGGCCCTGCGCGCGTCCGGTGCCACGGACATCGGGATCGCCAACTCGCACGGGCCGACCTGGCCGGCGTCGCGGGAGCAGGCGGATCTGGACGCCGCCGACTTCTACGACCTGCTGCTGAACCGCCTGTTCGCCGACCCGGTCCTGCTGGGCGAGTACCCCGAGGGCATCGCCGAGTTGATGCCGGGGGACGTGGCAGCCGACCTGAAGGTCATCGGGGAGCCGCTGGACTGGTACGGCGTCAACTACTACTCCCCGACCCGGGTGGGCGCACCGCAGGGCGCGGACATCGAGTTCGGCGGTCTGACGATCCCGGCGGAACTCCCCTTCTCCGTCCAGGAGATCGAGGGCGTCCCGGTGACGGACTTCGGCTGGCCCGTGGTCCCCGAGGCACTGACCGAGCTGCTCACCGGCTTCCGGGAGCGCTACGGCGACCGGCTCCCCCCGGTCGTGATCACCGAGAACGGCTGCAGCTACGAGGGCGTCGACGACCAGGAGCGCATCACCTACCTGGACGGCCACATCCGGGCCCTGCACCGGGCGGTGGAGGCGGGCGTGGACGTGCGCGGGTACTTCGTCTGGTCGCTCATGGACAACTTCGAGTGGGCGGAGGGCTACGCCCGCCGGTTCGGCCTGGTGCACGTGGACTTCGAGAGCCTCGCCCGCACCCCGAAGGCGTCGTACGCCTGGTACCGGGACGTGCTGCGGGCCCAGAGATGACGACGGCGGGCCGGGTCCCGGCGGCCGCCCTCGCCGAGCCGGTCGAGCGGGTGGGCCGGGGCTGGACCTCGGCCCTCTCCCTGGCCAACGGGGCGATCTGGGTGGGCTGGTACGGCCCCCTGCAGATCCTGCTCGCCTCCCAGGCCAAGGACTTCGCGCCCGGCTCCGGCATGTCCAAGGAGACGATGCTGGCCTTGGTGACGGGCATCGGCGCGGTGGTGTCGCTGGCGGCGAACCCGCTCTTCGGAGCGCTGTCGGACCGTACGACCTCCCGCCACGGACGCCGTACGCCATGGATCGTGGCGGGTACGGCGGGCGGGGCCCTGTCCCTGCTGCTGCTCTCGGCGGCGGACGGGGTGTGGACGATGGCGCTGGGCTGGTGCCTGGTCCAGCTCACCCTGAACGCGGCCTTCGCGGCGGTGACGGCGGCGGTCCCGGACCGCGTGCCCCGGCTCCAGCGGGGCTCGGTGGGCGGCTTCCTGGGCGCGGCGCAGATCCTGGGCGTGGTCGGCGGGACGGGTCTGGCGACGGTCGCCGGGGGCGTCGGGGCCGGGTACGTGGCGTGCGCGGTGTTCACGGCGGTGGGCGTGCTGCCGTACGTGCTGCGTCACGCGGACCTGCGGCTGGCGGAGGCGGACCGGCCGCCCTGGTCCTGGCGCGGCTTCCTGGCGGGCTTCTGGCTCAGCCCCCGCCGCCACCCCGACCTGGGCTGGGCCTGGCTGACCCGGTTCCTGATGAACCTGAGCAACGCGCTCGTGCTGCTCTACCTGCTGTACTACCTGCGCGACCGGCTGCACTACGGCGACCCCGACGAAGGCGTGCTGATCCTGACGGCCGTGAACGGCGTGACACTGCTCGCCACGGTCGTGGTCGGGGGGGTCTGGTCGGACCGGGTGGGGCGGCGCAAGCCGTTCGTGTTCTGGTCCGGGGTGCTGATGGCGGCGGCGACGGCGGGGCTGACGGTGTGGCAGACCTGGCCGGGCGCGATCGTCGCGGCGGCCGTGCTGGGCGTCGGCTTCGGGGTGTTCACCTCCGTCGACTTCGCCCTGATGACGGACGTCCTGCCGCGGGCGCTGGACCGGGGCAAGGACCTCGGCGTCATCAATGTCGCCAACTCCCTGCCCCAGGTCGCGGCGCCCGCCCTCGCCGCGCCGATCGTGAGCCACCTGGGCGGTTACCGGGTGCTGTACCTGGTGGCGGCCCTGATCGGGCTGGCGGGGGCGGTGCTGGTGGGGCGGATCCGCGGGGTGGACTGACCTGCCGGACGGAGCTACAGGGCCCCGGCCTCGCGGGCCGCGTAGACGCTGGGGTACAGCGGCCGGTAGCCGAGTTCGCGGCGGATGCGGTCGGTGGACGTCAGCTGGAACCAGGGGTCGGGGTCGGCGCGGTCGTGGAGCTCGGCCGGGACGTCGACCCCGTTGAGCTGGTGCAGCTCGACCGCCGTCACCGGGGCGTCGTCGGCGATGTTGTAGATCCGGCCGTCGACGCCCGGTGCGTGCAGGAGACGCAGCAGCCCCTGGGCGACGTCGGCGTGGTGGACCATGTGCAGCTTCTGGGTCGCCGCCCAGTTCCCGGCCCACATCAGGGACTGGGCGAGGTGCGGATCGCCCTCGCCGTAGACGAAGGCGAGCCGGCCCACGCGTACGTCCAGGCCCTCCAGCGCGAGCAGCTCCCGCTCGGCGATCCCCTTCGACTCGGCGTAGGCGCCCCACATGGAGCCGCCGGGCCGGATCTCGTCATCCTCGGTGAGTGGGCGGCCCCGTCCGACGCCGTACACCAGACCGGTGCTGACCTGCACGAAACGGCGTACGCCGGAGGCCAGCGCGGCGCGGCCCAGCTCCAGTGCCGCGTCCCGGTTGACGGCCCACGCCTCCTCGTCCGGCACCCCGCGGAAGGCCGCCGCGACGTTCACGACCGCGTCCACCCCGGCCACCGCCTTGCCGAGTGCCTCCGCGTCCCGCAGATCCCCGATCACGACCTCGGCGCCCAGCTCGGCGAACCGCTCCGCCCGCGCCGCGTCCCGCACCAGGACCCGCACGCCCTCGCCCGGCCGCGCCTGTGCCAGCAGCCTCGGCACGAAGCGCCGCCCGACCTGTCCCGTCGTACCCGTCACCAATGTCAGCATGATCTGCTCCTCTCGTCGCCGACCAGCCTCGGGCCGTGTGGCCGCGACCGGGAGAGACCTCCGGATCAGGGGATCGGCAGTCCCTGGATAAGCCGGGCGGCCTGCCCCAGGCTGGAGAGGTGAACCGCACCGAACTCGCCGATTTCCTGCGCCGTGGCCGGGCCCGCCTCACCCCGTCGGACGTGGGTCTGACGCCTGGCGCCCGCCGCCGTACGCCCGGGCTGCGGCGTGAGGAGGTGGCGCAGCTGGCGGGGATGTCGGTGGACTACTACACGCGGCTGGAGCAGTGCCGTGGGCCGCGCCCGTCCCGGCAGATGCTGACGGCGCTGGCCCGGGCCCTGCGCCTCACCGACGACGAGCGCGACCACCTGTTCCACCTGGCCGGCGAGGAGCCGCCGCGCCGCGAGACGGCGTCGGCGCACGTCCCACCGGGGCTGATGCTGATCCTGGACCGTCTGCACGACACACCGGCGCAGGTGGTGACCGACTGCGGCGAGGTGCTGGCGCAGAACGCGATGGGCCGGGCGCTGACCCGTGATGTGCTGTCCCGCCCGCGCCGCGAACGGAACCTGGTCCGCCTGTACTTCCTGGACCCGGACGCGCGCACCCTGTTCCCGGAGGAGGACCGGGCGGAGCACGCCCGGGCCCATGTGGCCAACCTGCGCGCGGTGGCCGCCGCCCGCCCCGACGATCCGGAACCGGCCGCGCTGGTCGCCGAACTCCGTGCGGCGAGTGAGGAGTTCGCGCGCCTGTGGGACGAGCACCAGGTGGCCCTGCGCAACCGGGCGACGAAGCGGTTCCTGCATCCCCAGGTGGGGCTGCTGGAACTGGACTGCCAGGTCCTGCTCAGCCACGAGCACCACCAGCTGCTGATCATCCACACGGCCCGCCCGGGCACGGAGTCGTACGAGCGGCTGGAGTTGCTGCGGGTGGTGGGGCTTCAGGATCTGTCTCCGGCGGAGTACGGGACGTCGTGGGACAGGACCTCGTAGGGCGGCCCTCGTAGGAAGCCCTCGTAGGACTAGTCCGGAATTCACCCTTGCCGCCCCCTCTCCCCCGCGCATCAATGAAGCCATGGATCCGACGGACCGTCAGTTTTCCGGCCGGTCGAGCAGCGTGTCCGCACCCACCTGCTCAGGGGCCGCCGTCCGTCGACGCTCACCCGCGAAGGGAGCTCGAAGCAGATGAGAGGCAAGCGAATAGGAACAGGTGCGGCAGTGGCGGTCGGGGTGCTCGCGCTCGGCGGGCTCGCGCTCGCCCCCGCGGCCGTCGCCGTCACCCCCCAGGCGGCGACGATCACCGCGGACTGCGGGATCTTCGGCGGCGGAGCGGCGACGCTCACCGCCACACAGGACGGCACCGCCGCCACCCTCACCCTCACCTCCACCGCGATCAAGGCACCGATCGCGCTGGCGAAGGACTCGATCACGTCCACACTCACCCTGGTGAAGACCGGTGGCGGCAACGCCGTCTTCAGCGGGAAGGTGAACCCGGCGATGGCCGTCGGCGCCCCCATCACCGTCGGCCCCCTCTCCGGGACCGTGGCCTCCGGCGACACGCTGGAGATGTACGGCGGCTCGCTGAAGATGGTCGTCTGGGGCATCACCATCACCTGTACGGCCAAGGCACCGCAGGCGCCCGGGCCGTTCGTGTTCGACTGAGCGAAGGCTGAACGAAGGCCGAGCGCAGCTTGAGCACAGGCCGAGCCCAGTGAGCACAGAGCGCGCGCGGCAGGGAAGGTGACGACCCGTCAGTTTTCCTGCCGCACTTCCATTGACTTCTCACACCGCCTCCACGTCAATGCCCCTTGTCGGCGCAGAAGAGCCGCTGCGCCCGCATCCCTCAGGAGGGGGCACCCATGGGTCAGACCACCCGAAGACGCCGCCTGGCGTCGCTGCTCGGGGCGACCGCGCTCGCGGTCACCGCGGGTGGCGCGCTGGCCGCCCCGGCCGGCGCCGTGTCCGCGCAGTCCGCCGACGTGGACTACATGACGCACTGCATCCCGCCGCCCATGGCGGGCATCCCGCCGATCGACGGCACCACCACCGGCCGCATCACCGTAAACAACACCAGCCCCAAGGTCGGCGACACCGTCACCGTGACCTACACGGTGGTCAAGCCCGCCGCCAGCAATCCCACCGACCTCGCCCTGCCGGCCGACATCATGACCCCGACCGGCAAGGTCACCCTCGGCGGGGCGCAGACCGGCGACGTCACGGTCACGGGCCCGAGGAAGAACGACCCGGTGCCGGGCAAGGGCGCCTTCCCGTCGTTCTCGATGACCGGCACCTTCACGGTCACCAAGTCCGGCGCGATCACCCTCTCGCCCGGCGACTACAACATCCACACCAGCTACATCCTGGAGCTGGACACCCCCTGCACGGTCACCAACCCGCCCGCGCCGGTCTCCGAGACCGTCACGGCGGCCGGCGACCCGCCCGCCAACACCCGGGCGATCACCCTGGGTTCGGCGTCCGGCAAGCCCGGTGACAGCGTGACCGTCACCGGCAGCGGCTTCACCGCGGGCGCCACGGTGACCCTCGCCGGGCGGTCCGGGAGCACCCAGACCGCGGACAAGGCGAGCGTGACGGCCAATGCCCAGGGCGCCATCAGCGGCGCGCTGGTCGTCAGCGACAAGACGACCAGCGGGGTCGTGGCGTACGAGGGTTCCGCTTGGAACGCGGAGAAGGGGGCCGGACCGGTCGCGTACGTCGTCATCGACGACACGCCCGTCCCGGACGGCAGCCAGAAGCTCACCACCACGGTGAAGGCGGGCTCGCTGTCCATGTCGCAGGCCGGGGACGCCGTCCAGCTGTCGTCCGTCGACTTCGGCAAGGGCGGGGCCTCCAAGGGCGACCTGCGCACGGTGACCGTCAAGGACTTCCGCGGCGGACCCGCGGGCTGGTCCCTGACCGGCAAGGTCACCGACTTCACCGGTCCCGGTGCCAAGATCGACGCCGGGAAGCTGAGCTGGACGCCGGCCTGTACGACCAAGGCGGGCAGCCCCAGCACCTGCCGGGCCGGTTCGCCGGGCACGGTGGGCGGTTCGGGGGCGACCCTGGCGTCCACGCCCGACGGCACGCTCACCGGTGGTGAGTTCACGGTCGACGCCGGGCTGTCGCTCGACGTTCCCGCGTTCACGCCTCCGGGGTCGTACTCGGCGGTCCTGACCCTCACGCTCAGTTGATCAGCGGACGGGCGCCCCGTCGCCACGGGTCCGCACCCGCCCGTCCGCCCCGTTCCTTCCGTCACCGCCGTCCGGTCCGTGGGGGTCCGCACCCATGCGCAAGCCGTACGTCCTCCTCCTGCTGCTCCTCTTCCTCGCCGCCCCGACCGCCCCCGCGCACGCCGCCGACAACGGCAGCTGGTCCGTCTACCCGGTGTCCTCCGGGGTTTCCGAGCGGCCGTACTTCTACCTCTCCGCCGACCCCGGGCAGACGATCGAGGACAAGGTCGTCGTGGCCAACAAGACCGGTGAACCGCTGACTTTCCGCCTGTACGCGGCCGATGCGTACAACACCGAACGCGACGGCGGGTTCGCCGTGCGGACGGAGAAGGAGCGGATGCGGGGCGTGGGCGCCTGGGGCAAACCCGACAGGGCTCGGATCACCGTCCCCGCGCACAAGTCGGTCACCGTGCCGTTCACGCTGCGCGTGCCCGAGGGCGCCGAACCCGGCGACCACCCCGGCGCGCTGGTGGCCCTGGACGAGCGCGTCGCCCCCGGTGACGGCTCCCTCGCCGTGGGGGTACGGCGGGCCGTCGGCGCCCGTGTCTACCTCCGGGTGAACGGTCCCGCCCTGCCCGCGATCTCCGTCGAGGGCGTCCGTGTCACCCACCACCAGCCCCTCGTCCCCGGCCTGGGCGACAGCACGGCGACCGTCTCCTACACCCTGCGCAACACCGGCAACGTCACCCTCAACCCGAGGGTGGAGCTGCGCGCCCAGGGCCTGTTCGGCCGTACGCTCCTGGCCCGCGACCTGACCGGGATCCCCTCGGAGCTGCTGCCCGGGCAGCGGGTACGGCTCAGTGAGCCCTGGCGCGGGGCGCCCCAGCTCGACTGGGGCGACGTGACGCTCACGGCGAGCGCGAAGGACACCCGCGAGTCGGCCGGGGCGTCCTTCTTCGCGCTGCCGTGGCTGGTGGTGGCGCTGGCCTTCGCCGCCGGGGTGGTGGGAGGGGTGCTGCTGGTCAGAGCGCGTCGGGGCCGCGCTCGCCCGTCCGCACCCGCACGACCGTCTCGACGGGCAGTGCCCACACCTTGCCGTCCCCGATCTTCCCCGTCTGCGCGGCCCTGACGATCGCGTCGATGACGGCGTCGGAGTCGGCGTCCTCGACGACGACCTCGATCCGGACCTTCGGCACCAGGTCGACCTGGTACTCGGCGCCGCGGTACACCTCGGTGTGGCCTCGCTGCCGGCCGTACCCGCTGGCCTCGGTCACGGTCAGACCGTGCACGCCGATCTCCTGGAGGGCGGTCTTCACCTCTTCGAGGCGGTACGGCTTGACGATCGCGGTGATGAGCTTCATGCCTTGGTCTGGGCCTTCTGCGCGGAGGGGAGGACGGACGCGGTGACCGGGGCGCCATGGCCCAGGACGCCGTGATCGTATGCGGTCTCGGCGTGCACCGTAAGGTCCAGGCCCTTGTACTCCTGCTCCTCGTCCGCCCGGAAGCCCATCGTCTTGTCGATCAGCTTGCCGATGCCGTACGTCACGGCGAAGGCGTACGCCCCCACGGCGACCACGCCCACCAGCTGCTTGCCCAGCTGCGCGAGCCCGCCCCCGTAGAGCAGTCCCTCCGCGCCGCCGGTCATGGTGTCGACCGCGAAGACGCCGATCAGGAGGGTGCCGATGACCCCGCCGACCAGGTGGACGCCGACGACGTCGAGGGAGTCGTCGTAGTTCAACTTGAACTTCCAGCCCACGGCGTACGAGCAGACGACACCGGCGGCGAGGCCCACGACCAGCGCGCCGAGCAGGGACACCGACCCGCAGGACGGCGTGATGGCGACCAGACCCGCGACCGCGCCGGAGGCCGCGCCCAGCGTCGTCGGGTGACCGTCGCGCTTCTGCTCGACGAAGAGCCAGCCCAGCAGGCCGGTGCAGCCGGCGGCGAGGGTGTTGAGGAACGCGACGGCGGCGAGACCGTTGGCGCCGAGGGCGGAGCCGGCGTTGAAGCCGAACCAGCCGAACCAGAGCAGACCGGCGCCCAGCATGACCATCGGCAGATTGTGCGGACGCATCGCGTCCTTCTTGAAACCGAGCCGCGGCCCCAGCACCAGGCACAGGGCCAGGCCCGAGGCGCCGGAGGTGATCTCGACGGGCATGCCGCCCGCGAAGTCCAGGGCGCCGAGCTTGTCCAGGATCCAGCCACCCGGGCCCCACACCCAGTGGGCGACGGGAACGTATACGAGCAGCGCCCACACCGGCACGAAGACCAGCCACGCCCCGAACTTCGCCCGGTCGGCGACCGCGCCGCTGATCAGCGCGGCCGTGATGATCGCGAAGGTGAGCTGGAAGGTGGCGAAGAGGACGGTGGGCACGGTGCCCTGCACGCTGTCGGGCCCGAGACCGGACATGCCGGCGTGCTCCAGGCCACCGATCAGACCACCGCCGGCGTCGTCGCCGAAGGCCAGCGAGTACCCGGCGGCCAGCCACACCACCGTGACCAGGGCGATCGACACGAAGCTCATCATCAGCATGTTGAGGACGCTCTTCGTGCGGACCATGCCGCCGTAGAAAAGGGCCAGGCCCGGGGTCATCAGCAGGACGAGAGCGGTGGCGGCGAGCAGCCAGGCGGTGTCGCCGGTGTCTGCGTGCGCGGCGGCGAGGGTCACGGGAGTCTCCAACGGTCCGGGGGCTCGTCAGAGGGTCACCGGCGTGCGTTTCCGGTCGCCTACAGGGATGTTTCCGTGACGTTTCGTTGCGTGGAGGTTTCCGGGAGCTCACGGGAGGGGGGACGCACGGACTCTTGTGCGGTGGGGCCTTGTGGATCAGGGAGAATGGTCGCCATGAGCGTTCGCAGCCAGTCATCCAAGCCGTCCGATTCGTCGGAGGCTGCCCACCGCGCCGGCTTCGCCTGCTTCGTGGGCCGCCCCAACGCGGGCAAGTCCACCCTCACGAACGCTCTGGTCGGGCAGAAGGTGGCGATCACCGCCAACCAGCCGCAGACGACGCGGCACACGGTCCGCGGGATCGTGCACCGGGAGGACGCCCAGCTGATCCTGGTCGACACCCCCGGCCTGCACAAGCCGCGCACGCTGCTGGGCGAGCGGCTGAACGACGTCGTGCGGACCACCTGGGCCGAGGTCGACGTGATCGGCTTCTGCCTGCCCGCGAACGAGAAGCTCGGCCCCGGTGACCGGTTCATCGCGAAGGAACTGGCGTCCATCAAGAAGACGCCGAAGATCGCGATCGTCACCAAGACCGACCTCGTCGACAGCAAGACGCTCGCCGAGCAGCTCATCGCGATCGACCAGCTCGGCAAGGAACTGGGCTTCGAGTGGGCCGAGATCGTGCCGGTGTCGGCTGTCGGCGACAAGCAGGTCGACCTGCTGGCCGACCTGCTCGTCCCCCTCCTGCCGGAGGGCCCCGCCCTCTACCCCGAGGGCGACCTGACGGACGAACCCGAACAGATCATGATCGCGGAGCTGATCCGCGAGGCCGCGCTGGAGGGCGTGCGCGACGAACTCCCGCACTCCATCGCCGTCGTCGTCGAGGAGATGCTCCCCCGCGAGGACCGCCCCGCCGACAAGCCCCTCCTCGACATCCACGCCTTCGTCTACATCGAGCGCCCCAGCCAGAAGGGCATCATCATCGGCCCCAAGGGCAAGCGCCTGAAGGAGGTCGGCATCAAGTCCCGCAAGCAGATCGAGGCACTGCTGGGCACGCCGGTCTTCCTGGACCTGCACGTCAAGGTGGCGAAGGACTGGCAGCGCGACCCGAGGCAGCTGCGCAAGCTGGGCTTCTGAGACAGGCCGAGGCCACCCTCGGCACGCCGCCACGCGACGGAAGCCGCACATCGATACAGCCTGGACCTGCACGTCGAGGTGGCGAAGGACTGGCCAACATTCGCCGAGACTCCAGGGCCGAAGCTCGCCCGCGACCTGTGCTGTCGCACTCGTCATCCGGCTCACGACGCGATCGCCGGTTGTAGGAGGGCTGGACGTTGGTGACGCCCGCCGACAGGAGTGAGGCCGGCGGCCCTCCGTCGGCTCCGCTGTGTGGCTTGCCGTTGTGCCGTGGGGTGTATGGCTTGGTCTTCTTGATGCCGCGTTTGGGTGCCGACGATGCGGGCGAAGTCTCGCCACCAGTTGGCCGACCGGTCCTTGTCGGACGTGGAACTCACCAGTGATCTTGACGCTGTGCCGATGACGGCCAGAGTTGTCCTGGGACACGCGCAGGTGCTCACGGCCCGTGAGTACCTGCCGTGCGTGTGTCCCTGGCGACGGGTGCGGCGGTCAGGGTGACGTTTGCGCTGTTGGATGGCATGCGAGCAGGATGCACAACCACCCGCACCTGAGAAGTCGCATCGGGCGGAGCCCCCAGCGGCACATCAGCCCGCCGGAACCGTCACCCGGACCACCCCGTCCGGCCCAGCCACCAGCACCGGCGTCTCCGGCCCCCCGAGGTCCCGCACAGCCGCCCGGTCCTCCGCGGACACGCCCTCCGCCTCCGTGACGACCGCCGCCGCCTCCAGCGACTTCGCCCCGGACGCCACGGCCGTCGCGACCGCGGTCCGCAGCGCGCTCAGCTGCAGCGATTCCAGGGCGACGGTGCCCGCCACATACGTACGGCCCGTCTCGTCCCGCACGGCGGCCCCCTCCGGCACACCGTTGCGGGCCCGGGCCGAACGGGCCAGGGTGACGATCTTGCGGTCCTCAGGGTCGAGCGCGTTGCTGTCGGTCATGGCACGAGCATACGAACAAGCACCGCCGCTATCCCGCCACGGGGTACATCGCCCCGCGCCGCCCCTCCGGTGACGCCAGCCACTCCAGCTTGGCCGCGGTGTCCGCCTCGTCCAGCGGTGTGTGCAGCACGATCGACAGGTCCGGCCGGGCCGGCAGCCTCATCACGCTGGACTCGAAGCACAGCAGCCCCACCACGGGGTGGTCCATCTCCTTGCGGATCTGTCCGGCCTCCTCGATGTCCCGCCGCTCCCACAGCTCGCTGAACTCCACGCTCGCCGCCTTCAGTTCGGCCACCACCGCCTGGAATCCCTCGTCGTCCGGGCTGGCCAGGCAGGCGGCCCGGAACTGCGCGACGACCGTGCGCGCGTTCTGCTCCCAGCTCCGCGAACGGGAGCGGTACATCGGGTCGGTGAAGAAGTCGACGATGCAGTTCTGCGTGATGCCGGGCCGCATCCCGAGGACCATCGCGGCCGCGTCGTTGTAGAGCACGCAGTTGTAGTACAGGTCCATGATGTGCGCCGGAAACGGCATCCACGCGTCGATCAGCCGCTGCAGCCCCTCGCACATGGCACGCCGACTGTCCGGTTCGACCTCGGGCACGGGCGGGTTCATCCCGGCGAGGACGTAGAGGTGGCGACGCTCGGCGTTGCTCAACCGCAGGACGCGGGCGACGGAGTCCAGGACCTGCGGGGAGACCGAGATGTCCCGGCCCTGCTCCAGCCACTGGTACCAGGAGGCGCCGACACCCGCGAGCACCGCGACCTCCTCGCGGCGCAGCCCCGGGGTGCGGCGGCGGGCGCCGCCGTCCGGGAGTCCGGCGTCGGCCGGGCTGACCCGGGCCCTCCTGCTCATCAGGAACTCGCGCAGCTCGCTGCGCCGCCGGGTCTTGAGCGCGTCCACGGGCACGGACCGGTCCCCCTCGTGTCTGGTGGTGTCACCACCAGGACAACCTGCCGCTCCCCACGGCTATTCCGCCGGCCGCAGGCTCTTGCCCATGGCGATCGACACCACTCCCGCACCCTCCCCTTCACCCTCACCGCTCGGCACCCCGCGGCTGTCGACGCGCGACAAACTCGTCCTGTTCGTCCTGTGCGCCGCCCAGTTCATGGTGGCCCTCGACTTCTCCGTGCTGAACGTGGCGCTGCCCGTCCTCGGCGCCGACCTCGGCATGAGCCAGTCGGCGTTGCAGTGGGCGGTCACCGCCTTCGCGCTGCCGTCCGGCGGCTTCCTGCTCCTGTTCGGCCGTATCGGCGACCTGTACGGCCGCCGGCGGCTGTTCCTGACCGGGCTCGCCCTGTTCGGGGCGGCCTCGGTGCTGGCGACGCTCGCCTGGGACCCGGCGTCGTTCCTCACCGGACGCGCCCTGCAGGGGATCGGCGCGGCGGCCATCGTCCCGACCGGGATGTCCCTGCTCACCACGACGTTCGCGGAGGGACCGGCCCGCGATCGCGCCCTCGGTGTCTCGGGCACGCTGCTCTCGCTCGGCTTCACCGTCGGCATGGTGGCCGGCGGTGTCCTGACCGACTCCCTCGGCTGGCGCTCGACGATGGGCCTGCTCGCCGTCTTCGCGCTGATCGTCCTGCCCCTGGCCCCCGGTCTGCTGCCGGAGTCCCGCACCCCCGAGCGTCCGCGCTTGGACGTGCCCGGCGCGGTCACCGTCACCGGCGGTCTGCTGTCGGTGATCTACGCCCTGTCGACGGCCGCCGACCTCGGTTTCGGTCACGTCGACGTGATCGCGACCCTGGTCGTGGGCCTGGCGCTGCTCACGGCGTTCGTGCTCGTCGAGTCCCGCACCGAGGCGCCGTTGGTCTCCCTACCGATGCTGCGCCGACGCACCGTGGCCTGGGGCAACGTGGGCGGCCTGGTCACCTTCTCGATGATGTCTACGGTGGTGTTCGTGCTGACCCTGTACTTCCAGGAGACCCTGGGCCTGTCCGCCTTCGAGACGGGGCTGGTCTTCGGGTTCCAGGGCGTGCTGTCGGCGGTCGCCGGGGTCTACGCCCCCAAGGTCATCGGCCGCTTCGGCGCCCGCCGCACGCTCGTCGGCTCGCTCGCCGGGCAGGGTGTGCTGACCGCCGCGCTGCTGGGCCTGAACTCCCACGTCTGGTCGGTGTGGCTCGCCACGGCCGCCGTCTCCCTGGCGAGCATGTGCCACCTCGGCGCGATCGTCTCCTACGGCCTGACGGTCACGTCCGGTGTGCCCGACGCGGAGCAGGGCCTGGCGACCGGTCTGGTCACCTCCACCCAGCAGGTCGGCCTCACCATCGGCATCCCGCTGCTGGGCGTCCTCGCCACCACCTCGTCAGACCTGCTGACGGGCCTCCACACGGTCTTGGCGGTGGACACGGCGGTCGTGCTGGCGGCGGCCGTCCTCGTCACCCTCGGCCTCCGGGGCCGCGCGGCGGTCGCGGAGGCGGTCTCAGGGGCGGTCGAGGCGGAGCCGCTCCGCGCGCGGTAGGCCCGCCACGACCAGGTCGTAGGAGTCCTCGATCAGCTCCCGGACGAGCTGGTCGGGGAGTCCGGCGTCCACCGTCACCGTGTTCCAGTGGCGCTTGTTCATGTGCCAGCCGGGGACGATCAGGCCGGGGTGGTCGGCGCGCTGCCGGACCGCGTCCTCCGGATCGCACTTGAGGTTGACGGTCAGGGGCCGCGCGTCGAGGTTCGTCAGGGCGAAGAGCTTGCCCAAAACCTTGAACACGGAGATCTCCGGCCGGAAGGGGAAGTCCTCCGTCGCCGCGTTGAAGGACAGGCAGAAGGCGCGCAGCTGCTCGGGGGTCACTCGGCTTTCGCCTCCTGCTGCTCCGGCGGCTCCACCTTGCCGTCCGGCTCCACGAGCACCGTCACGATCTTGTTCCGGCGGCCGGCCGCGGCCTCCGCGGTCAGCCGGACCCGGCGCCCGTCGGGCAGCTCGACGTGCGAGGACGCCCCGGCGATGGGTACGCGGCCCAGGGCCTTCGCGAGGAGTCCGCCGACGGTCTCCACGTCCTCGTCGTCGAACTCCTCCAGGCCGTACAGCTCGCCGAGGTCGGTGATGTCGAGGCGGGCGGTGACCCGGTAGCGGTCCTCGCCGAGGTTCTCGACGGGCGGAAGCTCACGGTCGTACTCGTCGGTGATCTCGCCGACGATCTCCTCGAGGATGTCCTCGATGGTGACGATGCCGGCGGTGCCGCCGTACTCGTCGATGACGACGGCGACGTGGTTGCGCTGTTGCTGCATCTCGCGCAGCAGGTCGCCGGCGTTCTTGGTGTCGGGCACGAAGGCGGCGGGGCGCATGGCCGTCGAGACCAGCTCGCTCTCGGCGTCGCGGCTGATGTGCGTCTTGCGGACCAGGTCCTTCAGGTACACGATCCCGACGATGTCGTCCTCGCTCTCCCCGGTGACCGGGATGCGCGAGAAGCCGGAGCGCAGGGCGAGGGTGAGGGCCTGACGGATCGTCTTGTAGCGCTCGATGACGACGAGGTCGGTGCGCGGGACCATGACCTCCCGGACGAGCGTGTCGCCCAGCTCGAAGACGGAGTGCACCATGCGGCGCTCCTCGTCCTCGATGAGGGACTCCTGCTCGGCGAGGTCGACCAGCGCCCGCAGCTCCGCCTCGGAGGCGAACGGGCCGCGTCGGAAGCCCTTGCCGGGGGTGAGCGCGTTGCCGATGAGGATCAGCAGCGGCGGGATGGGGCCCATGATCCTGGCGAGCGGCAGCAGCACGTACGCGGCCGCCGTCGCCGTGTTCAGCGGGTGCTGGCGGCCGATGGTGCGCGGGGAGACCCCGACGGCGACGTACGACACCAGGACCATGACGCCGATCGCGACGAGGAGGGCCTCGGCGGTGCCGTCGAACTCCCTCAGGCAGCCGTACGTGATGAGCGCGGCGGCGGCCATCTCGCAGGCCACGCGGACCAACAGGGCGACGTTGAGGTAGCGGGTGGGATCGGCGGCGACCTGGCTCAGCTTGGCGCTGCCGCGCCGCCCGGACTTGACGGCTTCTTCGGCGCGGAAGCTGGAGACGCGCGCGAGGCCCGCCTCCGCGCAGGCGGCGAGCCAGGCGACGACGACGAGGGCGATCGCGCCGGCGACGAGGGGGAGGCTCATGAGACGGTCGGGGCCGGGGACGGGCCGGTCAGGCCCTTCTCCGCGCGCCAGCCGTCCACGATGGCCGCCTGGAGACCGAACATCTCGGCCTTCTCGTCGGGTTCTTCGTGGTCGTAGCCGAGCAGGTGCAGCACTCCGTGGACGGTGAGCAGCTGGAGCTCCTCGTCCATGGAGTGCTGCGTCTCCGCCTCGGCGCCCTGCTTGGTGGCCACCTCGGGGCACAGCACGATGTCGCCGAGGAGGCCCTGCGGGGGCTCGTCGTCGTCCTTCGACGGCGGACGCAGTTCGTCCATCGGGAAGGACATGACGTCCGTGGGCCCCGGCAGGTCCATCCACTGGATGTGCAGCTGCTCCATGGCGCCTTCGTCCACGACGATCACCGAGAGCTCGGAGAGCGGGTGGATGCGCATCCTCGCGAGTGCGTAGCGGGCGATGTCGAGGATCGCCTGCTCGTCGACCTCGGTTCCGGACTCGTTGTTGACGTCGATCGACATGGTGCTGCTGTGTCTACTTCCCCTTGTGCCCGGACTGCCTGCCCCGGCCGCCCTTGTGGGTGCCGTTCTCGGTGCCGTGCGTGGTGTCGTACTTCTCGTACGCGTCGACGATACGGCCGACGAGCTTGTGCCGTACGACGTCGTGGGACGTGAGGCGGGAGAAGTGGACGTCGTCCAGGCCCTCCAGGATCTCCTGCACCTGGCGCAGACCGGACTTGGTACCGCTCGGGAGGTCGACCTGTGTCACGTCACCCGTGATCACGATCTTCGAGTCGAAGCCGAGACGGGTGAGGAACATCTTCATCTGCTCCGGGGAGGTGTTCTGTGCCTCGTCCAGAATGATGAAAGCATCATTGAGGGTGCGACCCCTCATGTATGCCAGCGGCGCGACCTCGATCGTCCCCGCTGCCATGAGGCGCGGGATCGAGTCGGGGTCGAGCATGTCGTGCAGCGCGTCGTACAGCGGGCGCAGGTAGGGGTCGATCTTCTCGTAGAGGGTGCCGGGGAGGAAGCCCAGGCGTTCTCCGGCCTCGACCGCGGGGCGGGTCAGGATGATGCGGTTGACCTGCTTGGACTGCAGGGCCTGCACCGCCTTGGCCATGGCGAGGTAGGTCTTGCCGGTACCGGCGGGTCCGATGCCGAAGACGATCGTGTGCTTGTCGATCGCGTCGACGTACCGCTTCTGGTTGAGGGTCTTGGGCCGGATGGTGCGGCCCCGCGAGGACAGGATGTTCTGCGTCAGTACCTCGGCCGGGGTCTCCTGGCCGTCGCTCTCCCCGTTCTCGCTCGCCCTGAGCATGGCGATCGAGCGTTCCACTGCGTCCTCCGTCATCGGCTGCCCGGTGCGGAGCACCAGCATCATCTCGTCGAACAGGCGCTGGATGAGGGCCACTTCAGCGGGTGCGCCGACCGCGCTGATCTCATTGCCCCGGACGTGGATGTCGGCCGCCGGGAAGGCCGTCTCGATCACGCGCAGAAGGGAGTCACCGGATCCCAGGACGGTCACCATGGGGTGCTGGGCGGGGACGGTGAACTGTGCTCTCGCCTGCCCCTGCGCGGGGGTGTGAGCTGTGGGTGTCTGAGTCATGGGCCGGCGCTTAAGGCCTGCGGTTCCTCCTCTTCACGGCCGCGTAGCTGAGAGCGGCCTCGCGCTATCCAGAGTACGACGGTCCACTGACAACGCCGTAGGGCTTTTCGGTGCCGATGCCTGTGATCGCCGCGAGCCTCACGCCGACCTGCGGAACCCGATCGTCGGCACGGCCCTCCGCAACGGCCACGGCCTCGCCGCCTCCTCGTCCCGCACCAACGCCCCCAGGAACGCATACCGCTGCAACGCCACCGGATCCTGCCCCTCGACGGACTGCACCCTCCGCCACCACCCCGCGATCTCCGCCCACCCCGGCGCCGACAAGGACCCCCCGAACTCCTGCACGGACAGCGCCGCCGTCAGCCCCGCGAAGGCCAGTCGGTCCTCGAGCGGCCATCCCGCCAGCGTGCCGGTGACGAACCCGGCGACGAAGACGTCCCCCGCCCCCGTCGGATCGAGCGCCTCCACCGCGATCGCCGGGACCTCGGCCGTCTCCCCCGTCCGCCGGTCCACCGCGTACGCGCCCTCGGCACCGAGGGTGACGACGGCGACCGGCACGTGTGCGGTGAGGGCGTGCGCGGCGGCCCGGGGGCAGCTCTCGCCCGTGTACCGCATGGCCTCCCCCGCGTTCGGCAGGAAAGCCTCGCAGTGTTCGAGGTCGGCGAGACCCGCCAGGTCCCACGCCCCCGTGTCGTCCCAGCCGACGTCGGCGAAGACGCGCGTGCCGTGGTGCGCGGCCTGGGCGATCCAGGGGGCCCGCCGGCCGGGGGTGAGGGAGGCGACGGCGGCACGGGCGAGGGGCGGGTCCTCGGGGGCGGGCTCCTCGGGGGGCGGTTCGTGGCCGTGGGAGACCATCGTGCGCTCGCCCTCGTAGGCCATGGAGACGGTGACCGGGGAGTGCCAGCCCGGGACCGTGCGGGACGGGGTGAGATCGATGCCCTCGCCCTGAGCGAGGGCGTCCCAGCAGTAGTCGCCGTAGTGGTCGTCGCCGAAGGCGGCCGCGAGGGACGTGCGCAGGCCGAGGCGGGCCAGGGCGGTGGCCATGTTGGCGACACCGCCGGGGCTCGACCCCATCCCGCGCGCCCAGGACTCGGTCCCGCGCACCGGGGCGGAGTCGAGCCCGGTGAAGATGATGTCGAGGAAGACCGTACCGATGAGGTAGACGTCCCACGGCGGGTCGCCCGGTGTGCGCAGGTCGGCCAAGGGGTCGACCTGCGGCCGGTGGCGAGGGTCCTCTCCGATGGACGGGGTCACGGTGCGCTCCCTGACGGTGGTGCGGATCACAGCCAGTGTGCACCAGACCAACGACAAGGGGGGACGGTCCGGCTCCGGCCCCCCTCGCGTCAGGCGGTCGGACTCACCAGCGGGGAACGACAGGCGTGACCCAGTCCGGCTCGGCGACCCGCATCGCCGCCGCGTCGTCGCGGTCCTTCAGCGTGCCGTCGTCGTCGAGCCAGCGCTGGTGGAGGAACCGCAGGCGGTCGCGGTCGAGCTCGACGCCGAGGCCGGGGGCGTCGGAGACCCGGACCTTGCCGTCCTCGAAGGTCAGCCGCTGGGTGAGGACGTCCTCCGACTGCCAGGGGTAGTGGGAGTCGCAGGCGTGGTGGAGGTCGGGGACGGTGGACGCCACGTGGGTCATGGCGGCCAGGGAGATCCCCAGGTGCGTGTTGGAGTGCATGGAGACGCCGACGCCGAAGGTGCGGCAGACGGCGGCGAGCTGCTGGGTGTTGCGCAGGCCGCCCCAGTAGTGGTGGTCGGAGAGGACGACCTGGACGGCGCCCTTCTGGAACGCCTCCTTGATCTCGGCGAACGTCGTCACGCACATGTTGGTGGCGAGGGGGACGTCGGTCCGCGCGGCGACCTCGGCCATGGCGGGGGTGCCGAGGGCGGGGTCCTCCAGGTACTCGAGGACGTCCCCGAGTTCCTTCGCCACCGTCAGTGAGGTCTCCACCGACCAGGCGCCGTTGGGGTCGAGGCGCAGGGGGTGGCCGGGGAAGGCCTCGGCGAGGGCGCGGATCGCAGCGATCTCCTCCTCGGGCGGGAAGACGCCGCCCTTGAGCTTGAAGGAGGTGAAGCCGTAGCGCTCGGTGAACCTGCGGGCCTGCTCGACGACTCCGGCGGGGTCGACGGCGGCCCCCCAGTCGTCCTTCTCGGAGGCGACGCCCTCGGGGTGGTCGGCCCACTTGTAGAACAGGTACGCGCTGTACTCGACGGCGTCGCGGACCTTGCCGCCGAGCAGGGCGTGCACGGGCAGGCCGAGGGCCTTGCCGAGGGCGTCGAGGCAGGCGACCTCGAAGGCGGAGATGACGGACAGCCGCAGCTTGTCGGCGGTCTGGACGCCGCGCAGTCCTCCGACGTCGACCTGGCCGGAGACGCGGGAGCTGTCCACGGCCACCTCCTCGGCGACGACGAACAGTCCGTTGAGGTCGCCGGCCTGGCGGCCGACGAGCTTGTCCGCGAACGGGCGGGCCAGTTCCAGGTACTTGGTGTCGCCGTACGTCTCGCCGACGCCCGTGGTCCCGTCGGCCGTGACGACCTCCACGATGAGCCGGGGGGTGTACGGCTGGTGCACGCCCTGGGTGTTGAGCAGCGGGGGGTCGGCGACCAGGATCGGCGTCAGTCGGACCTCGGTGATCGTCAGGTCACGGGTCACAGTGCGGCTCCTACGAGGTCGAGTCCGGTGGTCAGGACGGTC
Source organism: Streptomyces griseus subsp. griseus (assembly GCF_000720255.1). Taxonomy (GTDB): domain Bacteria; phylum Actinomycetota; class Actinomycetes; order Streptomycetales; family Streptomycetaceae; genus Streptomyces; species Streptomyces griseus_I. The sequence goes on along the minus strand of NZ_JOJE01000013.1, from coordinate 192,299 downwards.
TTGAGGGCGGCGAGGTCGGTGGCCGAGGGGTCGGTGAGCGGGGCGCGTACCGGGCCCACCGGGCGGCCGCGCAGCCGGGCCGCCGCCTTGACGAGGGACACGGCGTACCCGGGCACGCGGTCGCGGAGTTCGACGAGCGGGACGTAGAAGTCGCGCAGCAGCCGGTCGGTGGTCTTGTCGTCGCCCGTGTGCAGGGCGGTGAAGAAGGCGTTCGCGATCTCGGGGGCGAAGGCGTGCACGGCGGAGGAGTAGGCGGGGACGCCGACGGTGGCGTAGGCGCGGGCCTGGATCTCGGCGGTGGCGGCGCCGTTGAAGAAGAGGAAGCCCTCCGGGGCGGCGAGGGTGAGGCGCTGGAGGCGGTCGAGGTCGCTGTGGCCGTCCTTGAGGCCGATGACGTTCGGGATCCCGGTGATGCGCCGGAACGCGCTCGCGCCGAAGGTGACCTGGCCGCGCTGGTAGGCGATGAGCGGCAGCCGGGTGCGGGCGGCGATCTGCTCCAGCTGGGCGACGAGGCCGTCCTGCGGGGCGGCGACGAGGTAGTGCGGCAGGACGAGGAGGGCGTCGGCGCCCGCGTCCTCGGCGATGCGGGCGAACCGGGCGGCCTGCGCCCAGCCGTAGCCGATGCCGGCGACGACGGGCAGGCGGCCGGCCGCCTCCTCCACCGCGATGGTGACGACCCGGCGGTACTCGTCCTCGTCGAGGGAGAAGAACTCGCCGGTGCCGCAGGCGGGGAAGACGGCCCCGGGGCCGGTGGCGATCTGGGCGGCGACATGGGTGCGGAAGCCGCCGGGGTCGAGCGAGCCGTCCTCGTGGAAGCTCGTGAGCGGGAACGACAGCACGCCGCCCGCCATGCCGTCCCGCAGTCTCCGGGTCGTGTCCGGATCGAGGGTCACCCTCGTCATCTCCCTATGTAGACGTCATCCACGTATGAAGATGGAGGTTAGGTACGCGCACACCGGTCGTCAATGGGGCCGCGCCCACCTCTACGATCGGCACATGTCGGAGACAGGGGGCGTCCGCGAGGTGAAGTCGGCGGCGCGCACGGTCGAGCTGCTGGAACTGCTCGCAGAACGCGGTGACCGCCCCGCGCGGCTCCAGGAGCTGGCGGACGAGCTGGGCGTGCCGCGCAGCTCGATGTACGCGCTGCTGCAGACCCTGATCTCGCGCGGCTGGGTCCGCACGGACACCACCGGCTCCCTGTACGGCATCGGCATCCACGCCCTGCTGACCGGCACCAGCTACCTCGACTCCGACCCGCGCGTACGACTGGTGCGCCCCTACCTCGACGAGGCGTCCGAGGCGCTGGGCGAGACCATCCACCTGGGGCGGCTCGACGGGCGGAACGTGGCGTACCTGGCGACGCGCGAGTCGCACGAGTACCTGCGGACCATCAGCCGGGTGGGGCGGAGGCTGCCGGCCCACGCGGGCGCGCTGGGCAAGGCGCTGCTCGCGGAACGCCCGGACGAGGAGCTGCCCGGGGGGCCGTACGAGGCGCTGACCCCGAACACCCACACCGACCGCGCGCCGCTGGCGGCGGACCTCGCCGCCGTACGGGCCCGCGGCTACTCCGTGGACCGCGAGGAGGGCGTCCTCGGCATCGTCGGCTTCGGGTTCGCGCTGCGCTACGACGCTCCCGCGCAGGACGCCGTCAGCTGCTCGGTGCCGGTGGCGCGGCTGACGCCGGAGCACGAGGAGCGGATCGTCGCGGTGATGCGGGAGATCCGGGCGAAGATCGAAGCGACGGCACCCGGAGCGGGTGGAGCCGCGAACTGGCGCTAGCGGGCGCCCTGTTCGAGCCGCGAAGGACGTTTTGACTACCCGGTTCATCCGAGCCCAAACGTAAAGTGATCCACATCACCCGGCTCGCGTTTCTTTCCGGAACCATGTGCTTGATACAAATTTCCAGCGCGTTCCCGTCCGTCGACGGCCGTCGCCATCCCCCTCTTCTTGAGCCGCTTTCGCATGCCCTGGGAACGCCCGTGTTCGCCCCCCGCACCACCCCCTGGCCCCTCGTCGCCCTTTTCACGGCCGGGTACCTCGCCCCCTATCTGCTCCCGACGGTCGTCGGCCGACTCGACGCGGGACTGCCCCTGTCGGCCACCCAGGCCGGTGCCGTCGGCAGCGCGCTACTGCTGAGTTCGGCATCCGCCGGCTTCGTCCTGGCCTCGCGCGTCGAGCGCATCGGCGCCCGCACCCTGGCCCGCCTCGGGCTGCTCCTCGCCGTCCTCGGCTACGGCGGCGCCGCCCTCACCGGCAGCGTCCCGGCCGTCATCGCCGGTGCCATGGTCGGTGGCTTCGGATCGGGTACGGCCACCACGGTCGCCGCCACCCGCATAGCCGCCCACCGGGACCCGCACCGCGCCTCCACGCTGGGGCTGCTCGCGGTGTCCGCGCTGGCCGGAGCCGTCTACCTGACGGTCCCCCGCCTCGGAGCCGGGCACGGCCAGCCGCTCGCGGCGATCGCGCTCACCGCGCTCGCCGTCTGGCCGCTGACGGGCCGCCTCCCCGGCCCCACGGCCGCGCCGCACACCCGTCGTGACCGCGAGCCCCTGCCCCACCTGCGCTCCGGGCTGCTGCTCGCCGCCGCCATGCCGTGCTGGTCCCTCGCCCAGAACGCCCTGTGGGGCGTGAGCGGCCGCATCGGGCTCACCCAGGCGCACCTCACGGAGGCGACCGTCGGGGCCGTGTTCGCGGTCGCCCTGGGCACCGGGCTGCTCGGCGTTCTCGGCGCGGGCGCGCTCGGAGCGCGGTTCGGGCGGGCGCTGCCCATCGGCGCGGGTACGGCGCTCATCGCCGGGTGCATCGTCGTCAGCGCCTCGGCGACCGGCCTGGGCAGCTTCGCGGCGGGCGAGGTCGCCTGGAACACCTTCTACCCGGTCGTCCTGTCGTACCTGATCGGGCTCGCCGCCTCCCTGGACCCGCGCGGCCGCTGGGCGGTGCTCGTCGGCTCGGCGTCCTCACTGGGCACGGCGGCCGGGCCGCTGACCGGGAGCGTGCTGTCCGCGCAGGCCGGCTTCCCGGTCATGGGCGCGGTGCTCGCCGCCGGGCTGCTGGTCATAGCCGTCCCCATGACCGTCGTCGCCCTGCACACCGGCGGCCGCCCGCTGCTGCCCGGCGCCGTCCGCCGGCGCGGCGGCACCCCGGCCGCCGTGGTCGCCGCGGCCACCGGCACACCCACGCGCGCGGTCCCGCGGGTCGGCGCGCCGGAGCAGCCGGTGGTGGAGATCGAGGTGGACACCCCCGCCGTACCGACCCGGGGCGCCTACGACACGGCGGGCCCCCGACGGGCGGGCGTCGGAGCCGAGTAGCTCCGGCTCCGCGTCACTGGAAGGTGTACGCCTCCACCTCGGCCAGGTAGCGGGCCCGCCGTTCCTCGTCGTGCTCCAGGAAGGAGGCGAGGAAGGAGTTGCGGGCCAGCTCGCGCAGCCGGTCCTCGCCCAGGCCCAATGCCTGGCGCACGGCATGGAAGTTGTCGTCGGCGTAGCCGCCGAAGTAGGCCGGGTCGTCGGAGTTGACCGTGCACAGCAGGCCCGCGTCCAGCATGGCCGGCAGGGGGTGCTCGGCGAGGACGTCCACGGCGCGCAGCCGGACGTTGGACAGCGGGCACACGGTGAGCGGGATCCGCTCCCGCACCAGCCGCGCCACGAGCGCCGGGTCCTCCATGCAGCGCAGCCCGTGGTCGACCCGCTCGACGCCGAGCACGTCCAGGGCCTCGGTGATGTACTCCGGCGGCCCCTCCTCACCGGCGTGCGCCACGCGTCGCAGACCGAGGGCGGCGGCCGCCTCGTACACCTCGCGGAACTTCACGGGCGGGTGGCCGACCTCCGCCGAGTCGAGGCCGACGCCGGTGATCCGGTCGAGGTACGGCCGGGCTGCCTGGAGGGTCTCCAGCGCCGACGCGGCCGACTCGTCGCGCAGGAAGCACAGGATGAGCTGGGTGGAGACGCCGTGGTTGGCCTCGCTCGCGCCCAGCGCCCGCCACAGCCCCTCGACGACGGTGCCCATCTCCACCCCACGGGAGATGTGGGCCTGCGGGTCGAAGAAGATCTCCGCGTGCCGCACCCCCTGCGCGGCGGCGCGGGCGAGGTAGGCGTTGGCGAGGTCCTCGAAGTCCCGCTCGGTGCGCAGCACCGCCATGAGCTCGTAGTACAGGTTCAGGAAGGACTGGAGGTCCTCGAACTGGTACGCCTTGCGCAGCTCGTCGGTGTCCGCGTAGGGCAGCTCGACACCGTTGCGCGCGGCGAGCTCGAACGCCAGCTCGGGCTCCAGGGTGCCTTCGATGTGCAGGTGCAGTTCAGCTTTGGGGAGGGGCATCAAAGCATGGTACGGATGTTTTGTCTGTGCTTCGTCATCGGCGCTTCGGTACCGGCACCCGCAGCAGATCGTGCGCCACGGTCAGCTCCCCCTCGAACCCCGCTGCCCGTGCCTGCCGTTCGAACTCCTCGGGCTCGGAGTAGCGCTGGCTGAAGTGGGTCAGCACCAGATGCCGTACGCCGGCCTCCCGTGCCACCAGCGCGGCCTGACCGGCGGTCAGGTGGCCGTGCTCCACGGCGAGTTGCAGGTCCTCCTCCAGGAAGGTGGACTCGATGACCAGCATGTCGCAGCCCTCGGCGAGGGCGTGCACGCCGTCGCACAGCCGGGTGTCCATGATGAACGCGAACCGCTGTCCGCGCCGCACCTCGCTGACCTCTTCGAGCGTCACCCCGCCGACGGAGCCCTCGCGCTGGATCCGTCCGATGTCCGGCCCCTTGATCCCGCGCGCGGCGAGCCGGTCGGGCAGCATGCGGCGGCCGTCGGGCTCGACGAGCCGGTAGCCGTAGGACTCCACGGGGTGGGAGAGCTTGCACGCCTCCAGCGTGTAGCCCTTGGTCACGGCTATCACCCCGTCCGCGGCGACCGGGGCCTCGGCGAGATCGACGGTCTCACGGTAGGCGGTGGCGTACCGCAGACGCTCGAAGAAACGGCGGCCGGAGCGCGGGAAGTGGGCGGTGACGGGGTGCGGGACCTTGTCCAGGTTGATCCGCTGGATGACCCCGGCGAGGCCCAGCGAGTGGTCGCCGTGGAAGTGCGTGACGCAGATCCGGTTCAGGTCGTGCGCGGCCACCCCGGCACGCAGCATCTGACGCTGCGTGCCCTCCCCGGGATCGAACAGGATGCCCTCGCCGTCCCAGCGCAGCAGGTAGCCGTTGTGGTTGCGGTGCCGGGTCGGGACCTGGCTCGCGGTGCCGAGGACGACCAGTTCACGTACGGACACGACGCCTTACCCGGGAGGCCATTGCAGGCCCCGCCCGCCGAGGACGTGGGCGTGCGCGTGGAAGACGGTCTGCCCGGCGCCGCTGCCGGTGTTGAAGACGATCCGGTAGCTCTCCAGCTTCTCCTCGTCCGCGATCACCTGCGTCTCCCGCAGAACGTCCGCGGCGAGTTCCGGCGCGCCGGCGGCGAGCGCCGCGGCGTCCGCGTAGTGCGCCTTGGGGATCACCAGGACGTGCGTCGGCGCCTGCGGATTGATGTCCCGGAACGCGACGGTCGTCTCCGTCTCCCGCACGATCGTCGCCGGAATCGCCCCCGCCACCACCTTGCAGAACAAGCAGTCGCCCTGCGGTTCTCCTGCCATGCGTGTGCCTCCTCACGCCGTTGATCTCTTTCTGAGCATGCTATCGAGGTCGGGTTTCCCGTCGCCGGTCGGCACGATCCAGCCCGTCCGGCGTTCGAGGACGAGGCCGTCAGGCCGATGGGGGGCTGGGGCGCAGCCCCCAGGGACGGTCACGGCAGAGCGGGCGGCACCTTCGCCGGCGTGGACTCCAACGCCGCCAACGCCAACCGCACAGCCTCGTCCAGCTGAACGTCCCTCCCGTCCCTCCAGTCCTGCGGCGCCTGCACCACCTCCACATCCGGGTCCACCCCGTGGTTCTCCACGCCCCACCCGTAACCCTCGAGCCAGAAGGCGTACTTGGGCTGCGTGACCAGGGTTCCGTCCACCAGCCGGTACCGGCTGTCGATCCCGACGACCCCACCCCACGTCCGCGTCCCGACCACCGGCCCGATCCCGAGCGCCTTGATCGCCGCGTTCACGATGTCCCCGTCCGACCCGGAGAACTCGTTCGCCACCGCCACCACGGGCCCGCGCGGCGCGTCCCGCGGATAGCTCTCCGCCCGCATCCCGCGCGGCAGGTCCCACCCCACGATGCGCCGGGCCAGCTTCTCGATCACCAGCTGGGACGTGTGCCCGCCCCGGTTCTCGCGCAGGTCGACCACGAGTCCCTCGCGCGCCACTTCCACCCGCAGGTCACGGTGGATCTGCGCCCACCCGGGCGCCTGCATGTCGGGGACGTGGAGATACCCGAGCCGCCCGCCGGACCGCTCGTGCACGTACGCCCGCCGGTCGGCGACCCACGCGTGGTACCGCAATGCCTCCTCGTCGGCGATCGGCTGGACCACGGCATGCCGCAGCTCGCCCCCGCCGGACGGCGACACCGTCAGCTCGACCGTCCGTCCCGCCGTGCCGACGAGCAGCGGTCCGGGCCCGGCCACCGGGTCCACCGGTACTCCGCCCACCGCCACGATCGCGTCCCCGGCCCGCACCGCGACACCGGGCGCGGCGAGCGGGGAGCGGGCGTCGGGGTCGGAGGTCTCGGAGGGCAGGACGCGGTCGATGCGCCAGCTGCCGTCCTCGTGCCGGGAGAGGTCGGCGCCGAGCAGACCCTGGCGGGGCCCACGGCCGTATCCGCCGCGCGGGACGACGTAGGCGTGCGAGGTGCCGAGTTCACCGTGCACCTCCCAGAGCAGGTCCACCAGGTCGTCGTGGGTGGCGACGCGCTCCACGACGGGCCGGTAGCGGTCGAGGACGGCGTCCCAGTCGACGCCGTTCATGCCGGGGTGCCAGAAGTGGTCGCGCATGACGCGGCCGGTCTCGTCGAACATCTGCCGCCACTCGGCCGCCGGGTCGATCGTCTGCCGGACGCGGCCGAGATCGACGGTGATGTTCGAGTCGCTGTCCTCGTCGCCGGAGGCACGCCGGTCGCTGGGTACGACCTTGAGCTTGCCGTCCGTCCACAGCAGCAGGCGTTTGCCGTCGCCGCTGACCTCGAAGTGGTCGGCGTCGGCCGCGAGGTGCTCAAGGCGGTGCTGGGCGAGGTCGTAGCGCTCCAGCTCGGTGTCGGGGTCGGGGTCGTCCGGGGTGGCCCGGGAGGCGCCGAGAACGCCCCGCACCGGGTGGCGCAGCCACAGCACGCCGTCCTTCGCGGCCCGCAGGTTGCTGTAGCGGGCGGCCTCCACGGGGAACGGCACGATCCGGTCGGCGAGGCCGTCGAGGTCGATACGGGTGGCCGGGGTGCCCTCGCTGTCGGGGGTCTCGTCCTTGTCGGGCGCCTCGAAGGGCCGGCCGTGCCGCTGCGGCCCGAAGGGGGACGGGGTGGTCGCGGCGAGGGTGATCAGGTGGGGGCGGGTGCCGACGACGAACGCGAGGTCGAAGACGTGCTCGTCGTAGACGGGGTCGAAGGAGCGGTTCGACAGGAAGGCCAGGTGCTTGCCGTCGGGTGTGAAGGCGGGGTCGTAGTCCTGGAAGCGCAGCGGGGTCGCCTCGGTGACCGACAGGTCGGTGGTGTTGGCGAGTCTGAGCTGGCTGAGGGGACGGGGCCCGGGGTGCGACCAGGCGAGCCAGGCCGAGTCGGGCGAGAAGACCAGGCCGGTGACGTCCCCGTCCTCGCTGCGGTCGACCTCGCGGACCTCGCCGGTCTCCCGTTCGACGAGGAGGAGGCGTCCGTCGTGGGCGGCGACTGCGGCACGGCTGCCGTCGGGTGCCATGGCGAGCTCCAGGACCCGTCCGAGGCGTCCGACGGCCAGGCGGCGCGGGGTGGCACCCGGCGCGAGGCCGGTGGCGGGCGCGAACTCCAGGGCGTCCTCGCCCTCGGCGTCCGTCACCCACACCACCCACTCCTCGCCGTCCGCGCGGAAGGTGCGCGGCGACCGGGCCCGTACGCCCGGCTGAGAGGCGAGCGCGCGGGTGGGGCCCGAGCGGTGAGTGACCCAGTGCACGGAGCCGCGCACCGAGACGGCGCTGCCGCGCGCGGTGTGGTCGGGGGCGCCGGACTCGACCCAGCGGCCGGCGGTCACCTGGAACGGCCGCCGGTCGGTGCGCTGCCCGCCGAGCCGGACGTCGAGGCGGCGCGGCTCGGCGCCGTCGAGGTCGTCGAGGATCCACAGCTCACCGGCGCTCGCGTACACCACCCGGGTGCCGTCGCTCGCCGCGTGCCGGGCGTAGAAGCCTCCGAGGGGCGTGTGCCGGCGCAGGTCGGAGCCGTCGGCGAGGGAGGAGTACAGCGCGCCGGTGCCCTCGTGGTCGGAGAGGAAGGCGATTCGGTCCCCGACCCACACCGGGTACTCGAGGTTGCCGTCCAACTCCTCGTGCAGACGGGTGAATTCGCCGGTGTCCTCCCGGTCGATCCACAGCTTGCCCGCCGTACCGCCCCGGTAGCGCTTCCACCAGGCGGCCTCGCGGCCCATCAGGGCGGACAGCAGCACGGTGTGCGGGCCGTGGGCGACGTCGCCGACGGGCCCGTAGGGCAGGGTGGTGGCGGGTCCGCCGTCGAGCGGGAGGGCGCGGGCCCAGGTGCGGCGGAGGCTGGCCTCGCCGTGGGCGGTGACCGCGAGGACCCGCCCGTCCGGGGTCCAGCCGCGCACCTGGGTCTTGGCGTTGCCCCAGTACGTCAGCCGGGTCGTGGGACCGCCGTCGACGGGTGCGATGTGCACCTCGGGGGCTCCGTCGCGGGTGGAGGTCCAGGCGACGGTGGTGCCGTCGGGCGAGACGCGCGGGTGGAAGACCGGCATGTTGTCGGCGCTGACCCGCCAGGCCCGGCCGCCGTCGAGGGGGGCCAGCCAGACGTCGTCCTCGGCGGTGAAGGCCACCAACTCGCCGTGCGCGTGCGGGAAGCGGAGATAAGCCGATGAGGCGGCTGATGCCGCGGTCGCGGACTGTGTCACGGGATCACCCTATGCAGGGGCGATGTCCGGGGACAGGGTTTCGGATCACTTGGCGTGAGCTTCCCGCGGTCGCTTGCCCTCTCGATTGCCCTGTCACTTGCCCTGGACGGGACGGCAGTCCGGGTACTGGTCGCACCAGATGGTGGTGGTGACGGTCACCGTGACGGTGGGGGCGGGCCGCCCGCCGTTCCCGGGCCCCGGGGCGACGGGCGAGGGCGTGCCCTCGCAGTCGCCGAGCCCGCTCACGTGGAAGCGGACCTTGCCGCCCACCTTGGCGGTGAGATCCCCGCGCACACAGGCGCCGTTGACGGCCCGCGTGACCTTGCCGGTGACGGTGATGTCCTTACCGTCACCGGTCTCCCCCTGGCAGTCGACCTTGGCGACGGTGTCCTCGCTCGCGGAGGGGGACGCCGAGCGGTTCCCCTTGTAGTTCGCCGTGCACGTCAGCCAGCGCACGTCGATCTTCTGCCGCTCGAGTTCCTTCGTCGCGGTCTCATCGGTGGTGTACGCCACCGTCGCCGCACTCAACCCACCCGGATCACACGCCACGGCTCCACCGACGGCCACCACGGCAAGCCCGGCCAGGGCCACGACCCGCCGTCCCCGCGGGTGACCCCAAAACGACCCCAATACCCCCATGGGGGGCAGCCTGCCACTTGGCGGCGTGGCGCGGTAGACCACAAGCGGTCAGGATGTGCGCGGTGATTAAGACGGAATGCGCTCATCTGCGTTCCGGGTCAACTGTTGTCGGGGGGTGGGGACTTGTCCGAGACGGGGTGGTTCGCCGTACGTCCGCGCGATCGTCGTGTCTGCTTGCGGGTCGTCATGCCGGGCGGGCAGCGCGAGGAGAACGCGGTCATCACACTCTTCGAGCGGCAGGGGTGGGTGGTGGAGCGTCCGGCCGACGGTGGTGGAGAGATGCTTGTCGAGGCGCGCGTGCAGGGGGCACGACGGGGTGCGTTGGAGCATGCCGTGCGGGACACCGAGTTCCTGGTGCGACATGCGGGGTTGGGGGCGTGGGTGCGGGAGGCTGCGCTGGTGGACCCGGAGGTGCCGACGCGGGTGGTCTACCACGTGTACCGGGACGAGTCGGGAGCGGACGGGGTGGGCCGGTTCTCGGCCGCTCTGCGCGTACTGACCGGCCAGAGCGCCGATCACCGGCTGGTCGCCGTCCCGGTGGGCACGGATCGGGAGACGGTGCGGCAGGAGCTCGCGCGGGACGACTTCGCGGGCCACCGCTTCGATTCGGCCCGCCACACCCTGCGGCTGGACTGGTCGTCACAGGAGCAACCGCCACCGCCGGACTCGGTCGCGGACACCCGTCGCCTGCTCTTCGGGGGGTTGCTGGCACTGGCCCCGGGGCCGGCGGCACTGGCAGCGACCTGGCTGGTGCCCGGCTCCCGGCTCCTCTGGTTCGTGCTCGTCCTGGTGGGTACGGCGCCCCTCACCCTCCGGCCGGAGTTCACGAAGCGGATGGGACGCACCCTGTGCACCGGGGAGCGCCACCCGCCCGTGGACTTCATCATCGTGGGCACGATCCTCACACTCGGCCTGACGGTGGCCGGAGCGGCGGCCACTACCGTCCTCGCACCCGTCGTGTGGCTCATGGTCGCCCTGGCCGCCGTGGTCGGTACCTGGTTCGCCGTACGCGACACGGTGTTCACCCGACACGCCGCGTGGATCCTGCCGTTGGCGGTCCCAGCGCTGTGGCCGATCACGGCATGGCTGGGCGGTCAGGTCCAGGCGGCCTATCTGAAGCACTTCGACATACCCGCAGACAGTGTGCCGGTGCGCTCCCTGTCCACGTACGGGGCCGCCCTGCCCGTCCTCTGGTCAGCGTCTCTCAGCCTGCTGATCACCATCGGGCTGCTCGGCTGGGCCCGCCATCTCCATCTGATCGACAGGTCCACCGGTCCGGCCATCCGGTCGCTGGTCTGCCTCGCGTCGGCGCTCGTGGTGGTGTGGGTGGTCGCCACGGGCCTGGACGATGCCGGCTGGGCCGCCGAGGATGCCAAGTTTGACGCCTTCCACTACCTGACGCCCGCCCCGTACCACGGCCTTCAGGGCACTTTCGTCTGTGTCCTCGCCGTCGAACGGGGCAAGCCCATCCCCGTGGACAACGGCCCCGTTCCGGACGTGCCCGTGCTGTCCTTCGGATCGTCGGACGACTGGGTGCACCTGTGGTCCCCGCGCGCCTACCGCTCCTTCGCCGTCCGCCGCGAAGACGTCCAGATCCTCTCGCTGGACGACGACAGCAAGGGCTGTCCGCCCGGCTGACGAGTCCTCAACCCCGCAACAGCAGCCACTCCTGCAGTTCCACCAAGTTGCCCTCGGGGTCCTTGAGATGGGCGACCCGCATACGGTCAGTCATCGGTGCCGGACCGTGCAGCAGGGTGGCTCCCCGGCCCGCGATCTCCGCGCAGTAGGCGTCCAGGTCGTCGACGCGCAGCACGACCAGGGAGCGGTGGCCGGTCGCCGTGTCGCCGAGTTCGTCGAGGACCCCGGCCATCATGGCCCGGTCCTGGAGGGCGACGCCGGCCGATCCGGTGGCGGGACTGAACTTCTCGTACGGCCCCCGCGCCGCCCCGGACTGCGGCTTCAGGCCGAGGACGTCGGCGTAGAAGCGGTAACAGGCGTCGAAGTCGGTGACGAGGAGCCTTACCTGAGCCAGTTCCATGTGGTGCCCTCCGGTGTCGGGTCAGGACCAGCGGCCGGTACGGCCGAGGAGCAGGGCAGCGGCCGCCGTGCCCGCGGTGGACGTGCGCAGTACGGTGCGGCCGAGCCGGTAGGGCCGGGCGCCGGCCTCCTCGAAGAGCGCCAACTCCTCGGGTGACACGCCTCCTTCGGGGCCGACGACCAGCACGATCTCGCCCTTGGCGGGCAGTTCGGCCGTGGCGAGCGGGGTGTCGCCGCTCTCGTGGAGTACGGCGGCGAAGTCGGCGTCGGCGACCAGTGCCGCGACCTGCTTCGTCGTGGCCGCGTCGGCGACCTCGGGGAAGCGGACCCGTCGGGACTGCTTGCCCGCCTCCCGGGCCGTCGCCCGCCACTTCGCGAGCGCCTTCAGCCCGCGCTCGCCCTTCCACTGGGTGATGCAGCGGGAGGCGGCCCACGGGACGATCGCGTCGACACCGGTCTCGGTCATGGTCTCGACGGCCAGTTCCCCGCGGTCGCCCTTGGGCAGGGCCTGCACCACGGTGATCCGGGGTGACTCGGCGGGCTCCGCGACGACGTCCTCCAGGGTCACGACCAGCCGGTCCTTGCCCTCGGCAACGACGACCTCGCCCCGCGCCCAGTGCCCGGCGCCGTCGGTGAGGACGACGGCCTCACCGGGCCGAAGGCGCTTCACGGAGACGGCGTGCCGCCCCTCGGGCCCGTCCAGCACGAACTCCCCCGCGCCCGCGGCACCGAGGGCGTCGACGACGAAGACCGGCGCGGTCATCGGCCCGCACCCCCGCCCGGGAACGCCGACAACGCTGTCCTGGCCGCGGCCAGTTCACCGGCCAGCACCTCGACGAGTCGCCCCGCGGGCAGGTCGCGGGCCAGCCGGTGGCCCTGCCCGGCCCACAGCGCCATGCCCTGCGCGTCGCCCGCCTTGGCGGCCGCCTTGCGCAGCGGGGAGGTGAGGTGGTGGACCTCCGGGTACGCGGCGGGGGCGTACGGGCCGTGCTCGCGCAGGAAACGGTTCACCAGGCCGCGGGCGGGGCGCCCCGAGAAGGCGCGGGTCAGCTCCGTCCGTACGAAGAGCGGGTTGGTCAGCGCCTCCTTGTGCACGGCCTGCGCGCCGGACTCCGCCGTGGCGAGGAACGCCGTGCCGAGCTGTGCCGCGCTCGCGCCCGCGGCGATCGCGGCGGCGATCTGGCTGCCGCGCATGATGCCGCCGGCGGCGACGAGGGGGAGGTGCACGGCCTCCCGGACCTGGGCGAGCAGCGACAGCAGCCCGAGGCCGGAGCCGTCGTTCTCCGGGACGTCGCGGTGGCTGCCCTGGTGGCCGCCGGCCTCCACGCCCTGCACGATCACCGCGTCGGCGCCCGCCCGCTCGACCGCGAGGGCCTCGTCGGGGGTGGTGGCGGTGACGAGGGTGAAGGTCCCGGCCCGGCGCAGCGAGTCCAGTACCTCGGGGGTCGGCACGCCGAAGTGGAAGGACACCACCGGCACCGGGTTGTCGAGGAGTACGGCGAGCTTGGCGTCGTAGCCGTCGTCACGGCCGCTGTCGGGGTCGCCGAGCTCCGTCTCGTACCAGGCGGCCTCACCGGCCAGCTGGTGGGCGTAGACCTCGACGGCGCCAGAAGGGGGCGCGGCGTTGGCCGCTCCAGTGGAGCCGGTGCTTGCACCGGGATACTCCGGCTGCGGCATGAAGAGGTTCACGCCGAAGGGCCGGGAGGTGAGGCTCCGCAGCTGTTTGATCTCCTGGTACATCCCGTCGGCGGTCTTGTACCCGGCGGCGAGGAACCCGAGCCCGCCCGCCTCGCAGACGGCGGCGGCGAGCTGCGGCACGGAGACACCGCCCGCCATGGGGGCCTGCACGATCGGCTGGGGAAAGAGATCGGTCAGCTCGGAGGACATGACGGCATGTTGTCACGTCCTCCGAACAGGACCGAATCGGGCCTTCCCCTTGGCACCAGCCAAGGGGACCGCCAGGATCAGCGACCGTTGAACGCGTCCTTCAGCGCCCGGGGGCAACCCCCGGACCCCCGGCAGCAGCCACCAGTCCCGTCAGCGACCGTTGAACGCGTCCTTCAGCCGCGAGAACAACCCCTGCTGCCCAGGCTGGAACTGGCCCTGGGGCCGTTCCTCGCCGCGCAGCTTGGACAGCTCGCGCAGCAACCGCTCCTGCTCGGGGTCCAGCTTGGTCGGGGTCTGGACCTCGACGTGGACGATGAGGTCGCCGCGGCCGCCGCCGCGCAGGTGGGTGACGCCACGGCCGTGCAGCGGGATCGACTGGCCGGACTGGGTGCCGGGCCGGATGTCGACCTCCTCGAGGCCGTCCAGCGTCTCCAGCGGCACCTTCGTGCCGAGGGACGCCGCCGTCATCGGGATCGTCACCGTGCAGTGCAGATCGTCGCCGCGCCGCTGGAACGTGGAGTGCGGCAGCTCGTGGATCTCGACGTACAGGTCACCCGCGGGACCGCCACCGGGTCCGACCTCGCCCTCACCGGCGAGCTGGATGCGCGTGCCGTTGTCGACACCGGCCGGGATCTTCACCGTCAGGGTGCGGCGGTGGCGGACCCGGCCGTCACCGGCGCACTCCGGGCAGGGAGTGGGGACCACGGTGCCGAAGCCCTGACACTGCGGGCACGGCCGGGACGTCATGACCTGGCCCAGGAAGGACCGCGTCACCTGCGACACCTCACCGCGGCCGCGGCACATGTCACACGTCTGGGCCGAGGTGCCCGGCGCCGCGCCCTCACCACTGCAGGTGGAGCAGACGATCGCCGTGTCGACCTGGAGGTCCTTGGTCGTGCCGAAGGCGGCCTCGTCGAGCTCGATCTCCAGCCGGATCATCGCGTCCTGCCCGCGCCGCGTACGCGACCTCGGGCCCCGCTGGGACGCCGTACCGAAGAACGCGTCCATGATGTCGGAGAAGTTGCCGAAGCCACCGGCGCCGAAGCCGCCCGCGCCACCGCCGCCGGCCTGCGAGAGCGGGTCGCCGCCGAGGTCGTAGACCTGCTTCTTCTGCGGGTCCGACAACACCTCGTAGGCGGCGTTGATCTCCTTGAACCGCTCCTGGGTCTTCGGATCGGGGTTGACGTCCGGGTGCAGCTCGCGCGCGAGCCGCCGGAAGGCCTTCTTGATCTCTTCCTGCGACGCGTCGCGGCGCACGCCGAGAACGGCGTAATAGTCCGTGGCCACTTACGACTCCGCCAGGATCTGTCCGACGTACCGTGCCACTGCGCGTACCGCTCCCATCGTTCCCGGGTAATCCATGCGGGTCGGTCCGACCACGCCGAGCTTGGCGACTGCCTCGCCGCCCGAACCGTAGCCGACCGACACCACCGAAGTGGAGTTGAGTCCCTCGTAGGCGTTCTCGTGACCGATGCGTACGGTCATGCCCGAATCCCCCGCCTCGCCCAGGAGTTTGAGGAGCACGACCTGCTCCTCCAGGGCCTCCAGGACGGGCCGGATGGTGAGGGGAAAGTCATGTCCGAAGCGAGTGAGATTGGCGGTACCGCCGATCATCAGCCGCTCCTCGTTCTCCTCGACGAGTGTCTCCAGCAGAGTGGAGAGCACCGTCGAGACCGTACCGCGGTCCTCGGCGTCGAACCCTTCCGGCAGGTCCTCCACCAGCCGCGGCACGTCCGCGAAGCGACGGCCCGCGACCCGGCTGTTCAGCCGTGCCCGCAGGTCCGCCAGGGACGCCTCGCCGAACGGCGCCGGACAGTCGACCATACGCTGCTCGACCCGGCCGGTGTCCGTGATCAGCACGAGCATCACGCGCGCGGGGGCGAGTGAGAGCAGCTCCACGTGCCGCACGGTCGAACGGGTCAGCGAGGGGTACTGCACGACGGCCACCTGCCGCGTCAGCTGCGCGAGCAGCCGTACGGTACGGGCCACGACGTCGTCCAGGTCGACGGCGCCCTCGAGGAAGTTCTGGATGGCGCGCCGCTCGGGCGCGGTCATCGGCTTCACGCCGGCCAGCTTGTCGACGAACAGCCGGTAGCCCTTGTCCGTGGGGATGCGCCCGGCACTGGTGTGCGGCTGGGCGATGTACCCCTCGTCCTCCAGGGCCGCCATGTCGTTGCGGACCGTCGCCGGGGAGACGCCGAGGTTGTGCCGTTCGGTGAGCGCCTTCGAGCCGACCGGCTCCTCGGTGCCGACGTAGTCCTGGACGATCGCGCGCAGCACCTGAAGCCTGCGTTCACTCAGCATCCGCGCGCACCTCCGAACTCGTCCCCTTGACAGCCACCTGGCACTCTGTGCGTGCGAGTGCCAACGTTCCCCGGCCCAGTGTACGGCTGGGGGGTACACCCGGGGCAAGGCTGGTCCCCGGCACCCCGCACCCGCCCCTTCTCCCCCGCTAGCGTCGCGGTATGACCGTTACTTGGGAAGAGCTCGGCTGGGAGCGGGTGGCGGCCGGGGTGGGCCGGTGCCGGCTGCCCGGGTGGGACTGCACGGCGGGGCTGGTCGTCGGGCCGGGCGCGGTCCTCGTGATCGACGCGGGGGCCAGCCTGGCGGAGGGCGCGCGGCTGCGGTACGCGGCGCAGGAGCTGGCGGGCCGGCGTGTGACTCATCTCGCTCTCACCCATCCCCACTTCGACCATGTCTTCGGGGCGGCGGCGTTCGCGGGCGCGGAGGTCTTCGGCGCGGTGGGCATCGACACGGTGTTCGCGCACGGGCGTGAGGAGCTGCGCCGGGACGCCGTGGCCAACGGGCTGGACCCGTGGGTGGCGGACGAGGCGGTGGAGACGCTCGTCCGCCCGCACCACCACGTCTCCGGGGAGTGGACGCTCGACCTGGGCGACGGCCGGCAGGCGCTGCTCGCGAACGTGGGCCCCGGGCACACCGCCCACGACCTCGCGGTCCTCGTCCCCGGTGACCCGGAGATCGTCTTCTGCGGCGACCTCGTCGAGGAGTCCGGCGATCCCCAGGCGGGGCCCGACGCCGTACCGGACCGGTGGCCGGCCGCCCTCGACCGGCTCCTCGACCTCGGCGGCGAGGACGCGCTGTACGTGCCGGGTCACGGAGCGGTGGTGGACGCGGCGTTCGTACGGTCGCAGCGGGACGCGCTGGCGGCGCGTTTCGGCGTGTCGCCGTGACGGCGCGGCGGGTTCTCCTATCGTCATCCGAATGCGCCAGTACTCCGCCGACCTGACCCCTCCCTGGAAGAAGCCCCAGCCCGTCCCCGAGGTACCGGCGGAGCCCGGTCTGGTGATCGAGGAACCCGGCACGGGTTTCTGCGGCGCGGTGATCCGCTGCGAGGCGGGCACGGTGACCCTGGAGGACCGCTTCGGCAAGCACCGGGTGTTCCCGCTGGAGCCGCGTGGGTTTCTGCTGGAGGGCAAGGTGGTGACGCTCGTACGTCCCACTTCATCGGCTCCGGTACGGCCCACCCGTACGGCGTCCGGTTCGGTGGCCGTCCCCGGCGCACGCGCGCGTGTCGCCCGAGCGGGGCGCATCTATGTCGAGGGCCGGCATGACGCCGAACTGGTCGAAAAGGTGTGGGGCGACGACCTGCGCATCGAGGGCGTGGTGGTGGAGTACCTGGAGGGCGTGGACGACCTCCCGTCGATCGTGGCCGAATTCGACCCGGGCCCGGACGCACGGCTCGGCGTGCTGGTGGACCACCTCGTGCCGGGGTCGAAGGAGTGGCGCATCGCGGAGTCGGTGACGAGTGAGCACGCGCTCGTGGTGGGCCACCCGTACATCGACATCTGGGAGGCGGTGAAGCCGGCAGCGCTGGGGATCGAGGCGTGGCCGCGCGTACCGCGCGGGCAGGACTGGAAGACGGGGGTGTGCCGGGCGCTGAGGTGGCCGGAAAACACCGGGGTGGCTTGGCAGGGGATCCTGGGGCGGGTGCGGTCTTACCGGGACCTGGAGCCGGAGTTGCTGGGGCGGGTGGAGGAGCTGATCGATTTCGTCACGGGTAGCGGTGGGGCCTGACGTTGGGGAAGGTGCCGAAATCCTTGGTGTCCAGTTCGATGCCCAGGATGTCCAGCGGCAGCGGCTCACCGAACTTCACGAGGAACTGCTTCCGATAGTCGGCTTCCTCGCCAGCTCCGACCGGGTTGGTCAACAGGACGCACTGGGCCATGACCGGGTCGATGATCAGGTAGGCGGGGACCTTCGCGGCCGCGTAGATCGAACGCTTGACACCGAAGTCCCGATCGACGCTGGTCTTCGAAACGACCTCAACCAACATCGTGATGACCTCGGAAGGCATCAACCTTCCGTGATCCGGCCCGTTGCCGCGCTCGATCACCACGAGGTCCGGCTGTGGCTCACTCGTCTGTTCGAGGATCGCGATGTCCTGGGTTTGCAGCCTCCGCCAGCGGCGCCGGGGAATCTGGTCCTGGATCGCCTCCACGATGTCATTGTGGATCACGTCCGGCCCCGCCATCATCACGATTTCCCCCCGGAGGAGCTCGACCTTGAATCCCTCGGGAACCGCAAGGTTCTCGAAGATCTCCACGATGCCGGGGGTCATCCGTCGGTCGTCCACAGCGGTCATCTCCGCAGCCTCCGGTTTTCCGCCACCGCTATTTACGGCAGCAGCCTACGAACCAGGTTAGGGACCGAACCGGAGTGCCGGGGCGATTCACTCGCCGGAGTGATCAATCCACCAGGTCCCTGACCACCGCGTCCGCCAGCAACCGCCCCCGCAGCGTCAGCACCGCCCGCCCCTCCTCGTACGGCCCCTCCTGAAGCAGCCCCTCCCCCAGCGCCCGCCGTGAAGCCGCCAGCCCCTCCTCCCGGAGCAACGACAGCGGCACCCCCTCCCGAAGCCGCAGCTCCAGCAGGATCCGCTCCACCCTGCGGTCCTCCTCCGACAAGAGCTCCCGCCCAGCCCCCGGAGAACGGCCGGAGGCCAGCGCCGCCGCGTACGCCCCCGGATGCTTCACGTTCCACCACCGCACCCCGCCCACGTGCGAGTGCGCCCCCGGCCCCGCGCCCCACCAGTCGGCGCCCCGCCAGTACAGCTCGTTGTGCAGGCAGCGCCCGGCGGGCGAAGTGGCCCAGTTCGACACCTCGTACCAGTCGAAGCCCGCCGCCGACAGCATCTCCTCCGCGATCAGGTACCGGTCGGCGTGCACGTCGTCGTCGGTCATCGGCACCTCGCCCCGGCGGATGCGCCGCGCGAGCTGTGTGCCCTCCTCGACGATCAGGGCGTACGCCGAGACGTGGTCAGGGCCCGCCCCGAGCGCCGCCTCCAACGAGGCTCGCCAGTCGTCGTCGGACTCCCCCGGCGTGCCGTAGATCAGATCCAGGTTCACGTGCTCGAAGCCCGCCGCCCGCGCCTCCGCGACGCACGCCTCCGGGCGGCCCGGGGTGTGCGTCCGGTCCAGTACGCGCAGCACGTGCTGCCGCGCGCTCTGCATCCCGAAGGAGATCCGGTTGAAGCCGCCCTCCCGCAGGCGCGCGAGGTAGGCCGGGTCCACCGACTCCGGGTTCGCCTCCGTGGTGACCTCCGCGTCCGCGGCCAGCCCGAACTCGTCGCGGATCGCCCCCAGCATCCGTACGAGGTCGTCCGCGGCCAGCAGCGTGGGCGTACCGCCGCCGACGAAGACCGTGCGGACCTCGCGCGGGTCGTCGCCGAGAACCTTGCGGGCCAGGCGGATCTCGTCGACGAGGGTGTCGGCGTAGTTGTCGCGGGAGGCGAGGACACCGCCGGTGCCGCGCAGCTCGGTCGCGGTGTACGTGTTGAAGTCGCAGTAGCCGCAGCGGGTCGCGCAGTACGGGACGTGCAGGTAGAACCCGAGGGAGCGCGCGGCGGCTCCGGTGAGCGCGTGCGCGGGGAGTGCGCCGTCGGAGGGGACGGGCTCGCCGTCGGGGAGTGCGGAAGGCATGCCTTCCATTGTCCAGCACCCACGGACCGTCCCACGCGGCTCTACTCGGCCTGCAGCACCAGCAGCGCCAGGTCGTCCTCCGGCGGCTGCCCGCCGAACTCGTGCACCAGCCGCTTGATCCGCTCGGCGATCAGGTCCGCGTCCAGCCCCGCGCAGCCGGCGAGCACGGTGGCGAGTCCGTCGCCGTCGTCGAACTGGCGCGAGCCGCAGCGGCGCTCGGTGACCCCGTCGGTGACGCACAGCAGGCTGTCGCCGGGCCGCAGCTCGACGCTGTCGCAGGTGTACGTGGCCTCCTCGATGACGCCCAGGAGGGTCTGTGGTTGCGCGGCCGTACGGACGCTGCCGTCGGGGCCGAGGAGTAACGGCAGCGGATGTCCGGCGGAGGCGAGGGTGCAGCGGACGCCTCCCTCGAAGGGGGCCAGTTCGCCGTAGAGGAGGGAGAGGAACCGGGTCTGCGGGCCGTCGCCGGGGACGGCGGGGCCGACGAGCGCGCGGGCGGCCGCGTCCGCGGCCTCCGTGGCGTCGTCGAGGAGGAGCTGGTTGAGGCGGTCGAGGACGTCGGCGACACCGTAGCCCTCGCGGGCCAGCAGCCGCAGCCAGGGCCGGGCGAGCCCGATGACGACGGCCGCCTCGGGGCCCTTGCCCTGGACGTCGCCGACCGCGAAGCACCAGCGGCCGTCGCCGGCCGGGAACAGGTCGTAGAAGTCGCCGCTTGGCCCGCCCTTGTCGCAGGGCTCGTAGACGAGGGCGCTGCGCACCCCGGGTATCTCGGCGACGGCACCGGGCAGCAGGCCGCGCTGGAGCACGGCGCTGATGGTGGCCTGGCGGGCGTACTGGCGGGCCGCGCCGATGGCGAGCGCCACCCGGCGGCCGAGGTCCTCGACGAGGCCGGTGACCTCGTCCGGAAAGCGCGGTATCGCGGCCCGTCCGATGACCAGCGTGCCCAGCGGCCGGCTGCCCGCGACGAGGCGGTACGCGAGGGCGGCGCCGTCCGCCCCGGCCGCGCCGAGCGCCGCGCCGGGCCAGGGGAACGGCACGGGTCCGGACCGTAAGGTGTCGGGCGGTCGCGGCGGGTCCTTCTCCAGGGCCCGGCGCAGTTCCTCGATGCGGTTCTCGCTGCCGTGCCAGACCCGGGCGAGGCGGGCCCCCGCGCCCGCGGTGCCGTCCGCCGTCCAGCCGCCGCGGCCGCTGAGCTCGTCCTCCAGCCACACCGCGCACCAGTCGGCGAGGCGCGGTACGACCAGCTGGGCGGTGAGCGAGGCGACGAGGTCCTCGTCGAGCTGGCCCGCGAGGAGGTCGGAGGCCTCGGCGAGGAAGGACAGGGCGCCCCGGTTGAGCCAGTCGCGCTCCCCTCCGGCCCGCCGGTCCTCGTAGGCCTCCTGAACCGCCGGAAACGCGGGGGCCGCGGGGCCCTCCGGGATCGCGGGGACTGCGGGTGTCTCCGGGGCCTCGGGGGTGTGCGGGTCGGCGCCGCTCCAGGCGTACAGCGGGATGTGCGCGGCGCTGTACAGCTCCATGGCACCGGCGTGCGCGCCGCTCAGCCGGCTCGCTCCCGCCCCGTACCCCTCCCTGGCGTGCGCGCCGTACCCCTCCCTGGCGTGCGCGCCGTATCCCTCACCGGCGTGCGCGCCGTATCCCTCACCGACGCCCCCCACTTCCGCGCCGTATCCCTCCTCCCGCGCCGGTATCCGCGCCCACACCGTCTTGGCGCCCCGGCGGAACGTGACGCCCCAGGTCTCGGAGAGCGCGGAGACGAGCCGCAGGCCGCGCCCGTACTCCGGTGTCTCGTACGGCGTTTCGGGGGTGCCGTCGCGCGGAGGGCGCGAGGGGTGGTGGTCGGAGACCTCCACGACCACCGCGCCCGTCTCCTCCAGGCCGCACACCAGCTCCACGTCGGTGCCGGCGTGCACAACGGCGTTGGTGACGAGTTCACTGACGACGAGCATCGCGTCCTCGGCCAGCCGGCCGGTGACGTGTTCGGTGCCGGGCAGGCCGAGGTCGGTCCACTCCTCCAGGGCCGCGCGGAGCAGCGCGCGGGCGGATCCGGGCGCGAGGGAGCTTCCGGACAGGGCCGTACGCGCCTGCGCGCGCGAGTGCGCAGGCACTTCAGAAGCAACGGAATCGGTCTCCCGTTGCGTCGGAATGGCCCTCATGGACAGCTCCCCGAGCAGTTCGGACGAATACGCCTCGGTCGATCCCGACAGAGTGACAGACTGGCCACGCCCATAAGCGCCGAGTTACCGAAGTGGGCCGCCATGAGTGAGAACAGTGCTACGGGTGTGCTCGAAGACGGACAGAAAGAGGACCGGATTCGAGCATCCGACCTGCGTCCACTGCTCGCCGCGATGACCGCCGCCCGGGACGGGGACTTCACGAAGGCCCCGGAGACGGGCGAGGGGATCGTGGCCGAAATCACCGCGGTGTTCAACCAGATAGTCGACCGCAACACCCACTTCAATGGTGAGGTGCGGCGCGTCAAGCGCGAACTGGTGCGCTACGGCCGGCTCGACGAACGGGTCTCGGCCAGCCCGGGGCAGGGCGGCTGGACGTCCAGGGTGGACGACGTGAACCAGTTGCTCGACGCCCTGGTGGCGCCCGCGGCCAACGCGACGCGGGTCCTGGACGCGGTGGCCGGCGGTGATCTGACGCAGCGGGTCGACCTGCACGACGGCAGCCGGCTGCTGCGCGGTGATCTGCGGCGGCTGGGCCGGGCCGTGAACAAGATGGTCGACCAGTTGTCGCTGTTCACCGGTGAGGTGACCCGGCTGGCGCGCGAGGTCGGCACCGACGGGCGGCTCGGCGGGCGGGCCAAGGTGCAGGGCCTTTCGGGCAGTTGGCGGGACGTGACGGAGGCGGTCAACACCATGGCGTCCCGGCTGACCGCGCAGGTCCGGGACATCGCGCTGGTGACCACAGCGGTGGCCCGCGGTGACCTGACCCGCACGGTGACCGTCGAGGCGACCGGTGAGCTTCTCGAACTGAAGCTGACGGTGAACACGATGGTCGACCAGCTCTCCGCGTTCGCCGACGAGGTCACCCGCGTCGCCCGTGAGGTCGGCACGGAGGGTCGGCTCGGCGGCCGCGCCCAGGTCAGAGGCGTCTCCGGCGTCTGGAAGGACCTCACCGACAACGTCAACTTCATGGCCTCGAACCTGACCTCCCAGGTCCGCAACATCGCCCAGGTGACGACGGCCGTCGCCAACGGCGACCTGAGCCAGAAGATCACGGTGGACGCGCAGGGCGAGATCCTGGAGCTGAAGTCGACGATCAACACGATGGTCGACCAGCTCTCCGCCTTCGCCGACGAGGTCACCCGCGTCGCGCGCGAGGTCGGCACCGAGGGCAACCTCGGCGGCCGCGCCCAGGTCAGAGGCGTCTCCGGCGTATGGAAGGACCTCACCGACAACGTCAATTTCATGGCCGACAACCTGACGTCCCAGGTGCGGAACATCGCGCTGGTGTCCACCGCGGTCGCCCAGGGCGATCTCGGTAAGAAGATCACGGTGGAGGCCAAGGGCGAGATCCTGGAGCTGAAGTCCACGATCAACACGATGGTCGACCAGCTCTCCGCCTTCGCCGACGAGGTCACCCGCGTCGCGCGCGAGGTCGGCACCGAGGGCAACCTCGGCGGTCAGGCGCAGGTGCGGGGCGTGTCGGGCGTCTGGAAGGACCTCACGGACAACGTCAACTTCATGGCGCTGAACCTCACTTCGCAGGTCCGCAACATCGCCCAGGTGACGACGGCCGTCGCCAACGGCGACCTCTCCAAGAAGATCACGGTCGACGCGCGGGGCGAGATCCTGGAGTTGAAGGACACCGTCAACACGATGGTCGAGCAGCTGCGTGCCTTCGCCGACGAGGTGACCCGGGTGGCCCGCGAGGTCGGCACCGACGGCCGGCTCGGCGGACGGGCGCAGGTGCTGGGCGTATCGGGCGTGTGGCGGGACCTCACCGACAACGTCAACTACATGGCGGACAACCTGACCTCCCAGGTCCGCAACATCGCGCAGGTGGCCACCGCCGTCGCCCAGGGGGACCTGTCGAAGAAGATCGACGTGGACGCGCGCGGCGAGATCCTGGAGCTGAAGACCACCATCAACACCATGGTGGACACGCTCTCCTCGTTCTCCTCGGAGGTGACGCGCGTGGCCCGCGAGGTCGGATCGGAGGGACAACTCGGCGGCCAGGCACGGGTGGAGGGTGTCTACGGCACCTGGAAGCGGCTGACGACGAACGTCAACGAGCTGGCGTCGAACCTGACCACCCAGGTCCGCGCGATCGCCGAGGTGGCCTCCGCGGTGGCCCAGGGCGACATGTCCCGTTCGATCACGGTGGCGACGCGCGGCGAGGTCGCCGAACTGAAGGACAACATCAACCTGATGGTGGCCAACCTGCGGGAGACGACACGCGCGAAGGACTGGCTGGAGTCGAACCTGGCCCGCCTGGCGGCGCTGATGCAGGGCCACCGCGACCTGATGGAGGTCGCCGACCTGATCCTGCGCGAGCTGACCCCGCTGGTGAACGCGCAGTACGGCGCGTTCTACCTGGCCGACCCGGACGAGGACGGCGCGGCCCTGCGGACGACGGTGCCGACGAAAGGGCTCGCGTTCATAGCGGGGTACGGCGCGGCGCAGGGCGCGACCGTGGAGACGGGCGGGCTGCCCGTGCACGGGCTGGTGGCGCAGGCGGCCCGGGAGAAGAAGCGGATCCTGGTGGAGGAGGCACCGCCGGACTACATCAAGATCAACAGCGGTCTCGGGGAGGCTGCCCCGACGACGATCGTCATCATCCCGATCCTCTTCGAGGACAAGCTCCTGGGCGTGATCGAACTCGCCTCCTTCTCCCGCTTCTCCGACGTGCACCTGGCGTTCTTCGACCAGTTCGTCAGCACCATCGGCGTGGCGATCAACACGATCATCGCCAACTCCCGTACGGAGTCCCTGCTCGGCGAGTCCCAGCGCCTCGCCATGCAGCTCCAGGAACGCTCGGACGAACTGCAGAAGCAACAGGCCGAGTTGCAGCACTCCAACGCCGAACTGGAGGAGAAGGCGGCCCTCCTGGCGACCTCCTCGCAGTACAAGTCGGAGTTCCTGGCGAACATGTCGCACGAACTGCGCACCCCGCTGAACTCACTCCTCATCCTGGCCCGCCTCCTGTCCGACAACCTCGACGGCCACCTCACCGACCAGGAGGTGCAGTTCGCGACGACGATCCACCGCTCGGGCTCGGACCTGCTGCAACTGATCAACGACATCCTCGACCTGTCGAAGATCGAGGCGGGCCGGATGGACGTACGCCCGAAGAAGCTGCCGCTGATCAAACTGCTCGACTACGTCCACGCCACCTTCCGCCCGCTCACCATCGACCGGGGGCTCGCCTTCGAGGTGGCGGTCGGTGAGAGCGTGCCGCGGGAGATGTACTCCGACGAGCAGCGCCTCCAGCAGATCCTGCGCAACCTGCTCTCCAACGCGATCAAGTTCACCGCGAACGGCCGGGTGGAACTGCGGGTGCACCGGGTCAAGGACCCCGAGCACCGGTGGGGGTCCCCCCGCTCGAGCGAGAGTGGGAGAGTCCAGGGCAGCGACGACGTCATCGCGTTCGTCGTCTCCGACACCGGTATCGGCATCGCCGCCGAGAAACTCCCGGTGATCTTCGAGGCGTTCCAGCAGGCCGACGGCACCACCAACCGCAAGTACGGCGGCACCGGCCTCGGCCTGTCCATCAGCCGGGAGATCGCGGGCCTGCTGGGCGGCCGTATCGTCGCCGAGAGCGAACCCGGCAAGGGTTCCACCTTCACGCTGTACGTCCCCGTGATCAGCCCCGGCCACACCGCGACCGGCCCGGCCGCGGAGGCCCGGACCACGCTGACCCTGCCCGAGCTGCCGACGGCGGAGCCCTTCCCGTCCGCCCAGGACACGGACGAGGCCTGGCCGGTCCCGGCCCGGCTGGAGGCCTGGCAGACGGGTCGCGCGGGCCAGGTGCTGCCCGGGCGGCGGGTGCTGATCGTCGACGACGACATCCGCAACGTCTTCGCGCTCACCCATGTCCTGGGCCGCGTCGGCATGCCCGTGCTGTACGCGGAGAACGGCCGGGAGGGCATCGAGACACTGGAACGGAACCCGGACGTCGAGCTGGTCCTGATGGACATCATGATGCCGGAGATGGACGGCTACGAGACGATCGCGGCCATCCGCCGCACTCCCCGCTGGGCGGGCCTGCCGATCGTCGCCCTGACCGCGAAGGCGATGCCCGGCGACCGGGAGAAGTCCATCGCCCGCGGCGCCCACGACTACGTACCGAAGCCCGTGGACGTCGACCGGCTGCTGACCGTCGTCTGCGCCCTCCTCGACCCGGAGCGCGCCGGGTCGGAAGGGAGCGTCGGGAGCCTGGAGGGAGAGGTGACGTCCGATGAGTGAGGGCAGGGGCGACGACCGCGCCGGGATACTCCTGGTCGACGACATGGAGGACAACCTGTTCGCCCTGGAGGCGGTCCTCGCGTCCTTCAACGAGCCTCTCGTGCGCGCCCGTTCCGGCGAGGAGGCCATGAAGGCCCTCCTGCGCCGCCGCTTCGCCCTGGTCCTCCTCGACGTCCGCATGCCCGGCATGGACGGCTTCGAGACCGCCGCCAACATCAAACGCCTCGACCAGACCAAGGACGTCCCGATCATCTTCCTGACCGGCGCGGACGACGACTCCGGCTACGCCTTCCGCGGCTATGCCACGGGCGCGGCCGACTTCGTACGCAAGCCGTTCGACCCTTGGGTGCTGCGGGCGAAGGTGAGGGTGTTCTTGGAACTGGAGGAACTACGCCAGGAGGTCAGGCAACTCCGGCAACTGACAAGCAGGGCGCAGCTGGACTGACCTAGGGGCGCGGGGCCGTATCGATATGCGGCTCCACCGCGTGGGCGCGACAAGCCACGACGGACCGTGAGACGCCACACAGCCCCGCCACCCCCTACGCCTCGCGCGACCCCGCGTACATCTCGTCGATCAAGTGCTTGTACTCCCGCTCCACCACCGGCCGCTTCAGCTTCAGACTCGGCGTGATCTCCCCGTGCTCCACATCGAGATCCCGGGGAAGCAGCCGGAACTTCTTGATCGTCTGCCACCGCTGAAGCCCCGCGTTGAGCTCCGTGACGTACCCCTCGACCATCGAGACCGTCACCGGCGCCGCCACGACCTCCGCGTACGACTTCCCCTCCAGCCCGTTCTCCTTCGCCCAGTCGAGGATCGCGACCTCGTCCAGCGCGATCAGCGCGGTGCAGAAGTTCCGGTCGGCCCCGTGCACCAGGATGTTGGACACGTACGGGCACACGGCCTTGAACTGCCCCTCGACCTCCGCGGGCGCGATGTACTTGCCGCCGGACGTTTTGATGAGGTCCTTCTTGCGGTCAGTGATCTTCAGGTACCCGTCGGGCGAGAGCTCACCGATGTCCCCGGTGTGGAACCAGCCGTCGGCCTCCAGCACCTCGGCGGTCTTGTCGGGCAGCCCGTGGTAGCCCTCCATGATGCCGGGGCCGCGCAGCAGGATCTCGCCGTCGTCGGCGATGCGCACCTCCGTACCGGGCAGCGGCTTGCCGACCGTGCCGGTGCGGTAGGCCTCGCCGGGGTTGACGAAGGAGGCCGCCGACGACTCCGTGAGCCCGTACCCCTCGAGGATGTGGATCCCGGCGCCCGCGAAGAAGTAGCCGATCTCCGGCGCGAGGGCCGCCGAACCCGAGACACAGGCGCGCAGCCGGCCGCCGAACGCCTCCCGGATCTTCGCGTAGACCAGCGCGTCGGCTGCCTTGTGCTTCGCGCCGAGTCCGAACGGCACGGAGGCCGCCCCGGTCCGCCGGAAGTTGTCCTGGCTGACCTTGGCGTACTCGCGGGCCACCTCGGCCGCCCACTGGAAGATCTTGTACTTGGCCCCGCCGCCGGCGCGGGCCTTGGCGGCGACGCCGTTGTAGACCTTCTCGAAGATGCGCGGCACGGCCGCCATGTACGTCGGCTGGACCACCGGAAGGTTCTCGATGATCTTGTCCACGCGGCCGTCGACGGCGGTGACGTGGCCGGCCTCGATCTGACCGGAGGTGAGCACCTTACCGAAGACGTGCGCGAGGGGCAGCCACAGGTACTGCACGTCCTCGCCGCTGATCAGCCCGGTCGCGGCGATCGCCTTCGCCATGTACGACCAGTTGTCGTGGGGCAGGCGCACACCCTTGGGGCGGCCGGTGGTGCCGGAGGTGTAGATGAGGGTCGCCAGCTGCTCCTTGGTGATCGCGCCGACCCGCTCCTTGATCAGCTGGGGGTCCTTCTCCAGACGGGCGGCGCCGCGCTGCTCCAGCTCGTCCAGGGTGATGATCCAGTCGGCGGTCTCCACCCCGGCTCCGTCGATCACCACGACATGGGTGAGCTCGGGCAGCTCGGCGCGCTTCTCGACGGCCTTGGCGAGCTGGGCCGCGTCCTCGGCGATCAGCACCTTGCTCTCGGAGTCGGAGAGGATGAACGCCGACTCCTCGGCGTTGGTCTGCGGGTAGACGGTGGTCGTGGCGGCGCCGGCGCACATGATGCCGAGGTCCGCGAGGATCCACTCGATGCGGGTGGAGGAGGCGAGGGCGACGCGCTGCTCCGGCTGCACACCCAGTTCGATCAGGCCGGCGGCGATCGCGTAGACCCGCTCGGCGGCCTGCGCCCAGGTGAGCGACTTCCAGTCGTCGGGGCCCTCGCCGGAGGCGGGGGGTACGGGATAGCGGTATGCCTCGGTGTCCGGCGTGGCTGTCACACGCTCCAGGAAGAGGCCCGCGACGGACGGCGGACGGTTCTCGATCAGTGTCTGTGTGTCGCTCACGACATCCTCCGGGGGCCCGCGGCGCTGCGGCTGGCTCACAATGCGGCTGGTTTCACTCACACGCGCTTACGCTGTCACGCGCCTTGTTTAACTCGCGAGTAACTAGCGAGCAGGCATCAGCGTAAAGCGCGACCGGCCGGTGCGTAAGTCTTCGCGCCCTGTCACTTTCTACAGAGAGCGACCACGCACACGCACAGGGGCCCGCCGCACTTTTCGCACGACGGACCCCTTTATGACCATTTTGCCGATGCCGCGACGTGTAACCGTCGGTTACTTCTTGCCCTTGCCCGACCCCGCGCTGTCATCACTGGAGAGCACGGCGATGAAGGCCTCCTGCGGAACTTCCACGGAACCCACCATCTTCATCCGCTTCTTGCCCTCCTTCTGCTTCTCCAGCAGCTTCCGCTTACGGGAGATGTCACCGCCGTAGCACTTGGCGAGGACGTCCTTGCGGATCGCGCGGATCGTCTCACGGGCGATGACCCGGGAGCCGATCGCGGCCTGGATCGGCACCTCGAACGCCTGCCGCGGGATGAGCTCGCGCAGCTTGGCGACGAGCCGCACACCGTACGCGTACGCCGCGTCCTTGTGGGTGATCGCCGAGAACGCGTCCACCTTGTCGCCGTGCAGCAGGATGTCGACCTTGACCAGGCTGGACGTCTGCTCGCCGGTGGGCTCGTAATCGAGGGAGGCGTAGCCGCGGGTCTTGGACTTCAGCTGGTCGAAGAAGTCGAAGACGATCTCCGCGAGCGGAAGGGTGTAGCGGATCTCGACGCGGTCCTCGGAGAGGTAGTCCATGCCGAGGAGGGTGCCGCGCCGGGTCTGGCACAGCTCCATGATCGAGCCGATGAACTCGCTCGGGGCGAGGATCGTGGCGCGTACGACCGGCTCGTACACCTCGCTGATCTTGCCCTCGGGGAACTCGCTCGGGTTGGTGACCGTGTGCTCGACGCCGTCCTCCATGAGCACGCGGTAGACCACGTTCGGCGCGGTGGCGATGAGGTCGAGCCCGAACTCACGCTCCAGTCGCTCACGGATGACGTCGAGATGCAGCAGCCCCAGGAAGCCGACGCGGAAACCGAAGCCGAGCGCGGCGGAGGTCTCCGGCTCGTAGACCAGTGCGGCGTCGTTGAGCTGGAGCTTGTCGAGGGCGTCGCGCAGCTCCGGGTAGTCGGAACCGTCGAGGGGGTAGAGGCCGGAGAACACCATCGGCTTGGGGTCCTTGTACCCGCCGAGGACTTCGGTGGCGCCCTTGCTCAGGCTGGTGATCGTGTCACCGACCTTGGACTGGCGAACGTCCTTCACGCCGGTGATGAGGTAACCGACCTCACCCACCCCGAGCCCGTCCGCGCCGAGCATCTCCGGCGAGTTGGTCCCGATCTCCAGCAGCTCGTGGGTGGCGCCGGTGGACATCATCCGGATCCGCTCACGCTTGTTGAGCTGCCCGTCGACGACACGAACGTACGTCACGACGCCCCGGTAGGAGTCGTACACCGAGTCGAAGATCATGGCGCGCGCGGGCGCGTCCTTGACCCCGACGGGGGCCGGGACCTCGGCGACGACCTTGTCGAGGAGCGCGTCGACACCCACGCCCGTCTTGGCGGAGACCTTCAGGACGTCCTCGGGGTCGCAGCCGATGAGGTTGGCGAGCTCCTCGGAGAACTTCTCCGGCTGGGCCGCCGGCAGGTCGATCTTGTTCAGTACGGGGATGATCTTGAGGTCGTTCTCCATCGCCAGGTAGAGGTTGGCGAGGGTCTGGGCCTCGATGCCCTGGGCTGCGTCGACGAGGAGCACGGTCCCCTCGCAGGCGGCGAGCGACCGCGAGACCTCGTAGGTGAAGTCGACGTGCCCCGGGGTGTCGATCATGTTGAGGATGTGCGTGTTGCCGGGCTCCGTGGTCGGAGCCCACGGCAGCCGCACAGCCTGGGACTTGATCGTGATGCCGCGCTCACGCTCGATGTCCATGCGGTCGAGGTACTGAGCACGCATCTGCCGCTGCTCGACCACACCGGTCAGCTGGAGCATCCGGTCGGCGAGCGTGGACTTGCCGTGGTCGATGTGCGCGATGATGCAGAAATTGCGGATCAGAGCCGGGTCGGTACGGCTCGGTTCGGGCACATTCTTAGGGGTCGCGGGCACGCAGGGTCCTGTCTCTTGAGGCGCCTTATGCCTCGGGTCGGATCGATACGTAGCCTCCATGGTCCCACGGGCGGGGACCTGCGACCGGTTTGGGCCAGGGGACGGCCCACTGGTAGCCTGGGTGGCTGTGCCTCATGCCCTCTCAGCGCGAGGCACTCCTCAGAAATCAAACGGCGCGGGACCCGTGCGGCCCCGTGCCTGAACCTGCAAAGGCTCATCAGTGGCGAACATCAAGTCCCAGATCAAGCGGATCAAGACCAACGAGAAGGCCCGGCTGCGCAACAAGGCCGTCAAGTCCTCCCTGAAGACCGCGATCCGCAAGGCCCGTGAGGCCGCTGCCGCGGGTGACGCGGAGAAGGCCACCGAGTACCAGCGCGCTGCCGCGCGTCAGCTCGACAAGGCCGTCTCGAAGGGCGTCATCCACAAGAACCAGGCCGCCAACAAGAAGTCGGCGCTTGCTTCCAAGGTCGCGTCGCTCAAGGGCTGAACCCCTTTCTGATCTGACCGCCGGAAGGACCCAGAGCGGGCCCTCTCTCATCCGCTCCCGACCGGCACCCACGGATCCGCGCGCGGCCTGCGTTCGCCACGCGGGCGCGGATCCAGCAGCGTGAACCGAAGGCCCCGAGCCCCAGCCCTTCCCCAGGGCGGGCACCGGGGTCTTCGGTATGTGCGGGGTCTGTATGTGCGGGGTCTTCGGTATGTGCGGGGTCTTCGGTGTGTCCGGGGCCTTCACGACCAGAACTCGTCGACCCTGTCGATGTCCGCGACACACTCGTCGAGGTCGGTGATCTTGTCTCCGACGATCCGGAAGACGATGCCTCCCATCTCGTCGATGTGCTTGCCGCCCCGGTCCGCCGTGAAGTGGTGCACGGAGACGGCGTGACCGCGGCCGTCGACGAATATGTTGCGCACCTCGACCCGGAAGGTCCCGTCCGTCTCCGAACCGAGCCGGCGGTAGTACCCGTCGAAGATCGAGTCGATCCCCTTGAAGTCTCCGGAGAGCGGGTGGGAGCCGGGTACGTGGTGCTTGCAGTCCCCGGTCATCAGCCCGCGCAGGGTGTCCATGTCCCCGCGCTGGAATGCCTCGTAGCCCTTGCGGACGAGCGCTGCGTGCGGGTGTTCAGTCACGACGGCTCCTCCTACGCCCAGAACTCGTTGTTCTTGTCGATGTCCTCGACGCATTCGTCGAGGTCGGTGACCTTGTCCCCGACGATCCGGAAGATGATGCTTCCGGTGTCGTCCAGCTGCCTGCCCTGGCGCTCTGCCATGACGCGGCACATGCCGACCGCGTGGCCGCGGCCGTCGACACAGATGCCGATGAGGTCGAGACGCATCGTCCCGTTCGTCTCCTGGCCGAGCCGCTCGTACATGTCGATGATCGCGTCCTGGCCCTTGAAGTCCCCCGAGAGTGGGTGGTTGCCGGGCACATGGTGCGTGGCGTCGCTCGCTATCAGTTGCCGCAGGGCGTCCATGTCCCCGTGCATGAAGGCCTCGAAGCCCTTGCGGACGAGCGCTGCGTGCGGGTGTTCAGCCATGGCGATCGCCACCTTCCCGATGTCGGCGAGGTACGGCTGATACGCACGATTCTCCTCCCGGGGAGGTCTATCCGCGTCCTCGGGAGCGGGCCGCCCGCGCGATGGTCACGACCGCCTTCTCCAACGCGTACCCGGGATCGTCCCCACCGCCCTTCACTCCCGCGTCCGCCTCGGCCACCGCGCGCAGAGCGACCGCGACCCCGTCCGGAGTCCAGCCCCGCATCTGCTGGCGCACCCGGTCGATCTTCCACGGCGGCATCCCCAGCTCCCGCGCCAGGTCCGCCGGCCGGCCGCCTCGGGCCGAGGACAGCTTGCCGATCGCCCGCACACCCTGGGCCAGCGCGCTGGTGATCAGCACGGGCGCCACCCCGGTCGCCAGCGACCAGCGCAGCGCCTCCAGCGCCTCCGCCGCGCGCCCCTCGACGGCCCGGTCGGCGACCGTGAAGCTCGACGCCTCCGCCCGCCCCGTGTAGTACCGCCCGACGACCGCCTCGTCGATCGTCCCCTCGACGTCCGCGACGAGCTGGGCCGACGCCGACGCCAGCTCCCGCAGGTCGCTGCCGATGGCGTCCACCAGCGCCTGGCACGCCTCGGGCGTGGCCGACCGCCCGAGCGTACGGAACTCACCCCGCACGAAGGCCAGCCGGTCCGCCGGCTTGGTCATCTTCGGGCAGGCCACCTCCCGCGCGCCCACCTTGCGGGCGGCGTCCAGCAGCCCCTTGCCCTTGGCACCGCCCGCGTGCAGCAGCACGAGGGTGATCTCCTCGGCGGGCGCGCCCAGATAGGCCTTCACGTCCTTGACGGTGTCGGCCGACAGGTCCTGCGCGTTGCGTACGACGACGACCTTCCGCTCGGCGAAGAGCGACGGACTCGTCAGCTCGGCGAGCGTCCCGGGCTGCAACTGGTCCGGGGTCAGATCACGTACGTCAGTGTCGGCGTCGGCGGCCCTGGCGGCGGCCACCACCTCCCGCACGGCACGGTCGAGCAGGAGGTCCTCCTGGCCCACGGCGAGCGTCACCGGGGCGAGAGGGTCGTCATTCGCAGTCTTCCTGGCCATCGCGACAAGCATCCCACGGGCCACTGACAACGGGGCCCGCGACGAGCAGCCGCATCAGCTGCCCGCCTCCGGTTCGCGGCTCGGCTACGGCTCCTCGCGCCAGCCGTCCCACTCCCCGGCGAACGCGTCCAGCTCGCCCGGGTCCAGCCGCTCGTCCTCGTCCCGCAGGACGACGAGCCACTGCGCGTCCTCGGCATCGTCCTCACCGGCCAGCGCGTCCCGCACCAGCCTGGCCTCCTCCGTGATGCCGAACCGCTCCCCGAGCGCCTCCGCCGCCTCCTGAGCGGCATCGCGGTCGGGCAGCACCAGCACATGTCTCACATCGCTCACCGGGCCATTGTCGGCCACACCTCTCCTGCCACTGTCACGCGGTCCGCACGACCGGCGCCGAGGTCAGCTCGATCCCGAACAGGTCCCGGCACGCCGACAGCACCGCGCGGTGAGCAGCGGACGGAGGAGGCGAAGTACCGCCCGGCCGCGCCCTGGATCCAGAGGTTCTCGAAGGGCACGGTCTGCAGGTGGCGCAGGTGCGGTCCGGGCAGGACGTCGATGGTGGGCCACGCCGGGCGGGCAACCCCCAGGCGGCGGAGGTAGGCGTGAACCTGTGCGCGGTTCATGCCCTCAGTCCCGCGCCACCCGCAGCTCGCCGCCCAGGGCGGTGACGGCCACCGCGCCGTCCTCATCGGTGCGCAGCACGGTCGCGCCCCCGGCCCGCAGCGCCGCGACCGTGCTGGGCGCGGGATGCCCGTACGGGTTGTCCGCGCCGCACGAGATCAGCGCGAGCCGGGGAGCCACCGTGCGTATGAGGTCCGGGTCCTGGTAGGCCGAACCGTGGTGGGCCACCTTGAGCACGTCGACACCGCCCAGCAGCCCGGCCACCGGTGACCGCAACAGGGCCCGCTGGGACGGGGGTTCGAGGTCGCCGAGCAGCAGCAGGCGCAGCCCGGCCGAGCGGGCCAGCAGCGTGACACTGGCGTCGTTGGGGCCCTCCGGTTCCGGCACCGGGTGGGGCGGCGGCCACAGCACCTGCCAGGAGAGGGCGCCGATCCGACGCCGCTCCCCGGCACCGGCCCGGGTGAGGGGAACGTGGTGTGCCGCCGCCTCCTTCCGCACGAACTCCGCCTGGTCGACGGGCTCTTCCAGGCCGGTCGTCTCGATCGCGCCCACCGCGCGTCCCCGCAGCACGCCCGGCAGCCCGGCCACATGGTCGGCGTGGAAGTGGGTGAGGACGACGAGGGGGACTTTGGTGATGCCGAGGTCGCGCAGGCACCGGTCCACCAAGCTCGGGTCGGGCCCGGCGTCCACCACCACGCCGGTGCCCTCGCCCGCCGCGAGGACGGTCGCGTCGCCCTGGCCCACGTCGCACATCGCGAACCGCCAGCCGGGCGGCGGCCAGCCCGTGATCACACGCGTCACCGGGGGCGGCTGCACCACCACCAGCAGGAGCAGCAGCCCGCACGCCGCGCACAACCAGGGGTGCCCGAGCAGTCGCCTGCCGACGAGCACGACCGCGGCCGTGGCGAGGGCCAGCAGCAGCGCGCCCGTCCAGCTGCCCGGCCAGTCCATCCCCGCGCCGGGCAGCGCCGCCCCGGTCCGGGCCACGTCCGCGATCCAGCCGGCGGGCCAACTCGCTCCCCACGCCAGTGCCTTGGCCACCGGCATGGCCGCCGGCGCCGCCGCCAGCGCGGCGAACCCGAGCACCGTGGCCGGTGCGACCGCGAACTCCACCAACAGGTTGCACGGCACCGCCACCAGGCTCACCCGGGCCGACAGCACCGCCACGACCGGCGCGCACAGTGCCTGCGCGGCGCCCGCGGCTGCCAGGGCTTCCGCCAGCCGGGGCGGGACTCCGCGGCCGCGCAGGGCGGCGCTCCAGCGGGGAGCCAGCGTGAGCAGGGCGCCGGTCGCCAGGACGGAGAGCAGGAAGCCGTAGCTGCGGGCCAGCCACGGGTCGTACAGCACCAGCAGCAGCACGGCCGTCGCCAGCGCCGGGATCATCGAGCGGCGGCGGCCTGTCGCGAGGGCGAGCAGGACGACCGCTCCGCAGGCCGCGGCCCGCAGCACGCTCGGGTCGGGCCGGCACACGACCACGAACCCGAGGGTGAGCGCTCCGCCGAGCAGCGCGGTGGCCCGCAGGGGGATGCCGAGGCGTGGGGCGAGGCCACGGCGCTCGACGCGCTGGGCGAGGCCGGGCGGGCCGAGGAGCAGGGCGAGGATGATCGTGAGGTTGCTGCCGGAGACGGCCAGGGTGTGCGCGAGGTCGGTCTCCTCGAAGGCCTCGTCCAGCTCGGGGGTGATACGTGCCGTGTCCCCGACGACCAGCCCCGGCAGCAGCGCCCGGGCGTCCGCCGGGAGCCCGTCGGTGGCCTCCCGCAGCCCCGCCCGCAGCCGGCCCGCCAGCCGTTGCGCGCCCGACGGCTCCCCCACCACCTCCGGTGCCGCCCGCTCCCGCACCCTCAGCACGGCCGCGACCCGGTCACCGCCGACCAGCGCCGGAGCGAACCGCCCGGTCACCCGCACCCTCGTCGAGGGCAGCAGGGCGAGCCACGGAGAACGCCGCGACCCGGTGGTCGCCTCAGCCTCGCCACCCTGCCTGCGCATGTCGACGATCACCAGCACGGGCGTGCGCGTGGCCACCTGCCCGACTGCCCGCACCCGCGCTTCGATCAGCACGGCGGACGGGGCCGCGTGATCCCCGGTGACGTGTGGCCGGCTGAGCCGTGGATCGGCGGTGACCTCCACCTCGGCGGTCACCGTCGCGGACTGCCGCGCCAGCGACGGCACCGGCCCACGACGCAGATCCGCCCCGTGCAGCCCGGCCGAGGCGGCCGCGGCTGCCGCACAGAGCAGTACCGCGGCGATCGTCGTAGGCGCCCACACCGGTCCGTGCCGCGGCCCCGGGACACCTCGCACTCCCCGCCGCCACGCCACCACCAACAGCCCGACAGCCAGCCCCAGACACACCCCGCCGACAGCGACAATCGCCCCCGGCGAGGCGGTCAGCACCGACGCCGCCGTCCCCCAGGCCGCCAGCGCCGGCACCACGAGACGCAGATCCACCGGTCCTTCCTGCCGGGGCCGGGCAGCCCCGAGCCGATGCCCGGAGGCGGCGTGGACGGGGGGCCGGGCGGGAGTGGGGGATGCGTCGGGGCCGGCTGGTGTGTCGCGACCGAGCGGCTCGCCCTGGGTGCCGCTCATGGCCGTACGAGGTTTCGCAGATCGGCGAACCGGCGTTCGCCGATGCCGTTGACTTCGCGCAACTCGTCGACCGAGCGGAAGCCGCCGGCTCGGGTGCGGTAGTCGATGATGTGCTGGGCCAGCACGGGCCCCACGCCCGGGAGGGTGTCGAGTTGGTCCGCGGTGGCCGTGTTGAGGGACACCGGACCCGCGGGCGCCGCGGCGCCGGGCGCGCCCCCGGCCGTACCGGCGCCCGACGGCTGCTGCGCGGGTCCCTGAGCAGCGGCGGGGCCTCCGACGATCACCTGCTCCCCGTCGACGAGGAAGCGGGCGCGGTTGAGGCCGTCGGTGTTCGTGCCCGGCCGTACTCCGCCGGCCGCGCGCAACGCGTCGGCCACGCGCGAGCCGGCCGGAAGGCGGTGGATCCCGGGCTCCCGCACCTTGCCGCTGACGTCCACCACGATCTGCGCGCCTGCCGTGCCCGCGCCCGCCGGCCCCGTGTCGGCAGACGCGCGGCCCGACGCACCGACCGACGCACCCCCGGAGCCGGCCGCCGCCCTGCCCGGCGCACCCGCCTCGTAGGGGGCCGCCGCCCGCACCACCTCAGGTGCCTGTACGGGCCGGGTCCGCCCGGTCCAGAAGTGCTGGGCGGCGAAGGCCGCGGCCACGACGAGCAGAGCCGTGAGCGCCAGCATGCTCCGCCGCTCCAGTCCGCACCGCGCCTGCAACCACACCGGCATCCGCTCCCGCAGAGCGAGCCCGACGCGCATCCTCACCCAAGCAGGGGGCGCCGCACCGGAGTTCTCGGTCTCACCCACCCGCGAGGCTCCTACGGAGTCAGGGGGCCCGGCCGCGCCCACGGTCGCCCCCGCCCCGCCAGGCGCACCATCCACCTGGTCAGACACAGCCCTGGCCCAACGAGGGACACCGCCTCCCCCGTCCAGGGCACCAGCCGCCCGGCGAGAGAAGCCCGCGTCCTCCTCAGGCGCACCTCCCTCCCCGCCAGGCGCACCGCCCTCCCCACCAGGCGCACCCCCCGCCCCGTCAGACCCGCCGCCCACCCGGTCGGGCCCGCAACCCACCCGGTCGGGCCCGCCATCCACTCGGTCGGGCACACCGCCCGCACCCCGGTCCACCCCCGCATCCCGCCCGGCCCCCGGCGGCCCGCTCCCCGACTCACCCGGATCCGCCGCCCGTTGGGCGAACAGCGTCTCCGCACGGCGGCGGAGCTCCTCCGCCGAGGCATGCCGGTTCCGGGCGCCGCGCCCCCGCGTGGGCGGGCGGCGGTGGGCGCGGGCACGGCCGTCGGAGGCCGGTGCGCGGCCCGGTCCACTCGTCGCGGGCGATGTACGTGAGCGTGATCGAAGTGCCATGGCAGGAGGATCGACGAACAGCGCCGACCCGCGATGATCTTGCTCAGTTCCCGGGGATTACCCCCGGGTTGTGGACAACTCCGCCACCCACACGAGTGACGGCCATCGATCCCCGGCCCATGACCCCACCCTCACCGCGGCGAGACCACAACCCCCAACAGCCCCGGGCCCGTATGCGCCCCGATCACCGCTCCGACCTCGCTCACATGCAGGTCGGCCAGACCGGTCACGCGTGCCCGTAGGCGGTCCGCGAGGGCCGACGCGCGGTCGGGGGCGGCGAGATGGTGGACGGCGATGTCGACGGCGGCGTTTCCCGCACGGTCGGCGACGAGTTCCTCGAGGCGGGCGATCGCCTTGGACGCCGTGCGCACCTTCTCCAGCAGGTCGATACGCCCGTCGTCGAGTTGCAGCAGCGGCTTCACCGCGAGCGCGGAGCCCAACAGGGCCTGGGCGGTGCCGATCCGGCCGCCGCGGCGCAGATAGTCGAGGGTGTCGACGTAGAAGTAGGCGGAGGTGCCGGCGGCGCGTTTCTCCGCCGCCGTGACGGCCTCGTCGACCGTGCCGCCCGTCTCCGCCGCCGCGCACGCGGCGAGCGCGCAGAAGCCGAGTGCCATCGCGACCATCCCGGTGTCCACCACCCGCACCGGCACCGGCGCCTCGCGCGCCGCGACGACCGCCGCGTCGTACGTGCCGGAGAGCTCGGCGGACAGGTGCAGGGAGACGATGCCGGTGGCGCCGGCCTCGGCGATCTTGCGGTAGGTCTCGGCGAACACCTGGGGGCTGGGGCGGGAGGTGGTGACGGGGCGTCGTTTCTGGAGCGCCTGGGCCAGGGAGCGGGTCGAGATCTCGGTGCCCTCTTCGAGCGCCCGGTCGCCGAGGACCACGGTCAGGGGTACGGCGGTGATGCCGTGGCGCTCCATCGTCCACTGCGGCAGGTAGGCCGTTGAATCGGTGACGATCGCGACATGGCGGGACATGAGCTGGAGGTTACCTGGCGTAGTGCCTCCGCGGCAGCCCGGCCCCTCTCACCTGGGACGGGTGTGGCGGGATCATGTGGTGCTCTCGGGGCGGGGCTTCTTCTGCCAGGGGTAGGTGGGGCGGACCGACGGGGGCGTGATGGCGGGTCGCGTCGGCTCCTGGGCCTGTCGCGTCCGGGAACTCCCGGGCCGGGTCTGCTCGTCGGCCGTGGCGTCGGCGGTGGGCGCCTCCGGCCAGGAGGGCGGCGGTGTCGAGGGCTCCGACGTGGTCCAGTGGCGCAACGCGCCTGCCTCCACGTCGATCTGGGTGCTCAGGGAGTCGAGGTCGTCGCCGGCGAAGTGGCGGGCCCGGTCGCGGGCCGCCCAGCGCAGGGAGTCCGCGGACGTGGTGATGCGCTCCGTACGCTCCCGCAGCTCGGGCAGCCGCTTGGTGAGCGTCACGCGGTCCGGCTCGGACTCCAGGCGCTTGAGTTCGCCGTCCAGTTCGTGGCCGTGCGCGCTGAGCCGCTGGAAGAGGCCGAGGGACTCCCTGAGGGACTCGTCGTGGGTCACGCCCGCGTACAGCGCGTCCTGGGTGGCGCGCATCGAGGTGCGCAGCTTCAGGCGGAGCTGGGCGATCTCGCCCGCCGGACCGGTCTGGGCGAAGGACTTGGCGCGCAGGGTGTGGTCCTCGACCGTGCGGCGGGCCTGCTCGATGGTGCGGTCGACTCCGCGCTTGGCGGCGCCGACGGCCTTCACCGTGGCGTACGCGCCGAGCACCAGGACGAGCACGAAGAGCAGGACGATGACGGCGATCACTGCTTCCACGGCGCTCCTCCTCAGAACGGGCACGGCACGTCTCGCGCCGCCCTTCCACGGTAAACGCAAAGGGCAGGTCCGGAGTTCCACAAGGACCCCGAACCTGCCCGTAAGGGACTACCCGGAGCACCAGCCCCAGCCCTGTCCCCCACTCACCTCAACGGGCGACAGCTCACGCCGGGACGATGTTCACCAGCTTCGGCGCGCGCACGATGACCTTGCGGATCCCCGCCCCGTCCAGCGCCGCCACGACCTTCTCGTCGGCCAGCGCGACCTTCTCCAGCTCGTCGTCGGAGATGGCCGGCGAGACCTCCAGGCGGGCCTTGACCTTGCCCTTGACCTGCACCACGCAGGTCACGGTCTCGTCGACGACGTACGCCGGGTCGGCGACCGGGAAGTCCTGGTGGACGACCGAGTCGGTGTGGCCCAGCCGGCGCCACAGTTCCTCGGCGATGTGCGGGGCCAGTGGGGCGGCCATCAGCACCAGCGGCTCGGCGATCCGGCGCGGCACCGCCCCGCCCGTCTTGGTCAGGTGGTTGTTCAGCTCGGTGACCTTGGCGATGGCGGTGTTGAAGCGCAGGCCCTCCAGGTCCTGGCGGACCCCGTCGATCGCCTTGTGCAGCGCGCGCAAGGTCTCCTCGTCGGGCTCGGCGTCCACCACCGTGACCTCACCGGTGGCCTCGTCGACGACGTTGCGCCACAGCCGCTGCAGCAGCCGGAACTGGCCCACCACCGCGCGCGTGTCCCACGGCCGGGAGACGTCCAGCGGGCCCATCGCCATCTCGTACAGGCGCAGGGTGTCGGCACCGTACTCGGCGCAGATCGACTCGGGGGTCACCGCGTTCTTCAGGGACTTGCCCATCTTGCCCAGCAGGCGGCTGACCTTCTCGCCCTGGTAGTAGTAGGCGCCGTCGCGCTCCTCCACCTCGGCGGCCGGTACCGCGAAGCCGCGGCGGTCGCGGTAGACGAAGGCCTGGATCATGCCCTGGTTGAACAGCTTGTGGAAGGGCTCGGCGGAGGAGACGTGCCCCAGGTCGTACAGGACCTTGGACCAGAAGCGGGCGTACAGCAGGTGCAGCACCGCGTGCTCCGCGCCGCCGACGTACAGGTCGACGCCCCCGTGCGGCTGACCCTCGCGCGGGCCCATCCAGTACCGCTCGATCTCGGGGTCGACCAGCTGCTCGCTGTTGTGCGGGTCCAGGTAGCGCAGCTCGTACCAGCAGGAGCCGGCCCAGTTGGGCATGGTGTTGGTCTCGCGCCGGTACTTCTTGGGTCCGTCGCCCAGGTCCAGGGTGACGTTGACCCAGTCCTCGTTGCGGGACAGCGGCGTCTCGGGCTCGGTGTCGGCGTCGTCCGGATCGAAGGTGCGCGGAGAGTAGTCCTCGACCTCGGGCAGCTCCAGCGGCAGCATCGACTCGGGCAGGGCGTGGGCGACGCCGTCCTCGTCGTAGACGATGGGGAAGGGCTCGCCCCAGTAGCGCTGGCGGCTGAACAGCCAGTCGCGCAGCCGGAAGTTGACGGTGCCCTGACCGATGCGCTCCCGCTCCAGCCACTCGGTGATGCGGGCCTTGGCCTCGACGACGCCCAGGCCGTCCAGGGAGACGCCCTCACCGGCGGAGTTGACGATCTTCGCGTCGTAGGACACGAAGGCGTCGTCCCACGTCGAGGTGTCGGTGCCGCGGCCGTCGGTGGGCTCGACCACGCACGCGATCGGCAGCTGGAAGGCGCGCGCGAACTCGAAGTCGCGGGAGTCGTGGGCCGGGACGGCCATGATCGCGCCGGTGCCGTAGCCCATCAGCACGTAGTCGGCGATGAAGACGGGGACCTGCTCGCCGTTGACCGGATTGGTCGCGTACGCGCCGATGAAGACGCCGGTCTTGTCCTTGGCCTCGGCCTGGCGCTCGACGTCGGACTTGGAGGCGGCCTGCGCGCGGTAGGCGGCGACGGCCTCGGTGGGGGTCGTGTGACCGCCGGTCCAGGCGTCGTGCGTGCCCTCGGGCCAGGTGTCCGGGGTGAACTTCTCGACCAGCGGGTGCTCGGGCGCCAGCACCATGTAGGTGGCGCCGAACAGGGTGTCGGGGCGGGTGGTGAAGACGGTGATGCTCTCGCCGTCGATCGGGAAGTCGACGCGGGCGCCCTCGGAGCGGCCGATCCAGTTGCGCTGCTGCAGCTTGATCGCCTCGGGCCAGTCCAGCGCCTCCAGGTCCTCCAGCAGCCGGTCGGCGTAGGCCGTGATGCGCATGTTCCACTGGCGCAGCTTGGCCTTGAAGACGGGGAAGTTGCCGCGCTCGGAGCGGCCGTCGGCGGTGACCTCCTCGTTGGCCAGGACCGTGCCCAGGCCGGGGCACCAGTTGACGGGCGCGTCGGAGGCGTAGGCCAGGCGGTACTCGCCCAGGACGTCGGCGCGCTCGGCGTCGGTCAGCTCGCTCCAGGAGCGTTCGCCGCGCACACCGCGCTCACCGGCCTCGAACTGCGCGACCAGTTCGGAGATCGGGCGGGCCCTCTTCGCCTCGTCGTCGTACCAGGAGTTGAAGATCTGCAGGAAGATCCACTGGGTCCACTTGTAGTAGTCCGGGTCGATCGTGGCGAACGACCGGCGCTTGTCGTGGCCCAGGCCCAGCCGGCGCAGCTGGGACTTCATGTTGGTGATGGCCGCCTCGGTGGTGACCCGGGGGTGCTCGCCGGTGGCCACGGCGTGCTGCTCGGCGGGCAGACCGAAGGCGTCGAAGCCCAGGGTGTGCAGGACGTTGTGGCCGGTCATGCGCTGGAACCGGGCGAATACATCGGTGGCGAT
The DNA here is from genome assembly GCF_000720255.1 of Streptomyces griseus subsp. griseus. GTDB lineage: Bacteria > Actinomycetota > Actinomycetes > Streptomycetales > Streptomycetaceae > Streptomyces > Streptomyces griseus_I. The sequence continues at coordinate 150,138 of NZ_JOJE01000013.1, read as the reverse complement.
GTACCCCAGAGGGTGGCCGACGTGCAGGCCCGCACCCGAGGGATAGGGGAACATGTCCATGATGAACTTCTTGGGACGGGCCGCCAGGGCCGGGTCACCGGCCAGGTCACCCTTGGGGTTCGGCGCCGCGTAGGTGCCCTCGGCGTCCCAGAAGTCCTGCCAGCGTGCCTCGATCTCGGCTGCCACCGCGGCCGTGTAGCGGTGCGGCGCGGCCGCCTCGGGGGTGGCAGCGGGGTTCGTCTCGCTCATGATCCTCAAAGCTCCATAGATCGTCTCTACCAGCGGCTGTGTCTCTCGGGAAACGAAAAATCCCCTCACACAGGAGGGGACGCCGCGCCGATTCCGACCCGCTCTCACCGGGGGGTCGGGACTGATCAGCGCGGCCCGCTAAGCAGAAGGCGTACGGCACGCATGGCGCTAGGGTACCGCAGCCCCTGAGCAAGCCGCGACGCGCTTACGTATGACTCTGTGACACCGTATGCACCCGGCGAAAGCTGAACCAGGTTCAAAGATTACTTCGCGTAACAGCCACTAAGGGACATCACAACAGGCGCATTGTCCTTTGATAACAACGCAATAACTCAAACCTCGTACCGACCGGTATGGCGCCGCTTAGAGTTCGGCATCGGGACCGCTTTCCCGAAACTGCTCGGAGTTGCCCCCATGAACGCTCGTCGTAGTAACAGCTCGCTCCCCGCGACAGGCCGGTCGGCCTACGGGTTGGCGTCGGCTGTCGTCCTGCTCCTCATACCCGTGGTCGTGCTGGTCGGAGGTGACACGTTTCGCGACTTCCTGAACTTCGGCGCGGGCGTGCTCTCCCTCGTCTCGCTCAGCTGTTCGGTGATCTGGGGCCTGGTCGCCCAGGACCGGATCTTCCTCAACACACGCCAGCGGATCGTCGGCCAGGCGGTGCACAGGTCGACGGCGGTCGCCTCGATCGCGTTCCTGCTGCTGCACGTCACCACGAAGGTCGCGCTGGACCACACCCAGCTGATCGCCGCGATCATCCCGTTCTCGCTCGGCGTCACCGGGATCGAGGGCCTGGTCGGCCTCGGCTCCCTGGCAGGCCTGCTGATGATCTTCGTGGGCATCACCGGAGCGCTGCGCAGCCGCTTCGCCTCCCCGGCCCCCGTCGCGGCGCGCTGGCGCGCCATGCACATGCTGGCCTACCCGGCCTGGTGTGCCGCCCTGGTGCACGGACTCTACGCGGGTCGCGCCGTGAAGAGCCCGATGTTCACGTACCTGTACATGGCGTCCCTGATCGTGGTGATGGGCGCCCTGGCGCTGCGCGCGGCGCCGCGCCCGATCAAGCGCCAGGTCGCCGACCGGATCGCCATGATCATGGGCGTCGTGGAGCCCATGGGCCGCGACGCGCTGGAGGAGAGCCGGGCCCGCATGAGCGAGGGATCCGGCCGTATGGGCGAGGGTGCCGGACGCAGGGGCGAGGGTGCCGGACGCAGGGGCGAGACCTCGTCGTCCTCGCTGCCGGGCTACGAGAACCGGGGCTCGTCGCGCACCTCGCCGTTCGAGACACCCGCTCCCGCGCCGGAACCCTCGAACGGCTTCGCGGCCGCCTACCGGGCCGTCAACACCCCCCGCGGCCAGCAGTCCTACGGGGCGGCCGACCAGACCGCGCGCATGGACATGCCGTTCGACATGCAGGCCACGGAGGCGATGCCGCGCGTCGACAACGGCGGCAGCACCTCGGGCAGCTGGCCGATCCCGTCCCCGCCGCCGGTCGGCGAGGCGCCCCCGTCGGCGTACGACCCGCTCCAGGACACCGGATTCAACATCCCGCCCTACGGCGGCGCGGGCGCCGGCGGGTACGGCGGGAGTGATGTGTACAACACCGGTGAGACGATCGCCCCCTTCGGTACGTACAACTCGAACGACACGTACAACAGCGGTCCCGCCACTGATTCACGGCCCGGCGCGTCCTACGACTTCGACGCGCCGGGTTCGGGTGAACCTTGGAACACGCCTTCCGGAGGCTTTAAGTGAACGAGGCCCTGCCCGACGTCCCAGAAGTCCGCGTGGTCGGCCTTCCTCAGCTCACGTCGGGCTTCGACCTTGTCGAACGACTCGATCTGCCCATGCACCTCAAGGTGCACGGGCCGCTCGAACCCATGGGCGGGGAGGCGCTCGCCAAGCTCTCGGAGAACATCAACCTCAAGGGCCGCGGCGGCGCGGGCTTCCCGTTCCACAAGAAGCTGCGCTCGGTCGCGGAGGCGGCGATCAAGCGCGGCGTACGGCCCGTCGTCGTCGTCAACGGCAGTGAGGACGAGCCGGCCTGCCGCAAGGACACGGTGCTGATCAACCGTGCCCCTCATCTGATTCTGGACGGCGCGCTGCTCGTCGCCGAGGCCCTGGGTGCCCGCACGCTCGTGGTGGGGGTCACCCGGGAGTCCACCCAGCGCTCCATGGAGGCCGCGCTGTCGGAGCGCGGCCTGAGCAACAGCCGTAGGTCGGCGCTGCGCGCGTTCGTGCAGCGCAACCCGATCCGCATGGTCACCGGGGCCGCCGCCTCGCTGATCCGCTCGATCGACGGCGGCCCGGCGATCCCGCCCGGCCGCAAGGTCAGCGCCTCGCAGACCGGCGTGGGCGGCGCGCCGACCCTGCTGTCCAACGCGGAGACGTTCGCCCAACTCGCGATCGCCGCCCGCATCGGCCCGGAGCGCTACGGCAACACCGGTCTGTACGACGAGCCGGGCACCGTCATGCTGACGGTCTCCGGCGCGGTCGCCCGCCCCATGGTCATCGAGGTGCCCACGGGCGTCCCGCTGCGCTACGTCCTCCAGCTCGCCGGCGCCCCGCCGGTACCGCAGGGCGTCCTGACGGGCGGTTACCACGGCAAGTGGATCGACGCGGCGACCGTGAACGAGGCCGTCGTCTCCCGCAACTCCCTGGACGCCGTGGGCGGCGCGCTGGGCGCCGGCGCGATCCTGCCGATCAGTCAGGACACCTGCCCGCTGGGCGAGTCGCTGCGCGTGGCGCAGTGGCTGGCGGAGGAGAGCGCGGGCCAGTGTGGTCCCTGCTACCTGGGCCTGCCGGCCGCCGCGCGCGGCATGGAGGACATCCTCAACGGCGGCGGCCCGGCCGCCCTGGAGGCACTCAAGCAGGTCGCCAAGAACGTCAAGCGGCGCGGCGCGTGTTCGCACCCGGACGGTTCCGCGATGTTCCTGGAGTCGACCGTCAAGGCGTTCACCGACGACCTCGCCGCGCACGTCCTCGGCAACGGCTGCGGACGGCGCGTGGAGGGCGTCCTGCCACTGTTCGAGGGCGGCAGGGCCCCGACGGGCATCCCGGGCGGCGGGGCGGAGGAGGAGAGCGGCGGCAGCCGCCAGAAGATCTTCGTCGACTGGACGCTGTGCCGGGGCCACGGCCTGTGCGCGGACATCCTCCCGGAGGTCTTCCAACTGGGCGCCGACGGCTTCCCGACCGTCGCGCAGGCGAAGGTGCCGCAGTACGCGGAGGCGAAGGCGCTGCGCGCCGTACGGCGCTGCCCCGCGCTCGCGTTGCGCATCGAGGAGGACACCCGCTCGCAGGCGCCCGCCCGCAACCTCCCGGTCGTCTCCCAGGGCCGCGGCCGACGCGCACTGGGTCGCTGACCCGTTCACACGACGAGGGGCCGCCCGGTTTCGGGCGGCCCCTCGTCGTTGTCCCCCTGGACGCCTGGCGCGACCAGGAACGTCCGGCGACACAAAAAGATCCCGCCGGATCGTCCGATCCGGCGGGATCTGCTGTGGAGCTAAGGAGAATTGAACTCCTGACCTCCTGCATGCCATGCAGGCGCTCTACCAACTGAGCTATAGCCCCGTGTTGTGGTCCGCCCGGTCTCCCTGGCGGCGACGCCAACATTACCGGTCCATCGGCTCCAGAACCAAATCGATTTCGTTATGTCCGGATAGGCACTCTTGCGCCCCTTATGCCGTGACGAACGAGTAGAACCTCTTGAGCGTGCAGTGCTCTTCGAGGAGACGGCCGTAGATCGGCTCACCCTCCAGCTCACGGTACGTCTCGATCGGGTCGCCCTTTATGATCAGCGCCCGCGCGCATTCCTCGCACCAGTACTGGTAGTCGGGGTTGACCGGCTCCATGTCGCGGACGATCGGCGTACCGCTGCCGCACCAGTCGCACTTCCGCCTGTGTGCACCCATCGCTCAGCTCCAGATGTGGCCGCAGGCCGTGCACACGTAGGAGATTCCGCCGTTGTCCCCGAGGACCTGGGCAACGTGCGCCGAACCGCAGGAAGGGCAGCCGAGGGGGGACGTCCAACCCCGTGTCATAGCCCCGTCGAAGAGGTGGTCGACCTCTCCGAGGATGCTCGCAGGCATCGCTACTCCCTCCCGTCGGGCCGCGCCCCCTTCCGGCCGTTTGATTCTGCCACGGCCGGACCAATACGGTCAGCGACGCCTCAGTACCAGTCCGGACACGGCCGCCGAGGTGGCCGTGGCATACCCGCACGCCAAGAGCGCTTGCGCAGAGGTATACGCCTCCGGGGTGCCGAGTGACTCAAGTCCCCGGCGACGTTCTTCCCGCTGCCGGCACCGCCCCGCACCCAGAGTCTCCTTCCCCCAACGGGCCGCGCCTCACCCATGGGACAACACGAGAACGGTCCGTACGGATGACCGTACGGACCGTTCTTCTGCGGGTCTTCTGTGGAGCTAAGGAGAATTGAACTCCTGACCTCCTGCATGCCATGCAGGCGCTCTACCAACTGAGCTATAGCCCCTTGCCGCCACGCGGTCGAACCGCTTGGCTTTCGCCCCGCTCGGCGGGGCGAACAAGAAGAACTTTAGCCTGCGACCTGCCGGAAAGTGAAATCCGGGTCCGGGGCCGCCCCCGGCGCGGTCAGTCGTCGTCGCCGAGCACCGGCTCCGGCAGGGTGCCGGCGTTGTGCTCGAGCAGGCGCCAGCCGCGCGCGCCCTCGCCGAGGACGGACCAGCAGCAGTTGGAGAGGCCGCCGAGGCTCTCCCAGTGGTGGGCCTCGAGGCCCAGGAGGCGGCCGATGGTGGTGCGGATCGTGCCGCCGTGGCTGACCACGACGAGGGTGCCGTCCTCCGGGAGCTTCTCGGCGTGCGCGAGCACGACGGGGGCGGCGCGCTCGGCGACCTCCGTCTCCAGTTCGCCGCCGCCTCGGCGCACCGGCTCGCCGCGCTTCCACGCCGTGTACTCCTCGCCGTGCCGGGCGAGGATCTCCTCGTGGGTCAGGCCCTGCCAGACACCCGCGTACGTCTCGCGCAGGCCCTCGTCGTGGGCGATGTCCAGGCCTGTGAGCGCGGCGAGCTCAGCGGCGGTGTGGGCGGCCCGCTGGAGGTCGGAGGCGACGATCGCGTCCGGCTCCAGGGAGGCGAGCAACCGGGCCGCGCGGCGGGCCTGGGAGAGGCCGGTCTCGGTCAGCGGGACGTCAGTGGTGCCCTGGAAGCGGCGCTCCACGTTCCACGAGGTCTGCCCGTGCCGCCAAAGGATGACCCGGCGCCCCCGGCCGACCCGGCGGCCCGAGGGTGCGCTCACCGCAGGTCCCCGAGCCCGGCCGTGTCCTCGGCCGCCTGGAGCTTGGCGTGCTCCGCCGCCTTGCCGCGGGTCGCCTTGGCGTCCTCGGGCAGCACCAGCTCGGGGCAGTCCTTCCAGAGCCGCTCCAGAGCGTAGAAGACGCGCTCCTCGCTGTGCTGGACGTGGACGACGATGTCGACGTAGTCGAGGAGGACCCAGCGGGCCTCACGGTCGCCCTCGCGGCGCACCGGCTTGGCGCCGAGCTCCTTCTGCAGCCGCTCCTCGATCTCGTCCACGATGGACTTGACCTGGCGGTCGTTGGGCGCGGAGGCCAGCAGGAAGGCGTCCGTGATCGACAGCACGTCGCTGACGTCGTAGGCGATGATGTCGTGCGCGAGCTTGTCGGCGGCCGCCTGCGCGGCGGTGTTGATGAGCTCGATGGAGCGGTCGGTGGCGGTCACTACGTGGCTTTCCGTCGGCGGTCACTTGACACCAAGGGTCTCACGGACCGCCGACGGCACCTCATGGGATTACGACGACGAGGGCTTGTAGTCCTGGCCGAGGACCACCGCGACGTCCGCGTTCCCGGGGACGCTGCCCTTGGTGACGCTGCTGTCGGGCAGCCCCAGGGTCTTGGCGACCTCGGTGGCGTTCTCCTTGTTCTTGGCGTCGGAGTACGTGACCTTGGAGGTGGCCTGCGCACTGGACGCCGTACCGGCCTCCAGGAAGGTGAACCCGCCGTTCAGGAGCACAACGCGCGCGTCCTCGGTCTCTGCCTTGCTGCCGCTGGCGTTCTGGACGGAGACGCTGACGGCCGCGTCCTGGTCGGGGCTCTTCGCGGTGCCGCCGAGGACGTTCTTGACCACGCTCGCACTGGCCTGGGCACTCAGGGTGCCGTCGGTCCGCACCGGCAGCAGGGTCGACTTGTAGTCGCCGCCCTTGGCGAGGTCGGCGAGCTTGGCGAGGAAGGTGCCGAGGTCCTTGTCGGTGAGGGACGGGTCGAGGATCTGGGCCAGCGTCTGCACCGTGGTCGTCGCCGCCGTGGGGTCGGAGGACATCTTGCGCAGCACGCCCTGCATGACCTGCCCGAACCGCTCCAGCTGGGCGTCCTGGGCCTCGCCGGCGGCGCGGTAGGTGGCGTAGGCGACGGCCGTCTTGCCGCTGAGGGTCTGCTCCCGGCCCTTGTGGACGAGCGGGGCGGCGCCCTTCTTCTTGGCGCTCGGGTCGGGCACGTCGGTGTCGGTGTCGACCTCGATGTTGCCGATGAGGTCGACGAGGTTCTGCAGGTAGGGCGTGTCCAGGCGCCAGGTGCCCTGGATGTCGGTGCCGAGGACGGTGTCGATGGCGTCCCGGGTGCCGGAGGAGCCGTCGTCCTCGACGGACTTGGCGAGGGTGGTCGTGGTGCCGTCCTCGTCGGTGAGGACGAGGGAGTTGGGCAGCAGCACGGTGGTGCCCTGCTTGGTGGTGGTGTTGTCGACGAGCAGCGCGGTGGAGGTGCCCCCCTTGGCGGTGTTGTGCAGGTGGACGACGATCACGTCACGCTTCTGGGCGCCCGTGGCCGTCGTGGTGCCGGTCTTGGTCTCCGACGACGACAGGCCGGGCAGCTTCCCGGCGTACCAGAGGTAGCCGACCCCGCCGACCGCGACCAGCGCCAGGACCACGGTGAGGGCGACGAGGCGGCTGCGGGCGCGGCGCTTGGCCTCCTCGCGGCGCTCGGTGCGGTTCTCGGTGAAGTTCAGCCAGTCGATGACGTCCTCGGAGTCCGAGTCGGGATCCTCGACGAACGCGAACTGCTCGGTGTGGTACTCCCGCTGTTCCTCGCCCCGCTGTTCCTCGCCCCGCTGCTCCTCGCCGGTCTCTCGCGGCGGGCCGGCCTGCTGGGGGATGTGGGCGGTCTGCTCGGCGACCCGAGGCTGCTGCCCGCTCGTGGCGGTCTGCCCGTACGGGTCGTAGGGGGCCGCAGTGCCGTAGGTACCGGTGTCGTAGGAGCCCGTGCCGTACGAGCCGGTGTCGTAGGTGCCCGTGTCGTAGGAGCCGTAGGGCTGCTGTTGCGCCTGCTGCGATCCCGTGTGGTACGGGTCGTAGCCGTAGCCCTGCTGCCCGTAGCCGTCGTACGACTGGTGCGGCACCTGCTGCTGTGCCTGCTGGTGGGCCGTGACCTGCCGGTAGACCGGCTGGCCGTACTCGTCGTAGCCGACGAGCTCGTACTGGTCTTCCTGGCCGCCGCCGTGTCCCGCGTCGTATCGGTCGTTCACCGGTGCCCCTCTCGGTTCACTCGCCGCGGTAGAGCTCGCGCTTGTCGATGTAGCGCACGACGCCGTCCGGCACCAGGTACCAGACGGGATCGCCCTTGGCGACTCTCGCACGGCAGTCGGTCGAGGAGATGGCCAGGGCGGGAACCTCGACGAGCGAGACGCCGCCCTCCGGGAGCCCGGGGTCGGCCAGGTTGTGGCCGGGGCGGGTCACCCCGATGAAGTGCGCGAGGGAGAACAGTTCCGCCGAGTCCCGCCAGGTGATGATCTGGCCGAGGGCGTCGGCGCCGGTGATGAAGAACAGGTCCGCGTCCGGGTTGAGCGCGCGCAGGTCGCGCAGGGTGTCCACGGTGTACGTGGGGCCGCCGCGGTCGATGTCGATGCGGCTCACCGAGAACTGGGGGTTCTCGGCGGTCGCGATGACCGTCATCAGATAGCGGTCCTCGGCCGGGGAGACCTTGCGGTGGCTCTTCTGCCACGGCTGCCCGGTCGGCACGAACACCACCTCGTCGAGGTGGAACTGCGCGGCGACCTCACTGGCCGCCACGAGGTGCCCGTGGTGGATCGGGTCGAACGTTCCGCCCATGACGCCGAGGCGGCGCTTGCCGGGGTTCGACGGGCCGTTGCGGGGGTTCCCCGGGCGGTTCGCCGCGGTGTCGGCGGCGTCGGCGGTTTCCTCCGCCGGGCCGGTAGGCATGTCCTGCTCTCCCATGCGTGCAGACCCTACCGGCCCGGCCGGGGGGCTCCGGCAGCCGGATGCCCGAGGTGCCCCGGTATGGGCCGGCTGCGACTCAGCGGTCGCGGTTGAAGCGTGTGGTGATCCACAGCAGGAGCAGCAGGATGATGAACGCGCCACCGCCGGTGACCAACGGGTTCAGGCTCTCGTGGTTGCCGCCGCGCTCCTCGCCCTCGGCGGCGAGGGTGACCAGCTGGGCAGCGGCGCTGTGAAGGCTCATCTTCGGCAGGACCTATCCGGTGGGCGGGATAAAGACGTCGGCCCATGGTAAGGGGGCGACCCGGCGGCGCTCACGCCGACTCCGCCGTTGGCGGATCACGGCGGGCCGGGGGGAACCTTCCCGGGCGCTCAGTCGTCCTTCCGCTTGTAGCCCCGCAGCAGGAACCAGGCGGTCAGCGCACAGCCGACGATCATGACCAGCAGGACGACCCGGAGCAGGTTGCCGGGCCCCTGCTGTTGTGCGGCGCTCGCTGCCTCGGTGAGCCAGGCGGACGCGGGGTTGTGCTCCATGGACGGGTCTCCTTCGCTGTACTGCCGGTCCACGCTATCTCCGCCTAGGCTGTGCTCCGCCTCGGGGGCGCAAAGGGCCACACAAGGGTCCGCAAAAGGGTCACAGACATGTAGTGGTCACAGACGCAGTGGTCACAGACACACAGTGGGGGGAAGACATGTCCGACGACGGCCATCAGCAGGGGAAGCAGGCGAACGTGCCGAGCAGGCAGCGCCGGCGCTTCCCGGGGATCTCCTCACGCGCGTACGAGCATCCCGCCGACCGTTCCGCCCTGGTGGCGCTGCGCAAGCTGAGCGGCTTCGACACGGTGTTCAAGGCCCTCAGCGGTCTGCTGCCCGAGCGCAGCCTGCGCCTGCTGTTCCTGTCCGACTCGGTCCGCGTCTCCGACCAGCAGTTCGCCCACCTCAACGACATGCTGCGGGACGCCTGTTACATCCTGGACCTGGAGAAGGTCCCGCCGATGTACGTCAACCAGGACCCGCAGCCGAACGCGATGTGCATCGGTCTGGACGAGCCGATCATCGTCGTCACCACGGGCCTGGTCGAGCTGCTCGACGAGGAGGAGATGCGGGCGGTCGTCGGCCACGAGGTGGGCCACGCGCTGTCCGGCCACTCCGTCTACCGCACGATCCTGCTGTTCCTGACCAGCCTGGCGCTGCGGGTGGCGTGGATCCCGCTGGGCAACCTCGCGATCATGGCGATCGTGACCGCGCTGCGGGAGTGGTTCCGCAAGTCGGAGCTGTCCGCCGACCGGGCCGGCCTCCTCGTCGGACAGGACGTGCAGGCCTCGATGCGGGGCCTGATGAAGATCGCGGGCGGCAACCACCTGCACGAGATGAACGTGGACGCGTTCCTCCAGCAGGCCGAGGAGTACGAGGCGGGCGGCGACCTGCGCGACTCCGTCCTGAAGATCCTCAACGTGCTCCCCCGCTCCCACCCCTTCACCACGGTCCGCGCCGCCGAGCTGAAGAAGTGGGCCGAGTCGCGTGACTACCAGCGCACCATGGACGGCCACTACCCGCGCCGCGCCGAGGACAAGGACACCTCGGTCACCGACTCCTTCCGTGAGTCGGCCTCGCACTACACCGACCACGTCAAGAACTCCAAGGACCCGCTGATGAAGCTGGTCACCGACCTCGCGGGCGGTGCCGGCGACCTCGGTGGCCGAGTCCGCCGGGGCTTCAACGGCTTCACGGCCCCCACGCCCCCGAAGGACGGCACCGGCGACGAAACACCCCGCGACGAGAACTGAGGCCGCTCACACCTTCGGCTGCGCACTCGCCGCCAGCGAGCCGCACAGCGCCGTCGCCCCGCCCGTCGCGTACGGGTCCGTCCCGGCCGGGCCACCGCTCTTCGCGGTCTGGCCGGCCAGCAGCGGACGCAGATGGTTCGTCGAGTCCTCCGCGCAGGACAGCGGTCCCGCCTGGACGTAGGAGACGGCGAGCTGCGCCTGGCGCAGCCGCAGGTCCTCGCGGTCGAAGCGGAAGTGCAGCTCGCGGCGGACGGTGAACAGGGACGCGTTCGCCTTGTCGTCGGAGCCCGTCGGCCGCAGCGCGTACACGAACGTGTGGTCCGCGGTGACCTCGAGGGTCGACGAGTCGGTCTCGGCGGCCTGCAGCGTGCCCTGCACGCGGATCTTCCGGTCGGCCAGCTCCGCCTGGGAGGGGTCGAAGCGCACCAGCCATCCCGTCGGCGCGTGCCTGCCGTCGGCGGTCGGCCGCTCGAAGCTCTCGTCGAACTGGTCCAGCTGGTCCGGGTCGAGCAGCACCCGGACGGGTCGCACCTGCTGCCCGACGAGCACCTCGGGGTACAGCGAGGACCGGACGATGTAGTCCTTCGCGGTGGTCAGGGCCGTGACGACCTGGCTGTCCGAGAAGTGCGCGGTACGGCGGGAGGCGGGCAGCGGGATGCCCTCCGCTCCTATGCGGAACTGCGCGGCGGGGCTGTGCGCGTACAGGTACGTGGTGTCGGTCGTCCCGGGCACCTTGCCCTGCGGGGCGAGCGGGATGACCGTCATCCGCAGCGGTTCCGCGGGCCGCTGCGCGGTGGAGCTCTGGTACGGGTGCCGGATGCCCATGTACACGGCCGTGCCGAAGGCGACGGCGACCAGCAGGACCAGGACCAGCGCCTGCCGGGACAGGCCCCGGCGCAGTGGGGGCCGGCGGCGCACGGCGGGCGCGTGGTCGGCGATCCGCTCCTGCGCGGAGTACTCCTGAAGGCGGGCAGCCCGAACGAACGATTCGTCGAACACGACGGATCGGTACTCGTCCTCGCCACCTCCGGGAGCGCCCTCGGGTGGCCCCTCCGGTGGGTCTCCAGGCCCGCCCATACCTTCAGGGTAGGTCTCAGCGACCTCGGGTAAACGCCCTGCCACGCGCCAAGTTCTGACAGGTGCTCACCAAGTCGGCGGGTGTTCGTTCAGGGCCTGCGCGGGTCCGCCGACACGGCTGGCTGAGAGTAGTCGGCGGAGGCCGAGGGCGCCGCCGCGCTGCCCTGTTCCAGGCCGGTCGAGGCGGGCGCCGGAACCTGGTCCCGGCTGCCCGAGGATGCGCCCCGGTACACCGCGGCGAAGGCCAGGGCGACCATGCCGACCCCCATCACCACGGCGAGCACCCAGGCGACGGGACGGTGCCAGCGGACCTGCTTGCCGTAGGCCCCGGGAGCGCCGTAGCGGCCCTCCAGGTCGTCCGGGTCGTCGAGGTCGTCGTCGAAGTCGGGATCATGGCCGAAAGCGCCGTACCCGTCGTCGTAGCGTTCGCCGCGGCCGCGGGCGGACCGGCGTGCCTCCGCCTCGGAGGCCTCGGCTCTCGCCTGGGCGGCGGCCAGGAGGCGTTCGACGGCGGTCGGCTCGTGCACCACGGCCGCCCGTACGAAGGCCTCGTCGAAGACCACGGAGGCGAACTCTTCGTCCGACACCCCGCGGTCGTGGTCGTCGTCGGGCTCCCAGCCGTCAGGGAACGGCGTGCCCCCCACGTCCTCCGGCACGGATCCAGAGTAGACCTGGGGGTTCGCTTTGGGCAGACGGTACGGGAATTCATCCGCCCCGTATCACCGCCGGCCTCACCGCCGGCCTCAGCGCCGGACGTGCCCGTCGCCGGTGACGATGTACTTGGTGCTGGTCAGTTCCGGCAGGCCCATCGGGCCGCGGGCGTGCAGCTTCTGGGTGGAGATGCCGATCTCCGCGCCGAAGCCGAACTGGCCGCCGTCGGTGAACCGGGTCGACGCGTTGACGGCGACGGTGGTGGAGTCGACCAACTGGGTGAAGCGGCGGGCCGCCTGCTGCGAGGTCGTCACGATGGCCTCGGTGTGCCCGGAGGTCCACAGCCGGATGTGCTCCACGGCCCGGTCGAGCGAGTCGACGACCGCGGCGGCGATGTCGTACGACAGGTACTCGGTCTCCCAGTCCTCGGTGGTCGCCTCCACGACGGTGGCCTTGGAGTCCTTGGCGTGGGCGAGCACCCGCTCGTCGGCGTGCACGGTGACCCCGGCCTCGGCGAGGGCGTCGAGGGCGCGGGGCAGGAACTCGGGGGCGATGTCCTGGTGGACCAGGAGGGTCTCGGCTGCGTTGCACACGCCGACCCGCTGGGCCTTGGAGTTGATCAGGATGTCGATGGCCATGTCGAGGTCGGCGTGGGCGTCGACGTAGACGTGGCAGTTGCCGGTGCCGGTCTCGATGACGGGGACGATCGACTCCGTGACGACGGCGTTGATCAGCGAGGCGCCGCCGCGCGGGATCAGCACGTCGACCAGGCCGCGGGCGCGCATCAGCTCGCGCACGCTGTCGCGGCTCTCCCCCGGCACCAGCTGGATCGCGTCGGCGGGCAGCCCGGCCCCGCCCACGGCGTCACGCAGCACCCGCACCAGCGCGGTGTTCGACTCGTACGCCGAGGAGGAGCCACGCAGCAGCACCGCGTTGCCGGACTTCAGGCAGAGGGCGGCGGCGTCGACCGTGACGTTGGGGCGGCCCTCGTAGATGATCCCGACGACGCCCAGCGGGACGCGGACCTGCCGCAGGTCGATGCCGTTGGGCAGGGTGGAGCCGCGGACGACCTCGCCGACCGGGTCCGGCAGCGACACGATGTCACGCACGTCGGAGGCGATCGCGCGCACCCGCTCCGGGGTGAGCGTGAGCCGGTCGATCATGCCCTCGCCGGTGCCGGCCTCGCGTGCCTTGGCCACGTCCTTGGCGTTCGCCTCGACGATCTCGCTCGTACGGACCTCCAGCGCGTCGGCGATGGCCAGCAGCGCGTCGTCCTTCGCGGCCCGCGGCAGTGGCGCGAGGTCGGCGGCGGCCCCCTTGGCCCGGTAGGCGGCCTGGGTGACCGGGGACATGGCGTCGTACGGAGAGAGCGTGGTCATGGGGGAAGCGTAGTGCGCGGGGCTCGGGCGTCGAGCGCTCATCCCACGACGCGAGACGGGATGAGACAGCTCAAAAGGGGTGAACTCCCACCGGGCTGGCGGGTGGTGGGCCGTATCCCTCGGCGATGCGCTGGTGGTAGGTCTGGCGGTCGATGACCTCCAGGCCGACGATCTCCCACGGCGGCAGTCCCGCGGTCTGGCGGTGCTCGCCCCACAGCCGCAGCGCCACCGCGGCAGCGTCGTGCAGGTCGCGGGCCTCCTCCCAGTAGCGGATCTCCGCGTGGTCGCGCGCGTAGCGGCTGGTCAGCAGGAAGGGGTGGTCGTGGGCCAGCTGTTCCAGGGCGCGCCGCACCTCCGGCAGCGGGGACTCCTCCCCGGAGACGCTGAGGGTGACGTGCCACAGCCGGGGCAGGTCGGCGGGCACTTCCGTGTCGTACCGCTCACCGGCGGCGACGCTGTTCAGCGCGCGCTCCTCGCCCGCCGCCCGCGCGGAGCCACCGCCGGTACCGGCGCGGGACGTCGCCGCCCCTGGGCGCACTCGTCTCACGACGGCCTCCTTTACGCATGGTCGAGCAGTGCTCGTGCGGAACGGGTCCCCTCGAGACACAGTTGAGCAGGCCGGAGGGGATCGTGGGGCGGTTTCACGGAACGTCCCCCACCGAGAGCGGGCGTTCGATCGCTGTTTACGCTGTCGGCTCCGCGCGGAGTCAGCGCAGGATCACCAGGTCGTCCCGGTGGACGACCTCGCGCTCGTACTCGGCGCCCAGCTCGCGGGCCAGCTCACGGGTGGAGCGGCCGATCAGCCGGGGGATCTCCTTGGCATCGAAGTTGACGAGCCCGCGCGCCACCGCCTGGCCCCGGGTGTCCCGCAGTTCGACGGGGTCCCCGGCGCTGAACTCGCCCTCGACGGCCGCGATCCCGGCCGGCAGCAGGGACTTGCGCCGCTCGACGACCGCCCGTACGGCACCGTCGTCCAGGGTCAGGGCCCCCTGCGGGGTGGAGGCGTGCTGGAGCCACAGCAACCGACCGCCGGAGCGTTTGCCGGTGGAGTGGAAGTAGGTGCCGGTGTCGCCGCCGGAGAGCGCGTCGGCGGCGTGCACGGCGCTGGTGAGGACGACGGGGATACCGGCGGCGGCCGCGATCCGGGCCGCCTCGACCTTGGTGACCATGCCGCCGGTACCGACGCCCGCCTTGCCCGCGCTGCCGATGTCCACGTGCGCGAGGTCCTCGGGCCCGTGGACCTCCGCTATCCGCGAGGTGCCGGGCTTGCTGGGGTCGCCGTCGTAGACGCCGTCCACGTCGGACAGCAGCACCAGCAGGTCGGCGTGCACGAGGTGGGCGACGAGGGCCGCGAGGCGGTCGTTGTCACCGAAGCGGATCTCGTCCGTGGCTACGGTGTCGTTCTCGTTGACGATCGGGAAGGCACCCATCGCCAGCAGCTTGTCGAGGGTGCGGGAGGCGTTGCGGTGGTGGGCGCGACGGCTCATGTCGTCGCTGGTCAGCAGCACCTGGCCGACGCGGACGCCATAGCGGGCGAAGGAAGCGGTGTAGCGGGCCACCAGCAGGCCCTGGCCGACGCTGGCGGCGGCCTGCTGGCGCGCGAGGTCCCTGGGGCGGCGGCGCAGGCCCAGCGGAGCGAGCCCGGCGGCGATGGCACCGGAGGAGACCAGGACGATCTCCCTCTCTCCCCCGCTGCGGCTCTTGGCGAGGACGTCGACGAGCGCGTCGACGCGGTCTGCGTCGAGGCCGCCGGACGCGGTGGTCAGCGACGAGGAGCCCACCTTGACGACGATCCTGCGGGCCTCGCTCACGGCCTGCCTTGCCCCTGCCACCTTGGTGTCTGTCCCCTCGCGCAATGACGGCTACCCGCCTGGCAATCTACGCGAAGGGGACCCCCGGGCGCGCGCCGGTCCAGCTCCCGGACAGCCGCCGCCCTACGCCGCGGTCGCGCCGCCCGGCCTGCTCCCGCGCGAGGGGAGCGCTCGGCGCAGCGTGCGCCGCACCTTGCGCTTGGCCCGGCGGAGGAACGTCTCCGCCGGTCCCTTGCGCCAGCCCGGGTAGCCCTTGGCCTCGCGCGCTTCGGCGAGGTAGACGCGGTCGGGGACGCCCGCCTTGCGGTCCCGGAAGTGGGGATAGGCGAGGTAGAGCCGGGTGTTCTGCTTCTTCAGGACCGGGTCGGGCTCGCGCTTGGCCTTGACGAACTCGAGGACGTCCTTGAGCAGGTCGGGGCGCTGCATGGCCACCAGGTGCAGCCGCAGCCGCTCCTGGACCTTGATGCGCTGCGCGACGCCCTCGTTCCAGTGGGCGTCCATCAGCGGCTTGGCCAGCTCCATCTTGGTGCGCCGGACCTCCTCGCTGTCCCGCAGGAACACCGGCCCGAACTGCGGCAGCAGGGTCACGGTGAAGGGGCGGACCATCAGCACGTCCCGCTTGGGGCCCGCCGGAACCATCCGCTCGATGAGGCCCATCAGGGCGCGTGCGGAGTCGAAGCGCAGGGTGTAGCTGCCGCTCTTGGTGACGTGCTTGCCGTCGTCGCGGCCCACCAGGTAGTAGCAGGTGTGGTCGGCGACGACGGAGATGCCGTCGGCCCGCAGATACGCCTCCAGCGTGAACAGCGCGTCCTCGCCGGTCCACAGGGACTCGTCGAAGCGCATGCCGTGACGTTCCAGCAAGGCGCGGCGGAAGAGCTTCTGGGCGCTGAGCGTGAACTTGATGTTGGAGGAGTAGACGTCGGTGCGCTCAAGCGTCTTGTTGAACATCGACTTGGGCGCGTTGCGGTTGACGCCCTCGACCTTGCCGAGCACCACGTCGGTGCCGGCCTTGTCGGCCATGGCGACCATGCGCTCCAGGGCCTCGGGGCCGAGCCGGTCATCGGCGTCGAGGAAGAAGACGTAGCGCCCGGCGGCCTTGCCGAGGCCGACGTTGCGTGGACCGCTGGGGCCGCCGGAGTTCTCCTGGCGGATCACCGTCACGGGCATCGGGGCACGTGCGGCGAACTCCTCCAGGTACTCGCCGGTGCCGTCCTTGGAACCGTCGTCGACGGCGACGACCTCGATGCGGGCCGGGTCCAGAGTCTGCGCTTCGACGGACGCGAGGCACTCGACCAGATACGGCATCGCCTCGTACGCCCCGATGACCACGGTGACGTCAGGCTGCGTAACGGCCACGTTTCCCCCTCATTACGGGGCGTTCACCCCGTATCAACTGCTTGGATACCAGGTAGACGGGTAACCGGAACATGCGGTTGCCTCCCCTCTTCAGTGATCCGCATCACAGGACTCAAACAGGTTCGGCCCCGAGGATCGCTCCTCGGGGCCGAACCCTGCTCACGGGCAAAACCTCAGGTCAGCCCGCCGTCACCCCCTCGGCGTCGCCGGAGGTCGTCACACGCTGCCCCGGGACCGCGTTCGCCAGTTCCGCCTGCTCGGCGGCGACCCGTGAGGTCTGGCCGACGTTGCGGGCCTCGGCCTTGAGCGCCAGGTTCGTCACGGCGGTGTTGAACTGCTGGATGGAGGTCGGCTCGTCCGGCCCCAGCAGGTACTGCTTCAGCTCCACCCGGTCCTCGGCCAGCGGGTCGGCGGCCGGGTCGCGTACGGCGTCCAGCAGCTCGCCGATCTCGACGGCGCTGTTGGACAGGATCACGGCCGCGCGCACCGCCGTGTTCTGCAGCTTGAACTCCTCCACCCCGAGCTCGGCGGAGTCCGTCACCGCGTACGGCTTGCCACTGGCGATGAAGTCGGAGACGACACTGGAGATGTCGGAGACCATCGCGTCGGAGACGTTGAAGCAGTCGTACAGGCGCGGCTGAGCGCCCGTGACGACGCGGTGCTCCCACGTCGGGATGGAACGCCAGTGGGCGTCGTTCCACTCGGCGCGCAGCCGGGCGATCTCCTGGTGCTTCCTGACGTCGACCATGCCGTCCCGGCTGCCCTCGGCCTCGTCGCCGTTGGCGCCACCGCCGCCGGACAGCTCGGCCAGGCGGGCCTCGACGCGGCTCAGCTCGGCCTTGGCCTCGGCCTGGACGGCCGCGTCGGTCTTGAAGGCGGGGTCGGCGGCGCGCTCGGCGGCGGCCTTCTCGATCAGGGACTTGATGCGCCGGTGGGCGGCGGCGGCCTTGGGGCTGCGGGTGCCGGTGAAGGGGTGCGGCTTGTACAGCACCCGGACCGGCGCGTCGGCCGTCAGCAGCCGCTTCACGATGTTCTCGCCCGCGAGCAGGATGGAGGTGTTGCCGGGGTTGTCGTCCCAGCCCTCCCAGGTCGGGGCGTACAGCACGGTGGGGATACGGCCCTCGGGCACGCCCTGCCAGGTCTCGATCGGCGCCAGCTGCGGGCGGCCGACCTCCACGATGTCCTCGTCGCGGACACCGACGTCGGCGATGGCGTAGCGGTCGCGGCCGGCCCGGCCGGCGGTCCACACCTCGTCGTACACCTTGCTGTACGGGTTGACGCTGGCGAGCTTGTCGCTGTCGCCGTGGCCGATGAAGACGTGCTTCATGGTGGGCACGCGCAGCATGTGGATGTTCTTGCCGACGTTCGCCGCGTACAGCGCGACCCGCACCGTGGCCAGGTTCATGTTCATCAGGTGCACCCCTCCGGGCACGCAGATGACGGGAACCGTGGTGGGCGCCAGGTTGGCCAGGATGACGCGCTCACGCAGGATGATCAGCGGCCGCGACTCCAGCTGCTCCATGGTCTCCAGCCACATGTTGACCTGGTAGGCGGAGTCCTTGGAGCCGGAGAAGTACAGCACCGTCTGCGGCTTGTACACGCCCAGCCAGTCGTCGACGGCGGCCAGCACCTGGTCGTCCCTCGGGGGCGTCTTCCTGCCGCGGGCGTACGGCATCAGCGCGACGACGTAGAGGCAGCCGAGCGCCAGGGTCAGGCCGATACCGACGAAGCCGGCCACGGAAGAGTCGGTGGCCGCCGAGACCAGGACGCCGATGACGGCCGCCAGGTCGAGGTGCAGGATCTTCTCCGCGGAGCGGCTCAGCAGCCGCTTCGGGGGCGCGTCCGGGATGCGGATGCGCGTCTTCAGGTCGACGTTGCGGGTGGCGACCGGCATCCGGCGGCGGTTGCGGATGAACGTGGTCAGCGCGCCGTGCGGGGCCTGGAGGCCGTAGAAGGCGATGAAGCAGGCGATCGCCGCGTAGAAGACCAGGTCGTCTCTGAGGTCCAGGCGGGCCAGCAGGAGCACCAGCAGCAGCTGTCGGATCAGGAAGCGGATCGACAGACCGGCCCGCACCTTGCTCAGGCGGCTGACGAGGTAGCTGCCCTTGCGGTGCAGATAGTGGTCCGACAGGTACGTCACGGCGGTCGCGGCCGCGAAGGCGGGGACGCTCGGGACGAGCGCGGCCAGCATGAGCGCCGGGAAGCCCAGCATCATGAGGACCGCCGCGGCCAGCTCGGCCGCGCTGCCGACCCGGGCGACGCGGATTGCGGTGGATATCACGGAGAACCTGCTCTTGGAGGGGGCCGGTTGCAAAGCTGAAAAGGTCCGGAAAATACCTTGTGAACGGTCTGGGAATTTTACGGACTCAGGCCTCTGCGAATGCCAGGTGAACCGGCAGCCACAGAGGCCTGAATAACAGAAGCTATTTAGATGATTATGCCACGCCGTCCTGGCGGTCCAGAACACTGGCGAGGGCCTGCTCGAACCCGGACGCCTTGCCCGCCGCCGCGGTCGGGTCCTGCTGGCGGACGTCGATGACGTGTCCCGTCAGCTCGGACAGCAGCACGTCCAGCGAGGTGCGGGCCACGGCCTCGGAGGAGAGCAGGCTGCCCGCGGGCTCCTGCCCGAAGGCCTTGGTGCGCATCGGGGTCGCCGTGCGCTCCGGGTTGACGCAGTTGACGCGGATGCCGTCGCCCGCCCACTCGTCGGACAGCGCCTGGGTGAGGTTCACCATCGCGGCCTTGGTCGAGGAGTAGAGGCTGTACTCGGCGCGGCCGCGGGTGTAGCTGCTGGAGGTGTACAGCAGCAACTGCCCCTTGGTCTCGGACAGGTACTTGTAGGAGGAGCGCGCGATCTGCACCGGCGCGAGGTAGTTGACCTTCAGCGCCTCCTCGATGGTGGCGTTGTCGGTCTCGGCCAACTTCCCTATGCGCAGCACGCCCGCGGTGTTGACGACGTAGTCGATGCGTCCGGTCTCCGCGTACGCCTTGGACAGCGCGTCGTCGACCTCCTCCGGGTTCTCCACGTGGGTGCCGGTGGTGGAGCGGCCCAGCGCGTACACCTTGGCGCCGTAGGACTCGGCGAGTTCGGAGATGTCCTTGCCGATGCCGTAGGAACCGCCGAAGACCACGACCGTCTTGCCGGTCAGCAGCTCGCGGTAGACCTCCTCGCCGTTCTGCTCGGGCGTGGCGGTGGAGGCGAGCTGGAACAGCTTGTCGGCGATGAAGACGTCGACGGGCTGGGTGACCTTCATGTTGTACTCGTCGCCCGCGACGACGTGGATCGGCACGTCCGGCAGGTACTTGAGCACGACGGAGCAGTCGTCGGTGGCCTGGAAGTTGGGGTCACCGGCGGCGACCTCGTAGGCCCGCTTGATCGTGGACAGCTTGAAGGCCTGCGGGGTCTGGCCGCGGCGCAGCCGGGAGCGGTCCGGGATCTCGGTGATGAACTCGCCGTCCTCGCCGTGGGTGCGGGTGACGATGATGGTGTCGGCGGACGGGATGGCAACGTCGACGGCCTGGTAGCGCTCCAGCGCCACGACGCAGTCGTCTATGACGCGCTGCGAGAGCAGCGGGCGCACGGCGTCGTGGAAGAGGACGTTGAGGTCCTCGCCCTCGCCCAGGCCCTCGCCGAGGGCGCTGATGGCGCGCTCGGTGGTCTCGTTGCGGGTGGTGCCGCCCTCGATGATCTTCTTGACCTTCGTGAGCCCGGCCTTGGCGACGATCTTCTCGATGTCGGGCACGTAACCGGGTGCCATCAGCACGATGATGTCATCGATGGAGTCCGCCTTCTCGAAGGTGGACAGGGTGTGCTCGATGACTGCCTTGCCGGCGATCTTCAGCAGCTGCTTGGGGATCGAGAGACCCACCCGCTGGCCGGTACCACCGGCCAGGATCACTGCGGTGGTACGGGGCTTGGCTATGTGCTGGGACACAGAGGACCTACCTTGGGGCGACAGGGAACGGGGGAATGGTCCCACTTGCGGCAACCGCAGTGCAAGGTGAGCGCCGTGCACCGCATATGTGCGCGCAACCCTGCATTCACCTTGCACTGCTGGTGATGGCCGAGGCCTTGTCGAACGCCCACTGGAATTGCTGTGAGTAACTCCACAAGTATCCGAGATTGCTCAAAGTGACGTCGGATGGACCCAGCGGCACCTTCGATGAACTGCTACCCCGGAAACGGCGAAAGGTGCCCGGAACGCGTCCCGGGCACCGCTCACACCAATTTCACGATCGTCGCGTCGGCCTTACGCGGGTCATACCACCCGCACACCCGGCTTCCCCGCGTCGACCCGCAACCGGGCCAGCGTGCCGGCCTTCGCGGTGGGCTTCAGCACCGTGTCCACGGTGCGCACCTGCGCGTCGACGCGGTCGCGGCGGATGTCGAAGAGGTGGTAGCCGCGGTGGGCGTCGACGAGCTTCCAGTGCGGGTTGTCCGCCCGGCGCGGGTCCCACTCCTTGCGGAAGGCGGCCTGGTCCTGGTCGCCGTTGCTGGAGATGGAGGTGCCGACGAACTCGGCACCGACGACGGCGGACTTCGGGTCGGCGAAGTCGGCCTTCAGGTCGCTGACCATCGTCAGGTGCCGGTCGCCGGTGAGCACCACCGGATTGCGCACGCTCCTGAACTCCTCCAGGAACTGGTTGCGTTCGGCCTGGTAGCCGTCCCAGGCGTCGTAGAACCACTGCTTGCCCGCGCCGACCAGCAGGTCCGTCTCGGCCATCATGATCTGCGAGGCGACGAGGTTCCAGCGGGCGGGCGAGTCGTGCAGCCCGTCGAGGAGCCACCGCTTCTGCGCGGCGCCGAGCATGGTGAGGGCCGGATTGCGGGCGCCCTCCTGGCTGGTGGCCTGGTCGCTGCGGTACTGCCGGGTGTCCAGCACGTTGAGCCGGGCCAGCCGCCCGAACTCCAGGCGGCGGTACATCCGGATGTGCGGCCCGTTCGGGATCGCCGCGGCACGCACCGGCATGTGCTCGTAGTACGCCTGGTAGGCCGCGGTCAGCCGGGCCACGAACGCGTCGTGCGTCTGCTTGTCGGGGTCCTGCGGAATCTCGCCGGCGAAGTCGTTGTCGACCTCGTGGTCGTCGAAGGTGACCACCCAGGGTGCGCCGGCGTGCATCTTCTGCAGGTGCGGGTCGGTGCGGTACTGGGCGTACCGGTTGCGGTACTGGGTGAGGGTGTACGGCTCGCCGCTCCCCTCGTGCTTGCGCAGCGCGGTCGCCGAGGGCGTCGACTCGTAGATGTAGTCGCCGACGAAGAGGACGACGTCCGGATCCTGGGCCAGCATGTCGGCGTACGCCGTGAAGTAGCCCTGCTGCCAGTTCTGGCAGGAGGCGAGCGCAAGGCGCAACGAACCGCCGGAGCTGCGCGGGGCGGGCGCGGTGCGGGTGCGGCCGACCCGGGAGATCTGCCCGCCGGCGCGGAAGCGGTACCAGTACGCCCGCCCGGGCCACAGCCCCCGTACATCCACGTGAACGCTGTGCCCGTACTCGGGCCGCGCCTGGGCGACACCGCGCCGCACTCCCGTGCTGAACTTCTCGTCCGCGGCGATCTCCCACTCCACCGGCACGGCCTGGTCCGGCATGCCGCCGCCGTGCAGCGGATCGGGGGCGAGCCGCGTCCACAGCACCACCCCGTCGGGCAGCGGGTCGCCCGAGGCGACGCCCAGGCTGAACACCCCGTCGGGCAGCGCTTTCCCGGCGGCCCGGGCGGTCGACGGCAGCCACAACTGCGCGGAGGCGGCCGCCCCCACCACAGCCGCGCCGGCGGTGAGAAAGCGACGACGGTCGGACGAAACGGCTCGGGTCACGCCGGTCATCGGGGAACTCCCTTGTGTGGGTGGCCTCTTGACCATCGGAAGCTCCCACGCCAAGCGGGTCCGCCCGCTGAACGCCGACGTTCACGTACATGACAAAAAGAGAGACAAGAGAAAACCCGTTGCCCCTGGGGGGCAACGGGTTGAACGCGACTTTACGTCAGGTGGTCCGCACCTGCGGATACCCCTAGAACGGCTCGAATCCCTCGAACTCCTCCGACGCCTCGTCCCGCGCGGCCTGGCGGTCGCGGCGACGCTGGGTCGCGGGCCGCGGAGCCTCGAAGCGGTGGTCCTCGCCACGCCGGCCGAGCATCTCCGCACCGGACATCATGGACGGCTCCCAGTCGAAGACGACCGCGTTGTCCTCCGGACCGATGGCGACACCGTCGCCGGACCGGGCGCCGGCCTTCATCAACTCCTCTTCGACACCGAGCCGGTTGAGCCGGTCCGCGAGGTAGCCGACGGCCTCGTCGTTGTTGAAGTCGGTCTGGCGCACCCAGCGTTCGGGCTTCTCGCCCCGGACCCGGAACAGCCCCTCGTCCTCGCGGGTGACCGTGAAGCCGGTGTCGTCCACGGCCTTGGGCCGGATGACGATCCGCGTGGCCTCCTCCTTGGGCTTGGCCGCACGGGCCCGGCCCACGAGGTCCGCCAGCGCGAACGACAGCTCCTTCAGCCCCATGTGCGCGACGGCCGACACCTCGAAGACGCGGTAGCCGCGCGCCTCCAGATCGGGGCGCACCATCTCGGCGAGGTCCTTGCCGTCCGGTACGTCGATCTTGTTCAGGACGACGATGCGGGGGCGATTGTCGAGGCCGCCGTACTGCCGGAGCTCCTCCTCGATGATGTCGAGGTCGGAGACGGGGTCGCGGTCGGACTCCAGCGTGGCCGTGTCGAGGACGTGCACGAGCACACTGCACCGCTCGACGTGCCGCAGGAACTCAAGGCCCAGGCCCTTGCCCTGGCTGGCACCCGGGATGAGACCGGGGACGTCGGCGATGGTGTAGACGGTCGACCCGGCGGTCACCACACCCAGGTTCGGGACCAGCGTGGTGAACGGGTAGTCGGCGATCTTCGGCTTGGCCGCGCTCAGCACGGAGATCAGGGACGACTTCCCGGCGCTCGGATAGCCGACCAGCGCCACGTCGGCGACGGTCTTCAGCTCCAGGACGATGTCGTGCAGGTCCCCCGGCTCCCCGAGCAGCGCGAACCCGGGCGCCTTGCGCCGCGCGGACGCCAGCGCCGCGTTGCCGAGGCCGCCCCGGCCGCCCTGTGCGGCGACGAAGGACGTGCCGTGCCCGACCAGGTCGGCCAGCACGTTGCCCGCCCTGTCGAGGACGACCGTGCCGTCCGGCACCTCGAGGACCAGGTCCTGCCCGTCCTTGCCGGACCGGTTGCCGCCCTCACCGGGCTTGCCGTTGGTGGCCTTGCGGTGCGGGGAGTGGTGGTAGTCGAGGAGGGTGGTCACCGACTGGTCGACGGTGAGGATCACGTCGCCGCCGCGTCCGCCGTTCCCGCCGTCCGGACCGCCCAGCGGCTTGAACTTCTCCCGGTGGACGGAGGCACAGCCGTGACCTCCGTTACCCGCGGCGACATGCAGTTCGACGCGGTCCACGAAGGTGGTCATGGTGGGGTGCCTCCAGCACTTCAGTACGTACGAGCTTGTCTATTGCGTAACACGCGAAAGGCGGACCCGCCTTCCCGCCCGGGAAGTGAGGTCCGCCTCGCGAAAGATTCCGATCTAAGCCTGACCTCAGGCGACCGGAACGATGTTCACGACCTTGCGGCCACGGTGGGTGCCGAACTGCACCGAACCGGCCTGCAGGGCGAACAGCGTGTCGTCGCCGCCGCGGCCGACGCCGGAGCCCGGGTGGAAGTGGGTGCCACGCTGACGGATCAGGATCTCACCCGCGTTGACGACCTGACCGCCGAAGCGCTTCACGCCGAGCCGCTGGGCATTGGAGTCGCGACCGTTCCGGGTGGACGATGCGCCCTTCTTGTGTGCCATTTCTCCTCAGTCCCTTACTTCGCAGCCGCGGGGATCTCAGTGACCTTGATCGCCGTGTACTGCTGGCGGTGGCCCTGACGACGGCGGTAGCCGGTCTTGTTCTTGTAGCGAAGGATGTCGATCTTCACACCCTTGTGGTGGTCCACGACCTCGGCCTGGACCTTGATGCCGGCCAGCACCCACGGGTCGCTGGTCACAGCGTCGCCGTCGACAACGAGCAGGGTCGAGAGCTCGACCGTGTCGCCAACCTTGGCGGTGGAAATCTTGTCAACCTCAACGATGTCGCCGACAGCAACCTTGTGCTGGCGACCACCGCTGCGCACGATGGCGTACACGCGGATCTCACTCTCTCGCTCGGGAACGGCACCCCCGCAGTCCAGCCGCCCGGGCATGAACACGAACGGCCTCTCCCAGCCACCGAAGTACCCGGGAGGAAGAGGTTTACGGGGATGTGGCGTGCCACTCGACACGCCGACGGTCAAGGTTACGGGGCTCGGCTTGAGGGGTCAAACCGGGCCCCGTGCTCTCAGTGTGGCGTTCAGCCGGGAAGCTGCAGCTTCTCCGCCTTCACGCCCCTGATCAGGTTCTCCAGCGCATCGTCCGAGGGTCCCAGACGGAACGCCCAGGCGGCGAGAAGGTACAGGACACCGTCTTCGTCGATCCCCAGGAAGAACTCCGTCCCCACCTCACCGAGGGGGTGGAACCCCCGGCCGAAACGCTCCGACAGGTCCTCGAACCTGTCCTCCTCGCCCACCGCCGAGGTGGCCTTCGTCGCCATGATGGAGACCAGAACCGGGCAAGGCCGAACGAACGCAGAAGCGCGGGACACGGTGTGATCCGGTGTCCCGCGCTTCTGTGTTCGCGGCGTCTGACGGGTGGAGGTCAGTCTCCCGTCGGCAGAGGTCAGTCCTCCGTGGTGGCGGAGACGGACGGCGCCGTCTGTTCCGCGGCCGACGTCTTCTTGGCCGTGGCCTTCTTCGCCGTGGCCTTCTTCGCCGTCGTCTTCTTCGCGGCCGTCTTCTTGGCGGCCGCGGTCTTCTTGGTCGCGGCCTTCTTCGCCGTGGCCTTCTTCGCCGTCTTGCGCGCGGCCGTCTTCTTGGCCGGCGCGGCGTCCTCGCCCGCCTCGTCGGCGGCCGGGGCCTCGGCGGCAGGAGCCTCCGTGGCCTCTTCCGCCGGGGTCGCGGGGACGACCACGACGGCCGTCTGCTCGGCCGCGGTGGGCGCGGTGGCCTTGCGCACGGCACGGCGTCGGGGGCGGGCCGGAGCGGCGCTCTCGGCGGGAGCCTCTGCGTCGACCGCGGCGGCCTCGGCGGCCGGAGCTGCCTCAGCCGGCTCCGCCGCCTTCGGCTCCGCGGGCTCGGCGACCGTCAGCACGGCGGCCTCCGCCCCCGCGGGCGAACCGGCGGGTGCGGACACCTTGCGGGTCGCACGGCGGCGCGTACGGCCCTTCGGCGCGGCTTCCTCGGCGGCCGGAGCCTCGACGACCGGGTCCTCGGCGGCGATCGGCTCGGCCTGCGCGGCGGTGGCCTCCTGCGGCAGCACCGGACGCTCGACCTCTTCCTCGGCCGTGACGTCCTGAGCCGTCGGCTGAACCAGCGGCTGACCCGGCTGCGAGGCCTGCGCTGCCTCGGCCTTCGCACCGCCCTTCGAGGCGCCGTCCCTCGACGCGCGGCCCTTCGGGGCTTCGGCCTTGGGCGCACCGGCCGGTGCCGACACCCGCCGGCTCGCCCGGCGCCTGCCGCGACCGCGACCGGCGGCGGCCTCCGCCTCCGCGACGCTGCTGTACAGCTCCTCGTCCGGCGCGAAGTCGGGGGCGCTGAGGGCCACCGGCTCGGCCACCTCGGCGACGATCTCGGCCTCGCTCTCCGCCTCCTCCTCGGCGGTCAGCACGGCCTCGGTGGTCTCGAGGGCCACGGCCTCGTGCTCGTGGACGTGTCCGTCGCCGCCCCGGCCGCGCTTCTTGCGCTTGCCGCCGCCTCCGGCGGAGGTCGGCTGCTCCATGTGGACGATGACTCCGCGCCCGTTGCAGTGCACGCAGGTCTCGGAGAACGACTCCAGCAGCCCCTGGCCGACCCGCTTGCGGGTCATCTGCACCAGCCCCAGCGAGGTCACCTCGGCGACCTGGTGCTTCGTACGGTCGCGGCCCAGGCACTCGAGGAGGCGACGCAGCACCAGATCCCGGTTGGACTCCAGCACCATGTCGATGAAGTCGATGACGATGATGCCGCCGAGGTCGCGCAGCCGCAGCTGGCGCACGATCTCCTCGGCCGCCTCCAGGTTGTTCCTGGTGACCGTCTCCTCGAGGTTGCCGCCCTGGCCGGTGAACTTGCCGGTGTTGACGTCGACGACGACCATCGCCTCGGTCCGGTCGATCACCAGCGAACCGCCGCTGGGCAGCCAGACCTTGCGGTCCAGCGCCTTGGCGAGCTGCTCGTCGATCCGGTAGGTGGCGAAGACGTCGACCTCGGAGGTCCACTTCGACAGGCGCTCGGCCAGGTCCGGGGCGACGTGCGAGACGTAGCCGTGGATGGTCGACCAGGCCTCGTCACCGCTGACGACGACCTTGGAGAAGTCCTCGTTGAAGATGTCGCGCACGACCCGGACGGTCATGTCCGGCTCGCCGTACAGCAGCGTCGGGGCGTTGCCGCTCTTCGCCTTCTTCTTGATGTCCTCCCACTGCGCCTGGAGCCGCTCGACGTCACGGCGCAGCTCGTCCTCGCTCGCGCCCTCGGCGGCGGTGCGCACGATGACGCCCGCGTCCTCGGGGACGATCTTCTTGAGGATGGTCTTCAGCCGGGCCCGCTCGGTGTCGGGCAGCTTGCGGCTGATGCCGGTCATCGAGCCCTCGGGGACGTACACGAGGTAGCGGCCCGGCAGGGAGACCTGGCTGGTGAGGCGGGCGCCCTTGTGCCCGATGGGGTCCTTGGTGACCTGGACGAGCACCGACTGGCCCGACTTCAGCGCCGACTCGATACGGCGCGGCCCGTTGGACATGCCCAGCGCCTCGAAGTTGACCTCACCGGCGTACAGGACGGCGTTGCGTCCCTTGCCGATGTCGATGAAGGCGGCCTCCATCGACGGCAGCACGTTCTGGACCTTGCCCAGGTAGACGTTGCCGACGTACGAGGTCGACTGCTCCTTGTTGACGTAGTGCTCGACGAGCACGCCGTCCTCCAGGACGCCGATCTGCGTGCGCTCACCGCTCTGCCGGACGACCATCACGCGCTCGACGGCCTCGCGGCGGGCCAGGAACTCCGCCTCGGTGATGATCGGGACCCGGCGACGGCCCTGCTCGCGCCCCTCGCGGCGGCGCTGCTTCTTCGCCTCCAGACGGGTGGAGCCCTTGATGGACTGCACCTCGTCGGACGGCTCGGCCTTCGGGCGGGGCTCGCGGACCTTCACGACGGTGCGCTCGGGGTCGCCCTCGCCGGGCTCGGCCTCGGCGGCGGAGTCACCGGCCCGACGGCGACGGCGACGGCGGCGACGGCTGCTGGAGCTGGACCCGCCGGCATCCTCCTCGCCGTGCCTGTCGTCGTCCTCGCCGTCCTCTGCGTCCTCGCCGTCCTCGGTGTTTTGCTCGGCGGTGTCCTCGGCGTCCTGCTCAGCCTGCTCGGCGGTGTCCTCGTCGGACTCGGCGTCACCGGACTCGCCGCCCTCGGCGTCACCGGAGTCGCCCCGACGGCGACGCCGGCCGCCACGCCGACGGCGACGCCGCGACCCGGTCTCCTCCGTGTCGTCGCCCTCGGCGCCGTCCTCGGCCGACTCCTCGGCCTCCTCCGCCTCAGCGGTCTCGACGGTCTCGGCGGTCACGGCGGCCCGGCCGGACTCGGCCTCCTCGCCGCCCGCACCCCGGCGCCTACGGCGGCGCCGCGACCCGGTCTGCTCCTCCGGGAGCTCTGCGGCGGCCTCGGTCTCCACGGTCTCCTCGGCCACGTCGTCGGCGGCCTCAGCGGCCGCCTCGGCGGCGGCTCGCTCCGGAGTCTGGAACCTCGGCTCGGCGAACACCGGCGCCTGGAACAGGGCGACAGTGGGACGCGCCGGCCGACGCGGTGCATCGGCCTCCCCGGCCTCCGCCCGCCCGGGCTCGGAGAACCCGACAGCGGCCTTGCGCACAGCCCGCCGCCGGGCACGGCGCGGCGAGCCGCCCTCGTCACCCTGAACACCGGCGTCCTCGGCGGACGCGGCAGCGGCGGCGGTACGGGTGCCCGCACCCTCGGCGGCCTCGGAAGGGGCCTCACCGTTCGCAGCGGGTGCCTCCGACGCCGGTGTGCCGGCGGACTCGCCCTCGGCCACGGTGGTGGTCGCGGAGGTCGGGGCCGTCTCGTCGCTCACGGACGTCTCGGCGGGAGCGGCGACGCGGCGCGTGGCCCGGCGACGCACCCGACGCGGAGCGTCCTCCTCAGCGGGGGCGACGGGCTCAGCGGGGGCGGCGGCCTCTCCGGCGACGGCGTCCACCGTCTCGGCGGTCTCGGCAGTCTCAGCGGCCTGAGCGCCCTCGGTCTCCTTGGGCTCACCCACGGGCGCGGACGCCCGGCGCGTGGCACGACGGCGCGGGCGCGCGGCCCCGTCGGCCTCGGCAGCGGCGGCCACCTCGGCGGTCTCGGCGGCGGGAGTGGCCTCCGCGGCACCGGATGCGTGGGCCGCGCTGTCGACCACCTCGGCCTGGGCGGGGGCCCCGGCGGGCGCTGACGCGCGGCGCGTGGCCCGACGGCGGGGACGGGCCGGAGCAGCCGGCTCGGCCTCTCCCGCCTGCGCCGATCCGTCGGCAGCGGGGGCAGCGGTCTCCTCCGGCACGACGGTCTCCGCGGCAGCGGCAGCGGCAGCCACCGGCACGACGGTCTCCGCGGCCTCGACCGCGGCCGGAGCCCCGGCGGGCGCTGACGCACGGCGCGTCGCCCGACGACGGCTACGTGCGGGCGCGGCCTCCTCGGCGGGAGCCTGAGACCCGGCGGTCACCGTCGCCTCAGAAGCTTCGGTGGCCTCGACGGCCTCGGTCGCCTCGACGGTCACAACCGTCTCGTCGAGCTTTTCTTCCTCGTCCTCCGCCGCAGCCGGTATGGCCGGCGCGACAATCTCCGCCTGCTCCTCCGCGGAGACGGCATCCGCACCGGTCGGCGGACCGGCCGGGCGGGACGCGGCACGGCGCCGGCGGCGCGGCGGCAGCGTGTCGCTGGGGCTGTTGTTCGATTCGGAATCCGTCACGGACTCGTTGGGTTCGGTCGGCTCGAGCATGCGGGCGTTTCTCCCGTCAGGCTCCCGGGCGCCGCGCCTGGTCCGGCGTCGATCACATCGATCGCCGTTGACGTCCGCGGCTCGCGCGATGCGCGGTGCCGCCGTCCGGGGCGCGGGCGCCACACGGGAGCTCTCTGTGTCCTGTCTCGCCGGTTCCGTACGCCGAATGCGTACGGCCTGGCGAAAGTCTTGTGGTCAGTGCGCTGCCCGACCCAGGTGGCTCCCGAGTCCGAGGGCGGCGCTACGACGTCCGTCCCTTCGCGGGACCTTCCTTACGCCGGCACCTTCGCGGCGGCAGTCGGGGCGGCCGTTGTGAGGGCCTCCGCTGCCTCGCGGTCGGGCGCGAGCGGGTCGGTCACCGTGCCGGTCTCTTCATCGAGCAGCCCCTGCGCCAGCCTGGTCACCGCTGCGGGGACCGGCGGCGCCAGGTCGGCCACGGCGCGGAGACCGGACAGGACGTCGTCGGGTCGAACGGCAGGCGTCACGTGCCGAACAACCAGCCGCAGTATCGCACAGGGCTGGTCGGTCGGCCTATCAGCCGGATCACTCTGCGTTTCAAGTTGTACGACCGCGGGTCGGGCGTCGAAGGTGCGGACGCCGTTCTTGGTCTTGCGCTGGACCTCGACGGCCTCGGCCCCGTTGAAGGCCTCGACCGCGCGGCCGGCGTCGGCGGGGTCCGCCCCGTCCAGCCGCAGCTCCCACACGGAGGCGGTCAGCCGGTCGGCCAGACCCGGAGTGCGGGCCTCGACCGCGTCGATGATGTCGAGCCCGGTGGGCATCGACTCGTCGAGGAGGAGCCTGAGTTTCTCGGGGTCGCGCGCCTCGGTGAGCGCGATCTCCAGGTACTCCGCCTCACTGCCCGTGCCGGTGGGTGCGGCATTGGCGTACGACACCTTCGGATGTGGCGTGAATCCCGCCGAGTACGCCATCGGCACCTCGGCACGACGCAACGCACGCTCGAAGGCGCGCTGGAAGTCACGGTGGCTGGTGAACCGGAGGCGGCCGCGCTTGGTGTAACGCAGTCGGATGCGCTGCACCGCGGGTGCGGGCGGCGGGCCTTCGGGCTGTCGCTTGCCCAGTGTCCTAGTCCTTCGTGAGAGCGGTCGTACTGCTACCAAGAGTACGTGTCTCGCGGCCCGAGGGTTCCCGCCGGGCCACCGCCTCCCGCTCCCGCGGCGCACCGAGGAGCATGCGGCGGAGGTCGGCGCGCGCCTGCCGTACCGAGTCGCGGGCGGCGGCGAGGGCCTGCCGGGTGGCCCGTCGAACGGCGCGGGCGGCCTCGGCGGCGGGCCGCAGCACCAGGTCCCGTACGACGTGCCCCACCGGGGTCAGCACCGTGCGGTACACCCACCGCACCGGCTCCACGAAGATCCACCGCAAGAGCGTCCCCAGAAACCGCCCCACGGCGCGCGAGACGTACCCCGCGATCCGCCAGGCGTGCCCGAGCGCGTCCCACACCTCGCGCCCGATCACCGCGAGGACGCGCCCGACGGGCGTGAGGATCCAGCGCCACGCGGCGAGCGCGGGCAGCACGATCAGGATGCGGGTGGTCCAGTACAGGACCATGCCGACCAGCCGCACGAGCCCGGTCACGCACCGGGCGACGGCCCGGCCGACGGGCGCGAGGATCCACTCGTACAGCCACATGGCGGGTACGACGACCAGATACCGGGCGAGCCGGGCCACGGCGGTGTACACGCCGAGGCCGAGGGCGGCGAACCCGGCTCCGATGCCCCTGAGCAGCCACATGATCCCGTGCCCGATGGGCGTCAGCCCGTGCGCGTACAGCCACGCGAGGCCGTGTCCGACCGGTGTGAGCACATACCGGTGGAACCACACGAGCGGCACGACGACGAGCACTTTCCCGAGCCAGGCCAGCGCCTTTCCGACGGGGACGAGGACGTAGCGCCAGAGGCCGACCACCGGCCACACGATCAGGGCCTTGCCGAGCCACAACAGCGCCCGCCCGAGCGGCCTGAGCACGGTGTCCCTCAGGACGCGCCCGACGACGACGAGCGCGTCCCACACCATCCGCACCGGCACGACGAGCACAAGCACCACGATCCGCACGGGAATCCGGATCGCGACGGTGAGACACCCTTCGGGCGGCGCCTGTCGCGGGGGCTGAACTGGTGGCTTTTCGAGGTCCATAACGGCGTAGACGCCACAGGCCCCCGTCCGGATCCCGTACGGCTCCGTCTGCTCCACTCGTCCTCGAACTCCCCACACCTGCGACAACACCGGGTCCGTCACCCGGGGTTCGCCTTGCGGGATGCGCCGACCGGGTGAAGAGTGGAGTCATAGGGCCGGGTCCGCAACGTATGAGGCAGCACACCTCGAAGCGCATCTGGAATCACCATGGCCAGAACCACCCGGCGGCATGCCTTCCACAGGGTCAACGCGTCCCTCTTGGCTGCGGCGCTCGCGTGTCCGGCAGGTCTGACGACTGCGGTGACAGTGTCTCAGGCCCACGGCGCGAGCAGGGCCGGCGTACCCGCGCAGACGACACCGCCTCCTTCGCCCCCGCCGACCCTCGAGTCGCCGTCCCCGTCGCCTCCCCCGTCGCCTCCCCCGTCGGCGCCGAGTGTCACGCCGACGCCCACACCCACCCCGTCGACATCGGGTGGTACGACGTCTCCGGGTGATACGGCGACTTCGGACCGAACGCCGTCATCTGACGGATCGTCAGGTTCCCATGACACGGGCACGGAGTCGGACACGGGCACGGGCACGGGCACGGGCACGGACCAAGGGACGACCGAACCTCCGGCGGAGCAAACGGAAGCAATTGAAGGCGTAACGACCACACTGGAGGAGAAGAAGGAACACGTACCCGCGGAACTCGTCCCGACCGTTGAAAAATTGACGGACACACTGCGGGCGGTCGAGGCCCCAAAGACGTCACCGCAGGACAGGCAAGGAGTCATCGAGAGCGTAGAACAGCTGACCATCGCGCTGGTGGCCATCAGCGCCCGCGGAACACCCGGCGAGCTGCGGGAACAGTTGATGGCGCTCGTGAAACAGGTGACTTCCACACTGGAGGTGGGCCACGACGAGAGCGTGCCGCCCGAGGAGCGGTCCATGCTCATCCTGGTGGTGAAGCGGACGACCTCCACGCTGCGCATGATCTGCGACCCCAAGACGCCACCGAAGCTGCGGGGTCATCTGATCGCGATCGTGCTGCAGGGGAACGACGCCTTGAAACGGAGTCACGGCTCGAACAAGTGGCGTTGGGCCATGATGCCGATGAGCAGCTCGGCCGACATCATCCAGGGCTACAAGTCGCCCCGGACGCAGCAGAAAGAGCTCGCGCAGCCGGACGGGGAACAGGAAGAGCTTGCCGAGACCACGCATCGAGTCAGTTCGATGGTGCAGAAGGTCAACGACCCCAGGACGTCAGAGGCGGACAAGGCGAAGGCCACGAAGGACGCCAAGGCAGAGACCGCTCGGATGAGGGAGCAGCAGGAGGAGGTCGCGGCGACTCAGGACCAGCCGAAGGACCCCCTCGGCAAGGCGGCCGAAACATGCACCAATGCCATATTCGATTCCACCGTGGAGCATGACCTCAGCGAGGGTCTGAAAGACCTGACCCCCAAGAGGTGGAACAGCGAAGGGGTCAAGGACTTCTGGAAGAGCAAGGAACAGGGCGACGAGTCGCTCGACGTCCTCGCCCAGTTGCGGAACGACGAGAGCACGCACGCGTCGTTCGAGATCACATCGCTCATCATCAAGCTCGCCGAGATACTGCCGGAAAAGGATCTGGTCGCGAACCTCGGTATGGGGTCCCTCTATTGCCAGAAGACCGCCGCGTATCTCGACGAGCTCGGGGTCACCGCGGGGTCCTGGCTTGCCAACAGCGGCGAGGAGTAGAGCCGCCTGGACTGCGTCTCAAGTGTCGGAAGGGCTCAGCAGTTCCGCGACGGGCACCTCTGCACTGGCACGGGCCTTGGCGGCACCATAACGGTCCGCCTCTCTTTT
Source organism: Streptomyces griseus subsp. griseus (assembly GCF_000720255.1). Lineage (GTDB taxonomy): Bacteria > Actinomycetota > Actinomycetes > Streptomycetales > Streptomycetaceae > Streptomyces > Streptomyces griseus_I. Next base: position 116,589 of record NZ_JOJE01000013.1, on the reverse strand, counting down.
TTCTTCCCGGGGATCTCTCCTCCATACCTCAAAAGAGAACGAGGAGATCGAGGATATGATGCGTCGGCGCCCGGGAGACCAGATCGCTGTCACATAGCGCGGTTTGCGCGTCACGTTCACGAGGTTGTTGTTGTGCCGTATGAGCCCGCGATATATGAGCTGCTCTCCGCACAACGCCGGGGGGCAGTAATACTTCCGATCACTCACATTCCAGGTAGGATGAGGAGACCTGAACTCATCCACGTCGAGCTTCCCACGGTCCTTCCTGAGGTACGCGATCTGCAAGTCGACGCTCACCGTGTCATAAAGGGTATCCTCAGGAATTTCGAACACTTTCTTCAGCGTGTATTCCTGCCCGACGTCGAGCCAGTTGCCAGGACCGTAGAAATGACCGCTGCTTATAGGTGTGTACTTGATATTACCGACGTTCAGTTCCGCCTCCCCCTCACGTTCACCCCGCCTGCCCGAGCTCTCTCTCCATCCTGCGGACAGGTCCCCGGTCTGGAAATATTCAGCACTTCTTCCACGAACCGTGTAAATGTCGTTGATGATGTACACCGGAATCCCTCCAGTGTTTTTCATGTAAAGAGTCAACGGGACATGGACAAAGGGAAGATGCTGGTCCGCCCGAGACCTCCCGAACTCCGCTCTCAGGGAGAAGTGCATGGGCGCCGCAGCAGGCTGGTACATGGTGGAATACGCCAGGCTGACGCCGGTCAGGAGCGCTGTGGCGACCACTCCGGCCGCAAACCTTTTGGGTTGTGGAATACCCATCCACGACTTTTCGCGCACCAGAAGGAGGAGTGCCCAGAGAGACCAGCACAAGAGAGGAAGAAACACCAGCAGGTAGTACGTGAACTCCCTCTCTTCGAGCCACATGGACAGGAGGAGACTGTCAGTGGCCAGCGCGATGAGCACCCCGAGCAGAACAATCGCCCCAGAGGTCTTGTGCTGTCCTCTCCCCCAGTAGTCGAGTACCGCGATCGCTGCCGCACCTTGCACCACGCCAGACAGGACGAACAGAGCGCCACTGATCCGCTGCGCGAAAGTCAGGGCGCCGGAGGCGTCCGGCCATCCGATCACCGCGTTGAGGACCGTGGACGCGAGCAGTCCGGTCATCATGACCACGATGACCGACCGCCTTACCCAGGCGCGGTCGGGCCATGTCCTGCTGTCACCCCCGCGCCAGCAGAAGGACACCGGATCCTCCAGATCCATGTCCGGCGGACAGCCGTGGCGTGCGAGCAGCTTGCGCAACTCCCCCGATGACCAGGCGCTGCCCACCCTCTCGCCGCCCAGGGTGACCTGCCGCAGGCCACGCCTGTCCGGCGCCTCGACGACGACCCAGGGACGCAGACTCATGGATCCAGGCTCGAGCCGGAGCCGACGAGGCGCACGCGGAGCTACCCCGTTCGGCGCCCGCGAGAACCCCGGTCAGGCACCGACGTACGCCGCGAGGTGCTCCCCGGTGAGGGTGGAGCGGGCGGCGACGAGGTCGGCCGGGGTGCCCTCGAAGACGATGCGGCCGCCGTCGTGGCCGGCCCCCGGACCGAGGTCGATGATCCAGTCCGCGTGCGCCATGACCGCCTGGTGGTGCTCGATGACGATGACCGACTTGCCGGAGTCCACGAGCCGGTCGAGCAGGCCCAGCAGCTGCTCGACGTCGGCGAGATGCAGGCCGGTGGTCGGCTCGTCGAGGACGTAGACGCCGCCCTTCTCACCCATGTGCGTGGCCAGCTTCAGCCGCTGCCGCTCGCCACCGGACAGCGTGGTGAGCGGCTGGCCGAGGGTGAGATAGCCGAGACCGACGTCGGCGAGCCGGTCGAGGATCCTGTGCGCGGCCGGCGTACGCGCCTCGCCCGCGCCGAAGAACTCCTCGGCCTCGGTCACCGACATCGCCAGCACCTCGCTGATGTCACGGCCGCCGAGGTGGTGGTCGAGGACCGACGCCTGGAACCGCTTCCCCTCGCAGGCCTCGCAGGTGGTGGCGACGCCGGCCATCATCGCCAGGTCGGTGTAGACGACACCGGCACCGTTGCAGGCCGGGCAGGCACCCTCGGAGTTGGCGCTGAACAACGCCGGCTTGACGCCGTTGGCCTTGGCGAACGCCTTGCGGATCGGGTCGAGCAGTCCGGTGTACGTCGCCGGGTTGCTCCGTCTGGAGCCACGGATCGCGGTCTGGTCGACCGAGACCACTCCGTCCCGCCCGGACACCGAGCCGTGGATCAGCGAACTCTTGCCGGAGCCCGCGACCCCGGTGACGACGACCAGCGTGCCGAGCGGGATGTCGACGGCGACGTCCCGCAGGTTGTTCGTGGCGGCGCCGCGCACCTCGAGCACGCCCGACGGCTTGCGCACCGAGGGCTTCAGCACGGCCCGGTCGTCCAGATGCCGCCCGGTGAGCGTGCCACTGCCCCGCAGCCCCTCGACCGTGCCCTCGAACACCACCTCGCCCCCCTCCGCGCCGGCGCGCGGGCCGAGGTCGACGACGTGGTCGGCGATCGTGATCGCCTCCGGCTTGTGCTCCACGACCAGCACGGTGTTGCCCTTGTCGCGCAACTGGAGCAACAGACGGTTCATCCGCTGGATGTCATGGGGGTGCAGCCCGATCGTCGGCTCGTCGAAGACGTAGGTGACATCGGTGAGGGAGGAGCCGAGGTGGCGGATCATCTTGGTGCGCTGCGCCTCGCCGCCCGAGAGGGTGCCCGAGGGACGGTCGAGGCTGAGGTAGCCGAGGCCGATCTCGACGAACGAGTCGAGCGTGTGCGCCAGCGCGGTCAGCAGCGGCGCCACGGACGGATCGTCGAGCCCGCGGACCCAGTCGGCCAGGTCACTGATCTGCATCGCGCAGACGTCGGCGATGTTCTTCCCGTCGATCTTCGACGCCCGCGCCTCGGCGCTGAGCCGGGTGCCGTCGCACTCGGGACAGGTCGAGAACGTCACCGCCCGCTCCACGAAGGCGCGGATGTGCGGCTGCAGCGCGTCGACGTCCTTGGACAGGAACGACTTCTGGACCTTCGGGATCAGCCCCTCGTACGTCAGGTTGATCCCCTCGACCTTGATCTTGGTCGGTTCCTTGTGGAGCAGGTCGTGCAGCTCCTTCTTGGTGAACCGGCGGATCGGCTTGTCCGGGTCGAAGAATCCGCAGCCCCGGTAGATCCGCCCGTACCAGCCCTCCATGCTGTAGCCGGGGATCGTGAGCGCGCCCTCGTTGAGCGACAGGCTGTCGTCGTACAGCGCCGACAGGTCGAAGTCGGTGACCGCGCCCATGCCCTCACAGCGCGGACACATCCCGCCCAGCCGATTGAACGTGGCCTTCTCGGCCTTCGTCCTGCCACCGCGCTCGACGGTGATCGCACCGCTCGCCTTCACCGAGGGAACGTTGAACGAATACGCGTTGGGCGGCCCGATGTGGGGCTTCCCCATCCGACTGAACAGGATGCGCAGCATCGCGTTGGTATCCGTCACGGTTCCGACGGTCGAGCGGGCGTTGGCGCCCATCCGCTCCTGGTCCACGATGATCGCGGTCGTCAGCCCGTCCAGCACGTCGACCTCGGGCCGCGCCAACGTCGGCATGAACCCCTGCACGAACGCGCTGTACGTCTCATTGATCAGCCGCTGCGACTCCGCGGCGACCGTGTCGAAGACCAGCGAACTCTTGCCCGACCCGGACACACCGGTGAACACCGTCAGCCGACGCTTGGGAATCTCGACACTGACGTCCTTGAGATTGTTCACCCGCGCCCCGTGCACGCGAATCACATCATGGCTGTCGGCAGCATGCGGCACGTTCGACTCCCTCTCGGTCCTCATGGACCTCACCGTAGACGCGGCGCGGGGTCCGGCGCTTCTCGATTCCTGACCGCACGACAAGAGCCCCCTCCGCAGGCGAAGGGGGCTCCATGACCGGCCCGGGTCTCAGTGAGTGTGTCCACCGGCCGCAGGTCCCGCGTCCTTGACCGTCAGGGGCAGCAGCTTCTTGCCCGTCGGGCCGATCTGGATCGAGGTGTCCATCTGCGGGCACACTCCGCAGTCGAAGCAGGGCGTCCAGCGGCAGTCCTCGACCTCCGTCTCGTCGAGGGCGTCCTGCCAGTCCTCCCAGAGCCAGTCCTTGTCGAGGCCGGAGTCGAGGTGGTCCCAGGGGAGGACCTCCTCGTAGGAGCGCTCGCGGGTGGTGTACCAGTCGACGTCGACGCCGAAGGGAACCAGGGCCTTGTCGGCGCAACTCATCCAGCGGTCGTAGGAGAAGTGCTCGCGCCAGCCGTCGAAGCGGCCGCCGTCGTCGTAGACCGCGCGGATGACCGCGCCGATGCGGCGGTCGCCCCGGGAGAGCAGGCCCTCGACGATGCCGGGCTTGCCGTCGTGGTAACGGAAGCCGATCGAGCGGCCGTACTTCTTGTCGCCGCGGATCTTGTCGCGGAGCTTCTCCAGGCGGGCGTCCGTCTCCTCGGCCGACAGCTGCGGCGCCCACTGGAAGGGGGTGTGGGGCTTGGGGACGAAACCGCCGATCGAGACCGTGCAGCGGATGTCGTTCGAGCGGGAGACCTCGCGGCCCTTGGCGATCACCTTCGTCGCCATGTCGGCGATCTGGAGCACGTCCTCGTCGGTCTCCGTCGGCAGGCCGCACATGAAGTACAGCTTCACCTGGCGCCAGCCGTTGCCGTAGGCCGTGGAGACGGTCCTGATCAGGTCGTCCTCCGAGACCATCTTGTTGATGACCTTGCGGATGCGCTCCGAACCGCCCTCGGGGGCGAAGGTGAGGCCCGAACGGCGGCCGTTGCGGGTGAGCTCGTTCGCCAGGTCGATGTTGAAGGCGTCGACGCGGGTGGAGGGGAGGGACAGGCCGATCTTGTCCTCCTCGTAGCGGTCGGCCAGGCCCTTGGCGATGTCGCCGATCTCCGAGTGGTCCGCGGAGGACAGGGAGAGCAGGCCCACCTCCTCGAAGCCCGTCGCCTTCAGGCCCTTGTCGACCATGTCGCCGATGCCCGTGATCGAGCGTTCCCGGACCGGGCGGGTGATCATGCCGGCCTGGCAGAAGCGGCAGCCGCGGGTGCAGCCGCGGAAGATCTCCACCGACATCCGCTCGTGGACCGTCTCGGCCAGCGGCACCAGGGGCTGCTTCGGGTACGGCCACTCGTCCAGGTCCATCACCGTGTGCTTCGACACGCGCCACGGGACACCCGAGCGGTTGGGGACCACACGGGCGATACGGCCGTCCTGGAGGTACTCCACGTCGTAGAACGCCGGGATGTACACCCCGCCCGTCTTCGCCAGGCGGAAGAGGACCTCCTCGCGGCCGCCCGGCCGGCCCTCCGCCTTCCACTCCCGGATGATCCGGGTCATGTCGAGGACGGCCTGCTCGCCGTCGCCGATGACCGCCGCGTCGATGAAGTCGGCGATCGGCTCCGGGTTGAAGGCCGCGTGGCCGCCGGCCAGGACGATCGGGTCGTCCAGGCCGCGGTCCTTCGACTCCAGCGGGATGCCCGCCAGGTCCAGCGCCGTCAGCATGTTCGTGTAGCCCAGCTCCGTGGAGAAGGACAGACCGAACACGTCGAAGGCCTTCAGCGGCCGGTGGCTGTCCACCGTGAACTGCGGGACGCCGTGCTCCCGCATCAACGCCTCCAGGTCCGGCCACACGCTGTACGTGCGCTCGGCGAGGACGCCCTCCTGCTCGTTCAGCACCTCGTAGAGGATCATGACGCCCTGGTTGGGCAGACCGACCTCGTAGGCGTCCGGATACATGAGCGCCCAGCGGACGTCACAGGACTCCCACGGCTTGACCGTGGAGTTGAGCTCTCCGCCGACGTACTGGATCGGCTTCTGCACATGCGGGAGCAGAGCTTCGAGCTGCGGGAACACAGACTCAGCGGCCTCCGCGGATTCGGCAGGCATCTCGCGAACCTTCGTGAGCTGACAGGGGTGACCATCTAGCCTAACGCGGCTGAAGCCCTCCCCCGTACGCACGGAGGCGCTCAGAGATCCAGACTGCCGCGCATCGACGCCCACACCCCGGGCAGCTCCCCCTCCGTACTCGCCGCCCGGCGCTCCTCACGCCCGTACAGCACCCCGTACGTGAAGGAGCTCTCTCCCGCCGCGTGCGCCACCGCGGACAGCTCGCGCAGGGTCGTGCGGGTCATCACGCTGTCCTGGTGCTCGCCGAGCAGGGTCTGGAGCGCCTTCATGGACTTGCCCAGGTCCTTCGCCGGGGCGCCGAGCGCGGGGACGGCCGCCTCCGCCGCGTAGCGGGTCCGCTTGGCCTTCTTGCGGGCCTCGTGCAGGCCGAGGTCACGGTCCTGGCCGGGCGGCTGCTCCATGGCTTCCTCCACCAGTACGGCGACCTTTCCGAAGTCCTTGCGTACGGCCTTGGCGAGCACCTTGCGCGGTTTGCGGCCGGACGCCTTGCGCAGGGGCGGGTCGGCGACCAGGGCGTCCAGAGTGTCGAGCAGGGTCAGATAGCGCGGGGAGTCCAGTACGCCCAGCACGCGGCGGCGCGAGCCGCCGCGCCCGGCACCGGCCCAGGCGCCCAGCCGCTCCCGCACCGGACCCGACAGCAGGGTGGGGGGCAGATCGTCGAGGGACGCGGTCAGGCGCTCGGCGAGGACCTCCTGGTCGCGGCCCAGGCCCAGCTCTCCGGCCAGCCACTTCAGCTCCCCGCCGACGTCGTCGGTGACGGTCCGGTCGAGGACCTTGCCGAACGAGCGGAAGGTGCTGCGCAGCCGGCGGGTGGCGACCCGCATGTCGTGCACGGAGTCCTCGACGTCCCGGCGCACGGCCGGGTCGAGCTCGACGATGGCGTCCCGCTGGGCCCGGACGTACGCCATGACGTGGTCGCCCGCGGTGACGGGCTCACCGGGCCGTGTCGCGCCCTTGCGGCGCTTGCGGCGCGGAGCCGTCTCCGCGAGCGCGCGGGCCAGCTTGGACGGGGACGCCGACGGCCGTACGCCCGCCTTGCGCAATCGCTTCTCCACCTTGTCCAGGAAGGCCGGGTCACCGCCGTCGGCGAGCTCCACCTCGATCTCGGTCCACTGGGCGGTGCCCTCGCCGCCGAAGAGCCGATCCGCCCGTACGGCGTCCACGCTCACCTCGGCGAGGAGGCGCCCGGCGTTGTCGAGGAGTTCGCGTACGTCCCGGTCGGAGCGCAGCCGGATCACGGCCACCAGTTGGCCCCCGCGGACGTGTGAGCGGACCAGCGCCGCCAGTTCCTCGGGGACGGTGTCGGAGAGGGGGGCCCGGACCTCGTCCCGGACGCCGGGGCCGACCGGCAGCTTCAGATGCCAGCCGGCGTCGGAGCCGCCGGTGCGGCGGCGCAGGGTGATCGACGCCGCGGCGAGGCGCAGGTCCGACGTGTCGTAGTAGGTGGCGTCCAGTTCCGCCACGCCCTTGTCGAGGACGTCCGCGACTCCGGCGACGCCGGTCAGGTCGGGAAGCCCGCTCTCGTCGGATTCGTACTTGCGCTCGATCTCGCGTTTCGTCTCCGCCATGGAATGAATCTAGTGGCTGACCGGCCGGGACGGCAGTGGTGGGCGCCCTCGATCAGGTCGTCAGCAGCGCCCGCATCCGCTCCCCGTCCGGGAACGGCGCGTCCTTCGCCGTCCGGGAGACGAGGTACACATGGGCGTCCTCGAACTGGTGGTACGACAGCGGCTCCGGGCCCTGTCCGACGATCAGCGCGTTGTGCTCCAGGCGCCAGCTGACGTACCGGGTGTCGTACCTGGGCTGCCGGATGTCGTGGTTCGGCAGGCCGAGCCGGTCGGTGAAGCGCTGGACGACGGCGGCGAAGTGGGCGTCGAACTCCGGCCGCCAGGCGCCCTCCTCACTGGTCCAACCGGGCAGCGTGCCCCAGCAGTCCTCGTCGAGCAGACCGCCGTCGACCGAGTAGAGGTAGGCGAACGGCAGGTGCAGCGAGCCGTCACCGTCGCAGGTGACGAAGTGGCCCTGCGGGGTGACGTGGGTGGCGTCGGGGACATCGGGCGTCTCCTCGTACGCCGGCCCGCGCACCGCCTGCGACCAGTCGGGCCAGCCGGCCTCGCGCATCCGCGCCTCGATGGCGTCGTCGTCGGTCAGGTCCAGCTCCGCCAGCGCGAGAAGCTGGCTCACCAGCTCCTCGGTCACCGGACACAGGGCCACGAACTCCTCGGCCATTCCGCTCCCCCCTTCAGGTGCCGCTAGGCCGACATCGGCCGCTGCACCCGGATCGACTGCAACAGCCCCACCGCCACCCACACCGCGAACATCGAGGAACCGCCGTAGGACACGAACGGCAGGGGCAGGCCGGTCACCGGCATGATGCCGAGGGTCATTCCGATGTTCTCGAAGGCCTGGAAGGCGAACCAGGCGACGATCCCCGCGGCGACGATCGTGCCGTACAGCTCGGTCGTCTCGCGGGCGATGCGGCAGGCCCGCCACAGGACGACGCCGAGCAGCACGATGATGAGTCCCGCGCCGACGAAGCCCAGCTCCTCACCGGCGACGGTGAAGACGAAGTCGGTCTGCTGCTCGGGCACGAACTGGCCGGTGGTCTGGGAGCCGTGGAAGAGTCCCGCCCCGGTCAGTCCGCCCGAACCGATCGCGATGCGGGCCTGGTTGGTGTTGTAGCCGACGCCCGCCGGGTCGAGCTCGGGGTTGGCGAAGGCCGCGAAACGGGCGATCTGGTACTCGTCAAGGATGTGCAGCTGCCAGACAGAGATCGCGCCGGCCGCGCCCGCGCCGATCAGGCCGAACACCCAACGGTTGGAGGCGCCGGAGGCGAGCAGCACGCCCAGCACGATGATCACCATGACCATGACCGAGCCGAGGTCGGGCATGAGCATCACGATCAGCATCGGCACGGCGGCCAGGCCCAGGGCCTGCAGGACGGTCCGGTGATCGGGGTACTCCCGGTCGCCCGCGTCGACACGAGTGGCCAGCAGCATCGCCATGCCCAGGATGATCGTGATCTTCACGAACTCCGAGGGCTGCAGCGAGAAGCCGCCGCCGAGCACGATCCAGGAGTGCGCGCCGTTGACCGTGGAGCCGAGCGGGGTGAGCACAAGGAGGAGCAGGAAGACCGAGAGGCCGTAGAGGATCGGCACCACGTTGCGCAGGGTGCGGTGGCCGAGCCAGACCGTGCCGATCATCAGGGCGAACCCGATGCCGGTGTTCATGAGGTGCCGGACCAGGAAGTAGTACGGGTCGCCCTGGTTGATCTCGGTGCGGTTGCGGGTCGCCGAGTAGACCAGGAGCGAGCCGATCAGTGACAGGGCGAGGCCCGACAGCAGTATCGGCCAGTCGAGTCGGCGGGCCAGCGAATCACGGGCGAAGATCCGTGTCCAGCCGGCCCGTTCGGGCCCGTACCCGGAGACCTGGAAGCTGTTGGCCCCGGTCATGTGAGCATCCTCCGGCATCCCCTCTTACGGCTCCTGCGGCCGCGCCTGCGGGTGTCGCGGTTGGTGGCCGCCGGTGAGGCGACGGTGCCCGCCGGCTGGCCCTCGTCCGGGGCCTTCTCGCCCTCCTGGCTGACCCGCTGGTCCTTGGCCGGGTCCTTGGCGACCTTCGGCGCGGTGATCGAACCGTCCGTCTTGATCTTCGGCAGGCTCTTCTGCGGGGTGGGCAGCAGGGCGTTCTTCTTCTCGATCTTGCCGTCGGCGGAGACGCCGTACAGGGCGTTGTAGATGTGGCGCACCGCTTCACCGGAGGCACCGGAGCCCGTACCGGCCTGGGCGATCGTCATGACGACCGTGTAGTCCTTGCTGTACGTGGCGAGCCAGGACGTCGTCTGCTTGCCGTAGACCTCGGCGGTACCGGTCTTGGCGTGCAGCGGGATCTTGTCCTGCGGCCAGCCGCCGAACTTCCACGCGGCGGTACCGCGGGTGACCACGCCTTCAAGGGCTGAGTCCATGCCCTTGAGGGTCGCCTGGTCTATCGGCAGCCTGCCCTTGGCCTTCGGCTTGATCTCCTGGACTGTCCTGCCGTCGGCGCTGACGATCGCCTTGCCGATGGTCGGCTGGTACATGGTGCCGCCGTTGGCGAGGGCTCCGTAGATCGCGGCCTCCTGGATCGGCGTGACGAGGGTGTCGCCCTGGCCGATGGAGTAGTTGATCGAGTCGCCCTCGCGCATCTTGTTGCCTTCGAGGCAGTTCTCGTAGGCGATCTTCTCGACGTAACTGCCGTTCTTCTTGCCGGACTTGCACCAGGCGTCCTTGTTGGCCTTCCAGTACGCCTCCTTCCACGCCCGGTCGGGGACGCGGCCGGTGACCTCGTTGGGCAGGTCGATGCCGGTCTCCTTGCCGAGGCCGAACTGGTGGGCGGCCTTGTAGAAGTAGTCCTTGGGCTCGCCCTTCTTGGGGTTGATCCCGCCGTCCCTCTTCCACTCCCGGTCGGCGAGGCCGTAGAAGACGGTGTCGCAGGAGACCTCGAGCGCCCGGCCGAGGGAGATGGGGCCGAAGTTCTCGCCCTCGAAGTTCTTGAAGACCTGGCCACCGACCGAGTAGGAGCTGGTGCAGGGGTAGCCGCCGTCCCACTCGTAGCCGGCTTCGACCGCGGCGGCCGTGGAGACCACCTTGAACGTCGAACCGGGCGCGGACTGACCCTGGATGGCCCTGTTGAGCAGCGGGTAGTCGGAGTTCTTGCCGGTGAGCTTCTTGTAGTCCTTGGCGGAGATGCCGCCGACCCAGACGTTCGGGTCGTAGGTCGGGGCGGACGACATGGCGACGATCCGGCCGGTCTTGGCCTCCATCACGACGACGGCGCCCGAGTCGGCCTTGTAGTTCTCACCGGTGATCTTGTCGAACTGGGTCCTGGCGATCTTCATCGCGTTGTCCAGCTCGTACTCCGCGACCCGTTGGACGCGGGCGTCGACGCTGGTGACGAGGGTGGAGCCGGACTCGGCGGGGGTGGCCTCCGCCTTGCCGATGACGCGGCCGAGGTTGTCGACCTCGTAGCGGGTCACACCGGCCTTGCCGCGCAGCTGCTTGTCGTACTGGCGCTCGAGGCCGGAGCGGCCGACCTGGTCGGAGCGCAGATACGGCGAGTCGGTGTCCTGGGCCTTGGTGATCTCCTCGTCGGTGACCGGCGAGAGGTAGCCGAGGACCTGGGCGGTGTTGGCCTTGCCGGGGGCGGCGTAGCGGCGGACGGCCTCGGGCTCGGCGGTGATCCCGGGGAAGTCCTCGGCGCGTTCACGGATCTGCAGGGCCTGCTTCGCCGTGGCCTCGTCGGTGATGGGGATGGGCTGGTACGGCGAGCCGTTCCAGCAGGGCTGGGGCGTCTTGGCGTCGCACAGCCGGACCTTCATCATGACGTCGGCCGGGGTCATGCCGAGGACGCCCGCGAGCTTGCTGAGGACGGCCTTGCCGTCGTCCTTCATCTTCAGCAGGTCGGTGCGGGAGGCGGAGACGACCAGCCGGGTCTCGTTGTCGGCGAGGGGAACTCCGCGTGCGTCCAGGATCGAGCCGCGCACCGCGGGCTCGACGACCTGCTGGACGTGGTTGCCGGAGGCCTCCTTGGCGTAGGCGGCGCCCTCGCGGATCTGGAGGTACCACAGGCGCCCGCCGAGGGTGCCGAGGAGGGAGAGGACGAGGATCTGGATCACGACGAGCCGGATCTGGACGCGTGGGGTCCGCCCGGTCTCGGGAATGTTGGTCACTGCGGCTGCCTCCCCCTCTCAGTACGCGAACGTGTGTGCACGCACGGACGCGTGTGCCCGTACGCATGATGAACGACCGGCCTGTGAGGCTCCGTTCCGCCGGAGCTTCCCCGTTCGGGTGAACTCATCCACTGGCGCGCTCCACGCGCGAGCACCCGCGCTCACAGCCGCTTGACCCCCTTGATGCGGCCCGCGCGGGCGACCCTCGACCGGGCGGCCTTCACCCGCAGTCCGGTGCGCTGCCCGCCGATCTTCAGGCCGGTGCCGCCGGAGAGCCAGCCCGAGGAGATGTCGGTGGCCTTGGCGGCGGAGCCGGTCTCGGCGAGCGGGTCGTTGTCGGCGCGCCGGGCCAGCGCCATGATGCCGGGGACGACGAAGGGGGCGAGCAGCAGGTCGTAGACGGCGGCCGTGAACAGCAGGCTGCCCAGGCCCACATGGCGGGCGGCGGTGTCGCCGACGAGGGCGCCGACCCCGGCGTAGAGCAGGGTGGAGCCGATGGCGGCGCCGACCACCACGACCATCGGGCCGGTGGCCGACTTGATCTGGCCGGTCTCGGGCTTGATGAGACCGGCGAGGTAGCCGATGACGCACAGCACCAGGGCGTAGCGGCCTGCGGCGTGGTCGGCGGGCGGGGCGAGGTCGGCGAGGAGACCCGCGCCGAAGCCGATGAGGGCGCCGCCGACATGGCCGTAGACCATGGCCAGGCCCAGGACGGTGAGCAGCAGTATGTCGGGGACGGCGCCGGGTAGATGGAGGCGGGCGAGGACGCACACCTGGAGCACCAGGGCCACGACGACCAGCGAGGTGGACAGCAGGATCCGGTTGACGCGCACGGGAAATCAGCTCCTACTGCTCTTGCTCGAACTGGCCGTCGGCGGGCGCGCTCGCGGACGGGGTGACCGTGACGGTGACCGTCGGCGTGGGGGTCGGCTTGGGCTTGGCCGGCAGCACGGTGTCGCGCGGATCCTTCTTCGGGGCCTGGACGACGACCCCGACGATGTCGAGTTTGGTGAAGGCGGCGTACGGGGTGACGTAGAGGGTGCGGGTCAGGCCGCCGCCGGAGGGGTCGACGCGGGAGACGACGCCGACGGGGACGCCCGGCACGAACGGCTTGTCGGCCTGCGAGCCGAAGGTGACGAGCCGGTCGCCCTTCTTGACGTCCGCCTTGCCGTTGAGGAGTTCGACGCGCAGCGGCTGGTCGCCCTGTCCGGAGGCGAAGCCGAGTTCGTCGGTGGATTCCATGCGGGTGCCGACGGTGAAGTCCGGGTCGCTGGCGAGGAGGACGGTGGCGGTGTTCGGTCCCACGGTGGTCACGCGGCCCACCAGTCCGTCTCCGTTGAGGACGGTCATGTCGCGCTTGATGCCGTCGTTCGCGCCGACGTCGATGGTGATGGTCCAGGAGAAGCCCTGCGCCGCTCCTATCGCGATGACCTCGGCGCCCTTGATGCCGTACTGGCCGGCGCCGGCGGTCTTCAGCAACTTGTCGAGCTGCGTGAGCCGGCTGCGGTTGCGGTCGTCGCTGCCGAGTCTCGCCTTGAGGGCCGCGTTTTCCTTCTCCAGGACGGCGAGCCGGTCGTGGCGCTCACCCGAGTCGCGTACGGCGGAGACCGCGTTGCCGACGGGATCGACCGCCGACGACACCCCGTTCTCGATCGGACCGAAGACCGCGGCCGCGGCCTGGCGGGCACCGTCGACCGGGGAGTCTTCCCCGCCGCGGATGTCCACCGTGATCAGTGCGAACGCGATGGCGATCAGCAGCACCAGGAGCAGCCGGCTCTCTCGTGTGTCCCTCACGTGCGGCGGCCGTGCCCTTCCCTCTAGGAATGTGCGGGGTGTTTGGAACGTACAGGCGTTTGTGGGTGAGCTTATGCCTCGATATCAACGATCCGCCGCACGAGAGGAGATCATCTCGTACGGCGGAATCGAGGAGTCGCGTCATCGGCGCGGCGCGGCGTCCAGGACCTGCTGGAGCGCCTCGAATTCCTCGACACACTTGCCCGAACCGAGCGCCACGCTGTCCAGCGGGTCCTCGGCGATGTGGATGGGCATGCCGGTCTCGCGGCGCAGCCGTTCGTCGAGCCCGCGCAGCAGGGCCCCACCGCCCGTCAGAACGATTCCGCGGTCCATGATGTCGCCGGACAGCTCCGGCGGGCACTTGTCGAGGGTCGTCTTGACCGCGTCCACGATGGCGTTGACGGGTTCCTCGATCGCCTTGCGTACTTCGGCGGCCGAGATGACAACGGTCTTGGGCAGCCCGGAGACGAGGTCCCGGCCGCGGATTTCGGTGTGCTCGTCGGAGTCGAGGTCGTACGCCGAACCAATGGTGATCTTGATCTGCTCGGCCGTCCGCTCGCCCAGAAGAAGGCTGTACTCCTTCTTGATGTGCTGGATGATCGAGCTGTCCAACTCGTCGCCCGCCACGCGGATGGACTGGGCGGTGACGATGCCGCCGAGGGAGATGACCGCGACCTCCGTGGTGCCGCCGCCGATGTCCACCACCATGTTGCCCGTGGCCTCGTGGACCGGCAGGCCGGAGCCGATGGCCGCGGCCATGGGCTCCTCGATGATGTGCACCTGGCGGGCGCCGGCCTGGGTCGACGCCTCGATGACGGCACGGCGCTCGACGCCGGTGATGCCGGACGGCACACAGACGACGACCCGGGGCCGGGCGAGGTACCTCCGCTTGTGGATCTTCAGGATGAAGTAGCGGAGCATCCGCTCGGTGATTTCGAAGTCGGCGATGACACCGTCCTTGAGCGGACGCACGGCGACGATGTTGCCAGGGGTCCGCCCGATCATCTTCTTGGCTTCGGCGCCGACCGCGAGGATGCCACCGGTGTTGGTGTTGATCGCGACGACGGACGGCTCGTTGAGTACGATCCCGCGACCCCTGACGTACACCAGCGTGTTGGCGGTCCCGAGGTCGACAGCCATGTCACGGCCGATGAACGACATTGAGTTCCCCATCAGGATTCGTCTGGCCTTCCCACGAGCTTTTGAGGGCTTTTCAGGTCGGCGAAGGTGGGTGCTGTGACGTGAAGGCTTCCATCGTAAACGCGCCTGCACGAACACTGCGCGAGGGTCTTCGCCATTGTCAGCAGATGCGGAGCCGCCTCGCTTGTGGAGACAGTCCATAGGGGGCACACGTTCCCCCGATCGCCACGGCATATGCCGAGGGACGGCCGAAAACGTACGGCCGTCCCAGGTCGGTGAGTGGGGCGAGCTGACGGTCTATCAGAAAAATCCTCGGAATTTTCGCCGCGGGCCGCTGCCGCGGGGTGGCTTGGCCAGGAGGTGGGCCGGAGGCAAGTCGTGGGCCGGGGCAAGGGACGGACCGGGGACCGCGCGACACGCGGACGGACCCGAACGGACCACCGCCGGGCGCGCCGTCTCACGCGAGGCTCACTCGTCACGCCGACCGACGCGCCCCGAACGACACTGCCTGAGCCGGGCCGACCGCCGGACCACGTCCACCCGGCCGGGCCGGCCCGACTGCACCCACCCGATTCCGTCGGACCCCCGGAGGGGCTACGCGTGGCCGGGGAAGAAGAGCTTGACCTCGCGGTCGGCGGACTCCTCCGAGTCGGAGGCGTGGATGAGGTTCTCGCGGACGATGACGCCGAAGTCGCCGCGGATGGAGCCGGGCGCGGCGGCGATCGGGTCGGTCGGGCCGGCCAGGGCGCGGACGCCCTCGATGACCCGCTCGCCCTCGACGATCAGGGCGACGACGGGGCCGGACGACATGAACTCGACCAGCGGCTCGTAGAACGGCTTGCCCTGGTGCTCGCCGTAGTGCTGCTCCAGGGTCTCCTGGTCCAGCGTGCGCAGCTCCAACGCGGTGATCTGCCAGCCGGCCTTGCGCTCGATACGGCTGATGATCTCGCCGGTCAGGCCGCGACGGACGGCGTCGGGCTTGAGCAGGACGAGGGTGCGCTGGGTCACGAGGGCTCCTTCGGAGTCAAAGCTGGTGCGGGTGATGAGATTACCCGGTTGTTACGCAGCGTCAGCCCCGGAGGATCCCGCCTGGGCCGCGAATCTCGCCTTCGCCTCGTCGACCTTGCGCCCGAAGTGCACCGACGCCCACCACAGCGCCGCGAACACCACCCCGAGGAAGAACATCGCCGGCACCACGAACCCGGACGCGATCAGCGCGATCTGAAGGGCCCAACCGAGGACGACACCGCCCGGCCGGGTCACCAGACCGCACAGCACCAGGCTCAGGAACATCGCGATCCCGCACACCGTCCACACCGTGGAGGTGGACAGGTCGGGGTCCTTCATCGCGACCAGCCCGGCGAACCCGATGACGAAGAACTCACCGATGAGGGTCGAGGAACAGAGCGTACGCATGGTGAGGACTCAGCCCTTCCCGAGCAGCAGTCGGGCCTCGCCGACGGTGATGACGGACCCGGTGACCAGAACGCCGCCGCCGGCGAACTCGCCCTCCTCCTCGGCCAGCGTGATCGCCGCCTCCAGGGCGTCCGGCAGCCGCGGCTCCACCTGCACGCGCTCCTCGCCGAACACCTCCACGGCGATCGCGGCCAGCTCGTCCGCGTTCATCGCGCGGTGACTGGAGTTCTGGGTGACGACGACCTCCGCGAAGATCGGCTCGAAGGCCTCGAGGAGCCCCCGTACGTTCTTGTCACCGCTCGCGCCGACGACCCCGATCAGCCGGCTGAAGTCGAACGCCTCGCCGACCGCCTCCGCCGTCGCGGCCGCGCCCGCCGGATTGTGGGCCGCGTCCAGGACCACGGTCGGGGACCGGCGTACGACTTCCATCCGCCCCGGCGACGACACCGCCGCGAAGGCCTTGCGGACCGTGTCGATGTCGAGCGGCTCGGGCCGCTGGGAGCCCACGCCGAAGAACGCCTCCACCGCGGCGAGCGCCACGGCCGCGTTGTGCGCCTGGTACGCGCCGTGCAGCGGCAGGTACACCTCGGTGTACTCGCCGCCCAGACCGCGCAGGGTCAGCAGCTGCCCGCCCACGGCGACCTGCCGCGCGACGACCCCGAACTCCAGACCCTCGCGGGCCACGGTGGCGTCGACCTCCACGGCCTTCTTCAGCATCACCTGAGCCGCGTCCACCGGCTGCTGCGCCAGGATCACGGTCGCGTCCTGCTTGACGATGCCGGCCTTCTCAAGGGCGATCTCGGCGTGCGTCTCACCGAGCCGGTCCGTGTGGTCGAGGTCGATCGGCGTCACCACGGCGACGTCCCCGTCGATCACGTTGGTGGCGTCCCAGCTGCCGCCCATGCCGACCTCGACGACGGCCACGTCGACCGGCGCGTCGGCGAAGGCGGCGTAGGCCATACCGGTCAGCACCTCGAAGAAGGACAGCCGGTACTCCTGCTGCCCGTCCACCATCTCCACGTACGGCTTGATGTCCTCGTACGTCTCGACGAAGCGCTCGGCGGAGATCGGCGCCCCGTCGAGGCTGATCCGCTCGGTGATGGACTGCACGTGCGGGGAGGTGTACCGCCCGGTGCGCAGCTCGAAGGCGCCGAGCAGGGCCTCGATCATGCGGGCGGTGGAGGTCTTGCCGTTGGTGCCGGTGATGTGGATCGAGGGGTACGACCGCTGCGGCTCGCCCAGGACGTCCATCAACGCGGCGATGCGGCTGACGGACGGTTCCAGCTTGGTCTCGCCCCAGCGCGTGGCCAGGTCCGCCTCGACCTCGCGCAGGGCCTTGTCGACCTCGGGGTCGGCCGGACGCGCCGGCACGTCGGCCTGCGGCGGGCCGCCCTGGGTGCGCAGGGTGCGGCTGCCGGCCTCGATCACCGCGAGATCGGGGTCGCGGTCGGTTTCGGCCGCGATGATCTCTTCGAAGGAGTCGAGGGCGTCGGGCTGGTCGTCGGGGTTGCCGTTCGGGGGGAGCTCGCTCACGGGGCCAGTCTACGGAGCCCCCGCCATCGGCGTGGCTGCGGGCACACCCCCCCTCAGCGCGCAAAGGCCCCGGAACCTCACACAGCTCCGGGACCTTCACCGATGTACGGACGCTTACGCCTCAGGCAACCGCTCCAGCTGTGCCAGGATCCGGGTGATGTCCTCGTCCGCCTTGGCGAGCCGTCCGCGGATCTTGTCCACCACGTTCTCCGGAGCCTTCGCCAGGAACGCCTCGTTGCCCAGCTTCGCCGTGGCCTGCGCCTTCTCCTTCTCCGCGGCCGCGAGGTCCTTCGCCAGCCGCTTGCGCTCCGCGGCGACGTCGATCGTGCCGGAGAGGTCCAGCGCGACCGTGGCCCCGGCGACCGGCAGGGTCGCCGTCGCGGAGAAGCCCTCGCCCTCGGGCTGGAGGCGCAGCAGCTGCCGGATGGCCGCCTCGTGCGGGGCGAGCGCCGTGCCGTCCAGCTCCAGACGGGCCGGAACCCGCTGGCCGGGCTGGAGGCCCTGATCGGCGCGGAAGCGGCGGACCTCGGTGATGACGGACTGGAGCGTCTCGATCTCCCGCTCGGCGGCAGCGTCCCGGAAGCCACTGTCGGCGGGCCACTCGGCGATGACGACCGACTCGCCGCCGGTCAGCGTCGTCCACAGCGTCTCCGTGACGAACGGGACCACCGGGTGCAGCAGCTTCAGCGTGACGTCGAGGACCTCGCCCAGGACCCGCTTGGAGACCTCGGCCGCCTCGCCGCCCGCCTGGAACGTGGTCTTGGACAGCTCGACGTACCAGTCGAAGACCTCGTCCCACGCGAAGTGGAACAGCGCGTCGGACAGCTTGGCGAACTGGTAGTCCTCGTAGAACGCGTCGACTTCGGCCACGACGGAGTTGAGGCGGGAGAGGATCCAGCGGTCCGTGGCGGACATCGCCGACGCGTCCGGCAGCGGGCCCTCGATCGTCGCGCCGTTCATCAGCGCGAAGCGGGTCGCGTTCCAGATCTTGTTGGCGAAGTTGCGGGAGCCCTGGACCCAGTCCTCGCCGATCGGGACGTCGACGCCGGGGTTGGCGCCGCGCGCGAGGGTGAAGCGCAGCGCGTCGGAGCCGTACTTGTCCATCCAGTCCAGCGGGTTGACCGCGTTGCCGAAGGACTTCGACATCTTCTTGCCGAACTGGTCGCGGACCATGCCGTGCAGGGCGATGGTGTGGAACGGCGGGGTGCCGTCCATCGCGTACAGGCCGAACATCATCATCCGGGCGACCCAGAAGAAGAGGATGTCGTAGCCGGTGACCAGGACGGAGTTCGGGTAGAACTTCGCGAGCGACGCGGTCTGTTCGGGCCAGCCGAGCGTGGAGAAGGGCCACAGGCCGGAGGAGAACCAGGTGTCGAGGACGTCGGTGTCCTGACGCCAGCCCTCGCCGGTGGGCGGCTCCTCGTCGGGTCCGACGCAGACGACCTCACCGTTCGGGCCGTACCAGACGGGGATGCGGTGGCCCCACCACAACTGCCGCGAGATGCACCAGTCGTGGAGGTTGTCGACCCAGTCGAAGTACCGCTTCTCCATCTCCTGCGGGTGGATCTTGACGCGTCCGTCGCGGACGGCATCACCGGCCGCCTTCGCCAGTGGGCCGACCTTGACCCACCACTGCATGGACAGGCGCGGCTCGATGGTGGTCTTGCAGCGCGAGCAGTGGCCGACGCTGTGGACGTACGGCCGCTTCTCGGCCACGATCCGGCCCTCGGCGCGCAGCGCCGCGACGATGGCGGAACGGGCTTCGAGCCGGTCCAGGCCCTGGAAGGGGCCGTGGGCGGTGATGACCGCGTGCTCGTCCATGACGGTGAGGGACGGCAGGTCGTGGCGCTGGCCGATCTCGAAGTCGTTCGGGTCGTGGGCCGGGGTGACCTTGACGGCGCCGGTGCCGAACTCGGGGTCGACGTGCTCGTCGGCGACGACCGGGATGGAACGGTCGGTCAGCGGCAGCTTGATGAGCTTGCCGACCAGGTGCCTGTACCGCTCGTCCTCGGGATGAACGGCGACGGCCGTGTCACCGAGCATGGTCTCGGCGCGGGTGGTGGCGACGACGAGCGTCTCGTCGCCCTCGCCGTACTTGATGGAGACGAGCTCGCCGTCGTCGTCCTGGTACTCCACCTCGATGTCCGAGATGGCGGTCAGGCAGCGCGGACACCAGTTGATGATGCGCTCGGCGCGGTAGATCAGCTCGTCGTCGTAGAGCCGCTTGAAGATGGTCTGGACGGCCTGGGAGAGGCCCTCGTCCATGGTGAAGCGCTCGCGCGACCAGGCGACGCCGTCGCCGAGGCGGCGCATCTGGCCGGAGATCTGCCCGCCGGACTCGCCCTTCCACTGCCAGACCCGCTCGACGAACGTCTCACGGCCCAGGTCGTGGCGGGACTTGCCCTCCTTGCCGAGCTCGCGCTCGACGACGTTCTGGGTGGCGATGCCGGCGTGGTCCATGCCGGGCTGCCACAGCGTCTCGTAGCCCTGCATCCGCTTGCGGCGGGTCAGGGCGTCGATGAGTGTGTGCTCGAAGGCGTGGCCGAGGTGCAGGCTGCCGGTGACGTTCGGCGGCGGGATGACGATGGTGTAGGGCGGCTTGTCGCTCTTCTCGTCCGCCTCGAAGTAACCCCGCTCCACCCAGCGCTCGTACAGCGGCCCCTCTACGTCGGCCGGCGCGTACTGGGTCGGCAGTTCGGTGTCGGGCGCTGGTGGCTGCTGCTGAGCGTTCTCGGTCACGGGCTCAGTTTAGAGGTGTCACGGCACAGTCCCGAAACGCGTTTGTTCTGTAACGGGCCGACCCCCGATGGCATGCGCACGATGGCTCTGCGCCAGGATGTCTGAAACACATAAACATCTGGAGGGGAACCCAGAAATGAGCGACAACCAGCCGGGCCCGTACGGCGGGCAGCCCCAGCAGCCCGGACCGTACGGCCAGCCGGGCCCCTACGGCCAGCCGCCGCAGGCCCCCCAGCCCGGCTACGGCTACCCCCAGCAGGTCCCGCCCGCCCAGCCGGGCTACGGCTACCCGCAGGGCGCCCCTCCGCAGCAGCCGAACCCCTACGGCCAGCAGCAGCCGTACGGTCAGCAGCCCCCGTACGGCCAGCAGCCCACCCCGCCGTACGGCCAGGCCCCGTACGGCGTGCCCCAGCCGCCGGCGGCCGGG
The DNA here is from genome assembly GCF_000720255.1 of Streptomyces griseus subsp. griseus. Lineage (GTDB taxonomy): Bacteria > Actinomycetota > Actinomycetes > Streptomycetales > Streptomycetaceae > Streptomyces > Streptomyces griseus_I. Next base: position 95,920 of record NZ_JOJE01000013.1, on the reverse strand, counting down.
GGCGGGAAGAAGAAGACCGGCCTCATCATCGGCGCGGTCGCCGTCGTGGCCGCGATCGGTGTGGGCGCCTACTTCGTGATCGGCGGAGGCGGCGGCGCGGGCGGCCTGTCGGACGACGGCGCGCACAAGCTGGAGACTCCGGCGACGGTGCTCGACTACAAGCGGGTCGGCAAGGGCGGCGAGAGCACGGACGCGGACACCGTGAAGTACCTGGAGACGAGCGGCGTCAAGAACGGCAAGGCCGTCATCGGGCAGTACTCCACGGCCGACTTCGGCAACTACGACCCGCAGAACCCCGACCCCAAGGACCTGCCCGGCAAGAGCGAGCTGCTCGTGGCCAGGGGCGTGACCATGGTGGGCGGTTACGGCGAGATCGCCGACCCCAAGGCGGCCCTCGACAAGTACTTCGCCGCCATCCAGAAGCAGATCGAGGCCAGCAACTCCAGCTCGTCGAGCTCTTCTTCCGGCAGCGGGTCCCAGACCAAGCTGGTCGGCCAGCCCGAAGAGGCCGACATCGACGGCGCGGTCATGAAGTGCCAGGCGGCCGAGGGCACCAACAACCTCACCCAGAAGCCGTCGACCGACTGGTTCTGCGTGTGGTCCGACTACAGCACGATCGCCATGGTCTCCCCCGGTGACAACACCAAGAGCGTCACCAAGGAGTCCGCGATCGACATCACCACGAAGATGCGCGACGAAGTCCGTGTGAAGGCCTGACGCCTCCACCGCACGACGAAGGGGCTCCGGTCGGTCGACCGGAGCCCCTTCGTCGCTGTGTGTGCGGCGGTTACGCCGTCTTCTGCTCGCCCGGACCCCGGCCGTTGCGGGCGTCGCGGGGGATCAGGGTCGGGTTGACGTTGGAGTGGACCACGTCCGCGGTGATGACGACGCGGGCCACGTCCTTGCGGGAGGGGACCTCGTACATCACGGACATGAGGACTTCCTCCATGATGGCGCGCAGACCGCGGGCGCCGGTCTGGCGGAGGATGGCCTGGTCGGCGATGGCCTCGAGGGCCTCACGCTCGAAGTCCAGCTCCACGCCGTCGAGTTCGAAGAGGCGCTGGTACTGCTTCACGAGCGCGTTACGGGGCTCGACGAGGATCTGCAGGAGCGCCTCGCGGTCCAGGTTGTGCACCGAGGTGATGACGGGCAGGCGGCCGATGAACTCGGGGATCATGCCGAACTTGACCAGATCCTCGGGCATGACGTCCTCGAACTGGTCCTTGGCCTCCAGCTCGCGCTTGGAGCGGATCGTCGCGCCGAAGCCGATGCCCTTGGCACCGGCCCTGGACTCGATGATCTTCTCCAGACCCGAGAAGGCACCGCCCACGATGAACAGGACGTTCGTCGTGTCGATCTGGATGAACTCCTGGTGCGGGTGCTTGCGGCCGCCCTGGGGCGGGACCGAGGCGGTGGTGCCCTCCAGGATCTTCAGCAGGGCCTGCTGTACGCCCTCGCCGCTGACGTCACGCGTGATCGACGGGTTTTCACTCTTCCGAGCGACCTTGTCGATCTCGTCGATGTAGATGATCCCGGTCTCGGCCTTCTTGACGTCGTAGTCGGCCGCCTGGATCAGCTTGAGCAGGATGTTCTCGACGTCCTCGCCGACGTATCCCGCCTCCGTGAGCGCCGTCGCGTCGGCGATGGCGAACGGGACGTTCAGCATGCGCGCGAGCGTCTGTGCGAGAAGCGTCTTGCCGGAGCCCGTCGGGCCCAGCAGGAGGATGTTGGACTTCGCCAACTCGATGGCGTCCTCGCGGCTTTGGCCGCCGCCGTTCTCACCGGCCTGGACCCGCTTGTAGTGGTTGTACACCGCGACGGAGAGGGCCTTCTTGGCCGCCTCCTGGCCGACCACGTAGCCCTCGAGGAACTCGTAGATCTCGCGGGGCTTCGGGAGTTCCTCCCAGCGGACCTCGCTCGTCTCCGCGAGTTCTTCCTCGATGATCTCGTTGCAGAGGTCGATGCACTCGTCGCAGATGTACACACCGGGCCCTGCGATGAGCTTCTTGACCTGCTTCTGGCTCTTGCCGCAGAACGAGCACTTGAGCAGATCGCCGCCGTCACCGATGCGTGCCACGGTGTGCTTCCCCTTCGCCTGGGAGACGCCTAGGTCCAGCGGCTCCTGGTGCTGCCTTATGTCCGACGGTACCTTGCCGGGCCCCTCGTTCGGGCCCCCCTTGGCACGGTTCACTTTGACGTGCACCTTGTCGGGCACGTGCCGACCCGTGCCAAGGGCGGCAGACGCTTCGTGCGCCCGCGTCAGCGAACGTCGGCGTTGTTCATCTTCCGGGTGGAGATGATCTGGTCGATCAGGCCGTACGACAGGGCGTCCTCGGCCGTGAGGATCTTGTCGCGCTCGATGTCCTCGCGGATCTTCTCGATCGGCGTGGTGGAGTGCTTGGCCAGCATCTCCTCCAGCTGCGAGCGCATCCGCAGGATCTCGTTCGCGGCGATCTCCAGGTCGGAGACCTGGCCACGGCCCGTCTCACTGTAGGGCTGGTGGATCAGCACGCGCGCGTTGGGCAGCGCCATCCGCTTGCCGGGCGAACCGGCGGCCAGCAGGATGGCCGCGGCGGAGGCCGCCTGGCCCATGCAGACCGTCTGGATGTCCGGCTTCACGAACTGCATCGTGTCGTAGATCGCGGTCAGCGCGGTGAAGGAGCCGCCGGGGCTGTTGATGTAGACCGAGATGTCCCGGTCGGGGTCCATCGACTCCAGGCACAGCAGCTGCGCCATCACGTCGTTGGCGGACGCGTCGTCGATCTGCACACCGAGGAAGATCACGCGCTCCTCGAAGAGCTTCGCGTACGGGTCGTACTCGCGGATGCCCTGCGAGGTGCGCTCGACGAAGCGCGGGATGACGTAGCGGGACTCGGCCGCCGGTCCCGTGTATTCGGCGCGCGTACGGTCGTACAGGCCGCTGCCGGGGAAGTCGTTCACTGTCTGTCTCCTAGGGGCTGTGGCGGTCGGCTGGGGGCTGTCCTGGGGCCTCAGGCCCCGGTGCCGCCGCCGCCCGGGATACCGGCAGCCGTGGTGATGACGTCGTCGATGAGGCCGTACTCCTTGGCCTCCTCGGGGTCGAACCAGCGGTCGCGGTCCGAGTCACGGGTGACCTGCTCGACGGTCTGGCCGGTGTGCTGGGCCGTGAGTTCGGCCATGCGCTTCTTGGTGTGCAGCAGCCGCTCTGCGTGGATCTTGATGTCGGAGGCCGAACCGGCCAGACCGGCGGAGGGCTGGTGGATCAAAATCTCGGCGTTGGGGAGGGCGAACCGCTTGCCCGGGGTGCCCGCGCTGAGCAGGAACTGGCCCATGGACGCGGCGAGGCCCATGGCGATCGTCATCACATCGTTCTTGATGAACTGCATCGTGTCGTAGATCGCCATGCCGGCCGTGATCGAGCCGCCCGGGCTGTTGATGTAGAGGTTGATGTCCTTGTCGGGATCGGCCGCGGCAAGGAGCAGCAACTGTGCGGTGATCTTGTTGGCAATGTCGTCGTCGACCGGCTGGCCGAGGAAGATGATCCGCTCGTTGAGCAGCCGGTTGTAGACCTGGTCGCCGAGGCCACCACCGATGGAAGGCTCGCCGGCGGCGGAGGGCATCAGATTCGTCACGTATCCACCTGCTCGTCTTACGACGGCGCCGGGCCGTCTCACGTTTCCCTGCGGGGCTGGAGCCGTTCGGGGACTCCACTGCCCTCGTATTCATGGACCCTAACGCGCGGGTCCCTTCGGGGAATCCCGGAGAGGGGGCTGTTCGCCGGGGGCGTAGCGGAGGGGTGTCTGTGCGTCGCGGGCTGCTGCGGGGCCGGGCGGCTTGTCGCGCCCACGCGGCGAGCCGCACATCGCTACGGCCCCGCGCCTCTGGGGAGGCCGACGGGCCCCGGGGACAGGAAGTCCCCGGGGCCCGTCGTACGTACGTCAGCGGTGACGTGAGGATCAGGCCTCGGGCTTCTCGTCGCCCTCGCCCTTGGTCTCCGTCTCGCCCTCGGCCTGCGCCTCGGCGGCGGTGGCCTCCTCGGCGGAGCCCTCCTCCTCCTCGTCGTCCAGGTCGATGACCTCGCCGTTGGTGTCCTTCACCGTGGCGGACTCGACGACCAGGGCCAGGGCCTTGCCGCGGGCGACCTCGCCGACGAGGAGGGGCACCTGGCCGCCCTCGACGACGGCCTGGGCGAACTGGTCGGGGGACATGCCGGAGGAAGCGGCACGGCGCATGAGGTGCTCGGTGAGCTCCTCCTGGTTGACGTTGAGCTTCTCCCGCTTGACCAGCTCGTCGAGGACGAACTGGGTCTTGATGCCCTTGACCGCGGCCTCGCGGGTCTCGGTCTCGAACTCCTCGGCGGTCTTGCCCTGGATCTCCAGGTACTTCTCCAGGTCGAGGCCCATCTGGCCGAGCTGGTGGTGCTCGAGGTTGTGCTTGCGGGTGTTGACCTCGTCCTCGAGCAGCTTCTCGGGGACCGGGACCTCGACCAGCTCGAGCAGCTTCTCCAGGACGCGCTCCTGGGCCTGCGTGGCCTGGTCGTACTGCTTCATGTTCTCCAGGCGCTTGCGGCTGTCGGCCTTGAGCTCCTCGAGGGTGTCGAACTCGGACGCGAGCTGAGCGAACTCGTCGTCGAGCTCGGGGAGCTCACGGGCGGCGACCTGGGTGACCTTGACGGTGACCTCGGCCTCCCGGCCGGCCGCGGAGCCGCCCTTGAGCTCGGAGGCGAAGGTGACCTCGCCACCGGCCTCCAGGCCCTTCACGGCGTCGTCGATGCCGTCCAGCAGCTCGCCGGAGCCGATGGTGTAGGAGACACCCTCGGCCACGCCGTCCTCGAGGACCTCGCCGTCGACCTTGGCCTGCAGGTCGATGGTGACGACGTCGCCGTCCTCGGCGGCGCGCTCGACGGGGGAGGTCGAGGCGAAGCGCTCACGGAGCTGCTCGACCGACTTCTCGATGTCCTCGTCGGTGACCTCGACGGCGTCGACCTCGACCTCGATGCCGGAGAAGTCCGGGATCTCGAGGGACGGGCGGATGTCGACCTCGGCGGTGAAGTTCAGCGTCTCGCCGTCCTTCAGCTCGGTGATGTCGACCTCGGGCTGACCCAGGACGTCGATCTCGGCCTCGTTGACCGCTTCCGTGTAGAACTTCGGCAGCGCGTCGTTGACGGCCTCCTCCAGCACGGCGCCACGGCCGAACCGCTGGTCGATGACCCGGGCGGGGATCTTGCCCTTGCGGAAACCCTTCACCGTGACCTGCTGGTTGATCTTCTTGTACGCCGCGTCGAGGCTGTCCTTGAGCTCCTCGAAGGGCACCTCGACAGTGAGCCGAACCCGAGTCGGGTTCAGGGTCTCCACGGCGCTCTTCACGGTTCGGTCTCCTTGTGGCTGACTTCTTGGTTTCTGCCGGGGCCAGACTGGTCCGGCGGATTTAGCCGCCCGAAGAACTTCCAGTGGACTACTTCCAGTGGACGAGACACACGGGCACGCAGCTTGCATAGTAACCGCAGCCACTGAACGTCCCAAAGGCGATCAAGCGAGGTGATCGCACAGGCGGCCGGTGACGGCCGTGGATGGCCGGTCGATGGTCGGGGTGGCGGGATTTGAACCCACGGCCTTCCGCTCCCAAAGCGGACGCGCTACCAAGCTGCGCCACACCCCGTCTGGTGCGACACGTAGGGTACATGCCCGCAGGCAGTGGGGTCGCAGCATTTCGCGAGCCCGCGGGCGCACGCCGGCGCGGGCGGGAATGCGGTGTGCGACGAGCGGGGCGGACCCGCTACGATGCCTTCAGTGCCGCGGTCACCCGATCTGCGGCGCGCTCTGTGCGGGCGTAGCTCAATGGTAGAGCCCTAGTCTTCCAAACTAGCTACGCGGGTTCGATTCCCGTCGCCCGCTCTGTACGGCGAAGGCCCAGGCGAGAGGTCGGATTCCTCTCCCTGGGCCTTCGGTCGTTCCCGGGGCCCGTGCAGGCCCCTCGTGCCCCGGGGGCATCACGAGCAACAAAGAAGATCGATGGTGGACGCGGGGCGTCGGGCTCGTGGCCGGAGCGGTCTGGGCCGGCGCCCGCGCCCTGGGCAGTGGCCTGCCACCGTTGCCGCGGTGGGGGCTCGGCGTGGGAGCGCTCTGCCTCCTTGCCGCACTCGCGGGACTCGTCATCGACCCAATCCGGGCGAACGAGGCGAATCCGGGCACCGAGGCGAGGCCGCGGCGCCCCCTGAGCCCGAGTCGTTCACAGCGTGGCCGGGTCGTCCTCCTCGGTGTCGGGGAACAGCAGCCGGACGCCGAGATGGGCGGCTCCGAGCGCCCCCAGGGCCAGGGCGTGGCGCAGCCACCTCATGGCGCCCTCCCATTCCTGAGGGCGGCCGAAGACCAGCCAGGCCGCGTCGGCGATCGCGATCAGGATGGTTGCGGCGCCCGCCGTGCGGCTTAATCGAGGATTCATGTGCTCATGATCGTCCAGCCCACCGCGCCGGTCATGACAACCCACTGGCGGTGATCGGGCTCACAGCACGCCGCGTACCTGGTCGGGCGGAGCGGTCGATCGCGTACGACGGGGTCAGAAGCTGATGGAGTTGATCGTGTCCGCTATCGAGTTGAGGAAGCGGTTGATCGACGGGGCCATGCCCGTCGAGGCGAGGAAGAAGCCGAAGAGGATGGCGACGATGGCGGGGCCCGCCTTGATCGAACCACCTCTGATCAGCACTACCAGGATGATCGCCAACAGCAGCACCACTGACAGTGAAATGGCCACAACTGATCACACACCCTAGGTCGGTCCGCTCTCCCGGCCCGGGGATGCCCAGCCGCGCACCCCCGCCAGAACCATCGTGCCACCAACCCGGCTCGCATATGCGACCCGTGACGCATCGTTGGTCACAGCTGCACGGGATCCGGCCGCGCCGGCCTGTGATCGGGGACCGTGCGCGGACTCAACTGCGGCGCTCCGCACATTAATTCGAAAGTGCACCCGCACAGGAAATCAACAGAGATCCTTTCCATGTCCACACATCGCGTCCGCAGGTAATTCGAATTGCGGACATGACCACATCGGAGACACATCGCCCGCTGGCCTTATGCACCAATTAGTGGGGATGAATCGCGACATCAAGGACGCCTGCGGGGGCCCGGATCGGCGGCAGGCAGTGTGCGGACCGTCACCTCGACAAGGGGATCGAGTTTGTTGATCCGGGGTACCCGAGACCGATAACCATGAATTGCGCAGGGCGTTTTACGGAAAGCCACGGACAACGCTAGGGTGCCTCAGATGTTCCACGCCGCCTCGCCCCCCACACATGCAACGAGGTCTCGGATCTTCTCCCCGGAGACGGGGTGGGAGGACCTGTGACGAGCTCGCTCCAGCCCAACGGCCGCAACAGAGCGCCACTCCCCCCGCAGCACTCCTCGACATCCGGAGTGCCCACCCCCCGCTCGCCCCAAAACCAGCAGAAGCAGAACAAGTCGCCCAAACAACGCGACTCGTTTTTCGACAACGCCAAGTACCTGGCGATCGTGCTGGTGGCCATCGGTCACTCCTGGGAGCCCCTGAAGGGCGACAGCCGGGTCCTGCAGGCCACGTACATGTTCGTGTACGCCTTCCACATGCCGGCGTTCATCATCATCTCGGGCTTCTTCTCCCGGAGTTTCGACGCCAGCCCCAGCCGGCTGAAGCGGCTCATCACCGGTGTCGCCGTGCCGTACATCGTCTTCGAGACGGCGTACCCGCTCTTCAAGCGTTTCGTCTTCGACGCGCCCGACCAGGAGATCAGCCTCCTCGACCCCTGGTACCTGACCTGGTTCCTGTGCGCGCTGTTCGTGTGGCGGCTGACCACGCCCATCTGGAAGACGGTCCGTTGGCCGCTTCCGCTCGCGCTCGGCATCGCCATGCTGGCCTCGGCCACTCCGAACATCGGCGACGACCTCGACCTCCAGCGCGTCCTGCAGTTCCTGCCGTTCTTCGTGCTGGGCCTGATCATGAAGCCCGAGCACTTCCGGCTCGTGCGCCGTCGTTCCGTGCGGATCGCGGCCGTGCCGGTGTTCGCGGGCGCGCTGGCCTTCGCCTGGTGGGCGGTGCCGCGGATGAACGCGGGCTGGTTCTACCACCGCGACGCCGCGCAGGAGTTGAACTCGCCCTGGTGGGTCGGGCCGGTCATGGTCCTCGCCATGTTCGGCTGCTCGCTGGTCCTGACCGCCTGCTTCTTCGCCTGGGTGCCGGGCCGCCGCATGTGGTTCACGGCGCTGGGCGCGGGCACCCTGTACGGCTACCTGCTGCACGGGTTCCTGGTGAAGGCCGGCGACTACTCGGGCTGGTTCGACCAGGACTGGCTGCACCGGCCGCTCGGTGAGATCTTGGTGACCGTACTGGCGGGTGTGGTCGTCACGTTGCTGTGCACCAAGCCGGTCCAGCGGGTGTTCCGGTTCGCGATGGAGCCGAAGATGGAGTGGGCCTTCAAGCGGGACGCGGCGGAGCTCGCTCGCGAGCGTGAGAAGGCCGGAGCGGCCGCTGAGCGCCGCGAGAAGGTCAACGCCTAGAGACCGGGCGCGGTGTCCGTCGCCGTGAGGCCGAGGAGTGCGCGCATGCGGGCGTACTTCTCGGTCAGGCGGTGGCGGGTCGATTCGTCCAGGACCGCCAGGCGGGCCGGGTCCGCGTTGTGCGCGAGGTCCGACTCCTTCACGAGCCGGGCGCCAGGAGTGTCGAGGATGCGGGCCGCGTAGGCCTCAGGAGCCTCGCCCGTTCCCTTGGTCAGGGCGAGGACGATGTCCTTGGTACGGCGGCTGAGGGCCGCCTCCTCCAACCACCGCTCGGTCAGCGCGTCGTCCTCGATGGAGTCGTGCAGCCAGGCCGCCGCGATCTGCTCGTCGTCGCCGCCGCGGACACGGACGCCCTCGGCGACGGCGTGCAGATGCTCGGCATAGGGGCGGCCCGCCTTGTCGGTCTGGCCGTGGTGGGCGGAGCGGGCGAGCGCCTCGACTTCGGGCAGGGTCAGCGCGGCGCGGTGCGGATCGGTCACCCGGCCAGTATCCGCCGCGCGCGAGCACCGTGGTGCGGCTCAGCGCAGCGCCGCGTGGGCCGTGGGTCCTTCCCGGCAGATCAGCAGCAGGGCCCGGTCGTCGTTGACGTCCTTCGCGACCGCCTCGATGAGGTGCCAGGCGGCGCCGTGGAAGCCGCCTGCCACATAGCGGTCGGCCTCGCCGGTGAGGCGGTCGATGCCTTCGACGATGTCGCGGTCGGACGTCTCCACCAGACCGTCCGTGAACAGCATCAACACATCGCCGGGGCGCAGGGATCCCTTCACGGGGTCGAACTGGGCGCCGTCGTACACACCGAGCAGGGGGCCCTCGGCGGCCTTCTCCTCCCAACGGCCGCTGCCGGCGCTGAGTTGCAGCCCCGGGGGGTGTCCGGCGGAGTAGAGCTCGTAGTCGCCGGAGTCCAGGTCCAGGACCAGGTGGATGGAGGTCGCGAAGCCCTCCTCCCAGTCCTGGCGCAGGAGATAGCCGTTGGCGGCCGGGAGGAAGGCGTGCGGCGGGAGCGAGCCGAGCAGGCCCCCGAACGCGCCGGACAGCAGCAGCGCCCGCGAGCCGGCGTCCATGCCCTTGCCCGAGACGTCCGTGAGGACGACCTCCAGGGTGCGCCCGCCGTTGGTACGGGCCGCGACGACGAAGTCACCGGAGAACGACTGACCGCCGGCCGGCCGCAGCGCCATCTCGCGGTGCCAGCCCTGCGGCAGACTCGGCAGCTTGCTCTGGACGCGGATGCGTTCGCGCAGGTCGAAGAGCATCGTGCCGCCGCGCCGCCAGGGCACGCCGACCCGGCTGCGGAACTGTGCGATCAGCAGGCCGAAGAAGCCGCAGGCCGCGACCACCAGCACCACACCCGGGGTGACTCGTGACGGACCCTGCGTGTACGGGCCCAGCTGCACCGACTCCACGATCAGCGCGGTGGCTGCCGCCGCGTACAGGCCGAGCAGGCTGGCCGGGCGCAGCAGCAGACCGCCCGCGACGATCGGCAGGACCAGCGCGGCCGGTGAGCACCACACCGAGTTGGCGAGCGTGGTGGCCGCGATGATCGGGATGGTGATCAGCAGACCGGCCAGCGCGATCCAGTCCGAGCCGTCCCCGCGGAAGTAGTCGACGGCGCTTCGGCGCACGCCGGTGCGGACCCGGTGCAGCTGGTGCTTCAACCGGGCCGTGAACGTCTCGGCCTCCGCGCGCCGCTCTCGTCCTGCTGTCATTAGTTCGGGACCCTATCCATCGGACCAGCTGCTTGGCACGGGAGGTCCCACTTGTCCCCCGTCCGAGGTTCAACTTCACAGTGAACTATCCGAAGTGCCAACGCGGGTGAGACCCGGCGAAATTGCCTCGCTCGTCCCGACAAAGTCCTGGTAGGCATGGTGCATGGGCACTGACGCTAGCGATTCCGCCGTCGACCTGCGAGTCCTGCGGCGGGACGAATGGGACCAGTGGTACGACAGCCTGCTCCTCGCCTTCGGCGGGGTCGCGGAGTCGTCGGAGGAGCGCGCACTGTGGCGCGCGCTCACCGAGTTCGACCGTTCACTCGGGGCGTGGGACGGCGACATGTGCGTGGGAACGGCCGGGGCGTTCAGCTTCCGGCTGACCGTGCCGGGCGGAGCGTCGGTGCCCGCGGCGGGCGTGACGATGGTCAGCGTTGCCGCGACGCACCGCAGGCGCGGGCTGCTGACGTCGATGATGCGCCGCCAGTTGGACGACGTCAGTGCGTGGGGCTGGCCCCTCGCGGTACTGACGGCGTCCGAGCCCGCCATCTACGGGCGGTTCGGGTACGGCATCGCCACCCACAATCTCTACGCCGAGGTCGACACCAGCCGGGTACGGCTGTCGGTGCCGCCCGGCACGGACGACGTACGCCTGCGGTACGCGGCGCCGGCCGATGTGCTCGACGAGTGCGAGGCGTTGTACGCCCGGAAGGTGCCCGAGCGTCCCGGGATGGTGCAGCGGCTGCCCGGCTGGGAGCGGCTGTTCCTGCTCGACCCGGAGCGCGACCGGGACGGGGCGTCACCGCTTCAGTGCGTGGTCGCGGAGCGGGACGGCGAGGTCGTGGGCTTCGTACGGTTCCGGGTGAAGCCGGACTGGAACTCCCGCGGTCCCGAAGGCAAGGTCGTCGTGCACTCCACGGAGGCGCTCGACCCCGCGGCGCACGCGGCGCTGTACCGGTTCCTGTTCGACATCGACCTGACGTCGACGCTCGTCGCGCGGGGGCGGCCGACGGACGAGGGGTGGCTGCACATGGTGTCGGACATCCGGCGGTGCGGCGTGCGCGTGCGGGACTCGCTGCACGTACGGCTGGTGGACGTGGGCGCCGCGCTGGAGGCACGGACGTATCAGGCGCCGCTGGACGTGGTGTTCGAGGTGGAGGACGCGTTCTGCCCGTGGAACGCGGGCCGGTGGCGGCTGAGCGGCGACACCAAGGGCGCGTCCTGCTCCCGTACGACCGAGAAGGCCGATCTCACCCTGACCGTACGGGAGTTGGGGGCTGCCTACCTCGGCGGTGTGAGCCTGGGTTCGCTGGCGGCGGCCGGGCGGGTGCGTGAGGAACGGCGGGGGGCGCTGGCGGAGGCCTCGGTGGGGTTCGGATCGTCGGTGGCGCCCTGGCTGCCGCACGGGTTCTGAGCGGCCCGGCTGCGGCGGTGCCGCCGGCGCGTCAGTTCTTCTGACAGGTGGGGCACCAGAAGAGGTTGCGGGCGGCGAGGTCGGCGGTGCGGATCCCGCCGCCGCACAGGTGGCAGGGCAGGTTGGCCCTGCGGTAGACGTACACCTCACCGCCGTGGTCGTCGACCCGGGGCGGGCGGCCCATCGCCTCCGGGGTGTGTTCCGGGCGGACGGTGTCGATGCGGTTGTTCCGCACGCCCTCGCGCATCAGGGCGACGAGGTCGGCCCACACGGCGTTCCACTCGGCCGGGGTGATGTCCTTGCCGGCGCGGTAGGGGTCGATGCGGTGCCGGAAGAGGACCTCGGCGCGGTAGACGTTGCCGACGCCGGCGATGACCTTCTGGTCCATCAGCAGGGCGGCGATCGTCGTACGGCTGCGGGAGATCCTGCGGTACGCGGTGCGCGGGTCGGCGTCCGTGCGGAGCGGGTCCGGGCCGAGGCGCTCGTGTATCGCCTGCTTCTCGGCGTCCGTGATCAGGGAGCAGGTGGTGGGACCGCGCAGGTCGACGTACGCGGTGTCGTCGGCGAGGCGCAGGCGGACGGTGTCCGTGGGCGGTGGTGCGGGGGCGTCGCCGAAGGTGACCTTGCCGAAGAGGCCGAGGTGGATGTGGATCCAGGACTCGGCGAAGCCCAGGAAGAGGTGTTTGCCGTGGGCGTCGGTGGTGTGCAGGCGGGCGCCGTCGAGGAGGGCGGCGGAGTCGGAGAACTTGCCCTGCGGGCTGCTGACACGGGTGACGCCGGTGAAGCGGGTCGCGTAGTCCTGCGCGAGCCGGTGGATCGTGTGCCCCTCTGGCACGGGGAGTTTCCTTTCCCACCCACCCGCCCGTGACCTTCGGCCACGGGCGGGCCTCGTTCTTGACGACTACTGCTGCGGGTGGTGTGCCGGAATGGGCGGGAGGTCGCCCGTCGTCTCGTAGTCCGCCAGCATGTCGATGCGGCGGATGTGACGCTCGTCACCCGAGAACGGGGTGTTGAGGAAGGTCTCGACGAACTTCGTCGCCTCCTCCTGGGTGTGCATGCGCGCACCGACCGCGACGACGTTGGCGTTGTTGTGCTGCCGGCCCAGGGACGCGGTCTCCTCGCTCCAGGCGAGGGCCGCCCGCACACCCTTCACCTTGTTCGCGGCGATCTGCTCGCCATTGCCGGAACCGCCGATGACGATGCCGAGGGCGTCGGAGTCCGCGGCCGTCCGCTCCGCGGCGCGGAGGCAGAAGGGCGGGTAGTCGTCCAGGGCGTCGTAGATGTGGGGCCCGCAGTCGACGGGCTCGTGGCCGGCCTCCTTGAGCCACTCGACGAGGTGGTTCTTGAGTTCGAGGCCGGCATGGTCGGAACCGAGGTACACGCGCATGGTCCGAGTGTGACACGAGAGTTTCTGGGCAGCAGCCCAGGGTTGCATCTCTCGAAAATCTTGAGCCTTGGCATGAAAGCTCAGGAAAACCTCAAGTAACGATCCGGAATCAGAGGTTCAAGAATTCAGTGACCTCCGTTTCACTGGACCGACTCGTACACCGCTCGTACGGGAGACAGCTCACACGGCGCAAAGGAAAACCGTCCCATGACTTCGCAGCCGACCCTGACGAAGGCCGGAAACGGCCCTGAAGGCTCCGGAGGATCCGGCGAACCCGGTTCCGGCCTCCAGGCAGGACTCAAGAACCGACATCTGTCGATGATCGCCATCGGCGGTGTCATCGGCGCCGGCCTCTTCGTCGGTTCCAGCTCCGGCATCGCCACGGCCGGCCCGGGCATCCTGCTGTCGTACGCGCTCGTCGGCACCCTGGTGGTGCTGGTGATGCGGATGCTCGGCGAGATGTCCGCCGCGAACCCCACGTCGGGTTCCTTCTCGGCGCACGCCGATCGCGCGCTGGGCCGCTGGGCCGGTTTCTCCATCGGCTGGCTGTACTGGTTCTTCTGGGTCGTCGTGCTCGCGGTCGAGGCGACCGCCGGGGCCAAGATCCTCGAGGGATGGATCCCCGCCGTACCGCAGTGGGGCTGGGCGCTCATCGTGATGATGGTCCTGACCGCCACCAACCTCGTCTCCGTGGGGTCCTACGGCGAGTTCGAGTTCTGGTTCGCCGGGATCAAGGTCGTGGCGATCGGTGCGTTCATCGTCATCGGCGCTCTCGCCGTGTTCGGCGTGCTGCCCGGTGTCGACAGCGACAAGGCGGGGCTGTCCAACCTCACGGGCCACGGCGGCTTCCTGCCGAACGGGCCCGGCGCCATCCTCACCGGTGTGCTGCTGGTCGTCTTCTCCTTCATGGGCAGCGAGATCGCGACCCTGGCGGCCGGTGAGTCGGAGGATCCGCAGCGGGCCGTGACCAAGTCGACCAACAGCATCATCTGGCGTATCGGTGTCTTCTACCTCGGCTCGATCTTCGTCGTGGTCACCCTGCTGCCGTGGGACGACAAGTCGATCGCGGACAAGGGCTCGTACGTGGCCGCGCTGGACTCCCTGGGGATCGCGCACGCCGGCCAGATCATGAACTTCATCGTGCTGACGTCGGTGCTGTCCTGTCTGAACTCCGGTCTGTACACGGCCTCGCGCATGGCCTTCTCGCTCGGGCAGCGCGGAGACGCGCCGAAGGCGTTCGCGAAGACCACGTCCCGGGGTGTGCCGATGGCGGCGATCGTGTCGTCGGTCGTGTTCGGCTTCGTGGCGGTCTTCTTCAACTACAAGTTCCCGGACTCGGTCTTCCTGTTCCTGGTGAACTCCAGTGGTGCGGTGGCCCTGTTCGTGTGGCTGGTCATCTGCTTCTCGCAGCTGCGGATGCGGAGGATCATCCAGGCCGAGGCGCCGGAGAAGCTGGTCGTGAAGATGTGGCTGTACCCGTACCTGACCTGGGCGACGGCCGCGCTGATCGTCTTCGTCCTCGGCTACATGCTGACGGACACGGAGCACGACGGGCGCGAGACGGTGCTGTTGTCGCTGCTCGTGGCAGGGGTCGTGCTCGCCATCGCCTTCGCCAAGGAGAAGCTCGGCAAGGGCGAGGCCGTGTCGGCCGACCCGGCGCAGGCGGCGGCCGCGGGCGAGGCACGCGACTGACGCCCAGCGACTCGGCGGGGCCCTGCGGTGGACGACACCGTGGGGCCCTTCGTCGTGCGGTGTCGGTGGGCGTCGGTGGGTGTCGGTGGGTGTTCAGAGGAGGGTGAAGCTGTCCTTGACCTCGTCGTAGGTCTCGAGGGCCTCGGGTTCGGCGTCGGGCCGGTACCAGATGTTGACCTGGTACGACTTCCCGTGCGCGTTGAAGCCGAGGAGGCGGGCGTGCCAGGGGGTGCCCTGGAGGGTGAAGGTGTACTCCCAGACGACGGCCGGGTGGTCCCTGAACGTGGTCTCCGCCAGGCGGATCTTGCGGTACGCCCGGCCCTGGTGGGCACTCTCCTCCGAGCTCTCCCAGGTCTCCATCAGGTCGCCGCGGGCGAGGGAGGACTTGCCGACGAGTTCCTGCCTGCCGTCGGGTGACGTGTAGTGCACCTCGGCGCCCGTCTTCATGTCCCGCCGCCACCCCTTCGGCGTGACCCACGCGAACCCACCGGCCTCCTCGTGCGCGCCTGGCGGCAGGCTCGGGGGCTTGGAGGTGCCCTCGACGGTGGCGGAGGGGGTGCGGCCGGCCACGGTGGCGGGTGTCGTGGTCCGGGTGGGGCCCGCCCTGGTCCCGTCCGGCGATCCCGACGGCGACGCGAGCACGACACCGGTGACGACGGCACCGGCCGTGAGGACGCCCGCGGCGGCGAGGAGGGCGGTACGGCGGCGACCTCGGGTGCGGGAGGAGGAGGGCGTGGCGGGCCTCGCGGGCAGGGCGGGGCCGGGAAGTTCGCCTCCGGATGCTCCTGCCGTGCCGTGCGCCGCGGCCGCCTCGGGGCGAGGGGCCGGCCGCGGTGTGGAAGCGCGGCGAAACTCCAGCGTGGAACGCGGCTCCGGCCGCTCCTCGGTCACCGCTTCCTCCCGGGAGAGGGAGACACCGGGCGCGCGACGGGGAGGGGCCGGTATGGCGCGGGCGGTGGGAGTGGAGGGGGTGGCGGTGACGGTCGGGGTGGAGGGGGTGGCGGTGACCGTCGGGGTGGAGGGGGTGGCGGTGACGGTCGGCATGTCCGGCTGGACCGCCGAGCGGGGGTCCGGGACGGCCGCCGGAGAGTCGCCTCCCTCCGGGGGCTCCGCGTTGTCATCGGGCGCCGCTGAGGGAGAGCCGGCGGCCGGGGAGTCCGAGTCGACCTCCGAAGGACCCGCGTCCTCCCCCACCGGCTCACCATCGGCGGCGGGCACCGCGTCTTCCGGGCGCTCGGGCTCATCGACAGAGCCGGGAGGTTCCGCAGCGGCCGCACCCAGGTCCCCGCTCACCGCCTCCCCGGCCAACGTCGGTGTGGGCGCCGGGTACGCCACCTCACGCAGGGCCGACTCCAAGGTGTCCAGGGTCGGGCGGGCCGTAGGGTCCTTGTGCAGGAGGTGCGCGAGGGGAGCCGTCAACGGCCCTGCTGTGGGCGGGAGTTCTGGTTCCTCGTAGAGGACCGCGTGCAGCGTGGCCAGGGTCGTGTCCCGGGAGAAGGGGGAGTGGCCGGCCAGGGACGCGCAGAGGGTCGCACCGAGGGACCATAGGTCGGAAGGAGGGCCCTGAGGGCGGCCGGAGACCCGTTCGGGGGCCATGTAGTCGGGGGAGCCGACGAGCATGCCGACCATGGTGAGCGCGGTCGTGTCCTCGATCGCGGCGATGCCGAAGTCCGTCAGGACGACCCGTCGGCGTCCGGTGCCCTCGACGAGGACGTTGCCCGGTTTGATGTCCCGGTGCAGCACTCCCCCGGCGTGCACCTCGCGCAGTGCCGCGATCAGTTCCAGTCCGGTCCGCGCCGCTTCCAGCGGCCCCAGGGGGCCGTCCTCCGCCATGATGCGTTCCAGGGAACGTCCGTGGATGAGCTCCATGACGATCCACAGGCGTTCGCCCTCGTCCACGACGTCGTAGACCCGTACGACGTTGGGGTGGTCGATGCGCGCCGTCGCGCGTGCCTCGCGCAGGGCGCGTTCGCGGCGGGTGCGGGTGTCCTCCGCGTCCAGGCCGTCGATCCGCATTTCCTTGACGGCGACCAGCCGGTCGAGCATTTCGTCGACCGCCCGCCACACCCGTCCCATTCCCCCCTGGCCGATACTTTCGACCAGTCGGTAGCGGCCGGTCACCAGTAGCCCCGGAACCCCGCCGCCCCTCGTATTCCCCGTGTCTCCCGGCAATCCGCTGCACCCCCTCCACGGCGCTCCGAACAGACCCCAACGGCACACAATGGTCACACTTCCCGGCGTATCAGCATAGTGCCGAGAAATCTTGTGGTAACTCTTCAAGTACTGCGAATTCAGGCGCAGTCAGGGGGAAGCAAGGGGGAAGTGAACATGAGTTCTCGTCGCACCACGGCCATCGCGGGTTCGCTGGTCGCAGCATCGTTCTCGGCGGTGCTGATTCTTTCCGGCACAGCCGGGGCCGACGACCCGGGACCCGCGAGCGGCAAGGGGGGAAAGCCTGTTGACGCGGTGCCCGCGGGCGTGAAGCTGACCACGCTGTTGCCCGAGAGGATCTCGGTCGACAACAAGTCCCAGGTTACGGCGATTACCGCCACGGTGAAGAATGAAGGGACCAAGGACAGCGGCAAGATCAGGCTTTTGGTCGTTGGTTTCGACGGCCTGACGGTCAAAAATGTTCAGGGCTGTTCACCAATCGAAAAAAAGAATCTCCCCAAGGGCTCGAACAGCGGTTTCTCCTGCCCCATCGACAACCTGGCGGCCGGCCGGTCCAAGTCGTACGCCGTCGACGCGACGTTCGACCTGGGCAGGACCGGCAAGGTCTGTGTGCCCGTGCAGACGGCCGACGGGAAGAAGACGTTCTGGCAGCAGGGCCCGGTGCCGTTCGGTACGACGAACCCGTCACCCAACGCCCCGGCCACCCCGCTGCTCCTCGGCACCGACAACAAGCCCGTGGCGCCCGGCGGTGACGAACTCGCCGAGACCGGCGCCCGGGAGGACCTCATGACGCTCGGCGGGGCCGGTGCCGCCCTGATCGCGGCGGGCGCGGCCGGAGTGTGGTGGTCGCGGCAGCGGCCGCGGGGACTGGAGGGCTGACCGGCAACCACGGAAACACCCGCGACCGGGTTCACCCAGCGGCCCGCCCTCGTCGTGGCCGCCTCCCGCGCAGCCGACATGACCGCTGCCATGCGGTACGCGGCCGAACGGGACCTCCCGGTCGGCGTCCACCACCGGGCACGGGCTGCCCGGCGCCTCGGCGGGCGGTGTCCTCGTCAGCACCCGGCGCATGGACGGCGTGCGCGTCGATCCCGACGCACGCACCGTCCACGTCCAGGCGGGCGTGCGCTGCGGCGCGGTCGTCGCGGCCGCCGAGCCCCACGGGCTGGCGTCACTCAACGGATCGGCCCCGTCGGTCGACGCCGTGTCGTACACGCTGGGCGGCGGACTCGGCATCCTGGCCCGCGAGTTCGGCTACGCGGACGACCACACCACTCGGTGGAGATCGGTCTCGTACCGGTGCGACGGCTCTACGGCGGTTCGCTCGCGTTCGACAGAGGTCAGGTCGATCCGGCGATGCGTCGTCCAGGTCAACCATCTGGGCGGGGCGCTGGCGCGCAGCGCGCCGAACGCGGTGGCGTACCGCGACGGGCGTTTCCTGGTACGGGTGTTGACCGTCGGGGACCGGGAGGCCGCCCGCTCGATCCTCGATCCGGCCTTCGTCCTGCTCGCGCCGGACGCGCTCGGGCGGTTGCTCAACTTCGCCTTCGGGGCCGGTGACCGGGGCGATGGACTGTACGACGCGGAGACGGCGAAGAGGCTCGCCGGGGTCAAGTCGCAGTGCGACCCGGCGAACCTCTTCATCCGGAACTACGGGATCAGCGCTTGACGAGCCTCCAGGCGGTGGGCAGCAGGCCCATCGCCAGGGCGGCCTTCAGGGCGTCGCCGATCAGGAACGGGGTGAGGCCGGCCGCGATCGCCGCGGAGGCGGAGATGCCGGCGGCGTAGGCCAGGTACGGGACGCCGATCGCGTAGATGATCGCCTCGCCCACCAGCATCGTGCCCGCCACGCGCCATACGTCGCGGTCGGCGCCACGGCGGGCCAGGGCGCCGACGACGGTGGACGCGAGGATCATGCCCAGGACGTAGCCGAAGGAGACGGCGCCCGCGCCGGAGGTACCGCTCGCGAACCACGGCACGCCCACGACGCCCGCCAACGCGTACAGGGCGAGGGACAGGAAGCCGCGGCCCGCGCCGAGCGTCGTGCCGACCAGCAGCGCGGCGAACGTCTGCCCGGTCACCGGCACCGGGGAGCCCGGGACGGGCACGGAGATCTGGGCCGCGAGGCCGGTGAGCGCGGCGCCGCCGACGACCAGGGCGATGTCCCGGACCCGGGAGGCCGGGAGCAGGTCGGCGAGGACCGTCCCGGGGCGAATGGACGTGACGGCGGCGGTGCTCATGGGGACTCCGCGGAGGTGAGGGCAGTTGGGGACCCGGTGACGTTATCCCGGCGCCCGCGCGCCGATCACCGTCAGCGCTCGACAAAGGGTGCAACGGGACGTTGGTGGGCTCCGGACAAAGAGTGCTGGTTACACGCGGTACGGCGTGATACCGGTCACCGAGTTGAAGACGCCCGCGTCACACGGGAGGTGACGATCTCGACTGTGGAGTTTCACCCATCCCCTCCGGACCTCCGTCTCGCCCGTCGGACGCCGTCTGGGCAGCGGCGGGCCCCTTTCGCTACCTTCGTGCACATGGTTGCCCAGGCCCGGAACTTCTCGTCGCGTCGATACGTCGACCTGCGACGCGTCGGCGCCACCGCCTGTCGCCGTCCGCGAGCCCTCAAGGAGGGGTGAGGCGGGCGGAGTCGATCCGCCGCGCCTCATCTCCGAACGGCGCAGTGTCGGACCGGCCCCGAGGAAGATTCCCATGCCCCGTACCGCGGCAACCACCCTGATGTCCCCCGTCCCCCGCGTCGCCGATCCCGACCGGCGGCGCACCAGCGCCAGTGTCGTCCTGCGCTCCGTACTGGAGCACGGGCCGGTCGCGCGCAGCACCATCGCCCGGGTGACCGGGCTGTCCCCGGCTTCGGTGACCGACCACTGCGCCCGGCTCGCCGAGCTCGGCCTCCTCCGGGAGTCCGCCGCGCCCCGCCGTTCGGGCGGAGTGGGCCGGCCGCACGTGCCGGTCGAGTTGGACGACTCGCGGTTCGTGGTGGGCGGGCTGCACATCGCGGTGCCGTACACCACGGTCGCGCTGCTCGATCTGCGCGGCCGGGTGGTGGCCGAGCGGCGGCTGAAGCACGGGCGTACCGATCCGCGCGAGGTGCTGGCGCGAGCCGCCGACGGCCTGGGCGCGCTGCTCGCCGAGGTCCCCGGCAGCCGGCCGCTGGGCGTGGGCGTGGCCGCGGGCGGCTGGGTGGACCGGGACTCCGGGACCATCGTCGAACACCCGCTGCTCGGCTGGCGGGACGTGGCGGTGCGGGAGACGGTCCGCGCCCGCACCGGGCTGCCGGTCCATGTGGACGGGCACGCGCGCGCCCTGGTCAACGCCGAGCGGCTGTTCGGGCGGGCGCGGGGCAGCCGCAGTGTCCTGCACCTGTTCGTCGGCAACATGGTCGACGCGGCGTTCGCCACTCACGACGAGGTGCACCACGGGCCGCGCTCGCAGGCGGGCTCCATCGCCCATCTCCCGCTCGCCGGTGGCACGGAGCCGTGCGCGTGCGGGCGGGTCGGCTGCCTCCAGGTCGAGCTGAGCGAGCGGACGCTGTGCCGGCGGGCCCGGGAGGCGGGCGTCATCGACGGCGTGAACCCGATGCATGTGCTGACCGCCGCGGCGGCCGGCGACCCGGTGGCCGTACGGCTGCTCGTGGAGCGGGCCCGGATGGTGGGGCAGGCGGCCGAGTTGCTGCTCGACGTGCTCAATCCGGAGCGTGTCGTCGTCACGGAGATCGGGGTCATCCATCGGGAGGACTGCCTGGCCGCGCTGCGGGAGGCGGTCGGCGCCGAGCGGGCGTCCGCGGTCGTGCCGACGAGTTTTCCCGATTCCGTGCCGGCGACGGCGGGCGGTTCCGTGGTTCTGGACGTCCTCTACCGGGATCCGTTGGGTGCCTCACCCACAGTGAGTTAATTCAGAAACTCCGAATATTGACAGGCGTTCCCCGAGAACAGGAGCATGTTGCTCATGAGCTGTCGCACCCTTTGTTGCTGACGCATTGACGCGCCCCCCGAGCGCTCACCCCTCCCTGCGCGAATTCCCTTCTCCGGCCTTCTGCTGCCCGGAATTCGGCATGCCTTTCTTCCCCGTGAACTCCCGGAGTCCTCCCATGTCTTCTTCGCTCACGTCCGGCTTCGACCGGCGCCTCTTCCTCACCTCGCTGCTCGGCGCGGGTGCCGCCGCCGTCGGGCTGAGCGGCTGCGCCGAGAGCAGCGCCGCCACCGGCAGCGAAGGGGTTTCGACCGCTCCGCTGTCCGACAAGGTTCCCGCCGGCACGAAGCTCAAGATCGCCTCGTATCAGGGGGTGCAGCAACTTCAGTTCAGGCTGGCGAAGTTGCCCAAGCCACCGTTCACGGTGTCGAGTTGGCTGAACATCGGCGCCGGCCCCGATGTCATCAACGCATTCCGCGCCAAGTCCCTCGACGTCGCCAACAACGCGGGAATTCCGCCGATACAGGCGTACTACCAGGGATTCGACGCGAAGATCGTGGCGATCAACATCACCCGCAAGCCGAACTACCTCTTCGCCACGAAGCCGGGCAGCGACATCCGCACGGTCGCGGACTTCAAGGGAAAGAAACTCGCCTTCTCGCAGGGCCAGGCACAGGGCGTCGTCCTGCTGCGGGCACTGAAGCAGGCCGGGCTGAAGTACGACGACGTGAACCTCGTCCCGCTGACCAGCAACCAGTTCCTCACCGCGCTCCAGTCGGGCCAGGTCGACATCGCCCCGCTCGCCAACAGCCAGGCGCCGGCCTACCTGAAGCAGTACGGCTCGAAGGGCGCTCACACCATCAC
Source organism: Streptomyces griseus subsp. griseus (assembly GCF_000720255.1). GTDB lineage: Bacteria > Actinomycetota > Actinomycetes > Streptomycetales > Streptomycetaceae > Streptomyces > Streptomyces griseus_I. The sequence goes on along the minus strand of NZ_JOJE01000013.1, from coordinate 74,257 downwards.
CACCGACGTCGTCGACCTGCTCAACCTGCTGTGGGCGCCGGTGTCCGTGCTGAACGATCCCGCGAAGGCCGCCGCGATCGCCGCCTACGTCCCGCAGTGGGCCCAGGGCCAGGTGTGGCAGTACGAGCACCCCGACGTCTGGAACGAGGAGTTCTACGTCAAGACGCAGAACCTGTCCCTCGCCCAGGCCAAGGACATCACGGCCCTCGCCAACAAGCCCTTGTTCCCGCCGAGTTGGTCCGAGGCCATCAAGTGGGAGCAGGAGACCGCCGATCTGCTCGCGGAAGGCGGCTTCGTGAAGAAGTTCAAGGTCGACTCGCTCTTCGACCACCGGTTCGAGTCCATCGCCGCCAAGGCCGTACCCGAGGAGTACCAGAGGTGACCGCCGTGACCACGACCGCAGCCGTACCCGTGACCGTCGCCGAGGAGCGCCCCCAGGTGCGACGACGGCGTCGGCTCTCCCCCGGCAGGCGTCTGCCCGCCACCCGGCTCGCCGGGCCGCTCCTCCTCCTCGCCCTGTGGGCCGCCGCCTCGGCGGCCGGCCGGCTCGACACCGGAGCGATCCCGGCGCCCTGGACGGTGCTGGAGTCCGGCGTCCACCTGTGGACCGACGGCACGCTGTCCAACGACATCCTGACCTCGCTCCAGCGGGCGGGCTCCGGGTTCGCGATCGGCCTCACCGCGGGGGTCGTACTGGCCCTCGCTTCCGGGCTCAGCCGGACCGGTGAGGCGCTGATCGACGGGACGGTGCAGCTGAACCGGGCGATCCCGACGCTGGGTCTGATCCCGCTGTTCATCCTCTGGCTGGGCATCGGCGAGACCTTCAAGATCGCGATCATCGCCATCGTCGTCTACATCCCGATCTACCTCAACACGCACGCCGCGCTGTCCGGCATCGACCACCGCTTCGTCGAGCTCGCCGAGGTGCAGGGGCTGTCGAAGTTCCAGTTCATCCGGCAGATCGTCATCCCCGGCGCGCTGCCCGGCTTCTTCGTCGGGCTGCGGCTCGGCGTCACCGGATCCTGGCTCGGCCTGGTCGTCCTGGAGCAGATCAACGCCACCAGCGGCCTCGGCTACATGATGTTCCAGGCCCAGAACTACGGCCAGTCGGACGTCATCCTCGTCGGCCTCCTCATCTACGGCGTCTTCGGTCTGATCTCCGACAGCGCGGTCCGTCTCGTCGAACGGAGGGTGCTGTCGTGGCGCCGCACACTCAGCAGCTGACCCGTCCCGCCGTGCGGCTGCGGGAGCTGACCCGCTCCTTCGACACGCGCACGGTCCTCGACGGCATCGACCTCGACATCCCGGCCGGCCAGTTCGTCGCCCTCCTCGGGCACAGCGGCTCCGGCAAGAGCACCCTGCTGCGCGCCGTCGCGGGCCTCGACCACGAGGTCGCCGGCAGCGGACAGCTCACGGCGCCCGAGCGGGTGTCGGTGGTCTTCCAGGACTCCCGGCTGCTGCCCTGGCGGCGGGTGCTGGACAACGTCCTGCTCGGGCTGGACGGCAAGGAGGCGGCCCGGAAGGGGCGGGCCGCCCTCGCCGAGGTGGGCCTGGAGGGCCGCGAACGGGCCTGGCCGAGCGAGCTGTCCGGCGGCGAGGCACAGCGCGCCGCACTGGCCCGCTCCCTGGTCCGCGAGCCCGAACTCCTCCTGGCCGACGAGCCGTTCGGCGCCCTGGACGCGCTCACCCGCATCAAGATGCACTCCCTGCTGCGCGAGCTGTGGGAGCACCACCGGCCGTCCGTGCTGCTGGTCACCCACGACGTGGACGAGGCGATCGTGCTCGCCGACCGGGTCCTCGTCCTCGAACGGGGCCGCATCGGCCTCGACCTGACCATCGACCGCCCGCACCCGCGCTCGTACCGGGATCCGCTGCTGGGCGAGTACCGCGAACGACTGCTCGCCGCCCTCGGCGTGACGGAGGACCACCAGTGACTTCGAGACAGCTCCACCTCAACGCGTTCCTGATGAACACCGGCCACCACGAGGCGTCGTGGCGGCTCCCGGAGAGCGACCCGTACGCCCACGTCGAGCTCGACCATTACGTACGGCTGGCGAGGATCGCCGAGCGCGGCACCTTCGACTCGCTCTTCCTCGCCGACGGACCGCAGCTGTGGGGGACCATCGGCCAGCGCCCGGCCGGCGCCCTGGAACCCCTCACCCTGCTCACCGCGCTGGCCACCGCGACCGAGCACATCGGCCTGATCGCCACCGCCTCCACCTCCTACAACTCCCCCTACAACCTGGCGCGCAAGTTCGCCTCCCTGGACATCATCAGCGGCGGCCGGGCGGGCTGGAACATCGTCACCACGGCCGGTGCCGAGGCCGCCCGCAACTTCGGTCTGGACGCCGAGCCCGCGCACGCCGAGCGGTACGCCCGGGCCGCCGAGTTCCTCGACGTGGCGCTGAAGCTGTGGGACAGCTGGGAGGACGACGCGATCGTCGCCGACAAGGCGGCCGGTGTCTGGGGCGACGACGCGAAGGTGCACCCGCCCCGGCACAAGGGGGCGTACTTCAGCGTCGAGGGTGCCCTCAACGTCCCCCGCTCCCCGCAGGGTTACCCGCTGCTGGTGCAGGCGGGCTCCTCGGAGGACGGCAAGGTGTTCGCGGCCCGGTACGCGGAGGCGGTGTTCACCGCCCAGCAGACCCTGAAGGACGCGCAGGACTTCTACGCCGACCTGAAGGCCCGCACCGCCGCGGCCGGCCGCGACCCCGACCACATCAAGGTGCTGCCGGGCATCGTCCCCGTCATCGGCTCCACGGAGGCGGAGGCACGGGCGAACGAGCAGGTCCTCGAGGACCACATCGTGTACACGCACGGCGTGGACCGCCTGGAGAGGCTCCTGCAACTGGAGCCGGGGACACTGGAGTTGGATGCCCAGCTTCCGGCCGACCTGCCCCCGGAGAGCGCCGTCGAGGGCGCCAAGAGCCGCTACACGCTCATCGTCGAGCTGGCCCGGCGCGAGCACCTCACCGTGCGGCAGCTGGTCGGGCGGCTCGGCGGCGGGCGCGGTCACCTCACCTTCGCCGGGACGCCCGAGCAGGTCGCCGACGCGATCGAGGAGTGGTTCACGCACGGCGCCGCCGACGGCTTCAACATCATGCCGGCCGTCCTGCCCTCGGGCCTCGACCTCTTCGTCGACCACGTCGTCCCGATCCTGCGCGCCCGGGGGCTGCTGCGCACCGAGTACGGCCCCCGCGGCACCCTCCGGGAGCGCTACGGCCTCCCCCGTCCCGCGAACCAGCACGTCACCCCGGCACTCGCCACCGTCTGAGCCCCTGCCCGAGCCACTGCCCGAGAGGACCACCTCATGTCCATCGAGATCAGCAAGGTCACCGCGAACATCGGCGCCAAGGTCTCCGGCGTCGACATCTCCAAGCCCCTCCACGAGGAGACCTACACCGCCCTGCGCGAGGCGCTCAACGCGCACAAGGCCCTCGTCTTCGACGACGTGAACCTCGACGACGAGGGCCAGCAGGCCTTCGTCCGCCACTTCGGCGACATCACCACCGCCCACCCGACGGTGTCCTCCGTCGACGGCGTCCCGAACGTCCTGCCCGTCGACAGCGAACGCGGCCGCGCCGCCAACCACTGGCACACCGACGTCACGTTCGTCCTCAGCCCGCCCCAGGCCACCAGCCTGCGCAGCATCACGGTCCCGCCGTACGGCGGCGAGACGCTGATCGCCAGCTCGGCGGCCGCCTACCGCAACCTGCCCGAGCCGCTCCGGCAGCTGGCCGACACGCTGTGGGCGGAGCACACCAACGACTACGACTACGCCGTCGCGGACGAGGAGGTCGACGAGCGACAGGCCGCCCAACGCTCCCAGTTCACGTCGATCAAGTACCGCACGGTCCACCCCGTGGTCCGCGTCCACCCGCTGACCGGCGAGCGTGGCCTGTTCATCGGCGGGTTCGCGCAGCGCATCCTGGGCCTGTCACCGGGCGAGTCCCGCAAGATCCTCGATCTGCTCCAGGCGTACGTGACCCGGCCGGAGAACGTCCTGCGCCACCGCTGGTCGGAGAACCAGCTGGTCCTGTTCGACAACCGCATCACCCAGCACTACGCCATCGACAACTACGACGGCCTGCCGCGCCGCCTGCACCGGGTGACCGTCGCCGGCGACATCCCGGTCGGCATCGAGGGGAAGGAGTCCTACTCGATCGAGGGTGATGCCTCGCACTACACGCCGGTCGCCGCGCGCCACACGGTCGCCGCGTAACTCGCCGGGCGCCGGGTAAACGGAAGATCACCGACCGTGCCGTCGGCGTCCGCATGGTGGGCGGCCTTCTCCTGTGCCGGGGGAGGCTGCCCAGACTGTGGGCGTTTTTGCCCACCTACGCATTGGACGAGCCGCGCCCATGCCGCACAGCACCACCACGCAGACGCCCCCGCGGGACGCCTCCCTCTCCCACGGTCTCAAACAGCGCCACCTGTCGATGATCGCCCTCGGCGGGGTCATCGGCGCCGGTCTGTTCGTCGGCTCCGGAGCGGGCATCGCCGCCGCCGGACCCTCGATCGTCCTCGCCTACGCCCTCTCCGGCCTCCTCGTGATGCTGGTGATGCGGATGCTGGGCGAGATGTCGGCCGCGTATCCGTCGTCGGGTTCGTTCTCGGCGCACGCCGAGCGCGCCATCGGCCCCTGGGCGGGCTTCACGGCCGGCTGGTCCTTCTGGGTCCTCCTGTGCACGGCCGTCGGCCTGGAGGGCATCGGCGCGGCGAAGATCGTCACCGGCTGGCTGCCGGGCACCCCGGAGTGGGCCTGGGTGGCGCTGTTCATGCTGGTGTTCTGCGGTGCGAACCTCGCCGCCGTGAAGAACTTCGGCGAGTTCGAGTTCTGGTTCGCCGCCCTCAAGGTGGGCGCGATCACCTTGTTCCTGGTTCTGGGCGTGCTGGCCATCGCCGGTGTTCTGCCCAGTACCGACTCCCCCGGGACGTCGAACCTCACGGACTTCCTCCCCAACGGCGGCGAGGGCCTGGTCATCGGTCTGCTCGCCTCCGTCTTCGCGTACGGCGGCCTGGAGACGGTCACCATCGCGGCGGCCGAGTCGGAGGACCCGGTCAGGGGCGTGGCGATGGCGGTCCGTACGGCGATGTGGCGGATCGCCCTGTTCTACGTCGGCTCGATGGCGGTCATCGTGACGCTGGTCCCGTGGGACTCCAAGGAGGTCGTGGAGAAGGGCCCGTACGTCGCCGCCCTGGACCACCTCGGCATTCCCGGTGCCGGACAGCTGATGAACGTCGTCGTCCTGGTCGCGCTGCTGTCGGCCATGAACGCCAACATCTACGGCTCCTCGCGGATCGCGTACTCGCTGGTGGAGCGGGGGCAGGGGCCGAAGGTGCTGGGCCGGGTGTCCGGCGGGGTCCCGCGGATCGCCGTACTCGTCTCCTGCGTGTTCGGCTTCGTCTGCGTGGTGCTGAGCTACTGGCGGCCCGACGACGTCTTCCCCTGGCTGCTCAACATGATCGGCGCGGTCATCCTCGTGGTCTGGATCCTCATCGCGGCCTCGCAGTTGCGGCTGCGCGGTCGGCTGGAACGGGAGGCACCGGAGCGGCTGGCCTTGCGGATGTGGGCGTTCCCGGTGCTGACGTGGGTCGCGCTGGCGGGCATGGCGGCGATCCTCGTCCTGATGGCCCGCGAGCCGGACACGCGCGTGCAGCTGTACTCGACGGGCGGGATGACCCTGTTCCTGGCGGCCGTCGGGTATGCCTGGCAGCGCACCCGTCCCCGGAGTTGACGCGTTCCCATCCCCCGAAGGGCCCTCACGTTCCCACGCGAGGGCCCTTTTTCTTGCTAGCGTGCAGTTGCAACCTCTTTGCAATAAGGTTCGGAGGGGAACCCCGTCATGCCCGTCTACACGCTGCCCGAACTGCCCTACGACTACTCCGCCCTGGCCCCCGTCATCAGCCCCGAGATCATCGAGCTGCACCACGACAAGCACCACGCGGCCTATGTGAAGGGCGCCAACGACACCCTGGAGCAGCTCGCCGAGGCGCGCGACAAGGAGCAGTGGGGCTCGATCAACGGCCTGGAGAAGAACCTGGCCTTCCACCTCTCCGGGCACATCCTGCACTCGATCTACTGGCAGAACATGACCGGCTACGGTGGCGGCGAGCCGCTCGCGGTGGACGGCGTGGGTGAGCTCGCGGACGCGATCACCGAGTCGTTCGGCTCGTTCGCGAACTTCAAGGCACAGCTGTCCAAGGCGGCCGCCACCACCCAGGGCTCGGGCTGGGGTGTCCTCGCCCATGAGCCGCTCAGCGGACGCCTCATCGTCGAGCAGGTCTACGACCACCAGGGCAACGTCGGCCAGGGCGCCACCCCGATCCTGGTCTTCGACGCCTGGGAGCACGCCTTCTACCTCCAGTACCGCAACCAGAAGGTCGACTTCATCGAGGCGATGTGGGCCGTCGTCAACTGGCAGGACGTCGCCCGTCGCCACGAGGCCGCCAAGTCCCGTGCGGACGTGCTGCTCCTGGCCCCCTGAGGGCACCGTGGACGTCCTACCTCGTGATCGTCTTCTCACCCTTCACGAAGGCAGGCGGAATGCCGGAAGCCCCCGCGAGGACGTGACTCGCGGGGGCTTCCCGGCTCCGGGGTTCTGGCGGACGCCCCAGATGTACGGTATGACCGATTCCTTGCCGGTTCACGAGGAGGCGTTCATGGCGTACGTGCGGTGTCCGAGTCCCACCTGCAACGACAGGCTGACGGACTTCCGGGATCTGCAGAGCGAGGCCGAGATCGAGGGAGCCCGGCAGGTGCTGCTGCCGATGCTGGACGGCGGCCACTTCGTGGCCAAGGCCTTCCACCGCTGCGGAACCGACGGCTGCCGCCGCGTCCAGCGCAAGGACAACTGGCGCGTCGGCACGTTCCTGCCCGCGGGGTTGTGACCCCGCCGGCGAGTACCGCCTACAGGTTGCTGAAGTCCGGGCCCTTGGTGCGGGTCCGCTTGAGTTCGTAGAAACCGGGGACCGAGGCGACCGCGAGGGTGCCGTCCCAGAGGCGGGCGGCCTCCTCGCCCTTCGGGGCGGGGGTGACGACCGGACCGAAGAAGGCGATCTGCTCGCCGTCGGGGCCGGGGACCGCGATGACCGGGGTGCCGACGTCCTGGCCGACCTTCTCGATGCCCTCCTTGTGGGAGGCGCGCAGCTCCGCGTCGAACTCGAAGTCCTCCTGCTCGGCGTAGTCGATCAGATCGGCGGGCAGACCCACGTCGGCGAGCGCCGCCGAGATCGCCTCGAGGGTGGGGCCCTCGCCGTTGTTGTGGAAGCGGGTACCGAGCGCGGTGTAGAGCGGGCCGAGCACGTCGGCGCCGTGCTTCTGCCAGGCCGCGGTCACCACCCGGACCGGCTTCCACGCCTTGGTCTCCAGCAGCTCGCGGTACTGCTCCGGCAGCTCGTCCAGCTTGTCCTCGTTCAGCACCCCGAGGCTCATGATGTGCCAGCGGATCTCGATGTCACGGACCTTCTCCACCTCCAGCACCCACCGCGAGGTCATCCAGGCCCACGGGCACAGCGGGTCGAACCAGAAGTCGACGGGGGTCTTGCCGGATGCGGTCGCGGACTCGGACATGGCTCTCCCTACGGAAACGGTCGTTTGAACGGGCAACATCGACCGTCCCCCGCCGCATTCCCGACTGCCTCCGATCAGGGGCACATGGCAGGATCGGGCCTGTCCGCATGCTGATCACAGCCGAGGGAGTACCACCCGTGCCCGGTGAGAACCTGACCCGTGACGAGGCCCGGGAGCGGGCCGCCCTGCTGTCCGTCGACGGGTACGACGTGTCCCTCGACGTGCGCTCCGCCGTCACCGGCGAGGGGGACACCGAGGAAGGGGCGCCGCGCACCTTCCGCTCGGTCACCACGATCCGCTTCCGCTGCAACGAGCCGGGCGCCTCGACCTTCGCGGACCTCATCGCACCGAGCGTGACCGCCATCACTCTCAACGGCCGTGATCTGGACCCCGGCGAGGTCTTCGACGGCACCCGGATCGTCCTGGAGGACCTCGCCGCCGACAACGAGCTGGTCGTCGACGCCCAGTGCGCCTACTCGCGCACCGGCGAGGGCCTGCACCGCTTCGTCGACCCCGAGGACGGCGAGGTGTACCTCTACACGCAGTACGAGCCGGCCGACTCCCGCCGCGTCTTCGCGGGCTTCGAGCAGCCGGACCTCAAGGCCCCCTTCCGCTTCGAGGTGCGGGCGCCCGAGGAGTGGACGGTGTGGAGCAACGGCGCCGGTGAGCGGCACGACGGGGTGTGGCGGTTCGCGGAGACGAAGCCGATCTCGACGTACATCACCTGTGTGGTGGCGGGCCCGTACCACTACGTGACGGACTCCTACACGCGTGACCTGGGTGACGGTGCGACCCTGGAGATCCCGCTCGGCGCCCTGTGCCGCAAGGGCCTGGCGCCGCACTTCGACGCCGACGACGTGTTCCTGGTGACCAAGCAGGGCCTGGACTTCTTCCACGACCACTTCGACTACCCGTACCCCTTCGGCAAGTACGACCAGGCGTTCGTGCCCGAGTACAACCTCGGCGCGATGGAGAACCCGGGTCTGGTGACCTTCCGGGAGGAGTTCATCTTCCGGGGCAAGGTGACGCGGGCGTCGTACGAGGGCCGCGCGAACGTGATCCTGCACGAGATGGCACACATGTGGTTCGGCGACCTCGTCACCATGGAGTGGTGGGACGACCTGTGGCTCAAGGAGTCCTTCGCGGACTTCATGGGCGCCTTCTCCCTGGTCGGCGCGACCCGCTTCGAGGACGGCTGGATCACCTTCGCCAACCGCCGCAAGGCCTGGGCCTACCGCGCGGACCAGCTGCCCTCCACCCACCCGATCACGGCCGACATCCGCGACCTCCAGGACGCCAAGCTCAACTTCGACGGCATCACCTACGCCAAGGGCGCGTCGGTGCTGAAGCAGCTGGTCGCCTACGTCGGCCAGGACGCGTTCCTCGAGGGCGCCCGCCGCTACTTCAAGCGGCACGCGTACGGCAACACCCGCCTCGGCGACCTGCTGGCGGTCCTGGAGGAGACCAGCGGCCGGGACATGGGGACGTGGGCGCGGTCCTGGCTGCAGACGGCCGGGGTGAACTCGCTGACCCCGCAGGTCCTGCTGGGCGCCGACGGCCGGGTCGAGGAACTCACGGTGCTCCAGGACGCCCCGGAGTCGCACCCCGAGCTGCGGCCGCACCGGGTGGCGATCGGGCTCTACCGGCTCACGGCGAACGGCACGCTGGAGCGGTACGCCCGCGCCGAGGCGGACGTGGACGGCGCGCGTACGGTCGTACCGGAACTGACCGGCGCCGAGGCACCGGAGCTGGTCCTGGTCAACGACGACGACCTCACCTACTGCAAGACCCGCTTCGACACGACCTCGCTGGAGACGCTGCGCGGGCACCTGGGCGACCTCACCGACCCGCTGGCGCGCGCCCTGTGCTGGTCGGCGCTGTGGAACATGACCCGGGACGCGCTGCTGCCGGCGCGGGACTTCGTGGGGCTGGTGCTGCGGTTCGCGGGGCGCGAGTCCGACATCGGCGTGCTGCAGATGCTGCACGCGTGGGCGAACTCGTCCCTGGTCCACTACGCAGCCGTCGACTGGCGTGAGACGGGCGGCCGGCTGCTGGCGGAGGGCGCGCTGCGGGAACTGCGGCAGGCGGCGCCGGGCAGCGAGCACCAGCTGGCATGGGCGCGCTTCTTCGCGACGGTGGCATCCGGGGAGGCCGGCCTGGGGCTGCTGCGGGAACTCCTGGACGGCACGTCCGCCATCGAGGGGCTCGACGTCGACCAGGAGCTGCGATGGGCCTTCCTGGAGCAGCTGACCGTGCACGGCGCCGCCGACGAGAAGGACCTGGCCGCCGAACTCGCGCGCGACGACACCGCCTCCGGCAAGCGCCACCAGGTCCGCTGCCTCGCCTCCCGCCCGTCGGAGGCGGTCAAGGCGCAGGCGTGGGCGCAGGTGGTGGAATCGGAGGCGCTGTCGAACGCGCTGGTCGAGGCGACGATCGGCGGCTGGGTGCAGCCCTCGCAGCGGGAGCTGCTCGCGCCGTACGCGCAGAGGTACTTCGCGGCGATCGAGCGGGTGTGGGAGCAGCGGTCGATCCAGATCGGGATGGATGTGGTGCGTGGCCTGTTCCCGTCGCTGGCGGACTCCCAGGAGACGCTGCGGGCGACGGACGCGTGGCTGACGGCGCACGAGACGGCGGCTCCGGCCCTGCGCAGGCTGGTGCTCGAGGCGCGGGACGATCTCGCGCGGGCGCTGCGGGGGCAGGCGCGGGACGCGGAGGCGGCGGGGGCCGGGGCCGGCGCGGCTGCCGAGTGAGTCAATCAGGGTTGACCTTTGGCCTTGGATTCGGCGGGTTGTGACCGTTACAAGATGCGTGCTCTGCGGCCGTAACCCCTGGTCCATCCCCGGAGGGACCAGGGGCTTTCGGCATCCGAACACCCGTCCTTTAGGGCAGCCTTGTCCGCATTTGTCGACGACCGTGTAACACGGGTTCAGGACGGCTCCAGGTCCGGGAACCTCCCGGTCATGAACCACAACACGCCGCTCCCCCCGGCCTCCCCCCGCCCCCTGCGCCACCTCTCCGACGGCCGGCACCGGGTGATGACCACGGCACAGCTGAAGGCCCGCGGCATCTCGCCCGCGGAGACGAACGAACAGTGCCGCCCCGGCGGCCCCTGGCAGCAGTTCCTCCCCGGCGTGGTCCTCCTCCACCCCGGCCCGCCGACGAGCGAGGAGCGGCTGCACGCGGTGCTGATGTACGCGGCACGGGAAGCTCCGACGCCGGGGACGAGGGAGGGGGTGCCCGGGGTGCCGACGCAGCCGGGGGCGGACGCGCCGTACGGCCCGACGACGTACACGGGGTACGCCGAGAGCACCGAGAGCGCGGAGTACGGCGAGGCGATGATCACGGGCCTGGCGGCGCTGACGCTGTACGGGTTCTCCTCCGCGCCTCCCCTCCTTTCCCTGGAGGAGATCGACGTCCTGGTCCCGCGTCCGCGCCGACTGCGTTCGACGGGCTGCGCGCACATCGTCCGTACGCCGGCCCTGCCCAGCCCGCAGCAGGTCACGGGCCTCCCGGTCGCCCCCGTGGCGCGCGCCCTGGCCGACGCGGTGGCGCGGCTGACGGACGCGGGCGTGGTACGGCGGCTGATGACGGAGGCGGTACGGGCGGGCCACTGTGAACCTGCCTCTGTTGTACGGGAGTTGAACGAGGCGAAGCTGCTGAGCCGACCGCATGTGGTGGACGCGGTGGACTCGTTGCTCGCGGAGGGGCGGGCCATCGCGGAGAACCGGCTGTACCGCATGGTGCGGGAGTACGGGTTGCCGGACCCGGTGTGGAACGTGGACCTGCGCCTGCCGGGCGGACCCTACCTGGGCGGCCTCGACGCGTACTGGCCCGAGCAGGCGGTCGCGGTCGAGCTCGACGCCCGCGCCCCCCGTCAGGAGGACGACGCCCTGTGGTCGGAGTACGCCCGCAAGCGCGAGCACCTGGAGCGGCTCGGCATCACCGTCGTCCACCTCACCCCGAGGAAGCTCCGCGAGTCCATGGAACAGCAGGCGACGGTCGTCCGTACGGCCCTGATGGCGTCCGGCGACCGCGACCCCGCCGCGTATGTCGTGGTCCTGCCCCGGTAGTGAGGGCCGGGCGGGCACCAGGAGGGGAGAGGAGGGGCCACCGGGGCGCATCGACCCGGGTGGCCCCTCCTCATGCGGACGCGGACTCAGCCCTTCCTCAGCACCAGCTCCGTGTTGCGGTCGTCCGCGTCTCCGGCCAGCGTCGTCGTGTCGGCGCCCGGCGCGTTGAAGGAGAACTCGCGGTACAGGGCGGCGAGGCCGGTCTGGGAGAGGTCGGTGAAGTCGGTGCGGTGGGGGGCCGCGGACTCGATGAGGGTGGTGAAGAGGGAGAGGGTGCCGTCCTTGTTGTCGACCAGCTCGATGACGCGGGCGAGTTGGGGGAAGTCGACGTGGGAGGCGGTGGAGATCTCCCAGAAGGAGCCGCCGTCGGCGGTGGAGTGCGCGGTGACGCGGTTCTGGTGGATGTGGCCGTTGACCCAGGCGAGGACGTTGCGGTGGCGGCCGAGGAGGGAGAGGAGGTCGGCGCCCGTGTGACGGCGCTCGTTCGGGCGGGCCGGGTCGGGGCGGGGGTTGGACATCGTCGTGCTCGTGTGGTGGCTGAAGACGATGACGTACGCGTCCTCGTTCTCGCGCAGGGTCCGCTCCAGCCACTTCAGCTGGGCCGCGCCGATGGAGCCGTTGTAGTGGCCGCCGGGGTCGGTGGTGTCGAGGCTGACGCCGAGGACGTCGTCGGCGATGCGGAAGGTGTAGTACTGCGTGCCCGCGTCGACGTTGGCCGAGGAGTAGCCGTGGCCGACCGGTCCGACGCCCGCGTACGCCGGGTCCAGGTGGGCCTTGAGGTAGTCGGCCGGGGTGTAGGGGGCGCGCCGCTCGTCCGGGGTGACCGGGCGCATGGCGCGGGTGTGGGCCTTGAGGAGGTCGCGGAAGACGACGCCCATGGGGTCCTTGGCGTTCTTGATGGTGTCCTGGAGCTTCCTGGCCTCGGCGGCGGGCAGGCTCATCAGCTTGCGGCCGCCGATCGCGTACTCGGCGAGGTAGGGGTCGCCGTGGCCGTAGCAGCCGAGGGGCAGGCTGTCGTGGTTGCCGACGGTGGAGTACCAGGGCAGGTTGAGGCCGGGGCTGCGCAGCTCGCGGGTGGCGGCGGCGAGGAAGCCCTCCAGGTGCGGGAAGCCGAGCTGCTTGTCGGCGTCACGTACGGCGGTGTCGGGCTGCCAGTACTGCTTCAGGCCGCTGTTCTGGACGCCCTCGTAGTGGCGCGGGTCACCGGAGTTGGGGGTGATGCGGCCGCCGCTCATCACCTTCAGGAACCACTCCAGTTCGGTGTGGGCGTTGTTGTCGGTGTTGTCGCCCGTCGCCATCGCGAAGTGCAGCGGGGAACCGGTGACGGGGGCTCCGCGCAGCGCGTTGATCCGCTCCACCAGTGAGACCGCGCCCTGCACGGTCAGTGCCTCGTGCGGCCGCCAGGCCTTGACGTCCGAGGAGCGGAGGTACTCCAGGCGCATCGGGTGCTGGCTGTCGATCAGGTGCAGGTCGGTGAGCTGGACGAACGCGGCGAGCGTGGTGCGGCGGCCGGCGCGGCCCGACTTCGGTGCGGCGAGTTCGGAGCGCACGACGCGCTTCCAGCCGGGGCCGTCGCCGAGGCGGCGGTATCCGGAGCCGCCGCGGGGGGCGGCGACGGTGGCGAGGGTGGTGCCCCGGGTGTACGGGGCGAGCGGGGCGGTGGGCGCCCGCCGGGAGGAGGCGGCCTGCTCCTCGTGGACCGGCACGGCCTCGTGGGCGGGCGCGGCCTCGCTCTCGGTGGGCCGCAGTCCGTAGCCGACGCCCGCGGAGACGGACACGGCCGCGGTGGCGGCGAGGACGGTACGGCGGTTGACCCCCAGCGTGGAGCTGGCGACAGAGCGTATGCGCGACATGGCGCGGTCTCCCCGGGTGCGAACGCGTCGGCAGTGGTCGCGGGTGGTCGCGGCTGCGAACAACCCGCTCGTACTGGATGCTTGGCACCGGGGATGACCTGTGTGTGAACGAGACGGCAACGGGCAACGCCGATCACCGTACGTGGATCTTGGGCCACCCCATGCGTTCCCGGCCGCTCGGTGGACCGCCCGGAAGCGGTCACTCAGCGTTCATCTTCCGGGGAACGCGGAGGTACTACGTCGCGACACGTCCCGCCGCCGGGCGCTCCCTCCACAGCCGCAGTCCCGCGTCGACCAGCCGGATGCGCCGCAGCTCGGTCAGCGCCTCCAGGTCGTGCCAGGCGGCCATGTCGGTCGATCCGTCGACCTCGTTGCGCAGGTCGCCGCCGATGACGCGGGCCTCGTAGACGAGGCGGACGCCGTGGTGGTCGGTGGGGCGGCGCAGCAGGCGGCCGCCGGGGAAGGTGTGGTGGGAGGAGTCCACGCCGAGGAGTGCGGTGACCTCGATGCGGTAACCGGTCTCCTCCTCGACCTCGCGGACGACGGTGTCGTGGGGATGCTCGCCGTGTTCCATGCCGCCGCCCGGCAGGACCCACTCCGGGGTGCCGTCGGGGGCGGGTGAGCGGGCGAGCAGGATGTGACCGTCACGGACGCAGATGGCGTAGGCCGCGACCCTCAGGTTCTTGCGCACTCCGGGACGTTAGCGCGCCAACTCGGCGTTATGGAACGGACATCTCAGCCATTCCGCGCGCAACTGGCAAAGCCCATAAAGGGTTTTCCCCATACGTTCATATCGATTGGGTCAACACTCACCAAACACATGTTCCTTTGGTAAAGGTTTGCGGTCGTTCGACGCACGTTCCTTTACCTACAAGGGATGCCGATGAGCCTCACCCCCCAGCGCGATCCGAGAACGGGCGCGAGACATGTGGCCCGCATAGCCGTGGCCGCCGGTCTGGTCGCCGCGCTCTCCGCGGCCGGGCCGATACCCCTGGCCTTCTCCGCGGACGACCCACCGGCCACGGCCGACCCGGTCGTCAAGTCGGCCCATGAAAAGCTCGGTTCGGACGACGCCGACCTCCTCGCCGAGGCCAAGGCCGACGGCGACAAGACCGTCACGCTGATGGTCGCGACCGCCCCGGGGCAGACCGAGAAGGTCACCGAGGAGCTGGACGCGGTCGACGGCGGGCTGGTCGGCAAGAAGGACGACAGGCTCGGCTACGTCCGGGCCACCATCCCGACCTCGGCGGCGGACAAGACCCTCGCGGCGGCGCTGAAGCTCTCCTCCGTCCAGGCGATCGACCTCAAGCAGGAGATCAAGCTGGACGACCCGGCCCCGGACGCCACGGCCGCCAAGGCCGACCGGGGCTCGTCGGCGGCGGGTGCCGGATACCCGGCGCCGGACAAGAAGACGCCGGCCGTGAACCCGTACAACCCCTCCTTCGAGACCGGCGCGGTCTCCTTCGTCCAGGACCACCCGACGTACGACGGCCGCGGGGTGACCATCGGCATCCTGGACTCGGGTGTCGACATCGCCCACCCCGCGCTGCAGAAGACCACCACCGGCGAACGCAAGATCGTCGACTGGGTGACGGCCACCGACCCGGTGGCCGACGGGGACGGCACCTGGCTGCGGATGAACTCCGCGGTGGCCGGGCCGGTGTTCACCGCCGGCGGCAGCACCTGGCAGGCGCCCGCGGGCGGGTTCACGTTCCGTACCTTCGCGGAGTCGGCCACCCTCGGCGGCGACATGGCCGGCGACCTCAACCGGGACGGCGACACCACCGACGTGTGGGGCGTGCTGTACGACGCGGCCGCCGGCACGGTCCGCGTGGACCTCGACAATGACGCCGACTTCACCGACGAGAAGGCGCTGAAGCCGTACAAGGACGGCTTCCAGGTCGGCTACTTCGGTACGGACGACCCGGCCACGCCGATCGCCGAGCGGATCCCCTTCGTGGTGGAGACCCGCAAGGACGTCGTCTACAACGCGGCCGGCGACAAGTCGGACTACGTCAACATCGGTGTCATCGAGGGCCGGCACGGCACGCACGTCGCGGGCATCACCGCCGCCAACAGCCTGTTCGGCGGGAAGATGAACGGCGCGGCGCCCGGCGCCAAGCTGGTCTCCTCGCGTGCCTGCACCTGGACCGGCGGCTGCACCAACATCGCGCTCACCGAGGGCATGATCGACCTCGTCACCAAGCGCGGTGTCGACATCGTGAACATGTCGATCGGCGGTCTGCCGCCGCTGAACGACGGCAACAACGCCCGCGCCCAGCTCTACACGCGGCTCATCGACACCTACGGCGTGCAGCTGGTGATCTCCGCGGGCAACGAGGGCCCCGGCACCAACACCATCGGCGACCCCGGTCTCGCCGACAAGGTGCTCTCCGTCGGCGCCTCCGTCTCCAAGGAGACGTGGGCCGCCGACTACGGCTCGGTCGTGAAGACGAAGTACGCCATGTTCCCGTTCTCCTCGCGCGGCCCGCGTGAGGACGGCGGCTTCACCCCGACCATCACCGCCCCCGGCGCGGCGATCAACACCATCCAGACCTGGGCGCCCGGCGCTCCCGTCGCCGAGGCCGGTTACACGCTGCCGCCCGGCTACGCCATGCTCCAGGGCACCTCGATGTCCTCCCCGCAGGCCGCGGGCGCGAGCGCGCTGCTGCTGTCCGCCGCCAAGCAGCGGAAGATCCAGCTGTCGCCGCTCACCCTGCGCACCGCGCTGACCAGCACCGCGCGTCAGATCAAGGGCGTGCGGGCGCATGAGCAGGGCGCCGGTCTGATCCGTATCGTGCAGGCCTGGGACGCCATCAAGGACGGCGCCACGGCTCACGACTACACCGTCAAGGCCCCGGTCGACACCGCGATCGACCAGCTCCTGGCGACCCCCGGCTTCGGCACCGGCCTCTACGACCGCGAGGGCGGCCTGAAGGTCAAGCAGAAGAAGACGTACGACGTGACCATCACCCGTACGTCCGGGCCCGACCGTCCGGTCCGGCACGAGCTGGAGTGGAAGAACAACGACGGCACGTTCCGTCTCCTCGGCGACGACGACGTCGTGCTGCCGCTGAACAAGCCGGTCACCGTCAAGGTCCAGGCGCAGGCCAAGTCGGCGGGCGTGCACAGCGCGATCCTGGAGGCCGACGACGAGCGCACCGAGGGCGTGGACAAGCAGATCCTCGCCACGGTCGTCGTCTCGCAGCCGCTGGCGAAGCCGTCGTACGCCGTGTCCGCCTCCTCCTCCGTGCAGCGCAACAGCTCCACGTCGTACTTCGTGACCGTGCCGGAGGGTGCGAAGACCCTGGAGGTGGCGCTCGGCGGGCTGAAGGAGAAGAGCCAGACGCGGTTCATCTCCATCCACCCCTACGGCGTGGCCGTCGAGGACAGCGCGACGATCTACTGCTACTCGGACTACTCGACGCCCTCCGACCCCAACACCTGCCGTCCCGACCTGCGGACGTACGTCGACCCGCTGCCGGGCGTCTGGGAGATCGAGGTCGAGTCGCGGCGCACCTCGCCGTACCTCGACAACCCCTACAAGCTGGACGTGTCGGTGCTCGGCACCGCCTTCGACCCGGCCGTGACGACGATCCCCGAGGCGAAGGCCGGCACCCCGATCGCCGCCGAGTGGACCGTGACCAACGCGTTCGCCGCGATCGAGGGCAAGCTCCAGGGCGGCTCGCTGGGTTCGGCGAAGCTGGAGACGCCGACCATCGCCCACCGTGAGGTCCAGACGAAGACGGTGGAGGTCCCCGAGGGCGTCGAGCGCCTCGACATCTCCATCGGCGCCCCCTCCGACCCGGCCGCCGACCTCGACCTGGTCGTGCTCAAGGACGGCGTGACGGTGGGTCAGTCCGCGGACGGCGACTCGGAGGAGGCGGTCAGCCTGTCCAAGCCCGCCGCCGGTACGTACACGGTCCGCGTCGACGGCTACAGCGTGCCGTCCGGCTCGACGACGTACGCCTACAAGGACGTGTACTTCTCGTCCTCGCTGGGCTCCGTGAACGTCGACTCCGGCAAGACCGTGTCGATCCCGAGCGGTGGCTCCGCGAAGGTCTCGGCCGAGGTCGTGGCCCGGTCGGCCGGTGCGGCGGGCCGCCAGTTCTTCGGCGAGGTCCGGCTGGTCAACGGCCGCGGCACCGCGGCCGGCCTCGGCACGGTCGTCATCGAGAAGGTCACCGGCTGATCATCACCGCCGGCCGACGGCCCGTGTCGCCGTAGGCCGGCAAGCAGTCGAAGGGGCGGGCGTCCGCGGGGATGCCCGCCCCTTTCTCTTCTATTCCTGCTCGCAGGGCGCGCCGTGCGACTGCGGCAACGCCTTTTGTACGGCGGCCCGTTCGCGGGCGATCTCCCGGTCGCCGACGATCCACACGTCCGGGGAGGCGGAGCCGCGGGAGATGCCGACGAGGACGTGGTCGCCCTCGCTCAGCATCGGATCCGTGTCCGCCTCCAGCACGAAACCGACCTCGTCCTTGCCCCGCTCGGGCTTGTAGGAGCGGGTCACGTGCAGGGTGACGCTGTCCAAGCCGGCGCCGGGCTCGCGGGCCACCTTCGTCACGTCGCCCTCCACGACGAGGCGGGCGCAGGCCAGGTAGCCGGGATCACCGAGCAGGCTGCCGGAACCCGCCTCCGTGCTCGTGTCCGCCTTCGAGCCGGTGGCCGAGGACGCGGAGTCGTTCGCTCCGTTCCCGGCCTGCGCGAGGAGCCAGCCCAGGCCGGCCACCATCACACCGGCGGCGGCCACCCCGACGACGCGGAGGGTGACGGGGAGCAGCCGGGAGCGGGGGCGGGGAGGCCGTAGCGCCTGTACCGGTCGCCGTGCCGGAGCGGGCGACTCGGCGGGCTCGGCCAGCACGTCGGCGATGACGCCCAGCTGTTCCCGCAGCAGGGCCACGTCGGCGAGGGCCGACCGGTGGCCCGCCATGAAGGCGGCGTCCGCGCGCGCCCGCTCGGGCAGGGGAGCGTCCATGATCGCGGCCAGCAGCGCGTCCATGCCGTCATAGCGCTCGGAGACGTCGTCGGCGTCGGGGCTGTCACAGGCCTCGACGGCGTCGTAGCGCTGGGAGCCGTCGTCGCCCCGGAAGTCCTCGTGGTCCGGGGAGCTGTCGTGTTCGGCGGGCATGTCACACCACCTCGTCCTCGTGCAGGCGGGCGCGCAGGGCCCGTACCGCCGTGTGCAGGCGGCTCTTGACCGTGCCCTCCGGGACGCCGAGCTCCTCGGCGATGGAGCGCACCGGCAGGTCGGCGTAGAAGCGCAGGACGAGGACCTGGCGCTGGGCGTCGGGCAGCTCGTCCAGGCCCTGGGCGACGGCGAGGGAGAGCAGGCTGCTGTCCTCGCCGGAGGGGTGTTCGAGCTGACGCAGGGAGGCCAGGCGCTCCCCGATCCGCTCCTGGCGGCGCTTGGCACGGTGCCAGTCCATGGCCAGGTTGGAGGCGACGACCGCCGCCCACGCCGACACGTCCCGCGGCGCCTCCCGACCGTCGGCCGCCCGTTCCAGCAACCTCAGGCGGACCTGCTGCACCCCGTCCAGCAGGTCCGCCTGCGGCACCCCGCCCAGCGCGAGCACCGCCCGCACCCGGCGTTCCTGTGCCGCGTCCAGAGGGTCGTCCCGCACGTCGTCCCCCTGGCCGCGGCGCGTCATTCTTCGCAGCACAGCCACCCCTCCCCCAGGGCCCGTCCCGCCGATCACGCGGGGCAGGCCCTGGCCGCGTTTCCCCTATGACGCCGCTGTGGGGCGAAACGTTCGACGCGGTTCGCCGGATTCTCGGCGCGCGAGCGGGGTGCGCGACAGGGATACTCGATCGAGGTGTACGTCACACCGCCGTGTGTCCGTGGCCCGGTCGGGCAGGCTAGCTTTCGGTCCGGGGCCATCTGCGGGCGAATTCCTCCAGCTCAGCCGGGGTGACACCGCAGGTCCGCAACCGGCCGTCGGATCGTCGCGTCCCACCCTTCGGGCGAGCGGCGCAAAGAATTGGACAGGCGGGTCGGGGTCGGCCGCATGATGGAAATGCCTCGGCCGAGTAACAGGCACGCAAAGACAGACAAAGGGAGTCGCCGTGAGGATCGGAATCGTCGGAGCCACCGGGCAGGTCGGCACGGTCATGCGCGGGATCCTCAAGGAGCGCGACTTCCCGGTCACCGAGCTTCGCCTGTTCGCCTCGGCCCGCTCCGCGGGGACCGTCCTGGACGGCGTGACGGTGGAGGACGCGACGACCGCCGACTACACCGGCCTGGACATCGTGCTGTTCTCGGCGGGCGGCGCGACCTCGAAGGCGCTGGCCGAGAAGGTCGCCTCGCAGGGCGCCGTCGTGATCGACAACTCCTCGGCGTGGCGCAAGGACCCGGACGTCCCGCTGGTGGTGTCCGAGGTGAACCCGCACGCGGCCACCGACCGCCCCAAGGGCATCATCGCCAACCCGAACTGCACGACGATGGCCGCCATGCCGGTGCTGAAGCCGCTGCACGAGGAGGCCGGTCTCGAGGCGCTGGTCGTCGCCACGTACCAGGCGGTGTCCGGCTCGGGTCTCGCGGGCGTGGCGGAGCTGCACGGCCAGGCGCAGAAGGTGATCGACGACGCGGACAAGCTCACCCACGACGGCGGTGCGGTCGACTTCCCCGAGCCGTCCGTCTACAAGCGCCCGATCGCGTTCAACGTGCTGCCCCTCGCCGGCAACATCGTCGACGACGGCCTGAACGAGACGGACGAGGAGCAGAAGCTCCGCAACGAGTCCCGCAAGATCCTCGAGATCCCCGGGCTGAAGGTCTCCGGCACCTGTGTGCGTGTCCCCGTGTTCTCGGGCCACTCCCTCCAGGTCAACGCCCGCTTCGCGCGTCCGATCACCCCGGAGCGTGCCCAGGAGCTGCTGGCCGGCGCCCCCGGCGTCGCCCTCTCCGAGATCCCGACCCCGCTCCAGGCCGCCGGTCAGGACCCGTCGTACGTCGGCCGCATCCGCAACGACGAGACGGTGGAGAACGGCCTCGCGCTGTTCATCTCCAACGACAACCTCCGCAAGGGCGCGGCGCTGAACGCCGTCCAGATCGCGGAGCTGGTGGCGGCGGAGCTCAAGCGCTGACGCGCCCCGCAGAAGAAAAGGGGGTGAGTGCCTGCGGCACTCGCCCCCTTTTCCCACCTCGCCTCAGCCCCGGCGCACCTCGTACAGGAAGCAGCCGTACTCGACGGCCCTCACGTGGACGAGCGCGACCTCGGGGTCGGTGAAGGCCTCGGTGACGGCTGCCTCGAAGCCGTCGGGGCCGGGCTCCTCGACGAGCCGGCCGCCGAGGATGCGCCCGGCGGCGGAGTAACGGCGGACGGTGCGGTGGGAGTTGGTGAAGGGCAGGCCGTCTCCGGTCGGGCCCGGGCAGGCGTGCGCGTGGATGAAGACGGGGCCCTGCTCGTCGTAGGGGCCGGGATCGGCGTCGGTCGCGGCCGCCCAGCGGCGCAGGGGGGCGTAGGAGACGAGGGCGATCCGCTCGCCGGGCTCGCTGTGGCGCAGGCAGCAGCGCAGCGGGGAGCCGCCCTCGTCGTCGGTCACGGGAACGGTCGGGCGGCCCGCGTCGTCGGTGGAGCGCAGTTCGTCGAGGGTCTCCTGCGGGATGGGCCGTGCGGTGCGGGTGACTGCGGGGGTTGTCATGTCTCGAGCCTCCCGTCGGCGTCTCCCCCGCACCGGCGGAATCCGGACATCACGTTCTGGCCGTCACGGGGAAGGCGCCCCGGGCACGTGATCGTCGCCCCGGGCGTTGATCCCGTGGAAGGATGGCGCAACCCACACATCACGAGGAGATGACCGCGTGCCTGGCACAAACCTGACTCGCGAAGAGGCGCAGCAGCGGGCGAAGCTGCTCACCGTTGACTCGTACGAGATCGATCTCGACCTCTCCGGAGCACAGGAGGGCGGCAACTACCGGTCCGTGACCACGGTGCGCTTCGAGGTCGCGGCGGACGGCGTGGAGGACGGGACGGCGGAGTCGTTCATCGACCTGGTGGCTCCGACCGTCCACGAGGTCACGCTGAACGGGGACGCGCTCGACCCCGCCGAGGTGTTCCAGGACTCCCGGATCGCCCTGCCCGGGCTGCTGGCGGGGCGCAACGTGCTCCGTGTGGCCGCGGACTGCGCGTACACCAACACCGGTGAGGGTCTGCACCGGTTCGTCGACCCGGTGGACCAGCAGGCTTATCTGTACACCCAGTTCGAAGTGCCCGACGCCCGCAGGGTCTTCGCGAGCTTCGAGCAGCCGGACCTGAAGGCCACCTTCCAGTTCACCGTGAAGGCGCCCGAGGGCTGGACGGTCGTCTCCAACTCGCCGACGCCCGAGCCCAAGGACAACGTCTGGGAGTTCGAGCCGACGCCGCGCATCTCGTCGTACATCACCGCGCTGATCATCGGCCCTTACCACTCGGTGCACAGTGTGTACGAGAAGGACGGCCAGACCGTTCCGCTGGGCATCTACTGCCGACCGTCCCTGGCCGAGTACCTCGACTCGGACGCCATCTTCGAGGTGACCCGACAGGGCTTCGAGTGGTTCCAGGAGAAGTTCGACTACGCCTACCCGTTCGAGAAGTACGACCAGCTGTTCGTGCCGGAGTTCAACGCGGGTGCGATGGAGAACGCGGGCGCGGTGACCATCCGCGACCAGTACGTCTTCCGGTCGAAGGTGACGGACGCGGCGTACGAGCTGCGGGCTGAGACGATCCTGCACGAGCTGGCCCACATGTGGTTCGGCGACCTGGTCACCATGGAGTGGTGGAACGACCTGTGGCTGAACGAGTCGTTCGCCACGTACACGTCGATCGCCTGCCAGGCGGCCCACCCCGAGTCGCGCTGGCCGCACTCCTGGACCACGTTCGCCAACTCGATGAAGACGTGGGCGTACCGCCAGGACCAGCTGCCGTCGACGCACCCGATCATGGCGGAGATCAACGACCTGGAGGACGTGCTCGTCAACTTCGACGGGATCACGTACGCCAAGGGTGCGAGCGTGCTGAAGCAGCTGGTCGCGTACGTCGGTGAGGACGAGTTCTTCCGGGGCGTGCAGGCCTATTTCAAGGCGCACGCGTTCGGCAACACGCGCCTGTCCGACCTGCTGGGCGCCCTGGAGGAGACCTCCGGGCGCGACCTGAAGACCTGGTCGAAGAAGTGGCTGCAGACGGCGGGGATCAACGTGCTGCGGCCCGAGATCCAGACCGACGAGAACGGCGTCATCACCTCCTTCTCCATCCGCCAGGAGGCCCCGGCCCTGCCCACCGGCGCCAAGGGCGAGCCCACGCTGCGTCCGCACCGCATCGCGGTCGGCCTGTACGACCTCGACGACGACAGCGGCAAGCTGGTGCGTGACGAGCGCATCGAGCTGGACGTCGACGGCGAGCTGACGGCCGTACCGCAGCTGACCGGCAGGCGCCGTCCGGACGTCGTCCTGCTCAACGACGACGACCTGTCGTACGCCAAGGTCCGCCTGGACGAGAAGTCCCTGGCGTTCGTCACGGAGCACCTCGGCGACTTCGAGTCGTCCCTGCCGCGCGCGCTGAGCTGGGCGTCGGCGTGGGACATGACGCGGGACGCGGAACTGCCGACCCGCGACTACCTCTCGCTGGTCCTGTCCGGCATCGGCAAGGAGTCCGACATCGGTGTGGTGCAGTCGCTGCACCGCCAGGTGAAGCTGGCCATCGACCTGTACGCCGACCCGATCGCCCGCGAGGCCCTGCTGACCCGTTGGACGGACGCCACGCTGGCCTACCTGCGCGCGGCGACGGCGGGCAGCGACCACCAGCTGGCGTGGGCGCGCGCGTTCGCGGCGACGGCTCGTACGCCGGAGCAGCTGGACCTGTTGGAGGCGCTCCTCGACGGCTCCCAGACCATCGAGGGGCTGGTCGTGGACACCGAGCTTCGCTGGGCGTTCGTGGAGCGTCTCGCGGCCGTGGGCCGGTTCGACGAGGCGGAGATCGCGGGCGAGTACGAGCGGGACAAGACGGCGGCCGGTGAGCGCCACGCGGCGACCGCCCGTGCCGCCCGGCCGACGCCGGAGGCCAAGGCCGAGGCGTGGGCGTCCGTCGTCGAGTCCGACAAGCTTCCGAACGCCCTGCAGGAGGCGGTCATCGGCGGCTTCGTCCAGACCGACCAGCGTGAGCTGCTCGCGCCGTACGCCGACACGTACTTCGAGGTGGTCAAGGGCATCTGGGAGTCCCGCTCCCACGAGATGGCCCAGCAGATCGCCGTCGGCCTCTACCCGGCCGTCCAGGTCTCCGAGGAGACCCTGCTCAAGACGGACACCTGGCTTGCCTCCGCCGAGCCCAGCGCGGCCCTGCGCCGGCTGATCTCGGAGAACCGCGCGGGTGTGGAGCGCGCGCTGAAGGCCCAGGCGGCGGACGCGCGCCCGTAGTCGTAGGTACGTGCGTGAGGGGCGCCCGGTGTCACACCGGGCGCCCCTTCTCGTTGGAGGACCGCAGAGAGGTCGGGAGTCGCGTCACACGCTCGTTGGAGGACCGCAGCGAGGTCGGGAGTCGCGTCACACGGGAACGCTGTCACGCTGTCGCGCGCGCCGGGGCCCGCCGGAGGTGACCCGGCGGCCGCCGCCCGCCCCCAGCTGTCCCGCGACCGTCGCGCCGAAGGCCACTGTCATGCCGGCGAGTTGGAGCGGGGTCAGCGCCTGGCCGAGGGCGGCCCAGCCGACGACGGCGGCGGTGAGCGGGGAGAGCGGGCCGAGGAAGGTGACCTGGGTGGCGCTGAGGCGCCCGATGCCGCGGAACCAGAGCCAGTAGGCGACCGCCGTGTTGGCCAGCGCGAGGTAGAGGTAGCCGCCGACCGCCCGCCCGTCCAGCGCGGGCGGGGCTCCCTCGACGAGGAGGGCGACGGGGGCGATGAGGAGCCCGCCCGCGGTGAGCTGCCAGCCGGTGAGCGCGAGCGGGCCCACCCCGTCCGGGCGGCCCCACTTCTTCGTCAGCACCGTGCCGGCCGACATGGACGCGGTGGAGGCGAGGGCCGCCGCCACACCGAGCACGTCCAGCGCCCCGGCCGCCTTCAGCACGACCAGGCTCACCCCGAACGCGGCCACGACACCGGTGAGCAGGGTCCGTACGGTCGGCCGCTGCCCCAGCACCAGCGCCGACAGGCCGACGACGAACAGCGGCCCGACCGAGCCGACGACGGCCGCCATACCACCGGGGAGCCGGTACGCGGAGAGGAACAGCAGCGGGAAGAACGCGCCGATGTTCAGCGCGCCGAGCACCGCGGCCTTCCACCACCAGACACCGCGGGGCAGCACCCGGGCCAGGGCGAGCAGCACCAGACCGGCGGGCAGGGCGCGCATCAGACCGGTGAACAGGGGGCGGTCGGGCGGCAGGAACTCGGTGGTGACGGCGTAGGTGGTGCCCCAGGAGATGGGGGCGAGGGCGGTCAGCAGGGGGGTCGCGAGCCGTCGCATGGCCGGGTCCCTTTCGGAGAGTGGGCGGACTTACGCCGTGGCGGGGGCGGGGGACGAGGGAGCGGGTGCGGCGGGGGCGCCGGGTCCATGGGCGACGGCGACCGGCACGGGCCGTACCGCCTCGGCCGGCAGATGACGCTCCACGCGGAGCAGCAGTGCGCCGGCCAGCGCCGAGGTGACGATGAGGACGGCCCAGGGCACCCGGCCGTCCACGGCGAGCAGCGCGGTGAAGAGCGACGGCGCGACGGTCTTCGCCAGCGACCAGGACATCTGGTACGCCGCCATGTACCGGCCGCGCACCTCCTCGGGTGCCGCCGCCACGGCGAGCACCTCGGCGGCCGGGCTGTGGACCAGTTCGCCGAGCGTGTGGACGAGGACGACGGCGGCCAGGGCGGTGCCGAGGACCGCGGAGGAGCCCGGACGCACGGTGCCGAGCACGATCTGCGCGGCGAATCCGAGCGCGAACAGGGCGCCGCCGAGAGCGGCCGCCCGGGTGCGCCGGGCGCCGGTCCGCCGCACCCGGGTGCCGACGTAGACCCCGGCGACCGCGCACACCACCGTGTTGAGGGTGAACGCGGCACCGGAGAGCGCCGCGGGTCCGTGCAGCCACTCCACGACGAAGAGCGGGACGAGCACCGACAGGGCCGAGTAGTTGAGGGCGTTGAGGAAGTTGGCGCCGGTGACGACGAGGAAGGGCCGGTCGGCGAGGACGAGCCGGTATCCGGCTCCGGTACGCCGCCCCTGCGCGTCCCCGTCGGCCCGCACCGGCCTGAGCGGGCGCAGCAGCAGCGCGGCGAGGGCGAAGCAGAGGGCGTTGCCCCAGGCGGTCCAGGTGTAGCCGGTGCCGCCCGCGAAGGCGATGACCAGGGTGGCGGTCAGCGCCCCGGCTCCGTATCCGGCGTTCTGCAGCGCCCGGTTGGCCGCCTGGAGCCGGTCCAGCTCCGCACCGCGCGCCACCTCGCCGAGCAGGGTCTGCTGTACGGCGGGGAAGGCGCGGTCGGCGGCCGCGGTGACCAGGGCGACCGCCGCGAAGGCGGGGAGGGAGTGGGCGAAGGGATAGAGCGCGAAGCCGAGGACCCGCACGCCGTAGAGGGCGTACTGGACGCGCTTGGCTCCGCAGCGGTCGACGGCCGTCCCGACGAGCGGGAGAAGGGCGAGCCCCGCGAGGCCGGTGGCGGTGAGGACGGCGCCGACGACGGTGAAGGACAGGCCGGTGACGTGGTGGAAGAACACCAGCGTGAACGGAACGTACATGCCGGTGGCGACGCCGTTCACCGCGGCGGTGACCGGCAGGGCCCACCGGCCCGGCAGAGCCCCTGTGCTGACCTTCGCCGTCATGGCGAACCCCCTTGAGATAGCTTGATGAAAAGTAGCTTAGCGCTAAGCTACTTTCCGTCAAGCCACTTTCTTGCGACCGACCTGAAACGGCCCGGATACTCCTCCCATGACCCAGAGCCAGCACGCGCAGAGCCCCCAGCCCGCGCCCGCCGCCGCAACCGCGCCCCGCGCCCCCCGGGACCCGGTGGACGCGATCGTCGAGCAGTGGGCCGCCGTCCGCCCCGACCTCGACACCCGGGCGATGGAGGTCTTCGGCCGCATCTACCGCCTCTCGCGCGCGATGGGCGACCAGGTGGAGCAGGCGTACGCCCCGTTCGGGATCTCACGCGGCGAGTTCGACGTCCTCGCCACGCTGCGCCGCTCCGGCGAGCCCTACACCCTCTCCCCCCGCCGGCTCTCCGCGACCCTCATGCTGACCACCGGCGGCATGACCGGCCGCCTCGACAAGCTGGAGCGCGCCGGCCTGCTGCGCCGCTCCCCCGACCCGCACGACCGCCGCGCCCTGCACGTCACCCTCACCGACCAGGGCCTGTCCCTGATCGACGAGGCGGTCGGCGCGGGCCTCGCCGTCCAGACGGAGGCCCTGACCACCGCCCTGAACGAGGAACAGGCCGACCGCCTGTCCGAGCTGCTGCGGGAACTGCTCGCGGGGACGCAAGGGGCGGCGCGCTAGCCGGCGTACCGGGCGAGGGCCGCGTCGATCGCGGCCGGTGTGGTGGTGTCGGCGGCCCAGGCCGCGCATCCGTCCGGGCGGACGAGGAGGGTCGTACGCCGGGCGCTCGCCCAGCGGACCAGGCTCAGCCGGTCCGCGCGGTCGTCCCGTCCCGGTCCTCACGGCCACCCCGGTCCGCGTACGTCTCCGGCGTGATCAGTACGAAGCGACCGCGCAGAGCCTCGTGGAGGCGGTTGCCGTCGGCCGGGCGGACGTCCGGGACGCGGGCGCCGGTCAGCGGATGGGAGCGTCGGGGGGACGCGTATCGGTACCCGATCCCGGTGACCCGGGCCAGGGCCCTGCGCCGCACTGGGCGCTGTTCGAGGAGGGTGACGGGGACGCCGGCGGTGGCCGGATCACCGGCGAGGAACAGACCGGTGGGGCCGGCCCCCACGACGACGGTGCCGATCACCGGGGAATCCTGGGTAACGCCGAGGGCACCGCCCCCACCTCGTACGGCGGGAACGGCGCCCTGGGAAACACGCCGTGCGGACAGCCGCCGTCAGGCGCTCGCCTTGGCGTCCGCCCCGGAGCTCGTCTTCACCTTGTCCTTGGCCTTCGGCTCGCGGTCCGTCGACCTGTCCAGGACCATCACCAGGCCGGTGATGACGCCGAAGATCACGAGCGGGGCCAGGACGTAGAGGCCCAGCGTCTCGACGACGCTCAGGCCCGGACCGGGGTCGTCGCCGTCGTCGCGGGTCAGCGCGAGCGCGGGGGACGACATGAGCAGCATCATCAGCGTCGTACCGGCAGCCAGGGCGCCGGCGCGCAGGGCGTTCTTCTTGTCCACGGTGCAAAAGTAGCGAACGCCGAGAAGCACCGCGCGCCCGGGGTGCCCTACGAGCCCACCGGGCCGCCGGTCCGGCTCCACCCACCGGCTTCTTCAGCCCCCCGGCTCCCCTCCCTCAGCACCTCCACCAGTGCCCGCACCCGGGGTGAAGCGGCGAGGTCCTCCAGGGGGACGGGGCGGCCCTGCGTGTCGGCGATGGGGAGGCGCCAGTTGGGGTACTGGTCCCAGGTGCCGGGGAGGTTCTGGGGGCGGCGGTCGCCCACCGTGTCGGGGAGCCAGATGCCGAGCATGCGGGCCGGGGTGCGGCGCAGGAAGCGGTGGACGGCCTTGATCCGGGCCTCTTCCGAGGGCGCGTCGAGCCCACCCGCCGCGCCGTCCAGCAGACCCAGCTCCGCCAGCAGTGCCAGCCACTCCGCCGTGTCGGCCGCCGCCTCCGCCCGCTCCGTTTCGACGGGCCGGGTCAGCAGCCCCAGGCTGTCGCGCAGTTCGACGTGTTCACCGGTGAGACGGGCCGCGGTGGGCGGCAGATCGTGGGTCGTGGCGGTCGCGAGACAGTCCGCCCGCCAGCGGCCGGGGTCCAGGGGCCGGCCGTCGCCCTCCCAGTCCCTCTCGAACCACAGCACCGACGTCCCCAGCACCCCGCGCTCCCGCAACGCCTCCCGCACCCCCGGCTCGACGGTGCCCAGGTCCTCGCCGATCACCACCGCCCCGGCCCGCGACGCCTCCAGCACCAGGATCGCCAGCATGGCCTCGGCGTCGTAGCGGACGTACGTGCCCTCCGTCGGCGCCTCCCCCTGCGGCACCCACCACAGCCGGAAGAGCCCCATCACATGGTCGATCCGCAGGGCACCCGCGTACCGGAAGAGGGCGCGCAGCAGGTCGCGGTACGGGGCGTAGCCCGACTCGGCCAGGCGGTCCGGGCGCCAGGGCGGCAATCCCCAGTCCTGCCCGCGCGCGTTGAAGGCGTCCGGCGGTGCCCCCACCGACATCCCCGCGGCGAAGTGCTCCTGCTGCGCCCACGCGTCCGACCCCCAGGGGTGCACACCGACCGCGAGGTCGTGCACGATCCCGATCGGCATCCCCGCCTCCCGGGCCGCGCGCTGCGCACCGGTGAGCTGGGTGTCGGTGAGCCAGGCGAGCCGGCAGTGGAAGTCGACGCGGTCCATCAGTTCGGCGCGTGCCCGCGCGGTCTCGGCCGAGCGTGGCTCCCGCAGCCCCTCCGGCCAGCGGCTCCAGTCCGACCCGTGCGTCTCCGCGAGCGCGCACCAGGTGGCGTGGTCTTCGAGGGCCTGCCCCTGTTCGGCGAGGAAGTCGCGGTAGGCGGCCTGACGACCGGGCCCGAGCGGCACCCCGCGGATCAGCTCGAGCGCCTCCCGCTTGAGCTCCCACACCGCGTCCCGGTCGATCAGCGCGCCCTTCTCCAGCACCGCGGACCGCAGCCGCCCGGCCCGCTCCAGCAGCCCCGGGATCCGCCCGTCACCGTCACCGGCGTACGCGAACTCCGGGACGTCCTCGACCCGCAGGTGCACCGGATCCGGGAAGCGCCGTGAGGACGGTCGGTAGGGGGACGGATCGGTGGGCGCGCCCGGTACCGCCGCGTGCAGCGGATTTACCTGCACGAACCCCGCGCCCAGCGCCCGCCCCGTCCATCCCGCCAGCTCACCGAGGTCACCCAGGTCACCCATGCCCCAGGACCGCCGGGACAGCAGTGAGTAGAGCTGGACGAGGATGCCGTACGACCGCGCGGCCGGGGTGGGGAGCCGGGGCGGGGCCACGACGAGGTGGGCGCGTGCCGTGCGCCCGTCGGGGGCGGTGGCTGTCAACAGGTGGACCCCGACCGGGAGGTTCTCGGCGTCGGCACGGGTCTCGCCCCGCTCGGTCTCGACGCGCAGACGGGTCCCGGCCGGCAGTTCGGCGAGCGCGGCGGGCACTGCGGCGCCGCTCCAGTGGACCACGGTCGGCGGCAGCAGCCGCTCACGAAGTTCCCGTTCCCGGTCGGCGAGCGCGGCGCGGGTGGCTTCCGGGGTGCCGGCGTCGACGCCGAGGGCGGCCAGGGCCCGGGTGACGGCCGTGGCGGAGGCGGTGACCGTGCGGTCCGAGGAGGGGCGGTAGGAGGTGGCGACGCCGTGCAGGCCGGCGAGCCGGGACAGGTCCTCGGTGGGGACCGGTCGGGGTGGGGTCATCTACGGCCTCGTGGTGCCGGAGTCCAGGGCGGCGTCGGACTCACTGGTCAGGGGTGCCGCGTCGGAGAGCGGCGGCTCGCTGGTGAGCGGTTCGGCGTCGGGCAGGGGCGGTTCGCTGGTGAGGGGGGCTTCGGCTTGGGCCGACTCGGCGCTGAATATGCACACGTCGGGCTCGGCGCAGGACTTCACGTGGGGCCTGGCCGAGCGTTTGGAGCGGGCGAAGAGAACAGGTTGTACCGATGTGGCCACGGGGGCCTCCTTCGTCGGGTACGGCGTCGTCACGTGGTCGTCGTGACGGGTTACCGCAGCCCTACCCACCACGCGCGAGGGCAGACGTACAAACCTCGAACAAGACACATGTTCCATCTCACCTCCCGATCCCACGCCTGCTCTCGACTCCCGCTCCCGCCCCGCTATTCACTCAGTACATGTATCGAGTGCATAATGGTCCCCATGAGCACCCGTCACATCCTGCTGGGCCTGCTCGCGACGGGGCCGAGCCATGGCTACGACCTGAAGCGACGCCACGACGAACGCTTCCCCCAGGCCCGCCCGCTGGCCTACGGGCAGGTGTACACGACCCTTCAGCGCCTGGTCCGCGACGGACTGGCGGAGGTCGAGGGCACCGACTCGGACGGCGGCCCGGAGCGGACCGTGTACCGCTCGACGGACGACGGTTCGAGCGAGCTGAGCCGGTGGGCCGGGGAGATCGCCCCGCCCGCGCCGTTCGTCACCAACGAGATCTTCGCCAAGGTCGTCGTCTCGATCCTGTCGAACGGCGATCCGGACGCCTATCTACGGGCCCAGCGCACCGCCCACATGGAGCGGATGCGCGAGCTCACCGCGGTGAAGACCGCCAAGGACGCGGACCTCGCGACCGTGCTCTCGGCGGACTACGCCCTCAACCACCTCGACGCCGACCTCCGTTGGATGACCACCACGGCGGCCCGGCTGACCACCCTGACCGCGGAGGTCGACGCAGCATGAGCAACAACGGGGGTACGCCTGTACCTCTCCTCGCGGGCCGTGACCTCGCCCGGAAACACGGCAGGACGCAGGCGCTGCGCGGCGCCTCGCTCGAACTGCACACCGGAGAGATCCTCGCCGTCACCGGGACCAGCGGCAGCGGCAAGTCCACCCTGCTGCACTGCCTGGCGGGCATCGTCCGGCCGGACCAGGGCTCGGTGGTGTACGCCGGTCAGCGGCTCGACCAGCTGCCCGAGAAGCGGCTGAGCGTGCTGCGCCGCACCGACTTCGGTGTGGTCTTCCAGTTCGGGCAGCTCATTCCGGAGCTGACCGCCCAGGACAACGTGGCGCTGCCGTTGATGCTGGCGGGCACCGCCCGCACGCAGGCGCACGCTCGGGCCGGCGAGTGGCTGGAGCGGTTCGGGGTGCGCGGGCAGGAGGAGCTGCGGCCGGGTGAGCTGAGCGGCGGCCAGGCGCAGCGGGTCGCCCTGGCCCGGGCCCTGGTCACCGGCCCGAAGGTCGTCTTCGCGGACGAGCCGACGGGGGCGCTGGACTCGCTGGCGACCGAGCAGGTGATGACGGCGCTGGTGCACGCGGTCCGGGAGTCCGGGACGTCGGTGCTGCTGATCACGCACGACGCCCAGGTGGCGGCATACGCCGACCGCGAGGTCAGGCTGATCGACGGCGCGGTGGCGGCGGAGGTGGCGGCATGAACGGCGAGGCACGCGCAGGGGCGCACACCGGGGCACGCCCCGGGATCATGACCGACCTCCGGCTCGCCTGGCAGCTGACCCGGGGATCGGACCGGCGTGAGTGGTGGCGGGTCGGTCTGACCGCGGCCGGGGCCGCGCTCGCGACGGGGTTCGCGCTCGCCGCCGCCGTGCTGGCCTCCCTGCGGGGGTACTACCGCGTGCCCGTCGGCAACGGTCTGCTGAACGCGCCGGGCGAGCGGTCCGGGGTGATCGTGAGTCTGCTGCTCCTGCTGGTGCCGGTGCTGGGCTTCCTCGGGCAGTGCGCCCGGATCGGTGCCGTGCACCGTGACCGGCGGCTGGCCGGCCTGCGGCTGGCGGGCGCCACCCCGGCGCAGGTGCGGCGGATCGCGGGGCTGGAGACGGGGCTGGCCTGTCTGCTGGGCTCGACGGTCGCCACGGTCACCGCGCTCGCGGTGCTGCTGAGCCGGTGGGACCATCCGGTGACCCTCGTCTGGTTCTGGTTCGCCCTGATCGCGCTGGGCGTGCCGGTGCTGGGAGCGGCGGCGGGCGCGCTGGCGCTGCGCCGGGTGGTGACGTCGCCGCTCGGCTGGGTGCGCCGGGTGCGGCCGGGGTCGGGGCGGGGCGTGGGGCTGTTGTTCCTCGGCGCGGTGCTGCTGGTGGTGCTGACGGCGGTGCTCGCCGTCGCCGGTACGTCCGCCACCGGGCCGGGCCGCGGCTACGGCCAGGTTCAGCTGCTGATGTTCGGCCTGGTCCTCGCGGTCGGCGCGGGCACGGTGTGGCTGGCGGGTGCCACGGCCGGGGTCACCGGGCGGCTGCTGGCGGCCCGGGCCCGGTCGGCGGCGACGCTGATCGCGGCGGAGCGGCTGCGTGCCGACCCGTGGGCGACGGCCCGCACGCACGCGGCGGTGCTGCTGGTGACGGTGGTCGGCACGGGCTTCGTGGGGATCCGGCGGACGCTGCTGACCGAGCTGAACGGCATGCGGGAGCGCCACACGCCCGGGATGGGCATGTCCTTCTACACGACGGGACTGAACCTCACGGCGGCGGCGATCGCGGTCGCCCTCGCGATCACGATGTCCGGGCTGGCGGTCGGCACCGCCGAGTCCCTGGCCGGCCGTCGCCGGGGGCTCGCCGCGCAGGCCGCCGCCGGGGTGCCGCGGGCGGTGCTCGGCCGGGCGCTGCTCCTGGAGACCGCGCTGCCGCTGGCGCCCGCGGTGGCCGTGGCGGGCGTCGGGGGCATGGCGATCGGCGTCTGGTACGCCTCGCTGCCGAAGCACGGCGAGGCCGGCCTGCCGTACGTCGCGCTGCTGGTCCCGGTGGGCGTGTACGCGTGCTGCCTGCTGGCGGCGGCCACCTCACTGCCACTGCTGCGCCGCTCGGTGCGCCCGGCGGAGCTGCGGTACGTGTGAGCGGCGGCGCGGGCACCCCATGCGGTGCGGGCGCCCCATGACGGCCCGCCCCGGGGGCACGGGGGACCCTCGGGGCGGGCAACACGAAGGCCCGGACCGTCAGGCTGAGATGCCGTCGATCCGGGCCAGGGCGTCGTCTGCGCCGTACGGTTGCAGGTACGGCATCCAGCGCGGGTCGCGATGGCCCGTGCCGATGATGCGCCAGGCCAGTCCGGTCGGCGGGGCCGGTTTGTGGCGCAGCCGCCAGCCGATCTCGACGAGATGCCGGTCGGCCTTCACGTGGTTGCAGCGGCGGCAGGACGCCACCACGTTGTCCCAGACGTGCTTGCCCCCGCGGCTGCGCGGGATGACGTGGTCGACGCTGGTTGCGACGCCACCGCAGTACATGCACCGGCCCCCGTCGCGGGCGAAGAGCGCCCTGCGGGTGAGAGGAACGGGCCCCCGATAGGGAACCCGCACGAATCGCTTGAGCCGAACCACGCTGGGTGCGGGGACTGTGACGGTCGCGCTGTGCATGAAGGCGCCGGATTCCTCCAGGGAGACTGCCTTGTTCTCCAGGACGAGGACGAGCGCGCGGCGGAGCGGTACGACGCCGAGCGGCTCGTACGACGCGTTGAGGACCAGGACATGCGGCACGGATGCCTCCTTGGGCGTCGGCGGCGCGTGGCTCGCGCCGGGACGATGTGCAGTCAGTCTCTCCTCATGCCTGGTGGAAGCGCCACCATGTGCCGGTAACGGGCTGGGAGTGTTTTCGACCACACCCTGATACATCCCCCGGATCATGACCGGTTCAAGCCCAGGTGAGCCCAGTCTCTCCTTCACACATCGGTCCGTCCCTCACACAATGCCCCGTTAGTGTGGTGGTTCTGCCCGTCCGGTGACCGTTCCGTGATCTGGACGACCTGACCGCCGTACCGGAACGGGTGGACCGTTGCACCTGGAGGTACCTGCCTTGTCCATGTCCCCTGCGGACGCCGTCCTACTGGCCGTCGGTTCGTCGCCCTCACCGTCTCCCTCGGAGACGACGGCGCCGTCGGTCCCCACCCTTCAGGACGCCCAGGAGAGCGCGACGAACGCCGCCGGCTGGGTCGAGCAGAACTGGTCGACGTGGCTCGCGATCGGGCTCCGGGTCCTGCTGATCCTCGTCATAGCGACGGTGCTCAGAGTGGTCGTGCGGCGGGCCATCACCAAGCTGATCGACCGGATGAGCCGCACGGCACAGTCGGTGGACGGCACGGCGCTGGGCGGTCTGCTGGTGAACGCCGAGCGGCGCCGGCAGCGATCGCAGGCGATCGGCTCGGTGCTGCGCTCGGTGGCGTCCTTCCTGATCATGGGCACGGCGGCGCTGATGGTGCTGGCCACGTTCCAGATCAACCTCGCCCCGCTGCTGGCGTCCGCGGGTGTCGCCGGTGTGGCGATCGGCTTCGGCGCCCGCAACCTGGTGACGGACTTCCTGTCCGGCGTGTTCATGATCCTGGAGGACCAGTACGGGGTCGGCGACACGATCGACGCGGGTGTGGCCTCCGGAGAGGTCATCGAGGTCGGGCTGCGGGTGACGAAGCTGCGCGGCGACAACGGTGAGATCTGGTACGTCCGCAACGGCGAGGTCAAGCGCATCGGGAACCTGTCCCAGGGCTGGGCGACGGCCGGTGTCGACGTGACCGTGAAGGCGTCCGAGGACCTGGACCGGGTCAAGGCCATCCTCGACGGGGTCGCCGAGAAGATGAGCAAGGAAGAGCCCTGGAACGAGCTGCTGTGGGGCCCGGTCGAGGTCCTGGGCCTGGACAGCGTGCTCCTCGACTCGATGGTCGTCCATGTCTCGGCCAAGACGATGCCGGGCAAGTCCCTCACCGTCTCCCGCGAGTTGCGCTGGCGCATCAAGCGGGCCTTCGACGCGGCCGACATCCGCATCGTGGGCGGTGCCACCGCCGTCCCGGAGGAGGGCGCGGCCCCCGACCCGACGGCGGCGGTCGCGGCCCCCTCGGTGTACGCCAACGCGGACTCGCCCCAGTCGGCGGCGGCCTCCCCGCTCGCCCAGCCGAGGCCGGCGGCGAAGTAGGCAGCACCTTCACACCAGAGGCGGCGCCCGGAGTGTTCCGGGCGCCGCCTTTTTGCCGTTCACACCCGCTCCTTGCCATGAATCCGGCCAAAGTCCCTTGACGCCCGCTCCGCGACAGGCTTACCTTCCTCCTCATCAGATAGGAAACTTTCCTAACAGTGATGTCGAGGAAGCCGTCCCAGGTCACCTGGATGGACTTCCCTCCCAGGCCACTGAGAAGCTGTGCCGTTGAAAGGCAGGTGTCGACCCCCATGGCAGGAACCGCCGGTACGCCGGGCACCCCGCGCGTCCTGCGCGCCATGAACGACCGTGCCGCGCTCGATCTGCTGCTGACCCACGGCCAGTTGTCCCGCACCCGGATCGGCAAGCTCACCGGCCTGTCCAAGCCGACCGCCTCCCAGCTCCTGGCCCGCCTGGAGGCCGCGGGACTCGTACTCGCCACGGGCACCAGCGAGGGCCGACCCGGCCCCAGCGCCCAGCTCTACGAGGTGAATCCGGCCGCCGGTCACGCCGCCGGCCTCGACGTCGCCCCCGAACGCCTGCTCGCCGCCGTCGCCGACATCACCGGCCGCACGGTCGGCGAGTACGAACTGCCCACCCCCGGCAGACAGTCCGCGAAGTCGGTCGTCCGGCAGGTCACCGACGCCCTCGACGGCGCCGTGAAGGCGGCCGGCCTGGCCAGGGACGACGTCCGTCGGCTCGTCATCGGCACCCCCGGCGCCTTCGACCCCAACACCGGCCGGCTGCGCTACGCCTCGCACCTGCCCGGCTGGCACTCCCCCGCGCTGCTCGACGACCTCGCCGCAGCGCTGCCGATGCCGGTCGAGTACGAGAACGACGTCAACCTCGTCGCCGTGGCCGAGCAGCGGCTCGGCGCGGCCCGGGGGCACGACGACTTCGTGCTGCTGTGGAACGAGGGGGGCCTCGGCGCAGCCCTCGTCCTCGGCGGCCGGCTGCACCGCGGCTGGACCGGCGGCGCGGGCGAGGTGGGGTTCCTGCCGGTTCCGGGGGCGCCCCTGGTCCGCCACGTCACCAAAGCCAACAGTGGTGGCTACCAGGAGCTGGCCGGATCGCAGGCCATCCCCCAGCTGGCCCGGGAGCTCGGCATCACCGGCATCCCGTCGGGGCCGTACGCCGAGGTGGCCGCCGTTCTCGTCGAGCGGGCCGCCGCCGAGGACACGGTCCTGCACCGCCTGCTGCTCCAGACGTACGCCACCCGGCTCGCCACCGGTCTCGCCTCGCTGGTCTCGGTCCTCGACCCCGAGCTCATCGTCCTCAGCGGCGCCTCGCTGACCTCGGGCGGTGAGGTGCTGCGCGCACTCGTCCAGGCCGAACTGGAGGAGCTTGCGGCCGCCCGGCCCCGGCTCGTCGTGGGCGACGTGCACCACCACCCCGTGCTGCGCGGCGCGCTGGAGAGCGCGCTGGCCGCCACCCGCGACGAGGTCTTCGACACCTCGCGCTGACGCCCGTACCCGTCCCCTTCCCTCCGCTCAACACTCTCATCACCCCCCGCGCCCCGCCCTGCCCTACCCTGGGAGACCCTGCCATGCCCGGAATGTCACGAAAGGTGGCGCTCGCGCTCGCCGCCACGGCCTCGCTGACCCTGCTCGCCACCGCCTGTACCGGCCAGTCCCAGTCGGCCGCGAGCGACGACACCTCCAAGGAGACGACCCTCAACTTCTGGCACGCGTGGAGCGCGCCCGGCGAGGTCGCGGCCGTCAAGGCGCTCGTCGCCGGCTTCGAGAAGGCCCACCCCAACATCCATGTGAACGTCGTCGACAACATGACCGACGACAAGATCAACCAGGCGCTTCGCGCGGGCGGCGACAAGGCGCCCGACGTGATCTCCTCCTTCACCACCACCAACGTGGGCAGGTTCTGCTCGTCGGGGGCGCTGGTCGACCTCAACCCGTTCTTCAAGAAGGACAAGATCGACCCGGAGACCACCTTCCCCAAGGCGATGAACGAGTACACCCAGTACGGCGGCGACCGCTGCGCGGTGCCGCTGCTCGGTGACGCGTACGGCCTCTACTACAACAAGACGGCGTTCGAGAAGGCCGGGATCGCCGCCCCGCCGAAGACCTGGTCGGAGTTCGAGGCCGACGCCAAGAAGCTGACGATCACCCAGGGGAACACCTACAAGCAGCTCGGCCTCATGCCGGACTACCACGGCTGGGAGACCACGACCGAGCACTACCTCGGGCAGTTCTCCCCCACCTACTTCGACTCCAGCGGCAAGTCGAACGTGGCGAAGGACCCGGCCTTCGCGCAGGCGTTCACCCTGCAGAAGAAGCTCGTCGACGAACTCGGCGGCTACAAGAAGCTGGAGACCTACCGCGCCACGCTGGGCGACGAGTGGGGTGCCAAGCACCCCTTCCACACCGGCCAGGTCGCCATGCAGCTCGACGGCGAGTGGCGGCTGGGCATGGCCCTGGACACCAAGCCGAAGTTCGAGATCGGTGTCGCCCCGCTGCCCGTCCCCGACGACCAGGCCGACACCTACGGCAAGGGTTACATCACCGGCACCATCGCCGGTGTCGCCGCAACCAGCAAGAAGCAGAACGCGGCCTGGGAACTGGTGAAGTACATGACCACCGACACGGACGCGGTCGTGAACTTCTCCAACGCCATCCACAACGTGCCGTCCACGCTGGCGGCCCTGAAGTCCCCGAAGCTGAAGTTCGACCCGCGCTTCAAGACGTTCCTGGACATCGCCGCCAACCCGAACTCGACGACTGCGCCCGCCTCGATCAACGGCGGCACGTACCTCACCACGATCCAGCAGCTCGGCTTCGACTACGAGAGCGGCAAGGTCAAGGACCTCAAGGCCGGCCTGGAGAAGGCGGCGCAGCAGATCGACACGGACATCGCGCAGGCGAAGTAGCGATGAGCACCGTCACCCTGGCGTCGAAGCGCCGACGTTCGGCGCTTCGGACCCTCGCCTTTCTCTCGCCCTGGCTGATCGGCTTCGCGGTCTTCTTCGCGTACCCGATGATCTCGACGGTCTACTTCTCGTTCATGCACTACGACGGCTTCAAGCCGCCGACGTGGAGCGGGACGAAGAACTGGACGTACGTCTTCGAGCACTACCCCCTCTTCTGGCCCGCCCTGCGCAACACCCTCTGGCTGGTCGTGATCATGGTGAGCCTGCGGGTCCTGTTCGGACTCGGGATCGGACTGCTCATCACGAAGATCAAGACCGGTACGGGCGTCTTCCGCACCCTCTTCTACCTGCCCTACCTGGCTCCTCCGGTGGCCGCGACGATGGCGTTCGCCTTCCTCCTCAACCCCGGTACGGGCCCGGTCAACTCCCTGCTGGAGAAGGTCGGCATCCCGGCGCCGGGCTGGTTCAACGACCCGAACTGGTCCAAGCCCGGCCTGACCCTGATGTTCCTGTGGGGCATCGGCGACCTGATGGTCATCTTCATGGCCGCGCTGCTCGACGTGCCCAAGGAGCAGTACGAGGCGGCGGAGCTGGACGGCACGTCGGCCTGGCAGCGGTTCCGGTTCGTCACGCTGCCGAACATCGCGCCGATCATCATGTTCGCCGTCGTCACCGGGGTCATCCAGGCGATGCAGGCCTACACCCAGCCGCTGGTCGCCGGAAAGGTCGCCTCGGGCGTGATCCAGGGCGCGGGCACCATCTTCGAGCCCGGCTACCCGGAGCACTCCACGCTCACCCTCCCCCAGCTCGTCTACAACCTCGGCTTCCAGCGCTTCGACTACGGCTCGGCGTGTGTCGTGGCCCTGGTCCTCTTCACCCTGTCGATGGCGTTCACCGCGCTGTTGATGCGGCGCCGGGGCGGACTCATCCAGGCAGGTGACTGACATGACCCAAGTACTCGACCGGCCGGTGGAGGTGCGGGTCCCGTCCTCGCCCGCCGAACGCACCGCCCGCCGCAGGGCCCTGCTCGAGTGGATCGCGATCCACTCCCTCGGTGTGGCCGCCGCCCTGTTCTTCACCCTGCCCTTCGTGTTCGTCTTGCTCACCTCGCTGATGAGCGACTCGCAGTCGCTGAGCCGGGACCTGATCCCGCACACCTGGGAGTGGGGCAACTACAAGAGCGTGCTCGACACCCCGGGCTTCCTCACCTGGTGGAAGAACACCCTGATCTACGCCGGCCTGGGCACGGTCCTCAGCGTGGTCTCGTCCATCCCGGTGGCGTACGCGCTCGCCAAGTTCCGCTTCCGGGGCCGCAACCTGACGCTCATGCTGGTGATCTCGATGATGATGCTGCCGCCGCAGGTCGTCGTCATCCCGATGTACCTCTTCTGGGCGAAGCAGCTGGACCTGTCGGGCACCCTGTGGCCGATGATCATCCCGATGGCGTTCGGTGACGCGTTCTCCATCTTCCTGCTGCGCCAGTTCCTGACGACCATCCCCAACGAGTACGTGGACGCGGCCAGGGTGGACGGCTGCGGCGACCTGCGCACGCTGCTGCGGGTCGTGATCCCGATGGCCAAGCCGGGCATCGCCGCCGTCGCCCTGTTCCAGTTCTTCTACGCCTGGAACGACTACTTCGGACCGCAGATCTACGCCTCGGAGAACCCCGCCGCGTGGACACTGAGTTACGGCCTGGAGTCCTTCAAGGGCGCGCACCACACCGACTGGAACCTCACCATGGCCGCGACCGTACTGGTCATGGCCCCCGTGATCCTCGTGTTCTTCTTCGCACAGAAGGCGTTCGTCGAAGGCGTCACGCTCACCGGAGTAAAGGGTTGACCCTCATATGAAACTCACTGTGGTCGGCGGAGGATCGACCTACACCCCCGAACTCGTCGACGGGTTCGCGCGCCTGCGGGACACCCTGCCGGTCGAGGAACTGGTGCTCGTCGACCCGGCGGCGGACCGTCTGGAGCTGGTGGGCGGGCTGGCCCGGCGCATCTTCGCCAAGCAGGGGCATCCCGGGCGGGTCGTGACGACGAGTGACCTGGACCAGGGCGTCGACGGCGCCGACGCGGTCCTGCTCCAGCTGCGCGTCGGCGGTC
Organism: Streptomyces griseus subsp. griseus; assembly: GCF_000720255.1. Taxonomy (GTDB): domain Bacteria; phylum Actinomycetota; class Actinomycetes; order Streptomycetales; family Streptomycetaceae; genus Streptomyces; species Streptomyces griseus_I. Next base: position 34,180 of record NZ_JOJE01000013.1, on the reverse strand, counting down.
AGGCGGCCCGCGAGCAGGACGAGACCTGGCCGCTGGAGTGCGGCTGCGTCGGCCAGGAGACGACCGGCGCGGGCGGCCTCGCCAAGGCGCTGCGCACGGTTCCGGTGGTACTCGACATCGCCGAACGGGTCCGCCGTACCAACCCGGACGCCTGGATCATCGACTTCACCAACCCGGTCGGCATCGTCACCCGCGCCCTGCTCCAGGCCGGTCACAAGGCGGTCGGCCTGTGCAACGTGGCGATCGGCTTCCAGCGGAAGTTCGCCGGGCTGCTCGGCGTCACACCTGCCGACATCCACCTGGACCACGTGGGCCTCAACCACCTCACCTGGGAGACCGGGGTGCGCCTCGGCGGCCCCGAGGGCGAGGACGTGCTGCCCAAGCTGCTGACCGGCCATGGCGACACGATCGCCGCCGACCTGCACCTGCCCCACCCCCTGCTCGACCGGCTCGGCGTGGTCCCGTCGTACTACCTGCGCTACTACTACGCGCACGACGAGGTCGTCCGGGAGCTGCGCACCAAGCCGTCCCGGGCCGCTGAAGTGGCGGAGATGGAGCGGCGGTTGCTGGAGATGTACGGCGATCCGACCCTGGACGAGAAGCCGGAGCTGCTGGCCAAGAGGGGCGGTGCCTACTACTCCGAGGCCGCGGTCGACCTGGCGGCGGCGCTGCTCGGCGGCGGGGGAAGCCCGTACCAGGTGGTGAACACGTACAACAACGGCACGCTGCCCTTCCTGCCGCCCGACGCGGTGATCGAGGTGCAGGCGGCGGTCGGCGCGTCCGGCCCGACCCCGCTGCCGGTGACGGCCCCGGACCCGCTCCAGTCGGGGCTCATGGCGAACGTGACCGCGTACGAGGAGCTGGCCCTGCGGGCGGCCCTGGAGGGCGGCCGGGACCGGGTCTTCCGGGCCCTGCTCGCGCACCCCCTCGTCGGGCAGTACGAGTACGCCGACGCCCTCACCGACCAGCTGATCGCACACAACCGGGAGCACCTCGCGTGGGCCTGACCGACGGCGTCCTCGCCATCGACGCCGGCAACAGCAAGACCGACGTCGCGGTCGTGACGGTGGACGGAGACGTCCTCGCCACGGCCCGCGGCGGCGGCTTCCGGCCCCCCGCCGTGGGCGTCGCGGCGGCGGTCGACGCCCTCGCCGAGACGGTCGCGGAGGCGTACGCCGAGGCCGGGGTCACCTCCGTCGCCCATGTCTCGGCCTGCCTGGCCAATGCCGACCTGCCCGTGGAGGAGGAGCAGTTGGCGGCCGCGCTGCACGCGCGCGCGTGGGGCACGACCGTCGAGGTCCGCAACGACACGTTCGCGATCCTGCGGGCGGGCGTGGCCGAACCCGAGGGCGTCGCCGTGGTCTGCGGCGCCGGCATCAACTGCGTCGGCATGCGCCCCGACGGCCGCACCGCCCGCTTCCCGGCGCTCGGCCGGCTCTCCGGGGACTGGGGCGGCGGCTGGGGGCTGGCCGAGGAGGCCGTGTGGCACGCGGCCCGCGCGGAGGACGGCCGCGGCGGCCCGACCGAGCTGGCGCGTACGCTGCCGGCCCACTTCGGCCTGCGCTCCGTCTACGCGCTCGTCGAGGCGCTGCACCTGGAGCACATCGCCCCCGCGCGGCGCCATGAGCTGACGCCCGTGCTGTTCGCGACGGCGGCCGCGGGGGATCCGGTGGCCCGCTCGATCGTGGACCGGCTGGCCGACGAGGTCGTCACCATGGCGGTGGTGGCGCTGTCGCGCCTGGACCTCCTGGGCGAGGAGACCCCGGTCCTGCTCGGCGGCGGCGTCCTCACCGCCCGCCATCCCCAACTGGAGGACGGGATCACCGACTTGCTGGCGTCCCGCGCGCCGAAGGCGGTGCCCCGCGTGGTGGAGGCCCGCCCGGTCCTCGGGGCGGCGCTGCTGGGGCTCGACCGGGTGGGGGCGGGAGCGGAGGCGCGGGAGCGGGTGCGGGGGCACTTCTGAGTCGTCCCGCACCGGTGCTGGGCTCCTACTCGTTGTGCAGGACCGTCGCGATGGTGAGCCGTGCCGCCGACCGGGCCGGGACCAGGGCGCCCAGGGCGGCGATCGCGACACCGGCGAGCGCCAGGCCGGCCAGCTGCGGGGCGTGCCACGGGGTGATCTTGAGGGCCGCCGGGCGTGCGCAGGCCCCGGCGGTCCATCGCGACCTCGCGGTTCTCACACCGCGTGAGCGCGAGGTGCTGCGGCTCATGGGCCGGGGGCTGTCCAACGCCGAACTCGCCCGGAGGTTGACGCTCAGCGAGTCGACGGTCAAGACCCACGTGGCCCGCGTCTTCGTCAAACTCAGCCTGCGCGACCGGGCCCAGGCCGTCGTCCTCGCCTACGAAACCGGCCTGGTCGAACCCGGTGACTCCGTTCCCGATCACTGAGCCGCGGAAGGGAACCGAACCGATTCCCCCGGCGTATTCATGGGCAAGGGGTGGTACAGCACCGGCCCCCGCGCCGCAAGCGCTCCACTTCGATCCGATCAAGATCCAGTCAATGCCGGTGCGGATACCGGCCCTGCCAGCGATACTTGCGGCGACAGATGACCATGGGGGAGGTCAAACGTGACACACCCGCCGAAGAGCAGCGCGGCGCCACCGGGAACCGGCGTGCCCACGATGCCGGCCGTCCCGCCGCAACCGGGACCGCCGACCGTCCCCGGCCCGCCGACGGCCCACGCCACCCCGCCCCCACCCCCACCGCACCGCCGTACCGCCTTCGCCGAGGGTGTCGACCGGCTGCGCGCCGCGGCCACCACCGAACCGGGCCGGCTGCGCATCATCGGCGCCCTGCTGGCGCTCCTCGTCGTCGCCTTCGGCTCGGTCACCGCCTGGCAGATGACGGACAGAGCGGCCGCCGCCGACGACGTCCTGCACAAGAGCCAGCCGCTCAGCACCGCCGCCGCGGACATCTACCGCTCGCTCGCCGACGCCAACACCGCCGCCTCCAGCGGCTTCCTCGCCGGCGGCCAGGAGACTCCGGAATCCCGGCAGCGGTACGAGAAGGACATCGACACGGCCGCCGCGAAGCTCGTCACGGCCGCCAACAACTCCGACCCGGGCTCCCCCTCGGCCGCCTCCATCACCAAGCTCAACAAGCTGCTGCCGGAGTACAAGGGCCTGGTGGAGCGCGCCCGCACCTACAACCGGCAGGGCTTCCCGGTCGGCGGCGCCTACCTGCGGTACGCCAACGAGAAGATGCAGGACGACATGCTCCCGGAGGCGGAGAAGCTCTACACGAAGGAGAACCAGCGCCTGGCGGACGACTACGCGGACGCCACGCCCTACCCGTGGCCGGCGATCGCCCTCGGCGTCCTCACCCTGGCCGCGCTGGCCTGGGCCCAGCACCGCAACTACCGCCGCACCCACCGCGTACTGAACCACGGCCTGGTCTCCGCCACGGCCGCCGCCACGGTCGTCCTGCTCTGGCTGGTCGTCGGCCACAGCGTCGCCCGCGCCGGTCTGAACGACTCCTACGACCACGGCGTGCGCTCCCTCAACGTCCTGCACGACGCCCGGATCGCCTCCCTCAAGGCCCGCGGCAACGAGAACCTCACGCTGGTCGCCCGCGGCGCCGAGACGGTCAAGGTCGGTGACGCCACCCTCGACGCCTACGACCACGACTTCACCGAGGACATGGCGGTCCTCGGCAAGGGCCTCGCCCAGGCGGAGAAGCTCGCCGACGACCAGACCGGCGAGAAGCCGGTGACGGCCGCCGTCGGCAACATGGAGGAGTGGAAGAAGCGCCACGCCACCGCCCGCGAAGAGGACGACAACGGCAACTACCAGCAGGCGCTGGCCAAGGTGATCGGCGCCAAGGGCGCGACCGGCGAGTGCTTCGACAGTGTCGACGACAACCTGGCGATCGCGCTGAAGCACGAGCAGAGCGAGTTCAAGACGGCGGCCGGTGACGGCCTGGACGCGCTGGGCGGACTGCCCCTGGGCGCCGCCGTCCTCGCTGTCCTGGGCGCGGCGGGCGCCGTCCTCGGCATCGGCCGCAGGCTTTCGGAGTACCGGTGAAAGGGGGCGTGACGATGCATGTGCGATGTGTGCGGGCCGGTCTGAAGGGCTGGGGCGGGGTGGGCGCGATGGCGGTCGTCTGCGCCCTCGCGCTGGCCTTCGTCCTGCTGCTGCCGACGGCCCGGTCGTCCGGCGACGGCAGCACCGGCACCGGCGGCCCGGGATTCGCCACGGCCACCCACGCGAAGGACACGACCTGCGAGGGGCCGGAGAAGCAGACACTCGCACCGTCGGGCGCGGACGGGCCCACGATCACCGCCATCAAGAACCGCCAGGGTGAGAAGCGCAAGCTGATCGTGGGTGTCGACCTGAACAGCTACCGCTGGGGCTACCGGGACCCGAACCGGGCGGACGCCGAGCTGGAGGGCTTCGACATCGACCTCGTCCGACGGATCGCCCAGGACATCCTCGGCGACCCGGAAGCGGTCCAGTTCAAGGCCATCCCCACCAACCAGCGCATCCCCGCGATCCAGGACGGCCGGGTCGACATGGTCGTCCGTACGATGACCATCACCTGCGACCGCGCGGACAAGGTCGCGTTCTCCGCGCCGTACTTCAAGACCGGCCAGACCGTCCTCGCCCCCAAGTCCTCGCGGATCAGCGGCTACAACGACACGCTGGCCGACAAGAAGGTGTGCACGGCGGCCGGTTCGACGGCGTACCTGAAGCTGAAGAAGGACCGGGACACGGGCGCGATGCCCGCCTCCGTCGACATCATCCCCCCGGTCCCCAACCAGCTCGACTGCCTGGTCAGGCTCCAACTCGGCGAGGCCGACGCGGTGGTCAACGACGGCGCGCTCGCGGCGAGCCAGGCCGCGCAGGACCCGACGGTCGGACTCAAGGGCAAGGCCTTCACGACCGAGTACTACGGCGTGGCGATGAACAAGAAGGCAGACGATCTGGTACGCCGGGTCAATCAGATCCTGGTGGAGTACCGCGCGAACGGCTGGCAGGCGTCGTACGACAGATGGCTGTCGGCGACACTGGGCCAGGACGCGTCGGCGTCGAAGCCGCCCGCACCGCAGTACCTGCGCACGAGCTGACGGAACTCGGCCGACGGACCAACAGACCAACAGCGGAGCCCCAGCAACCCACACAGCAGCGAGAGGTGATCGATGGGCGTCACGGACCCCGCCGGGCCGGTGATGGACCGGGACGAGGTGGACCGTGCGCTCGCGCGGCTCGGCGCGGAGCACGAGGCGATCGAGACCTCGCTGCTCGCCCTGCAGGACCACGCGGGCCGCAGACTCCTCGAGGGGGCCGAGCTCACCGGCGTCACCAAGGAGCGCTGGACGGCCGCGGAGGCGTCGATCACGCTGCTGTGGGCGTACTTCGACGCCTACACGGGCGCGTTGCGCGCGGCCCGCGAGATCCGCTCGCGTCGGCGCTGGTCCAGCCGCGAGGATCTGGTGGAGCTGACCGAGCTGCTGCGCGGCGAGTCCGTCACGGTCGCCGACTCCGCGGCGGCCACGGCGAACGCCCCGACCCTGCACGGCACGGCCCGGCTCAGCCACTCCTTCTCGCTCGCCACGCTGGTGGAGCGGATGAACGAGCTGTACGCGTCCTCGCTGGACATGGTGGTCGCCGCCGACGCCGTGTGGTCGGCGCTGCCCGCCCGGATCGACCTCCTGGCCGCCGAGCTGCAGCGCACCCGCCGGCTCGCCCACTCCGTCGGGGTGCGCCCCGGCGAGCACCCGGCCGGCGACGACCTGGAGCGCATCACCCACACCCTCACCACGCTGCGCGAGCAGGTGGTGTCCGACCCGCTCGCCCACTGGGTGCCGGGGCAGGGCAGTTCGGCGCCGGGCGGCGGCCGGCCCGACACCACGGTGTACGACCGTGAGGCGCGCGCGCTGGAGGACGTACGCCGGGAGATCGACGCCGTGTTGACGGTGCGCCAGGACGCGGAGCAGCGGCTGGTGAAGCTGCGGGACGTGCTCTCGCGCGCGGACCGTACGCTCGCCGAGGCGCGCACCGCGCGCGGCGAGGTCCTCGCGAAGATCGCCGCGACGGAGGTGCCGGTGGTCAGCGGCCCGCCGACCGTGCTGCAGGAGCAACTGGCGACGGCCGCCGAGTACCGCAGACACGCCCAGTGGCACCGGCTGTCCCCGCTCCTGGAGTCGCTGGAGCAGAAGGCCGAGGACGAACTGCTGCGCGCCCGCGAGTCGTTGACCGCGGTCACCGCGCCGCTCGCGGTCCGCGCGGAGCTGCGCGGCCGTCTCGACGCGTACAAGGCGAAGGTCTCCCGGCACGGGCTCGCCGAGGACCCGTTCCTCGTGGAGCGCTACGACGCGGCGCGCCGCATGCTGTGGAGCGCGCCCTGCGACCTGCGCGTCGCCGAGCAGGCCGTGCTGCGCTACCAGCACGCGGCCGCCGAACTGCTCGGCGCCCCGCGGGTGCCGGAGCAGGGCGGTCACGAGGACCGCAGGGGGGAGCACGGGTCATGAGTCAGCCAGGGCAGACGTGTCAGCGGCCGGACTGCGAAGGATCGTACGAGGACGTGGGCGGCGGCGAGCTGTACTGCGACACCTGCGGTCTGGCGCCGGTCGTCAGCGCGACCGGGATGGTCGGCTCGCCCCCGACCGGGATCACCGTCGGCGGCAAGGGCTCGGCGGGCACCAGCAGTTCGCCCTCCAGCTCCCGCAGTTCCCGTACGTCGTCGCAGTCGTGGAAGTCGCGCCGCTCGGTGTCGGGCCGGCTGTCGCGCTCGGCGTCGGGGCGGTCCACGGGCCGTTCTGTGTCGGTGCGCAGCTCCGGTTCGTCGGCGGGCTCCTCCGGGCGGGCCCGGTTGGGCGTCGGACTCGTCACGGTCCCGCAGGTGCCGCGGCCGGACCCGCGCGCGATGGTCCTCGACAAAGCCGAGGTGCCCGAGCGCAAGCGGTTCTGCTCGCGTTCCGACTGCGGTGCGCCGGTGGGCCGTTCGCGCGGGGACCGGCAGGGGCGCACGGAGGGCTTCTGCACGAAGTGCGGTCACCCGTACTCCTTCGTCCCCAAGCTGAAGACCGGTGACGTCGTGCACGGCCAGTACGAGGTCGTGGGCTGTCTGGCGCACGGCGGCCTCGGCTGGGTGTACCTCGCCGTCGACCGGGCCGTGTCCGACCGCTGGGTGGTCCTCAAGGGCCTCCTGGACACCGGCGACCAGGACGCGATGGCCGCGGCGATCTCCGAGCGGCGCTTCCTCGCGGAGATCGAGCACGCCAACATCGTGCGGATCTACAACTTCGTGGAGCACCTCGACCAGCGGACGGGTTCGCTGGACGGGTACATCGTCATGGAGTACGTCGGCGGCAAGTCCCTGAAGGAGATCGCCAACGCCCGCCGCACCGAGGACGGCAAGCGCGACCCGCTGCCGGTGGAGCAGGCCTGCGCCTACGGCATCGAGGCCCTGGAGGCACTCGGTCACCTGCACAGCCGCAACCTGCTGTACTGCGACTTCAAGGTCGACAACGCGATCCAGACCGAGGACCAGCTGAAGCTGATCGACATGGGCGCGGTGCGCAGGATGGACGACGACGAGTCGGCCATCTACGGCACGGTCGGCTACCAGGCGCCGGAGGTCGCGGAGGTCGGCCCGTCGGTGGCGAGCGACCTCTACACCGTCGGCCGCACGCTCGCGGTCCTCACCTTCGACTTCCAGGGCTACACGAACGTCTTCGCCGACTCCCTGCCCGACCCCGACAACATCGACGTCTTCCGCCGGTACGAGTCGTTCTACCGGTTGCTGGTGCGCGCCACCGACCCCGATCCGGACCGCCGGTTCGCCTCCGCGCAGGAGATGGCGGAGCAGCTGACGGGTGTGCTGCGCGAGGTGGTGTCGCTCCAGACGGGGCGGGCTCGGCCCGCGCTGTCGACGCTGTTCGGGCCGGAGACCAAGGTCACGGACGTGGAGTTGTTCCCGGTGCTGGACGGGGAGGTGTCGCGGCTGGGGGCGCGGGCGGCCCGCGCCCGGGGAGGGCTCCCCGCCGCCGTCGCGTCCGGTACGGCGGGCCTCGTCAGGTCCGTCGACTGCGCCACCGCGGCCCTCGCGTTGCCCGTGCCGCTGGTCGACCCGGGGGACCCCAACGCGGGTTTCCTGGCGGGCCTGATGGCCTCCGCGCCCGGCGAGTTGCTCGGTGCGCTCGCCGCGGCGCCGACGGCGTCGGTCGAGACCCGGCTGCGGCAGATCCGCGCCCTGCTGGAGAACGGCGACTTCGCGGCCGGGCTGGACTCGCTGTCCGGTCTCGAGGGGGAGCGGCCCGACGACTGGCGGGTGGTCTGGTACCGGGGCGTGGCCGCGCTGGTCACCGGCGACCGGGAGGGCTCGGCGCTCGCCTTCGACGCGATCTACGACGCCTTCCCGGGCGAGCCCGCGCCGAAGCTGGCTCTCGGGCTGTGCGCGGAGGTGCTGGGTCAACTGGACAACGCCGCCGAGTACTACCGCCTGGTGTGGTCGACCGACCCGAGCTATGTGAGCGCCGCGTTCGGCCTGGCCCGCGTCCGGCTCGCGGCCGGGGACCGCCAAGGTGCCGTGCGGACGCTGGAGTCGGTGCCGGAGAGCTCCATCCACTACGTGGCCGCGCGCGTCGCGGCCGTACGCGCCCGGCTGCGACAGGAAACGGCGGGCGCTTCCGTCGTACCGTTCCTGGAGGACCTGACCGCCGCGGCGGCACAGGTGGAGGCGCTGGACGCGTACGGTTTGGACCCGAGACGGCGTGCACAGCTGTCGACCGAGGTTCTCGGCTCCGCGCTGGACTGGATACTGTCCGGTAGCCAGGGTTCCGCCCCCACCACCGCCGGGGGGCGGACGCTGCTCGGCAGCGGTCTCGACGAGCGCGGACTGCGGTTCGGTCTGGAACGCTCGTACCGCACGCTGGCCCGCCTGGCGACCGGCGGTGAGGAGAGGATCGACCTGGTGGAACGTGCCAACCGTTACCGCCCCCGGACGTGGGTGTAGTTGATGTCCCAGATGCCCCAACAGGCCGCCCTGTCGAAGTGCCCGAGCTGCGAGGAGCCGCTCGAGGTGGGCGACCGCTTCTGCGGTGCGTGCGGATACGACCTGTCCGCCGTGCCGCCGCGTCCGGAGGAGGTGCCGGCGCCCGCTGTGAACGGCTCGGTGCCGCCACCCGCTCCCCCGCCACCCGCTCCCCCCGCGGCGCCCCACCTGCCGCCGCAGGCACCCGCGCCGACCGGGGTGCGGTTCGACCGGGCGCCGGAGCCCGAGGAGTATCCGTTGCAGGCGCCCGACCCCCGGGTGGCCGCCGAGGCCGCGGCGCCCGCCGGGGAGGCCAAGGTGTGCGTGGCGTGCCGCGCGGGCCGGGTCGACGACGACGGCTACTGCGAGAACTGCGGGCACGCCCAGCCACGGGAACGGGACCACATGGAGCAGGAGTTCGGCCCGGTGGCCGCGGTCAGCGACCGCGGCCTGCGCCACCACCGCAACGAGGACGCCTTCGCCCTCGGCAACACCGCCCTCCCCGACGGCTCACCCGCGGCGCTGGCGATCGTCTGCGACGGCGTCTCCTCCGCGACCCGCCCGGACGACGCCTCGCTCGCGGCGTCACGGGCGGCGAGCGAGTCGCTGCTGGCCGCCCTGCCGCTCGGCACGCACCCCCAGCAGGCCATGCACGAGGCGATCGTCGCGGCCTCGCAGGCGGTCAACGCGCTCGCCGAGGAGCCCGCCACGGCACGGGAGCACGCCCCGCACCAGAACGCCCCCGCCTGCACCCTCGTCGGCGCGATCGTCACCGCCGGACTGCTGGTCGTCGGCTGGGTCGGCGACAGCCGCGCCTACTGGATCCCCCTGGACCGCACCGCACCGCCCGCCCGGCTCACCGAGGACGACTCCTGGGCCGCGCAGATGGTGGCGGCGGGCCTGATGAGCGAGGCGGAGGCCTACGCCGACGAGCGCGCCCACGCGATCACCGGCTGGCTCGGCGCGGACGCCTACGAACTGGAGCCGCACACCGCCTCCTTCAAGCCCGACCGGCCGGGTGTGGTGGTGGTGTGCACCGACGGTCTGTGGAACTACGCGGAGGCGGCCGAGGAGATGGCGGACGCCGTCCCCGTGGACGCCGCCACGCATCCCCTGCAGAGCGCCCGGGTCCTCGTCGGCCGCGCCCTGGACGGCGGGGGCCACGACAACGTAACAGTGGCCGTCCTGCCGTTCCCTCCCCCGCCGCAAGGGGCAGGATCCGCCTGAGACGACAGATACGGGGACAACTCGGCGGACCGGAGGGGACCGGTCCGTCCACCGTCACCACCTCCACCCGACGTGGAGTTTCCGAGGGGGATTTGAGCAGGCATGGCCAATTTCTCGAAGTCGAACGTGCCGCAGTTCTCGGTGGACGTCTACCAGAACGAGTACCTGCCGGAGGGCGGCCGTGAGGTCAACGCGATCGTCACGGTGACCTCCACCGGCGGCGGCACCGTCGGCAGCGCGGTCGCGGCGCCCCACCTGTACGCGCCCGGGCAGGGACCGGACGCGGCGGTGGCGATCATGGTCGACTGTTCCGGCTCGATGGACTACCCGGCGACCAAGATGCGCAACGCCCGCGACGCCACCGCCGCCGCCATCGACACCCTGCGCGACGGTGTGCACTTCGCGGTGATCGGCGGCACGCACGTCGCCAAGGAGGTCTACCCGGGCGGCGGGCGCCTCGCCGTCGCCGACGCCACCACCCGCGCCCAGGCCAAGGAGGCCCTGCGCAGGCTCAGCGCCGGCGGCGGCACGGCCATCGGCACCTGGCTGCGCCTCGCCGACCGCCTGCTGTCCTCGGCGGACGTCGTCATCCGGCACGGCATCCTGCTCACCGACGGCCGCAACGAGCACGAGTCCCCGCAGGACCTCAGGCGATCGCTCGATGATTGCGCCGGACGTTTCACCTGCGACGCACGGGGAGTCGGCACCGACTGGGAAGTGAAAGAAGTCACAGCCATCGCGTCCGCCCTGCTCGGCACCGCCGACATCGTCGCCGACCCGGCCGGTCTCGCCGCCGACTTCACGGGCATGATGGAGACGGCCATGGGCAAGGAGGTCGCGGACGTCGCCCTGCGGCTGTGGACCCCGGTCGGCACGACGATCAGATTCGTCAAACAGGTCGCTCCGACGGTCGTGGAACTGACCGGCCGCCGCACCGAGGCGGGCCCCCGCGCCGGCGACTACCCCACCGGTTCCTGGGGCGACGAGTCCCGTGACTACCACGTCTGCGTCGAGGTACCGGCCGCGAACATCGGCCAGGAGATGCTCGCGGCCCGCGTCTCCCTGGTCATTCCGCAGCCCGACAGCAGCGTGCAGAACCTCGGCGCGCAGGGTCTGATACGGGCCGTGTGGACCGAGGACATGGTCGCCTCGACGTCGATCAACCCTCAGGTCGCCCACTACACCGGCCAGGCCGAACTGGCACAGGTCATCCAACAGGGCCTCGATCTACGCAAAGCGGGAGAAGTCGAGGCGGCAACGGCGAAACTGGGCCGGGCCGTTCAGCTCGCGAGTGCCTCCGGGAACGCCGATACTGCGAAACTGCTTGCGAAGGTGGTGGACGTGGTCGACGCCGCGACAGGTACTGTGCGACTGAAGGCGAAGGTCGCGGAGGCCGACGAGATGACACTCGAAACCCGGTCGACAAAGACTGTTCGTGTAAAGAAGTGACTAAGCAGCTGCGAGCCTGACCCCTTGGGGTTGGTAAAAATCCGGCCGAGAGCGGCCGGAAGGGAAAGGGGGAAGCGCCGACATGCCGACCTGCCCGAACGGACACCAGTCGGGTTCCGACGACTGGTGCGAGGTCTGCGGTCACCGCATGGCCGGTGCCGTGCCCCCGCCCCCGCCTCCGCCTCCCGGCGGCGGCTACGGCTTCCCGCCCCCCGGCCCCGGCGGTGCCCCCGGCGGCCCGCAGGGACGTCCGCACCCCGGTGCGACGGACCACGAACCGGAGCTCTGCCCGCAGTGCCGCACGCCCCGCGAGGGCGGCGCGCCGTTCTGCGAGGAGTGCCGGTGGAACTTCCTGACGAACACGGCGACGTCGTACACGCCGGCCGCCCCGCGCCCGCCGGCGGGCGGTCCCGGTGGTCCGGGCGGTATGGGCGGCCTGGGCGGTATGGGTGGTCCCGGCGGCATGGGTGGTCCGGGTGCGCCTGGAGGCCCCGGTGGTCCTGGTGCGCCGCGCTTTCCGCAGGGGCCCGGCCAGGGCCCCGGCCAGGGCCCCGGCCCGGGTCCGTCGTACGGCGGCGGTGACTCGTTCGACTACCAGGGCTCCCGCCCGTCCCAGGTGAACCGCCCCGCCGAGCCGATCCCGCCGGGCCCGCCCTTCGGCGGCGACCCGTCCCGGCAGCCGGGCCCGCCCGGCTTCGGCGGCGGGCCGGGGGGCCCTGGTGGGCCTGGTGGCCACGGCGGCCCGAACCCGCCTGGTCCTCCTGGATTCGGTGGCGGTCCGTCGGGCCCCGGTGGGCCTGGCGGTCCAGGTGGGCCTGGTGGTCCCGGCCAGTCCGGACCCTCCGGTTTCGGCGGTGGCCCCGGCGGCCCCGGCCCTCATGGTCCCGGCGGCCCCAACCCGTCCGGTCCGCCCGGCCCTTCCGGCTTCGGCGGCGGCCCCTCGGGCCCCGGTGGGCCTGGCGGCCCAGGTGGGCCTGGCGGCCCGAACCAGCCCGGCCCTCCCGGCTTCGGCGGCGGCCCCGGTGGACCTGGTGGCCCCGGCGGTCCCAACCCTGCTGGCCGGCCCGGGCAGCCCGGCCGGCCCGGTCCCTCCGGCTTCGGCGGCGGCCCTGGTGGTCCCGGGGGCCCCGGCGGCCCCTCCGGTCCGCCCGGTTTCGGTGGCGATCCCTCGCGGCCGGGTCCGCCTCCGCCCGGCCCCGGTGCCACGGCCGGCGGTCCCCCGCAGGCGTTCCAGCAGTCCGCGCCGCCCGGATACCCGCAGGAGACCGGTCGTCCACCCCAGGGCGGTCCGTCCTTCGGCGGCGGTGACGACGACTGGGTGATCTCCCCGCCGTCCGGCGGACCCGGCCAGGGCGGCGGCTACGGCTACCCCCAGCCCGGTGCCACCACCGGCGGACCCGGCCAGGGCGGCGGCTACGGCTACCCCCAGCCGGGCGCCACCACCGGCGGTCCCGCCCAGGACGGCGGCTACGGCTACCCGCAGCAGGGCACCGGCACCTGGACGGCGACGATCGGCCCGGACCGCGCGTACTTCATGGCGATGATGCAGCGCTCCGGCCCCGAGGCCACGGGCCTGAACCTGCCCGCGTACTCGCCCGAACAGCAGCGCGCCCTCACCGGCAACCAGATCACCATCGGCCGCCGCCGCCACTCCACCGGCGAGACCCCCGACATCGACCTGTCGGTGCCGCCGGAGGACCCGGGCGTCTCGCACCAGCACGCGGTGCTGGTGCAGCAGCCGGACGGAAGCTGGGCGGTCGTCGACCAGAACTCGACGAACGGTACGACGGTCAACGGCGGCGAAGAACCGATCCAGCCGTTCGTCCCGGTCCCGCTCCAGGACGGCGACCGGGTCCACGTCGGCGCCTGGACGACGATCACGATCCGCCGGGGTTAGCCCGGCAGGTCCAATGGGTTCACGTCCTCGGCGTCACCGGAGGGGCCACACGTAGGGTCCCTCCGGGTCGTCCAGCCACGCCCACTCACCGTCGCCGGCGACCGTGATGCCGTAGCGCTCGCGCTGGGGCATGCCCTCGCGCTCCCACAGTGCGTACGCCTCCTGCGGTTCGAGGCTGTCCCGGGTGAGCGCCAGGAGGAACCGGAACAGATCGTGCTCCCTGGCCCGGCGCGGCACACCGGCCGGCGGGGTGTGCTCCCGCTCGGGGCGGGCCTCGCCGCGCAGCGGAACGAAGTAGGCGGGCGAGTGCAGGAAGTGCCCCTCGGCGTGCCCGGCGTCCCGTACCGTCAGCGCGATCAGGCCGGTGGCCAGCGGACTCAGGATGCGGGCACCGGGGCGGCACTGGGTGATCCAGGCGGGCGGGACCGACGGCAGCGTGCAGGTCGCGACGATCCGGTCGAAGGGGGCGCGTTCCGGGACCCCGCGGGCGCCGTCGCCGGTGACGACGGTGGGGTGGTACCCGGCGTCGGCGAGGTGCCGGCGCGCGGACTCGGTGATCTCCGGCTCCAGGTCGACGGTGGTGACGTTCTCGTCGCCGAGGCGGTACGAGAGCAGCGCCGCGTTGTATCCGGTGCCGGCGCCGATCTCCAGGACCCGGTCGTCGTCCTCGACCCGCAGCTCGGCCAGCATCATCGCCATCAGCGAGGGCTGGCTGCTGGAGGAGAGCAGCTCACCGTCGCGCAGCCGGGTGGCCAGCGGGGTGTCCACGTAGGCGCCCCGCATCCAGCGCTCGCGTGCCCTTGGGTCGGGACTCTCGACCCAGCGGCGTTCGTAGCCGCCGACGACGCCGACGTAGTAGTACGGCACGAAGAGATGGCGTGGGACCGCGCGGAAGGCGTCCTTCCACCCGGGGTCGGCACGGAAGGCCCCGCTCGCCTCGATCTCCCGCACCAGCTCGGCGCGTGCGGAGACGGCGAGGTCTTCGAGTTCCTGTTCCTGGAGGTCCTGCGTACCCATGGGTCCACTGTCCTGCGTGGCCGGGCGGGAAGCGAGCACCCGGGCGGTCCTAGGCCTTGAGTCCTCGGCCGCCCGGTCTGAGACCATGGGGGACGTGAAAGAGATTCGGCGCGGCACGCTTCAGGAGCAGACCTTCTACGAGCAGGTCGGCGGGGAGGAGACCTTCCGTCGGCTCGTCCACCGTTTCTACGAGGGAGTCGCCGAGGATCCGGTCCTGCGGCCCATGTATCCGGAGGAGGACCTGGGCCCGGCCGAGGAACGTCTCACGCTGTTCCTGATGCAGTACTGGGGCGGCCCCACGACATACAGCGACAACCGCGGCCATCCCCGGCTGCGCATGCGCCACGCCCCGTTCACGGTCGACAAGGCAGCTCATGACGCCTGGCTGAAGCACATGCGTGACGCCGTGGACGAGCTCGGCCTCTCCGAGGAGCACGAGGAGACGCTGTGGAAGTACCTGACGTACGCGGCGGCGTCGATGGTGAACGCGCCGGGCTGATGCCGGTGGTGAACGCCGGGCTGATGCCGGTGGTGAACGCACCGGGCTGATGCGCGGGTCTCAGCGCACGCTGAGCCCCAGCGCCCCGAGCCCGGTCCGCTCTGTCCGCCGTACCGCGACGGACCCGTAGGGCGTCCGCAGCCTGAGCCAGGCCCCCGAGGAGAACAGCCCCACCTCCGCCTGCGCGGGCTCCCCACCTGGGCGCAGGAAGCCCAGTGACTGGGCGGCGTGCACGGCCCGCACCGGCAGGTGGGTGCCGCCGATGGAGCGGGACCAGATGTCACGGCCGATCCGGTCGAGCTCGGCACGGTTGTGCCCCTCGGGCGCCAACTCCTTCGTACGCGAGCGGAATTCGGCGACGGCCGCGCCGACCGTCGCGCGCAGCGCGTCCGGGGAGGGCAGCCCCGGCTCGGGCTGCCATCCGCCGCGCGGCGGCAGCACCCCGGCCCACGGCGGACCGGTGACCGCACCCGGAACGGCGGCGGTCGCCGCCGTCTCGTCCACGGTCTCCAGGAGCTCACCGGCGGACACGGTCACGTCGAGCGTGACGTCGAGCCCGTCCTCGTAGGGCTTGGCGAGCCGTACGGCGCGGATGGCCAGCACCTCGAAGGAGGGAGGCCGGCCGAACACGGCGAGGGCGGTGCCGGCCGCCTGGAGCCGGACCGCCGCGCCACGGTCGTAATGGAGCAGCCGGGAGAGGAAGGCCGCGAGGTCCGCCGCCTCCCCCTCGTCGGCGAGGTGGAGCACCGTCATGCGGCGACGGCCTCTCCCTCGTCCGCGTCGTCCGTGTACTCCCGGAGGAACTCGCGTTCCTCCCCGGTGAGCCGGCGCGGGCGCTGTGCCTCGAAGTCGAACGGCACGACCACCGTCGAGGCCCGTACGTAGACCAGGTCGTCGTCCTTCACCTCGTAGGTGATGGTGAAGGACGCCGCCCTGATCTCACTGACCCACAGCTCGATGTCCACCGGGTGGTGCCGGTGGACGAGCTGCCGCTTGTAGTCGATCTCATGGCGTGCCACCACGGACCCCTGCTGGAAGTCCTTCTCCGGCCGGAAGAGGAAGTTGATACGCGCTTCCTCCAGGTAGCGCACGAACACCGCGTTGTTGACATGGCCGTACGCGTCCATGTCCGACCAGCGCAGTGGGCAGCGGTAGATGTGCCGCAAGATCGATCAGCCCCGGGTCAGCTTCTTGTAGGTGGCACGGTGCGGACGGGCGGCGTCCGGTCCGAGCCGCTCGATCTTGTTCTTCTCGTACGACTCGAAGTTGCCCTCGAACCAGAACCACTTCGACTCACCCTCGTAGGCGAGGATGTGCGTGGCCACGCGGTCGAGGAACCACCGGTCGTGGGAGACGACCACGGCGCAGCCCGGGAACTCGAGCAGCGCGTTCTCCAGGCTGGAGAGCGTCTCCACGTCCAGGTCGTTGGTGGGCTCGTCGAGGAGCAGCAGGTTGCCGCCCTGCTTGAGGGTGAGCGCGAGGTTGAGGCGGTTGCGCTCACCGCCGGAGAGGACACCGGCCGGCTTCTGCTGGTCGGGGCCCTTGAACCCGAAGGCGGAGACGTAGGCGCGGCTCGGCATCTCGACCTGGCCCACGTTGATGTAGTCCAGCTCGTCGCTCACGACGGCCCACAGCGTCTTCTTGGGGTCGATGTTCTCGCGGCTCTGGTCGACGTAGGAGATCTTGACCGTGTCGCCGACCTTGATGGAGCCGGAGTCGGGCGTCTCGAATCCCTGGATCATCTTGAACAGGGTCGTCTTGCCGGCACCGTTCGGCCCGATGACGCCGACGATCCCGTTACGGGGCAGCGTGAAGGACAGATCGTCGATGAGGACCTTCTCGCCGAACGCCTTGTTGAGGTCGGCGACCTCGACGACGACGCTGCCGAGGCGCGGGCCCGGCGGGATCTGGATCTCCTCGAAGTCCAGCTTCCGCATCTTCTCGGCCTCGGCGGCCATCTCCTCGTAGCGGGCGAGACGCGCCTTGGACTTGGCCTGGCGCCCCTTGGCGTTGGACCGCACCCAGTCGAGCTCTTCCTTGAGCCGCTTCTGCCGCTTGGCGTCCTTCGCCCCCTCGACCTTGAGGCGGGTCGCCTTGGTCTCGAGGTACTTCGAGTAGTTGCCCTCGTAGCCGTGCAGACGGCCGCGGTCCACCTCGCAGATCCATCCGGCCACGTTGTCGAGGAAGTACCGGTCGTGGGTGACCGCGACGACAGTGCCCTCGTACTTGGCGAGGTGCTGCTCCAGCCAGTTCACCGACTCGGCGTCGAGGTGGTTGGTGGGCTCGTCGAGCAGCAGCAGGTCCGGGGCCTCCAGGAGGAGCTTGCAGAGCGCCACGCGGCGCTTCTCGCCACCGGAGAGGTTGGCCACGGGCCAGTCGCCGGGCGGGCAGCCCAGGGCGTCCATGGCCTGCTCGAGCTGGGCGTCGAGGTCCCAGGCGTTGGCGTGGTCGAGGTCCTCCTGGAGCTTGCCCATCTCCTCGAGCAGCGCGTCCGAGTAGTCGGTCGCCATCTGCTCGGCGATCTCGTTGAACCGGTCGAGCTTGCCCTTGATCCCGGCGACGCCCTCCTGGACGTTCTCCAGGACCGTCTTCTCCTCGTTCAGCGGGGGCTCCTGAAGGAGGATGCCCACGGTGTAACCAGGCGTGAGGAAGGCGTCACCGTTCGACGGCTGCTCCAGCCCCGCCATGATCTTCAGAACGGTCGACTTACCGGCGCCGTTCGGACCGACGACGCCGATCTTGGCACCCGGAAGGAAGTTCAGGGTGACGTCATCGAGGATCACCTTGTCGCCGTGCGCTTTACGCGCCTTGCGCATGGTGTAAATGAACTCAGCCAAGAGAAACCGTCCGGCAGCTTGAAATCAGGCAGTGGGCAGATACACCCCATCTTGCCGCACCGCCACCCCTGGGTGGAAACGCGTATGGTTGGGGGGCCCTGACCAGGGGTTTCGTGATTGGCGGTTGAGACTCGCTTGTCACTGTCGGTCGCCGCCGGTCGGCCTCGGGCGCCCTCGCACGGCCCAGGGACGGCCCAAGAGTGAAGGCCTGCGCCTGGCCTATCGGCTGATCGGGATCTCGTAAACGATCTCGCAGTGCACCGCGGGCACCACGATGTCCGCTGTCTCCACGGGGCGCCCGCCTGTCGTGGCTCCAGCTGCTCCACGGCATGGGTGACGGTGACACCGATCGCGGCCATGCGGTTCACGACGCCCGTTCCGGCATGCGGCACCCCTCGGGAAGGACGACGAGAGTACCGGCGGTGAGGTCGTACGGCTCCCAGCTCGTGGACAGCTGCACCGGCCTGCCGTCAGCCAGGAACTCGTACGACGTCCAGACACACAGGTCACCTTCGGCGATGCCCAGCCGGGCCGCGATGTCGGCCGGGGCCTGCACCTTGGCGTCGGTCCTGCTCGCCCAGTCGCCCCGCTTGCCCATGGCCTTCATGTCCGCGCGGAACGGCGACCGTTCGGGCTGCTCTGAGGGGATCGGTCATTTGAGGCCATGGTTGCCTGACCCATCGTGTCTGCGAGACCGGCTGCCTTCTCATGTTCGCCCGCTGTTCCCCGCTCGATCTGGTCCGCTTGGGGTGCGAAGTTTGGATAGCAGCCGCCATGAGGCCGGCCGACGGATCAAGTTTCCGGAATTTGCTTCAAGAACTGCCGTATTTGGAGCGCCTTCTTCAAGTCTGCCGTGAACACCTCGGGGCGCTGCTCGGCCAGACTTCGGTAGGTCTCGACGGCGCAGGTGGCGGCGGTAAGTGCCTCCTCCGGCCGTCCTAGGTTCGCGAGGTGGGCGGACTGGTTGTTCAGCGACATGGCGAGGTAGGGGAGGAAGGCGTCGGGGCGCTGCTCGGCCAGGCTCTGATAGGTCTCGACGGCGCAGGTAACGGCGGCCAAGCCATCCTCCAGCCGTCCCAGCTTCGCAAGGTGGGCGGACTGGTTGTTCAGCAAGCCGGCGAGGTAGGGGAGGAAGGCGGCTGCTCGGCCAGAGCTTCGCGGATCTCGACGGCGCGAGTGACGGCCGTCAGTGCCTCCTCCAGCCGTCCCAGGTCCGCGAGACGGTTGGACTGGTTGTGCAGGGAGCCGCTGCTCGGCCAGAGCTTCGCGGATCTCGACGGCGCGAGTGACGGCCGTCAGTGCCTCCTCCAGCCGTCCCAGGTCCGCGAGACGGTTGGACTGGTTGTTCAGGGAGCCGGCGAGGTTGGGGAGGAAGGCGTCGGGGCGCTGCTCGGCCAGGGCTTCGCGGATCTCGACGGCGCGGGTGACGGCGGTCAGTGCCTCCTCCAGCCGTCCCAGCTTCGCGAGACGGTTGGACTGGTTGTTCAGCGAGCCGGCGAGGTCGGGGAGGAAGGCGTCGGGGCGCTGCTCGGCCAGGGCTTCGCGGATCTCGACGGCGCGGGTGGCGGAGGTCAGTGCCTCTTCCAGCCGTCCTAGGTTCGCGAGGTGCGTGGACTGGTTGTTCAGCGAGCTGGCGAGGTAGGGAAGGAAGGCGTCGGGGCGCTGCTCGGCCAGGGCTTCGCGGATCTCGACGGCGCGGGTGACGGCGGCCAAGCCATCCTCCAGACGGCCCAGCTTCGCGAGGTGGGCGGACTGGTTGTTCAGCGACATGGCGAGGTCGGGGAGGAAGGCGTCGGGGCGCTGCTCGGCCAGGCTTTGATGGGTCTCGACGGCACGGGTGCCGGCGGCCAGTGCCTCCTCCAGCCGTCCCAGCTTGGCGAAGTGGTTGGACTGGTTGTTCAGCGAGCC
This sequence comes from Streptomyces griseus subsp. griseus, assembly GCF_000720255.1. Taxonomy (GTDB): domain Bacteria; phylum Actinomycetota; class Actinomycetes; order Streptomycetales; family Streptomycetaceae; genus Streptomyces; species Streptomyces griseus_I. Next base: position 14,372 of record NZ_JOJE01000013.1, on the reverse strand, counting down.
GGCGAGGTTGGGGAGGAAGGCGTCGGGGCGCTGCTCGGCCAGGCTTTGGTAGGTCTCGACGGCACGGGTGCCGGCGGCCAGTGCCTCCTCCAGCCGTCCCAGCTTCGCGAGGCGGGCGGACTGGTTGTTCAGCGAGCCGGCGAGGTCGGGGAGAGTGGGATCGTGTGTGTCGTGGTGCTCGACCAGGGCCGTGCTGAGGTCGGCGGCCCACTCGCTCAGGGCAAGGGTGGAGTTCGGTAGCAGGTTGCTGAGGCGGTGCAGCAACGTGATGTCCTGCGTGGTGCGGGTCAGATGCGCCAAGGCGGCAATCAAGGGGGCGGGGTGGGGCGTGCGTGTGGCTGTGCTCAGGGCGGCCGGTCCCAGCGGGTCCGGGGCGATGGCGACGGCATCGCACAGGATGCTGCTGATCACATCCCGGTGATGGGGGTGTTGGGCAGTGCGGGCCAGGACGGTCAGGGCCTGCGCGGCATGTGTGTCGGAGAGCGTGGTCAGGATGCGGGTGAACAACGCAGGTTCACGGCTGGTCTGGGCGCCGAGGTGGTATTCGGCGATCCGGTCGGGTTGCAGGCTGCCCCACACGGAACCGGCTGGAGTCGGGTAGAGATCTGCCAGCCAGGTGGTCAGCTCCCCGCAGACGGCGGCCGCACTCTCGTCGGCCAGACCGGGAAGCTGTGCCAGGAGTGTTCGGGCGTGATCACGGTCGGCGGCGGAGACCAGACAGGCCAGGGCAACGGCGAGAGCACGGGTTTCGGTTCCGCTGCGCTCCCCGTTCAGGCCTCGTCCGGGAGTGGCGGCGGCATCGTCCCAGTACTTGCGTTCGTGTCCCAGCAGCCGACCTTCCAGCGCGGGGGCCCGGCCCGGAAGCTGGGGAATACCGGTGGCATCCAGCAGAGCGAGGAGGGCGGCCATCTGCACCGACAGCGGCGTGTCGAACTCCGCACCGGCCAGTGCCGGTACTGCGGTCGCAGAAGTGAGGGCGGGCAGCAGGGCCGCCCAGTCGGTCAAGGGGAAGAGCCGGCGCAGTGGGGTGGTGAAATCGCCGAGGGCCTGCCGGTAGGCGATGGCGCGCTCTTGGGCGGTGTGGTGCAGTGCAGGGACCGGTGTGACGAGGGCTGTGCTCAGGGCCTGGCCGTGGGGGTGTTCGGTGGCCCGGGTCCACCAGTCGCCTGCGGCGCGAGCCAAGGCCAACACGCGTACGGGACTGATGGTTTGCTCGTGGTCGACCGCCTCCAGCAGTGCATGGAGTTGCGGGGTGCGGGTTTCGGCGTAGTCGACGACGACCAGCAGCGGCCGGCACGCCTGGGACAGGGAATCCAGCGGCACCCCCGTATCGGTGGTCAGGCGGATCGCGGCCCAGCCCTGCCTCGTCATCCGGGCGGCGAGTTCGGCGGCCAGCCGGGTCTTGCCCGCACCGCCCGCCCCGGTCAGCAGCCGAGCCTGCACCAGACTCTGCTCCCACTCCCACATCCCGGCCGAAGCGCCGTCGTCAGGGGTGGGTTGCGCCTGGTCCGGGGTCGGCTGGCACCAGAAAGTCAGGTCGTTGAGCAGATTTTCCCGTCCCATGAAGGACACCACCGCCTGCTCCGGGCGCAGCAGATCAGCGGGGGAGCGTGGCGGCCGGGGGCTTGCGGTGCGGTCGGTGAGGTGTTGCAGGTCCGCGGGCTCCAGCAGCATGGCCCGCCCGGTGTGCTCTTCGACCAGCTCCCGCACCTTCTGGTCCGACGCCAGTACGTACGCTGGGACGGCCTCCAGCTGGTTGTGGCTCCAACCGGGCGGATCACCGGCCACCACACCGGTCAGCAGCGGCGCCATCCCCGGTGTACTGCCGCACCACAACGCGGCCCCGGACATCCCACCCCACGGCGAGGCGCCCCCATGCGACTCCGCCCCCATGCCAGCGACCAGGACGTAGCGGTCTCTGTCCCTGCCGCTCTCCGGCAGGACCCGCCCCGCAATCTGTACGAGCGAGACCGCATCCCTTCCGGCCTGCCCCACCACCGGATAGCCCAGGGCCTGAGCGGGGCAGGCCTGCATGGTCACCAGCCGCCCCCAACGAACCCCTGGTAAGGGCCTGTCCGACAGATCTTCCCCGGCCAGCAACAGCGCCGCGTCCCACCCCTGCGGACCGTCCTCGAACCGTTCCCACACCACCTGGCACGGCACCCGCCCGGCCCGACCCGGCAGTTGCGCCGACACCTGCCCGTGGTCCTTGAGCACGTGCGCGGCCGTCAGCACCAGTCGGCCGCCCAGTACATACCCGGACCCCCGGGCATCACCGGACCGCACCACCGCCACCCGCGCCCGCTCCACCCCGCACCCCTCCCCATCCCCAATCAGAGCCCAGAGGCAACCCATTCCCCTGGGCCCACAGCGTGTGATGCAGCCCTGCGCTACTCGCCGAACTTCGACCCCAGCATCTCGCCCGTGGAATCCGGCTGGTCGGTGTTCACGTGATAGGCGCCGTTGGTCATGGTGTCCTTCGGCGTCAGCACCAGCTTCACCCGGTGCACCGACGCCTTCGACACCGACGCCTCCGCACCGGCCGATACCACCCACGCCTTCAGCCCGGCCTTGCCCTTGCCTTCCTTACGCATCTCCACGGAGAACTCCAGCTCCACCGGCCCCACTTCAAACCGTGGCCCGGTACCACTCCCCGCCGCCGCAGCCACCAACTCCGCCCGCAGGTACTCCACAGCCTCTGCAATCGCGATCTCCGCAGACACTTCAGCCCCCTCTCTCGGAACAACACATAACCACCGAACACGCTGGACAGCGCACCTCAGCAGACGACCACCACCACCTCATAAGTTCCCACAACACCCCAACCGCCAAAAGGTGATCGAGACTCATCTGGAAACGTCTTGACCTGATCGCAGACGGTCGAACCAGCACAGCCCAACTCAAGGTCGGTGGAGTCACAATGGGGCAGTCAAGCCGGATGCGATCTCGAAAACCGTCGTGGCGCGAGTCACCGTGGGTTCAAATCCCATAACCACCGCCAGTGACTGCGGTTCCCCGTGATCTCGCGATCACTTGGCCCATCAAGCAGGCGTGCACTTCTCCTTCACGGCCTTGTAGAAGTCGTCGGCGAACTCGTCCTCCGACATTGCAGAGGCGTACGAGGGGACGTGGATGGGGTGCTGTGGGTCGTGCGCTCGGTATGCGGCGCAGTACTCCTGTTGCTGCTTCTTGGTGCTCTCGTACCAGGCCGCTTCCCCTGGCGACCTGGTCGGATGCAGTGGCTTCGGCTCCTCCTGCGTGCACCCTGCAAGTAGGGCGGTCAGCGACAGAGCCAAGGCGGCTATGGATACGCGTCTCACACAGTCTCCCGGTGCTGAAAGCGAAGGTCGGTGGAATGTTGATGGCCGAGTCAAGGGGCTGTGTCTGTCGCCGGTGCTGTCAGGTGTCGGTGACGGCAACCTCTTCGAGCAGGTTCAGGGCTTGATTGTGGAACCGGCGTTCGGCGTCGCGGCATGGGGCGTCGATGAAGGCTCGCTGAGCTTCGGCGAGATCGCAGTTCAAGAGCCCCATGGTCACGAACACGGCTTCCACGCCGTGACACCCGTTGTCTTTGAGGAACTGCTGGAGCGCGTCCCTGTCTCCGGACACCTCCCAGACGGGCCGGGCGGTTTCCTGCATGGCAGCGATGCGCGCTGATCGTTCTGCGTCGAAGCTCACTGGGCCGTCTCTCCGGGATGGGTCCTCAGACTATCGCCGGTGATGGGCCCGGTGGCCCATTTACGCGACCGAGCCACTGGTGGGCGCAGGGTGAAAGACCTTCCATCGCGCAGGAGGGCCCACAGGATGCTTGAACCCCTCGGCCCGCTGCTTCAAGTAGTAGTCACGGTTTGGTGGCCCCACACCGGGGAGAGCTCCGCCACTACCGCGTGATCGCAGGGCTGGCCGCCCTCGCCGCATGGGGCGTCGACGGCCCAGAGGACAGCCGAACTGAACGGCAACCCCCTGCACGCCGCCGGCGACCGGAACGGCTTCGGCACCGATCTGCCCACCGCGCCCCTGGATGTGGATGGCGGGCAGATCGGCTTGTTGCTTCACTTCAGCGGCCGGAACGGCGTGCTGAAGGTGGTCGGGGACGGCAGTGCGTCAGTGCCGCCGTCAGACCGAGCTGGTGGCCGAGAAGCCGTAGTTGCGGACGCCCTTGCCGTCCTCGTCCCAGTTGAGCCTCAGGGCGCCGTCGACGTATGCGCTCTTGCTCCCCACCTTCTTCTTGATCGTGGACGAGGTCCACGAACCGTTGCCGCTGCCGTTCATGGCCGCCAGCTTGTCCTGGATGTCGAAGTCCTTCTTGACCAGGACAGTGTCCGCGCCGGCGTCGGCGTGCTTGAGGTACAGCCGGAAGCCGGCGCTGTCGAAGGTTTCATACAGGTGGTCGGTTCCGGAGTACCACGGAGGCGCGTCCCAGCTCACCGTGGCCTTGGCGTAGACGTAACTACCGGACCGGGCCACGCAGTTCTTGACGGTGAAGTCCCAGTTGTCGCCCCAGGGGCCGGAGTACCCAGCGTCGTCGATGGTCTTGGAACTGCTCTTGCACTTCCAGCTCAGCGCGGACGCCGGGGAGACGGCCAGCACCGACGCGCCGACGACGGTAGCTCCGACCAGCGCGACCGACATGGCCTTCCTGCTGGCGGACGACCGCGGCCTGGGCGCTATCCGACGCAGACTCAGTTTCATGGGTCCCCTCGTTTTTGGTGTTGGGTTCTGCTCTGCCTGGACAGAGTTCGATCACCCTACAACGCCTTCGCGTCTGCACATGATCCAGGCAAGTAGCGGCGCCCACTGAGCAGTTGACCTCGACGCCGAAAACGTCAGGCTGCCGTCGCCCATGACGTCCCGGCTCGCGTGGGCGCAGGAAGCCTGCGCCTGTCAACCAGCCGTTGATCTTCATCAGCCCGCTCGACCGCCGGGGGGCCACGGGCATGCCCGCACCACCGCCGCGCTACCGAAATCAACCGCCACAGGGATGCCCGCGGTAATCCCGACCGCAACCGCCGCACGGGCGGCAGCGATCACAGCTGGGCTCGGATTGCCGGACGGCAAGTGACCTGGTGCCTGCCGAAGCCTTCGGGACGAGCGGCCCAAAGGGCACTGGCCTCCGACTGTCCGGGCTGAGAGGGTGAGCCGGTGAGTCATCGGGTTCGGGACGCCTCCACTGCTGCGGCGTCTGTACAACGACGCATCCTGGGCTGCGGGCCACATGTGGTGCAACCACCAGAGATCGGCACGTCGGCAGGAGCAGTGACGGTGCACACACGGCTCGACAGCCAGCCCGCCGCCGGGCGCATTGAGCAGCTGCGACGGGCCAGAAAAGTGCGTATTTGTCCATCCTCGGGCGCCGAAACATGGCTCCGATAACATGTTCGAGCTCGCGGTGGTTTCCCATCGCTTTTTCCTCTACCTAGCCATCAGCGTGAATCGGCCAAAAAATTGATATCCAGGGCATCGCGGGTTTTTTCGCGAATAAGCGGCATGACTTCGTTGATCGTGGGGCGCCATTGGCGCGCGATGCTGTGGGTCGCGGCGGGTGTGGTGGCGCTGGGATTCCTCATCACGCTGGAGATCGCCGCACGCCGCTACGGTGAACCGGGGCCGATCACCAACCAGGTGCAGGCCCTGATCCTCGCTCCCAAGCCGGGGCCGCTGTACGGCGGCCTGGGGTTGATGATGGTGGTGCTCACCTGGCGGCAACGGCTCATCGCGGCCGGCGCCGCGATCGGCATCGACGCCGTCCTCCTGCTGGTGCGATGGGCGGCCGGCGCCGAGATGACCGACGGCTACTCCCTCGGCACGGGTGCGCTGTGGGTGATGCTGGGCTCCGCGGTCATCGCTGTCACGCGCCGCACCGGCCGTGAGCGCGTGCTGCTGCTGAAGGGCGTCGGGCTCGGCCTGTTGCTGGTGGCCGCCCGCAAGACCGGCGACACCTGGCTGCTCATCACTGCGAAGAGCCGCCCGATGGTCCTCGACCAGTACGTGGCCATGGCCGATCACGCACTGGGCAACCCGTCGTGGCTGGTGGGCCGGATCGTCAAGGCCACCGACCCCTTCAGCGGCCACCTTCTCCAGCTGGTCTACGGGCAGCTCGCGGTGGCCGCGGTCGTCGTCGCGTTCTACCAGCTGCGCGACGTGGCGGTCGAGCGGCGCTTCCCGCGCCACCATCTGGTGCGCACCTTCCTGGTGATCGGCCTCCTCGGGCCGGGCATCTACATGCTCTTCCCGGTGGTCGGACCGGTCTTCGCCTACGGCCCGGGCGCCTCCGGCACCGGCGGCGTGCAGTGGGCGGCGGCCAACTTGTGGCCGCACACGTCGCTGCCGATCAGCACCCCGGCCCCGATGACGTACGACGGGATCACCCCGCGCAACTGCATGCCCAGCCTGCACACGGCGTGGGCCGTCGCGATCTTCATCCACAGTCGCAGGGCCCCGCGGCTCCTGCGGTTCGCGGGCACGTTCTGGCTGATCGCCACGCTCACCGCGACGCTGGGATTCGGCTACCACTACGGCGTGGATCTCATCGCCGGCGTGGTGTTCGCGCTCACCATCGAGGCCGCGCTGCGCTCGCTCGACCGCGGCTGGGACCGGGCAGGAATCCAGCTGGTCGTCCACGGTGCCACGGTCTTCGCCGCGCTCTTGGTGTCGTACCGCTACCTGCCGGTGGAGATGGCCAGACATCCGGAGGTGTTCGGGCCACTTCTCATCCTGGTGATGACCTCAGTGATCTACGGCTACGTACGGACCACCAAACGGTGGGAACCGGCGGTCGGGCCAACGCGTCAGCCGGAACCGCAACCCGAACCGGTGTGACGAGTTCGCCCGCCTCGTCGGCCTCCCTCGCTCACGGCAGCCGGGAGCTGCCTCGTCCCGTCAGAGAAAGCTGTTGGCGTCCGTCCATGGCTCAGCGCTCGGACGCGTCCTGCTTGCGGCGGAGGAGGACCAGGGCCGTGCCGCCGATCAGCACCAGGCCGATGGCTGTGCCGGCGATCAGGGGGGTCGCGTCGGAGCTGCCCGTCGCGGCGAGGTTGGGGTCTGGGGCCGTGCCGCCTACCGTGGCGGGGCTGGGGTCGCTGAGGGTTTGGATGGTGGTGCCGGTGACGGTGGTCTGGGTCTTGCAGTCGAGGACGCCGGTGAAGCGCTGGGAGGCGGCACCGGGGGCTTCGATGGTGAAGTCGTAGGGCTGGTCCTCTTGGAGGCGGATCGTCACCGTGCGGGACTGGCCCGCGGGGATGGCGTGCTGGAGCCCCATCAGGTCGAAGGTGTACGGCTCGTCGCCCCGGTTGGTGGCGGTGATGTCGACCCCGCCCTTGGTGCAGTTCTTCGCCGCGGACAGGGCCGGGACGGCGCCCTGCGTCGCCCAGGTCGCGCTCGCCGTCGCCGAGACCGTGGACTCGCTGGAGCCGGCCAGGATCTGGGTCTGGCTGCGGGCGTCGGAGGTGAAGGCGCGGCCGACCGGGACGGTGGTCGAGGCCTGGACGGTCAGGGCGGAGGTACCGGACGCCGCCGCGTCGGCGGGGACGTCGAAGAAGAGCCGGCTGCCGTCGGTCGCGGAGGTGACGGGCTTGCCGTCCTTGCCGACGATCCGTACGCGGCTGGTGGCCGCGTCCGCCGGGGGCGTGATGGTGACGCTCGAGGCGTTGGTGTGGACGGTGACCGGACCCAGCGGTTGGCCGGGACGGCCGGAGACCGCGGGCGGATCGAGGGTGAGGGACGCCTTGGGCTCCGCCACGGCACGGGCGCTCTTGAAGAGGTAGTCGGCGAGCTTCTCCGCCTGCGGGTCGACGGCGTCCACGTCCGCGCCGTCCGAGTAGCGCCAGATGGCCACCTGAGTGCCGGCCGCAGCGTCCTGTTCGGTGAGGCCGCCGCTGATGCCCGCCTTCCCGGCCAGGGAGGCGAGGTCGTTCACCTGGGGATAGGAGTGCTGGAGGATCCAACTGATCCTTCCGGCGTCCTTGTTGACACCCAGCGAGGTGCCGCTCCACGGCGTCTCGTGGTATTTGGCGTCCCGCTGCGTGGGGGTGTGCAGGTCGACGCAGTACGTCTGGAGGGTGCCGCCCCCGTCGACGGACATCTCGAACAGGCCCGCCGAGACCTCCTGGTCCCCGTCGGCGTCGTGGATCACGGCGGTGCCGTACGTCTTCAGGCCGCCTATGGTGGCGGTCGCCCCGCCCTGGGTCTGCGCCGTCTCGTCCGCGGCGGCCGGGCCGGCGCCGAGCAGCACGCCGGCTGCGACCAGCCCGGACACGAGCGAGGCGGCGGCGAGGCGAGCCGCCCCTCGCCCGTGCGCGGACGGCGCGGACAGCCCGGAGAGCGAAGCAAACAAAGAAATCCCTTTCGCACAGGCCCCGTTGACGTGGACGTGGGGTCCCACCAGCAGAATCACGAGCCTCAAGAGCCTCATGTGCTCTGTCGGGCATCCTAGGGATGTGGCGCTCCGCGCCCCCCGATGATCTCGTACGACAACCCGATCCGACTCGGAATCGTTATCCCCAAGTCGGGCCGTGAGCAGGGTTATCGACAAATCCACCGCCGTGTGACGTGCACATTCATCGATAAGCCCCACTTCAGCCGTACTTCAGCCGCACTTCGGTCAGCTTCGGTCAGCTCCGGACACTTGCTGACATCACGTCACCGCCGCTGGTTCCAGCACCTGTTGGGCTGCCGAGGATGAATTCGCCGACGGTGTTTCCCAGTTGGGCTCCGACTGCGACGGGGTGGCGCCGGGCGTCTCCGGCCTGTTCGCCCGCCGGAAGGCCGACGTGCCCCGGGCCAGATCGTGGCCGATGGCCACCGCGTCGAGGTCGGCCGAGGTCCAGTTCTGGCCTTCACGTACTTCCGTGCGCACCTTCAACCTGCCCTGCACGATGACGGGATGGCCGATGTCCAGCGACGCCACCACGTGCGTGGCGAGCTGCCGGTTGGCCCACACCGTGAAGAAGTTGGTGTGTCCGTCGGTCCAGGTGTTCTTCTCCCGATCCCAGTAGCGCGAGGTCACCGCCAGCCGGAACCTGGCCGACGCCCCCGTCGCCAGCTCCCGGTACACCGGCCGCGTCGCCACATTGCCCACCGCGCAGACCATCGTCTCGTTCATCGCGAACCCCTCCCCCGCCCGGATGTACGGACCGGGCGGAAACGCGTACGGGTCCGTCCCGTACGGCTGCGAGACAGACTGCCTCCGCCGGGACGAACCCGCTGAGCACTGTGGACCACCGCTCATCTGTGGAAAACTCCACCACCCGAACGAGGGAACGACCGCCGTCCCCGTTGTCCCCGTTGTCCCCGTTGTCCCCGTTGTGGATCACCCCGCTTCAGGGCCCGAGGCCCACGCCCCAAGCCCCAGGCCCCAGCTCCCAGGCCCCAGCTCCCAGGCCCGAGCCCCAGGCCCGAGGGACGGAGCCGCAGCCCCGAGGCCCAGCCTCACGACCGGTCGCGACTCACCTCGCCGTCGCGACTCACCTCGCGTCGCGACTCACCTCGCCACCGTCCCCGCCCCCACCCCCGTCACCTTCGCGTACTGCTCCCGCACCTCCCGGTACCGCAGCAGCTCCGCCGCCACCGGATCGAGGACCCGGGCTCGGCCGCAGCCCGCCGCCGCCTCTCTCAGGCGCCGCTCCGCGTCCTCGCCGTACCGCCGTGCCGGGCCGCGTGCGGCCATCCGGCAGCTCCACTCCACGATGGGCCCGCCCACGATCCCGGACAGCATCAGCAGCACGGGCACACCCAGGTTCGGCGACATGACCCCGACGATCTGCCCGACCAGCCAGAGTCCGCCCACCACCTGCAGCAGCGTCATGCACGCCTGGATCAGGACGGCCACCGGCCACCAGCCCGGCCGCGGCGGACGTCCCGGCGGCAGTCCGGCCCGCGCCGCCAGTTCGTCCAGCGCCTCGGGCAGCCCCTGTGAGCCTCGTACGGCCGCCTCGCGCACCGCCTGCGCCCACGGCACCGGCAGCCCTGCCGAGGCCCGGTCGGCCACCGTCCGCACCGCCTGCTCGACGCGCTGACGCGCCGTGGCCTCCTCGTCGGCCTGGGCACGCATCGACATCCGGCCCGTGGCGGGTTCGCGTAGGTCGGTGTACCAGCGCCACAGCCGCAGCCACGGCGTCCCGCACGCGCGGTTGGCGTTGCGAAGCCACGCCCGCTCGGCCGCCTCGCCCGCCGCGGTGGCACCCACCGCGTCCGCGAGCCGCGCGGCGAACTCGTCCCTCGCCTCTTCGCTGAGCCCGGCGCGCCGGCCGGTGACGTAGACGGGCCGCAGCCGCCACGCCGCCGCGTCCACGTCGGCCGAGAGCCGGCGCACCGGCGCGCCCTGCTCCGCGACGAACTGGCCGAGTGCCTCCCGCAGTTCGCCCAGGCCGTCTCCGGTGAGCGCGGACAGCGCGAGGACGGTCGCGCCGGGCTCGCCGTACTCCCCCAGGGCGATGCCGTCCTCGTCGAGCAGCCGCCGCAGGTCGTCGAGGACCAGCTCCGTGGCCTCCGCGGGCAGGCGGTCGGTCTGGTTCAGTACGACGAACATGACCTCCGCGTGGCCCGCCATGGGCCGCAGATAGCGCTCGTGCAGGACGGCGTCGGCGTACTTCTCCGGGTCGACCACCCAGATGACCGCGTCGACCAGCGCCAGGATGCGGTCCACGTGCTCGCGGTGCTGCACGGCCGCCGAGTCGTGGTCGGGCAGGTCGATCAGGACCAGCCCGCTCAGCTGGGCCTCCGCCTCGGGGCTCTGCACCGGGCGACGGCGCAGGCGTCCCGGGATGCCGAGCCGGTCGATGAGGCTCGCGGCGCCGTCGCTCCAGCTGCACACGATGGGCGCGGCGGTCGTCGGCCGTCGTACGCCCGTCTCCGAGATGGTCACTCCGGCGAGCGCGTTGAAGAGCTGCGACTTGCCGCTGCCGGTGGCGCCCGCGATGGCGACGACGGTGTGCCGGCCGGAGAGCCTGCGCCGTGCGGTCGCCTCGTCCAGGACCCGGCCCGCATCCGCGAGGGTCCTGCTGTCGAGCCGGGTCCGTGACAGCCCCACCAGCTCGCGGAGCGCGTCCAGCCGGGGCCGCAGGTAGTCGTCGTACGCGAGCGAGGCCCCGTCCTGCGAGTCGGTCACCCGTGCTTCCACCGCCACCGCGGCGGCCTGCTGCGCCCTCGCGGAAGCGCCGGCCGGTGCACCGGCATTCTCGGTGACCCGGCGTGCGATCAGGCCGTCGTCCCAGGCCCCGGTGGAGTCGGTACGGCCGGTGGAGCCCGTAGGACCGGAAGCGTCCGTACGACCCGGAGCGTCCGTATGACCCGGAGCGTCCGCATGACCTGGAGCGTCTGTACGACCCGGAGCGTCCGTCCGTTTGCCGGCGCCGCCACGGCCCCAGAGCCTCTTTCGGCGCGCGGTGTCGGTGTCGGTGTCGGCGCCGCCCTTCACGCGCGCGTGCCCGGCATCGTTCTCGGAGTCCTTCGGCCCCTCGGAACTGTTGCCGGGCTCGCTCCCCGGTGGTCGCTTGTTGTCATCCGTGGGGTCGGTGTGCTCGCTGTTTCCCCCGTGATCGGTGTGGCCCGTGTGGTCCTGGTCGGCGACGGCGGTCACCCGGTCACCTCTCCTTCTGCAGTACGGACAGCGCGGCGATGAGTTCGGCCTGGGGTTCGGCGTGGACGTCAAGTCCGTCGAGCGGGGCGAGGCGGCGTTCGCGTTCGGTGTGGATCACCCGGTCCAGGTGCTCAGCCAGCAGCCGCCCGCCGCGATCCCGCAGCCGCAGCGCTCCGTGCGCGCCGATCCGCTCGGCGAGCGCCTCGCCGGTGGACCGCGCCCGGCGGCCGCCCAGCAACGCGGTGGCGACGAGCGCGGCAACCACCTCGGCGTCGGGCGCGACGCTGCGTTCGATGTGGCGCACCTCGTCCTCGGCGTACTCCTCGAGCTCCCGCCGCCACCGCCGTACGGACATGCCGATGCGATGTTCGGCGCTCTCCGACGACGGGCCGCCGCCCGCCAGCCCCGGGGCGGCCGCCGCCGGTTCACGACGCCAGGCTTCGTCGACGCGCTCGTCGGCGGCGGTGACGGCGCACAGCAGGAGGGTGGTCAGGCTCTCGGCGAGTGCGTCGAGGAGTTCGCCGGCAGTGCAGTCGAGGGGGAAGGCGCGCCAGCGCTTGAGCGCGTCACCGGCGAGTACGGCCCCGTTCTGCAACCGTGCCCGCACGCGCGTGTACTCACCGTCGTACGCCGCGTCGACGGCGGCGGTGAGCCGCAGCGCGGCCGCGTACTGAGCGGCGGCCGCGCCGGCCAGCTCGGGCATGCGGGACTTGAGGGAGTCGAGCACGCCGCCGGCCGTACGGGCCATGGCGTGGTGGCGTGCCGTGGGGTCCTGGGCGTGGTGGACGAGCCAGGCGCGCAGGGACGCCACGGCGGTGGCCGGCAGCAGTCCCGCTCCCCAGGTGGACTCGGGCAGCTCGGGCACGGTGAACCGCGGTACGTCGCCGAGTCCGGCCTTGGTGAGCAGGGCGCCGTACTGTCGGGACACCTCGGAGACGACCTGGTGGGGCACGCGGTCAAGGACGGTGACGAGGGTGACGTCGTACTCCTTGGCGGCGCGCAGCAGGTGCCAGGGCACGGCGTCGGCGTAGCGGGCGGCCGTGGTGACCATGATCCAGATGTCGGCCGCGCAGAGCAGCTCGGCGGCGAGGACGCGGTTGTCGGCGACGAGGGAGTCGATGTCGGGGGCGTCGAGGAGAGCCAGGCCGGGTGGCAAGGTGTCGACCGTCTGGATCCGCAGCACGCGCGAGGGGTCCTCGCCCGGGAGCAGCAGGTCCTCGCCCGCGTCCTGGTGGGGCACCCACAGGCGCGTGAGGTCGGGCAGGACGCGCATGCCGCTGAACCAGTGCTGGTCCTCCGGGTGACAGACCAGTACCGGGGTCCTTGTCGTGGGCCGCAACACGCCTGCCTCGCTGACGCGTCGCCCGACGAGTGAGTTGACGAGCGTCGACTTCCCGGCGCCGGTGGACCCGCCCACGACGGCCAGCAAGGGCGCTTCGGGTTCCTTCAGCCGGGGCACCAGGTAGTCGTCGAGCTGGGCGAGGAGTTCGTCGCGGTTGGCACGCGCGCGTGGAGCCCCCGCCAGGGGCAGCGGGAAGCGTGCGGCGGCGACACGCTCGCGCAGGGCGGAGAGAGCGTCGAGCAGCTGAGGCCGTACGTTCAAGGTCACCACATGCGAAGAATGCCCAATTTTAGGGGAATTCTGAAGCATATGGGCATGTCAGCGCGCCGACGGGAATCAGAGGGACAGAAGGGACGTCTGGGACAAGGGCGCAGCGCAGGCATAACGAGTACACAACACCCGAGGTGCGAGACACCAAAAGCGGTGCACGATTCGTACCTGCCTGCGATTATCAGGACCGCTTCACCGAACCTCCACATTGAGCCACGGAGGCGAAGCAACAGGGACAAGGATCCGGGAGCCCTATCCTTGTCCCCGGCAACGTCACGGATCAGCCCACACCCGGGCACCACGTGCGAGGCCACCACACCCGGCCCCCGTAGCTCAGTGGATAGAGCAGGCGCCTTCTAAGCGCTTGGCCGCAGGTTCGAGTCCTGCCGGGGGCGCACGTCTCCGCCCTCCCCTTGAGGGAGGGCTTTTTGCTGGTCAGGGTAGGTGACGCTGGACACAGCGAAGCCCCGGACTCCCTATTGACGATCGAGGGCAGACTCCGGGGCTGTCCGGCTGTCACCGGGTTTTCGCGGGTGGTGGTGTCGAATACGCGTCGAAGATCCGGGCCGCGGGATCAGCCGACGGACGGCCGCTCGGGAAGATCTACGGCACCTTCAAGTTCAAGCCGCCTCTTCAGTTCGGGCAGCCGGCCCTCGGCGCATCGGGCGTAGGTCGCCAGGAGCACGGCAACGCTGTTCCCGGCCCACTCGGCCACTTGGGCGGGCGGGATGCCGTCGTTGAGCCACTTCGTCAGGCGCGTGTTCCGGGTGTCGTAGACGCGCCGCCCGGTGGGCGACTCGAAGACGTGCGGGGGCAGTACGGCCTTACGGGCGTTGCGCGTATTGAACGCCCACTCACGAAGAGCGGTGCGCACAGAGGCAGACGCGAACTGCGTGGGCTTGGCCCGCAACAGCGCGATGGTGGTCGCGGTCAGCGGCTTAACCACGTTCTACGGCTGTAATCGCCCTCGTACGACGCCGCACCAGTGTTCTGTGGGCCCTCCTGCGCGACGACCGGGTTTTCACGCCCACCCCGCCCATCACGCAGACGGCTTGACTCAGCCCGACGCCACAGAGACGTCAGCGTGGTTGAGCTTGTTCCGCTTTGACGGACACCATCGGTGTGGTGGTCAGGCTGCGAGTGCGGTCTCGTATTCGGCGGGACTGCGGTAGCCGAGGCTGCTGT
>NZ_JOJE01000012.1 GCF_000720255.1 Streptomyces griseus subsp. griseus | reverse complement strand
CGCACCACAGCAATCTCGTCCGGAGTCACACACCCTCAACGCCGCACCCGTCCCGAAGGACACGCGCCACCACAACCGACCTGACCAAGCCCTACTAGGTGCGCGCCGGGGAACCCGGCCGTGCGTCCCGAGCGAAGATCAGACGAACGGTGGGCCCTGTCGGGCAAAGCCCACGTCAAGTGTCCATCATCTCGGTAAAGCGCACGTCAAGTGCCGGCGCGGAGGTGCGGGAACCCGGGCGTGGCCGGAATCGTTCCCTGATTCCAGAGCCATCGACCCCAGAGCCATCGACCCCAGAGCCATCGATTCCAGAGCCATCGACCCCAGAGCCATCGGAGGAGTACCGCCCTTGTCCGCCGAACCGACGGACCCCGCACACCTACCGGCGACTTGCCGATGAGCGCCATGGAGGCCTGGCTGGGTCTGCTGGCCGTCCTCGTCCTCACCGCCGGCACCGGCTACTTCGTCGCTCAGGAGTTCGCCTACGTCTCCGCCGACCGGCTCGCCCTCACGCGGGAGGCCGATGCCGGGGACCGGAGGGCCGCTCGCGCGCTGAAGGTGCTGGAGCGGCTGTCGTTCATGCTGTCGGGGGCCCAGCTCGGCATCACCGTGACCGGTCTGGTCGTCGGTTTCATCGCGGAGCCGTCCGTGTCCGCGCTGCTCGCGCCCGCGCTGTCCGGGATCGGCGTCCCCGAGGGCGCCGTCAGCGGTATCTCGGTGGTGCTCGCCTTCGTGGGGGCCACGGTCGTGCAGATGGTGCTGGGCGAGCTGGCACCGAAGAACCTCGCGATCGCCGTGCCCGAGCGGCTGGCGAAGGGGCTGGCCGGGTCCACGCTGGCGTATCTGCGGGTCGTCGGTCCGGTGGTACGGATCTTCGACGGCGCGGCGGACCGGCTGCTGCGCGGGGTCGGTATCGAGCCCGTCGAGGAACTGCACCACGGCGCCACCCTGGAGGAGCTCGGCCATCTGATCGGCGAGTCCCACGAGCGGGGCGAGCTGCCCAAGGACACCGCGGCCCTGCTGGACCACGCCCTGGAGTTCTCCGAGCGGACGCTGGACGAGGTGCGGGTGCCGCGCGCGGACGCCGTGTTCGTGCGCAAGGACGCGAGCGCCGCGGAGGCGGTCGACCTGATCGCCAAGCACGGCCACTCCAACTACCCCGTCCTGGGCGACCACCCCGACGACGTCACGGGCGTGCTGGGCGTACGGGAGCTGATGCGGCTGCCCGCCGAGAGGCTCACCGGCACCACCGCGGGCGCCCTGGCCCGGCGTCCGCTGCTGCTGCCCGACACGCTGCCGCTGCCGGAGGCGGTGGAGCGGATGCGGGAGTGGGACGACGAGTTCGCGGTCGTCCTGGACGAGCACGGCGGGGTCGCCGGCATCGTCACCTACGAGGACATCGCCGAGGAGCTGGTCGGTGACATCGCCGACGAGTCCGACACGGTCACGGAGGTCGCCGTCGCCGACGGGGACGGCTGGCTGGTGGACGCCGGGCGGCGCCTGGACGAGGTCGCCGAGGTCACGGGCATCGAGCTGCCCGAGGAGGAGGACTACGACACCGTGGCCGGCCTGGTCGTGGACCGCCTGGGCCGCTTCCCCACGGTCGGTGACCGTCTCACGGTCGAACTGTCCGACGGGGGCCGCGCCACCGTCGACGTACGCGCCCTGGACCGGCACGTACCGGAGCGGGTCCGTCTGGAACGGGTGCCCGTGGCGAGGCGGGAGGAGGAGCGGGCGTGAGTTTTCCGATGGCGCTGTTCGTGACCGTGCTGCTGCTGATCGGCAGTGGTTTCTTCGTCGCGGCCGAGTTCGCGCTCGTCGCCGCCAAGCGGCACCGTATGGAGAAGGCGGCGGCCCGGGGGCAGCGGGGTGCCGGGGCCGCGCTGGCCGGGATGCGTGAGCTGTCGCTGATGCTGGCCGGCGCCCAGTTGGGCATCACGGTGTGCACGCTGGGCCTGGGCTCGGTGTCCAAGCCGGCGATCTCGCACGAACTCGACCCGCTGCTGCACCGGCTGGGGCTGCCGAGCGCGTTCAGCTACGGGGTCGCGTTCGCCGTGGCGATGATCGTCGTGGTGTTCCTGCACATGGTGGTCGGCGAGATGGCCCCCAAGTCCTGGGCCATCGCCCACCCCGAGCGTTCCGCGATGCTGCTCTCGCCGGCGTTCCGGGGCGTGGTGAGGGTCGTACGGCCGCTGATCGGGGTGCTGAACCGGGTGAGCAACGCACTTGTACGGCTGTGCCGGGTCGCTCCGCGCGACGAGCTGGCCTCGGTCCACGACCGGGAGCAGCTGACCCAGCTGGTGGAGGAGTCGCAGCGGCTCGGTCTGATCAGCGAGACCGACTCGGAGCTGCTCACCCGCTCGTTGACCGAGCCGGAGACGCCGGTGGGCGAGCTGCGGGTGCCGGCCGCGGAGATCACCTCGGTCGAGGGCGACGCCGGTGTGGAGGAGATCCTGCGGGTGGCCGCCGACAGCGACCGCACCCGGCTGCTGGTGCGGGAGGGCGGCGCCGTCCTCGGCTCGGTGCACGCCCGGGACGCCCTGGTCGCCCGGGCCCGGGGCCGGGTCACGAGTGCCCGTGCGCTGGCCCGGCCGGTGCCCGAGCTGGGTGAGGACACCACCGTCGCCGACGCGATCGAGCTGCTGCGCGCGCGTCGCGCCTCGCTGGCGGTCGTACGGGACGGGTCGGGCCGGCTGACCGGGATCGTGAGCCTGGACGACCTGCTGGCACGGTTCCTGCAACCGCAGACGGCCTGACCGGACGGTTCTCCCCCGAACGGTACGGGGGTTTGCCGTAGCCCCGCCGTCCACCGATCGGTGGACGGCGGGTTCCACCGGACACCTCTGTCCGCCAACTGCCCTGCTCAGCGAGGCTTTTGGGCATGAACTCACTCACTGTGCGCATGGCGCGCTGGAGCGCCCGGCACCCATGGCGGGCCGTCGTCGGATGGCTGGTGTTCGTGGTGCTGTGCCTGGTCGTCGGCGGAGCCGTCGGCACCAACAGCGCCAGGACCGCGGACTACCGGGTCGGCGAGGCCGGGCGGGCCGAGGCCATGGCGGCCGAGGGACACCTGGAACGCCGGTCCACGCAGCAGGTGCTGATCTCCGCGCGCTCGGAAACCCGGCAGCCCGACAAGCAGGCCGCCGAATCCGCCGCCCGCGACCTCACCACCCGGATGACCGCGTTACCCGACGTCGAGGGCGTGGCCGACCCGCTGTGGTCCCGCGACGGGCGGATCCTCATGGTCGAAGTGGCCCTGCGGGGCGAGGAGCGGGACGCCAAGGACAAGGTCGACGCGCTGACGGGGCAGACGGAGGCCGTGCGGAAGGCGTATCCCCGGCTGCTGCTGCAGGAGACCGGCTCTCCGTCCATCAGCAAGGGCGTCGACCAGCAGCGCGCCGACGACCTCGCGCTGTCCGAGAAGATCACGCTCCCGGTCACGCTGGTGCTGCTGCTGGTCGTCTTCGGCTCGGTCGTGATGGCCGCGGTGCCCCTGCTGCTCGCGCTGTCGTCGATCGCGGCGGCCATCGGGCTGTCGATGGTGGTCTCCCACGTCTCCCCCGACGCCGGGGTCGGCACGAACGTCATCCTGATGATCGGTCTCGCCGTGGGCGTCGACTACACGCTCTTCTACCTGAAACGGGAGCGTGAGGAGCGGGCCCGCGCCGGGGGCCGGCTGAGCGCCGAGGCGCTGACGGAGATCGCCGCGGCCACCTCGGGCCGGGCCGTCGTGGTGTCGGGAATGGCGGTCGTGGCCTCCACCGCGACGCTGTACCTCGCCTCCGACGTGATCTTCTCCTCGCTCGCCACCGGCACCATCGTGGTCGTCCTGGTCGCCGTGGCCAGCTCGCTCACGGCGCTGCCCGCCCTGCTGACCGTCCTCGGCAAGCGCGCCGAACGCCGGGCACGGCGTCGGGCGGAACACGGGAAGCCGCCCCGGCGCGCCCGCGGCCGGGACGGCGGCCGGATCTGGAACACGCTGCTCAGGCCCGCCGCCCGACACCCCCTCGGCACGCTCTGCGTCTCCGTCCTCGCCCTGCTCGCCCTGGTCCTGCCGCTGACCGGGCTGAGGATCACGGAGATGAGCCGGGACACCCATTCCCGGGAGATTCCCGCGATGCGGGTGTACGACCGTCTCAACGAGGCGTTCCCCGAGCAGCGAGTCACCCACGACGTCGTCGTACGCGCCGACGCCTCACGCGCCCAGGATGTCGCCCGCGAGCTGCGCGGGGCCGCCGGACTCGCGGGCCGGGACCCGCTGTTCACCGACGGTTCCCGTGTCCGCACCTCCGCCGACCGGCGCATCAGCGTCCTGCGGCTGAAGGTGCCGTATCTCGGCAACTCCGAGGAGGCGTACGACTCCCTCGACCACCTGCGCCACGACTACCTGCCCGCCACCGTGGGCCGGGTCGAGGGTGCGGAGTACGGCGTGAGCGGTGACGTCGCCCGCTACGCCGACTATCCGGCCCACCAGAACAGCAAGCTGCCGCTGGTCCTGGTGGCGTTGCTGCTGGTGACGTTCGGGATGACCCTGTACGCCTTCCGGTCCGTCGTACTCGGTCTGATCGGGGTCGTACTGAACCTGCTGTCGGCCGCGGCCGCGCTCGGGCTGCTCGTCCTCGTCTTCCAGGGGACCTGGGCGGAGGGGGCGCTGGACTTCCACTCCACCGGCTCGATCGGGTCGCGTGTCCCGCTGTTCCTCTTCGTGATCCTCTTCGGACTCTCCATGGACTATCAGGTATTCGTGGTGAGCCGGATCAGGGAGGCCGTCCTCGCCGGCGTACCGACGCGGCAGGCGGTGCCGGCCGGGATCCGTACATCGGCGAGTGTGGTGACCAGTGCCGCCGTCGTGATGACGACCGTCTTCGTGAGCTTCGTCTTCCTGCACATCATCGAGATGAAGCAGATCGGTTTCGTGCTGGCCGTGGCCGTGCTGCTGGACGCCTTCGTGGTGCGGATCCTGGTGCTGCCGGCGGCCATGCTCCTGCTGGGCGAGAGGACCTGGTGGCCGTCGCGTCCGACGCGGGGCGCTCCCGCCACCGCGGCTGATACGGCCCCCAACGCATCGCTGGCCGACGTACGTTGATCGGTATGACCGCTCTCGCCGGGCCCTCCGCCGACGCCTTCTGGGCCACTTCGCTGCGCCGCTGGAACATGGTGTGCTGGGTACTGTTCGCCGGGATGGCCGTCGGTCTCGCCACCATGGACCGGCCCGGCGCGAGCAGGTTCGGGGCGCTGGCGCTGCTCGGCTGCGTGGTGCTCTGCTACGCGCTGCTGGACCGTTTCCCGGACAACCCGGTGGTACGGCCGCACGCGTATCTCGGCGTGCTGGTTCTCGCCCTCGGCGGGACCGCGTATCTGGGCAGCAGCTACGCGGCGCTGTTCATGGTGACGCTGCCGCACTACTGGATGTTCGGGCGGACCCCCAGGGCCTCGATGGGGTTCCTGGGCGCGGCCGCCGTCGCCACGCTGGCGGGGACCTTGTCGCGGCAGGGCTGGTCGCGGGAGTTCCTCAGCGAGACGCTGGTGTCCACCCTGATCGTGGTGGCCGTGGGGGTGCTGATCGGACTGTGGGCGCACTCGGTGGTCGAGCAGAGCACCGAACGGGCCCGGCTGATCACGGAGTTGGAGCGGACGCAGGCGGAGCTGTCGCAGGCGCACCAGCGGCAGGGGGCAGCGGACGAGCGGGAGCGGATGGCGCGGGACATCCATGACACGCTCGCGCAGGGGTTCGCGTCGATCGTCATCCTCGCGGAGGCGGCCCGGGCCGGGATCTCCACCGATCCGGAGCGCAGCGCCCGGCAGTTGCGGTCGATCGAGTCGACGGCCCGCGAGAACCTCACCGAGGCGCGGGAACTGGTGGGCTCGGCGCACACGCGGGTGCAGGGGGAGACGGGTCCCGGCGGGGCGGCCGCCGGATCGGTGGGCCGGACGCTGCGCCGCGTCCTCGACCGCTTCGCGGAGGACACGGGGCTGACCGTGGACGCCGACCTGGCGGAGGTGGCGTGCGACCAGCAGACCCGGATCGCGCTGCTGCGCTGCACCCAGGAGTCCCTGGCCAATGTCCGCAAACACGCCCACGCGTCCACGGTGGGGGTGCTCCTGACCCGGCGGCCGTACGGGGTGGAGCTGGAGGTCACCGACGACGGCACGGGCTTCGCCCCCGAGAAGTCGACGGGGTTCGGGCTCGACGGGATGCGCAGGCGTCTGGCGGAGCTGGGCGGCCGGCTGACGGTCACCAGCTCGGTCGGCGACGGCACGCGGATCCTGGCGGTGCTGCCTCTGGAGATACCCGGCCACGAGCGGGAGGAGGTACGGGTATGACCGGCGGACCGATCCGGGTGGTCGTGGTGGACGACCACACCGTGATGCGGGCGGGCGTGGTGGCGCTGCTCGCCGGTGATGACGGCATCGAGATCGTCGGGGAGGCGGGGGACGGCAGGGCGGCCCTCGAACTCGTCGAGCGGTACGAGCCCGATGTCGCGCTCGTCGACCTGCGGATGCCGGTGCTCGACGGGGTGGGGACGACCGCCGAGATCGTCGCCCGGCACCCGCGCACCAGGGTCCTGATCCTGACGACGTACGACACCGACCAGGACATCGAACGCGGGGTGGAGGCGGGCGCCATCGGCTATCTCCTCAAGGACACCACCCGCGAACAGCTCGCCGACGCGATCCGTTCGGCGGCGCGCGGTGAGACCGTGCTGGCGCCCCGGGTGGCCGAGAAGCTGATCGCACGCATGCGGCGCCCGGCGCAGGAGCCGCTGACCGCCCGCGAGACCGACGTCCTCGACGCGGTCGCCGACGGCCTGACCAACGCCGAGATCGGCCGACGCCTCGTCATCACCGAGGCCACGGTCAAGACCCACCTCCTGCGCATGTTCGCCAAGCTCGACGTGAACGACCGGACGCGGGCGGTGGTGGTGGCGATGGAGAGGGGGCTGCTGCGGCGGCCCTAGTCCAGCAAGGGGCGGGTGGTGGTCGTCAGCTCTGTGACACTCCTGTTGCCGGAACTGTGAGCTCCACCACACGTGGGGCGGGCCGGGCGTGTTGGACTCGGGCGATCACTCGATCACGTTGTCGATCGCCGGAAATCGGGAGCCACGCATGTTCTACCTGCTCCTGCTGCTCGTCATCGTCGCGGCCGTCACCACGTTCGGTCTCACCGGGTTCGGCCTCGGCCGGCTCGCGCGGACCGGCGTACGGGAGGCCGAAGCGGCGACCGAGTTGCGGGCCCTCGGCGCGCTCACCGGTGCGGCCGCGCTCGCCGTGTACACGTGGGGGCTGCTCATCGTCTGCGGGGCGGTACTGACCGCGGAGGACGGCGGGACGGACTCGTCGCCGCCGCAGTCCTGCCGTACGGCCGGATGGGAGGCGCGGCACCAGCAGGGCATCGACATCGTCGACTACACCGTGGACTTCGTCCCCCTCGGCTTCGTCTGCGAGACCAGCGACGGCGGGAGCTACGACAACGGCGACGTACCCGGGTACGTCAACCCCGCCTCCTTCGGGCTCGCGTTGCTCTCCGTGGGCTGTGCCGTGGGGGCGCGCCGCGTGGCCGGGCGGCGCGCCGGGGCGGTGGGGGTCAGCCCGACGGCGTGAGCCGCGCGCGGCCGAAGAGGAGCGCGTAACCGGGCGGGAGTCGGTCCAGGACGCGGTCGGTCAGTTCGTCGCCGACCAGCTTCGGCAGGACGCCGAGGACCGAGCTGACGTCCCAGCGGGCGGTCGCGGTGGTGGCGTGTTCGACGCGGGCGGCGACGGACTCCACGAACTGTGCTGCCGTGAGGGGGCGGATGGCCGGGACCTGGGAGGCCACGATCCTGGCGGCCTCCTCGGGCAGGGCGCGGGCCAGGTCGACGCGTTCGTCGCCGACGACATGCCCGCCGAGGGCGGACAGGACGACGCGGGTAACGCGTTCCGCGTCCGCTCGCGTCGGGTACTGGCCCGCCTCCGCGACCGCGTCGACCAGTCGGGTCCAGCCGTCGGTCGGGCCCTCGCCCGGCGGGGCGGGAATGCTGGTCGTCGGGTGTACGTCGGTCAGCAGCCTCGTCGGCATGCTCGGCACCGTCGTCACGGTCATCGTGCGGGGTCCTCCTCGGTTCCGCGGTCGGGGTGGGCAGGGGTGAGCGCGTCCCGCGGCCCGGCCGGAGCCGCGGGGCGCTGAGGTGGGGTCGGCTGCTCGTTGCTCAGCCGCTGAGGTGGGGTCGGCTGCTCGTTGCTCAGCCGCTGATCTGCTTGCGGCCGCTGTCGCCGCCGCTGATCTGGATGCGGCGCGGCTTGGCCTGCTCGGCGACCGGGACCCGCAGGGTCAGGACGCCGGCCTCGTACGAGGCGTCGATGCGTTCCGTGTCGAGGGTGTCGCCGAGGAAGAGCTGGCGGGTGAAGGTGCCCGTCGGGCGCTCGGCGACGATCGGTTCCGCGCCCTCGGGGGCGGGGGAACGGCGCTCGGCGCGGACGTTCAGGACGTTGCGTTCGACGTCCAGCTCGATCGTCTCGGGGTCGACGCCGGGGAGGTCGAAATGGACGACGAAGTCGTCACCGGACCGGTAGGCGTCCATCGCCATCGCGGCGGGACGGTCGGCCGAGCCGAAGACCTGCTGCGCGAGGCGGTCGAACTCGCGGAAGGGGTCGGTACGCATGAGCATCACAGGTCACTCCTTTCGTCGGGTGCTGGGTGCGATGCCCTACAGGTACTTATATAGCTCGGAGGAGGAAACTTGACAAGCCTGGACTCAGGTCCGGTGAAGGGGCTGGTCGGGGCGTTAGCCTCAAGGCATCACGCGGAGTCGGTCCGAGTCAGTCGGAGGCAGTCATGGCGAGGGTTCCCAGTTCGGTGATCGCGGCGGGTGGGCTCGTCGGCGGGTACGGAGTGGCCCGCTGGACCCGGAAGCGTGAGCTCGGCGGCGTCGTCCTGGCCGTCGCGGGGGCCGCGGCGGCGCAGCAGTGGCGGCAGCGGGCGGGCGGGACGGCCGCGGGCGCGCTGACCGCCGCGTATGTCGCCGCCTTCGCGGGGTCCCACCCGCTGGCCAAGAAGGTCGGCGCGTGGCCGTCGGTGTTCGGCGTGGCGGGCGCGGTCGCGCTGGCGTCCTGGGCGGTGGCGGACCGGCGGGCGTGAGCGGTGCGGTGACGGCCCGATGATCGTCCACCCCGGGCCCACTACCGGGGCGTGAGATGCGCCGGCACGTTCACCACTCTGGTGAGCCGACCTCGACGTCGGGAATGATCCTCAACGGCCCCCGACGGCATTCGACGGATCCTCAGTTTTCGTTATCGTCCCGGCTCCCGCACGTCTCCTCTCCGTCCCCTCCACAGGAACGCGACTCACGACGCCGAGGTAGAAGACGTGACACGACAGATCAGCCGCCGGAGCATGCTGAAGGCCTCGGGCGCGGCAGCCGGAGCGGTCGGCATCGGTACGGCCGTCTCCCCGGGCACCGCGGCCGCGGCCGGCACCGCCTACGCGCACCCCGGCCTGCTGCACACCCGCGACGACCTGGCCCGTATGGCCGCCAAGGTGAAGGCGGGCGCCGCGCCCTACACCACCGGGTTCGCCAAGCTCACCGCCAACCGGCACGCGCAGAGCGGCTGGACGGCCAACCCGCAGGCCACCGTGTACCGGGGCGCGGGCAGCCCGCAGAACTACGCGATCCTCTACAACGACATCCACGCGGCCTACCAGAACGCCCTGCGCCACCACGTCAGCGGCGAGCGCGCGCACGCCGACACCGCCGTCGCGATCCTCAACGCCTGGTCGGCGAAGCTGACGTCGATCGAGGGCAGCGCCGACCGGTTCCTCGCGGCCGGCCTGTACGGCTACCAGTTCGCCAACGCCGCCGAACTCGTCCGCGACCACGACGGCTTCGACCTCGCCCGCGCCCAGAAGGTGCTGCGCGACGTCTTCGCCCCGCTCAGCGAGTCCTTCCTCAAGGACCACAACGGCGCCGTCGTCACCAACTACTGGCCCAACTGGGACCTGGCGGCCCTCGCCTGCGTCCTCGCCGTCGGCATCTTCTGCGACGACAGCGCCAGGGTCGAACAGGCTGTCACCTACTTCAAGCACGGTGCCGGGCTCGGCTCGGTCAAGAACGCCATCCCCGTCGTGCACGACGACGGACTCGGCGAGTGGCTGGAGGCCGGCCGCGACCAGGGGCACGCGCTGC
Source organism: Streptomyces griseus subsp. griseus (assembly GCF_000720255.1). Taxonomy (GTDB): domain Bacteria; phylum Actinomycetota; class Actinomycetes; order Streptomycetales; family Streptomycetaceae; genus Streptomyces; species Streptomyces griseus_I. The sequence continues at coordinate 154,854 of NZ_JOJE01000012.1, read as the reverse complement.
TCGGCGTGGGCCTGATGGGCACAGTCTGCGAGATGGCCTGGAACCAGGGCATCGACCTCTACGGCTACGACGACAGTCGCTTCCTCAAGGGCGCCCAGTACGTCGCCAAGTGGAGCCTCGGCGGGAATGTGTCGTACACCGCCAACACCCGGAAGAAGGGCGCCATCGGCGGCTGGTCGGGGACGGAGACCGCCACCGACGCCGTCGGCGTCGACCCGGCGATGACCCGCCCCATCTGGGCGATGATCGCCAACCACTACACCAAGCGGCGGGGCCTTTCGGCGTCGTACCTGACGCGCGCCGCCGCCAAGGCCGCGCCCGAGGGCGGCGGCGGGGACTACGGCCCCAACAGCGGCGGCTACGACCAACTGGGGTTCGGGACGCTGGCGTACACCCGGGACCGGGCGGCGGACGTGTCGGCCGCGCCGCGGGCGCAGGGCGCGTCCACACCGTCGCCGGCCGCCGCGGCCACCGCGCGGGGTGGGGCGAAGGGCGGCTCGAAGGACGGGGCGAGCGGCGGCTCTATGCACGCTGACCTCGCGGCCACCGGCTCCGCCGACCTCGTCGGCTGGACCGCCGCGACGGGGGTCACCGCCCTCGCCGGAGGACTGCTGTTGCTCCGGCGGCGCGGCCGGGTGCGGGGCGAGTCCGAGTAAGCCGCAAGGGGTGCCCCCTCAGCCCCAGGGGGGCACCCCTTGCTCTGTCAGGTCGCCTCGCGCTGTCAGGTCGACGCCGTCCGCGAGTCCCGCTTCCGCTGCCTCGCGTCCCTCGCCTTCGTCGCCGCGGCAGTCAGCGGCTTGGCGACGTCCTCCAGGGAGCGCCGCTCGGCGTTCACGGCCAGCAGCGCGGCCACCAGCCCGGCCGCGCACATCAGCCCCGCGCCGATCTGGAAGGCGAGCACCGTGTCGCCGACCTGGCCCGTGCCGGTGAGGTCGGCGAACAGCAGCGGGCCGCTGATACCGCCGGCGGCGGTGCCGATGGCGTAGAAGAAGGCGATGGACATCGCCCGGGTCTCCATCGGGAAGACCTCGGAGACGGTGAGGTACGCGCTGGACGCGCCCGCCGAGGCGAAGAACAGCACCGCGCACCAGCAGGCCGTCAGCGTCCCGGCGCCCAGCGAGCCGTGGTCGAACAGCCAGGCGGTGACGAAGAGCAGCAGGCCGGAGAGGAGGTACGTCGACGAGATCATCACCCGGCGGCCGACGGTGTCGAAGAGCTTGCCGAGCAGCAGCGGGCCGCAGAAGTTGCCGATGGCGATGACGGCGAAGTAGTAGCCGGTGTTGCCGCTCGGCACGTCGAAGAACGTGGTGAGGATCGCGCCGAAGCCGAAGGTGATGGCGTTGTAGAGGAACGCCTGACCGATGAAGAGGGCGAAGCCGAGGATGGCCCGCTTGCGGTAGTCGGAGAAGACCGTGCGGCCGATCTCGAGGAACGTGACGCTGCGGCGCTGGTGGATGGTGATCTCGCCCTCGGCGGGCGGCAGCCGTTCGCCCTTCTCCTCCTCCACGCGCTGCTCGATCGAGGAGACGATGCGTTCCGCCTCGCCGTCGCGGCCGTGGATCATCAGCCAGCGCGGGCTCTCCGGGACGTGCCGTCGCACCAGGAGGATCACCAGGGCGAGTACGGCACCCAGGGCGAACGTCAGCCGCCAGCCGACGTCGGCCGCGAAGATGTCGGTGTTCAGCGCGACGATCGACAGCAGGGACCCGCCGACCGCGCCCAGCCAGAAGCTGCCGTTGATCATCAGATCGACGCGGCCGCGGTACTGCGCCGGGATCAGCTCGTCGATGGCGGAGTTGATCGCCGCGTACTCGCCGCCGATGCCGAAGCCGGTGAGGAAGCGGAAGAGCAGGAACCACCAGGTGTCGAAGGAGACCGCGGTCAGGGCGGTGGCGGCGAGATAGACCGCCAGGGTGATCATGAAGAGTTTTTTGCGGCCCCAGATGTCCGTCAGCCGGCCCCAGAAGAGGGCGCCGACGCAGGCACCCGCCACATACAGCGCGGCCGCGATTCCGGTGACCTGCCCGGAGGTGATCGGCAGTCCGCTGTCGGGCTCCGACAGACGGCTGGCGATGTTGCCGACGACCGTGACTTCCAGGCCGTCGAGGATCCATACGGTGCCGAGTCCGATGACGATCGTCCAGTGCCAGCGGGACCAGGGCAGGCGGTCCAGGCGGGCGGGGACGTTCGTGGTCACGGTACGGCCGGTCGCGGCGTGCGCGGTGGTCATGGGCTCCCTCCCCATCGAGCGAACCCCGGTCGGGTGCCCTGGGACGGCTGCCCTACGCCCCCAGCACGCGTGACACCGTGTAGATCAGCAGGCCCGCCAGGGAGCCCACCACCGTGCCGTTGATGCGGATGAACTGCAGGTCGCGGCCGATGTGGGCCTCGATCTTGCGGGTGGTGTGCTCGGCGTCCCAGCCCGCCACCGTGTCGGTGATCAGGGAGGTGATCTCCTTGCGGTAGGTGGTCACGACGTGCACGGCGGCGCCCTCGACCCAGCTGTCGACCTTGTTCTGGACCTTGGGTTCGGTGGCCATACGGGTGCCGAGGGAGAGGAAGGACGCGCGTGCGCGCAGGCGCAGTTCGCTGCGCTCGTCCTCGGCGGCCGACACGATCATGGCCCGTACGGCGGTCCAGGCGGAGGCGATGAGGTCCTGGACCTCGCCGCGGCCCAGCACCTCGCCCTTGAGCCGCTCGACGCGCGCGCGGGTGTCCGTGTCGGACTGGAGGTCGGAGGCGAAGTCGGTGAGGAAGCGGTCGAGGGCGCCGCGGGCGGGGTGGGAGGGCATGTCGCGCATCTCGGTGACGAAGCGCAGCAGCTCCTTGTAGACGCGCTCGCCGACCTTGCGGTCCACGAAGCGGGGGGTCCAGCCGGGCGCGCCGCCCTGCACTGCGTCCATCACGGAGTCGCCGTGCAGCACCAGCCAGTCGTGGGCGCGGGCGACGACCAGGTCGACGACGCGTTTGTGGCCGCCGTCCAGGACGATCCCCTCCAGCATCTTGCCGATGGCGGGCCCGATCTCCTTGGCGTTGGCACGGCGGGTGATCGCCTCGCCGACCACCGCCTGGACGTCCGAGTCGCGCAGGACGGTCAGCGCCCCCCTGAGGGCGGTCGACAGCTCGGCGGTGACCCGGTCGGCGTGCTCCGGCTCGGCCAGCCACGCGCCGAGGCGGCTGCCGATGCCGACGGACCGCAGCCGCTGGCGTACGACGTCCTCGGAGAGGAAGTTCTCGCCGACGAACTCGCCCAGGGAGACGCCCAGCTGGTCCTTCTTGTTCGGGATGATCGCGGTGTGCGGGATGGGCAGGCCCAGGGGGTGGCGGAAGAGGGCGGTGACGGCGAACCAGTCGGCGAGCGCGCCGACCATGCCGGCCTCGGCGGCGGCGGCCACGTACCCCGCCCAGGGGCCGGCGCCCTGGTGCCTGGCCCACTCGGCGAGGACGTACACCAGCGCCACGAACAGCAGCAGCCCGGCGGCGGTGAGCTTCATCCGGCGCACTCCGCGCCGCTTCTCCTCGTCGGCGGCGCTGAAAACGGTCATCGCGCGCGGGGGCCGCCCCGGCCGCCCCACATCCGCCGCGTCCGTTTCGCCCGGATTCATACGCTTCATCCGCTCCATCCGTCACCTTTTTCCAGACACATTGTCCCTTCCTGCCTTACTCCTGGAACAGATCGGGAGTTCCCAGCGTCTGTGTACCGGGGGCCCAATGGGGGGCCTGCTCAATCCTCCTTCACCGCATGTCGCATCATGAGGTGATCATTTTTCGGAGCTCTCGGCTCCCCTCCTCTAGGAGACGCACACCCGCATGACCAAGCGTCACGGTTATGCCCTGCTGTCCGCGATCATCGCCGTGATCGTGGCTCTGTCCGCCGCCATATACGTCGGGGTCGCAGCGGACGACGGCAACAGCGAGGACACCCTCGCCGCACCCCGCACTCCCCACAACTCCGCCGCCCCCGCCTCCACCGGCGTCTGGGTCGGCACCTGGGCCGCGGCCCCCGTGGGCGCCGAACCCGGCACCGAGGTGAACGGCCTCGCGGGCCACTCGGTCCGCAACGTCGTCCACACCGGCGTCGGCGGGACGAGTGCCCGCATCACGCTGTCCAACCTCTACGGCACCCAGCCGCTGACCATCGCGCACGCCTCCATCGCCGTCGCCGCCGCCGACAACACCGCCGCGGCGGCCGCGGAGACCATGCGGAACCTCAGCTTCAACGGCGACCCCGCCGTCGTCATCCCGGCCGGCGGCCAGGTGATCAGCGACGCCGTCGCCGTGCTCATCCCGCGCGACACCGACGTGCTGGTCTCCACCTACTCCCCCACCCCGTCGGGGCCGGTCACCTACCACCCGCACGCCCGGCAGCTCTCCTACCTCGCCCAGGGCGACCGGACGGAGGACATCACCGGGTCCGTGTACACGGCCGACCGGCTCGACTACTGGCGGTACCTGACCGCGCTGGACGTGCTGAGCAACGAGGCCGACGGCACGGTCATCACCTTCGGCGACTCCATCACCGACGGCGTCACCTCCACCCTGGGAGCCAACCGCCGCTGGCCCGACGTCCTCGCCGAGCGGGTGCGCTCGGCGGTCGAGGAGGGCACGGGCGTACCGCGCTACAGCGTCGTCAACGAGGGCATCAGCGGCAACCAGATCCTCGTGGACGGCCGGGGACGGCCCGCCGACAACCCCAGCGGCCTCAAGCGGTTCAGCCGCGACGCGCTCGGCCGGACCAACGTCAAGGTCGTCGTCATCGACCTCGGCATCAACGACATCCTGCGCAACCCCCGCCTCGCCGACCCCGACCGGATCCTGACCGGACTGCGCCTGATGGTCAGGCAGGCCCACGCCCGCGGCATCAAGGTCGTCGGCGCGACCCTCATGCCCTTCCAGGGCCACCGCGGCTACACCCCGGCCCGCGAGGCCGTCCGCCAGGAGATCAACGCCGCAATCCGCGCCGGCGACGTCTTCGACGCGGTCGCCGACTTCGACAAGGCCCTGCGCGACCCCTACGACCCCCGCCGCTTCCGCCCGGACTACGACTCCGGCGACCACCTCCACCCCAGCGACGCCGGCTACGCCCGGATGGCGGAGGCCTTCAGCCTGTCGGCCCTGAAGGGCTCGGCCCCGGCGGAGCTGTAGCGCACGGCCTCTGTGCCGACGGGTGGGCCGCGCACCTCGGCGCTGCCGGGTCGCCGCCCGCGCCCACCCGTGCCGCCGTGCGACGGCGGGAGGGCCCGGGCGGCGCCCTGTCAGCGCGTGGCCGCGCGGCCGGTTTTCCGGCCCGGCACCACTCCGCCCCAGCCCGCAGCGGCCGATCAGTGTTCCCGGTGGCGGTGCCTGTCCCGGCGTTCCTCATGACGTTCGTCGCGGCGCCTCTCGCGGCGTTCCTCGCGGCGTTCCCGCATCGCGTCGCGGTGCCCGTCCAGCATCTTGCGGTGGGCCTCCTGGATGTCCTCGCGGAAGGTCTCGTGGAGTTCCCTCATGGCCGCCTTGCGGTCCAGCTTCGCCTGCCTCCGCTCGGCCTTCGTCAGCTTGCGCTCGACGCCCACCCCGCCCCAGAAGGCGAACCCGGTGATGACCACGCGGGGCGCCCCCGGCTCACCGGGCACCCCCTCCTCGTGGTGGTCGAAGCCGCCCATCACGCCGATGCCGCGCACCACGACCTCGACCCCGGGCGGCACGACGACGTTCACCCCGCCCATGATCGCGACGCAGTTGATCTCGACCTCGCCGTCCGCGAAGTTCGCCTCGCGCAGGTCGATCTCGCCGCCGCCCCAGAAGGCGAAGCAGTTGAACCGCCTGGGCACGGTCCAGCGCCCCTTGCGCTGGAACCCCGACATGACGGCCACCGCCCACGTCGACGACCCGTCACCGCCCACGATCCGCCGGCCCCAACCGGGCCCACCCTCCGGCTCCTTCGTCAGGGACACCGACGGCGGCGCGACCCCCGGGGCCGGCAGATCACGGGTGATCGGCGCCAGCTCGCCGTACGTCCGCGCCTTGTAGGTCGTCTCCAGCCGCTCCTCGAACTCCTCCATGTCGAGACGCCCCTCGGCGAGAGCGTCCCGCAGGACCTCGGCGACTCGCTCACGATCGGCGTCGGAGGCCCGCAGTTCCGGGGCGTTGTCGGTCATATCAGCAGACTACGAGTTCCCGGAGCGGGGCACTATGCCGTTCACAGCACTATGCCGTCGTACGCTCCGGCGGGGGTTTCGGGGTGTCCCCCAAAGAGTGCAGCATCTTGGCGATCACCGCCTCGATGTCCGGCTCCCGCACCGACAGATCCACCAGCGGATATTCCTGCGCGATCCGGGCCACCAGCGGTGCCGCCGACTGTGACGCGGGGAACGCCAGCCACTGCCGCGGCCCCTCCACCCGCACCACGCGCGCGGGCGCCGGCGCCTCGATGGGCGGCAGTTCCCGCTCCAGGTCCACCACCAGGGTCCGCTCGCTCTCCCCGGCCTCGTGCAGGCCCGCGAGCGGACCGTCGTACATCATCCGGCCGTGGTCGATGACCATCACGCGGGAGCACAGCTGCTCGATGTCCTGGAGGTCGTGGGTGGTCAGCAGCACCGTCGTGCCGCGCTCGGTGTTCAACTCCCGCAGGAAGTCACGCACCTTGGCCTTGGAGACCACGTCCAGGCCGATCGTCGGCTCGTCGAGGTACAGCACCTCGGGGTCGTGCAGCAGGGCCGCCACGATGTCGCCGCGCATCCGCTGGCCGAGCGAGAGCTGCCGTACGGGCACGTCCAACAGTTCGCCCAGGCCGAGGAGTTCGACGAGCCGGTCCAGGTTCTCGCGGTAACGGGCGTCGGGGATGCGGTACATGCGGTGCATCAGCCGGTAGGAGTCGATCAGCGGCAGGTCCCACCACAGGGTCGTACGCTGCCCGAACACCACCCCGATGCGGTGCGCGAGGCGGGTGCGCTCGCGGGACGGGTCGATGCCCGCCACTCGCAGCCGGCCGCCGCTCGGCGTGAGGATCCCCGTCAGCATCTTGATCGTCGTCGACTTCCCGGCACCGTTCGGCCCGATGTAGCCGACCATCTCCCCGCGCGCCACGGTGAAGGAGAGCGAGTCGACCGCCCGGACCCGCCGCACCTCCCGCTTCAGGAAGCCGGTCTTCTTGCGCACGTCGAAGACCTTCTCGACGCGGTCCATCTCGATGAAGGCGCTCTCGGTCACGCTCAACTCCCTGTACTCCGATACGACCGCAGCCCCGCCCGCCAGGCCAGCCCCGCCAGCGCACAGCACACCGCCGCCACCAGCGGAGGCGTGAACGCCGCCCACTCCGGCAGGCCGAGCGGGTACGGCCGCCCCAGCACGTACGCCGCGGGCACCCAGTTGACGAAGGCCAGCGGCAGTACGAAGGTCACCCCGCGCACCAGTTCCTTGCCGAAGACGGTCGGCGGGTACTGCAGCAGCGTCGTCCCGCCGTACGTGAACGCGTTCTGCACCTCCGCCGCGTCCTGCGCCACGAACTGGAAGGCCGCGCCCGCCACGAACACCGCGCAGAAGATCAACCCGCCGCTGGCCAGCATCACCGGCATGAGCAGCAGCTTCAGCGGGGTCCAGGCGATGTCGCAGGCGGCGAGCCCGTAGCCCAGCACCACGGTTCCCTGGGTGATCCGGCCGATGCGGCGCAGCGCGAAGCGGTCCGCGGCGACCTGCGCGAGCACCGGCGCGGGGCGCACGAGCAGCGTGTCGAGGGTGCCGTCGCGGACCCGGGTGCCCAGCCGGTCCATCGAGCCGATCGCCAGGTCCGCGAAGCCGAACGCCAGCGCGGACAGCCCGTAGAGGAAGGCGATCTCGGGCAGCGCGTAGCCGCCGAGCGTGTCGATCCGCGAGAACATCAACAAGATCGCTACAAAATCGAGCCCGTTCACGACCAGACCGCCGACCGCGGTCAGGGCGAAGGAGAGGGGGTAGGCCATGGTGGAGCGGATCCACATCACGGCGATCAGCCGGTAGGCGCGCAGCCCTTCGCGGAGCCGGCTGTCCTCAGTCGCCCAGGTGTCCTCAGCCACCCTGCACCACCACCCGCCGCGTCGCCGCCGACTGCAGCAGACGCCCCGCCGTCAGCAGCGCCACCGCCCACGTCACCTGAAAGACGTACGTGCCCAGTGGAGCGGCCTCACCCATGAGGACGTCGGCGGGCATCTGGAGCATCGCCGACCACGGCAACGCCCGTACGACCTCCCCGAACGCCCCCGGGAACACGTTCAGCGGCAGCATCATCCCCGAGCAGAACATGCCGGTGATCACCAGCGTCTGCGTCACGCCCGTGCCGTCCAGCAGCCAGAACGCGCTCAGGGCGACCAGGTACCGGACGGCGAAGCTGACGATCCATCCGAGCGCCACCGCGACCAGGAACGCCACCCAGGTCAGCCAGTGGTCCGGCAGCGCCATCGGGAAGAACAGCATCCCGAAGGCGAAGGGGACCACACCCCGTCCCGCCAGCTGGAACAGTGCCCGCCCCAAGTCGGTCGCCAGCCACCACAGTTGGAGGTCCGCCGGCCGGTACAGGTCGACGGCGACCTCGCCGGTGCGGATGCGCGCCATGAGATCATTCTCGAAGCCGCCCCCCTGGACGGCCAGCGTCGAGTACAACGCCTGCCCCAGCCACACGTAGGTGACGGCCTGCGCCTGGTCGTAACCGCCCAGATGCGGCCGCTCGTCCCACAGGGCGAGATATGTGTAGACGAGGATCAGGCCGAAGACCGTGTTGGTGAACACCCCGGCGGCAGTCGCCGCCCGATACGTCGCGTACCGTCGGAAACCACCCGCCGCGACGGCCGCGTACAACCGCGCCGAACCCACGGCAACCGCCCTCCTCGTCCGCCCGAAGCCTGCTCGACACCGAAGCGCAGGAGCCTAGCCCCGGGCGACCTGGTGTGCCACGCCTTTTCCGGGCGCCACGCGTGTGACCAACACGTGCCCTTTGACCGGGAACGGAACGCACCGGTGCGACAGTCTTCAACCGGGGGCGCAGAAGGCGTACGAGGGCGTACGAGGGCGTACGGGAACGTACGACGCGAAACAGACGCGAAACAGGAGTCCGTGCACGAATGAGTGACGAGCCGCAGCCGCAGCAGGCGACCCAGGCCCTGCCACCGAGTGAGCCCGAGGGGGACGGCAAGAAGGCGAAGCGACCCAAGCGCACCGGCTGGCGCCGGATCATCCCGACCTGGCGCATGGTGCTCGCCACCTTCGTCCTCGGCGTGCTGCTCCTCGTCGGCCTGTTCTTCCTCGGCTACTCGATGGTGAAGATCCCACCGGCCAACGCGCTCGCCATGCAGCAGGCCAACGTCTACCTGTACGCGGACGGCAGCGAGATCGCCCGCGACGGCAAGACCAACCGCGAGAACGTCACCCTCGCGCAGATCTCCAAGGACGCACAGCACGCCGTCCTCGCCGCCGAGGACCGCGACTTCTACACCGAGTCCGCCGTCGACCCCAAGGCGATGCTGCGCGCCGGCTGGAACACCGCCCTGGGCAAGGGCAAGCAGTCCGGCTCCACGATCACCCAGCAGTACGTCAAGAACTACTACCTCGCGCAGGAGCAGACCGTCTCCCGCAAGGTGAAGGAGTTCTTCATCTCGATCAAGCTGGACCGCACCCAGAGCAAGAACCAGATCCTCCAGGGCTACCTCAACACCAGCTACTTCGGCCGCAACGCCTACGGCCTCCAGGCCGCCGCCCAGGCGTACTACGGCGTCGACGCCATCGACCTCACCCCGGCCCAGGGCGCCTACCTCGCGGCCCTGCTCAACGCGCCCAGCGAGTACGACGTCGTCGCCCACCCGCAGAACAAGGCCGCCGCCGAGGCCCGCTGGAAGTACGTCCTGGACGGCATGGTCAAGAAGGGCTGGCTCACCGAGTCCAAGCGCGAGGGCATGAAGTTCCCCGTGCCGAAGGAGCAGACCGTCTCCACCGGCCTGTCCGGGCAGCGCGGCTACCTCGTCGAGGCGATCAAGGAAGACCTGCAGAAGAACAAGATCCTCACCTCGGACGAGCTGACCGCGGGCGGCTACCGCATCACCACGACCATCCAGAAGAAGAAACAGGACGCGTTCGTCGACGCCGTCAACGACCAGCTGATGTCCAAGCTGGACAAGAAGAACCGCAAGGTCGACAACTACGTCCGGGCCGGCGGCGCCTCGGTCGACCCCAAGACCGGCAAGATCATCGCCATGTACGGCGGCGTCGACTACGTCAAGCAGTACACGAACAACGCCACCCGCGGGGACTTCCAGGTCGGTTCCACCTTCAAGCCCTTCGTGTTCACCTCCGCCGTCCAGAACGGCTCCGTCACCCAGGACGGCCGCGTCATCACCCCGAACACGATCTACGACGGCACCAACAAGCGCCCCGTCCAGGGCTGGACCGGCGGCACCTACGACCCCGAGAACGAGGACCAGAGGTCCTACGGCGACATCACGGTGCGCACCGCCACCGACAAGTCCGTCAACTCGGTGTACGCGCAGATGGCGGTCGACGTCGGCGCGGAGAAGGTCCGGGAGACCGCGATCGACCTCGGCATCCCCGCGGGCACCAAGGACCTCAACCCCTACCCCTCCATCGCGCTGGGCACCGCCACCGCCAGCGTCCTCGACATGGCGGAGGCGTACGCGACGCTCGCCAACCACGGCAAGCACGGCACGTACACGCTGATCGACAAGATCACCAAGGAGGGCAAGGACGTGGTGGAGCTGCCCAAGCGCAGCACCCGCCAGGCCGTCCCCCGCGAGGCCGCCGACACCACGACCTCGATCCTGCAGAGCGTCGTCCAGAACGGCACCGCGACCGCCGCGCTCGCCGCCGGCCGCCCCGCCGCCGGCAAGACCGGCACCGCCGAGGAGGACACCGCGGCCTGGTTCGCCGGCTACACGCCCGACCTGGCCACGGTCGTCGCCGTCATGGGCCAGGACCCGGTCACGGCCGCCCACAAGCCGCTGTACAACGCGCTGGGCCTGCCCCGCATCAACGGTGGCGGCGCGCCCGCCGACATCTGGGCCCAGTTCACCAGGAACGCCCTCAAGGGCAAGCCGGTCAAGGACTTCGACCTGGAGCTGGAGGACGGCGCCGAACAGATCCAGGAGCCCCCGGCCCAGTCCAGCCCCGATCCGAGCGCGAGCGAGGAGGAGGACGACGAGGAGAAGACCCCCAGCGGCCAGGCGACCGACAAGGGCCGCACCGCGGGTCAGAGCCAGGGCCAGACCAACGGCGGATCCACCGCCGGTGCCGGCACCCCCTCGGCGCCCACGAACGGCGGCACGCAGGACGGCGGAACCACCGCCGGTACGCCCACCTCGGGCGGCACGGAGGACGGCGGCACCACCGACGGCACCACCGACGGCGGGACCACCGACCAGGGGACCACGACCGGCACGACCGCGGGCACCGGCACCAACACGGGGACCACGAGCGGAACGGACCCGTTCCAGCCGGCCCGCAGGGAGTGAGAGCGCCGACAGGCATGAGGAAGGGCTGGTGGCAGTGGGCCACCAGCCCTTCCTCGTACGCGTTGCCCTACGGGTCTCTGAAGATCCCTACAGGTACAGCCCGGTGGAGTCCTCCGACCCCTCGAACCGGTCGGCGGCCACGGCGTGCAGGTCACGCTCACGCATGAGCACGTACGCCACGCCCCGCACCTCCACCTCGGCGCGGTCCTCCGGGTCGTACAGCACCCGGTCGCCCGGCTCCACGGTCCGTACGTTCTGCCCCACCGCCACGACCTCGGCCCAGGCCAGCCGACGGCCCACGGCCGCCGTGGCGGGGATCAGGATGCCGCCGCCGGAACGCCGCTCGCCCTCGCTGGTTTCCTGCCGCACGAGTACACGGTCGTGCAGCATGCGGATGGGCAGCTTGTCCTGGTGGGTGCTGTGCTCGTTTCTGTTGGCGCTCACGCCTTAGAACCTACCTGTGTGAAACGGATCCGTACGCCGCCGGGTCAGCCCTTGCGCCGCCGCGTGCTCAGGGCGAGCAGCCCCACCACGCCGACGACGGCGAGCGCGACCGGCACGACCCGCTCCAGACGGGGCGCGCCGTCCTCGTCCACGAACTGGGCCCGCACCTGGCTCACGGCCCGGTTGACCTGGACGTAGGCCCGCCCGACCGTGTGGTCGATGTTGGCCGCCACCTTGGCCTTCGCGTCCCCGACGATGGTCTTCGGGTGCACCCGCACCCCGATCTCGTCGAGCGTCTCGGCCAGCACCTCGCGGCGACGCTTGATGTCCGCCTCGATCTGCGCCGGGGTTCTGGTGTCCGACGTGTCCGCCACCGTACGGCCTCCGAAGTCTGCTGATGCTGTTCTGGACAGTCTGTCAGCTTCATGCCCGCTATCACCGTCAGGACCCCCCGTTAGGCTCGGACCGACACCGCACCGCCGCGCACACGAGGAGACGACACCGATGTCCGAGCGACTGCAGCCCGGGGACGAGGCCCCCGCGTTCACCCTGTCCGACGCCGACGGCAACGAGGTGTCCCTGTCCGACCACCTGGGCCGCAAGGTCATCGTCTACTTCTACCCGGCGGCCCTCACGCCCGGCTGCACCAAGCAGGCGTGCGACTTCACCGACAACCTCGACCTCCTCGCTGGCGCGGGCTACGACGTCATCGGCATCTCCCCGGACAAGCCCGAGAAGCTCGCCAAGTTCCGCGAGAAGGAGTCCCTCGAGGTCACCCTGCTCGCCGACCCCGACAAGAAGGTCCTGGAGGCGTACGGGGCGTTCGGCGAGAAGAAGCTCTACGGCAAGACGGTCGTCGGCGTCATCCGCTCCACGGTGGTCGTCGACGAGCAGGGCAAGGTCGAGCGCGCCCTCTACAACGTGAAGGCGACGGGGCACGTGGCGAAGATCATCAAGGACCTGGGGGTCTGAGGGCACGTGCTCGCGGAAGCGGCTCACACCGGGCGCCCGGTGTGAGCCGCTTCACGCTTTTCGGGCGCGACGGTCCGAGCTTGGGCCCGTTTCTCCGTGCGAGTACACGAACGGACAGTCGAGGCAGGGGGACCCATGGGTGCACAGAGGGCGTCGCAACGTTCGGGCGCTACGGCAAAGAGCGGCTGGCGTCGGCAGTCGCCGAAGCGGGTAACTGGACGGATCTGATGCGGCGGCTCGGTCTGAGTCCAAGTGGCGGTCAACGGCGGGTACTGCAGGAGCACGTTGCGCGTCACGGAATCGATACGAGCCACTTCGTCAAGCGCAGCCCATGGCGAAAGTACCCGGACGCCGCGATCGCGGAAGCTGCCGCTTCCTCGTCCTCGCTGCGTGAAGTGGCCCTGAAGCTGGGTGCCACGCCCGCTACGGGAACCCTCTCCCACATCCGGCGGCGCATCGATGCCGCAGGCATCGACATCAGCCATTTCCCTGGCGTTGACCGTCCCGAATTGGACCTGCCTTTCACACCGGAACAACTTCGGGCGGCCGCCCGCGCAGCCACAAGCGTGCGTGGCGTCGCCCGTGCGCTGGACATTCCCGATGAGGGCCGGTCCCGGGCGCCACTGAGTCGCATACTGGCGACCGAACACATCGACACCAGCCATTTCTCGCATCGGCGCGTAGTGGTTGCCGAAGCCACGTTGCGGAGCCTGGTACGGACCTCCACCAGCTACGCCGACGTCATGCGCGGTCTCGGTATGGAGGTCAACGACACCAATCACCGTCGTGTACGGCGGACCGCTTCTCGCCTCGACCTCGACACCAGCCATTTCAAGCGCCGGTCCTGGGGGCGGCCCGAGCGCCCGGCGCCTCCACCGACCGCGCATCGAGTGCTCGTCGTCCTGCCCGAGCAAGCCGGACGGACGAACAGGACCCGGCTTCATCAGGCCCTGACCGAGATTGGGGTGCCCTACGCATGTGCGGAGTGCGGCAACACCGGCGAGTGGCGGGAGCGGCCCATCACCTTGCAGATCGACCATGTCAACGGGAACTGGCGGGACAATCGCCGGGAGAACCTGCGATACCTGTGTCCCAACTGCCACGCTGTGACGGAGTCGTGGTGTCGCCAGAAGGGCAGAGTCTCACTCGCCGAGTGACCGACAGCCCCGTACACTGAGGGCCGCCGGTCGAGCGTGATGACCGTTATTGAGCGGCCGTGATGGAATTTGGCAGTCATGCTGGGTTTAGGTCCCAGTGGGTTCACACCCGTGTGGGTTCGAGTCCCACCGGCCGCACGCAGACAGAGGGGCCGCCCGGCTGAGCGGCCCCTCTCCCGTGTCTCAGCCCAACAGCTCCCGAACCACCGGCACCAACGCCCGGAACGCCTGCCCCCGATGACTGATCGCGTTCTTCTCCTCCGGCGTCAACTGCGCGCACGTACGCGTCTCGCCGTCCGGCTGGAGGATCGGGTCGTAGCCGAAGCCGTTGGTGCCGACGGGGGTGTGGCGGAGGGTGCCTCGCAGGCGGCCCTCGACGACCCGTTCGCGGCCGTCAGGCAGTGCCAGCGCTGCCGCGCAGGCGAAGTGGGCCGCCCGGTGCTCCTCGTCGATGTCGGAGAGCTGGGCCAGCAACAGCTCCAGGTTGGCGCGGTCGTCGCCGTGCTTGCCGGACCAGCGGGCCGAGAAGATGCCCGGGGCGCCGTTGAGGACGTCGACGCAGAGGCCGGAGTCGTCGGCCACGGCGGGCAGGCCGGTGGCCTGGGCGAGGGCGTGGGCTTTGAGGAGGGCGTTCGCCGCGAAGGTGACTCCCGTTTCCTTGACGTCCGGGATGTCGGGGAAGGCGTCGGCGCCGACGAGGTCGTGCGTGAGCCCTGCGTCGGCGAGGATCGACCGGAGCTCGGTGATCTTTCCGGCGTTGCGGGTGGCGAGGATCAGGCGGGTCATGGGACCAGTATCCCGACCCTCGGTTCCAGCCCTCCTACGGCGTGCACACCTTCGTCAGTTCGCCCGCCGCGTCCGTGATCGGGGTCAGGTCGGGGGTCTTGTCACCGTTGTCGACCGCGGTGCGGACGTTCTTCACCGCCGTGCCCAGGTCCTCGACCGCCTTGTTGACGTCGGCGTTGTCGGTCTTGTCGCCGATCTTGTCGAGGTTGTTGTCGATGGAGGTGAGGGACTCGTCCAACTGCGTCGGGTCGTTGGCGGCGTTGTTGACGGCCTGCTGGAGGTCCGTGACGCTGTCGGCGATGGCGTCAGCGGTCTGGACGCAATCGAGCGCCTTGTTCACGGCGTCGCAGCCGGTGGTGAGCCCGGCGGTCAGTGCGACGGCCGCCAGGGTGGCGGCAACGGCGGCGGTGCGGCGTCCGCGTCGGCGGCTCGCGGCCATGGAACGGTCCCTCCCTCGTTCGGGCCCCGTCGGGGCACCGGGTCATGGCCGGGCGCACGGCGGTGAGCCGTGCGCCCGTACTCCTGGAGACGCGATGGCGGTCGGTGTGGTTGCCGCCGCCGATCGATTCCTTTGGCGCGCCTTTTACCTTTCGAGGGCCGCGTCGAGGGCCTTGTGCTGGAGCGCCGCGAGGTCGGTGCAGCCGGCAACGGCCAGGTCGAGCAGGGAGTCGAGCTCGGCGCGGTCGAACGGCTGGGCCTCGGCCGTGCCCTGGACCTCGACGAAGCGGCCGTCGCCGGTGCAGACGACGTTCATGTCGGTCTCGGCGCGGACGTCCTCCTCGTAGCAGAGGTCGAGGAGGGGGACTCCGCCGACGATGCCGACGGAGACGGCGGAGACCGTGCCGGTGAGGGGCTGGCGGCCGGCCTTGATGAGCTTCTTGCCCTGGGCCCAGGCGACGGCGTCGGCGAGGGCGACGTACGCGCCGGTGATGGCGGCGGTACGGGTGCCGCCGTCGGCCTGGAGGACGTCGCAGTCCAGGACGATGGTGTTCTCGCCGAGTGCCTTGTAGTCGATCACCGCGCGCAGGGAGCGGCCGATGAGGCGGCTGATCTCGTGGGTGCGGCCGCCGATCTTGCCCCGGACGGATTCGCGGTCGCCGCGGGTGTTGGTGGCGCGGGGCAGCATGGAGTACTCGGCGGTGACCCAGCCCTCGCCGCTGCCCTTGCGCCAGCGGGGGACGCCTTCGGTGACGGAGGCGGTGCAGAAGACCTTGGTGTCGCCGAAGGAGACGAGGACGGAGCCCTCGGCGTGCTTGCTCCAGCCGCGTTCGATGGTGACCGGGCGGAGTTGTTCGGGGGTGCGGCCGTCGATTCGAGACATGGCCTTGAGCCTAGCCGCACAAGGGCTGAGGCCTCTCCCACGGTGGGGAAAGGCCTCAGTCCGGGACACCTCAAGGTGGTCCGGGTGTCACATCATGTCTTCGATCTCCGCGGCGATGGGGTCGGCGTCGGTGCCGATGACGACCTGGATCGCGGTGCCCATCTTGACGACGCCGTGGGCGCCGGCGGCCTTCAGGGCGGCGTCGTCGACCTTGCCGGCGTCGATGACCTCGGTGCGCAGGCGGGTGATGCAACCCTCGACTTCTTCGATGTTGTCGATGCCGCCGAGCCCGGCAACGATCTTCTCAGCCTTGGTGGCCATGTTCCTTCTCCTGTCGAGGACGTCATGAGGATACGAAAGGGGTCAGTCGGCGCCACGGAGGGTAGCGCTCCGGTTGCGGGATCCGAACGGGTTCCTTATCCCGCCTTCATCATGCTACAAACAGGTCTACACCACTGAGTGGTGTAGACCACCACCGATGGAGGACGTATGAGCACCGCCACCGCAACGGCGGCCCCCGCGAAGAAGCGGGGTTCCGGTCTGTTCCAGGGCCTGCAGAAGGTCGGCCGCAGCCTTCAGCTCCCCATTGCCGTACTGCCGGCGGCGGGCATCCTGCTTCGGCTGGGCCAGCAGGACGTGCACGACAAGCTCAACCTGCCCGACAAGGTCACGGCGGTGTTCGCCACTGCAGGTGGCGCGATCTTCGACAACCTGCCGATGTTGTTCTGCATCGGTGTCGCGATCGGCTTCGCCAAGAAGGCGGACGGCTCCACCGCGCTGGCCGCCCTGGTCGGCTTCCTGGTCTACAGCAACGTCCTGAAGGCGTTCCCGGTCACCGAGGCGAAGATCCAGAAGGGCGCGGACATCGCCGCGACCTACAACAACCCCGGTGTGCTCGGCGGCATCGTGATGGGTCTGCTGTCCGCCGTGCTGTGGCAGCGCTACCACCGCAAGAAGCTGGTCGACTGGCTCGGCTTCTTCAACGGCCGCCGTCTGGTACCGATCATCATGGCCTTCGTCGGCACCGCCATGGGCGTCTTCTTCGGCCTGGTCTGGAAGCCGATCGGCGAGGGCATCTCGGACGTCGGCGAGCAGATCACCGGTCTCGGCGCCGCGGGTGCCGGTCTGTTCGGTCTGATCAACCGCGCCTTGATCCCGATCGGCATGCACCAGTTCGTGAACTCCGTCGCCTGGTTCCAGATCGGCGACTTCAAGGACTCCGCCGGCACGGTCGTGCACGGTGACCTCACCCGCTTCTTCGCCGGTGACCCGACCGCCGGACAGTTCATGTCGGGCTTCTTCCCCATCATGATGTTCGGCCTCCCGGCCGCCGCGATCGCCATCGCGCACTCCGCCCGCCCCGAGCGCCGCAAGGCCGTGCTGGGCATGATGATCTCGCTCGCGCTCACCTCCTTCGTGACCGGTGTGACCGAGCCGATCGAGTTCTCGTTCATGTTCATCGCCCCGGTCCTGTACGCGATCCACGCGGTGCTCACCGCCCTGTCCATGGCGATCACCTGGGCGCTCGGCGTGCACGCCGGGTTCACCTTCTCCGCGGGCTTCATCGACTACGCGCTGAACTGGAACCTGGCCACCGAGCCATGGCTGATCATCCCCATAGGCCTGGTCTTCGGCGCCATCTACTACTTCGTCTTCCGCTTCGCCATCGCCAAGTGGAACCTCCCCACCCCCGGCCGTGAACCCGAGGAGGAGGTCGAGGACCTCACCAAGGCCTAGCCGCACGACACACCCAGGCCACGACACACCGAAGGCCCCCGGAGCCCTGAACCGCTCCGGGGGCCTTCTGTGTGGCGGGACTAGATCTCGTACGTCGTGCGGGGTACCGCGAGTTCCACCGGGCCGTCGTAGACGTCGCGGGCGTCGACGAGGTTGGCCTGCGGGTCGGTCCACGGGGGGATGTGGGTGAGGACCAGGCGTCTCGCCTTGGCGCGGCGGGCCGTCTCGCCGGCCTCGCGGCCGTTGAGGTGCAGGTCGGGGATGTCTTCCTTGCCGTACGTGAACGCGGCCTCGCACAGGAACAGGTCGGCGTCCCGGGCGAGTTCGTCGAGGTGCGCGCTGACGCCGGTGTCGCCGGAGTAGGTCAGCACCTTCCCGCCGTGCTCGATGCGGATGCCGTACGCCTCCACCGGGTGGGCCACGCGTTCCGTGTGCACCGTGAACGGGCCGATGTCGAAGGTGGAGGGCTTCACCGTGTGGAAGTCGAAGACCTCGCTCATCGAGGAGGCCGACGGGGTGTCGGCGTAGGCGGTGGTCAGCCGGTGTTCGGTGCCCTCGGGCCCGTAGACCGGCAGGGGGGCGCAGCGTCCGCCTTCGTGCCGGTAGTAGCGCGCCACGAAGTACGCGCACATGTCGACGCAGTGGTCGGCGTGCAGATGGCTGAGGAAGATCGCGTCGAGGTCGTAGAGACCGCAGTGGCGCTGCAGCTCGCCCAGGGCGCCGTTGCCCATGTCGAGAAGCAGCCGGAAGCCGTCGGCCTCGACGAGGTAGCTCGAGCAGGCCGATTCCGCGGACGGAAACGACCCCGAGCAGCCGACGACGGTGAGCTTCATGGAACAGAAACCTCCGCTGGCGGGGGAACGGGAGAAGGGGCGTCGGGGGTCGTGCGGTCCGTCGAGCGTAAGGCGCAAAACCCCCGGTCGCTCCTCCGCCAAGGGCTGTTGTGGGCGAACTCACCTGTGCTGTCACCGGTTCGGCTGGCCCTGAGCGCCACTGCTTGTACCGTCATCCAGTATGGACACGTCCTGGTGGCTGGCGATCGCGGCGGTGGTGCTGCTCGCCCTGGTCTCGACCCTCGTCGACGGGTGGGGGCGCGGGCGGCGTCCCGGGGGTCGCAGGACACGGCCGCCGGGGCGGCCCGGGCGGCGGCCCGCCGGGCGGCCGCAGCCTGCGGAGATCTGGTGGGCGAAGGTGCCGTTCGAGGACGGGCGGGGTGAGAAGGACCGGCCGTGTCTGGTGCTGGCGGTGCGGGGGCGGCACGTGACCGTCGCGAAGATCACCAGCAAGAACCACAGCGGGCGGGCCGGGGTGATCGCGCTGCCGCCGGGCTCCGTGGGCGACGCTCGGGGCCGGGCGAGCTTCCTGGAGACGGACGAGGTGCGCCGCGTCCGGGTGGACGACTTCCGTCGCCGGGTGGGTGTGGTGGACCCGGTCCTGTGGGACCAGGTCCGTCACCTGACGGGGTGAGCCGGGTTCACGCCCAGAGCTGCCCCTGGAGGGTCTCGATCGCTTCCTCGGTGGTGGCGGCGGTGTAGACGCCGGTGGAGAGGTACTTCCAGCCGCCGTCGGCGACGACGAACACGATGTCGGCGTTCTCGCCCGCCTTCACGGCCTTGTTGCCGACGCCGATGGCGGCGTGCAGGGCGGCGCCGGTGGACACGCCCGCGAAGATGCCCTCCTGCTGGAGCAGCTCACGGGTGCGGGTGACGGCGTCCGCCGAGCCGACGGAGAAGCGGGTGGTGAGGACGGAGGCGTCGTACAGCTCGGGGACGAAGCCCTCGTCGAGGTTGCGCAGGCCGTAGACCAGGTCGTCGTAGCGCGGCTCGGCGGCGACGATCTTCACGTCCGGCTTGTGCTCGCGCAGGTAGCGGCCGACGCCCATGAGGGTGCCGGTGGTGCCGAGGCCCGCGACGAAGTGGGTGACCGAGGGGAGGTCGGCGAGGATCTCCGGGCCGGTGGTGGCGTAGTGGGCGCCCGCGTTGTCCGGGTTGCCGTACTGGTAGAGCATCACCCAGTCGGGGTGCTCGGCGGAGAGCTCCTTGGCGACGCGGACGGCGGTGTTGGAGCCGCCCGCGGCCGGGGAGGAGATGATCTCGGCGCCCCACATGGCGAGCAGGTCCCGGCGCTCCTGTGAGGTGTTCTCGGGCATCACGCAGACGATGCGGTAGCCCTTGAGCTTGGCCGCCATGGCCAGGGAGATGCCCGTGTTGCCGCTGGTCGGCTCCAGGATGGTGCAGCCGGGGGTCAGGCGGCCGTCCTTCTCCGCCTGCTCGATCATGTGCAGGGCCGGGCGGTCCTTGACCGAGCCGGTGGGGTTGCGGTCCTCCAGCTTGGCCCAGATCCGGACGTCGGCGGACGGCGACAGCCGCGGCAGGCACACCAGGGGGGTGTTGCCCACCGCAGCCAGCGGGGAGTCGTAGCGCATAGGGATCAGGCCATACCGCCGGCGACGGCCGGCAGGATCGTCACGCTGTCGCCGTCGGACAGCTTGGTGGTGATGCCGTCGAGGAAGCGGACGTCCTCGTCGTTCAGGTAGACGTTGACGAAGCGGCGCAGCTGCTCGCCGTCCACGATGCGGGCCTGGATGCCCGCGTGCCGGGTCTCGAGGTCGGCGAACAGGTCGGCGAGGGTGTCACCGCTGCCCTCCACCGCCTTCTGACCGTCGGTGTACTGGCGGAGGATGGTGGGGATGCGGACCTCGATGGCCATGGCTCAGGGCTCCTGTCGGATGGTGTCGGGTCGGTGGGCGCGCGGCAGCGCGGGTGAAGCGGTACAGCAGGAGTGTGACGCGCCACGGCTCACGGGCCGTACGGCGGCAGGGCCGGCGTCAACAGATGGCGCTGGCGAGCCTGCACAGGTCGACGTGCAGCCGCGCGACGAGCAGCGGGCCCGGCGTCTTGTCGCTCACGTCGTGGAAAACCATGGGCTCATCGTATCGATTCCCGGTCCGGCTCCTGGAATGTGATCCCACATCGCGGACGAATTCCGGCCGGGTAGTGAGACCACCCTGTTCAGACGGGCGGGTACGGCCGCTCAGGCGGAGTCGCGCCGCACCAGTTGTGTGGGTATGACCACGGAGGACACGTCCGTAGCGGCGATCCCGGCGGTGCGGTCGAAGAGCAGGCGGGCCATCAGCCGGCCCATCTCCTCGGCGTCCTGGCGGATCGTGGTCAGGGGCGGGTCGGTGGCCTCGGCGATGTCGGTGAGGTCGTCGAAGCCGACGACGGCCACGTCCTCGGGGACCCGGCGGCCGTGCTCCCGCAGGGTCTGCAGGGCGCCGGAGGCCATGAGGTCGGAGGCGACGAAGACGGCGTCGAGGTCGGGGCACCCGGCGAGCAGCTTGGCCATGGCGTCGGCACCGCCCTGCCGGGTGTAGTCGGCGCGCTCGACGAGGTCCGAGGAGGTGTCGGGGAGGACGTCCCGGTAGCCGGCGAGGCGTTCGGCGGCGGAGTTCTCCTGGTCGTAGGGGCCGGTGACGGTGGCGACGCGGGTGCGGCCGAGCGAGACGAGGTGCTGGACGGCCTGGCGGGCCCCGCCGCGGTTGTCCCCGTCGACGTAGGGGTGGCGGGGCGCGGTGTCGCCGTCGCCGGGGAGGGGGCGGCCGCCGAAGACGGCGGGCAGGCCGGCCCGGTCGGTCATCTCGGGCAGCCGGTCGCCGGGGCGCAGGGAGAACAGCAGGGCGCCGTCGACGTGGCCGCCGCCGAGGTAGTCGGCGACCCGGGCGTGGTCGTCGGGCTCGTCGAGGAAGAGCAGGACCGGCTGGGAGCCGTGCCGGGCGAGTTCCCGGCGGATGCCCCGTAAGAGGCAGTCGAAGAACGGGTCGAGGAAGAGCCGGTCCTGTGGCTGGGTGGCCACGACCGCGACGGCGTTCGTGCGGCGGGTGACGAGCTGACGGGCGGCCTGGTTGGGGACGTAGCCGAGCTCGGCGATCACCTCGCGGACGCGTTCGACGACCTCGGCGCGCACCTTGGGCTCGGCGTTGATCACCCGTGACACCGTGGATCTCGACACCCCCGACCGGCGTGCGACGTCCTCGATCGTGGGGCGCTGTCCGTGCGGGCGTCGCGTCAACACCATCTCCGATACGGCGAGTTGTCCGAGCGTACGACGTGTGCGTACGACGGTCAGTATGCCTCGACGACCTTGACGTCCTCCTCGGTCACCACGCCCTCGACGATGCGGAACGAGCGGAACTGGAAGTCGCCGGCCCCGTCGGTGTCGGCGGTGGAGACCAGGACGTAGTGGGCGCCGGGCTCGTTGGCGTAGGAGATGTCGGTGCGGGAGGGGTAGGCCTCGGTCGCGGTGTGGGAGTGGTAGATGACCACCGGCTCCTCGTCGCGGTCGTCCATCTCGCGGTAGAGGTTGAGCAGGTCCTGCGAGTCGAACTCGTAGAAGGTGGGCGAGCGGGCCGCGTTCAGCATGGGGATGAAGCGCTCGGGGCGGCCGGAGCCCGCGGGGCCCGCGACGACGCCGCAGGCCTCGTCGGGGTGGTCCTCGCGCGCGTGGGCGACGATCTGGTCGTGGAGGGCCTGGGTGATGGTCAGCATGGTCGTCAGGATAAGCATGTGGGCCACCGCGTACCGAGGGATGGTACGCGGCGGCTCATATGCCGGACGTCCTGAGCGGCTGCCGTGGGGAGTGCCACGAGTACTCCCTACGGCCGGACGTCCTGTCGGGTACCGGTCAGCCGATCTTTTCGAGCTCCGGGTCGCGGCGCTGGGTGACCTGCGGGTTGCTCGCCTTGAGGGCGAACCAGCCGATGGCGAGGGCGGCGGCCCAGCCGGCCATGACGTACAGGCAGACGCGCGATTCGCTGTCGTAGGCGATGAGGCCGGTGACGAAGAGCAGGAAGACGATGGCGATCCAGCTGCACACCGTGCCGCCCGGCGCCGGGAAGGAGGAGGCGGGCAGGCGGCCCGCGTCGACCGCGCGGCGGTAGAGGACGTGGCTGACCAGGATCATCAGCCAGGTCCAGATGCCGGCCGCGGTGGCGACGGAGGTGACGTAGCCGAAGGCCTTCTCCGGGACGATGTAGTTCAGGACCACGCCGATGCCCATGAAGAGGACCGAGACCGTGATGCCGAAGGCCGGGGTCTTGGACCCGGACAGCTTCTTGAAGACCGCGGGGGCCTCGCCGCTGTCGGCGAGGTTGCGCAGCATGCGGCCCGTGGAGTACATGCCGGAGTTGCAGGAGGACAGGGCCGCGGTCAGCACCACGAAGTTGACGATGCCCGCGCCCGCCGGGATGCCGATCTTGGCGAAGGCGGCGACGAAGGGGCTGACGCCCGGCGCGAACTCGGTCCACTTCACCACGCAGAGGATCACGGTGAGGGCGCCGACGTAGAAGAGCGCGATGCGCCAGGGCAGGGTGTTGATCGCCTTGGGCAGGGTCTTCTCGGGGTCCTCGGACTCGCCGGCCGTGACGCCGACCAGTTCGACGGCGAGGTAGGCGAACATGACGCCCTGGAGGGTCATCAGGGACGAGCCGACACCCTTGGGGAAGAAGCCGTCGAAGGCCCAGAGGTTGGAGACCGCTGCGGTGTCGCCGGCGGAGCTGAAGCCGAAGGTGAGCACGCCGAGGCCGATGACGATCATGCCGATGAGGGCGGTGACCTTGACCATCGAGAACCAGAACTCCAGCTCGCCGAAGAGCTTCACGGAGATCAGGTTCACCCCGAAGAGGATCACCAGGAAGACCAGGGCCGTCACCCACCGGGGGATGGCCGGGAACCAGTAGTTGACGTAGATCGCGGCGGCGGTGAGTTCCGCCATGCCGGTGACGACCCACATCAGCCAGTACGTCCAGCCGGTGAAGTAGCCGAAGAACGGGCCGAGGAATTCGCGCGAGTACTCCGCGAAGGAGCCCGAGACGGGGCGGTAGAGCAGGAGTTCGCCGAGCGCCCGCATGATGAAGAAGATGATCACGCCGGCGAGGGCGTACATGAAGATGAGGCTGGGACCGGCCTTGGCGATGTTCGCCCCGGCGCCCAGGAAGAGGCCGACGCCGATGGCGCCGCCGATCGCGATCATCTGGACCTGGCGGCTGCCGAGCCCGCGCTCGTACCCCTCTTCGGGGGTCGTGTCCTTGTCGACCTGCGCTGAGGTCATGTGTGGTGCGCCTTTCTCCATGCCGATCCGGGCCTCTCGTCGGCCTCGGATCGGGTCTCGATCCCCCCGGATGATGGAGTTGAGCGGGCTTCGCGAGCCCGCTCGTGCCTGGCCGACGATCCGTCGGCTCGGTGGCGCACCCGGCCGAACATTCGGGTGGTGTTCGCCCGGGCGGTCGTGAAGATTTATCACGGCCGCAACATTGATCACGCGCTCGGTTTGTGACGCATGACTCAAGAAGAACCGGACAAATCGCTTACCGGAACCCCAAGGGGGCCGTCACGGTGACGCGATCGTTATCCGGATTTGAGCGTCCTCTGAGCGAACACAGAACCCACACACATCAGGGCATATGTCAGGGGAGCAGGGTGGAGATGAGCGTTTCCTGGAGGCCGCCCAGCCACAGATAGGCCATCACCATCGGCTTGCGCGGGTCGTCGTCCGGGAGCCGGTAGAGCAGATCGGTGTCGTCCTCGTCGGAGATGTCCAGCCGCGAGCCGATCGCCAGCCGGAGGTCGTTGAGGGCGCCGAGCCACCGCTGGGCCTCCTCGGGCGACAGTTTGAGGACCGCCCCGCCCTCCCCCTCCGGCGCGAGCGCGTCCAGGGAGCGGATCACGGCGAGGGCGTTGTCGCGCTTGCCGGCGCGCAGGTCGTTCTCGGTGTAACGGCGGAACTCGGCGGAGTGCGCCCGCTCCTCCTCGGCCCGCTGGGGACCCGGGGTGCCCTCCGGGTCGCCGTAGGCGTCGGGGAAGAGCCGACGCAGGACCGGGTCGGCGGGCGGTTCGCTCGGGCCCTCGGAGAAGAGCTCGGCGAGCGGGTCGTCGGGGGCGTCCTCGGCGGGGCCCGGGCCGATGAGTTCCAGCAGCTGGACGGCCAGCGACCGGATGATGGAGATCTCGACGTCGTCGAGGGCGACGGCCGCGCCGCCGCCGGGGAGCGGTTCGAAGGTTCCTGGCATCAGGGCGTATCGCTACTTCCGGTCCTGCGGGCGGGGTCGGGTCATTTCCGGTCCTGCTGAAGCGTGGCCCACAGGCCGTAGCCGTGCATGGCCTGCACGTCGCGTTCCATCTCCTCACGCGTGCCGCTGGAGACGACCGCCCGACCCTTGTGGTGGACGTCGAGCATGAGCTTGGTGGCCTTGTCCTTGGAGTAGCCGAAGTACGTCTGGAAGACGTACGTCACATAGCTCATGAGGTTGACCGGGTCGTTGTGGACGATGGTGACCCAGGGGACGTCCGGCTCGGGGACGGCGAAGACCTCCTCCGCCGACTCGGTACGTTCGATCTCCAGGGGCGCGGGTGACGTCACAAGGCCCATGCTGCCACGCATTCTAGAAATCGTCACACCGACGAAAAGGGAGTACGATCTCTAGTCATGAACACAGCGGACCTTGGACTGCCGGAAGAAGAAGGGCGCGAAGCGCTTCCTCAGAAGGACGGTGGTGGGCGACGGGTGGGCGTTCCCTCCACGGCGCTCTTCACGGACCAGTACGAGTTGACGATGCTGCAGGCCGCGCTGAAGGCGGGCACCGCCGGGCGGCGGTCGGTGTTCGAGGTCTTCACCCGGCGGCTGCCGGAGGGCCGGCGCTACGGAGTCGTCGCGGGCACCGGGCGTGTCCTGGACGCCGTGGAGAACTTCCGCTTCGACGCGGACGTCCTCGGCTTCCTGCGCGAGCGGCAGATCGTGGACGAGGAGACCCTGGACTGGCTCGGCGCGTACCGCTTCTCGGGTGACATCTGGGGTTACCCCGAGGGCGAGGTGTACTTCCCCGGCTCCCCGATCATGCGCGTCGAGGGCTCCTTCGCGGAGTGCGTGCTCCTGGAGACCGTGATCCTCTCCATCCTCAACCACGACTCCGCGATCGCGGCCGCCGCCTCCCGGATGTCCTCGGCCGCCGGGGAGCGGCCGCTGATCGAGATGGGCGCCCGCCGTACTCACGAGCTGGCCGCCGTCGCCGCGTCCCGCGCCGCGTACATCGGTGGCTTCACCACCACCTCCGACCTCGCCGCCGGCTTCCGCTACGGAATCCCGACGGTGGGCACGTCCGCCCACGCCTTCACCCTGCTGCACGACACCGAACGGGACGCCTTCACGGCCCAGGTCGACTCGCTGGGCCGGGGCACGACCCTGCTCGTCGACACCTACGACGTCACCGAGGCCGTGCGGCTGGCCGTCGAGGTGGCCGGGCCCGAGCTGGGCGCCGTCCGCATCGACTCCGGGGACCTGCTGCTCGTCGCGCACCGGGTGCGCCAGCAGCTGGACGCGCTGGGCGCGACCGACACGAAGATCATCGTGACCTCCGACCTCGACGAGTACGCGATCGCCTCGCTGGCCGCGGCGCCCGTCGACGCGTACGGCGTCGGCACGCAGCTGGTGACCGGGTCCGGGCACCCGACGGCCTCGATGGTCTACAAGCTGGTCGCCCGCGCCGAGACCGCCGACCCGGAGGCACCGCTGGTGCCGGTGGCGAAGAAGTCGTCCGGCGGCAAGACCTCCATCGGCGGCCGCAAGTGGGCCGCGCGGCGGCTGGACGCGTACGGGGCGGCGGAGGCCGAGGTCGTCGGCACCGGCCCGGTGCCTCCCGAGCTGGCGGACCTCCGGCTCCTGGTCGAGCTGGTCAAGGGCGGCGAGGTCGTCGCCCACGAGCCGCTGGACGTCGTCCGCGACCGTCACACGGCGGCCCGCGGCGGCCTACCGCTGTCGGCGACCCAGCTGTCCCGAGGGGAACCCGTGATTCCGACGGAGTACGTGCAGGGGCAGTCGGGTAGCTAGAGCAAGTGCCGCATACGCCCCCTTGACGCCCCCTCCCGCACCGCCCAGGAAGTCTCTAGGCTCGGAAGCTTCTGAAACTCACGGCCGGGCCAGCACCCCATCACCGAGATCCCACAGTCGAAGGACACCGACCATGCGCCGCGCCTTGATCGTCGTAGACGTGCAGAACGACTTCTGCGAGGGGGGCAGTCTCGCGGTGGCCGGGGGTGCCGACGTCGCCGCCGCCATCACCGAACTCATCGGGCAGGCGCCGGCCGGCTACCGGCATGTCGTGGCCACCCGCGACCACCACATCGCACCCGGCGGTCACTTCGCCGACAACCCCGACTTCGTCCGCTCCTGGCCCGCGCACTGCGTCGCGGGTACGGAGGGTGTCGGCTTCCACCCGAACTTCGCGCCCGCGGTCGCGTCCGGGGCGATCGACGCGGTCTTCGACAAGGGGGCCTACGCGGCCGCCTACAGCGGGTTCGAGGGCACCGACGAGAACGGGGTGAAGCTGAGCGACTGGCTGCGCGCCCGGGAGATCGACGAGGTGGACGTCGTGGGCATAGCGACCGACCACTGCGTGAAGGCCACCGCCCTGGACGCGGCCCGCGAGGGCTTCCGCACCCAGGTCCTGCTGGACCTCACCGCCGGAGTGGCCGAGGAGACCACCGACCGAGCGCTGGGCGAGCTGCGCGCGGCCGGGGTGGAGCTCTCCGGGAAGCCGGTGGTGTAGCGGCTCCCCGGCCGCGGCGCGGGACTCACGGGGGCTCACGGGGGTCATGTCTGGGGCGTGGGCCGCCTCAGGAGGGAGCGGATCGGGCGCCACAGTTCGATGACCGTGACCCCGTTGTCGGGGGCCGTGCGCCATATCAGGCCGTCGGGGTGGTGCAGGACGGCCGTGATCTCGTCCGGGGTGGGCGGGGCGGCGTTGCCCCGCAGGTAGATCGCGCGCATGCCGAGGTTGCGGAGCCTGGTCAGGGCCCGGGCGCGGTTCTGCGCGTGGACGAGCACGCGCACTCCCCCGGGAGCGGTGCTCCCGGCGAAGCCGTCGGCGGCGGGGCTGGGCAGGTTGAGTGCCACCACCACCATGCCGTTCGGCAACTTGCAGAAGCCTCCTGCGGCCATGCGGTCAGACCCCCGTGCGCGTCGGTGTCGACGTCGGTGTCAACGTCGGTGTCAATAAGGAAACCACAGCACGCACCTAAACACGATCGGCGGCGACCCGCCAGGGGGTCGCCGCCGATGCGCTTCTGACCTGCGGAAACGTCGACTACTTCGCGGACGGTCCGACCTGGAGCGAGATCGTCGAGCCGTCGGCCGGCTCCTGAGTGATCTTGATCCGGGTGTTGGTGTCAGTGACCTTGACGCCCGCGAGCGGGGTCTTCGGGTCGTAGTACGTCGACGTGCCGTCGTCGAAGACCGGGACGCCGGCCCTCGCCTTGACCTTGGTCGCCGCGCCCGCCTTGTGGAGCGTGAACGCGTCGGTCAGGTAGCGGCTGAAGGTCGAGTCGAAGGACTGGACCCGGTTGGGCATGAACGTGCCGTCGGACCACTTCATCGCCTGCGGGTGGGAGTCGACCGGAAGGATCAGGCCGGTGCCCTTGTGCTGGCTGGTGTTGTTGTCCGCCTGGGAGGTGTCCCACTTCCAGATGAGCAGACCGTTCTGGTACGCGTAGTGCTCGACCCAGGACGGCTTGGTCGACGTGAAGCCGAAGTTGTACGGGCCGACCTTGAGGGTCTTGTCGTACGACACGTACTGGCGGTTCTCGGCGATGTAGTACTGCGGGTAGTCGTCCGTGATGGACGCGCCGATGCGGGTGAAGCCGTTCGCCGTCCAGCCCGCGTCCTGGGACTCGGCGTTGTCGGCGAAGACGGTCGCGCCGTTCGCGGTGACGGTGATCTCGTCGGCCGCGAAGCCCTGCTGGGCCACACCGCCGTCGGTCTGGTAGCGGAAGCGCAGGTCGATCTTCTTGCCCGCGTACGCGTCCAGCGGGTACGTCAGCTTCTGGTACGCCGTGACCGTGCCGGTGAGGACGGGCTTGCCGCTGCCGTCACGGGGGATGGCGGTGCCGTCGGCCAGCTTGCCGTCGACGGGCGTCCAGTTGGCGCCGCCGTCGGTGGACACCTCGGTGTAGACGTAGTCGAAGTCCTTCTCGGTGTCCCACCAGCCGTCGAGGGTGAGGCTCGCGGTGGTCTTGCCGGTCAGGTCGACCGAGCGGGACAGGGTGTTGCGCAGGTCGTTGCCGCTGCCGCTCCACCACTGGGTGGCGCCCTGCGCGGGGGTCACGACCTTGGTGGTGACGCGCTTGTCCGGCAGCGTGACCACGAGGGCCTGCGGGTTCGCGGTGTTGTACTCCGCGACGCCCAGCTTGTGGTTGGACCGGACGCCGGCCTTGGCCACGTCGTAGTCGAGCCAGCCGAGCTGGAGCTTGTCCCAGGCGTTCATGTCGCCGGGCAGGTCGCCGATGGCCTCCTTGCCGGTGCCGAGCCAGGAGCCGGACGACATCAGGGTCCAGAAACCGGTGGAGTTGTCGCCGCCGCCGGAGGTGTCGTACTCGTCGGGCAGGCCGAGGTCGTGGCCGTACTCGTGGGCGTAGACACCGAGTCCGCCGTTCTCCGGCTGGATGGTGTAGTCGCCGACCCAGATGCCGGTGTTGCCGATCTGGGTGCCGCCGAGCTTGTTGGTGGCCGGGCCGGTGGTGCCGGAGTCGGTGCCGAAGGCGTACCAGCGGTGGGCCCAGATGGCGTCCTCACCCTGGGCGCCGCCGCCGGCCGACTCGTCCTCACCGGCGTGCACGATCTGGAAGTGGTCGATGTAGCCGTCGGGCTCGTTGAAGTCGCCGTCGCCGTCGAAGTCGTAACGGTCCCACTGGTCGAAGGCGGCCAGTTCCTTCTTGATCTTGGCGGGGCTGTCACCGGCCGCCTTGCGCTGGGCGACCCAGGCGTTGACGCCGTCCTGCACGGCGTACCAGGCGCCGGTGGAGGCGTCGTTGGAGCCGTAGCGGGCCTCGTTGTAGGGGACCTTGACCCAGTCGGTGACCTCACCGTCGACCGAGTAGCGGCCCGAGGACTGCTTCTCGTAGTACTTCTTCAGCGACTCGGTGTTCTTGCCGGCGCCGAAGTACAGGTCCTGGAAGTGCTTCTGGTCGTAGTCCGCCTGCCAGGCGGTGCTGTTGTCCTGCTTGCGGTCCGGCTTGGCTATCTTGTTGTGCAGCGGGCCGGGGGTGCCGCCGTAGCGGCTGTCGACCTTGTCGCCGAACTCCACGAGGATCGTGAAGATCTTGTCGGTCTTCTCGCGGCCGAGCTCGACGTACTTGCTGTCGCCCTTGGTGCTCTTGAGCTGGACGACCTTCGAGCCCTCGCGGTCCTTGACCTTGGCCTTGCCGGATATGACCTGCTTCAGGGCCTCTTCCCGCTGGGCCTCCTGAGTCTTGCTCAGCGGCCCGTCGAAGTCGTGTTCCTTCATCTTGGCCGGCTGCGGGTCGTGCCGGTCCACTGCGGGTGTACCTGCCGACGCGTGGTCGGCGGCCTGTGCCACGGCGAACGTCGAGAACGTCGCCGAGGCCGCCGCGAGCGCGACGACCGTCGCGGCGGCCCTGAAAGTCCAGGGTCTGCTGGTCACTTGCTGTCCTCCCCTGACGCGCCCGTACGCGCGGAAGGGGGGTCCCTGGTCATGGAAGTCCGCGCGCGGTTATACGCGTGTAGTCAAGTGACGACATTTGACTACTGGTTGGCAAGAAAAGACAGACCTTGACTTGAGCAGGTCAAGTGCATTATTGGGAGCCCACGTCCGCATTGCGAACACATGACCTTGGCATAACCGGCGCGCGGGTTCGTCCACTTACTGGACGGCATGACTCCGTGCGCCCCCCGTGCACCGGTAGTGTTGGTTAGGTCACGCTTACTGTTCGATCTGTTCGGGCATGCAGCCGAGTAGGACACCCCCACTTCGAGGACACGATTGCCATGCCTCGTCCGACTGCCGCACAGATCGCCTACGGTTCGTGCACCGTGATCTTCTCGACGCTCGCCATGCTGTTGCTGTCGCAGACGAGTTCGGGTGGGGGGATCGCGGTCATCGCCCTGGCCGCACTCGCCCTAGGGCTCCTCGTCGCCATGACGGTACCCCTGCCGAAGCAGGCCCCCCGGGCCGCGGCGACGTCCCCGGCACCACAGCCCGTGGCGGCCTCGGTCACGGCGGGCACACCGGAACCGGTGCGCGAGACGTCCGCTCCCTGAACCCGCCGTAGTCCTTGGGCTCATGTCATCGTGACCACCACGGTCTTCGCCGCCTTGTCGTGCAGTCCCTGCTTGTACGGCTTGTCGAAGAAGCTCCAGCCGCCACAGATGATGGTCCAGACGCAGGCGCAGCAGAACGCGAACGGCAGCCACAGCACCGACGCGCGCACCAGTGACGTCTGCACGGACGGAGTGGCGCCGTTGTCGAGGTTCGCCACCCGCATGCCCAGCCACTTCTTGCCCAGCGTCTGTCCCGACCTGCTGATCAGGAAGGTGTCGTACGCGATGTAGAGCACGGCGGCGACCACGGACTGGCCCAGGGACTTGCCGACCTCGATGCGGTCGCTGTCCACGTTGTACTCGTGGACGTTGAACCCCCAGGTGACCAGCCAGACCACGATGCCGACGAGGATCATGTCGATGATGCGCGCGAGGGTGCGCTTGCCGCTGTCGGCGAGCGGGGGCATGCCCGCGAGCGGATCACCCGGGTGCGGGCCCCCGCCGTACGGGCCGCCCGGGCCCTGTCCGTACGGAGGGGGCGGCGGCTGACCCCCGTGCGGGGCGTCGTACGGCGAACCGGCACCCTCGCCCTGCGGGGGCCGCTTCCTGAAGCGGTCGTCGTCTTCCGGCGGCTGGTCTCCGGAGCCGGGAGGCGGTTCGGTGGTCATGGCCCGAGTGCACCGCGAACCCACCGGCTCCGCATCCGGCGGGCCGCCGTCCGGAGTACGGCTCCGCTAGACGCGGCCGGCGACGAAGGTGCGCGCGGCCTTGTCGTGCCAGCACTGGTGCCAGGGCCGGTCGAACAGGCACCAGAGCACTCCGAGGACACCGATGCCGAGCAGGCCGGGGACGCTGTAGACCAGCCAGCGGCGCAGGGCACCGCCGAAGGTGGGCGGTTCGTGCGCCTCGATGTCCCGCACCTCCAGACCCAGCAGCTTCTTGCCCAGGGTGCGGCCCCACTTGGCGGTGGGCACCGCCTCGTAGAGGACGCCGAACACGAGCAGGACGGCGAGGACGATGCCGAGGTAGGTCGCCGTCGTGCCGTCGAGCAGCCAGACCGTGACGGTGCGGCCGGAGAGCTTGGCCTCGTCGATCTTCTCGTTGACGTGGTCGAGCGCCTTGACGCCGAGCGGGACGGCGGCCGCGGCGGCGACGGCGGCGAGGACGACGGTGTCGATGAGCCGGGCGACGAGCCGCTTGCCCATTCCCGCGGGACGCGCCGCCGCCTGCCGTCGCGCGGCCGCCTGGAACATGTCCTCGACGGGCGGCTTCCAGGGTGCGACGCGTTGCTCGTCCTCCCCCGCCTCCGCCAGCCGGTGCACCTGCTGCGCCCATGACTGCTGCCCACCCCCGACGTCGGCGGCCATCGGGGTGGAGGCCGCCACCTGCGCGGGGGCGGCCTGTTGGGGGACGACGCTCGGGGCGCCGGCGGAGTTCGGGATGTTCGGGGTGTTCGGGGTGTTCGGGATGTCGGTGCTGTGTGGGGCAGCCTGGGCCTGCGCCGCACGCTCGGCCGCCGCCTTGCCCGCGCCGAAGCCGGGGCCGGCACCCGCTCCGGGAGCCCCCATACCGACCGGGCCTTGCGTACCGAACCCCGCCGCCGCCCCCTGGGATGCTCCCGGGCCCCCGCCCCGCGGCCCCTGCTGTGACTGTTGGCGGCGGAACGTCATCGTGCCGTCGTCGGGGACGGGCGGGGTGTCGTTTCTGGGGCGGCGGAAGACGAAGGTGCTGCCGGAGGCCGGGTTGCCGGGGCCCGGGGACGGTTCGGGGCCGGTGGGCGGGATCGTGGCCGTGCCGTCGGTGTGGGCGGAGTGGCCGTCGGGCTGGGACGGGGTTCCGGACGGCACCCTGGGATCGGCGCCCTGCGGTGCGCCCCACGACACCCGCCGGTCCTGCTCCCCGCCGAAGCCGGACTGTCGGGAGCGTTCGGCGCCCCACGCGGACGCCGGCTCGGGACGGTTGCCGTACTGCTGCTCGTCGCCCGCGGCGGGCGCCGGTTCCGGGTCCTCGTCGAAGAAGTGCGGCCCCGTCTCCTCCACGGAGGACGGGGGCGTGAGCGGTTCGCCGTCGGACGGCGCCGGACGGCTGGTGCCCGGCACCCAGGCGGAGCCGTTCCAGTACCGGACGTATCCAGGGATGGACGGGTCAGGGTAATACCCTTCGCGGGGCCTGTCGTCGCCGGGTGCCGGGGTTGGGGCGCTCATGTCCGTCGTCCCGTATCTGCTCGGGGGTCGTTGAGGGGCTCCACATCTATCATCCCGGCGCACGCCGCAGCGCCTGTCCTGTCGTACCCACTCCTTTCCGGGCAACCTCGTACACGTACTTCACACGAGCGGAACGCAGTCGGAAGAAAATCCCGCCGAACCCGCGTAATGCTTTGGGCCGAACCCCCTCTCTCCCGGCACGGGCCCGCCCACAGGGCCGTAGGAGAGAGGACGTACGACCATGCAGCACACCGTGGTGGAACGCGAGTTGGAGATCAGACTCGTCCTGTCGCCGGAGCGCAGCATCCCGGTCCCGGCCAGACTGGCCTACCGCAGCGAAGACCCGTTCGCCGTCCACGTCACCTTCCACATCACCTCCGAGCACCCGGTGGAGTGGACGTTCGCGCGTGAACTCCTGGTCGAGGGGGTGTTCCGGCCGTGCGGGAACGGGGACGTGCGGGTGTGGCCCACGAAGGTGGACGGTCGCGCCGTCGTCCTGATGGCGCTGAGTTCACCCGAGGGGGACGCACTGCTCCAGGCGCCCGCCGCGCCGGTGTCGGCCTGGCTGGAGCGGACGCTGCGGGTGGTGCCACCGGGCACCGAGGCCGAGCAGCTGGGGCTGGACGACGCCCTGGCCCAGCTGCTCGCGCGGTGAGTCAGAACAGCTTGCCGGGATTGAGGATGCCCAGCGGGTCGAAGACCTGTTTGACGGCCCGCTGCATCTCCACGCCCACGGGGCCGATCTCGCGCGCCAGCCACTCCTTCTTCAGTACGCCGACGCCGTGCTCACCGGTGATGGTGCCGCCGAGTTCCAGGCCGAGCGCCATGATCTCGTCGAAGGACTCGCGGGCGCGCCGGGACTCGTCGGGGTCCTGGGCGTCGAAGCAAACGGTGGGGTGGGTGTTGCCGTCACCCGCGTGGGCGACGACGCCGATGGTCAGCCGGTGCTTCTCGGCGATGCGCTCGACCCCGTCGAGCATGTCGCCGAGCCGGGAGCGGGGCACGCACACGTCGTCGATCATCGTGGTGCCCTTGACCGCCTCCAGCGCGACGAGCGAGGAGCGCCGTGCCTGGAGGAGCAGTTCGGACTCGGCCGCGTCCTCGGCCGGTACGACCTGGGTGGCGCCGGCGGCCTCGCACAGCGCGCCGACGGCGGCGAGGTCGGCGGCCGGGTCGGTGGTGTCGAAGGCGGCGAGGAGCAGGGCCTCGGTGGTCTCGGGGAGGCCCATGTGGGTGAGGTCGTTGACGGCCTTCACCGTCGTACGGTCCATCAGTTCGAGGAGGGACGGGACGTGCCCGCCCGCCATGATCCGGCACACCGCGTCGCAGGCGGCGGCGCCGGAGGCGAACTCGGCGGCCAGCACCAGCTGCCCGGGCGGCTGCGGCTTCAGGGCGAGGGTCGCCCGTACGACGATGCCGAGGGAGCCCTCGGAGCCGACGAAGAGGCGGGTGAGGTCGTACCCGGCGACGCCCTTGGCGGTGCGGCGGCCGGTGGACATCAGCCGCCCGTCGGCGAGCACCACGTCGAGACCGAGAACGTACTCGGCGGTCACCCCGTACTTCACGCAGCACAGCCCGCCGGACGCGGTGCCGATGTTGCCGCCGATGGTGCACATCTCCCAGCTGGAGGGGTCGGGAGGGTAGGCGAGTCCGTGCTCGGCGACCGCGCGGGAGAGGGCTGCGTTGACGACGCCCGGTTCGACGACGGCGATGCGGTCGACGGGGTTGATCTCCAGGATGCGGTCCATCTTGGTGAGGGACAGCACGACGCAGCCGTCGGAGGCGTTCGCGGCGCCCGACAGGCCGGTGCGGGCGCCCTGTGGGACGACCGGGACGCGCAGCTCGGTCGCGACGCGCATGACGTGCTGGACGTGTTCGACCGTGCGGGGCAGGACGACGACCGCGGGGGTGCCGGCCGGGCAGAAGCTGGCCATGTCGTTGGCGTAGGAGGCGGTGACGTCGGGGTCGGTGTGGATCGCCTCGGCGGGCAGGCCGCTCAGCAGGCGGTCGACGAGGCTGCCCGTTGTCGCCGTGTCCTCGGTGCGGGGCGCTTCGAAACGGCTCATGATCACAGGTTCGCACCCGGGGCCATCGGTGTGAACCCCGCCCACGGCCCCCTTGGGCCGCCGGGGTGCGCTCGTCGTGCTGCCGCACAGTGAGCGCCATGGAGAACGAACAGGGCGCGGTGAGGCAGGGGCGCGGGCGGGTGCTCAGGCGGACGCTCGTCGTCTTGCTCTCGGTGGGTGCGGTCGTCGGCGCGGTGCTGCTGTTCCTGCAGGGTGGACGGCAGACCGCTCGGCCGGTGGGCCCGGCTCCGGGAGCGCAGGCGGGTTCGGCGGTACGGGCCGGGGTGCCGGCCGCGCTGCCCGATCTGGCGGTGCTGATCAGCGAGCGCGAGGCGCGGCTGCGGAAGCATCCCAAGGACGCGCGGTCATGGGCGGTGCTCGGGGCGGCCTACGTCGAGCAGGGCCGGCGGACCGCCGACGCCGCCGCGTACTACCCGAAGGCCGAGCGGGCGCTGCGGACGTCGTTGACGGTGCGCCCGCGGCGCAACCCGGAGGCGCTGGACGGCCTGGCGGCGCTGGCCGTGGCGCGCCGGGACTTCCGGGCGGCGCGGCAGCTGGGCGAGGCCGCGCTGAAGGCGGACCGGAAGCGGTGGACGGCGTATCCCCCGCTGATCGACGCCTACACCGGGCTCGGCGACCACAAGGCGGCGAAGCGGGCGCTGGACCGCTTGGTCGAGCTGCACTCCGGGCCGGTCGTCCTGGCGCGGGCCGCGGCCGTCTACCGGGACCAGGGCTGGCGGGAGGACGCGGCGGCCGCGCTGTCGGACGCGGTGGCGCAGGCGCAGGCGCCGGCCGAGCGGGCGGCGTGGCTGGAGCGGGCCGGGCAGCTGGCGTGGGAGCGCGGTGAGCGGGAGGCCGCGCTGCGGCACTTCGAGGAGGCGGTGCGGCTCGACCCTGACCAGCGGGCCGCGCAGGCCGGGCAGGGGCGGGCGCTGGCGGCGCTGGGGCGGACGTCGGAGGCGCTGAGCGCGTACCGGGTGGCGCTCGCGGGGCAGCCGGTGCCGCAGTACGCGCTGGAGCTGGGCGAGCTGTACGAGTCGCTGGGGCTGTCGCAGGCGGCGAAGGTGCAGTACGACCTGCTGCGCGACCGGGTGCGGCGGGAGGCGGCGGGCGGGGTCGACGGGGATCTGGTCCTCGGGGTGTTCGAGGCGGACCACGGCGACCCGCTGACGGCGGTGCGGCTGCTGCGCGAGGAGTGGGCGCGGCAGCCGGGGATCGAGGTGGCGGACGCGCTCGGATGGGCGCTGCACCGGGCCGGGGAGAGCAAGGAGGGGCTGCGGTTCGCGGCGGTCGCCACGGACCGGGCCCACGGGGGCATGGTGCGCAGCGCGTCGTACCTGTACCACCGGGGCATGATCGAGCGGCGGCTGCGGCTGGGCGGGCCGGCCCGCAGACACCTGGAGGAGGCGCTGCGGATCAACCCGTACTTCTCGCTGCTGGGCGCGCCCGCGGCACGCACGGCCCTGGCGGAACTCGGTGAGGCGCCGTGGACGGACGTGCCGGTGATGGACGACGGGGAGGAGCCGCAGGAGAAGGAGCCCGAAGCGGAGGAGCCCGAAGAGGAGGAGTGAGCGCCCGTTACAGGTTGCCGCGCTTGGCCTGCTCGCGTTCGATCGCCTCGAAGAGCGCCTTGAAGTTGCCCTTGCCGAAGCCCATCGAGCCGTGGCGTTCGATGAGTTCGAAGAAGACGGTCGGCCGGTCCTGGACCGGCTTGGTGAAGATCTGCAGCAGGTAGCCGTCCTCGTCGCGGTCGGCGAGGATCTTCAGTTCGCGCAGGGTCTCGACGGGGACGCGGGTGTCGCCGACCCACTCGCCGAGGGTGTCGTAGTACGAGTCGGGCGTGTCCAGGAACTGCACGCCGGCCGCCCGCATCGTCCGTACGGTCTGGACGATGTCGTTGGTGTTGAGCGCGATGTGCTGGACGCCCGCGCCGCCGTAGAACTCCAGGTACTCGTCGATCTGGGACTTCTTCTGGGCGACGGCGGGCTCGTTGATCGGGAACTTGACCTTGAGGGTGCCGTCGGCGACGACCTTCGACATCAGCGCGCTGTACTCGGTGGCGATGTCGTCGCCCACGAACTCCTTCATGTTCGTGAAGCCCATGACGTTGTTGTAGAACTCCACCCACTCGTTCATCCGGCCGAGCTCGACGTTGCCGACGCAGTGGTCGACGGCCTGGAAGGTGCGGTGGGCGGGCGGCTCGACCAGCGGGGCGGCGGCCTCGTAGCCGGGCAGGTAGGGGCCGTCGTAGCCACTGCGGTCGACGAGGGTGTGCCGGGTGCTGCCGTAGGTGGCGATGGCGGCGAGAACGACGGTGCCGTGCTCGTCCTTCAGCTCGTACGGCTCGGCGACGGAGCGGGCGCCGTGCTCGATGGCGTAGGCGTACGCGGCGCGCGCGTCCGGCACCTCGATGGCGAGGTCGACGACGCCGTCGCCGTGCTCGGCCACGTGCTCGGCGAGGAAGTGGCCCCAGGTGGTGGCGGGCTTGATGACCGAGGTGAACACGAAGCGGGCGGAGCCGTTCTCCAGTACGTAGCTCGCGGTCTCGCGGCTGCCGTTCTCCGGTCCGGAGTAGGCGACCAGCCGCATGCCGAAGGCCGTGCAGTAGTAGTGCGCCGCCTGCTTGGCGTTGCCCACGGCGAAGACGACCGCGTCCATTCCCTTCACCGGGAAGGGGTCGGCCTGCCGGGCGGTGTCGGGAGTGTGGTGTGTGGTCTGGGTCATGACGAAAGCGTCGCGCCGGTTCGCAAGGTGCGCAATAGTTTGCGTATCGACTGGGCAACCTGCTCAGCACCAGGCCGGTTGTATCGGTCTTTCTGTACATGATGACCATCCCCGGAGGTGCCGTGGCGATCGATCGGCTGGACGGCCGGATCATCGCGCTGCTGGCCCGCGAACCGCGTGTCGGCGTGCTGGAGATGTCACGGCGGCTCGGGGTGGCCCGGGGGACCGTGCAGGCGAGGCTGGACCGCCTTCAGTCGAATGGAGTCATCCGCGGCTTCGGGCCCGAGGTGGACCCGGCGGCGCTCGGCTATCCCGTGACCGCGTTCGCGACGCTCCAGATCCGGCAGGGGCAAGGGGCCGATGTACGGGCGCACTTGACGACCGTGCCGGAGGTGCTGGAACTGCACACGACCACCGGCAGCGGGGACATGCTGTGCCGTCTGGTGGCCCGCTCGAACGCCGATCTCCAGCGGGTCATCGACCTGGTCGTCGGCTTTGATGGGATCGTCCGGGCCTCCACCGCGATCGTGATGGAGAACCCCGTTCCGCTGCGGATCATCCCGCTGGTGGAGCAGGCGGCGGAGGGCACGGAACGGACTTAGCGGAGCGGGGTGAGCGGGTTGGACTTCTGGGAGTACCTGGGCAACCGGCACCAGCAGCTGCTCACCGACGCCTACCAGCACGCCAGTGTCGTCTTCCAGTGCATGGTCGTGGCGACCGCGATCGGCGTGCTGATCGGGGTCGCCACCTACCGCTCCGAGTGGGCCGGCAACCTCGCCACCACGACCACCGCGACCTTCCTCACCATCCCCTCCCTCGCCATGATCGGTCTGCTGATCCCGGTCGTGGGCCTGGGCGTGCAGCCCACCGTCATCGCACTGACGCTGTACGGACTGCTGCCGGTGGTACGGAACTGCATCGTGGGCCTGCGGGGCGTCGACCCGTCACTGGTGGACGCGGCCGACGGCATCGGGATGTCCCGTCCGGGGCGGCTCGCGCGGGTCGAGCTGCCGCTGGCCTGGCCGCCGATCCTGATCGGGATCCGGGTCGGCACCCAGATGCTGATGGGCATCGCGGCCATCGCCGCCTACGCCTCCGGGCCCGGCCTCGGCAACGAGATCTTCCGCGGTCTCGCCTCCCTGGGCAGCGCCAACGCGCTCAACCAGGTCCTCGCGGGAACCCTCGGGATCGTCGTCCTGGCGTTGCTGTTCGACGCCGCGTACGTCGTCATCGGCCGGCTGACCATTCCGAGGGGGATCCGTGCCTGAGAGGAGCGCCACCGGCGCCACGATCGAGCTGGAGAACCTCTCCAAGCGGTACCCGGGCAGTCCCAGCCCGGCCGTCGACAACGTGAACATGGAGATCGGCGCGGGTGAGACGGTCGTCTTCGTCGGCCCGTCCGGGTGCGGCAAGTCGACCACCCTGAAGATGATCAACCGGCTGATCGAGCCGACCGGCGGCCGTATCCGCATCGGCGGCGCGGACGTCACCCACATCGACCCGGTGAAGCTGCGCCGCGAGGTCGGGTACGCGATCCAGTCCTCCGGGCTGTTCCCGCACATGACGGTCGCCCAGAACATCGCGCTGGTCCCGAGGATGGCCGGCTGGTCCAGGGACCGGGTCACGGCCCGCGTCGAGGAGATGCTCGACCTCGTCGGCCTCGACCCCGGCGAGTTCCACGGCCGCTACCCCCGCCAGCTCTCCGGCGGCCAGCAGCAGCGCGTGGGGGTGGCCCGGGCGCTCGCGGCCGATCCGCCGGTGCTGCTGATGGACGAGCCGTTCGGGGCCGTCGACCCGATCACCCGCGACCACCTCCAGGACGAGCTGATCCGCCTCCAGCACGAGCTGCACAAGACGATCGTGTTCGTCACCCACGACTTCGACGAGGCGATCAAGCTGGGCGACCGGATCGCGGTGCTGCGCGAGCACTCGCACATCGCGCAGTTCGACACCCCGGAGGCGATCCTCACCAACCCGGCGGACGACTTCGTCTCCGGGTTCGTCGGCGCGGGCGCCGCCCTGAAGCGGCTCGACCTCACCCGTATACGGGACGTGGAGATCACCGACTACCCGACGGTGACCATCGACGATCCGCTCCAGGAGTTCTTCAACCGGCTCCGCGACAGCGGCTCCAACGAGATCCTGCTGCTCGACAAGCGTGGCCGGCCCTACAAGTGGCTGCGGCGCGGCGACCTGATGCGCGCCCGGGGCTCGCTGGCCCGCGCGGGCACGCTGGTGGCCGGCACGGTGACCCGGGACGCCACCCTGCGGGACGCGCTGGAGGCGGTGCTCACGGACAGCGCCGGACGTGTCCCGGTCACCGGACGGCGTGGGGAGTACACCGGGGTGGTCGACGTGGAGACGCTCATGAATTCCGTGCACCAGCTGATGGAGGCCGACCGCCTGGCGGCCGTCGAACACCGTCACGCGTTGGAGGAGCTGCGGGCCGCGCAGACGCACGCGGAGCAGGAGGGCGTCGGCGGGGAGGAGAAGGCGTGACGGCCCCCGATCTGGAGGACGACCGCACGGAGCGGGACGACCCGGTGTACGAGGAGGAGGCCGAGGCTCCTCCCCCGCCGAGCCCGGCGGGCGGACGGATCACCTGGCAGAAACTGACGATCCTGCCCCTGTTCCTGGTGGCCCTGCTGCTGGCGACCTGGCTGTGGTTCCGGCAGGCGGACCTGGACCGGATCTCGGAGAACGCGCTGGCGCACGGCCAGGTCTCCAAGGCTTTGTGGCAGCACGTGCAGCTCACCGTGATCTCGACCTTCTTCGTGTTGATCATCGCCATTCCGCTGGGCATCCTGCTGACCCGCCGGGCGTTCCGGAAGGCGAGCCCGCTCGCGACGACCATCGCCAACATGGGCCAGGCGACCCCGGCGATCGGTCTGCTCGCCCTGCTGGTGATCTGGCTGGGCATCGGCCGCAGATCGGCCCTGATCGGCATGATCGCGTACGCCGTGCTGCCCGTGCTGTCGAACACCATCGCGGGCCTGAAGGCGAACGACCCGACGGTGCTGGAGGCGGCGCGGGGCATCGGTATGTCCCCGATGGGCGTGCTCCGCAGGGTCGAACTCCCGCTGGCCGTCCCGCTGATCCTGGCGGGCGTGCGCACGGCCCTCGTCCTGAACGTCGGCACCGCGACCCTGGCGACGTTCGGCGGGGGCGGCGGCCTGGGCGTGCTGATCACCGCCGGCATCACCAACCAGCGGATGCCGGTGCTGGTGCTGGGCTCGGTCCTCACCGTCGCCCTGGCGCTGCTCGTCGACTGGCTGGCCTCACTGGCGGAGGTGCTGTTGCGGCCGCGCGGGCTGGAGGTGGGGAGGTGAGGCGGCTCGGGTGGCCGGCGGCGGCTCTCGCTGTGACGGCCGGCTGCGGACTGACCAGCGGCTCCCCCATGGCCGACGACGTCGAACCGGGCTCGATCGGCCGGGGCGAGCCGCTCAAGGGCGCCCATCTGACGGTGACGTCCAAGTCGTTCACCGAGAGCCTCGTCATGGGCGCGATCATGGGCATCGCCTTCCAGGCGGCCGGAGCGGACGTCCTGGACCGCACCGGCATCCAGGGGTCCATCGGCGGCCGGGAGGCGGTCCTCAAGGGCGACGCCGACGCCATGTACGAGTACACGGGCACGGCCTGGATCACGTACCAGGGCAACAGCGAGCCCATCACCGACCCGTACCGCCAGTGGGAGGCGGTGCGCGACGCCGACCTGAGGAACGGGCTGACCTGGCTGCCGCCGTCCCGGCTGAACAACACCTACGCACTGGCGATGAACCGGGCCAACTTCAAGAAGTACGGCACGAAGACGCTGTCCGACGTGGCCGTGCTGGCCAAGAGGGATCCGGGCGCGGTGACGCTGTGCGTGGAGGGCGAGTTCGCCAACCGCGCGGACGGGCTGCCGGGGATGCGGAGGGCGTACGGGATGGACGTGCCGTCGGGCCGGATCACCCAGATGGACACCGGGATCATCTACACGCAGGCTGCGAAAGGGAGCTGCGTGTACGGGGAGGTGTTCACCACCGACGGGCGGATCACGTCGATGGACCTGGTGGTGATGGACGACGACAAGAAGTTCTTCCCCAACTACAACGCGGCCCCCGAGATCAACACCGAGACCCTGAAGAAGTGGCCCGCGATCGCGGAGGTACTGAACCCGATCACCGAGAAGCTGGACAACACGGTGGCGCAGGAGCTGAACGCGAAGGTGGACGTGGAGGGGGAGGATCCGCATCAGGTGGGGTTGGACTGGCTGAAGAAGGAGGGATTCGTGAAGTAGGGCTTATAAAGAAAGAGCGCCGGCTCGGGCCCGCCTGGGCCGGACCCGGAGGTGGGTCTGCGACCGGCCTCCGTACCCAGGACCACGGCGGCTGCC
The DNA here is from genome assembly GCF_000720255.1 of Streptomyces griseus subsp. griseus. Lineage (GTDB taxonomy): Bacteria > Actinomycetota > Actinomycetes > Streptomycetales > Streptomycetaceae > Streptomyces > Streptomyces griseus_I. The sequence goes on along the minus strand of NZ_JOJE01000012.1, from coordinate 112,493 downwards.
GCGGTGGGTCAGGACAGCCACTAACAGGTGGGGACGGAGCCCTTGCCCTTCTCCAGGGACACGAGGGCGTCGACCGTGCCCTTCAGTGTGGTCACCGGGATCAGGCGCAGGCCCTTCGGCAGGTTGGACTTGGCGTCGGAGCACTCGTCCTTCGGTACGAGGAAGACGGTCGCGCCGTCCCTGCGGGCGGCCTGCGTCTTCAGCCCCACGCCTCCGACCGCGCCCACCTTCCCGTCGGCGTCGATCGTCCCCGTACCGGCGATGGTGCGGCCGCCGGTCAGGTCGCCGCCGCTGCCGTCGCCGTCGAGCTTGTCGACGATGCCGAGCGTGAACAGCAGTCCGGCGCTGGGGCCGCCGACGTCCGCGAGCTTCAGCGTGACCTTGACGTCCTTGCTGTCGAGGTGCAGGTAGTCGAGCGCGGCCTCGGTCGCGGTGTCCTGGGACTCCTTCATCTGCGCGGTGTTGTGCTGCTCGATCTCCTTGGTGGACTCGCCGCTGGGGTAGACCGAGTCACGCGGCATGATCGCCTGGTCGCCGCGGAACCAGCCGTCGATCACGTCGCCGAGCGAGACGTCCGCGTCCGGTGAGGTCGCCTCGATGGTCGTCATCCGCAGCTGGCCGCTGGTCTTCCGCGTCGGCGCACCGGAGATCGTGATCACCGCCTCCCCCTTGTTCGCCCCGAGCACGTTCGCCGTCATCCCCGGCTCCGCCACGGAAAACGGCAGCGGCACAAACGCGGCCGTGGCGACCAGCGCCACGACGGGCACGGCACAGACGGCGAGGGCCTGGAGACGAGTGAGGCGAGAGAGCACGGGATCAATCTAACGGAGGGGACGTTTCAGCCAACCTCGGGTCTCCCCGGGGGAGGGTGGGCGCGGGCGGCGACCCGGCAGCGCCGGGCCGCGCGACCCACCCCAGCACCGGCACCGGCACCGGCACCGGCACCGGGCAACAACACAAGCCCTCAGCACAGCAACCCGGCACCGCAGCGCGCCTCAGCGCAACGCCTCAGCCACCTCCCGCGCCGCGTCCACGACCCGCGGCCCCACCCGCTCCGGCACCGCGTCCGCCAACATCACGACGCCCACGCTCCCCTCCACCCCGGTGACTCCGAGCAACGGCGCCGCGGCCCCACTCGCCCCCGCCTCCAGCTCCCCGTGCGTCAGGGTGTACCCCGGCCCCCCCGACGGCCGCTGCCGCGCGGCGAGAATCGCCCGCCCCGCCGCCCCCCGGTCCAGGGGATGGCGGAATCCCGCACGGTACGCCACGTGGTAGTCGGTCCAGGACGGCTCGACGACGGCGACGGCGAGCGCCTCCGCCCCGTCCACCAGCGTCAGATGGGCCGTCGCCCCGATGTCCTCCGCCAGCGATCGCAATGCCGGCAGCGCGGCCTCCCGTACCAGCGGATGGACCTGTCGGCCCAGGCGCAGCACCCCGAGGCCCACCCGGGCACGTCCGCCCAGATCACGCCGTACGAGCGTGTGCTGCTCGAGTGTGGCGAGCAACCGGTACACCACGGTCCGGTTCACGCCCAGTTTGTTGGATAGCTCGGTGACGGTCAGCCCATGGTCCGTGTCGGCCAGCAGCTTGAGGACCCGTAGTCCTCGGTCGAGCGTCTGAGAGGTCTCCGCGGTCACGACGCCCACTCCTCCAAGTGGTGAGGTCGGAGGCCCCCAAGCGAAAAGATGCGTCGCCGAGTCCCGTCGGCGACGCGCTTCAGAGGCCGCCGATCGGCCTGCGGCCCGGTCCGCCCGGGCCGAGTCGCTTCACGGCTGCGCTCCGCGGCGGCGCTGCCACGGGGCGTGTGCGTAGCGGGACAGTAGCGAAGCCGGTTCGCTGAGCGGAAGGCTCCGTCCAGAATCCGGGCATCGACCTGGAGGGACTACCTCGGTTTGTCCCGATATGTACGACGTGTGAGCGGGTTGCGCACGCCCCCTCGTGTCACCCGTCATCGCATCCGCGTGGCCCACTCCTGCACCTTGGCGATCCGCTGCCGCAACTGGCCCGCCGTCGCCTCCGCGCTCGGCGGCCCACCGCACACGCGGCGCAGCTCGGTGTGGATGACGCCGTGCGGCTTGCCGCTCTGGTGGACGTACGCGCCGACCATCGTGTTGAGCTGCTTGCGCAGCTCCATCATCTCCTTGTGCGAGACGACCGGCCGCCGCTCGGCGGGCACCTCCAGCAGGTCGGCCTCCGCGTCCGGCTTCTTCTTGCTGTGCGCGATCTGCTTGGCCTGCCGCTTCTGGAGCAGCAGCTGGACCTGGTCGGGTTCGAGGAGGCCGGGGATGCCGAGGTAGTCCTGCTCCTCCTCGCTGCCCGGGTGGGCCTGCATGCCGAACTCGGCGCCGTTGTACATGACCCGGTCGAAGACGGCCTCGGACTCCAGCGCCTCGAAGGCGAACTGCTCCTGCTCGCCGGTGTCCTCGTCCTGCTCCCGGTTCGCCTCGTCCATCTCCTTCTCGGACTCGGCGTACGGGTCCTCCTCGCCCTCCTTCTTGGGCTTGTCGAGGACGTGGTCGCGCTCGCGCTCCATCTCGTTGGCGAAGCCGAGCAGGTCGGGGACCGTGGGCAGGAACACGGACGCCGTCTCGCCGCGCCGCCGGGACCGTACGAAACGTCCGACGGCCTGCGCGAAGAACAGCGGTGTCGAGATCGTCGTCGCGTACACGCCGACCGCCAGCCGGGGCACGTCGACGCCTTCGGACACCATGCGGACCGCGACCATCCAGCGGTCGGTGCTGTGGCTGAACTCGTCGATCCGGCTGGAGGCGCCGGCGTCGTCGGAGAGGACCAGGGTCGCCTTGTCGCCCGTGATCTCCCGGATCAGCTTGGCGTACGCGCGCGCGGACTCCTGGTCGGAGGCGATGACCAGCGCGCCGGCGTCGGGGATGGCCTTCCTGACCTCGGTCAGCCGCTGGTCGGCGGCGCGCAGCACGCTCGGCATCCACTCGCCGCGCGGATCCAGCGCCGTACGCCAGGCCTGGCTGATCGCGTCCTTGGTCATCGGCTCGCCGAGCCGGGCGGCGATCTCGTCGCCCGCCTTGGTGCGCCAGCGCATGTTGCCGCTGTAGGAGAGGAATATGACCGGGCGCACGACGTTGTCCGCGAGGGCCGAGCCGTAGCCGTAGGTGTAGTCGGCGGCGGACCGCCGGATCCCGTCGTTGCCCTCCTCGTACGTCACGAAGGGGATGGGGTTGGTGTCGGAGCGGAACGGCGTACCGGTGAGGGCGAGGCGGCGCGTGGCGGGCTCGAACGCCTCCAGGCAGGCCTCACCCCACGACTTCGAGTCACCGGCGTGGTGGATCTCGTCGAGGATGACGAGCGTCTTGCGCTGCTCGGACCGGTTGCGGTGCAGCATGGGCCGGACGCCGACACCCGCGTACGTCACGGCGACACCGTGGTAGTCCTTGCCGAGCGGGCCCGCGCTGTATTCCGGGTCCAGCTTGATCCCGATCCGCGCGGCGGCCTCCGCCCACTGCTTCTTCAGGTGCTCGGTGGGCGCGACGACGGTCACCTGCTGCACGACGTGGTGGTGCAGCAGCCAGGACGCCAGCGTCAGCGCGAAGGTCGTCTTGCCGGCGCCGGGCGTGGCGACGGCGAGGAAGTCACGCGGCTGCTCCTGGATGTACTTGTCCATGGCCCCCTGCTGCCAGGCACGCAGCTTGCTGGCGGTGCCCCACGGCGCCCGGCCGGGGAAGGCGGGCGACAGGTGGTGGGAGTGGGAAGCGGTGGAGGAAGCAGACATGGATGCGGGCCCGGAGGGCTCTCCGTTGAGGGTGGTGGCGGGCGACGGGCGGGCGGTAGTCACGGTCTCCGTACGGGGTCGGGCTGGCGGTGGCTTCGTTCGGCGCTCGGCTACGTATGACAACCGGGCCACCCTACCGGCGGCCCCAAGGCGTCAACACGCGAACACCGCCGGGCCGCGGGGAGGTGGGATTCACGTCACAGGGGGAGCCCGGGAACGGTTGCGAACGCGGTGAGTTCCGCCGGCTCACTGCCCCCGTTCGCGCAGTCGGGTGGTCACCCACGCCCCCAGGAGGGCGACTGACGCCATCGGGAGGAAGACGGCGGCGTAGGCGGCGGGATGGGAGCCGGCGGAGGCCGTGGCGGCTTCCTGGGCGGCGGCGCCGTGGGTGACGTCCCCGCCGCCGAGCGCGGCGAAGGCGGCGCCCCCCGCGGCGAGCAGCAGCACGTTGGAGAGTCCGTCGGAGATCTGCAGGGCGGCGGAGTTGGTGCCGGCTTCCGCCGGGGCGGAGAGCTGGAGCAGCAGCACACTGGTGGAGGAGATCACCAGCCCCATCCCGAAGCAGCCGAACGCCCACGCCACGGCGACGGTCCACACGGGCACGGCGGGGAGCAGCACGCTGGGCGCGGTCGCGATGGCCGCGGCCACCAGCAGCATCCCCACCGTCATCAGCCTCTCCCGGTACGGCTCCATCCGTGACCGTGACTGCGCCCACGAAGCCAGCGCCCAGGTCGCCCCGCCGGCCGCGAGCGAGAGCCCGGCGAGTGTCGGTGCCAGGCCCCGCTGGGTGACCAGCATCAGCGGTACGAAGGACTCGGCGCCGATGAAGGATCCCGCGGCCACGCCCCTCAACAACACGACCGACGGCAGTCCGCGCGCCGCCCGGTAGGTGCCCCGGGGCAACAGCCCCAGCACGGCCGGCACGAGCAGCGCGGCGCCCAGGGCACCGGGGACGGCCGAGAGCGGACGTAGGTCCTGGGCGGCGTACTGGAGGAGCGCGGTGCCGAGGGAGATACCGAGCGCGAGACGGATGCGACGCAGGTCGAACGCGCCGGCTTCTTGGCCCGCCACGGGCCCGGCGGCTCGCTTCCGTATCTGCGGCAGGGCGAGAAGGAGGGGGAAGACAACGAGGACGGGTATCCCGACGAACACCCACCGCCACCCGAGCTGCTCGGTCACGACACCCGAGACGAGCGGCCCGACGACGGACGGCACGACCCAGCACGCCGCGAACGCGGCCATGATCGCCGGCCGCAGAGTTTCCGGATAGGCCCGCCCCACGACGACGTACAGCGCGACGATCACCAATCCGCCCCCGAGCCCCTGCACGGCCCGGCCCAGGATGAACACCCACATCACCCCGGCCGACCCCGACACCACCAACCCCGCGGCGAAGGCGGCGATCCCCCCGGTCAACGCCCCCAGCGGCCCAAGCCGGTCCGACCACTGCCCGGCCAGCACCATCCCGAACAAGCTGGTGGTGAAGTACCCCGAGAACGCGAACGCGTACAGCGACACCCCGTCAAGCTCCCGCGCGGCAACGGGCATCGCGGTCCCCACGGCGGTCGCCTCGAAGGCGATGAGCAGGACGACGGAGACGATCCCCACCGTGAGGGCCCGATGGGACCGCCCCAACACCCCCTCGTCCGCCTCGCCGTGACGTGTGAGCTCAGAGCTGTCGAGGGCGGCCATACGGACCAGCGTAAGCCGCAAAGCCCACCGTGACCCCTGTCAAAAGCCGCACCTCCCCTACCCCCTTGGCCCTACGCCCTCTCCCCGTTTCATGAACGGCGTATGGCAGTCCCATTGCGGCCGTGGCGTGTCCCTTGAGCGCATCCGCTGCCCCGCCGTACGGTCATCTCACCGAGTTCGGGCCGGGAGCCTCCACTCCCCCTCCTGAACTCGGAGCCCGGCCGTGTGCCCGAGTGGTTTAGGGGCTCGCCTGCAAAGCGAGTTACGTGGGTTCGATTCCCGCCACGGCCTCCACTGCCTTGACCAGGCGAAACGACAGGGCGGCACCCGGCCGGGGGCGCCGCCCTCTCTGTCGTCCGTCTCCAATCCCGTCTCAGATGGCCGGTATGAGCGCAAGGCGTCCCTGGCCCCAGGGTCATGGCGTCCCTACGATGTGACCGTGGACTGGGGGACTCTCGCGGGCACTGCACTCGGCGCCGTCCTGGGCGTCACTACAACCCTTCTGGCCGAACGGTCACGGTGGCAGCGGGAGCACTCGGCCCGAGAGCGCGCGGTGAAACAGGAGCTGTATGCCGAGTACCTCGGGGCGCTCTCGCTCACTACGCACCGACTCCGGGACCTGAAACGCAGCGTAGGCCTGAGCAGAGAAGAGCGCATGGGACAGGCGGGAGAGATCCTGGGCTCGACCAATGCCTACCACCTGCGCTATCAAGTGCTGATCATCGCTCCCGAGCATCTCGGCAATATGGCCAACCAGGCATTTGCGCGAGTCCGGGACTTGCGGGACCGCTTCGACGAGGCCGACGTATGCACAGATCCCGAGTGGGCTTCCGCTATGGCCGCTCTGACCGAGGCCCTCATTGCCCTTCGTACTGCTATGCGTGCCGACCTCACCTCTGGCTGAAGGGGGCAAGGATCCCTGGCTGCGCATGGGGAGGCGTGCGTCACCTCATCCCCGGCAGGCTGCGCAGTTCCCCTGTCCGCAAGAGCCGTGCCATGAGGAGGTACAGCACGGTCATCGTGAGGCCGCCCGCTGCCAGTGAGAGGGCAGGGGTCCAGGAGGCCGGCGTCAGGCTCTGGCCGCAGTAACGGGTGACGAGCCACCCGGCGGTTCCCGCCACGGAGGCGGCGACGGTGAGTTTGGCGTAGGTGCGGCAGATCCGGCGGCCGTCCAGCAGTCCCTCGGTGCGCCGACGCAGTCGTAGGGCCGTGAGCAGCAGGCCGATCCCGTAGGACAGGGCGTAGGCGGCGGCCATTCCGGTGACCGCCCAGCGGGGGGAGAGCAGGAGGTGGCAGGCCACGGCGAGCGCGATGTTGATGCCGCTGATCCACACGGCCATGCGGAACGGCGTACGGGTGTCCTCGAAGGCGTAGAAGCCGCGGAGCAGGAGGTACTGGGCGGAGAACGGGATCAGTCCCAGACCGAAGGCCTGCAGCATGCGGCCCAGGGGGACAGTGTCCGCGGCGTCGGCGGCGCCGTGCGCGTACACCAGTTGGGCGATCTGCGGTCCGAAGGCGAGGAAGAAGAAGGCGGCCGGGACGATGAGGACACCGCTGACGCGGATGGCGCGGGACAGGTCGGCGCGCAGGTCGCCGAGACGGTGTTCGGTCACCGCCCGGCTCATGCGTGGGAGCAGGGCCGTCACGAGGGAGACGGTCACGATCGACTGGGGAAGCATCCAGAGCTGCTGGGCGTAGCTGTAGGCGGTGTAGCCGACGCCGTCGTCCGGGAGTTCGCCGTCGGCTGCGGAGGCCAGCCGTGTGACGACCGTTGCCGCCACGAGGTTGGCCAGCACGAACAGCAGCGTCCAGCGGGCCGCGTTCACGCTCTTGCGCAGGCCGGTTCCGCGCCAGTCGAAGCGCGGCCGGAACCGGAAGCCGGCGGCGTGGGCGTAGGGAAGCAGGGAGAGGGCCTGGAGGGCGAGGGCGATTGTCGTCCCGATGCCGAGCAGTCTGACCTGGGCGCCCGTGATGTCCGAAACCTGTGCGGGGGCGGTCATCAGGCCCAGGTAGAGGCCGAACATGGTGATCAGGACCACGTTGTTGAGGACCGGGGTCCACATCATCGCGCCGAAGCGGTTCCGGGCGTTGAGGACCTGGCCGAAGATGCTGAACACGCCGTAGAAGAAGATCTGCGGGAGCAGGAAGCGGGCGAAGACCACGGTCAGTTCGAACGCGTCGTGCGTGTTGGGGGTGTCGTCCTGGTAGACGCTGATGATCTCCGGTGCCGCCCACACCGCCAGCGCGGTTCCCACCCCCAGGACGCACAGCACCAGGGTGACCAGGCGCTGCTCGAAGGCGGCACCGCCGTCGGGGTCTTCGGCGCGGGCCCGTACGAGTTGGGGGACCAGGACGGAGTTCAGGGCTCCACCGATGAGCAGGAAGTACAGGCTGGTGGGGACCGTGTTGGCCTGGTTGTAGGTGGTGGCCAGCAGTCCGGTGCCGAGTGCGGCGGCCTGGAGTGCCTGCCGTATGAGTCCGGTGGCCCGCGACACCATCGTTCCCGCCGCCATCAACGCGGACGAACGCAGCAGTCCGCCGCTGCCTTTGGGCTGGGGCTCGGGCCGGCCTTCGGGTCCGGCAGGGGACTTGGCCGGTGCGGCGTGTCTGCGTCTGGTGCGTAAGCGGTCCGGCCGCTCGGGCGACGTCTTCTCGATCATGGGCACAATCTACGATCCACAGCTCGACCTACGATCCACCGCTCAACTCCCGTGCGCTACGCGTACAGCCCCCCGCCCGCCTGGTCCTCGAACACCCCCGGCCAGTAGCGCCAGCCGTCGTCCTGCGGGGTCGCCGGGGTGGCGCTGCAGGCGATGGGGTCGACCGCGGCGAGGGTGCGGGTCATGGTGTCGGCCAGTTGTTCGTAGGCCTCGGTGAGGTCGTGCTCGGCGTCCAGGGTCTGCTCGCGGCGGATCAGCCAGAAGGTGAACGCGAGAGTGGAGATGTCGGCGTTGAGGGGGCGCAGGGTCGCGTCCGGCTCACTCCAGCACAGGACCGCGCCGGTGGTCCCGTCGATCACCAGGCTGGTGTCCTCCAGGAGGTGGCCGAGGCGGATCAGTCGGTCCGCGCCGTCCGGGAGATGGGCGTCGGCGAGGTCGGCCTCCGCCGCGTACTCGGCGAGCGTCGGCAGCGGCAGGTCCGTGTCCAGGGTGAACCAGACGACCTCCTCCGGCAGGCCCACCTCGCGCAGGAAGCGGCGGGTCGGCTCGTGGCTGAGGGCGGGCGGGAAGTCGAGGTCCTCGAAGCGGACGACGGCGCCGGAGCCGAACTCGTCGTCCAGCAGGCGGGGCGGCAGGTCCAGCGCGAGTTCGGAGACCGTGCCGCGGCCCGCCACCAGGGCCAGGGGGCGGATCACCGCCGCCATCTTCCAGAAGGGGGCCACGTCGCCTCCCGTGCCCTCCTCGTACAGCGCGAGCAGCTGCTGAGAGGCCTCGGCGACCGCCTGTGGGCCGAAGCGGCCGGCGTAGGCGGCGAACTGGCCGCGCAGGGCCGCCAGTTCGTCCGCGGCCGTGGCGAAGCGGACCAGCTTCTCCAGGGACGGCGCGAACGGGCGGCGGTCCATCAGATCGGGGCGGCCGTGGAGGAAGTACGTCGTCGAGATCTCGCCGGTCGAGCCGTCGAGCAGGACCGACTCCGTCTCCGGGCCCTGGGCGCCCAGCAGTCCCCCGATGACCAGCTGGTCGCGCAGCTCCGGCGAGAGTCGGCTCTCCTGGTCGCCCGTGGAGTCGGCGACCGTGCGCAGGCCGTCGCGGCGCAGCGCCTCGAACGTCAACAGGCCGCCGACACCCGGCAGTCCGGGGCCCGTCAGCCAGCGGCGGGTCGGCGCGTGGGTGACGTGGGCGCCCAGCTCCGTCTCGGTCAGGACGATCATCGCGGCGCTGAAGACGTCAGCGGTGTTCACGGTGCCGGTCGTGCTCATCGTTCTCCCCCGAGCGTGCGATGTTCTCGTCCCCAGGCGGGGCACGGCGGTCGGCGGTGCGCGGTGATCCGCGGCAGGCCGGCCTCCCCACTGCCCAGAACATTACGCCGCACCACTGACAACTGCCCTCAGCGACGGCCCTCGGCAACGGCCCTCACCAAGGAGCGGGGTCCGTGACAGAAGACGTCAGAAGACCCTCGCGCGTTCCCCGCCGGCCACGATCGCCTCCACCGTCTCCCCCACGGTCAGCTCCGACGTGTCCAGCCACAGCCCGATGCGCGGGGTCCGCGTCCGCAGGGCCCGGTCCAGCTCCTCGACGGTCCATGCCCCGTAGCCGGTCTTCGCGCGGTCCCTCTCGCGGACGGCGACCGTCTCGGGCGGCGGAGCCAGGACGACCACGTACAGCGGGCGGGTGCGGACGAGTTCGACGTACGCCGCCAGATCCGGGCCCAGGACCACGTCCTGCACCACCGCCGTGAAGCCCGACTCCGCATACGCGTCCGCGGTCGCCGCCGACAGCCGGTACCGCAACCGGAGCTGGGCCTCGGCCTCGCCGTCCGCCGCCCCCGGCACGTACTCTTCGCGCCCCGAGACGATCATCCGCCGGAACAGGTCCCCACGGACGTGCGCCGCCCGCGGCAGCCTCTCCGCCAGCGCCTGCGCGATCGTGGACTTCCCGGCCGCCATCACGCCGGTGACGAGGACGACACCGTCCATCAGCGCGTCGGCGTCACGTGAGGTACACGCCGCCGAGCACCACGACCACCGCCGCGAGCACGAACACCAGCACCCACATCAGTACCTTGCCGACGCTGGGCGGCGGTTCGTAGCGCGGCTCCTCGCTCACTGTGCCGTCACCACCGCGGCCTGCGGCCTTATGGGCAGCCTGTTCACGGGGCGGCCGGTGGCGGCCCGTACGGCGGAGGCGATCGCCGCCGGGGACGTCACCACCGGGACCGCGCTGGCCGCCTTCGCGCCGAAGGGGGCGACCACGTCGCGTTCCTCGACGAGCTTGACGATCCGGATGTCGGGGGCGTCCAAAGCGGTGGGCAGGGCGTAGCCGGTGAGGTCGGGATGGCGGATCAGGCCCCTGGGCGTACGGAGGTTCTCCGTGAGGGCGATGCCGACGCCCTGGGTGACGCCCGCCTCGATGCGTGCGGCGAGCTGGGTCGGGTTGAGCACCCGGCCCACGTCCTGCGCGATCGCGAGCTCCACCACCCGTACGGAGCCGAGCTCGATGTCGACGTCGACGACCGCGCGGATCGCGCAGAAGGCGAGCCCGACGAAGGCGTCGCCCTGGCCGGCGCCGTCCAGCGGCTCGGTGGGGTGCGGGCGGCACTGCGCGGTCGCCCACAGCTCCTTCCCCTCCAGCGCCTCGCCGACGGTGGTCGACAGGACCCCGTCGTACGAGGTGATCTTGCCGTCGGTGATCTGGAGCAGCTCGGTGGACATGCCGAACTTGTGCGCCAGGGGCTGCAGCAGCTGGGTGCGGACCATCTTCGCCGCGCGCTCCACCGCGCCGCCCGACACCCAGGTGTGGCGGCCCCGGCAGCCCGGGCCCGCCGGGGGCTGGTCGGTGTCGACGGGCGCCACGTGCACCTCGTCGATGCCGAGGGTCTCCTGGACGATCTGCCGGGCCAGGGTGGTGAAGCCCTGGCCGGTCTCCACGGCCGCGCACAGCACGGTCGCGACGCCGTCGTGGACCTTCACGGTGGCCGTGGACACCTCGTCGGCGCCCTCCGCGCCGAGCATGTGCACCATGCCCAGGCCGTAGCCCACGCCCCGGCGCACCGCGCCCGGCTCGCCCGCGCCCTCGGGGCCGCCGGGCAGCAGCCACTCCTCCTCGGGGGTGTCCTTGGGCAGGGTCGGGAGGGGGAAGTCCTGGACGGCCTGCAGCAGTTCCGCCACCGGCGCCGGACACGTCACGGTCTGGCCCGTGGGGAGTACGTCCCCGGTCGCCAGGGCGTTGCGCAGGCGCAGGTCGGCCGGGTCGGCGCCGAGCTTCTTCGCGAGCTTGTCCATCTGCGCCTCGTAGGCGGCGCACACCTGCATGGCGCCCTCGCCGCGCACATGGCCGGAGGGCGGGTTGTTGGTGCGTACGGCCCAGCCCTCGATGAAGGCGTTCGGGACGACGTAGGGGCCGCAGGCGAAGGAGACGGCGGCGGCCAGGGCCTCCGCCGAGGTGTCCGCGTACGGGCCCGCGTCCAGCAGGATCTGTGCCTCGACCTTCACCAGCCTGCCCTCGGCGTCCGCGTGGTGGCGGTAGCGCAGCAGGGTGGGGTGTCTGTGGGAGTGCCCGAGGAAGGACTCCTCGCGGGTCGCGGTGAGCTTGACCGGGCGGCCGGTCTTCAGCGCGAGCAGGCCGAGCGGGAGCTGGAAGCCCTGGTCCTCGCGGTCGGCCGTGGCGCCGGGGACGCCGGTGACCACGATCTTGACGCGTTCGCTGTCGAGGCCGTAGCAGGCGGCGGCGATGTCGCGGTCGGTGTGCGGGTCGGTGGAGGCCAGGTAGAGCTCCACGCCGCCGTCGGGACGGGGCACGGCGAGCCCGGCCTCGGCGCCGATGGGGGCGGGGTCGGCGCGGCCGATGCGGTACAGGCCCTCGACGACGACCTCGCCGGCCGCGTCCGGGTCGCCGTGGCGCAGCGGGATGTGCCGGATCAGGTTGCCCTCGGGGTGCAGGGGCTCGGCCTCGAAGGCCTGTTCCGGGTCGAGCACCGGGTCGAGCACCTCGTACTCGACGATGACGGCCGCGGCGGCCATCCGCGCGGTGTCCGGGTGGTCGGCGGCGACGGCCGCGATGGGCTCGCCGTGGTGGCGTACGACGTCGGAGGCGAACACCGGACGGTCGGGCGTGCCCCTGCCGTACAGCGGGCGGCCGGGGACGTCCTCGTGGGTGACGACGGCCCGTACGCCGGGCATCTCGCGCGCGTGGGAGGTGTCGATGGACACGATGCGCGCGTGCGGGTGCGGTGCGCGCAGCACGGCGGCCCACAGCAGGCCCTCGGCCCACAGGTCGGCCGCGTACGGGAACGTGCCCTCCGTCTTGGCGCGCGCGTCGGCGGGCGGCAGGGCGGCGCCGAGGCCGTGCGGGATCGGCTCGGGGGCGGGGGCTGCCTCCGCGGTGGTGGTCGCGGTGGCGGCTTCGTTGCTCACGCCTGGCCTCCGTCCTGGCCGTACGCCTGGTCATGCCGTCCGGGTGGATCCGTGGGCCCCTGGGGCCCGTTGGCGCTCGGGAACCCCGGGGAGTCGAACGCCGACGGGTGGACGCCGCCGGCGCCCGGGCCCGCCTGGTGCGGAATACGTGCCTCGTCCGCGCCCGTCTCACCGTCGGCCGCGTTGTGTGCCTCGCGTTCGGCGACGACGTCCTTGACGGCCTCCAGGACACCCCGGTAGCCGGAGCAGCGACACAGGTTGCCGCACAGGGCCTGGCGGGTCTCCAGCTCGGTCGGTGCCGGGTTGCCCTCCAGCAGGTCGTGCACGGTCATCGCCATGCCGGGCACGCAGAAGCCGCACTGCACCGCGCCGCACCGGGCGAGCGCGCGCTGCACGTCGGAGGTCTGACCGTCGACGGCCAGACCCTCGACCGTGCGCACCTCGCTGCCGGCCGCGGTGACGGAGGGCACCAGGCAGGACGCGACGAGCCGTCCGTCGACCTGCACGTTGCAGGCGCCGCACTCGCCCTGCGAGCAGCCGTCCTTGGCCCCGGCGAGCCCGAGGCGCTCGCGCAGCACGTACAGCAGCGACTCGCCGATCCACGCGTCGGTGACGGGCCGGTCCACGCCATTGACGCGCAGGACGTACGAGGCGAGCGGGTGCTCCTCCTGGGGAGGCGCGGGGGCTTCGTGCGGGGTGGCGGCGTCGAGGGCGGGGACGGCTGCCTCCGGGGAGGCGTCCTGTCCGTCGCCGGGGGCGGTGTCCCCGGTGTCGCCGGTGTCCCTGGTGTCCCCGGCGTCCACCGCGTCCACCGCGTCCGGGGAAGCGTCCTGTCGGTCGCCGGGAGGGGTGTCCGGGGAGTTGAGGGAGCCCGTGGCCGCCTCGTCGGCTTCCGGTGAGCCGGCTACCGGCTCGGGGCCGGGGGCGGGGCGCTCATCGGGCAGAGGGTGCGAGCTGTCGGCCGTCCCGTCGTCACCTTCGGCATCGAGTGCCATCTCGTCCGGGGGACCGGACGGCGCGTCAGCCTGAGGACCGGAAGTCGACCCGTCCGGGTGCTCCGGAGCCCCCTCCGAGGCATCCGGGAATCCGTCCGCGGGTACGTCCGCGGGTACGTCCGCGAATCCGTCCCTCGGCGTGTCGGCGAACCCGTCCGCCGGTGCGTCCGCGAACCCGTCCGTGGGCGCCGCGTCCGGGAGGCCTGCCGACGCCCCCTCCAGGGAACCGTGGAACGTGTCGTACGCGGTTGCGGCATCGGCGTAACCCTCGTACGCCGTGGCGGCGATGGAGGACGCCTCGGCGGCCGTGTGGGCCTCGCCGAGCGCCGCGTCGGCCGCGGAGGCGTACCGCTCGGCCTCCGCCGCGTCCGGGGAGGCCGTACCGTGCGCCCCCGTGTCGTACGGGCCCGGTGTCTGCGCGTAGGGGTCGGCACCGGGTGCCGTCTCCTGCTGTCCCCAGGGCTGGCCGGCGCCGCCCGGTCCGGTCGCCCAGGGGGCGGGGGCGCCGCCCGGCAGCGTGGCCGGGGGTGTGCCGCCCCACTGCTCGAGGAGCGCCGAGGTCGTGTACTCGCCCGACTCGTCGGGAAGGTCGCCCCCCGCGACGGGGATGGACCACTGACCGGTCACGTCGTGGCCGGCTCCCGGCGCGGGTTCCCGCGCGTTGGCGTCGCCGAAGTTCCACTGGCCGGTCGCGCCGGGGGTGTACGTGAACCGGTCGCCGCCGCTGGTGTCCTGGGCCGGTACCGCGCTCGGGTCGGGCCACTGGGTGCCGACGGCCGGGGCCCCCCAGGCACCGGCCGCCGCCGGGTCCGTTCCGTCGTGGGCGGGGGGCGTCGCCGTTATCTGCGGGGGCACGTACCCGTGGCCGGGCGCGGCGAGCGGGCTGTCGCCGGACAGGAGCGCGTCGATGCCGCCCTCGGGGAGTTTCACGAAGGCGGTGGCGCCGTCGTCGTAATCGCCCTGGGGCAGCGGGTCCCAGCGGCCGCCGCCCTGGGGCGTGCCCTCTCCGTGCTGGTCGTCGGTCACGACAGCGCCCTCCCCAGTGCTCGTCGGGCCAGCGCGGCGACGGTGCGCCGCAGGTGCAGTACGGCGGGCGGAAGCGGCTGCACGGATCCGTCCTCGGCGGGCACCGGTTCGGGGATGCAGGCCGCGGCGACGTACTCGCCGAAGGCGTGGAGCGCCTCCGGGACGATCGCGCGGTTGTTGTCCCAGTCGATGAGCTGGGCGACCCACTGCTCGGCCTCCAGGGGCCGCAGCGGCATCGGCGCTATGGCGCCGACCGCGCATCTCACGCCCCGGCGCGCGGGGTCGAGGACCAGGGCGACGGAGGCGAGCGCGCGGCCCGGGCCGGTGCGGCCGGTGGCCTTGAGGAAGACCTGCGGCGCGTGCAGCAGCGGCACGCGCACGAAGCCGATGAGTTCGCCGCCGCGCAGCATCTCGACGCCGGCCAGCAGGTGCGACACGGGGATCTCCCGGCGGGCTCCGCCCGGGCCCGCGATGATCAGTGTCGCCTCCAGTGCGGCCAGGACCGGCAGGGCGTCCCCGGTCGGGGCGGCCGAGGCGATGTTGCCGCCGAGGGTGCCGGCGTTGCGGATCTGCGGCGGTCCCGCGGCGCGCGCGGACGCCGCGAGCGCCGGGATGAGGGCGGCGAAGTCGGGGCGGCCCATGCGCGCGTGCGTGAGTCCGGCGCCGAGCAGGGCGTGGCCGTCCAGGTACTGCCAGCCGCGGATCTCGCTGATCCGCCCGAGACCGACCAGTCCGGTGGGCCTGAGCTGTCCGGAGTTGACGGCGGCCATCAGGTCGGTGCCGCCGGCGACGGGTACGGCGGCGGGCATGGCGGTGAGCGCCGCCACCGCCTCGTCCAGCGTCGTGGGCAGCGTGACGGCCTGCGCCGCCTGCGGTGTGTGCGTGCTCAAAACCGGCTGCCCCTTCCCGCTGCCCCACCTGGTCCCACCTGTGTTGCCGTACGGTACGTGCTGACAGGGCGGACGTGGCAACTCTGGCACATCTTCGCAAGAGCCGAGGACGGGGGTCCGCTAGGAGGCATTCGCCCACCTCACCAGGGACATGGTCCGTTTTGGCATGACTTCACCGGTGAGCGCGAATTGCCACTCTTCGGTGATCCTGGCGGGGTTTTTCCATTACGTGTTCGGGCCGCCCCACCCGACTACCGCTGCGGGGGCAGGCCGTCGACGGGCCTCCCCAGCACACCCGGCCGCCGCTGCCACGGCCGCGGTCCGGACGGCGGCCGGTAGCCGACCCCCAGGGCGTCAAGTCGCCGGTAGTGCACCGCCATCCGCCGCTCGAAGTCCGGGAAGTCCCGTTCGACCGGTTCGGGCAGCGCGCTCCACGCCACCTCCGCGAAGGCCGCGAGCCTCGGGAACGCCTGGTAGTCCACGCGCGCGTGGTCCTCCATCACCTCGGTCCACACGTTGGCCTGGGTGCCCAGGACATGGCGGGCCTCCGACTCGTCCAGCTCGGGCGGGACCGGCTCGAAGCGGTAGACGTCCTCCAGGGTGCGCACGTAGCCGATCGGCACGGGCTCGTCCACGCCGGCGTCCTGCCGGTGGTCCAGGTACACGTACTGCTCCGGGCACATCACCACGTCGTGACCGGCCCGCGCGGCGGCGATCCCGCCCGCGTAGCCGCGCCAGGACGACACCGCCGCCCCCTCGGCCAGCCCGCCCTCCAGGATCTCGTCCCAGCCGATGAGCCGACGCCCGCGCGCGGCGAGCCACCGGTCGAAGTGGCCGATGAACCACGCCTGGAGCGCGTCCTCGTCGGCGAGCCCGAGCTCCTCGATCCGAGCCTGCGCGGCGGGCGACCCACGCCACTGGTCCTTGAGGCATTCATCACCCCCGACATGGACGAACCGTGAGGGGAACAGCTCCAGGATTTCTTCGAACACGCCCTCGCAGAAGCGCAGGGTGTTGTCAGTGGGGGCGAGTACGTTCGGAGAGATCCCCCAGTTGTCCCAGACGGTCAGGGAAGTGGTGTCGATGACGTCGGTGTTGCCGAGTTCCGGGTACGCGGCGATGGCGGCCTGCGAGTGTCCGGGTACGTCGATTTCGGGGACGACGGTGATATGCCGCTCGGCGGCGTAGGCGACGATCTCCCGGATGTCGTCCTGGGTGTAGTAACCGCCGTGCGGCTTCTCCTCCCACAGCGGCGAGGCACGATGGCCGATTTTCGTGCGGCTGCGCCAGGAACCGATCTCCGTGAGCTTCGGGTACCGCTCGATCTCCACGCGCCAGCCCTGGTCGTCCGTCAGATGGAAGTGGAGGACGTTGAGTTTGTGGGCGGCCATCAGATCCAGGTAGCGCAGGACGCCTTCCTTCGGCAGGAAGTGGCGGGCCACGTCGAGCATGAGTCCGCGCCACCGGAAGCGCGGACTGTCGTGCACGGTGACCGCGGGCACCTCCCATTCCCGCCGGCCGGAGACGGGCGCACGACGGAAGGCGTCCGGCCCGAGCAGCTGACGGAGGGTCTGGGCGCCCCAGAAGAGGCCCGCCTCGCTCGCCCCGTCGATGGCGAGGCGATGTCCGTCGGCGCTGAGGCGGTACGACTCGGGGCCGCCGAGTTCCTCCGCGAGCTCCGGGAGGATGCACAGGTGGATCCGGTTCCCGTCGCCGGTGCGCGGCGGCAACGGCAGACCGGTTGCCGCGCCGACGGTCGAGCGCAGCCACCGCGCGACCCGCTCGGTGCCGGGCCGCGCCTCGATCCCGGTCTCCTCGTCGATGACGTATCCGGCGCCGCCGCCGGGCAGGGAGTCCGACAGCCGGTTGGGGGCCGGGACCAGGGAGGTGCCGTATTCACTCATGCCGTCAGTCCTTCACCGCTCCGCCGGGGCCGGAGACGAGTCGTCGTGGAACGCGTACGAAGAGGAGCGGAAAAGCAGAAACATGATCAGCAAAGCGGTCCGGAAGGGGAAGCGGAATCGCGCCAGGGGGGCGCGGCGAGAAACGCGATCAAGGATGATGATGATCATGTGACCGCACCCCACGATCGCCCGTCGAGGAAATCGCGGCCGAATTCCCGCCGTTCGAACACGCACCTCCTTGCGCACGTTGCGGACGGCACCCGCATTCGCCGTGACACCACTCAGGAGGCTAGGGACTGCCCACCCACACCCACAAGAGGTCTAAACCATTCTGTGACCGGCGGACGCACTCCGCGCAACGGCGAAAGACGCGAAGACCCCCGGACGCGTCGGAACGCGCCCTGGGGGCCTTCGGAGGTCTGCTCGGGCCGGCGGCTGCCGCCTGCCTACTTGTCGTCACCCTTGCCCTGGTCGCCACCGGCGCCCATGGATTCGTAGATCTCCTTGCACATGGGACACACGGGGTACTTCTTCGGGTCGCGGCCCGGCACCCACACCTTGCCGCACAGCGCCACGACGGGAGTCCCGTCGAGGGCGCTCGCCATGATCTTGTCCTTCTGGACGTAGTGGGCGAAGCGCTCGTGGTCGCCGTCGCCATGGGACACCTGCGGCGTCGGCTCTACGAGGGTCCCCGTACCAGTCCCGCGCTCGGGCTCAAGAGTGCTCATATCAACAAGGGTACTGAAGCTCGCAGGCGTCAGTTGAGCGAAGGGTCGTCCGGGTACGTCGCCACCATCGCGAGTTCGCTGCGCTGGCGGCGCAGGACCTCGCGCCAGAGTCTTTCCGGGGACGGGGAGGAGACGTCGCCGGGTTCGGACTCGACGACGTACCAGGCACCCTCGACGAGCTCGTCCTCCAGTTGACCGGGGCCCCAGCCGGCGTAACCGGCGAAGATCCGCAGGGAGCCGACGGCGGAGGCGAGGAGTTCCGGCGGGGCCTCCAGGTCGACCAGACCGATCGCGCCGTGCACCCGGCGCCAGCCGAGCGGCGCGCCGTCGACGGAGGTGCCGCCGGGGATGACCGCGACGCCGAGGGCGGAGTCGAGGGAGACCGGGCCGCCCTGGAAGACGACGCCGGGTTCACCGGTGAGGTCCGCCCAGCCCTCCAGGATGTCACCCACGTCCACGGGGGTCGGACGGTTGAGGACGACGCCGAGGGAACCCTCCTCGTCGTGGTCGAGAAGGAGCACGACCGCACGGTCGAAGTTCGGGTCCGCCAGGGCGGGAGTGGCCACGAGCAGCCGCCCTGTGAGCGAGGACACCTCGGTCATGCCAGACATGATCCCGCATCTTCCCTTGGAGTGGGGAGGCAATCGGCGTTCGCGAGTGAACGCAGCTCAGGCACCCCGCGTGCGCCGCCGGAGCACGGCGGGCGGTGGTGACCCCATGTGCCCGTGAAGAAACGGTTCGTGTTGTGACACAGCTATGACGTACCTGGGTGGTCCTCAGGCTTACAGAAGGGGGGTGCGCGGCGATTACCCTTTCCCTCCTGGCCCCTGCCCCACTCATCGGAACGCGAGATACATGACCGTCAACGACGATGTCCTGCTTGTCCACGGCGGAACCCCGCTGGAGGGCGAGATCCGTGTCCGCGGTGCGAAGAACCTCGTGCCGAAGGCAATGGTCGCCGCGCTGCTGGGCAGTGCGCCGAGTCGACTGCGCAACGTTCCGGACATCCGTGACGTGCGTGTCGTACGCGGCCTGCTGCAGCTGCACGGTGTGACGGTCCGTCCGGGTGAGGAGCCGGGCGAGTTGGTGATGGACCCCTCGAACGTCGAGAGCGCGGACGTCGCCGACATCGACGCGCACGCCGGTTCGAGCCGTATCCCGATCCTGTTCTGCGGTCCGCTGCTGCACCGGCTCGGACACGCCTTCATCCCGGGTCTCGGCGGCTGCGACATCGGCGGCCGGCCGATCGACTTCCACTTCGAGGTGCTGCGGCAGTTCGGTGCCCGGATCGAGAAGCGGGCGGACGGGCAGTACCTGGAGGCGCCGCAGCGGCTGCGCGGCACGAAGATCCAGCTGCCGTACCCGTCGGTCGGCGCGACGGAGCAGGTGCTGTTGACGGCGGTCCTCGCGGAGGGTGTCACCGAGCTGTCGAACGCGGCCGTGGAGCCCGAGATCGAGGACCTCATCTGCGTCCTTCAGAAGATGGGCGCCATCATCGCGATGGACACCGACCGCACGATCCGCATCACCGGTGTGGACCAGCTCGGCGGCTACAACCACCGCGCCCTCCCGGACCGCCTGGAGGCCGCCTCCTGGGCGTCCGCCGCGCTGGCGACCGAGGGCAACATCTACGTCCGCGGCGCCCAGCAGCGCTCGATGATGACGTTCCTGAACACCTACCGGAAGGTGGGCGGTGCGTTCGAGATCGACGACGAGGGCATCCGCTTCTGGCACCCCGGCGGGCAGTTGAAGTCCATCGCCCTCGAAACGGACGTGCACCCCGGCTTCCAGACGGACTGGCAGCAGCCCCTGGTGGTCGCCCTCACGCAGGCGACCGGCCTCTCGATCATCCACGAGACGGTCTATGAGTCCCGGCTGGGCTTCACCTCCGCGCTGAACCAGATGGGCGCGCACATCCAGCTCTACCGCGAGTGCCTGGGCGGCTCCGACTGCCGCTTCGGCCAGCGCAACTTCCTGCACTCCGCCGTCGTCTCCGGCCCCACCAAACTCCAGGGCGCCGACCTGGTCATCCCCGACCTCCGCGGCGGCTTCTCCTACCTCATCGCCGCCCTCGCCGCCCAGGGCACGTCCCGCGTGCACGGCATCGATCTGATCAACCGCGGCTACGAGAACTTCATGGAGAAGCTCGTGGAGCTGGGTGCGAAGGTCGAGCTCCCCGGCAAGGCGCTCGGCTGACCCCACCCCCATGACCCCGGCCCGAAGCCACACACCTCCCGGCCGGGGGCCCGGGGGGGGGTGACCCCCGGGCAGACACAGCATGGAGAAGCTCGTGGAGCCGGGCGCGAAGGCCGGGGCTCCCCGGCAAGGCGCTCGGACGGACGAGAGCCTCGTGCACAAACGCCGATGGGGCGGCCACCCGGATCCGGGTGGCCGCCCCATCGGCGTTTGTGCTGTGCGCCCCGAAAAGGGGCGCGGGGAACTGCGCGGCCAGCCACAACCGGCCCGCAGTCGCCCGGCGCTCTCAGCGGAGCGACTACTTACCCTTGGCCGCTTCCTTGAGCTTCGAGCCCGCGGAGACCTTCACGCTGTAGCCGGCCGGGATCTGGATCGGGTCACCGGTCTGCGGGTTGCGCGCGGTGCGAGCGGCACGGTGGGTGCGCTCGAAGGTCAGGAAGCCGGGGATGGTGACCTTCTCGTCGCCCTTGGAGACGATGTCGCCGACGACCTCGGCGAACGCGGCCAGCACGGCGTCGGCGTCCTTGCGGGTCACCTCGGCGCGGTCGGCCAGCGCGGCCACCAGCTCACTGCGGTTCATGTTGTTACTCCCGTGTTCTTCTTGCCGTTGAGGCGTGCCACGCGGCGGAGCCGCATGGTGGGCACAGCGAAGCCGATGCTGCCAGGGTCCTCTGACAGTCCCCGGAGCCGGGTCCGTCGTCAGACCCTCGCGCCCAGGGACGCATCCTGCCCCTACCTGCGGCGGGAAAGCCAATCCGGCACCCGCAGGAGTCGCCAGAACACCCCTGGGAGTCACACGAAAAGCGCCACTGCCTCGGTGTGGTGACGCTCCGGTTCCTCCCGGCAGCGGACCGCAAGGCCCTGAGGACCTGAGCCTGGCCGCCACGATAGAGGGCGGCTCGAGACCCCTGGTTCCACGACGCGCCGATGCCCGGCCAGTCGTGGTGATCCTCACAACTGCGCGAATAAACCCTACGGGCGAGCCTACGACGCCGTCGGCGCCGCCGCTCCGACGGCCTTCGCGGCTTCCCGCACGGCGCCGGCGACGGCACCGGCGACCTTGTCGTTGAAGACGCTCGGAATGATGTAGTTCGGGTTCAGCTCGTCCTCGGTCACGACGTCGGCCAGCGCCTTCGCGGCCGCCAGCATCATCTCGGTGTTGACCGTGCGGGACTGCGCGTCGAGCAGACCGCGGAAGACGCCCGGGAAGACCAGCACGTTGTTGATCTGGTTCGGGAAGTCGGAGCGACCGGTGGCCACGACCGCGGCGGTCTGGCGGGCGATCGCCGGGTCGACCTCGGGGTCGGGGTTCGCGAGCGCGAACACGATCGCGCCCTCGGCCATGGCGGCCACGTCGTCGCCGTCGAGCACGTTGGGGGCGGAGACGCCGATGAAGACGTCGGCGTCGCGCACGGCCTCCTTCAGCGTGCCGGTGAGGTTCTCCGGGTTGGTGTTGTCGGCGATCCAGCGCAGCGCCGAGCCGGGGGCGGCGTCGACGAGGTCCTCGCGGCCGGCGTGCACGACGCCGTGGATGTCGGCGACGACGGAGTTCTTGACGCCCGCCGCGATCAGCAGTTTGAGGATGGCCGTGCCGGCCGCGCCGGCGCCCGACATGACGACCCGGATGTTCTCAATCGCCTTGCCCGCGACGCGAAGTGCGTTCGTGAGCGCGGCGAGGACGACGATCGCCGTGCCGTGCTGGTCGTCGTGGAAGACGGGGATGTCGAGGGCCTCGCGCAGCCGGGCCTCGATCTCGAAGCAGCGGGGGGCGGAGATGTCCTCGAGGTTGATGCCGGCGAACCCGGGGGCGATGGCCTTGACGATCTCGACGATCGCGTCGGTGTCCTGGGTGTCCAGGCAGATCGGCCAGGCGTCGATGCCGGCGAACCGCTTGAAGAGGGCCGCCTTGCCCTCCATCACGGGCAGGGCGGCCTTGGGGCCGATGTTGCCCAGGCCCAGCACGGCCGAGCCGTCCGTCACGACCGCAACGGAGTTGCGCTTGATGGTGAGGCGGCGGGCGTCCTCGGGGTTCTCGGCGATCGCCATGCAGACGCGGGCCACACCCGGGGTGTAGACCATGGAGAGGTCGTCACGGTTGCGGATGGGGTGCTTCGACGCCATCTCGATCTTGCCGCCGAGGTGCATCAGGAACGTACGGTCCGAGACCTTGCCCAGCGTGACGCCCTCGATGTGGCGGAGCTGCTCGACGATCTCGTCGGCGTGCGCGGTCGAGGTGGCCGCGATGGTCACGTCGATCCGGAGCTTCTCGTGCCCGGAGGCGGTGACGTCGAGGCCGGTGACCGAGCCTCCGTGGGACTCGACGGCCGTGGTGAGCTGCGAGACCGCGGTTCCGCTGGCGGGCACCTCCAACCGGACCGTCATCGAGTAGGAGACGCTGGGCGCCGTTGCCATGGCCGACTTCCTCTGCTTTCACCTGTGACGCTGGATGTGCGGTCCGATCGTCGCACCTACCGCCGAGTACGCGGTAGCCGCCGTGGATTGCGAACGTTTTGTTCTCAACAGAAGAGGTCCACGTCACATCGTGACGTGGACCTCTGCTCATGCTCAATGGCACCGACCCGCCATGCTCGCCTCGCGGCAAGTGGTCGCTCGTAGCGACGAAGGTTGGGCCCGGGGGCTTGGATCGGGCCGGTGCCACATCCAGGCTAACAAACAGATCCCGTAAGGCCATTCCCGTGCGGGGAGTTCATTTGAATCAGTCTCTGAGCAGGTCCGGAACCCCCGCGGCGTCCGGTTCGTCCCGCTCCCCCGAGACGACCGTGAGCTGCTGGGTGGCCCGGGTCAGGGCGACGTAGAGGACCCTGAGGCCGGCCGGGGACTCGTCGGCGATCTCGGCCGGGGAGACGACCACGGTGGCGTCGTACTCCAGGCCCTTGGCCTCCAGGCTGCCCAGGGCCACCACGCGGTCGCCGAGGCCGGCGAGCCAGCGTCGGGCCTCCTCGCGGCGGTTCATGGCGACGACGACGCCGACGGTGCCGTCGACCCGTTCCAGCAGGCGCTCGGCCTCCGCGCGGACGGTGGCGGCAAGGGTGTCCGCCACGGCCCTGAAGCGTGGGACCACTCCGGTGGACCGCACCGCCGACGGGGCCTTGGCGCCGGGCATGGCCAGGGCCAGCACCCTGGCCGCGAGCTCGGCGATCTCGGCGGGGTTGCGGTAGTTCACGGTCAGCTCGAAGCGGCGGCGCGGGCGGGTGCCGAGGGCCTCGTCGCGGGCCTCGGCCGCCTCGTCGGGGTCGGACCAGGAGGACTGGGCCGGGTCGCCGACGACCGTCCAGGTGGCGTGCCGGCCGCGGCGGCCGACCATGCGCCACTGCATCGGTGTGAGGTCCTGGGCCTCGTCGACGATGACGTGCGCGTACTCGGTGCGCTCCTGCGCCAGCCGCTCGGCCCGCTCGCGCTGCGACTCCTCGCGTACGGGCATCAGCTCCTCCAGGCCGGTGAGCTGGTCGAGCGGGTCGAGATCACGCCGCTTCCTGGGGCGGGCCGGGGTGCCGAGGATCGCCTGGAGCTCGTCCAGGAGGGCGATGTCGTGCACGGAACGGCCGTCGCGCTTGAGGGAGCGGGCGACCTTGCGCACCTCGCCGGGGTTCAGGATCCGGCGGGCCCAGCGGCCGAGGCGCCGTTCGTCCGCCATGGCGTCCAGGACGGCCGCGGGGGTCAGCTCGGGCCACCAGGCGTCGAGGAACGCGATGAAGGAGTCCTCGGAGGTGATGTCCTCGTCGAAGGAGGAGCGCAGCTCCGCGGCGAGCTCGGGGTCGGAGTGCCGGCCGTTGGCGCCGGAGCGCTCCCACAGGGCGTCCAGGAGCAGCTTGCGGGCACGGGGGCGCAGCAGGTTCACGGGCGCGGTGCCGCCGAGCGCGGCCTGGCGGATCCGGGCCAGCTGGTCGGCCTCCAGCTCCAGACGCCGCCCGAACGCGACGACGCGGAGCCGGGTGGGCGGTCCGGCGGGGGCGCCCGTGTCGAAGGCGAGCTGACCGTCCGCGAAGGAGCCGGCCGCGGTTCCCGGTCCCAGTTCCAGCGCCCCGCGTGCCGCCTTCCGGAGCACCTTCAGCATGCGGTACGAGCCCTTGGCGCGGGCCACCGCCGGGGAGTCGTACTGGGTCGCTTCCGCGCCGTCGACGAGGGAGCCGATGGCGCGGATGGCGACCTGGCCCTCCTCGCCGAGGGAGGGCAGGACGCCCTCGGTGTAGGCGACCAGCAGCGGGGTCGGGGAGACGATCAGGATGCCGCCCGCGTAGCGGCGCCGGTCCTGGTAGAGGAGGTAGGCCGCGCGGTGCAGGGCGACGGCGGTCTTGCCGGTGCCGGGGCCGCCCTCGACGTAGGTGACGGACGCGGCGGGGGCCCGGATGACGAGGTCCTGCTCGGCCTGGATGGAGGCGACGATGTCGCGCATGGTGTGGCTGCGGGCCTGGCCGAGGGCGGCCATCAGGGCGCCGTCGCCGATGACGGGCAGTTCGCCGCCGTCGAGGAACGCCTTCAGCTCGGGGCGCATCAGGTCGTCCTCGACGCCGAGTACCTTGCGGCCCTTGGAGCGGATGACCCGTCGGCGCACGACCCGGCCGGGGTCGACCGGGGTGGAGCGGTAGAAGGGGGCGGCCGCCGGGGCCCGCCAGTCGATCACGAGCGGGCTGTAGTCGGCGTCGAGGACGCCGATGCGGCCGATGTGCAGGGTCTCGGCGATGTCGGCGGTGTTGTCGGGGCGGACCGCGCCCTCCGCCGGTTCCACCGCGGTGTAGGCGCCGTCCGGCCCCTTCTTGCCGTCCTTGCCCCGCAGCAGGTCGATCCGGCCGAAGAGGAAGTCCTCGAACTCGTTGTTGAGCCGGTTGAGGTGGACGCCGGCCCGGAACACCTGTGCGTCCCGCTCGGCGAGCGCGCCGGGCGTGCCTACCTGGCCGCGTTTGGCCGCGTCGTGCATGAGGAACTCGGCCTCGTGGATCTTCTCCTCGAGGCGCTGGTACACCCGGTCGAGGTGTTCCTGTTCGACGCTGATCTCCCCGTCACGAACGGAATCGTGAACCGGGTCGAGCGCGGTTTCCTGCTGAGCCTGAGCGGCCACCGGGCCCCCTTCTGACGTGCTGGGCAGCCGTCAACCGTACGCGAAGGGGGCCGGTGGAGGCGAGGGGCTTGCGGGGGCAGGCCCTACGCGTCGATCTGGACGAGTTTCTTGCCGTCGAAGTCGATGACCTCGAAGTGGTCGATCTGGTCGGGGGTGAAGGCGGCGCCGCCCTGGACGTAGAGCGGGTTCTTGGCCTGTTCCGTCTTGGCGCCGGGGAGGCCGTAGCCCCATTCCGGGACGGCCCAGGTGGAGATGGTCTCGCGCTCGCCGTTCTTGCCGACGGCGATGAGCGAGCACTTGTTCGGTCCGGCCACGTTGTTCAGCTTGACCACGGCCTCCGTGCCCCAGGCCTTCTTCTCCATACCGACGGTCGCGGTGACCTTGGTGGAGGGGTCGGTACCGGAGACCTTCGCGGGCAGCTTGTCGAAGACCGACTGGGCGGAGCTCGCGCCCGCCTGGACCGCCGTGCCGCCGCCGCTGTCGCCACCGCTCGCCGCCATGGCCGCGAGCGGGCCGGCGATGATCAGCGCGACCGAGGCCGCGAGCATGAAGAAGGTGCGCCGACGCTTCTGCGTGCGCTGGACGACGACCTCGTCGACGAGCTTCTCGGCCATCCGTGGGGCGGGCTTGGCGGACAGGGACTCACCGATGGTGGGTGTGCCGGAGCCCGGCAGGTCCGCGAGGGCGGCCAGCATGGGTTCCATCCCGGCGAGCTCGTCGAGCTGCTGGGCGCACCACTCGCAGGTGGCGAGGTGTGCTTCGAAGGCGGTCGCCTCCGCGTCGTCGAGGATCCCGAGGGCATAGGCGCCGACGGTCTCGTGCTCGTTCGGAGCCGGAGATCCCTGCTGCATGGGGCCAGACATACCCGAACCGCCTGTTCCGAATCCCCCGTAAACGCTCATCACGCCGTCACCCCCCGCTCTTCCAGAGCAAGCTTCATCGACCTCAGGGCATAGAAGACCCGCGAGCGGACAGTGCCGCTGGGTATCCCCAGCGTCTGCGCCGCCTCGTTGACGGTACGCCCCTTGAAGTACGTCTCGACGAGCACCTCCCGGTGAGCCGGGGTCAGGTCGTCGAGTGCGTCCGACAGCGTCATCAGCCACAGCGCCTTGTCGATCTCGTCCTCCGCGGGGATGACCTCCAGCGGCGACGGGTCGACCTCCTGCGGCCGGGCCTGCCGGCTTCGGTGGCCGTCGATGACGATGCGGCGAGCGACCGTCACCAGCCAGGGGCGTACCGATCCGGTCGCTCGATTGAGCTGACCGGCGTTCTTCCAGGCACGGATGAGCGTCTCCTGCACGACGTCCTCGGCGCGCTGCCGGTCTCCGGCAACCAGGCGCAGGACATAAGCGAGCAGCGGTCCCGCGTGCTCTCTGTAGAGGGCACGCATCAGCTCCTCATCAGGTTCCGAGGGCTGGGACATGCGATGTCGGGCCCTCGTTCCACGTTCATTGGCCACGACGGAATCTTTGCGCACGCCCACCTCCGATGTCCGGGGGTTCCCCCTGCCGGTCGCTCAACACCGGGTACGGACGGGGGCGGTGGGGTGTTCAAAGTGACAGGACACTTTTCTTCGTGGTGACGTGACGAGGGGGACATGGGTGCACATACTCACCGCTTCTTCTTTACATTTCCGCCACGCTGGCAAGTTGGAGCGCGCTGCCCCTACGCCGCCGTAACCAAACGGAGTGTTATCGAAATCACTTCGACGGTCGCTCCACAGAAGCCGCATACCGGGCACCCAGGAAGGCGTACGGCCGTGCGCATACCCGTAGTTGGGGTCGCTCAAGCGCGTGAGAGGGCCACTCGACGGCGGTGCCGGGCCACTCTTTCCCGGTTTCCGCAGACCTCGCTGGAGCACCATCGGCGCCTGCGGCCCCGCGAGGTGTCGACGTACACAATGGGGCAGTTGTCCCCTTCGCACTGACGCAGCGCGGCGCGGGTGGCGGGGTCGGTGAGCAGTTCCACGGTGTCCCGGGCGACGGCGGCGAGCAGCGCGGCGCACCCGGGTGGGCCGGCCAACTCGCGTACCAGCGACCCGTCCTCGCTCCGTACGGCGAGGGGGGCCGGGGGCGCGGCACGGGCGAGGTCGTTGACGCGGGTGAGGGCGAGGTCGTGGGCATCCGTCCGGGTCTCGGGCGGCGCCGCCGGGCAGTGCACCAACAGGCCGACGATGCGGCGCAGTTCCTGGAATCCGGCGAGCCAGGAGGCGTCGGCGTGGGCCAACGCCGTGCCGGCCGGGACGAGTCCGGAGCCGGTGATCCAGGCGCGCAGGGGCGGCAGGGAGTCGAGGTGTTCGAAGGGGTGGGTGGTCGCGAGCAGATCCAGGCAGATCCGCCCGGCGTCGAACCGCAGCTCGTGCGGGGCCGTGGCCGTGCCCAGTGCCATGTGCCTTGTCACCGCCTAGGGGTTGCCCCGGGGGGAAGGGACCAGTGAGAAGGGCGGGAAGAACCGTTGCCTTCTTACAGTGCCTGCCCGCTGGCGCGGCTGGAACCCCTCGTACGCGCGGCGGGCGCCTTCCGGGGCGTCTGATGCTCAGCCACCGGCACCCGTGCACGGACTCCCTAGGCGTCGGCGTACTTCGACTCCGCCACCGGGTCCAGTGCCAGGCGGTAGCCCCGCTTCACCACCGTCTGGATCAACTTCGGGGCGCCCAGGGCCGTACGGAGGCGGGCCATCGCCGTCTCCACGGCGTGCTCGTCACGGCCCGCACCGGGCAGCGCGCGCAGCAGGTCGGCGCGGGGCACCACCCAGCCGGGCCGTCGGGACAGCGCCCGCAGCAGGGACATCCCGGCCGGCGGCACCGGCTTCAACTCACTGTCCACCAGGACCGCGTGCCCGCGGATCTCCACCCGGTGCCCGGCGATCGGCAGCGACCGTGCCCGGTTCGGGAGTTGCTGGCACAGCAGCTGGACGAGGGGGCCGAGCCGGAATCGCTCGGGCTGGACCGTGTCGATGCCCCGGGACTGCAGCGGTAGCGCGGTCACCGGGCCGACGCAGGCCGGCAGCACGTCGTGGTTGAGGGCGGCGAGCACCTCGGACAGCAGTCCGCGCTCCTCGGCCCGGGCGAGCAGGGACACGGCGGCCGGCGCGCTGGTGAAGGTGATCGCGTCGACGCCGCGCGAGACGGTGGCGTCCACCAACCGGTCCAGGGGTGAGAGGTCCTCGGGCGGCATCCACCGGTATACGGGCACCCCGACGACCTCCGCGCCACCCTCCCGCAGCGCCTCCACGAAACCGGGCAGCGGCTCGCCGTGCAGCTGGACGGCGACCCGGCGGCCCTCGACGCCCTCCTCCAGCAACCGGTCGAGCACCTCGGCCATGGACTCGCTGGACGGCGACCAGTCCTCGGTCAGCCCGGCGGCCCGGATCGACCCCTTCACCTTGGGGCCGCGGGCCAGCAGTTCCACCCCGCGCAGCCGCTCCAGGAGCGTCTCGCCGAGCCCCCAGCCCTCGGCGGCCTCGATCCAGCCCCGGAAGCCGATCGCGGTGGTCGCCACCACGACGTCCGGCGCCTGGTCGATGAGGTCCTTGGTGGCGGCGAGCAGCTCACCGTCGTCGGCGAGCGGCACGATGCGCAGGGCCGGCGCGTGCAGCACCGCCGCGCCGCGCCGCTGGAGCAGCGCCCCGAGCTCGTCGGCCCGGCGCGCTGCCG
The DNA here is from genome assembly GCF_000720255.1 of Streptomyces griseus subsp. griseus. Taxonomy (GTDB): domain Bacteria; phylum Actinomycetota; class Actinomycetes; order Streptomycetales; family Streptomycetaceae; genus Streptomyces; species Streptomyces griseus_I. Next base: position 83,513 of record NZ_JOJE01000012.1, on the reverse strand, counting down.
TCACTCCTACTGTGAACCCCGCGAGGGGGCCGTGTTCCGGTCGCTGCTGTTGCTCGTACATCACACTCGTCCCGCTCGAGTTCATGGCGCCTACATGCCGAACGAGCCTGTCAACGGTCCGTGACAGGCTCGGTTCGGCTTCATGTCGCCGGTGTTACGTCACACCCCCGACATGTGTTCCGCCGGTGGTGCAGCTCACACCTCGGCGTAGCTGAGCTGCGGCTTCGCCTCCGAAGCGGTGGTCGCGGCGGTGGCCGTACCGGTGGCCTTGCGAAGGTATACGGCCCAAGTCACCGCGAAGCAGACGCCGTAGTAGGCGAGGAAGGCGACGAACGCTCCGGTGCCGGAGCCGTAGGAGAGGAAGGACTGCCGGAAGGCCATGTTGATGCCGACGCCGCCGAGCGCGCCGACCGCGCCGATGAGCCCCATGGAGGCCCCGGACAGCCGTCGGCCGTGGGCGGCCGCCGCCTCGCCCTCGAGCCCCTTGGCCAGGGCCTTCGCCTGGAAGATGCCGGGGATCATCTTGAACGTCGAGCCGTTGCCGAGGCCGCTGAGGACGAACAGCACCACGAAGACGGCCACGAACAGCGGCAGCGACTTCTGCATGCTGGCGTAGATCAGGACGCCGGTGGCGGCGGCCATGCCGACGTAGTTGTAGAGGGTGATGCGGGCGCCGCCGTAGCGGTCGGCGAGCCAGCCGCCGAGGGGGCGGATGAGCGAGCCGAGCAGCGGGCCGACGAAGGTGAGGTACGCCGCCTGCAGCGGGGTGCGGCCGAACTGGTTCGTCAGGACCTGCCCGAAGGCGAAGCTGTAGCCGATGAACGAACCGAACGTGCCGACGTAGAGGAAGGACATGATCCAGGTGTGGGCGTCCTTCGCGGCGTCCTTGGCGGCGCCGGTGTCGTTCTTCACGGACGTGAGGTTGTCCATGTACAGCGCGGCGAGGACGGCGGCGAGCAGGATCAGCGGGATGTAGATGCCGAGCAGCACCCGCGGCCCGCCGCTCGCGCCGATCACCGCGAGCGCGACCAGCTGGATCACCGGCACGCCGATGTTGCCGCCGCCCGCGTTGAGGCCGAGCGCCCAGCCCTTCTTCCGCAGCGGGAAGAAGGCGTTGATGTTCGTCATCGAGGAGGCGAAGTTGCCGCCGCCGATGCCGGCGAGCAGGCCGATGAGGAGGAAGGTGTTGAACGAGGTCCCCGGCTTCATCACGGAGAACGCGGCGACGGTCGGGATGAGCAGGAGGCCGGCCGAGATGATCGTCCAGTTGCGGCCGCCGAAGATGGCGACGGCGAAGGTGTAGGGGACGCGGACGACCGCACCGACCAGCGTGACCACCGAGGTGAGCAGGAACTTGTCCGCCGGGGTCAGCCCGTACTCCGGGCCCATGAAGAGCACCAGCACCGACCACATGGTCCAGATCGAGAAGCCGATGTGCTCGGAGAGGACGGAGAAGAGCAGGTTCCGGCGGGCGATCTTCTCGCCGCCCTGCTGCCAGAAGGTCTCGTTCTCCGGATCCCAGTGCTCGATCCAGCGACCTCCCCTGCTTGAAGCGGGGGCTGTGCTAGGGGCTGTCATGACGCCTCCACGGTGCTTCGGGACTCGGGTGCTCGGGTGGTGAGGGGCATCGAGCGGTGATGAGTACCGAAGGTAGAGGGGACGCGTTTCCTGTCTGTGGCTGTGGGTGACCGGAAAGGAACTTTGCTCTCACCGCCGGGGAGAACGGGATGAGAGGTCCCGGTCACGCAACGTTCGTCACGTGACCGGTGGGTGGTTCAGGCCCGGTGGGTCCCCGCCCGCCCGGACTGCCGCTTCGAGCCGTCCGGCCACAGGCGGGGCCTGCGGCGGGCGGCCAGGTCCTCCGCCCAGCCGAAGCAGACGACGCAGCCGGCGACGAGTATCCAGACGACCACGAGGACCGGCCACGAGCTCTCCAGGAGCCAGGAGAAGTGCGTCTCCAGCACCGGGAAGCCCCAGAGCCGGTCCCACAGCATCGCCGCGACGACGATGCACACGTTGTGCCAGAGGTAGATCGTCACCGCGCGCGAGTTGAGGAGCGTGATCAGGCGGTCCCAACGGCGCAGCCTGCGCGGCCACTCGGTCCAGGTCGGGCTGAGGTGCAGCAGGAGCAGCACCGTCGCGAAGGACCACAGGGCCTGGCCGAAGGGGATGTCATCGAGGTCGTGGCCGGTCCGGAAGCCGTGGTGCAGGGCGTACCAGAGGCCGACGGCGGCGACGGCGGGTGCCACGGACGGGACGACGTAACGCGGCAGACGCTTCAGGACGCCCTCGTGGTGGGCCATCCCGAGCAGCCAGCAGGCGCCGAAGGTGGCGAAGTCCAGGACGGCGGAGTCGATCCGCTCGCTGGGCATGCTGATCCAGCCCCAGCTGAGGGCACCGGTCAGCGCGATCGGCGCGAGGATCGTCGGCCAGGGCAGCGCCCGCAGTGCCTTGCGGAGCAGCGGGGAGAGCAGGACGTACCAGAGGTAGGCGCGGACGTACCAGAGCGGGACGGCGAGCTGGGCCGCCCAGTCCTCGCCGAGGAAGCCGTGGACGCCGGGCATGGTCTCGGGGGCCGACGGTTCGCTCAGCGGCAGGATCCAGAAGGTGAGGTGCAGCCACCACCACCCCGGGTGTCCGTCGGAGCCGGGCCCCCAGCCCTGGAGCAGCATGCCGGTCACGCCGATCGCGCCGAGCAGCCACAGCGGGGGCAGCAGGCGGCGCAGTCGGCCGCGTACGACCTGGAGGGCGGGGCGCTTGAGCGAGCGGGCCATGAGGTTGCCGGCAAGGGCGAACATCACGCCCATCGACGGGAACACCACGGGCAGCCAGGCCCAGCCCATCAGGTGGTAGAAGACGACACGGAAGAGGGCGACGGCCCGCAGCAGGTCGAAGTAGCGGTCGCGGGCCGGTGGTTTGCGCTCCGGTACGGCCGGGGCCGGCTCGTCCTGTGTGTCGGCGGGCAGCGTGGGAGTCGTACTCATCGGGCGGCCCCCTGGTCCACTGCCTGCTTGCCTGCCTGCCGGCTCGCCGGCGTCTCACCGGGCGGCGCGGCCACCTGGCCCTTGCGCCGCAGTTTCTGCCAGCGCAGTCGGCCCCCGGTCAGGGCGGTGATCCAGGACTGGAGCAGGACGACGTACATGAGCTGGCGGTAGAGGAGTTGCTGGAGGGGCAGCGAGATCAGCGGGGTGAGGCGTTCGCGGTCGAGGACGAAGGCGTACGCGGCGCAGGCGGCCTGGATGCCCAGGACGCCGAACCAGGCGGCGATCGTCTTGCCCGTGGGCCCGAAGACCAGGCCGTAGAAGAGGAACACGTCGAACAGCGGCGCGAGGAGCGGTGCGACGATCATGAACAGGGCGACCAGGGGCAGGCCCACGCGGCCGAAGCGTCCCGAAGGCCCGCGTTCGACGAGTGCGCGGCGGTGCTTCCAGATCGCCTGCATGGTGCCGTACGACCAGCGGTAGCGCTGCGACCACAGCTGCTGGACCGACTCCGGGGCCTCCGTCCAGGCGCGGGCCTTCTCCGCGTAGACCACCCGCCAGCCGTCGCGGTGGATGGCCATGGTGATGTCGGTGTCCTCGGCGAGGGTGTCGTCGCTCATGCCGCCGACCCGGTCGAGGGCGCTGCGGCGGAAGGCGCCGACGGCGCCGGGGATGGTGGGCATGCACCGCAGGACGTCGTACAGACGGCGGTCCAGGTTGAAGCCCATCACGTACTCGATGTGCTGCCAGGCGCCGATGAGGGTGTCCTTGTTGCCGACCTTGGCGTTGCCGGCGACCGCGCCGACGCGCGGATCGGCGAAGGGCTGGACGAGTTCGCGGACGGTGGCCGGTTCGAAGACGGTGTCGCCGTCCATCATCACGATCAGGTCGTGGCGGGCGTTGGCGATGCCGCGGTTGAGGGCGGCGGGCTTGCCGGCGTTGAGCTGTCTGACGACGCGTACGTTCGGCAGGTCCAGGTCCTCGACGATGCGGGCCGTTCCGTCGGCGGAGCCGTCGTCGATGACGAGGACCTCGATGGGGTGCTCGCTGCGCATCAGGGAACGCACGGTGTTCTCGATGCACTTGGCCTCGTTGTACGCCGGGACCAGCACCGAGACCGGTTCGGTGACCGGCGCGTCGGGGCCCCAGGTGAAGCCCTTGCGGCGGGTGCGGCGGACGTGGATGCCGGACAGCAGCAGCATCAGGCCGAAGCGGGCGAGGACCAGGAACCCGATCACCGCGAGGCCGACGACCAGGACGTCGGTGATGGTGTCGGAGGCACCGACCAGGAAGACCCAGGCCTTGCCCTTCCACAGGTCGGGGCCGGTGACCTCGGTGTGCGCGGAGGGCGCGTCGAGGGCTTCGGTGAGGTTCTGGAAGCGGTAGCCGCGCTGCTTGAGTTCGGGCAGGAGCCGGTCCAGGGCCTGCACCGTCTGGTGGCGGTCGCCGCCGGAGTCGTGCATCAGGACGATCGCGCCCTTGCCGTTCTTCGGCGTGGAGTTGTGGACGATCTCCTGGACGCCGGGCTTGCGCCAGTCCTCGCTGTCGTCGGTGGTGAGGACGGTGATGTAGCCGCGGCTGCCGACGTACCGGGTGACGGGCCAGGTGTGGTCGTCCAGGGCGGAGGCGGTGGAGGAGTACGGCGGCCGGAACAGCGAGGAGCGGATGCCGACCGCGCCGGCGAGCGCCATCTGGTTCTGGGACAGCTCCCAGTCGATGCGTTTCCTGGTCTGCAGGGAGAGGTCGGGGTGGTTGAAGGTGTGCAGGCCGATCTCGTGGCCCTCGGCCGCCATGCGGCGGACCAGGTCGGGGTGGCGGGAGGCCATGGTGCCGGTGATGAAGAAGACGCCGTGCGCGTGGTGCTTCCTGAGGACGTCGAGGACCTTGGGCGTCCAGGTCGGGTCGGGGCCGTCGTCGAAGGTGAGGACGATGCGGTGGTCCGGCACGTCGAGGGTGGTGGCCTTGGGGCCGCGGGTGTCGATGACCGGGCCGCCCTCGAGGATCTTCTCGGGTACGTGGTCGGCGGTGGTCTCGGGCCGGATGCGGTGGTCGGCGAGGATCTCGCTGTGCACATAGCCGCGCAGCATCAGCATCGCCGCCAGGGCGAGCAGGAGCAGCAGGGGCAGCAGGTGCCGCAGCGGGAGCCGACGGCGTCGAGCGGCCGTCGAACCGCCCGTTCTTCTGGTCTTCCTGGCGGTTCGACGGTTGGTGCGGGATGCCATCAGACGGTGTTCTCCGGGGACGGGGCGGCGGGGCTCGACGGGCCGGGCGCCGAGGGCGACGTCGCCTCGGACGCGGTCGGCACGGGCGAGGGCGTTCCCTCGGCCATGGTGCCGGTGCCGTCCCCGGTCGGGGACGGGGAGGCGACGGGTGAGGGGCTGGCGCTCGTCGGGGACGGCTGCGGAGAGGACGGCGGCGGCAGGACCGGCGCGCTCGTGCCGGGAGCCGGGCCGGGCGTGGAGACGCCCGGGGTCGGCTTGACGGGAGCGCTGGTCATGGGCCCGGGTTTGGCGGACGGGCTCGGTCCTGGCGCGCCGGCGGAGGGGCTGGGCCGCGGAGTGCTCACGGGCGTGCGGGCCACGCCGGGAAGGGAGGGCCTGACGTGCACGCCGGGCAGGAAGGGACCGACCGGGCCGGGCAGGAGGGGGCCGACCGGAGGCAGGACCGGAGCGGCCGTCCTGGTGGGCTGCGGTGGGCTGTCGGCCTCGACCTTGGCCGCGGGTTTGTCGTCGTCCTGGACCGGTACCGGCAGCCAGGGCGCGTCGGAGTTGCCCGACAGCAGGGTGCCGACGATGACGGCGGCGTAGGCGGCGCAGGCGACGCCCACGCAGATGCCGAGGCGGCGGATCCGGATCCGCCGGCGGCCGGTCTCGTCGACGAACACGGGCCCGTCGGAGGCGTCCTGGCCGCCGTCCGCACCGCCTCTGCCCGCCGCCGCGGCGGCGTCACCGAACCGCACGGAGTCGAGCTGGACGGTCACCTCCTGCGGGTCGTTGGCCGCGGAGCCGCTGTCGCCGCTCTCCTCCTGCCAGGGGTCCCGGACCTCGGTGCCGGGGAGCCCGGCGGCCGGGACCGGAGTGGCATCACTCGCTCCGGTTTCCGGAAACTCCTGTGTGTTGACGCTCGTCACCGGTGTGCCTCTGGTCGCGGACGCCGCTGCTGGCCATTCCAGTTGGGCGTCTTCCCGCCATTTCTTCACGTGCGCTGTTCCCCCCACGGGACAAGTTCCGGGTGCGCGAAACGACCCGAGCGCACGCCGAATGAACCCGGCCCCCCGCCGGATCGTGCGCGCCCTCTTGACATATGGCGCTCGGGCGCCCTGAATCTAGCGCAGACGCGACCGGTAAATGCGACAACGCGTCAATTGCCGGTTTTTATCATGTCCACGTCGATGGCCGGAATCCATCCATTTGCGGGCCGAGTCAGCCATCCCTCCTCGGCTGAAATCCGGTCCGCGGCCCGTCGAAGCGCATCGAACCCCGGGTGGACCAGCCCCTTCCGCCACACCAGTGACACCGGGGAGAGCGGGACGGGATCGACGAGCGGCCGCAGCACCGTCGCGGGCATGGCCGGAAAGCCCACCACCGCAAGGATGGGATTGCCCGCCTTCGCCATGATCCGCCGGAACTCCTCGTCCCCTACCGCGAGCGGGACGGGCGGCGCCACCTCGATCCCCCGTCCGTCGAACAACCGGTGGGCGAGATCGGTCCACTCCGGCGTGCGCGGGTTCCCGGCACCCGCGTACACGCACTCCCCCGCCAGCGCGGACAACGGCACCTCCGGCAGCGACGCCAGCCGGTGCGCCTCGGGCAGCACCACCGCCATCGGCTCAAGCCGTACGGCCTGATGGTCGAGCTGCGACCGCATCACCGGGGGCAGGCCCGCGAACCGGCCGAACGACACGTCGAGCCGGCCCGCGATCATCTCCCCCGCGGCTCCCGTCAGCCCGCTCTCGTAGCGGGCCATCAGCTCCTGCTCGGGGGCGAGTTCACGCGCCAGTCGCAGCACCCGGCGCCCGGTTTCCAGCCCCGGCGAGTTCAGGTCCACCAGGAGCGGCCTGGCCTGCCCGAACGCGGCCAGCAGCGCCTCCTGCGCCGCCAGGACGCGCCGCGCGTACGGCACCAGCCGCTCACCCTCGGACGTCAGCGTCACCTGCCGGGTGGTCCGCACGAACAGCTCCGCGCCCAACTCCCGCTCCAGTCGCCGCACATCCCGGCTGAGCGCCTGCTGCGCGACGTAGAGGCGGGTCGCGGCACGCGTGAAGTGCAGTTCATCGGCGACGGCCAGGAAGGCGCGCAGGAGTCGGGGGTCGAGATGCTGAGGCATCCGGCGAACTTACAACGCAGGTGCGTGAATCGGTACGGAGAAGGTGTTGGACCGCTTGATCACCCCCGGGCGACGGTGGACCCATGCCGCAACCGACCCCGCCCGGACCGCCCCTGTACACCGTCACCGGCGACGCCCTGGTCGCCGTCGACTTCCACCCCCGCCGCACGCCCCGCCCACCCGGCCCCTACCGCCGGCTTCTCGCACTCCCCGGCGCCCGCGCCTTCACGGCCGGGAACCTGATAGCCCGGCTGCCCATGGGCATGTTCAGCGTGAGCGCGGTGGTGATGATCGCCGGGTCGCGTGGCTCGTACGCCCTCGCCGGTGCCGTCACCGCGACCGGGCTCGCGACGACCGCGCTGGTCGCCCCCTGGATCGCACGGCTGGTCGACCGGTACGGCCAGGCCCGGATCGCCGTACCGGCCACACTGGTCGCCGCGCTCGGTTCGCTCGCGCTGCTGCTCTGCGTGCGTCTCGGCGCCCCCGACTGGACCCTGTTCGCCGCGTACGCCGCGACCGCGACGACCCCCAACACCGGCGGGATGTCCCGGGCCCGCTGGGCGCACCTGCTCAAGGGCGACGCCCGCGCCCTGCACACCGCGAACTCCTTCGAACAGGCCGCCGACGAGTTGTGCTTCATGCTGGGCCCGGTCCTCGCGGCCCTGCTGTGCGGCACGCTCTTCCCGGAGGCGGGCACCCTGTTCGGCGCAGTGCTGCTGGTCACAGGCGTCCTGCTGTTCACCGCCCAGCGCGGCACCGAGCCGCCCCCGCAGCGCCGCCCTTCCGGCGGCGCCCCCTACCGCGCGCCCGGCATACCCCCGCTGCTCGCCGTCTGCCTGGCCATGGGGGCGGTGTTCGGCGCGATGGAGGTCGTCACCATCGCGTTCGCCGACGCGCAGGGACACCGCACGGCCGCGGGTGCCGTGCTCGCGCTCCAGGCGGCCGGTTCCTGCGCGGCGGGCCTGGTCTACGGCATGGTGAAGCCCACCGGACCGGCCGCAGCTCGCTACCCCTGGTGCGTCGCCGCGATGACGGCCCTGCTGACACTGCCCCTGCTCGCGGCGGCCCTCACCGGCTCACTTCTCGCCCTGTCCGGCGCGCTGCTGGTCGCCGGAATGGCGACGGCCCCCACCATGGTCACCGGCATGACCCTCATCCAGGAACGCACCCCGCCCGCCCGCCTCAACGAGGGCATGTCCCTGGCGGTGACCGCCCTGCTCGGCGGCATAGCCTGCGGCAGCGCGACAGGCGGCTGGCTGGTCGAACACTGCTCCCCTGCCACCGGCTTCACGGTCCCTCTGGCGGCCGCGGCAACGGCCCTGCTGATCACACTCACCCAGCGGCGAGCCCCCGCAGCCGCATGACCGCGGGAGCGGGCCGTGGCGGTGCGTCGCAGCCCGTCGCTCAGCCGGTCCCAACGCCGCTGAACCGTGGCAGCGAACGGAGGGGCGCGACCCGCGACGGGCTCGACGCACCGCCACGGCCCCCACCCACCCACTCACAGCAGGCGCGCGACAGCCCACCGCACCGCACGGCACGGCACGGCAATTCACGTACGCCCCATTGACGCACTCACAGCCGCCACATACCTTCGCCCGTCGAAGCGCTTCGACGTCACGCATCGAATCGATTCGATGAACTCCGCGTGACGCCCTGAGACCCATCCGACTCCCTTGGAGGCACTGGATGTTGACGGCACGAAGGCGTGTGGTGGCGAGCGCGGTGGTCCTGGCGGGATCCCTGCTGATGACCTCCTGCGGCGGATCGGACGGCAGCGGCGGGTCCGACGGCAAGACCCTGCGGCTGTGGCACTACGAGGCACCGAACAGCGCGATGGGCGCCGCCTGGAACGAGGCCATCAAGGAGTTCGAGGCCACCCATCCGGGTGTGAAGGTGAAGTACGAGGAGAAGAGCTTCGAGCAGATCCAGAAGACCGCCCCGATGGTCCTGAACTCCTCCGACGCGCCCGACCTCATGGAGTACAACAAGGGCAACGCGACGGCGGGCCTGCTCTCCAAGCAGGGCCTCCTCACCGACCTGACCGCCGAGGCGACCAAGCGCGGCTGGGACAAGAAGATCAGCGCGGGAGTGCGTACGACCAGCGTGTACGACACCGACGGCGTGATGGGCTCCGGCAAGTGGTACGGCGTGCCCAACTACGCCGAGTACACGATGGTCTTCTACAACAAGGACCTCTTCGCCAAGTACAAGATCGCCGAGCCGAAGACGTTCGACGAGCTGACCGCAGCGATGGACACCTTCGTCAAGAACGGCGTCACCCCGCTCTCCAACGGCGGTGCCGAGTACATCGCCCAGCAGTACCTCTACCAGCTCGCCCTCTCCAAGGCCGACCGCTCGTGGGTCGACGCCTACGAGCTGTACAAGGGAAAGACCGACTTCCACGACCAGGCCTGGACGTACGCCGCCGAGACCTTCGCCGACTGGGTGAAGAAGGGCTACATCGGCAAGAACTCCACCAGCACCAAGGCCGAGGAGGCCGGTGTCTCCTTCATCCAGGGCAAGTCGCCGATCCTGTTCTCCGGCAGCTGGTGGTACGGCCGCTTCCAGGACGAGGCGAAGTTCGACTGGGGCACCTTCCTGTGGCCCGGCTCGAACCTGACGCTCGGCTCCGGCGGCAACCTGTGGGTCGTCCCGAAGAACGCCAAGAACAAGGAACTCGCCCACGACTTCATCGACATCACCCTGTCGAAGAAAATTCAGGACCTCCTCGGCAACAAGGGCGGCGTCCCGGTCGCGGCCGACGCCAACGCGATCACCGACCCCAAGTCCAAGACGCTGATCGCCGACTTCAACACCCTCAGCAAGCGGGACGGCCTGGCCTTCTACCCCGACTGGCCGGTCGCCGGCTTCTACGACGTCCTCGTCTCCGAGACCCAGAAACTGATCACCGGCAGCACAGAACCGAACAACTACCTCGACGCCCTCCAGGAGGCCTACGACAAGGGCGCGCCGAAGCGATGACGGTGACCGTCGAACGGGACGCCCGGGTGGTCGGCAAGGGGCCCGGCCCCCGCCCCCCGCGCCGCCCGAGCTCCTCGTACGCGCTGTTCCTGCTCCCGGGCGCCCTGGCCTTCCTCGCGGTGATCGTCGTCCCGTTCCTGATGAACACGGGCGTGAGCTTCACCGAGTGGCAGGGCGTGGGCAGCCCGGAGTGGTCCGGGCTCGCCAACTACCGCGAGCTGATGGACGACTCGGAGTTCTGGGAGTCCTTCCGGCACAGCCTGTTCATGGTGGTCGCCATGGCGGTGATCCCCACGGCCCTCGGACTGGTCCTGGCCGCCGCCCTGTTCGACTACGTCGGCAAGCACTTCGGCAGCGGACTCGCCGCCGTACTGCGCGCCTGCTTCTACCTCCCCCAGGTCCTGCCGATCGCCGTCGCCGGCATCGTCTGGAGCTGGATCCTGGCCCCCGACAACGGCTCGCTCAACGCGCTCCTCAAGGCGGTCGGCCTGGGCTCCTGGCAGCAGGACTGGCTCGGCGACCCCGACCTCGCGCTGTACAGCGTGATGGGCGTGATGGTGTGGGTGCAGCTCGGCTTCCCGCTGGTCGTCTTCATGGCCGGCCTGCAACGCGTCGACCCGCAGCTGTACGAGGCGGCCGAGCTGGACGGCGCCGGCTGGTGGCGCCGCTTCCGGCACATCACACTGCCGCAGATCCGCCCGGAGACCTATGTCGTCCTCACCTGGTGCTCGATCGCCGCGCTGAAGGTGTTCGGCGCGGTGTACGTCCTGACCAAGGGCGGGCCCGGCGGCGCGACGAACGTCCCGTCCTACTTCTCCTTCACCACGTTCTTCGAGAAGACCCAGGTCGGCTACGGCGCCGCGATCTCCACCGTCCTCACCGTGATCATCCTGGCCCTGTCGCTGGTCGGCCTGAAGCTCCAGACCCGCGCGGAGGACGCCGAGGAAGGGGTACGCCCATGACGAGGGCCCTACGCCGTTACCCGGTCCTGATCGCCCTCTGCATCGCCGCCCTCTTCATGGTCGTCCCGTTCCTGATCGTGGCGGTCAACGCGGTCAAGTCCCCGGCGGAGTACTCCCGGAACGGCCCGCTGAGCCTGCCGGACGGCCTCTACCTGGACGGCCTGAAGGACTTCTGGGAGCGGGTGGACTACAGCCGGAAGCTGGTGAACTCCGTGCTGATCAGCGGCTCGGTGGCGGCCCTGGCGGTGGTGCTGTCCGTCCTCAACGCCTACGCGATCGGCATCGGCCGCATCAAGGGCCGCACCTGGGTCCTCGCCTTCTTCGTCCTGGCGAACATGCTGCCGCAGGAGGCGCTGGTCTACCCGGTGTACTACCTGAGCAAGCAGGCCGGCCTCTACGACACCCGGCTGAGCGTGATCATCGTCTTCACGGTGATCCAGGCGGCCTTCGGCACGTATCTCCTCTCCTCCGTGCTCGGACAGTTCCCCCGGGAGATCATCGAGGCCGCCCACATCGACGGCGCGAACAAGTGGCAGGTCCTGTGGCGGATCGTCGTCCCGGTCAGCCGCCCCACCCTGGGTGTGCTGATGGTCTTCTTCTTCATCTGGACCTGGAACGAGTTCCTGCTCCCCCTGGTCATGCTGATCTCCAACGACAACCAGACCGTGTCGGTGGCCCTCGGTGTCCTCCAGGGCCAGCGCCTGATGGACGCCACGATGACCAACGCGGCGGCCCTGCTCGGCGTACTGCCCGCTCTCGTGTTCTTTCTCGTCTTCCAGCGAACGCTCACCCGCGGCATCGCGGTGGGAGCCGTGAAGTAAGGAACCCCCCATGAAGTTCACCGACGGTTACTGGCTGCTGCGCGAGGGCGTCACCGCCGCCTACCCGGCCGAGGTCCTCGACGTCACCGCGTCTGGGGGAGGCACGCTGGAGATCCACGCGCCGACCCGGCCGATCCGCTCGCGCGGCGACCTGATGACGGGACCGGTCATGACGATCAACGCGCACACCCCGATGCCCGACGTCATCGGCCTCACCCTGACCCACTTCACGGGCGAGGAGCGGCGCGGCCCTGAGTTCCGGCTCACCGAGGCGGAGACCACCCCCCAGGTCTCCTACGACGACGAGCACGCGACCCTGACCTCCGGCGCCCTGTCCGTGAAGCTCGCCCGGGGCGGCCCCTGGCAGGTGGAGTTCCTGGCCCACGGCCGCGTCCTCACCTCCAGCGGCCACAAGAGCATGGGCATCATGCGGGACGCGGACGGCGCCCACTATCTGCGCGAGCAGCTCAACCTGGGGGTCGGGACCAGCGTCTACGGCCTCGGTGAACGCTTCGGGCCGCTGGTGAAGAACGGCCAGGTGGTCGACGTCTGGCAGGCCGACGGGGGCACCTGCAGCGAGCAGGCCTACAAGAACGTCCCGTTCTATCTGACGGACGCGGGCTACGGCGTCTTCGTCGACCACCCCGGCAAGGTGTCCTTCGAGGTCGCCTCGGAGGTGGTGTCCCGGGCCCAGTTCAGCGCGGAGACGCAGGAGCTGACGTACTACGTCATCTACGGGCCGACCCCGAAGGACATCCTGCGCAAGTACACGGCCCTCACCGGCCGTCCGGCCCTGCCGCCCGCCTGGTCGTTCGGGCTGTGGCTGTCGACGTCGTTCACCACGTCCTACGACGAGGAGACCGTCACCTCCTTCATCGAGGGCATGCGGGAGCGTGAACTGCCGCTGTCCGTGTTCCACTTCGACTGCTTCTGGATGCGCGAGTTCCACTGGTGCGACTTCCGGTGGGATCCGCGGGTGTTCCCGGACCCGGAGGGCATGCTGGCCCGGCTGAAGGAGCGCGGGCTGCGGATCAGCGTGTGGATCAACCCGTACATCGCGCAGAGATCGCCGCTGTTCGCGGAGGGCAAGTCACTCGGTCATCTGCTGAAGCGGCCGGACGGCAGTGTCTGGCAGTGGGACATGTGGCAGCCCGGCATGGCGCTGGTCGACTTCACCAGCCCGGCCGCCCGCGACTGGTACGCGTCGAAGCTGGAGGCGCTGCTCGCGCAGGGCGTCGACTGCTTCAAGACCGACTTCGGCGAGCGGGTGCCGCTGGACGTGGCCTGGTCCGACGGCTCCGACCCGGAGCGGATGCACAACTACTACACCTACCTCTACAACCGCACGGTCTTCGACGTGCTGCGCAAGCACCGGGGCGAGGGCGAGGCGGTCCTGTTCGCCCGGTCGGCGACAAGCGGGAGTCAGCAGTTCCCCGTGCACTGGGGCGGCGACTGCGAGGCGACGTACGAGTCGATGGCGGAGTCGCTGCGCGGCGGGCTCTCGCTGGGGCTCTCGGGGTTCGGTTTCTGGAGCCACGACATCGGCGGCTTCGAGGGCACCCCGACCCCCGCCCTCTTCAAACGCTGGCTGGCCTTCGGCCTGCTCTCCTCGCACAGCCGCCTGCACGGCTCCTCCTCCTACCGGGTGCCGTGGCTGTTCGACGAGGAGTCGGTGGATGTCCTTCGGCACTTCACCCGGCTGAAGCTCCGGCTCATGCCCTACCTGTACGAGGCCGCCCGCACCGCCCACACCGAGGGCCTGCCGATGATGCGGGCCATGGTGCTGGAGTTCCCGGACGATCCCGGGTGCGCGCACCTGGAACGGCAGTACATGCTCGGACCGGACCTGCTGGTCGCGCCCGTGTTCTCCGACGAGGGGGACGTCACCTACTACGTCCCCGAGGGCACCTGGACCCACTTCGTGTCCGGCGAGACGGTGACCGGACCGCGCTGGGTGCGCGAGCAGCACGACTTCCTCGGGGTGCCGCTCCTGGTGCGGCCGGGTGCGGTGATCCCGGTGGGCGCGGTGGACGACCGGCCCGACTATCCGCACGCCGACGGGGTCACCCTGCGCACGTACGGGCTGCGGCGGGGCGACCAGGTGACGGTGCCGGTCGGGGACGTGACCTTCACGGTCGTACGGGAGGGGGACACGCTGCGCGCGTCCTCCAGTGATCCCTCGGCGCCCTGGGCGCTGGCGGCCGGGGAGCGGATCGCGCACGCGCAGGCGGGGACCGGTTTCCTCACCCTGGAGCTGGGCTGATGGTCAAGATCACCGATGTGGCGAAGCGCGCCGGGGTCTCCGCCAGCACGGTCTCTTACGCGCTGAGCGGCAAGCGCCCGATCTCCGAGGAGACCCGGCTGCGCGTCGAGGCCGCCATCCGCGAGCTGGGCTATCGGCCGCACGCCGGTGCCCGGGCGCTGGCCAGCAGCAAGTCGAACGTGCTGGCGCTGGTCGTACCGCTGCGGGCCGGGATGCACGTACCGGTCGTCATGCAGTTCGCGGTGTCCGTGGTGACCACCGCCCGCAAGCACGACCATGACGTGCTGCTGCTCACCCAGGAGGAGGGCGATGAGGGGCTGCGGCGGGTCGCGGACACCGCGCTGGTGGACGCGCTGATCGTGATGGACGTCCAGCTCGACGACCCCCGGCTGCCGCTGCTGCGATCGCTGGAGAGACCGTCCGTCATGATCGGCTTCCCTTCCGACGCGGCCGGTCTGACCTGCATCGACCTGGATTTCCGGGCGGCCGGCGAGGTGTGCGTGGACCATCTGGCGCGGCTCGGGCACCGGGTGGTGGCCCTCGTCGGGTCGCCGCCGGAGGTGTATGTGCGTCGGACGGCGTTCGCGCAGCGTGTGGTGCAGGGGTTCACCGCCGCCGCCGACCGCAGCGGGCTGGCCTCCACCGTCCACCCGTGCGAGACCGGGCCGGGCGCCGCCCGCCGGGTCGCCGAGCGGCTGCTGCGCGAGCAGCCGGCGCTGACCGGGGTCGTCGTGCACAACGAGCCGGTGCTGGAACCGCTGATCGACGCCTTCGAGCAGCTCGGGCTGCGGGTGCCCGGCGACCTGTCCGTCACCGCCATCTGCCCGGACGAACTCGCCGAGAGCGTCCGGGTGCCCGTCACCTCGGTCGCCCTGCCGTCCGCCGAGGTGGGTGAGCGGGCGGTGGAGCTGCTGATGCGCAGGCTCGGCGGCGACGACGTACCGGAGGCGACGCTGTTGCCGCCGAGGCTGACGGAACGCGCGAGTACCGCGCCGCGCGACGCGTGATCCCGGCCGGGTCGGCCGGGCGCGGTCACAGGCCCCGGTAGGTGACGGTCCGACCCGGGTGCAGTTCGCGGGCGACGCGATCGGTGAGGAGCCGGCCCTCCTCCCACAGCCGCTCGAGGGCGATGCGCTCCCGGACGCCGTCGCGGTCGTCCAGCCAGCCGCCGATGGCCTCCTTGTGGCCCTGGGACCAGGCATTGAGGTCGGCCACCAGTGCGTGGGAGAGGTCGAGCGCGGCGGCGGGGTCGTCGGGTGGGAAATCCCCGAACCCGTCGGCGCGCAGCGGATACCACCCGTACTCGGCCTCGACGAAGATGTGGACGGGGTGCGGCGGGGTGCCGTGGGCGTCTGGGGTGAGGTTGGCGCGCCCGCATCCCCAGCAGACGTACTTCTCGGTCCGGTGCCGCTCGTCCCAGTAGCGGACGGTCCAGTCCGGGCCGAGGTGTTTCGCCAGCGCACGCGCCACGTCCAGGCCCTCGGCGACGTGCTTGCGCAGCGCCGGGCGGGAGGTGAAGCCACCCTTCGGCCGGGCCAGGGACCAGGAGCCAAGTCGGTCGGCCAGAGTATCGGGGAGGCCCTGGTCCAAAGGCTCGTCGTCGGCGAGCAGGGGCCACGAGTAGGAGTCGTCCTGAGCGCGGACGAGCAGGTGACGGGGTTCGGTCATGTTCCCCTCTTCAAAGCGAAAGCCCCGCTGCTCGCGAGCAGCGGGGCTTTCACCCACATGGGTTGGGTAGGTCCGAGGACCTTCCCGATCGTGGAGATGGCGGGAATCGAACCCGCGTCCAACGGTGCAGAATCAGGGCTTCTCCGTGTGCAGT
This sequence comes from Streptomyces griseus subsp. griseus, assembly GCF_000720255.1. Classification (GTDB taxonomy): domain Bacteria; phylum Actinomycetota; class Actinomycetes; order Streptomycetales; family Streptomycetaceae; genus Streptomyces; species Streptomyces griseus_I. The sequence continues at coordinate 67,356 of NZ_JOJE01000012.1, read as the reverse complement.
TCGCTGTGATTTTCTCGGCCCCGGCGATCACGCGAACAAGTCGCCGACGGGCCCAGTCACTGTTTGGTTTCCCATCGAGCCCCGTGACCGGGCTCGATGGTTTAGTTCCCTAGATTATGCCAGGATCCGGGCCGGGAACGCTCCCGGGCTGACACCCATTTAGGGTCCCTCACTCACTGCTTATCAGGCAGCGAGGGCGAAGGACTGGGAATCGCGCTTTGTAGTGGCGATTATTTTTTGCGACATATGGTTTACGAGATCATTGCCGCTTCCTCGACACGCTTCCCCTGCTTCGACATCCGCTGTCGAAACCGATCATCCCCATGTTGTTTTGACAATCCCTCCGGAGAGGGGCGCGCACCCGCTGTGGGGTGCAGTCACCATCGTACGTGACCAACGCAGGTGGGTGCCAGCGTATTCCTACGCGCCCCGCTGCTTGCGCTTCGCCGCCGCGATCGCGCGGTCGGTCTCCCGGCGGTCCTGCTTCTCACGCAGGGTCTGCCGCTTGTCGTACTCCTTCTTGCCGCGCGCCAGCGCGATCTCCGCCTTGGCACGGCCGTCCCTGAAGTACAGGGCGAGGGGCACGATGGTGTGACCCGTCTCCTCCGACTTCGCCTCCAGCTTGTCGATCTCCTCGCGGTGCAGCAGGAGCTTGCGCTTGCGGCGCGCGGAGTGGTTGGTCCAGCTGCCCTGGCTGTACTCGGGGATGTGGGCGTTGTGCAGCCACGCCTCGCCCCCGTCGATCTGGACGAAGCCGTCGGCCAGCGAGGTCCGCCCCTGACGCAGCGACTTCACCTCGGTGCCGGTGAGCACGATCCCGGCCTCGTAGGTGTCGATGATCGCGTAGTCGTGGCGTGCCTTCTTGTTCTGCGCGACGATCTTGCGCTTGCCGCCCCTCTCGCCGTCACGCAACTTGGCGGCCGTCCCCTGCTTCGGCTGGGACTCCTTGGGTACGTACATTCCCTTGCTCATAGTGCGGCCATTTTCGCACTCCAAGGGGGCCGGAGGGAAAGCCGATTAGCGGGGCGGTGCCGGCTACCGTGCGTCGCCGAGCCCGCTCAGCACGGTCTGCGCCCGCTGGAGGGCACCCTCGTGGGCCTCCAGGTCCGGCGTGATGCCGGTGCCGTCGACACCACGGCCGGAGGGGGTGCGGTAGTGGCCGACGGTGAGCTCGGCGACGGAGCCGTCGGGCAGCCGGCTCGGCATCTGCACGGAACCCTTGCCGAAGGTGCGCGAGCCGACGACGACCGCGCGGCCGCGGTCCTTGAGGGCGCCGGTGAGCAGCTCCGCCGCGCTCATCGTGCCGCCATCGACCAGGGCGACCAGGGGCCGGGTGGTGTCGCCGCCGGCGTCGGCGTGCAGGGCCTGCTGCTCGCCGTCCACGTCGTACGTGGCGACCAGACCGCCGTCGAGGAAGGCGGAGGCGGCGGTGACGGCCTCGGTGACCAGGCCGCCGGGGTTGCCGCGCAGGTCGAGGACGATCCCGGCGTCGGCCGGGGCCTGCCGTACGGCGGTGCGGACGGTGTCGCCGACGCCCTTGGTGAAGGAGGCGATCCGGATGACGGTCACGCCGCCGGAGAGGCGCCGGACGGTGACCGGGTCCGTGGACAGGCGCGCCCGGCGCAGAGTCTCGGTCCACGCGCGCGTGCCGCGCTGAAGACCGACGCGGACGGTGGTGCCGGCGGGCGCGTCGGTGGCGTCGCCGCGCAGCAGGGAGACGACCTCGGTGACCGGGCGCCCGTCGACGCTCTTGCCGTCGACGCGGCGCAGCAGGTCGCCCGTGCGGATCCCGGCGGCCGCCGCGGGCGAGTCGGAGGCCACCTTCGTGACCTCGATACGGCCGTCGCGCTCCTGCCGCGCCCACAGGCCGACGCCGGTGTACTCGCCGTCGAGGGACTCCTCGAACTCCTCGTACTCACCCTCGGAGTAGACGGCGGCCCAGCGGTCGCCACTGCGGCTGACGGCTCGTTCGGCGGCCTCCACGGGGGACTTGCCGTCGGCCATCGCCTCGGCGGCGGCCCGGGCGACCTCCTCGTGGCGGCCGACCGGGGCGGCCTGGCGGATCTCGTCGGGCACCGCCTTGCGCTCGCCCACGGGGAGGGACCCCGTCGCGGCACCGGCGACGAGCACGCTCGCGAACACCAATGTCAGGGCGGCCCCGCGGCCGAAACGGCGGGGCTGACAGAACAGGTCACGACCTGACATGGCGGTGAGTCTAGGACAAGCGGAAGGGCCGTACGGACGGTTGTCCGTACGGCCCTCCTTGGCATGCGTCACACCTTCAGGTACTTGCGCAACGCGAAGAACGCCGCCAGCGCCGGCATCAGCAGGCTGGTCGCGAGGATGAGCGGGAGCTTCGTCAGGACGGCGTCCCAGCCGATGAAGTTGATCAGGTTCAGCTTCTCCGACAGGGCGAGTCCGTGGTCGATGATGAAGTACCGCGCGACGACCAGGAATCCGCAGGCGACGGTGCCGCCGATGAGTCCGGCGACCGCGGCCTCGGCGATGAACGGCGCCTGGATGTAGAAGCCGGAGGCGCCCACCAGCCGCATGATGCCGGTCTCGCGCCGACGGCTGAACGCCGAGACGCGCACGGTGTTGACGATGAGCATCAGCGCGACGACGAGCATCAGCGCCATCACCGCGCGGGCGGCCCAGTTCATGCCGTTGAGCAACCCGAAGAGGTTGTCCAGGATGCCCTTCTGGTCCTGCACCGACTGCACCCCGTCACGCCCGTCGAAGGCGGTCGCGATGACCTGGTACTTCTCCGGGTCCTTCAGCTTGATGCGGTACGACTCCTGCATCTGGTCCGGTGTGAGGGAACTGGCCAGCGGGGAGTCGCCGAACTGCTCCTTGTAGTGCTTGTAGGCGTCGTCCTGCGACTCGTACGTCACCTTCTGGACCACCGACATCTTGTCCAGGTCGGCGACGATCGCCTTCTTCTGGTCGTCGGTGACGGCGCCCTTGGCGCAGTTGGGGTCGGACTCGGCGTCGCTCTTGTTGCAGAGGAAGATCGAGACGTTGACCTTGTCGTACCAGTAGCCCTTCATGGTGGTCACCTGGTCGCTCATCAGCAGCGAACCGCCGAACAGGGCCAGGGACAGGGCGACGGAGACGATGACCGCGAAGGTCATCGTCAGGTTGCGACGGAGACCCACACCGATCTCCGACAGAACGAACTGGGCGCGCATGGCGTGTGGTCAAGCCTTTCCGTGGACGGTCAGACGGTCAGCGGACGGCGGTCAGTGCTGGTAGCCGTAGACGCCGCGTGCCTGGTCGCGGACGAGGCGGCCGCCCTCCAGTTCGATGACGCGCTTGCGCATCTGGTCCACGATGTTCTGGTCGTGCGTCGCCATCACCACGGTGGTGCCCGTCCGGTTGATGCGGTCGAGCAGTTTCATGATGCCGACGGAGGTCTGCGGGTCGAGGTTGCCGGTGGGCTCGTCGGCGATGAGGAGCTTGGGGCGGTTGACGAAGGCGCGCGCGATGGCGACGCGCTGCTGCTCACCACCGGACAACTCACCGGGCATCCGGTCCTCCTTGCCGCCGAGCCCGACGAGGTCGAGCACCTGCGGCACGGACTTGCGGATCTCGCCGCGCGACTTGCCGATGACCTCCTGCGCGAAGGCCACGTTCTCGGCGACCGTCTTGTTGGGCAGCAGGCGGAAGTCCTGGAACACGGTCCCCAGCTGGCGCCGCATCTGCGGCACCTTCCAGTTGGAGAGGCGCGCGAGATCCTTGCCCAGAACGTGCACCTGGCCCTGACTGCACCGCTCCTCGCGGAGGATCAGCCGCAGGAAGGTGGACTTTCCGGAGCCGGAGGACCCCACGAGGAACACGAACTCGCCCTTCTCGACCTCGAGGGAAACATCCCTGAGGGCGGGGCGGCTCTGCTTGGGGTAGACCTTGGAGACGTTGTCGAATCGGATCACGGATGCACCACGGGTCGCCGGGGGTAGATGGCGTGACCATACGCGAAGCGGGTACACGAGCGCAGGCGCCGGACACGGTTGCGCATCTTTTGTTCCGACTTGTACCGAGTAACGCTCGGCTCTTCCGCCGTTTCCTGGGGCCAGGGCTTCTACCAGGGGTTCGTCAAGAGGGCCGCGCTGAATTTGCCGGAACCTGGCACAGTGGACAGGGGAACGTTCTCGTTTCCCGGAGCGTTGTGTACGTGGAACCGGTGCAAGGAGGGCGAGCGCATGACGTACGACCGGCTGGTGTGCGCTAACTGCGCGGCGCCCGTGAGCGAGGGCCGGTGCCCGGTGTGCCGCGCCAACCGCGAGCGGCTGCAGCAGGAGAACTTCTTCGCGGGGATCAACCCGATGGCGCTCGTCGTGCTGCTGGCGGTGCTGATCGCCGCGGTGGCACTGCTGGCGCACCAGACCACGTAGCCCGCCCAGGACGCGGGAGGGGCCCGGAGCGGTGCGCTCCGGGCCCCTCGCTGTACTCGCGTCCGTACGGTCCGTACGTCGACGACTACCGTCAGGCAGCAGCGCCGCCGCGGCCGCTCACCAGCCGGGGCAGGATACGGAAGCCGATACCGCCGGCGATCATCGTCGCGGCGCCGATCACCAGGAAACCGGTCTGCGCGGCACCGGTCTCGGCGAGCTCCTGACCGTTGCCCTGGGCGTGCGCGGCGGAACCTGAGCCGGAGCCCGAGCCCGAGCCTGTGGCGGCACCGGAGCCGGTGTCGTCGGAGCCGGTGTCGGTCAGGGAGGAGGAGCCGGCCTCCTGGGCGGAGTCCCCGGACTCGCCGGAGCCGCCGTCGGGGGCGGTGCCGTCGCCCTTGTCACCGGCACCGCCGTTGTCACCCGCGCCGCCGTTGTCACCGGCACCGCCGTTGTCACCCGCGCCACCGTTATTGCCGGCACCACCGTTGTCACCCGCGCCACCGTTATTGCCGGCACCACCGTTGTCACCCGCGCCACCGTTGTCACCGGCACCGCCGTTGTCACCCGCGCCACCGTTATTGCCGGCACCACCGTTGTCACCGGCACCACCGTTGTCACCGGCACCGCCATTGTCGCCCGCGCCACCGTTGTCACCCGCGCCACCGTTGTCACCGGACGTGTCGCAGTCGGGGTCGAGGACAGGCAGGTCGCACGTGCCATTGCCGTCGCCGCCGTCCGACCCCGTCCCGCCGTTGGTGTCGACGTCCACGCCGACATCCGCGCCCTTCTCGTCGACGCTCACGCCGACGCCGATGTCGAGCGCCGAAGCGGCACCCGCGGCGGTCAGCGAGGCGCCCGCCGCGATCACGGCTCCGGCGGCGATCCGCGCGACACGTATCCGCGTCTTCTTCGTCATGTGGTTGCTACCCCCAGTAGCTCATCGTCTATGAGGCGGCGTCGGGGCCGTGATCAACGGAGAAGGCTGCTGCGAGGCGAAGTCCCCCGGTTCACATGCGCCCCAGGAATACGCATGCCGCGCTTCACCTTTCCCATTTTTCAAAGCAACGTCAAGGTCGTTGCGGGCGCAATGTCCAGGTCCGCCGTCTTTACTGGGGATTGGAAGCTGTGAGTGTGATGTAAAACCCGGACAAACGACAACTGCCGCCCTCAAGGCGGCAGTTGTGACCGGTGTTCAAGTCGATGAAGTTACTTCTCCTGCTGCTTGCGCCAGCGAATTCCGGCCTCCAGGAAGCCGTCGATCTCACCATTGAAAACGGCCTCGGGGTTGCCGACCTCGTGCTCGGTGCGCAGGTCCTTCACCATCTGGTACGGGTGCAGCACGTAGGAACGCATCTGGTTGCCCCAGGAGTTGCCGCCGTCGCCCTTGAGGGCGTTCATCTTCTCCTGCTCCTCCTGGCGGCGCCGCTCCAGCAGCTTGGCCTGGAGGACGTTCATCGCGGTCGCCTTGTTCTGGATCTGCGAGCGCTCGTTCTGGCAGGAGACGACGATGCCGGTGGGCAGGTGGGTGAGGCGCACCGCGGAGTCGGTGGTGTTCACGCCCTGGCCGCCGGGACCGGACGAGCGGTAGACGTCCACCCGCAGCTCGGACTCGTCGATCTCGATGTGGTCGGTCTGCTCGACCACGGGGAGGATCTCGACGCCCGCGAAGGAGGTCTGGCGGCGGCCCTGGTTGTCGAAGGGGGAGATGCGCACCAGGCGGTGCGTGCCCTGCTCGACGGAGAGGGTGCCGTAGGCGTAGGGGATCTGCACGGCGAAGGTGGTCGACTTGATGCCGGCCTCTTCGGCGTACGAGGTCTCGTAGATCTCCGTCTTGTAGCCGTGCTGCTCGGCCCAGCGCAGGTACATCCGCTGGAGCTTCTCGGCGAAGTCGGCGGCGTCGACGCCGCCGGCCTCGGCGCGGATGTTCACGAGCGCCTCGCGGGCGTCGTACTCACCGCTGAGCAGCGTGCGGACCTCCATCTCGTCCAGTGCCTTCTTGACGGCGGTGAGCTCGGACTCGGCCTCGGCGCGGGTGTCCGGGTCGTCCTCCTCCTCGGCCATCTCGAAGAGCACGGCGAGATCGTCGATCCGGCCGCGCAGCGCCTCCGCCTTCCTGACCTCGGCCTGGAGGTGGGACAGCTTGCTGGTGATCTTCTGCGCCTCGTCCGGGTTGTCCCACAGGGACGGCGCGGCCGCCTGCTCCTCGAGCACGGCGATGTCTGCCCTCAGCTTGTCGAGGTCCAGAACGGCCTCGATCGACTCCATGGTCGAGGAGAGGGACTTGAGCTCTTCGGATACATCGACGACTGCCACGCCTCCAGCGTAACGGCTCCGTCCAGCAGCCAACGCCGGGTGCGCCTCCCTGGGGACGGGGCCCCTGGGCGGTCAGGGGGCCGCGGGCGCCGAGTTGCCCGGCGTGGGGGCAGGAGCCGCGTCGTCTCCCGACGTCGCCGCCCACGTGCCGACCCCGGCCGCGGCCACCAGCACCAGCGCCCCCACCCCCAGCACCAGTCGACGCCGCCGAGTGGCCGCCCGGTGCCGCGCGGACCCCGGCCGCGGCGCCCCCGACGCCCGCGGCGCCCGCGCGGTCCCGTGCGCACCCCCCGCCAGCTCGTCCGGCGCCGGCACCCTCATCGACGTATGCGTGTCCCGGTTGGAGTCCGCCGGCTTCGCCCCCGGCACGAGCGGCACGGCTCCTCGCCGTACCGGCGTCCGGGGCACCCGCTCCTCCGGCGGCGCCTCCCGCGAGGGCTCCTCCTCCGGTTCGGTCTCCGGCTCGTCGACGTCCAGCGGCGGCATCCCCACCAGCACCGGCAACTGCTCCCGCAGCCGCGCCGCCAGCTCCGACGCCCGCAGCCGCGAGGCCGGTGCCTTGGCCAGGCACTGCACGATCAGCTGCCACAGCTCGTCCGGGATGCCGGGCAGCGGCACCACCGTCTCCGTGACGTGCCGGCGCAGCACCGCGCCGGGGTGGCCGCCACCGAAGGGCGTGAAGCCGGCGAGCAGCTCGTAGAGGACGGTGGCCAGGGCGTAGATGTCCACGGAGGCCCTGGGGGGCAGGCCCTCCACGATCTCCGGCGCGAGGTAGTCCGGCGTACCGATGATCTTCGTGGCGCGGGTCCGGCGCGGGGTGTCGATGAGCTTGGCCACCCCGAAGTCCGTCAGCAGCGCCCGGTGCGAGCCGCCGGGGCCGATGGGGCCCTGCATGTCCAGCAGCACGTTCTCCGGTTTCACGTCCCGGTGCACGACCCCGGCCGCGTGCGCCGCCGCGAGGCCCTCCGCGACGTCCGCCACGATCGCCACCGCCGCCTCGGGCGCGAGGCGGCGCTCACGGGTCAGACGGGTGCGCAGGTCGGTGCCCCGGACGAGGTCCATGACCAGGGCGAGGTCGTTGCCGTCGACCACCAGGTCGCGGACCGAGACGACGTGCGGGTGCTCCAGGCCGAGCAGAGCGGTGCGCTCCTGGACGAAGCGTCCGACGAGTTCCTGGTCGGACGCGAGGTCCTCGCGCAGCAGCTTGATGGCGACGGGCCCCTCCGGCCCCTCACCCAGCCACACCGTGCCGGCGCTGCCCCGCCCCAGGATCTGGTGGGCGGTGTACCGGCTGCCGATCTTCCGTGCCAAGGCTGCTCCTACAGACGCGTGTTGCCGTCAAAAGTACGCGTCCGACGAGCCAACCTTCACCGCGGAGACAGAAATCACCCGCCAGATGTCGACAAATCCACAGAGTCGTGGAATCTCCGCCGCCCGAGAGCCCTACTTGCCGATGCTCCCGCCCACCTTGCCGATCCATCCGGTCACGGTGCTGAACCAGTCCGAGAGTTGCGCCCAGTAGCTCTTGCCGGTCCCGATCCACTCCTGGAGCGGGCTCAGCTCCCAGACCAGCCACCCCGCGACGAACAGGACGACGATCGTGAACAGGCATCCCTTCAGACAGCCCAGGCCAGGGATCTTCATCGGGTTGGCGCTGCGCTGTCGCGGCGCCCGGGGCTCCCGCTCGGGCCGCTGCGGCTGCTGGGCGGGCGGCGGGGCGTACCGCTGGGGCGGCTGGGGCGTGGCGTACTGCGGCTGCTGCTGCTGCGGATGCCCGTAGCCGCCCTGCTGCCGCTGCGGGGGGCGTTGCTGGGGGCGCTGCTGGGGGCGCTGCTGCGGTGCGTACTGCTGCGGCTGCGGCTGCTGCGGTCGCGCGACCTGCCGCTGGGGGCGGCGGCGCAGCGGGTCCTCACCCGGGTCGAGGTACTGCTGGACCTGGGTCTGCTCGTTGCGGTCGCGGGCGGCCCGCAGCTGGTTCTGCCAGGGGTGGGGCTGCTCGGGCGACTGCCCGCCGGGCTGGTTCTGCGGCACCGGCGGCATGACCGCCGTCGGGTCGGCGGCCCCGGTGTTCGGCAGGACGGCGGTGGGGTCCGCGGCACCCGCGGGGCCGCCGGTGTGGGGCAGCACGCTGGTCGCGGCGTTCGGGTCGTAGCCCCCGGCGCCGTTCTGGAAGGCCTGGGTCGGGTCGGCGGAGCCCGGGACGGTCGCGGGCGTCGGGTCGGGCGCGAGGAGCGCGCCGACGTTCTCCGCGGCGGCGATCTGCGCGGAGTTCGCGTGCACGCCGATGCCCTCGGCGACGACCCGCAGGCCACGCGCGAGGTTCTCGGCGCTGGGCCGCTGGTCGGGGTTCTTGCTCAGGCAGCGTTCGATGACCGTCCAGAGCGGGTCGGGGACCGTGGACGGGCGGCGCGGCTCGGCGCTGAGGTGCTGGTGCAGGACCTCGAGGGCGGAGCCGCCGGAGAACGGCGGGCGGCCGGTGACCAGCTCGTACAGCAGGATTCCGGCGCCGTAGATGTCGACGGCGGAGGTCTGCGGGCGGCCCTCGGCGGACTCGGGCGCGACGTACGCGGGTGTGCCGACGAACTCGTGCGTGCGGGTCAGTCCGGGCGAGTCGGCCAGCCGGGCGATGCCGAAGTCGGTCAGCATCGGGTGCATCTGGCCGCCGTTCTGCTGGAGCAGGACGTTGGCGGGCTTCAGGTCGCGGTGCACGACGCCGTCGGCGTGGCTGGCGGCGAGCGCGTCGGCGATCTGCGCGGTGAGCAGCGCGGCGCCGACCGGCGAGAAGGGACCGTTCTCGCGCAGGTAGCGGTGCAGGTCGGGGCCGTCGACGAGGTCCATGACCAGGGCGAGGAGATCGCCCTCGACCACCAGGTCGCGCACCCGCACGATGTTCGGATGGGTCAGGCGGAGCAGGACGGACCGCTCCCGCAGAAATCGCATCACGATGTCCGCGTCGTTCGCGAGCTCCTCCTTGAGGACCTTGATCGCGACGGTCTCACCGGGCTGGCCGGGCACGGCCGCCTCGGCGCCCGCGGTCTCGCGCTGGCGGGCTCGCCAGACGGTCCCCGTGGCGCCGCGACCCAGCGGCTCCTCGAGGAAGTACTTGCTGCCTACCGGCCGCACGTCATGCGCTCCCTGTTGCTTGCGGACTGTTCCGAGTTGCTCGAGATGTTCCGACCCACTGTAGTGCCGCCCTGCCGGGCACCGGGTTGTCGACTTTCCCGGGTCTACGCACGGGTTCCCCTACGTGTTCGCAGGAAAGACGCTCGCCTCGGGCCGCCGGTTCACCGGGCCGGACGTGACCGATCTCAAGTGATCGATGTCGATGTCGTGGTCAGGCACTTTTGCGGGCAGAGCCGACCAATCAAGATCACTTGACGCCGAGGCGGGGGCGCGCTGTCAGTGACAGGTGCGAGGATGCAGCCAGTTACTGGCCGCGTGCTGGAAGGGACCGCTCAGGGCGATGCAGATCCGGCTGACCGTCGTAGACCCGCTGGGCCCGCCCTCCGAGACGCGGCCCCGCGCCGCGACCTGCGACGTGCTGGTCACGGCGCCCGCCGGCACCGCCCTCGCGGCGGTGGCGTCGGCCCTTGCCTCGGCGGTCTCCGGTGACGGAGGTGGCGCTCCCGCCGAGCGCGGCCGCGAGCAGGGCGGCGGTCCGGCCCCACGCGGGCGGGAGCAGACCGGCCCGACGGTGGTGCTGTACGCAGGTGCGGAGCGGCTGGACGCCCAGCGGTGCACCTTGGGCGAGCCCCCGCTGGTCGACGGCGCCGTGCTGTCCCTGGGCGCCCCGGCCGACCCCGAGCCGCATCCGGAGGTCGACGACGCACCGGCGCAGCTCCATGTGGTCGCCGGTCCCGACGCCGGCGGGGTCCATCTGCTGCACGGCGGTCAGATCCACGTCGGCCGCTCCGCCGACGCCGACGTCCCGCTCGACGACCCCGATGTCTCCCGGCTGCACTGCGCGGTCACCCTGTCCCCCGACGGCAGCGTCACGGTCGCCGACCTGGGCTCCACGAACGGCACGACGCTGGAGGGCATCCGGGTCGGCACCCGACCGGTCCGCCTGGCAGCGGGCGCCCTGCTGCGCATAGGCGAGTCCGCCCTGCGGCTGGCCCCCGCCGGGGGCCCGGGCGCGCGGGTCCCGACGACACCCGACGGGGAGGGGCACGTGCGGGTGCCGTGTGGGACGGACGCGGAGCCGGGCACCGGCAGCGGCGGTGCGGCCCCGGCTTCCGCCCGACGACCGGTCACGGTCCACGCGCGTGTGCCGGCCCCCGGTGGCGGGGGCGCCGCCTCCCCGGCAGCGGACCGGGCGGCCCACGCGGGCGACGGAACCGGCCCGGACCAGCCGTCCGGGTACACCCTGCGCGGCTACGGCGCGGTCGACTGGGCCGCCACCGCCACCCCCGGCTCCGGTCCCCAGGGCTCGGCGGAACCGCCCGTGGTGCCGGGCCAGGGCGGCGCACCCCGCATCGAGACCCACGACGACCCGCACGGCACCCGCTCCCGGGGCAGCGACACGGCCTCCCGGGGCAGCGATACGGCATCCCGTCGTGGCCCCGAGGACGGCACGGCGCCCCACGGAGCCGCCCCGGGCGGTCCGTCGCGTGGCGCCCGGCCCCGGCCGACGGCCCCCGGCGACCTCTGCGACCTCGGCGACGGCACCCGCGGCAGCGACACGGCATCCCGCAGCGCCGCCGCCGACCCCGCGCCCCGGTCTCCCGCGCCCCGGTCCCCCTCCCCCGGCGCGCCCCCGCGCGGCACCTCCCGCCCGGCACCCGGTGACGGCGGCGACACCCACGGCGGAGGCTTCGCCTTCGGCGCGCCGGACGCACCTCCCGTCGCCCAGCCGTCCGCACCCTCCGCCCACCACCTCGACGCCGACCCCGACGTCTCGGAACCCCGCGAGAGCAGCCGTCGCAAAGGCACCCCCCTCCGCGGCACCGACGTCCCGCAGGGCGTCCGCAGGCGCGGGGGCCTGTCGGCGTGGGCGCGGCGGTTGAAGGGCGGGCGCGGCACAGCGGAGGCCGCCGGGAGCGAGGCGTACGACGACGGGGAAGCGCCCGGTGCGGCCCCGGAGCCGTCGGCCACCGCCCCCGGGACGCCGGAGACCTGGCCGGACCCGGCCGCCCTGCTGCTCACGGCGCTGGGCCCCGGGCCCCGCTTGTGGGAGCGCGGGCCGGTCCACCCGGAGGCGCTCACGGTACGGCTGGGCACGGCCGACCGGGCCGCCCCCGACGGCTCGGGACTGCTGCCCGCGGTACCGGTGACCGCGGACCTGCGCGAGGTCGGCGCCCTGGGCCTCGCCGGACCGCGCACCCGGCTGTCCGGGCTGGCCCGCGCGGTGCTGGCCCAGCTGGCCGCGCTGCACTCGCCCGACGCCCTGGAACTCGTCCTGATCAGCGCGGACCGCACCCGCCCGCCGGCCGAACGCGTCGCGGAGTGGTCCTGGCTGGGCTGGCTGCCCCACCTGCGCCCGGGCCACGGCCAGGACTGCCGCCTCCTCCTCGCCCACGACCGCGAACAGGCCGCCGCCCGCACCGGCGAACTCCTGCGCCGCCTGGAGGACCACCTGGCGGAGACCGGCACGGTCGCGGCGGCCGACCTCACCCACCCCTTCGCGCCCGGCGCGGCCCGCCATACCGTCCCCTCTCCCCGCCCCTCCTGGGCCGTCGACGACGAGGACACGGACGGCGTGTTCCCCGGGCCGTACACGGTGGTGGTCGTCGACGGCGACCCCGGCGGCGCCGATCTGCGGGAGGCGGTGGCGCGGCTGGCGGTGGAGGGCCCGCGGGCCGGGATACACGTCGTGTGCCTCGCCGAGACGGCGCCCGCCTCGCCCGCGTCACCGGTGACGGACACCTACGAGGCCGCCTGTGCGGCGTCACCGACGTTCCGGGAGTGCGGTGCCGTGGCGCTGCTCAGCGGGGACGTGGCGACGGCCCTGCGGCTGCTGCGGATCGCCCGGACCCCGGCGGAGCAGGACCGCCCCGACGGTCTTCAGAGCCGGCGCTCCGGCCCCGTCGGCCACGGCACGGTGGCCGTTGTGGACGCCGTCTCCCCCGCCTGGGCGGAGCGGTTCGCGCGGGCGCTGGCACCACTGCGCACCGACGGCACCGGCGAGCACCACGCGCGCGTGTCGGCACCGCTGCCCCAGGCGGCGCGGCTGCTGGACGAGTTGGGCCTTGCCCGCGCCACCCCCGCCTCGCTGATGGCACGCTGGGCGGACGCGGCCGACGACGCCGAGGCGCTCGGTGGGAGGGCCCGCGCCGTGCTCGGTGCCGGCCCGCGCGGGCCGGTCGGTGTGGATCTCGTCGCCGACGGCCCGCACCTGCTGATCGAGGGTCCGGCGGCCAGCGGCCGTACGGAGCTGTTGCGGGCGCTCGTCGCCTCGCTCGCCGCCGCCGAGCGCCCCGACCGGCTCGGGATCGTCCTCGTCGACGGCCGGGACACCGTGGGCACGGGCGGCGGCGGGCACGGCGAAGGCTTGCGCGTGTGTACCGACGTACCGCATGTCACCACGCACCTCGCGGCCAACGACCCGGTGCGGATGCGGGAGTTCGCGCAGTCGCTGAGCGCCGAGCTGAAGCGGCGGGCCGAGTTGCTCGGGCGGTCGGACTTCGCCGAGTGGCACACGCACCGTGAGGTGTCGGGACGGATCGTCGCCCAGCGCGGCGCGGCCCGAGGCGCCCCGAAACCGACGGCGGCGCCGGGGAGCGGTGCCGGGGATCTCGAGTCCCCGCCCAGTTCCACGTTGCGGCTGCGCCCTTCCGCGGCCGCGCGCCGGCAGGCGGAGACCGCGCCGCCGCTGCCCCGGCTGATAGTGGTCGTCGACGACCTGGACGCACTGGTCGCGCCCCCGCTCGGATCGCCGGGGCGGCCGGCGGCGGGCTCCGTGGTGCGGGCGTTGGAGGCGGTGGCCCGGGACGGTGAGCGGCTCGGCGTGCACCTGGTGGCGGCGGCCGCGCTGGGGGGCCGTACGGCGGAGTCGGAGACCGCCAAGCGGGCCGCGCTGCGGATCACCCTCGACGCACCGGGGTCGGGACCTGACGAGCCGTCAGCGGGCCGTGGCGGCCTGGCCCACGGGGACGGGCGGGTCACCCCGTTCCAGGGCGGGCGGGTCACGGGACGCATCCCCCGCACGGCGACCCTGCGCCCGACGGTGGTTCCGCTGGACTGGCAGCGGATGGGAGACCCGCCGACCCGGCGGCCGGTGCGGGAGCTGGGCAACGGGCCGACCGACCTGGCCCTGCTGGCAAGCGCGTTGGAGCGTGCGGCCCGGGAGGTCTCGGCGGCGGAGGTGCCGTCACTGCTGTAGGGGCTTACCGACGCTGACACACCGTCCGTCATCGGCGCCACTGTCGGAGACACAGTCACGAGGCGGTCACGATCCCCCGGTTGACACGGGAGGCGGTCTTGCCGACCCCCGGCTCCCGGCGTAGACCAGTGCCACGGGACAGCGCTCGAACGTTCGACGAGGACGAAGAACGGGGCAGTGATGGTCAGCACGAGCAGCACTCACCGGACACGCAGGGCCGCGCAGACGGCGGCCGCCCTCCTCGCGGGAGCACTCGCGCTCTCACTCACCGCGTGCGGCGGCAGCGACGACGACAAGAGCAGCGACAAACCCTCGGGCACCGCGCCCGGCAAGGAACCCGGCACCTCCCTCTCCCTCCCCAAGCTGAACGGCACGACCCTGGAGGTCGCAGCCGTCTGGACCGGAGCGGAGCAGAAGAACTTCAAGAAGGTCCTCGCCGAGTTCGAGAGGCGCACCGGCGCGAAGGTCACGTTCGTGCCCGCGCAGGACCCGGTCATCAACTTCCTCGGCTCGAAGATCGCGGGCGGTAAGCCGCCGGACATCGCGATGCTTCCGCAGCCCGGCGCCATCAAGCAGGCCGTGGACAAGAACTGGGCCAAACCGCTCGGTGCCGAGGCGCAGGCGGAGCTCGCCAAGAACTACTCGCAGGGCTGGCAGGACATCGGCAAGGTCGACGGCAAGCAGTACGGCGTCTACTACAAGGCGGCCAACAAGTCGCTGATCTGGTACAACGCCAAGGTCTTCGAGAACGCGGGGGCGGGCGAGCCCAAGACCTGGAAGGACTTGGTCAGCACCGCGCAGACGGTCTACGACTCCGGCGTGACACCGTTCTCCATAGGCGGCGCCGACGGCTGGACGCTCACCGACTGGTTCGAGAACGTCTATCTCTCGCAGGCGGGCCCGGAGAAGTACGACCAGCTCGCCCAGCACAAGATCAAGTGGACGGACCCCTCCGTGAAGGAGGCGCTGACCACCCTCGCCGAGATCTGGGGCAAGAAGGACTTCATCGCGGGCGGCGCGAACGGCGCGCTGCAGACGGAGTTCCCGGCCTCGGTGACCCAGACCTTCACCGGTGGCGACCAGCCGAAGGCCGGCATGGTCTTCGAGGGCGACTTCGTGCAGGTCAACATCGGCGAGACCAAGGCCAAGGTGGGCACGGACGCCAAGGTGTTCCCGTTCCCGGCGGTGGGCGACACCGCGCCGGTGGTCTCCGGCGGTGACGCGGCGGTCATCCTGAAGGACTCCAAGGGCGCGCAGGCCCTGGCCACCTTCCTGGCGTCGCCGGACGCGGCCACCGTGCAGGCCAAGCTGGGCGGTTACCTCTCGCCCAACAAGAGCGTCGATCCGTCCTCGTACCCGAACGAGGTGCAGAGGAAGATGGCCGAGGCGCTGATCGCGGCCGGTGACGACTTCCGCTTCGACATGTCCGACCAGGCCCCGCAGGCCTTCGGCGGTACTCCCGGCAAGGGCGAGTGGAAGGACCTCCAGGACTTCCTGAAGAACCCGGGTGATGTCGCGGGCACGCAGCAGAAGCTGGAGCAGGACGCGGCACAGGCGTACGGAAGCTGACCGGCCGATGACGTCGCCACCGGCGGCAGGGGTCACCACGGCCCCTGCCGCTCCGCGCAGTCGCAAGAGCGTGACCGGCACCCGCAAGGCCGTGGCAGCCCTGTTCCTGCTGCCGGCCCTGGTGCTGCTGGGCGCGCTCGTGGTCTACCCGATCGGGTACTCGCTCGTCCGCAGCTTCTACGACCAGTCCGGCGACGGCTTCGCCGGGTTCGACAACTACGAGGCGCTGTTCACGGACGACAGCATCCGCACCGCGCTGAAGAACAACATCATCTGGGTGGTGTTCGCGCCGACGGTCGCGACCGCGCTGGGCCTGATCTTCGCGGTGCTGACCGAACGGGTGCGCTGGGGCACCGCGTTCAAGCTGGTCGTCTTCATGCCGATGGCGATCTCGATGCTGGCGGCCGGCATCATCTTCCGCCTGGTCTACGACCAGGACCCGGAGAAGGGCGTCGCCAACGCGGTCTGGGTGGGCGTCCACGACACCTTCGCCCAGGCGTCGGCGTTCCCGAAGGCGCACCCGGGGCGGGACTCGCCGCTGCGGGCCCAGGGCGGCGGCTTCGTCACCAAGGAGCCCGTACGGGCCGGCGACAGGGTCACGCTCCCGCTGGTCGGCGTGGCCCCCGACCAGATGCCCGACAGCGCGAAGAAGGCCGTGGCGCCGCAGGCCGAGCCGGGGAAGATCACCGGAACGACCTGGCAGGACTTCACCCGCGGCAAGGGCGTCGGCACCCTCGGCAAGCCCGATCCGAGCGAAGTGGGCTACGCCGGGATGAGGATCGAGGCGGTCAAGGACGGCAAGGTGGTGGCCTCGACGAAGGCCGCCGACGACGGCACCTTCACGCTCCCCGCCGAGGCCGACGGGGCACAGCTGCGGCTGCCCGCGGGCAACTTCAAGGAGCCGTACAACGGTCTGGACTGGCTCGGCCCGTCGCTGGTCACGCCGGCGATCATCGGGTCGTACATCTGGATGTGGGCGGGCTTCGCGATGGTGCTGATCGCGGCGGGGCTCGCGGGGATGCCGCGGGAGCTGCTGGAGGCGGCGCGGGTCGACGGGGCCAACGAGTGGCAGGTGTTCCGCAGGGTCACCGTCCCGCTCCTCGCGCCGGTCCTCGCGGTGGTCACCGTGACGTTGATGATCAACGTGCTGAAGGTCTTCGACCTGGTGTTCATCATCGCGCCGGGCTCCTCGCAGGACGACGCCGACGTGCTCGCCCTGGAGCTGTACCGGAAGGGATTCGCCGAGGACCAGCCGGGCGTCGCCAGTGCCATCGCGGTGTTCCTGCTGCTGCTCGTGATCCCGGTGATGTGGTTCAACGTCCGGCGGCTCAGGCGGGAGGTGCGGCGATGACGAAGTGGCTCGTGCAGAAGGTCAACGGCGGCCTGGTGCGCGTCTTCCTGATCGTCGTCGGCCTGTTCTGGCTGGTGCCGACCATCGGTCTGCTGCTGTCCTCGCTGCGCACACCGCAGGACATGGCGGCGAGCGGCTGGTGGACCGTCTTCAGCAAGCCGTCCCAGCTCACCTTCGGTGCCTACGACAAGCTGCTGCAGAACAGCGACATCACCGACTCCCTGGTCAACACCGTGCTGATCACGGTCCCGGCGACGGTCCTGGTCGTCGTGATCGGCTCGCTCGCGGGCTACGCGTTCGCGTGGATGGAGTTCCCGGGACGGGACTGGTGGTTCCTGGGTGTGGTGGGGTTGCTGGTGGTGCCGGTGCAGGTGGCGCTGATCCCGATAGCCGAACTGTTCGGCAAGATCGGTCTGTTCGGTTCCGTCCTCGGGGTGATCCTCTTCCACACGGGCTTCGGTCTGCCGTTCGCGGTGTTCCTGCTGCGGAACTTCTTCGCCGAGATCCCGAAGGAGCTGCTGGAGGCGGCCCGCCTGGACGGCGCCGGTGAACTGCGGCTGTTCGCACGGGTGGTGATGCCGCTGGGCGGGCCCGCGATCGCGAGCCTGGGCATCTTCCAGTTCCTGTGGGTGTGGAACGACATGCTGGTGGCGCTGGTGTTCACGGATTCCGGCAGCCAGCCGATCACCGTCGCCCTGCAGACGCAGGTACGGCAGTTCGGCAACAACATCGACGTCCTGGCGCCCGGCGCGTTCATCTCCATGGTGATCCCGCTGGCCGTGTTCTTCGCGTTCCAGCGGCAGTTCGTGTCGGGCGTGATGGCGGGCGCGGTCAAGTAGCCGCAAACCGGGACGTTTCTCAGAGGGCGGGTCGCCATCTGCCCGCCCTCTCGCGTTCCCGCACGGTCCCCCGTATGCCGTACCGGACCGTAACCAATTCACTCCATTGGCCGTTCCCGGGCAGAACGCCCGCGCCGACCCATGGATGTCCCTTGCCCAGGTTCAGTGTCATCGTCCCCGCGTACAAGGTTCAGGCGTACCTCCACGAGTGCCTCGAATCGGTGCTCTCCCAGTCGTTCCCCGATCTGGAACTGATCGCGGTCGACGACTGCTCGCCGGACGCCTGTGGCGAGATCATCGACGAGTTCGCGGCCCGCGATCCGCGCGTACGCCCCCTGCACCTGCCGGAGAACCGGGGCCTGGGCCGCGCCCGCAACGCCGGGATGGAGCAGGCGACCGGCGACTACCTGGTCTTCCTGGACTCCGACGACACCCTCGCCCCCGACGCGCTGCACGCGATCTCCGACCGGCTGAAGGAGACGGGCGAGCCGGACGTCCTGGTCTACGACTACGCGCGCACGTATTGCTCGGGCGAGACGGTCCGCAACAAGGTCGCCGTCCAGCTCACCGAGCAGGGCCCCGCGCCCTTCCGCCTGGAGGACCGCCCCGGCCTGCTGAGGGTGCTGATGGTGGCCTGGAACAAGGCGTACCGGCGGGAGTTCGTCGAGCGCGCGAACCTCACCTTCCCGCCCGGCTACTACGAGGACACACCCTGGACGTACCCGGCGCTGATGGCCGCGGAGTCCCTCGCCACCCTCGACCGGGTCTGCGTGCACTACCGCCAGCGCCGCCAGGGCAACATCCTCGGCACCACCAGCCGCCGGCACTTCGACGTCTTCGACCAGTACGACCGGGTCTTCGCGTTCGTCGCCGAGCGCCCCGAACTCGCCCGCTGGCGGCCGGTGCTGTTCCGCCGCATGGTCGACCACTTCACGACGATCTTCACCCGGCCCGGCCGCCTCCCGCGCGGCAGCCGGGCCGAGTTCCTGCGCCGGGCCCGCGCCCACTACCGCCGGTACCGCGTGCCGGGCGCCCCCGTCCCGCTCCGCGCCCGGCTGCGCCACACCCTGGTCCGCCTGGGCCTGCACCGCACGTACCGCGCCGTTCAGCTGGCCATGGCGCTGCGCCGCCGTGTCCGCAGGCGCGCCGCCCTGCTCGCCCGGGCCCTGCGGGCGGCCCTCCTCCAGCTCCACTACCAGGTCCAGCTCCGCCTGCCGGTGCGCGCCGACCGGGCCGTCTTCGCCGCCTACTGGGGCCGCGGTCACGGCTGCAACCCGGGCGCCCTGGAGCGGGCGTTCCGGGCGCACGCACCGCGGGTGCGCACGGCGTGGATCGCCCACCCCGAGCACCAGGACACCGTCCCCGAGGGCACCCGCCGGCTGCGCCCGGGTTCGGCCGCGTACTGGACGGCCCTGGCCCGCTCCAAGTACCTGGTCAACAACGTCAACTTCGACCGCCGGCTGGTCAAGCGCCCCGGCCAGGTCCTCATCCAGACCCAGCACGGCACCCCGCTCAAGCACATGGGCCTGGACCTGCGCGAACGGCCGGCCGCCGCGCGTGACACGGACTTCGCGGAGCTCCTTCGGGGCGTCGACAAGTGGGACTACGTCCTGTCCGCCAACCGACACACCACCCTGACCTGGGAGCGCGTCTACCCCGGCGGTTACACCACGCTGCCCTACGGCTACCCGCGCAACGACGTCTTCCAGCGGGCCACCTCGGCGGACGTGACCCGGCTGCGCGAGTCGCTCGGCATCCCGAAGGACGCGGTCGCGATCCTGTACGCGCCGACCCACCGCGACTACCGCCGCACCCAGCGCGGTCCCCTCGACCTGGAGCGTGTCCTGCGCCGGCTGGACCCGCGCTTCGTGATCCTGGCCCGCGCCCACTACTGGCAGGACGGCCCGCTGAGCCGCGGCGACGGTGTCATCGACGTCACCGGTCACCCGAGCGTCGAGTCGCTCTGTCTGGCCTCGGACGCGCTGCTCACCGACTACTCGTCGATCATGTTCGACTACGCCAACCTCGACCGGCCGATCGTCGTGCACACCGAGGACTGGGAGGCGTACGACGCGGCCCGCGGCACCTACTTCGACCTGCGTTCCTTCCCGCCGGGCGCGGTCGCGCGCAGCGAGGACGAGCTGATCGACATCTTCGCCACCGGCCACTGGCGCGGCTCCCGCTCGGCCCAGCTGCGCGCCGCGTTCCGGGAGCGGTTCTGCCCGTACGACGACGGACGCGCCGCCGAGCGGGTGGTACGGCGGGTCGTGCTGGGCGAGACGGAGGTCCTGCCCGTCGTGCCGCTCGCCGAGCGCCACCCGGTGCCGTCGGCGGCGGCTCTCGCCGACCCCCCGCTGCCCACCGTGCCGCAACCCGCCGGGCCGCTGCCCGTCACCGACTGCCTCTGAACGCCGTTCTCTCTTGCGGGAGTTCACCCCTCACGGCCCGAGAGCACCGCCCCCGGCCCGAGAGCACCGCCCGCGAAGAACACCGGGCCGACAACAGAAAGAGCAGAATGCCCCGCTTCAGCATCATCGTCCCGTCCCATGGGGTGGCAGGCCGGCTGTCCCTGGCGCTGGACTCCGTCCTCGCCCAGTCCTTCGGCGACTTCGAGCTGATCCCGGTGTGCGACGCGCCCGACTCCCCCGCGGCCGGCGTCGCCACCGGGTACGCGGAGCGGGACTCACGGGTGGCGCCGGTGCACTCACCGCCGTCGGCCGGTCTCGCCGGGGCGCGCAACACCGGGATGCGGGCGGCGACCGGCGCGTACCTGCTGTTCCTCGACGGCGACGACGTCCTCGCGCCGGGCGCCCTGTCAGCGCTGGACGCACGGCTGGCCGAGACGGGCGGCACCGGTGCCGACGGCGTCGACGTGCTGTACTTCGAACACGAGCGCACCCCCTGGTGGGAGGGCGACCCCACCAACCCGGCCGCCCCGCTGCTGGCGAAGGCGCCGAAGGGCGCCTTCGCCCCCGAGCGGGCGGCGCGGATCACCGGCGTGCAGCTCCCGGCGTGGAGCGCGGCCTACCGCAGGGCGTTCCTCACCGACCGCCGGCTGGTCTTCCCCGACGGGCCCTTCACGGACGTCGGCTTCGGTGGCCTGGTCACCGTCGCCGCCGAGCGGGTGGCGGTGCTGCGCGGGGTGGTCGTACGGCATCTGCTGCGCCGTCAGGGCAACCGGCTGAACCTGCCCGGCGAGCACCACGCCGGGCTGCTCGACCAGACCGAGCTGGTTCTCACCCGGGCCGCCGAGGAGGGCCTGGCCGCGGAGCGGCTCGGCCCACTGTTCGAGCAACTGTTCGCCGCGGTCCTCAAGACGGCGGCCCACCCGAACCGACTGCCCGCGCGCCGCCGCCGGGCCTTCTTCCGCCGTGCGGGCAGGCTCTACCGGCACCACCGCCCGGCCGGCTTCCGCGCCCCCGGCGGCAGCCTGCGCGTACAGCACCGGCTGCTGGCCACCGGCGCGTACGCGGCGTTCCGCGCGCTGCGCGGCGCCAACCGGGCGGCGACCGGGGCGATCGAGCGCGTCCCCCGCCCCCGCCTGCTGCGCACCCGCCTGCACTACCGGCTGCAGCTCAGCCGCCCCCTGGACGAGAACCTCGCGGTGTACTGCGCCTACTGGGGCCGCGGCTACGCCTGCAACCCGGCCGCGATCCACGCCAAGGCCCGGGAACTCGCGCCGCACATCCGCCCGGTGTTCCTGGTCGAGCCCGACCAGGCGCACACCATGCCCGGGGACGTCGAGCACGCGGTGCTCGGCAGCCGTCGCTCCTGGGAGGTCCTGGCCCGCGCCAAGTACCTCGTCAACAACGCGAACTTCGCGGAGGGCGTGGTCAAACGCCGGGGCAGTGTGCACCTGCAGACCCAGCACGGCACCCCGCTGAAGAAGATGGGCGTCGACCAGTCGACGTACCCGGTGGTGGCGGCGGCGACCGGCAGCTTCGCCAAGCTGCTCGGCCGGGTGGACCGCTGGGACTACAACCTCTCCTCCAACAGCCACTCCACCCGCATGTGGGAGCGCGCCTTCCCGGGCTCCTACGAGCACCTGGAGTACGGCTATCCGCGCAACGACGTCTACTGCACGGCGACCGCGGACGACGTGGCCCGCGTCCGCGAGGAGCTGGGCGTCCCGGAGGGGAAGACGGCCGTCCTCTACGCGCCCACCCACCGCGATCACCAGACCGGGTTCGACACCGGCCTCGACCTGGAGGCGTTCTGCGAGGCGGCCGGCGAGGACGTCGTCGTCCTGCTGCGCGCCCACTACTTCTACGACCGGGGCGGCGAGGCGAGCAGCGGCCGGATCATCGACGTGACCGGGCACCGCTCCTCGGAGGACGTGTGCCTGGCCGCCGACGCGCTGGTCACGGACTACTCGTCGATCATGTTCGACTACGCCAACCTCGACCGGCCGATCGTCGTGTACGCCGACGACTGGGAGGTCTACCAGGAGACGCGGGGCGTCTACTTCGACCTCATGGAGGCGCCGCCGGGCCCGGTGGCCCGTACGCCCGAGGAACTGGCGCGCGTCTTCCGCGACGGCTCGTACGCGGACGGCGAGTCGGCGTCGCTGCGGGCCGCCTTCCGCGAGCGGTTCTGCCAGTTCGACGACGGCCGGGCCGCCGAGCGCGTGGTGCGCCGGGTGCTGCTCGGCGAGCCGCCCGAGGCGATTCCTCCCGTGCTCCCGCTCGCGGAGCGCGTCCCGGCCCCCGCCGCCTCCACCCTCGTAAGGAGCTGACCTCCGCAGTGCCCCGCTTCAGCATCATCGTCCCCTGTTTCAAGGTCCAGGGCTTCCTGGCCGAGTGCCTCGACTCGGTCCTGGAGCAGTCGTACCGGGACATCGAGGTGATCGCCGTGGACGACTGCTCGCCCGACGGCTGCGGCGAGATCATCGACGCCTACGCGGCCCGCGACCCGCGCGTGAAGGCGCTGCACCTGCCGGAGAACGCCGGACTCGGCCGGGCCCGCAACGCGGGCATGCCGCACGCGAGTGGCGACTACCTCTTCTTCCTCGACAGCGACGACACCCTCACCCCGGGCGCGCTGCGCGCGATGGCCGACCGTCTGGACGAGACGTCCGACCCGGACGTGCTGGTCTTCGACTACGCGCGCACCTACTGGTGGGGCGGCACCCGGCGCAACGTGCTCGCGCACGTCCTGGCGGAGGCCGGTGAGGGCACCTTCACGGTGGCCGAGCACCCGGAGGTCCTCGATCTGCTGATGGTGGTCTGGAACAAGGTCTACCGCCGTGAGTTCGTCCAGGAGGGCGGCTTCGAGTTCCCGCCGGGCTACTACGAGGACACGCCCTGGACGTTCCCGGTCATGCTCAGCGCCGGGCGGATCGCGGCCCTCGACCGGATCTGCCTGAACTACCGGCAGCGCCGCCAGGGCAACATCCTGTCCACCACCAGCCGCAAGCACTTCGACATCCACGACCAGTACGAGCGGGTCTTCGCGTTCGTCGACTCCCGCCCCGAGCTGGCGAGCTGGCGGCCTTATCTGCACCGCAAGATGGGCGAGCACTGTCTCGACATCCTCGCCAAGCCGGACCGGCTGCCCCCGAGGGACAAGGGCGAGTTCTTCCGCCGTACGGCCGAGATGTTCCGTGAGCACAAGCCGGCCGGCGCGACGGTGGACGGCGAACTGCGGCTGCTGGAGGGCGGTTACCCGGCCTACCTGGTGAAGCGGCAGGCCGGACGGGTCGCCGGGGAGGCGGGGCGCCGGGCGCTGCTGGTGCGCAAGGCGGCGGCCGGGCGGGTCAAGCGCGGCTACGCGGCCGCGCACGCCCGCCGCTCCCTCGACCCGGACCTCGCCGTGTACTCGGCGTTCTCACACCGGGGTGTGCTCGGCGATCCCGCGGCCGTCTACCGCAAGGCGCGGGAGATCGCGCCGCACATCCGCGGGGTGTGGGTGGTCCGGAGCGAGGAGGAGGCGGCCCAGTTGCCCGACGGCGTCGAGCACGTGCTGCTGGACTCGCTGCCCTACCGCCGGGTCACCGCACGGGCGACGTACTTCGTCAACAACGTCAACTGGCCCGGCACGCTGGTCAAGCGGCCCGGCAGCGTCCACATCCACACCCACCAGGGCACCCCGCTGAAGTACATGGCGGCCGATCTGCTCACCAAGCCCGGCGCCCGGCACGGCGTCGACGTGCCGCAGATGCTGCGCCGCGCGGACCGCTGGGACTACAGCCTGGTCGCCAACATCCACTCCGAGCTGGTGTGGGAGCGGGCCTACCCCTGCCACTTCACGTCCGCGCGCACCGGCAGCCCCCGCAACGACGTCCTGGTGGACGCCCGTGAGGAGGACGGCGCCGCGTTCCGGGAGCGGCACGGCATCCCGGCGGACCACACGGTGGTGCTGTACGCGCCGACCCGGCGCGAGTACCGGCGGGGCGGTCATGTCGACCGCGTCGACCTGGCCCGGTTCGCGGCGGACCTCGGCGAGGACCACACCCTCGTCGTGCGCCTGCATCCCTCGCTCTCGACCGGCCCGGCGCGCGGGCTGGGCCTGTCAGATCTGCACCGGCGGGGCGTGCTGGTCGACGCGACGGACGAGCTGCGCGTCGAGGACGTCATGCTCGCCTCCGACGTGCTGGTCACCGACTACTCGTCCCTGATGTTCGACTACGCCAACCTCGACCGGCCGATCGTGGTCCACGCCGACGACTGGCCCGCGTACGCGGCGAGCCGCGGCGCCTACTTCGACATCACCGCCGAGCCGCCGGGCCATGTGTCGCGCTCCTACCGGGAGCTGGCGTGGCTGCTGGACTCCGGGCACTGGCGGGACGAGGAGTCGGCGCGGCTGCGGTCCTCCTTCCGGACGCGGTTCTGCGAGTTCGACGACGGGCGGGCGGCCGAGCGGGTGGTACGGAACCTGATGCTGGGCGAGTCCATGCCGTCGCCGTCGCCCCTGGTGAGGGTGCCCGGCCCCGCCACCGGTCACGACGCGCTCACGCCCTCGTCGTGAGGCCACGCGCCTGGGTACTCCTCCTGGCCGGGGTGTTCGCGCTGCTCCAGCTCGCGAACGTCACCGGCCGGGACACGCCCGACACCAAGAACTACCTGTCGTACGCCCTCAGCCTGCGCGGCGACAGCAAGCGGGAGGCGGCTGCCGCCACCATCGACTACGCGTGCGCGGGCAAGGCGGCGATCGCGGCCCGCAATCAGCGGGTACATGTGGTGCGCTTCCACCGGCCCGACCCCACCGCGCGGGTCATGGCGGAGTGCCGGGCCGCGGAGTGGCGCACCGTTCAGGCGGGGCTGCGGGCCGGCCGGACGGGCGGGCACACGGTGCCGTTCATGCCGGAGCGGTTCATGCGGATCTTCGAGGCTCGGCCGGGGTATCCGGCCCTCCTCGTGCCGTTCGTCTCCGTGTTCGGGGTGACGTGGGGGCTGTGGACGGCGAGTGTGGTGATCACGGTCGCGGGCGGGATGCTGGCGTTCCTGGTCCTGCGCACCCTGCGGGCGTCGGTGCCGGTGGCGCTGACCGGTCAGGCCCTGTTCTACGTCCTGCCGTGCGGGGCGACCGCGATGCGGCCGATGACCGAGGGGCTGCTGCTGACGCTGACCCTCGCGGCGGTGTGGGGGTGCGCGCTGGCCCTGGACGGGCGGGTGCGGGCGGGGGCCTGGCTGGTGGGCGGCTCGCTGGTGGCGCTGTTCACGGTCAAGCACTCCCAGGCGCTGTTTCTCGGGGCGTGCCTGGCGGGGGCGGGCGCGGTGCTCGCCGTGCGGCGGTGGCGGCGGGGGCGGTACGCCGACTGCCGTGGGCCCATGGCGGTCGCGGTGGCGGGGTGCTGCGGAGTCGTCGGCACCCTGCTCGCGGCGCGGGTGCTGCACTACCCGTCCGAGTCGGAGAGTCTGCAGGACCTGCTCACCGCGCACTTCTCGCGTCCGGACCGGGCCCGCCCCTGGGCGGAGTTCCTGCATCTGCAGGGCAACTTCTGGGTGGAGTGGCTGCGACGGCAGCTGTGGGAGCCGCTGTTCGTGTCGCTGCTGGCGGCGGGGGCCTGGGGCGCGCTCCGGCGGCGGGCGTTCGGCGCGTTCCTGCTCGCGGCCGCGTTCACGGGGATCCTCACCCAGGCGGGGCACCCGGACATCAACATCTGGGGCGGGCGGCTGATCGTGCTGGTGTGGCTGCTGCCAGTGCTCGGCGTGCCGCTGCTGCTGGAGCCCGCGGTGCGCGGGCAGGTGCTGCTGCCGTCCCAGGACTCCGGGCGGGCTCACTCGATGAGGTGACAGACGGTACGGCTGTTGACGTCGTTGGGAATATACGACCAATGCCCCTTACGCACACTTCCGCACCCCTCCCATGAGCGCCGGTGTCCTGACCCGACGGCCGGTGCGCGGTGCCACGGCGCTGCGCGGCGGGCGTATCTGGCGTCCGACCCCGTACCAGGCCGTGGGCTTCCTGTTCTGGCTGGTGATGTCGCTGGCGTACTGGAGGGTGCCGCTGTGCTGCGACGCGGGACAGCACGCGGCGGTCGTCGAGCGCCTCAAGGACCGTCTGCTCCAGCCGCGCCACCCGATGGCCGACCTGCCGGGCGCGGGCAGCCCGTACTACTCGCCGTACGCCGTCGCGCAGGGCGCGTTCGCCCGGCTGACCGGGCTGTCCGGCTGGGAGGTGGTGCGGCTCGCCGGTCCGTTCAACCTGCTCGTGCTGCTGACCGGCGTCAACCGTTTCGTGCGGGTGCTGACACCCCGGCCGTGGGCGCCGGTCCTGGCGCTGGCCGCGACGACACTGCTGTGGGGCACCGAGCGGGCCTGGTGGAGCGGTTACCTCGGGCTGATGTCGATGACCGGCAACCTCGGCTATCCGTCCACCTTCGCGATCGGACTGGCCTTCTGGGCCTGGGCGCTGACCGGCTCCCGGGCGCGGGACACGCGCCGGGTGCGGTACGTGGGCCCGAACGGCCTGCGCGGCTTCGCCGGGTACGGGGCGCTGGGCGCGCTGTACGGGGTGGTCCTGCTGATCCATCCGATCACGGCGGTGGCGGCGGCGCTGGGGTGCGCGGCCTTCGTCGCAGGATGGCAACGGGGGTGGAGCGCGGCGGTGGCGGTGCGGTGGTCGGTGGTGGGGGCGGTGGCGCTGCTGGTCGGCTGGGGCTGGCCGTACTACGACGTGTTCGCGCTCGCCGGGGACGGCAGCGTCGACGCGATGCACCGGCGGCTCTACCGGGACCTGCCCGGGCACTTCTGGCTCGCACTGCTCGGACTGCCGGCGCTGTGGCTGCGCGGGCGCCGCTCGGCACGCGACCCGCTGGTGCTGCTGTTCGCCCTGCACTGCCTGGTCGTGGGGTACGGCTGGGTCAGCGGCCACTACACCTACGGCAGGATCCTCGGACTCGCCCTGGTGCCGACGCAGTTCGCGCTCGCGCTGGAACTGGCGGCGCCCCGGCCGTGGCGGACGGGGCGCAAGGTGCTGGCCGTGGTGTCGGCGGCGGGGGCGTGTCTGGGGTTCCTCACCGTGCAGGCCGGGGCGGTCGTACCGCGCTCACTCGACCCCGTCGGCTTCGAACAGCCGCCGCGCTGGCCGACGTACGACTGGGCCGCGCGGTACATCGGGCCCGGCGAGGTCGTGATCACCGACGGCTACTACGCCGTCCACGCGATCGCGGGCCACGGCCCGAACCTCGCCGCGCCCGCCTGGCCCGACCCGGCCCTGGACGAGCGGGAGCGGCTACGACGCCTCAAGGACGTCCGCGCCTATCTCTCCCCCGCGTCGACCCGCGCCGAGCGCACGGCCGTCGCCCGCCGTTACCACGTGCGCTGGCTGTTGCTGACGCGCTGGCACCCGGTGCCCGAGGAGGCGGTGGTGGTGGCGTGGAGCGGACGGACGGGGGAGGTGCTGGCGCGGGTCGGGTGAGACGGGTGGTTGTTCGCGTGGGTTACTCGACGACGAGGTCGACCTCGATGTTGCCGCGGGTGGCGTTGGAGTAGGGGCAGACCTGGTGAGCCTGCTCGACCAGCTTGCGGCCGGTCTCCTCGTCCAGGGTGTCGGGCAGCTCGACGCGGAGGGTGACCTTGAGGCCGAAACCCTCGCCCTGCTTGCCTATGCCGACCTCGGCGGTCACGGCGGCGTCGCTGACGTCGACCTTGGCCTGGCGGCCGACGAGGCCGAGGGCGCTGCCGAAGCAGGCGGCGTAACCGGCGGCGAACAGCTGCTCCGGGTTGGTGCCCTGCCCGTTGCCGCCGAGCTCCACCGGCATGGCGAGCGCGAGGTCGATCTTGCCGTCGGAGGAGACGGCACGGCCCTCACGGCCGTGGGTGGCGGTGGCGACAGCGGTGTAGAGCGCGTCCATGGAAAACCATCCCTCTCAGGTCACGTTCCGGCGGCCGGTCCGGCCGCCGCACGACGACAAGTAGAGCACACAATTCAATTGCGTACAACTAAATGGCCCACCCGAGCTATCCTGGAGGCATGACTCCGACGACACCGACGCCCACCGCCGAGGAGAACTGGCTCCGCCTGGACCGCCAGATCTGCTTCTCCCTGCAGGCCGCCTCGCGCGCCTTCAACGGTGTCTACCGCGTGGTCCTCAAGGACCTCGGACTCACCTACCCCCAGTACCTGGTGATGCTCGTCCTCTGGGAACAGGGCGCCCTCCCCGTCAAGAAGCTCGGCGAACACCTTCGCCTCGACTCCGGCACGCTCTCCCCGCTGCTCAAGCGCCTGGAGGCGGCCGGCCTGGTGCGCCGGGAGCGCAGCGCCCGTGACGAGCGCTCCGTGGAGGTGCGGCCGACCGAGGAGGGCGCCGCCCTGCGCGAGCGCGCGCTCCAGGTACCGCGCCGCATCGCCGCCGCGACCGGCTTCGATCTCGACGAGATCCGCGACCTGCGCGAACGGCTGGACCAGCTCACGGGCGCCTTGGACTCGGCGGCGCTGGACGAGACACCGGGCTGCTCGTAGGTACCCGGGGGAAGGGTCCCCGCCTGCTTCACTGGTCACCTGTTCACGGGCGTACTGACGAGGGGACGCGACCTCACATGACCTGGCTGATCACCGGCGGCGCCGGCTACATCGGGGCGCACGTCGTCCGCGCGATGACCCAGGCGGGCGAGCGGGCGGTGGTGTACGACGACCTGTCGACGGGGATCGCCGAGCGGGTGCCCGAGGGCGTGCCTCTGGTGGTGGGCTCGACGCTGGACGGGGAGCGCCTGGCCCGCGTCCTCGCCGCGCACGCGGTCACCGGGGTGGTCCATCTGGCGGCGAGGAAGCAGGTCGGCGAGTCGGTGGAACGGCCCCTGCACTACTACCGGGAGAACGTCGAGGGCCTGCGCGTCCTGCTGGAGGCGGTCACGGCGGCCCGGGTGCCGTCCTTCGTGTTCTCCTCGTCCGCGGCGGTGTACGGGATGCCGGACGTGGACCTGGTCACGGAGGACACCCCGTGCCTGCCCATGTCGCCCTACGGCGAGACGAAGCTGGCCGGCGAATGGCTGGTGCGGGCGACCGGACGGGCGACCGGCCTCTCCACGGCCTGCCTGCGCTACTTCAACGTGGCGGGCGCGGCGAGCCCGGAGCTGGCCGACGTCGGCGCCTTCAACCTCATCCCCATGATCTTCGAGCGGCTGACCCGGAACGCGCCCCCGCGCCTCTTCGGTGACGACTACCCGACCCCCGACGGCACCTGCGTCCGCGACTACATCCACGTCGTGGACCTCGCAGAGGCCCACGTGGCCGCCGCCCGCGCCCTCCGGGCCTCCCCCGGCCGTGACCTCACCGTCAACATCGGCCGCGGCGAGGGCGTCTCCGTACGCGAGATGATCGACCTCGTCAACGCCGTCACCGGCCACGACCGGCCCCCGACCGTGACCCCCCGCCGTCCCGGCGACCCGGCCCGCGTGGTCGCCTCCGCCGACCGCATCGCGGCGGAACTGGGCTGGCAGGCCGAGCACGACGTCCAGGACATGATCAGGTCCGCGTGGGAGGGCTGGGTACGGCTGCATCCGGAGGCGGCCCGGCCGTAGCACCACCCGGCCACAGCACCGCTGCGTACGCTGCCGGAATGACCACCACCTCCCGCCTCTCCCGTGCCGTCGGAGCCGTCGTCGGCTCGGCCGTGGGCGACGCACTGGGCGCCCCCTTCGAGTTCGGCCCGGAGCACGCCTTCTCCGCCCGCTTCCCGCACCCCGGCCACGGCGGCGAGATGTGCGGAGGGGGTGGCTGGGAGCCGGGCGAGGCGACGGACGACACGCAGATGGCCGTCCTGGTGGCGGAGTCCCTGCTGGAGCGCGGCGGCCTCGAACCGCCGGACCTGTTCCAGCGGTTCCAACGCTGGGCCGCCGCCGACCCGAAGGACATCGGCCTGCAGACGGAGGCCGTACTGGCCGGCGGCGACCCGTGGGACATCGCCGCGGCCCTGCACTTCCAGACCAGTGGACGGGCCGCCGGCAACGGCTCGTTGATGCGGGCCGCCACCTCCGCCGTGTACTTCGCGCGCCGGGGACGGGACGCCACGATGGACGCGGCCCGCCGGATCGCGGCGCTCACGCACGGGGACCGGGCGGCCTGGGAGGGCACCGCCGTCCTCCACGAGCTGGTGCGCGCCGCGCTGGACGGGGACGACCCGCTGACCGCGATACCGGAGACGCTCGCCGAGGTCCACCCCGACCACCGGGACCGGTACGCGGCCGTCCTGTCCCCCGACTGGCATCCCGACCTGGCGACGGAGTTCAACGGCGCCGTCTGGCCCTGCCTCGGTTCCGCCGTCTGGGCCCTGCGCACCACCTCCTCCTACGAGGACGCCGTGCGCTCCGCCATCGACCTCGGCGGTGACACCGACACCGTCGCCGCGGTCACCGGCGCGCTCGCCGGCGCCGTGCACGGCGCCGACGCGGTGCCGCCGCGCTGGACCGAGGTCCTGCACGTGCCGTTGCCCGGATTCGGGGAACGGGTGCTGCGGGTGACGGAGCTGGCCGAGCTCGCGGGACGGCTGAACGGCCGCCCGCACCGTCTCACAGCGCCTTGAGCGCCCCGGCCGTCGCCCGGGCCAGCGCGCCGAGGTACTCCTTCGGCAGCCTGGGGCCGCGGATCACCACCGACCGCCAGTAGAGCGGGCCCGAGATCAGGTCGAGGGCCAGTTCCCGGTCGAGGCCGGCGCGGACCTCGCCGCGCCGCTCCGCCGCCGCCACGATGGTGGTCGCGACGCCGTCCTGCCCTTCCCGCAGCGTCTTCTGCATGGCCTCGTGGATCTCGGGATTGCGCGCCGCCTCGGCCTGGAGGTCGGGGATGATCTGGGACGCCACCGGGTGGCGCAGCGCGCGCGACGTCACCTCGTACAGCAACCGCAGGTCGCCCTCCAGCGAGCCGGTGTCGGGCGCGGGCAGGCCCTGCACGGCGAGCGCCGAGACGATGTCGAGCACCAGGTGCAGCTTGGAGCGCCAGCGCCGGTACACCGCGGTCTTGCCGACTCCAGCCCTGCGGGCGATGCCCTCGATGGACATGCGCGCGTAGCCGACGGCCGCGAGCTCCTCGAAGACGGCCGCCCGGATGGCCTCCGTCACGTCCTCGCGCAGAACGGCCGCCCCGGCGGGGGCGCGGCGGCGGGGACGCGTCTGGGGGCCGTCGGCGTTCGTCGTCATGCGGACCAGCATAGGGCGTTGCGACGATACGGACCCGTCGCCACGTGGCAGGCATCACGAGCACGTCACGACGAAACGGTTGCGTTCCGACGCCTGATCGGCCTACGCTCACGTTGCGACGATACGGTGCCGTTCCGACGTAAGAAAACGACAAGAGAAGCGTAAGAAGACGTCGGACGACGATTCCCGCACCCCTCCCTCGAGCGAAAGCAGCGGATGTGAGCCAGGTCCTCCACACACCGCCCCAGACACCGCCCCCGACCGACGACCTCAGCGCGCTGGCGGCCCGGTACGGTCTGACGGTCAGCGGCGCCCGCCCCTCCCTGCGCGAGTACGTCAGCCAGCTGTGGGCCCGGCGCCACTTCATCGGCGCCTTCGCCACCGCCAAGCTCACCGCCCAGTACAGCCAGGCGAAACTGGGCCAGGTCTGGCAGGTGATGACCCCGCTGCTGAACGCGGCCGTGTACTACTTCATCTTCGGCGTGCTGCTGGGCACCAAGCACGGGGTGCCCGACTACATCCCGTTCCTGGTGACGGGCGTGTTCATCTGGACGTTCACCCAGAGCTCGATCATGGCGGGCACCCGCGCCATCTCCGGGAACCTGGGCCTGGTCCGGGCCCTGCACTTCCCGCGGGCGGCCCTGCCGATCTCGTTCTGCCTCCAGCAGCTCCAGCAGCTGCTGTTCTCCATGGGCGCCCTGGTCGTCATCCTGCTCTGCTTCGGCGTTCCGGTGGGCCCGTCCTGGGTGCTGGCACTCCCCGCCCTGGTGCTGCAGTTCACCTTCAACGCCGGCGTCTCGATGATCATGGCGCGCTGGGGCGCCAAGACCCCCGACATCGCCCAGCTGATGCCGTTCGTCCTGCGCACCTGGATGTACGTCTCGGGCGTCATGTGGAGCATCGACAAGCTGACCGCCAAGGACCACCTGCCGCACGTGGTGTCGGTCGCGCTGGCGGCCAACCCGGCCGCCGTCTACATCGACCTGATGCGCTTCTCGCTCATCGACAGCTTCCACGCCGGCCAGCTGCCGCCGCACGTGTGGGCGGTCGCGACCGGCTGGGCGCTGATCGCCGGCGTCGGCGGCTTCATCTACTTCTGGAAGGCTGAGGAGACGTACGGCCGTGGCTGAGATCCCAAGCTCCAACGTCCCCACCGTCGTCGTGGACGGCGTCGACATCGTCTACCGGGTCAACGGCACCGGCGCGGGGCGCGGCTCCGCGACCGCCGCCCTCAACCGCATGCTGCGCCGCGAGAAGGCCGAGAAGGCGGCGGGCGTCCGCAAGGTGCACGCCGTCAAGAAGGTGTCCTTCGTCGCCTACAAGGGCGAGGCGATCGGCCTGATCGGCACCAACGGCTCCGGCAAGTCGACCCTGCTGAAGGCGGTCGCCGGGCTGCTCCCGGTGGAGAACGGCCGGATCTACACCGACGGCCAGCCCTCCCTCCTCGGCGTGAACGCCGCCATGATGAGCGACCTGACCGGCGAGCGGAACGTCTACCTCGGCGGCCTGGCGATGGGGATGTCCCGCGAGCAGATCAAGGGCCGTTACCAGGAGATCGTCGACTTCTCCGGCATCAACGAGAAGGGCGACTTCATCACCCTGCCGATGCGGACGTACTCCTCCGGCATGGCCGCCCGCCTGCGCTTCTCCATCGCCGCAGCCAAGGACCACGACGTCCTGCTCATCGACGAGGCCCTGGCCACCGGCGACCGCTCCTTCCAGAAGCGCTCGGAGGAACGCATCCGCGAACTGCGCGAACACGCGGGCACGGTGTTCCTGGTCAGCCACAACAACAAGTCGATCCGCGACACCTGCGACCGCGTCCTGTGGCTGGAGCGGGGCGAGCTGCGCATGGACGGGCCCACGGAGGACGTCCTGCAGGAGTACGAGGCGTTCACGGGCGGCGCGGACAAGGCGCCGAAGGCAGCCTGAGCCCGGGTGTGACCGCACCCGGGCTACGGCCATCGCCCCCGTACAGCCCAACCGGCCCAACCATACTTATCCCTTTCGCCCCCTGGATGCCACGATGTCCAAGAGGGTGCGCTCGCACATCCGCACCCCGCACGGATGCCCCGGCGGCCACCAGGCGAAGGAGTCCCCGCGATGCCCGAGCTCAGCGTCATCGTCCACGGGCCCAACACCCAGGGGCACCTGACCGGCCTGCTCGACTCCCTGGCCGCCCAGCCCCTCCCGGGCGTCGAGGTGATCGTGGCCGCGGTCGGCGACTGGGCCCGGGAGACCGCGCAGCGGCACACCCCCGAGATGCTGGTGCTGCCCCTGCCGGACGGCACGACCGAGGCCGAGGCCCGGGCCGCGGGGGCCGCGCGCGCGAGCGGCCGCTGGCTGCACTTCGTCCACTCCAGGGACGGGCTGCCGGCGGGCGCCCCACACGCCGTCGCCGAGCGCGCCGCGGAACTGCCGGACACGGTGGACGTCCTGCTCTTCGACCACGTCCGCTCCACCTGGGCGATCACCGCGGCTCCTTCCCCCGACGGCCGTCTCCTGGCCCGCGCAGGCCACACCGACCTCACCCTCGACGACGCCCCGTACCTCGTCCGTCTGACCCCGCTCCTGGGCAACCGGGCCGTACGCGCCGAGTTCTGGCGAGCGCACCAGGAGGAGTTCACCAGCGACGACGAGGCGTTCGCCGCCCACGCCGTCCTCCTGCGCGCCGACCGCGTCGGCTGCCTCGACCACGTCGCCCACGAGCACCGGCGGCTGCGCCCCGAGAGCCTCCCGCCGTCCGCACCCGAGGACCACTACGCCCTCGTCGGCCGCTACGAGGCCCTCCTCCCCCTGGCCAAGGACCGCACCGCCGCCCACGCCGTCCTCTACGACGTGATGGTCCAGGACTGCCTGCGCACCTTCGCCCGCACCCCGCTGCCCGACCCGGTGGCGCGGGAGTTCTTCCGCCGGTCCTCCGTGGCGGCCCTGCGCCACCGCCCGGAGAACCACCGCCGCCCGGCCGGCCTCGAGGGCGTGAGGCGTTCACTGCTGGAAGAGGACGCCTACACCAAGTACCGGGCCTTCCAGGCCGCCAACCGCACCCGCCGGGCCGCCCGGGCCGCCGTACGGGCCCGTAAACGGCAGGTCCGCGCGAAGGTCCGCGCCCACCAGTACCGCAAGGCCCTCGACCGCCCGGTCAACCCCCACCTGGCCGTCTTCGCGGCCTACTGGAACCGCGGGGTCGCCTGCAATCCGGCCGCGATCGCCGACAAGCTCACCGAGCTGGCCCCGTGGATCCACCCGGTGTGGGTGGTCACCCGGGAGAACGCGGCGCTGCTGCCGCCCGGCACCGACCACGTGATCCCCGGCACCCGCCGCTACTGGGAGGCCCTGGCCACGGCGAAGTACCTGGTCAACAACGTCAACTTCGCCAACGCCGTGGTGAAACGCCCGGACGCGGTCCACGTCCAGACCCACCACGGCACCCCGCTCAAGCGCATGGGCCTGGACCAGATGCACTTCCCGGCCGCAGCCCAGGGCCTGGACTTCGACGCCCTGCTGGCGCGCATCGACAAGTGGGACTACAGCGTCTCCGCCAACAGCCACTCCACCCGCATGTGGGAGCGCGCTTACCCGGCCCGGTTCGTCTCCCTCGACCACGGCTATCCGCGCAACGACGTCTACTGCACGGCGACCGCGGCCGACGTCCGCGCCGTCCGCGCCCGCCTGGGCATCCGGCCGGGCCGCCGGGCCCTCCTCTACGCCCCCACCCACCGCGACTACGAGGCCGGCTGGACCCCGCGCCTCGACCTCGCCGAACTCGCCGACCGGCTGGGCGAGGACACGGTCCTGCTCGTGCGCGGCCACTACTTCTACGGCGCCTCCGCCTCCCCCCTGGCCGGCCTGCGCCGCACCGGCCGGGTCGTCGACGTCTCGTCGTACACCCCCGTCGAGGAGCTCGCCCTCGCCGCCGACGCGCTGATCACGGACTACTCGTCCATCATGTTCGACTACGCCAACCTCGACCGCCCGATCGTCGTCTACGCCGACGACTGGGAGACCTACGCCACCACCCGCGGCGTCTACTTCGACCTGCTGGCCGAGCCTCCGGGCCAGGTGGCGCGCACGCAGGAGGAGTTGACGGAGATCCTCACCTCCGGCGCCTGGCGGGACGAGAGCGCGGGCAAGGCGCGGGCGGCGTTCCGGCGGCGCTTCTGCGAGTACGACGACGGACGCGCCGCCGAACGGGTCGTACGCCGGGTCTTCCTCGGCGCCCCCGAGGAGGCGCTGCCCCGGATCACCCCGCTGGACGAGCGCACCCCGGCACCGAGCCCCGAGGAGGCGGAGGGGGCGAGCGGCGCATGAGCACTCCCGGTACGACCCCCGACGTGACGGTCACGGTGATCGTCTACAACGACGCCGAGCGCCTCCCGAGGGCCGTCGCCTCCGTGCGCCGCCAGACCCACCGCAACATCGAGATCGTCATCAGCGACGACCACTCCACCGACGAGACCCCGCTGGTGGCACGGCGGTTGGCCGCCGAGGACCCCCGCGTCCGGCATCTGCGCCTGCCGCACAACAGCGGCGGCTGCGGCGCTCCCCGCAACCGCGCGCTGGAGTCCGCCCGGGCGCCGTACCTGATGTTCCTGGACAGCGACGACGAACTGACGGACAACGCGGTGGAGTTGCTGCTGGCCGCCCACCGCGAGCGGGAGATCGACTTCGCGATGGGCGCGGTGCGGCACGTACGCGAGGACACCGGCAACCACTCGACGTGGATGCCGAACCTGGTCGCCGAGCGGCGCACCCTGGAGGGCATCGAGGCCGACCCGCGCCTGTTCTTCGAGCACCTGGCGACCAGCAAGATGTACGCCCGCGCCTTCCTCGACCGCCACGACCTGCGCTTCCCGGAGGACATCCACTACGAGGACCAGCTGTTCACCGCGCGGGCGTACTGCCTGGCGAAGTCGTTCACGATCATCCCGGAACCGGTGTACCGCTGGTACACGGCCCCCTACGCGGCCTCCGACGCGGCCTCCATCTCCAACCAGCGCCACAAGCTCACGAACGTCCGCGACCGCGTCCACGTCCAGCACCTCATCGACGCCTTCCTCGCCGAGAGCGGGCACGAGTCCCTGCGCGAGGACAAGGACTACAAGTTCCTCAAGCACGACTTCCGCATGTACGCCGGGGACCTGCCGCACCGGGACGAGGAGTGGGTGGCGGCGTTCGCCGACATCGTCACCCCCTACCTGGAGACCCTCTCCCCGGGCGCCTACGCCCGGCTCCCGCGCGCGGAACGTGTCGTCCTCCAGCTGATCCGCGACCACCGCCTTCCCGAGGCCCGCCTGGCGGCCCGGGGTGTGGCCCACGGCGTGGCGCCGAGGGAGGTGACGACGGACGCGGAAGGCCGCATGTACTGGGGGAACGAGGTCCCCGGCTCCGACCGCTCCCGCCGCGAACTCGACCTCTCCGACCTGGCCCTGGACACCTGCCCCTTCCCACGGGCCCGCTTCCGCCACGAGATCACCGAGGTCACCCGGGGCCCGGGCGCCTCGGTCGACCTGGCCATCCGCACGTACGACCCCGCCCAGCGCCTCCCCGTGGGCCCCCTGCGCGCCTCCCTGGTCCTCCGCCCCGGCCGGCGCCGCCTCACGGCCCCCTTCTGCCTCGCCCCGGTCCACCCCGGCGTGTTCGAGGGCCACGTCCACCTCGACCTGGCGGCGGCCCCCCTCCCGCTGCACGGCTTCCACGGCACCCGTCACCCCGTCCTGCGCCTCCACCACGCGGACCTCACCAACACGACCCTCCTCCTGGCCCCCCTGTCCTTCCCCGCCTTCACCACCCGCGTCGACTACCACAACGGGGCGTCCCCCCACCGACTCACCGTCGAACCGGAGTCCCGAGGCCCGGGCCGCCTCCAGATCCGCTGGCAGCCGGTCGGAATGACGGCCCTGATCCGCCCGGTACTCCGCAGAGCAGCCCGCCCGAGGGTGAGACGAGCGATGCGGCTGCTGTCGAGCGTGCTGCGCTGACACGCCGGGCTGCGCTGACACGCCGGGCTGCGCTGACACGCCGGGCTGCGCGACCTACCCACCCTCAGCCCCCACGCTGCCCCACCGTCAACGCACCACCGCGTAGAGCACCTGCCCACCCGGCCCCCGAGCCACCACCCGCAAACCCCGCTCCCGGACCGAACCCCCCGCCCCCCGGTCCACCACCCACCGCACCCCATAAGCCCGCACGATCTCCCTGCGTTCCCCCTCCGACGTCCCCGCCGCGAAATACCTCCGCACCACCGCCGCCCGCCTCCCCTCGTCCGGCAGGAAGAAGTCGGGATACCCGGGCGCCACGGTGTACGCCCCGTACGCCGGAATCTGCCGCGCCGGCCGGCCGTCCCGCGCCATCACCACATCCCCGTACCGCACCCACGGCGTGATCCAGTGGTACCCCGCCCACGGCTCCCGGTACTTCTCCGCGACCACCCCCGGCAACCACCCCCGCCGCACCACATAGCCCAGCGTCCCCACCTGCGTCCACGCCCCCACCACCAACGCTCCGGCCAGCACACACGCCCACCACGCCCGCCCCCCTCTCCGCCCCACGCCCACCACTTCCAACGCCACCGCGACCTGCGCCGGAATCAACACCGCGGGCAAGGCCCGCCCCCACGCGTAGTGCCCGCTCACCCACCCCGCCCCCACGACCACCACCCCCAGAACGAAGAACAGCACCAACGGATCCCACCTCTCCCGCCACCACCGCACCCCCAGCGCCGCCACCCCCACCAGCACCAGCCCGAACCTCCCGACCAGGTCCTCGTACAGCACCCGGTGCAGCGCTTCCAGCCCTTCCCCCGCCGCTCCGGTCAGCGCGAAGAAGTCGTAGTACGGCCACACCCACAGCACCACCGCCCCCACCACAACTCCCACTCCCAGGCGCGCCCACACCGCCCTCCCGGGCCGTGCCGCGACCACCGTGGCGGCCGCGCCCAGCGACGCGACGACCCCGGAGAACTGGTGACACAGCAGGATCACCGCCCACAGCACTCCCAGCCCGCACCACACCCCCCACCCCCGCTCCGCCCGTCCCACCGCCCGGCTGAGCCACGCCCAGAAGTGAAAGGCCAGCCCCAGCGCCAGCACACTCGGGTACGACACCGTCAGCGCCAGGGAGTTCAGCCCGAGGAACCCGCTCCAGTTGAACAGCTCCGTCCCCCACAGGAACAGCAGGCACAGCAACGCGAGCGCGGGCGCCGCACGGTGCGCGCTCAGCGTCCGGACGTACCGCCATACCCCCGTCACCAGCAGCCCCAGCCCCAGCAGCGCCCCGACCCGCAGCACCACGAACGCCGAGAGCCCCGTCACCCGCGCGAGGCACCCGAGCAGCAGCGTCCACGGTGAGTAGTAGGGGCTGGGCGTGTCCGCGTCGACCAGCGGATTCCCGGGGTCGGTGAGACTGTGCCGCAGCCGTTCGACGGTCGCAGCGTGCATCCCGAGGTCACCGGCCCAGGGCAGCCGCACCACGACCAGGAGCAGCAGTACCAGAACGAGGGCGACGACCGCCCTCGGCGCCATGACACGCATCCCGCTCGGAGTCACGCGGCCACTTTATCGGAATTGCCCATTTATACCCGGGATGCCCACCGAAGAGCGGGGGCCCGGAAAACAGGGCGCCCCGAGCCTTCGGCCCGGGGCGCCCTCACTGTCGTACCGCCTATGAATGCGACCGCAGCAGCGTCCGCATCGTCCGCATCGCCACCGACAGGTTGGCCAGGTCGAACGAGTCGGAGCTCTGGATCTCGTCCAGAGTCGTCCGCGCCCGGCCCAGCAGCGCCGCGTTCTTCTCCTGCCACGCCTTGAAGCGCTGCTCGGGAGTGGACGTGCCGTTGCCGACGGCCAGGACCTCCGCCGTCAGTGCCGCGTGGGCCGCGTACAGGTCCTCGCGGATGGAGGCGCGGGCCATGGACTGCCAGCGGTCGGCGCGGGGCAGCTCGATGATGCGGTCCATCAGCTGGGTGATGTGCAGCCGGTCGGCGAGGTCGTAGTAGACGTCGGCGACATCCAGCGGCTCCCGGCTCATGCGGTCGCCCACCGAGACGATGTCGAGCGTCGGGAAGGCGGACGAGAACCCGGCCACCCGGGTGGCCAGCTCGTCCGGGACGCCGGCGCCCGTCAGCTCGTCGTGGATCTTCTGGTACCACTCCAGGTCCGCGCCCCGCAGCAGCTTCGGCAGCTGCGACCAGACGTGCTCGACGCGCTCGGCGAAGAAGTCGACGGTCTCGGCGAGCTGCAACGGCTGCGGCCGGTTGTTGAGCAGCCAGCGCGTGCCGCGCTCCACCAGACGGCGCGAGTGCAGCCGGATCCGGGTCTGGACATCGGCGTCGACCTGGTTGTCGAGCGCCTCGACCGCGTCCCACACCTCGGAGGAGCGGAAGATCGCGCGGGCCGCGGTCTGCGCCCGGACGATCTCCTCCAGCGAGGCACCGGTCTCCTCACGCAGGCGGTGCAGGTAGGTCGTACCGCCCGTGTTGACCGTGTCGTTGACCAGGACGGTCGTGGTGATCTCACGGTGCAGCGGGTGGCCGTCGACGCGGTCGGCGAACTGCTCGCGCAGCGCGGTCGGGAAGTAGCAGTGCAGCAGACCGCGCAGGTAGGGGTCGTCGGGCAGCGAGGTGTGCAGCAGCTCCTCGGCGACCGTGATCTTCGTGTACGCCAGCAGGACGGCCGTCTCCGGACTGGTCAGGCCCTGGCCCTGGCTGAGGCGCTCGCGGATCTGACGGTCGGTGGGCAGGAACTCCAGGGCCCGGTCGAGGTGGCCCTCGCGCACCAGGTGGCGGATGAAGCGCTGCTGGGCGTGGAGCATGTCCTTGGACTGGGCGAGGGCGTTGGCGATCGCCGTGTTCTGCGCGTAGTTGTTGCGCAGGACCAGCGCGCCGACCTCGTCGGTCATCTCGGCGAGCAGCTTGTTGCGCTGCTTGACGGTCATGTCGCCGTCCGCGACCAGGCCGTTGAGCAGGATCTTGATGTTCACCTCGTGGTCGGAGGTGTCCACGCCCGCGCTGTTGTCGATGGCGTCCGTGTTGATCCGGCCGCCGCGCAGCGCGAACTCGATCCGGCCCAGCTGGGTGAGCCCCAGGTTGCCGCCCTCGCCGACGACCTGGACCCGCAGGTCCGCGCCGTCCACGCGGATGGGGTCGTTGGCCTTGTCGCCGACGTCGGCGTGCGTCTCGCCGGCCGCCTTGACGTACGTACCGATGCCGCCGTTCCACAGCAGGTCCACCGGCGCCTTGAGGATCGCCTTCATCAGGTCGGCCGGCGTCATCTTGCTGACGCGCTCCTCGATGCCGAGGACCTCGCGGATGTGTGCGTTGACCGGGATCGACTTCGCCGTACGGGGGAAGATCCCGCCGCCGGCCGACAGCAGCTCGGTGTTGTAGTCGGCCCAGCTGGAGCGGGGCAGCTCGAACAGGCGGCGGCGCTCGGCGTAGGAGGTCTCCGCGACGGGGTGCGGGTCGATGAAGATGTGACGGTGATCGAAGGCGGCGACCAGGCGGATGTGCTCGGAGAGCAGCATGCCGTTGCCGAACACGTCACCCGACATGTCACCGATGCCGACGACCGTGAAGTCCTCGGCCTGCGTGTTCACGCCCAGCTCCTGGAAGTGCCGCTTGACGGACTCCCAGGCGCCGCGGGCGGTGATGCCCATGCCCTTGTGGTCGTAGCCCGCCGAGCCGCCGGAGGCGAAGGCGTCCCCGAGCCAGAAGTTGTACGACTCGGCGACCTCGTTGGCGATGTCCGAGAACGTCGCCGTGCCCTTGTCGGCGGCGACCACCAGATAGGTGTCGTCCTCGTCGTGCCGGACGACGTCCGCCGGCGGGACGACCTCGCCGGCCACCATGTTGTCGGTGATGTCGAGCAGCGCCGAAATGAACATCTTGTAGCTGGCGATGCCCTCGGCCAGCCAGGCGTCCCGGTCGACGCTCGGGTCCGGCAGCTGCTTGGCGACGAAGCCGCCCTTGGCGCCGACGGGCACGATGACGGTGTTCTTCACCATCTGCGCCTTCACCAGGCCGAGGATCTCGGTCCGGAAGTCCTCACGCCGGTCGGACCAGCGCAGACCACCGCGCGCGACCTTCCCGAACCGCAGGTGCACGCCCTCGACGCGCGGCGAGTACACCCAGATCTCGAACGCCGGGCGCGGGGCCGGCAGGTCCGGGATGGCCTGCGGGTCGAACTTCATGGAGACGTAGGCGTGCGGCTTGCCGCCCTCCGCCTCCTGGAAGAAGTTGGTGCGCAGCGTCGCCTTGATGACGGTGAGGAAGGACCGCAGGATCCTGTCCTCGTCGAGGCTCGCCACCTGGTCGAGGGCGGCGTCCAGCTCCTCCAGCAGGGCGTCGACGATCTCCATCCCGGCGCGCTGGCGCTCGGGGGACATCCGCGCCTCGAAGAGGGAGACCAGCAGGCGGGTGGTGTGGACGTTGGTGCGGAGGGTGTCCTCCATGTAGTCCTGGCTGAACGTCGACCCGGCCTGCCGCAGGTACTTCGCGTACGCCCGCAGCACCATCGCCTGCCGCCAGGTCAGCCCCGCGCCCAGCACGAGGGCGTTGAAGCCGTCGTTCTCCGCCTTGCCGGTCCAGGTGGCGGCGAACGCCTCCTGGAACCGCTCGCGGCCGTCGTCACCGAGGTAGTCGCCGTTACCGCCGGCGAGTGACTTGGGGATGCGCAGGCCGAAGTCGTAGATCCAGGCGACGCTCCGGTCCGAGCAGCGCAGCTCGTACGGCCGCTCGTCCACCACCTCGACGCCGAGCCGGCTGAGGACCGGCAGCACCGCGGAGAGGGAGACCGACTCGCCCTTGCGGTAGATCTTGAACCGGCGTTCGTCCGGTGCGGCGCCCACCGGCTCGTACAGGCTGAGGGCGAAGTCGTTGCCCTCCTCCTCGCTGAGCCGCTCCAGGTTGCACAGGTCGGCGACGGCCGCGCGCGGCGAGTGGTCGGCCTTGTAGCCCTCGGGGAAGGCGTTGTTGTAACGGCGCAGCAGCTCGGCGGCGCGCTCCTCGCCGAGTTCGGCGTTCAGCGCGTCCGAGAACCCGTCGACCCAGGAGCGGGCGGCCTCGACGAGCCGTGCCTCGATGCGCTCCTTGTCGCCGTCGCTGAGCTCGGGCAGTTCGGTGCCCGGCGGGACGCGGACGACGAAGTGCAGCCGGGAGAGGATCGACTCGGTGTTCCAGGCGGTGAAGTCGACGCTGATACCGCCGAGCTCCTCCTTCAGGATGTCGATGATCCTGAGGCGGACACCGGTGGTGTAGCGGTCGCGCGGGAGGTAGACGAGGGCGGAGTAGTAGCGCCCGTACTCGTCCTGGCGCAGGTAGAGCCTGAGGCGCCGGCGCTCCTGGAGGTAGAGCACGGAGGTCACGATGGACTGCAGCTCGTCGACCGGCGTCTGGAACAGCTCGTCGCGCGGGTACGTCTCCAGGATCTGGAGCAGGTCGCGGCCGTCGTGGCTGTTGGGCGAGAAGCCGGCGCTCTCCAGGACCTCGTCGACCTTGCGCCGGATCACCGGGACCCGGCGGACGGACTCGGTGTAGGCGGCGGAGGAGAACAGGCCGAGGAAGCGACGCTCACCGACGACGTTGCCGTCCGCGTCGAACTTCTTGACGCCGATGTAGTCCAGGTACGACGGCCGGTGCACGGTGGACCGGCTGTTCGCCTTGGTGAGGACGAGCAGGTTGTGCTCGCGCGCCTTGGCGCGGGCGTCCGCGGGCAGCCGCTCGAAGGACGGGCTGACCGGGTGGCTCTCGTCGCCGGAGTGCTGCGGATCGGAGCGCAGGACGCCGAGGCCGGTGCCGGGCACGGCGGCGAGGGAGTCGTCCCCCCGCAGCCGGTACTCGCGGTAGCCGAGGAAGGTGAAGTGGTCGGCGGCCAGCCAGCGCAGCAGCTCGCGCGCCTCGTCGATCTCCTGCTCGCGCAGGTCCGAGGCGACCGGCTCCGCGGGCAGCTCATCGGCCATGCGCAGCGCCGCGTCCCGCATCTTGTCCCAGTCCTCGACGGCCTCGCGGACGTCGGACAGGACGCGCAGCAGATCGGCGGTGATCTGCTTGAGGTCGCCGCGGTCGGTCTCCCGGTCGATCTCGACGTGGATCCAGGACTCGGTGTGCGCGTCGTGCGGGAGGTCCTCGGAGCGGGGTGCCTTGAGCACCTCGATGAGCCTGCCTGTGACGTCGCGGCGGACGACGACCTGCGGGTGGA
The DNA here is from genome assembly GCF_000720255.1 of Streptomyces griseus subsp. griseus. Taxonomy (GTDB): domain Bacteria; phylum Actinomycetota; class Actinomycetes; order Streptomycetales; family Streptomycetaceae; genus Streptomyces; species Streptomyces griseus_I. The sequence goes on along the minus strand of NZ_JOJE01000012.1, from coordinate 23,798 downwards.
TGACGACGTGGATGCCGCGGCCCTGGCGGGTCAGCTCGTTCGTCACGGAGTCCACGAGGAAGGGCATGTCGTCGGTGACGACCTCGACGACGGAGTGGCTGCACGTCCAGCCGTTCTCCTCGACGGTCGGGGTGTGGACCCGGACGCTGGCGGTGCCCTGTGGGCGGTTCTCGGCCAGCCGGTAGTGCGAGAAAGCGGCTCCGAAGATGTCGACCGGGTCGCGGTCGCTCAGGTCCTCCGGGGCGGTGTGCAGGTAGTAACGCTGGAGGAACGCGAGCACGGTCTCCCGGTCCGGGGTGCCCTCGCCCGTCGTCCCGGTGGGTAGGTGCCCCCCGACCGGGCTGTTCTCAGCGACCCGAGCAGCCCTCTCCAGCAACTCGGCCTTGGCTTCGTCCAGCTTGGTCTGCATTGTCCTCTGGCTCCTGTCGCGCGCCATTGCGTGACGTAGAAGGAAGTACGGTCTCCGCCCTTCCGACGCAACGCCCAGACGCGGGGTGTCCGGTCTGCTTCGACGCTATGCCGCAAGGGGAGATGAGCGGGGGGTTATCGGCCATTTTCGACACGCCCGAACGGTGTGACGCTGCTCTCGGCGCCGTGCCCGGTGTGGGTGCGTACGGCGTCCTGGGAGCTCTGAGGGTCCCGTCCCGCCCGCGACGACCAGCGAGCGCCGCCCGGTCACGGAGATGGTCCGTGCTCACCGGGCGCAGGGCAGGGGCAACGCCGCCCCCGCGAGCTATCGCGCTGATCACGCCACCAAGGCTATCGCTCCCCACGGGGGCCACGTCATGAGCCGTATGTGTACAAAACCGGGGGTGGAAGTTTGACGTTCTGCACAGAGGCGCAGCCGGTGTCCTCGTGCAGGGGGCGGCAGAACTCGACGCCGGCGTCCGCGCCGGGGCACCCTGAGAGTGACCTGAGGGGAGCGCACCGACATGACAGCGAAAATCCTCATCGTCACCGGCGACGCGGCGGAGTCCCTGGAAGTCCTGTACCCCTACCAGCGCCTCCGCGAAGAGGGCTACGAGGTGCACATCGCAGCCCCCACCCGCAAGAAGCTCCAGTTCGTCGTCCACGACTTCGAACCCGGCTTCGACACCTACACCGAGAAACCCGGCTACACCTGGCCCGCCGACCTCGCCTTCGCCGAGGTGGACCCCGGTCAGTACGTGGCCGTCGTCGTCCCCGGGGGCCGCGCCCCCGAGTACCTCCGCAACGACCCCGAGCTCCGTAAGCTCCTCAAGTCCTTCTTCGACGCGGACAAGCCGGTCGCCCAGATCTGCCACGGTCCCCTCCTCACCGCCGCCATCGACAGCCTCAGCGGGCGCCGCGTCACGGCGTACCCCGCGCTCGAACTCGACATGCAGACCGCCGGCGCCACGTTCCAGGACGCCGAGGCGGTCGTCGACGGCACCCTCGTCTCCTCCCGCGCCTGGCCGGACCACCCGACCTGGATGCGCGAGTTCCTGAAGGTGCTTCGGGCCAAGGCACCGGTGAGCTGAGGGTTCACCGGACCCGGGCGAGCGGCGGCGAGGCACGTCCGCGGTGGCGCTCACGCCGCCAGTCGCTCGGCCTCCGCCACCGCTTCCTCCAGGGTGTCCACGACGGGGACGCCCACCTCCTCGAGGCTGGCCCGGCCGTGCGAACCGCCGGTGTACAACACGGCCCGCGCTCCCACGTGCCGCGCGGCGATCGCGTCGTCGGCGGCATCCCCGATCACCACGGTGCGTCTCGCCTCGATCCCCGTGAGGGAGCCGAGGTGGCGCACCATGTGCTCGGCCTTGCTGCCCCCGGACGGCCCGACGCGCCCGTCGACGCGTATGAAGTGCTGCTCGATCCCGAACCCCCGCACCAACGGGACCAGCTCGTCGTGCGTGTACATGCTCAGAATCGACTGGCTCCGGCCGGACGACCGCCACCCGGTGAGCAGTTCGACCGCGCCCCGCGTCAGCGCGCACGACACCCGGTGCTCGGCGTAGTACCGGTGGAAGATCTCGTCCATGACCTCCCACTCGGTGTCGGTCGGCAGCCGCCCCATCAGCCGCTCGTAGAACTTCGGCACCGGTACGCAGTACAGCGCCCGGTACTGCTCCAGGGTGATGGATCCGATGCCCAACTCGGCGAACGCCGCGTTCGTCGCCCCGATGATCGCCTCGTTGTCGTGGAACAGCGTTCCGTTCCAGTCCCAGACAATGTGTGCGGCTCCGTGCTTCCCCATGCCAAAAACGTACCCGCCGCCACTGACAATCACGAGGACGGAACGTCACGGGGTGGGTGCGAGCTGCGACACCCGGGGTTCACCGGGGCGCATCCACCGGGGCTCGGCGGGGCACGCCGGTGCACAGTGCGCCGCGTTCAGTCCCCGAGCCCCACCAGGTTGGGGATCTCCTGCGTCGCGTACCAGAGGAGCTCGTGGTCCTCGGCTCCGTCCACGACGAACTGAGCGTCGTCGTCACCGCGGTCCGCCGCCTCCAGCGCCCGCGCCGCCGCGGCCACGTCCGCTTCCGCGTCCCCCGCGTCGACGTGCACGGCGGCCGCCTTCGCCAGCGGCACGGCCCCGGCGACCCGCACCTCGCCGAGCGCGGCCGGGTCGAGCGCCCGGTCGGGGTCGGCCGTCGCCGCGCGGTCGGGTACGTCGACGGCGACCACGACCCGCTTCCGGGCCGCGCCCGGGTCCGTCGCGAGCAGCCGCAGCGAGGCCAGCGCGGCCCGGTTCAGCGCCGCGTACTCCAGTTCCTCCAGGTCGTCGGAGAGGTACCACTCGCGCAGCGCCGGCGTGACGGCGTACGCGACGAGTGGCCCGGCCCCCAGCTCACCCGTCTTGTACGCCTCGGCGAGACCGGGAAGGGTCAGGGGGACGTAGACGCGCATGGCTGCCGCTTTCGTGGTCGGGGGCTGGTCGAGAACTCCGCTTGTGGACCCTGGGAAGGGCCTTCAGGATACGTGCGGCCGTCCCCTTTCGAGTCCCTGCCCCGAGCCCCGCACGCGTCCACCCCACGCCCCACAACTCACCCTGCCCGCCCCCGCCACCACGGCTTTCGCGCATCACGACCACCCTGATAGGTGAATTTCGCGGGCGCCCACACCGCGTCCCCGCTTCCTTGCCTCCGCCCCGCCCGGCCCCGTACAAGATCCCCACCAGCAAGTTACTGCCCGGTATGTTCCGGGCCGGCCGAACGGGATCCCCCATGAACAAGGTCATGACCAGGGCACTACGCATGGCTCCCCGCTCCGACACCCACAGCCCCGAGACTTTGCCCTCGGGCCCACCGGGCGTCGGCTCGAGCCGTCCAGCCCCGTCCGCCGCCCCGCCCCGCACCCCCGGTGGCGGCAGGACCCGCACTGCATCCGGCGGGGGACGCCCGTCCGGCCCCTCGAAGGGGGCCAACCGCACGAGCGCCCGCCCCGCGGACACCCGCCCGACGTCCGGTCCGGGCCGCGGCTCGACGACCGCCAGAAGGGCCGTGAACGCCGCCGGGGCCATCGCCGTCACCGCTGCCGACGCCCTCGCTGCCGAGCCGCGCGTTCCCGCTCAGGCGTCCCGGCGGCCCGTCCCTCGACTCCGGCCCACCGACGTCTTCGCCGACCGCCTCCTCGCGGTCCTCAGCGGCCGGCGCCCCGTCCACTTCATGCTCGGCCACACCGCCGGCCGCGCCTACGACGAACTGGCCTGGCTCGCAGAGCAGGGCCCCCTGCGCACCACCCGGGGCGCCCGCCCCGTCATCCGCGACATCGGCTACGACATGCCCCGGCCCGGCGCCATCGAGGCCTTCGCCCGCATCGGCGCCGGCGACCGGCTGCGTGCCATGGCCTTCCGCCTGGAACTGGGCCAGGACCGCCGCTGGCGCTGCACCGCGGTGGAACTGGGCGGCCCACGCAGGCCCTGCCCGGACGAAGACTGACGGCTGACGGCTGACGGCTGACACCGAAGGGCCGGGCACCCTCAGGTGACCCGGCCCTTCAACAGCTACGGCACTGGCTACGGCACTGCGGCCGCACCCTCACTTCTTGCGGCGACGCCCGCCCTTGGCCTGCTTGCGCCGCTCCGCGCGCGTGAGGCCGTCGGCCTCCGAGCGCACCGGCTCCTCGTCGTCGGCGAAGTCGCCCTCGACGACCCCGCCCTCACCGTCCACGGTCGGCGCCGAGAAGTGCAGGTCCCGCCGCTGCGGCGCGTCGAGCCCCTTCGCCCGGATCTCGGGGCGGGAACCCGCCTGCGCCGGAACCACGTCCTTCGCGCCCTCGACCGCCGGCTTGGCGTCCTCGACCGGAACCTCCTCGACCTGCTGCTCGACCTGGACCTCCAGGTTGAACAGGTAGCCGACCGACTCCTCCTTGATGCCGTCCATCATCGCGGAGAACATGTCGAAGCCCTCGCGCTGGTACTCGACCAGCGGGTCCTTCTGCGCCATCGCGCGCAGGCCGATGCCCTCCTGGAGGTAGTCCATCTCGTAGAGGTGCTCGCGCCACTTCCGGTCCAGGACCGACAGCACGACCCGGCGCTCCAGCTCACGCATGATCTCGGAGCCGAGCTGCGCCTCACGCGCCTCGTACTGCTCGCGGATGTCGTCCTTGATGGACTCGCCGATGAACTCGGCGGTCAGCCCGGCGCGGTCGCCGGCCGCGTCCTCCAGCTCCTCGACGGTGACCCGCACCGGGTAGAGCTGCTTGAAGGCGCCCCACAGCCGGTCCAGGTCCCACTCCTCGGCGAAGCCCTCGGCGGTCTCTGCGGTGACATACGCGTCGATCGTGTCGTCCATGAAGTGGTGAACCTGCTCCTGCAGGTCCTCACCCTCCAGGACGCGGCGCCGCTCGCCGTAGATGACCTCACGCTGACGGTTGAGGACCTCGTCGTATTTGAGGACGTTCTTGCGGGTCTCGAAGTTCTGCTGCTCGACCTGCGACTGGGCGGACGCGATCGCACGCGTGACCATCTTGTTCTCGATCGGCACATCGTCCGGGACGTTCGCCATCGACATCACGCGCTCGACCATCTGCGCCTTGAACAGACGCATCAGGTCGTCACCGAGGGACAGGTAGAAGCGGGACTCGCCGGGGTCGCCCTGACGGCCGGAACGACCGCGCAGCTGGTTGTCGATACGGCGCGACTCGTGCCGCTCGGTGCCGAGGACGTAGAGCCCCCCGAGGTCCTTGACCTCCTCGAACTCCGCCCTGACTGCCTTCTCGGCCTTCTCCAGCGCGGCGGGCAGCGCGTGGGCCCACTCCTCGATGTGCTCCTCGGGGTCGAGGCCGCGCTGACGCAGCTCCGCCTCGGCGAGGTCGTCGGGGTTGCCGCCGAGCTTGATGTCCGTACCACGGCCGGCCATGTTGGTGGCCACGGTCACCGCGCCCTTGCGGCCGGCCTGGGCGACGATCGACGCCTCACGCTCGTGGTGCTTGGCGTTCAGCACCTCGTGCTGGATGCCGCGCTTGCTGAGCTGCTGCGAGAGGTACTCGGACTTCTCGACCGACGTCGTACCGACGAGGATCGGCTGGCCCTTCTCGTGCTTCTCGGCGATGTCGTCGACGACCGCCTCGAACTTCGCGACCTCGGTGCGGTAGATCAGGTCCGACTGGTCCTTGCGGACCATCGGCTTGTTCGTCGGGATCGGGACCACGCCGAGCTTGTAGATCTGGTGGAACTCGGCGGCCTCGGTCATCGCCGTACCGGTCATGCCGGAGAGCTTGCCGTAGAGGCGGAAGAAGTTCTGCAGGGTGATCGTGGCGAGCGTCTGGTTCTCGTCCTTGATGTCCACCCCTTCCTTCGCCTCGATCGCCTGGTGCATGCCCTCGTTGTAGCGGCGGCCGGCGAGGATACGGCCGGTGTGCTCGTCGACGATCATGACCTCGCCGTCGATGACGACGTAGTCCTTGTCCTTCTTGAAGAGTTCCTTGGCCTTGATGGCGTTGTTCAGGTAGCCAACGAGCGGGGTGTTCACCGACTCGTAGAGGTTGTCGATGCCCAGCCAGTCCTCGACCTTGCTGACACCGGCCTCGTGGATGGCGACCGTGCGCTTCTTCTCGTCGACGTCGTAGTCGCCGGTCTCCTCGAGGCCCTTGAGGGGGTTGCCCGCCTCGCCCTTCTTCAGGCGCGTGACCAGCTTGGCGAAGTCGCCGTACCATTTGGTCGCCTGGTCGGCCGGGCCCGAGATGATCAGCGGTGTACGGGCCTCGTCGACGAGGATGGAGTCGACCTCGTCGACGATGGCGAAGTTGTGGCCGCGCTGGACGAGTTCGTCCTTGGACCACGCCATGTTGTCGCGCAGGTAGTCGAAGCCGAACTCGTTGTTCGTGCCGTAGGTGATGTCGCAGTTGTACTGCTCGCGGCGCTGGGCCGGCGTCATGTTGGCGAGGATGCAGCCGACGGTGAGGCCGAGGAACTTGTGGACGCGGCCCATCATCTCGGAGTCGCGCTCGGCCAGGTAGTCGTTGACCGTGATGAGGTGGACGCCGTCTCCGGAGAGAGCGTTCAGATACGCCGGCAGCGTGCCGACCAGGGTCTTGCCCTCACCGGTCTTCATCTCGGCCACGTAGCCCATGTGCAGGGCGGCGCCGCCCATCATCTGAACGTCGTAGTGCCGCTGGCCCAGGACGCGCTTGGCCGCCTCACGCACCGTGGCGAACGCCTCGGGAAGCAGGTCGTCGAGGCTCTCACCGTCGGCGTACCGCTGCTTGTACTCATCGGTGAGGGCCCGCAGCTCGGCGTCGGAGAGGTCGACGAAGTCCTCTTCGATGGAGTTGACCTGGTCCGCGATGCGGTGCAGCTTGCGCAGGATCTTGCCTTCGCCTGCACGCATGATCTTCGAGAGGACGGACACGGGGGTTGGTCTCCTTGCCGGTCGGGCCTGGGACGGTCGGATTCATTCGACTTACTGAGCAACGGCCATCGTATGCGAGGACCCCACCGCGTCGGGAGGCCCGCACATCCGCTTCAAGGGGCACAACGGCCGGGGCCCGCGGATGGTGCCGCGTACCGCCGACGAATTGCGCGAAATGTGATCACGCGCTCACGCACCGCAAAGGGATGGCGGGCGTGGCGCGCTCCCGAGCAGAATCGACCGATGGAACCCGTGACGCTCACCACCGACCGTCTCGTCCTGCGCACGGTCGGCCCGCAGGACACCGACGCCGTGTACGCCGCGGCCCAGGACCCCGACATCCAGCGGTGGACCACCATTCCCTCCCCGTACCACCGTGAGCACGCCGAGAGCTTCACGGAGCAGCTCGTCCCCGACGGCTGGGCCGACTGCTCCATGTTCACGTTCGGCGTCTTCCTCCCCGAAGGGCAGCTGACGGGCATGCTCGGCCTCACCATGCGCTCGCTGGGCACCGCCGAGATCGGCTTCTGGACGGCCAAGGAGCACCGCGGCAACGGCTACACCACCGAGGCCACACTCGCCGCCTGCCGCTGGGCTTTCACCCACCTGGCCGTCGACCGCGTCGAGTGGCGCGCGGAAGTGGGCAACACCGCCTCCCGCGCGGTGGCCGAACACTCCGGCTTCACCGTCGAAGGCACCCTCCGCTCCGCCATCAACAACCAGGGCATCCGCCGAGACTGCTGGGTGGCCTCCCTGCTCCCCTCGGACCTGAGCCTCCCCTCGACGTCGCCCTACCTGCCGGCCCACGGCCGGTGACCTGAGCCGGGCCGCGCGACCCACCCCCGCTGTCAGACCCACCCCCTATCGTGCGACCCATGACGACCCCGCGCCCCACGACCACCCTCTCCGCAGACGAGGCCCGCCGCATCGCCCTACGAGCCCAGGGCTTCCTCGGCGCACCCGACCGCCGCACCGGCGTCCGCGGCATCCTCCGTCACCTGGGCGCGGTCCAGCTCGACACCATCTCCGTCCTCGCCCGCTCCCACGAACTCATCCCGTACGCCCGCCTGGGCGCGGTGGGCCGCAGAACAGTCGAGGACGCCTACTGGACGGACACGCACGCCTTCGAGTACTGGTCCCACGCCGCCTGCATCCTGCCCATCGAGGAGTGGCCCCACTTCGCCTTCCGCCGCCGCGCCTACCGCGGCCGCCCGCAGTGGAACCACGACCTCCCCGACGGCGTCTACGACCAGGTCATCAAGCAGCTCCGCTCCGAAGGCCCCCTCACCGCCACCGAGTTGGGCGGCGCGAAGAGGACCAGCGAGTGGTGGGACTGGTCGGGCACCAAGGTCGCCGTCGAACGGGCCCTGATGTACGGCGAAGTGGTCTGCGTGGAACGCCGCGGCTGGAAGCGCGTCTACGACCTCGCCGAGCGTGCCGTCCCCGAGCACCTGCTGCACGACGAACTGGACGACACCGAGTGCCTGCGCCGGCTGGTCCTCCTCGCCGGCCAGTCCCTCGGCGTCGGCACCCGCGCGGACATCGCCGACTACCACCGCCTCAAGGGCGACCAGGTCGACCAGGTGATCGCCGACTCCGGCCTGGTCCCGGTCACCGTCGACGGCTGGGGCAAGCCGGCCTGGGCCGACCCGGCGGCCCTGGAGACGCCCGCACGCGGCCGCCACCGCACCACGCTGCTGTCCCCGTTCGACTCGCTGATCTGGGAACGCGCCCGCACGGAACGCATCTTCGGCTTCACCCACCGACTGGAGGCCTACGTCCCCAAGCCCAAGCGCGTGCACGGCTATTTCGCGATGCCGGTCCTCGCCGGCGGCCACCTCGTCGGCCGTGTGGACCCGGCCCGCGAGGGCCGCACCCTGGTCGCCAAGCAGATCACCCTGGACGGCTCGAAGGCGGTCCCGGCGGTGGCGCAGGCCCTGGTCGAGGCGGCGGGCTGGGTGGACTGCACGGACGTACGCGTGGAACGCGTGGACGCCCCGGAGCTGCGCGAACCGCTCACCCGAGAGCTCACCCGGATATTCGGCTGAGCCTCAGGCCCCGGCGTCTCACCGGATCTCGAGGATCTTCTCCCGCATCGCGTAGACCACCGCCTCCATCCTGGAGTGCAGCTGCAGCTTCTCCAGGATGTTGCGCACATGGTTCTTCACGGTGTTCTCGGAGATGAACAACTCCTTGGCGATGTCCCTGTTGTTCATCCCGGTGGCCACGAGCTTGAGGACCTCCAGCTCACGGTCCGTCAGTCGCGGCGCGGGCACCAGCCGGCGCTCGTCCGTCCGCTGGATCATCGACTTGAACTCGGTGAGCAGCTTCGACGCCATGGAGGGGCTGATCTGCGACTGCCCGTCGGCCACCGCGCGGATCGCCGTGGCGACCTCGTCCGTGGAGATCTCCTTGAGGAGATAACCGGTCGCACCGGCCTTGATCGCGTCGTAGAGGTCGGCTTCCTCGTCGCTGATCGTCAGCATGATGATCTTCGCGCTGGGAGCCACCTCCTTGATGGAGGTGCAGGCCTCGATGCCGCCGCGCTTGGGCATCCGTACGTCCATCAGGATGATGTCGGGCAGCAGGTCGGCGGCCTTGTCGACGGCCTCGGCGCCGTCGCCCGCCTCCCCGACGACCTGGATGTCCTCCTCGGCGGCGAGCACGATCTCCAGTCCTCGGCGGAACAAGGCGTGGTCGTCCACCACAAGGACTCTGATCGGCTCCTTGCGTGGAGTGCCCTCGTCCGGGCCCGTGCCGTCGACGCCGTTGTCGGCACCTCCGTCATGCATCGGTCCGAAGCTGTCCGCCATCGTTCCTCCCCCTGAGGCTGTGGCCGTGGTGCTGTGCCATCGCCAACCCAAGGCAACGACCAACCCGTTGAGTCGTTGCGGCCATGATTCCATGCCCGGACGACAACACGGTGACAAGTGGTGCGCGTACCGGGCGCACACGGGTGCCCCTGGGGGCGCACACGCGCTCCAGGGGCACCGTCTCAGCCGTCACCAGGAAGGTCAGCCGCCCAGTGCGCCGCCCGCCTCGGGTGAATGCGCGTGGGTGACCATCGTGTCCGTCCTGAGGTGGATCACGCCGTAGTCGTACGCGTGTCGCCGGTAGACGACCGCGGGTTCCTTCGTCTCGGAGTCGACGAAGAGGTAGAAGTCGTGCCCGACCAGCTCCATCTCGTAGAGAGCCTGGTCGAGGGTCATCGGCGCGGCGACGTGGGTCTTCTCGCGCACCACGAGGGGTCCGTCGCCCTGCACCTCGAGCGAGCCGATCTTCTTCGTCGGCACACTTTCCGTCTCTTCCGCCGGGACGGGGTGGCCGTTGCCGTTGAGCGTCGCCACTCCCGGAACGTGGTCGGCGACCTCTGCCGCCGTGAGCCGGCGTGCCCCCCGGCGCGTGTAGCGCTTGTCGTGCTGCTTGCGCAGTCGGGCGTCCAGTTTCTCCGCCGCCAGGTCGAGTGCCGCATAGGGATCGCTGGCCGCGGCCTCCGCCCGGATCACCGGACCGCGGGAGCGGAGCGTGATCTCCACTCGGTCACAGCGGTCGGCCTGTCGGGGGTTCGGCTCCTTGGACACCTCGACGTCGAGGCTGATCACCTTGGCATCGAGCCTCTGGATCTTCTCCAGCTTCAGCTTCTCGGCCACGTGCTTGCGGAACCGCTCGGGCACCTCGGTCTTGCGGCCCTTGACGACGATGTCCACGCAGAACTCCGTTCCCGGATCGCTCCGCTTCGTTGACGGAGCGTCTCCCTTTTGCACCAGGTTCCGGTGATCCCCGGAACCTCAGGACTCGGTGACGTCCACCTCCTCCCCCATGGGCAAGATCTCCATCCCAGGTGCTGTGAGTGATTACGGAAAAACCCCAGCACGGCATTCGGATAGGAGAGGTGTGGCCTGCGGCTTTCCCTCTCAACCGAACATATCTCGCCCGGACGGATGTCGTCACCCTCTACTGCGGCGTACCTCCGTTCAGGTGAATTGGTCTTCTTATTACCTGCAACGATGCAAGTTCGCAGTCAGTTCCGGTTCATTTCGAACGAGTTTGACATGGCCGCGACCACGGCCGCACGGATCACATCACCACCGCCGTTCACCCCTGCCATTCCTGGCTCGGCACCCGCCCGGCCCCTGCTCCCTTCCGCGGCTTGTGGCATCCGTTCCCTTCTGCTTTCCCAGGCCGCCCCCGCATACACAGCCCTCACCACATCAACACCGTCCGACACCGGCTCCGCCTCCCGTCCATACGCGCTCGACCGCGGCCTTTCCTCAGTTCCGCGCCTCGCCGTCGCCGCCCGCACGGCCCGCGCCGCCTCCGTCAGCGACGCCCCCGTCGTCATCAAGTCGTCGACGAGCACCACCCGGCCGCCCCGCAGCAACCGGTCCCCGCCGGGCACCACGGCCAGCGCGCCCACGAGATTGTCCAGCCGCTGCCGCGAGTTGAGCCCCGACTGGTCGACCACGGGCCGACCCTGCCGCAGCACGGCCAGCATCCGGGCCGGCACCCCGGCGCGCCGCAGTTCGCCCGCCGCCGCCAGCGCGATCCGCCGCGCGGCATCCTGTCCCCGAGCCCGCACCACCGCACGCGCCGACGGAACGGGAACAAGCAACACCCCCTCACCGCGGTCACCCGACCGGTCGACCGGCCCCTGCGCCGACCACTCCCCGGCCTCCACGAGCCCGGCCCGCACCGCTCCCGCCAGCGCCGCGCCGAGCGGCCCCGCGAGTGCCAGCGCGCCTCGTTCCTTGTGGGCCAGCAGCACGGCCCGCACCGCGTCCCCGTACCCGGCCGCCGCGTGTACGACCGGCATCCCGGACGGTTCCGGCACCGGTCGCACCCGGCGCGGTACGGCCCCGCTCAGGGCGGCACGGCACTCCGGGCAGAGCACCGTGCGAGGCCTTCCGCAGCCTCCGCACTCGGCCGGCAGCACCAGGTCGGTGAGGTCCTGCCACAACCCCCGCATGCCCACCACTGTGCCAACGCCCGCACCGACCGGCCACCCCTGTGGAAAACCCCCTGTGGAAAACTCCACGCATTTCCCACCAGGCGCTCACCCACACGAGTGCAGCGAACAGAAAACGGCCGCCCCGTCCGAAATCCCGGACGGAAGCGGCCGCCTCCTCGGCACTCAGCCGGGATAGACCGGCGCCGAACCTTCCTTGACCATCTTCTGCCACTGCTCTCCGGTCGGCAGCCGCACGATCCCGTCCAGCGAGTACGCCACGAGCGGCGCCTGGTCGTCGTCGGACGCGGCGATCTCCCGCACCCCGGTCAGGGCGGCGGGCGGCGGCCCTTCGGGGGTGGAGCCGTCGACCTGGACGTACCGCATCTGCTGCACGCCCCCCTGCTCCTGCCCGACCACCACGAGCCGGCTGTCACCGGCCCACGACATGGTCGTGACCTCCTCCAACTCCGGTGCCGCGGACCTCAGTCCCAGGACCGAGATCACCTGCCGCTCCGCGTCCGTCTCGTCACGATCGATCCGCCCGATCAGCAGGGACTGCTTGTCGCCCTTCTCCACGACGAGCGCGATCCGCACGCCGTCCGCGGCCAGCCGCACGGCCTTGATGCGCCCATCCAGCCCCGGCGTCCGTACCGTCAGCGGCTCACCGGCGCCCTGCCGCAGCACCAGCAGCCGCTGGTGCTGCGGGTCCCGGTCGGCCACCCACAGATCGCCCTGCGCGTCATAGCTGGGCGCCGTCAACCGGTCGGCCTCGGTCCTGCCGTCGCTGCGCAGCACCGGTTCCTCGGCCGAACCACCCGGCGCGATCGAACCGACGTAGAGCGCCTTGCCGTCGAGCCCGACGCCGGCCGCGGTCTGCTCGTCCCGCGACACCGCCACCGAGCGCAGCGCCCGGTCACCCTCGCCCAGCGGGCCAGGCACCCGTTGGGCCTTCGTGCCGCTGCTGTCGGTCGCGATCCGCACGAACCGGTGCTCGCCGTCGAGGAAGTACAGATACGCCGGGTGTTGGGTCGACCCGCGCGCGGCGGCGGTCGCGGCCTGCTCCTCGGGGAGGGCACACAGCTGCCTGCCGCCCGCCCGCAGCGCGACCTCGTCCACGGCGGGCGTGAGGTTCTGCAGCGTGTACAGCAGCTGGGCCGCCATCTCGTTGCACTTTCGCTCGCCGATCCGGGCCGCCTTGTCGTTCAACGGCACGGTCAGCTTGCTCTGGTCGTCGGGCGTCAGCGAGGTGACGCCCTTCTTCAGTTGCGTACCCGTGGGGAAGCTCGACCGGACGACGTGCCTGAGCCAGGTGGTGGGTCCCTTGAGCAGGGAGACCACCGCCTGCGTCACGGGATCGACCCGACGCCGTACGAACACCGGATCGGCGACCGCCGTCGGCTGCGTGCCGGCCGCGGCCGTGGTGTTCGAGGCGAAGTAGTACTTGTTCACGGACATGTAGTTCCGCTGGAAGTCCGACTTGCCCATGACGACGCCCTGAGGCAGGGCGTCGATGCGCCACTGCCGGTTCTTCTTGTCCTTCGTGAGGTGCACCGGCTGGTTGTAGGGGCCGGAGGCGGGCGCGTACGACTGCTGCGCGTCGACCGCGGCCACCTTGGTGCCGGTCAGCGTGAACGAGAAGTCGGAGCCGTCCTCCCGGCTCCCCGACCGGTCGGCCTCCGTGCCCGGCCCGTCCGCGAGCACCGTGGTCGACTGCTCCGGCCGCCATGTCTTCGCGGCCTGCCCGGTCAGGTACTGGCGGGCGGTCGAGTAGTTCGGATCGTCACTGGTCAGCGCCTCGAGGAAGCCCTGCACTATTTGCGACGGAGGCGCGTCCTTCGACGGCGGCATGGCGAACACGCGCAGCTGCGTGTCCTGCCGCGGCGTGGACTCGACATCCCGCAGATCCCCGCTGTCGGGCATCGAGGCACACCCGGCCAGCAGTACGACCCCGCAGGCGGCGTACGCCACCGCGCGCCCCGGCCTGCGCCGGGAGCCCCCCTCGCGGTCAGCGCCCACGAAATGCCTCCCCATGCTGGTCCGAATCCGCCGACGACTCGTCGGGGCGGCCCTGGTTCCCGCCACGCCCCGTGTCAGCGGCGGGCCTGTCGTCGTCCTGCCGTCGCCCGCCGCCGCCGGGCCGCGGCACCACGCGCGCGCCGTTGCCGGGCAGCGCCGTCGGGTCCGCCGTGGGTGTCACGGTGGCCAGCCGCGGCGCGATCGGATCGCGGGAGGTGATCGGCGATGCCTTGTCACCCGTCGGCTGCGCCGGAACGGTGGCCGACTTCTCCCCGCCCCCGCGCGGCAGTCCCGCGTCGTTGAGCCCACGGTTACGGCGTGAGTCCTTGGGCTCCAGCGGTATCGGCGAGCCCCGCAGCGGCTCGTCCGCGGTCCGCGGCAGCGTCAGCCGGAACTGCGAGCCGCCGCCCGGCTCACCCCAGGCCTGCAGCCACCCGCCGTGCAGCCGCGCGTCCTCCAGCGCGATCGACAACCCGAGGCCCGTACCACCGGTGGTACGCGCGCGTGCCGGGTCGGCCCGCCAGAAGCGGCTGAAGACCCGGGTGGCCTCGCCGGGCTTGAGCCCGACGCCGTAGTCGCGCACGGCGACCGCGACCGCCCCGCCCGCCGCGGCGAGCTTGACGACGACGTCCCTGCCCTCACCGTGCTCCACGGCGTTGACGACGAGGTTGCGCAGCACCCGCTCCACGCGCCGGGCGTCGGCCTCGGCGACCACGGGCTGCTGGTCACCCAGCACGCGTATCGTCGTCCCCTTGCGCTCGGCGAGCGGCTCGGCTCCGCTGACGACCTTGCGGACGACCTCCCTGAGGTCTATCGGCTCGGCCTCCAGCGCCGCGGCGCCCGCGTCGAAGCGGCTGATCTCCAGCAGGTCCGAGAGCAGCGACTCGAACCGGTCGACCTGGTCGGCGAGCAACTCCGCCGACCGCGCGGTCACCGGGTCGAAGTTCTCACTCGCGTCGTGGATGACGTCGGCCGCCATGCGCACCGTCGTCAGCGGTGTCCGCAGCTCGTGGGAGACGTCGGAGACGAACCGTCGCTGCATCCGCGAGAGATCCTCCAGCTGGCTGATCTTCAGTTGAAGGTTCTGCGCCATCTTGTTGAAGGCCTCGCCGAGCCGCGCGATGTCGTCCTCGCCGGTGACCTTCATCCGTTCCTGCAGACGGCCCGCGGACAGCCGTTCGGCGATCCCCGCGGCCATCCGCACCGGCGTGACGACCTGGCGCACCACGAGCCAGGCGATCGCCCCCAGCAGGACGACCACGAAGAGTCCGGCCGTCGCCAGCGTGCCCTTGACCAGGCTGAGCGACTTCTCCTCCTGCGTGAGCGGGAAGAGGTAGTACAGCTCGTACGGGTCGGCGTTCGGGTCGTTGACCTGCTTGCCGATGACCAGCGCCGGCTGGGATTCCTTGCTGTTGCTGTAGATGATCCGCGTGTAGCTCTGGGCGGCCGAGGTGTTGTCGTTGATCCGCTCGCGCAGGTTCTCCGGCACGCTCTTGTTGGGGTCCACGAAACCGGACGCGCGCGGCCCGCGACTGCCGCCGCTGTCGTCACCCGCGGGCAGGGTCACCACGTCGAAGGCGCCCTGACCACCGCTGGAGAGCGACGACACGAGGTTGCTCATCCACTCGCTGACATTTTGCGCTGGCCGCCCGTCCACCGTGGAGGACTCGCCGTCGGTACCGGCGGCGGCCTCGTCGGCCTTCTGCTTGGCCACCGCGAACCCGCCGGTGGCCTGGCTCTGCGATGCCTTCACCTTGGCGTCCAGCAGCCCGTTGCGGACCTGCCCGATGACGACGAAGCCCAGCAGGAGTACGACGCCAAGCGACATCAGCAGCGTCGTGACGACGACCTTGAGCTGGATGTTGCGCCGCCACAGCCGCATGACGGGCAGCAGCGGCCGACGCACCCAGCGCAGGAAGAGGCGGAGGACCGGGCTGCCCTGGACTCCACCCTGCAGCAGCCCGCCCTCCAGGAACCGTCCCCAGCGTGAACCCGCGGTCTTCCGTCCGACAGGCCGCTCCGGGCGGGCCCCGGACCGGCCGGGGGCCGAAGCGGCACTGTCCCCTGACATGTCAGCTCGGCCCTGCCTTGTATCCGACACCACGGACGGTCACCACGATCTCGGGCCGCTCGGGGTCCTTCTCGACCTTGGAGCGCAGCCGCTGCACATGCACGTTCACCAGACGGGTGTCCGCGGCGTGCCGGTAGCCCCACACCTGCTCGAGCAGCACCTCACGCGTGAACACCTGCCACGGCTTGCGCGCGAGCGCGACCAGCAGATCGAACTCGAGCGGTGTCAGCGCGATCGACTGCCCGTCCCGCTTGACGGAGTGACCCGCCACGTCGATGACCAGGTCCCCGATGGCGAGCTGCTCCGGCGCGGGCTCCTCCGACCTCCGCAGCCGCGCCCGGATACGGGCGACCAGCTCCTTCGGCTTGAACGGCTTCACGATGTAGTCGTCGGCACCCGACTCCAGGCCCACCACGACGTCGACGGTGTCACTCTTCGCCGTCAGCATCACGATCGGCACACCCGACTCCGCCCTGATCAGACGGCACACCTCGATGCCGTCCCGCCCGGGCAGCATCAGATCCAGCAGCACCAGATCCGGCTTCGCCTCCCGGAAAGCGGCCAGCGCCTTGTCTCCATCGGCTACGAAAGACGGCTCAAAACCCTCACCACGCAGCACAATGCCGAGCATCTCGGCCAGTGCGGTGTCGTCGTCGACGACAAGGACTCGTCCCTTCATAAACGACATCATCCCATTCTCGTAACAGTGACCGGGGCGCTGGTGAGAAGGGTCACTGGCCTGTGACGATAGTCGTATGGGGCCGTCACTGTCTGCCCGGGCGTGATCCTTACGCCCCCTTCCCCGCGCATCCCGCGAGGAAGGGGCCCGTCCTCCTCGATCAGCCCGTCGTCACCTGAGGTGACCGCGCGCACAGCGCCGCCAAGGCCTCGGCGGTCACCGGCGAAACCGCGCCTTCCTCGGTCACGATGGCCGTCACCAGCTCCGGCGGCGTCACATCGAACGCCGGGTTGTACGCCTGCGTCCCCAGCGGGGCCACCGCAATCCCACCGCCCGCGACCGCAGCCTGCGCCAGAGGCGATGTGACCTCCGTCACCTCGAAACCGGGGCGCTGCTCGACCTCGATCGACGCCCCGTCCGCGGTGTCCAGGTCTACCGTCGTCACCGGCGCCACCACGATGAACGGCACATGGTGGTACCGCGCGAGCACCGCGAGCGGATAGCTCCCCACCTTGTTCGCCACCGAACCGTCGGCCGCGATGCGGTCCGCACCGATCAGAACCGCGTCCACCTCCCCCGCCGCGAACAGCGAACCCGCCGCGTTGTCCGTGAGCAGCGTGTACGCCATCCCACTGCGAGCCGCCTCGTACGCCGTGAGACGAGCCCCCTGAAGCAACGGACGCGTCTCGTCCACCCACAGCCGTCGCAACCGCCCTGCCCGGTGCGCAGCGAGCGCCACCGCGAACGCCGTCCCCTCACCACCCGAAACCAGCGCTCCGGTGTTGCAGTGCGTGAGGATCCGCTGCCCGCCACCGGGCACCAACTCGTCCAGCAGCCTCAGCCCGTGCTGCGCCATCCGGGCGCTGGCCTCGGCGTCCTCCCGGTGCAGCGCCCGCGCCGCGGCCAGCGCGGCCACCGCGGCCTGCCCCGGATCCCCACTGCCGACGATCTCGGCCTCGTACGCCGCCTGCGCCCTGCGCACACCGACGGAGAGATTCACCGCGGTGGGCCGGGCACCCACGAGCGCGGCCGCGGCCTCCTCGACGTCGAAACCCCGCGCGGCGGCGAGCGCGACACCGTACGCCCCCGCGATACCGAGCAGCGGGGCCCCGCGCACGGCGAGCGAACGGATCGCCTCCACCAGGGCCGACGCGTCCGTACAGACCAGATCGACCTCCTCGGCCGGCAGCCTGGTCTGGTCGAGGAGGACCACGACGGGCCCCTCGGGCGGCTCCTCCCAGCGGATCGCCGGTATCTCGGTCGACTTCGTACCCTCACCGGATTGCGCGTACTGATCAGCCATGCGGTCAGTCTGCCCGTTATCCGGCGGACAATTGAAGGTGCGCAGCCCCTACCTCGGCCGGTCCCCCCACGACCACCCCATGGCACGATGGCTGCCAACCTGCCGCCGCGACCGCGGACGGGCACCGTGAAGGAGCGACGATGAACGACACTCCGGGCTGGGCCTCGCCCGGATCCGCCCCGTCCGGCGGGCAGGAACCCGGCGCGTCCGGCCCTGCCGAACCCGCCGACCGCCCCGGCACCACCCGGCCCACCGACGAGCAGGGCAGCACCCAACAGGACACCGGTCAGCAGCACCCGGGCGCGAAGTGGTCGACGCAGCAACCGCCCCCCAGCCAGTGGTCCGCCCCGACCGGCCCGCCGAGCCCCGGCCAGGCTCCCCCACCGCCTCCTCCCGGACCCGCCTGGGGCCACCAGCCCCCCACGGGCCCTGGCGCCGGCTACGGCGGCGGCTACGGCGCCCCCGGCCCCGGTGGTTACGGCGCCCCCGGCCCCGGCGGCTACGTCGGCTGGGGCCCCGGCTGGGGCGGCCCTCCCCCCGCGGCCAAGCCCGGCGTCATCCCGCTCCGCCCCCTCGGCGTCGGCGAGATCCTCGACGGCGCCGTCTCCACCATGCGCACCCACTGGCGCACGGTGCTGGGCATCTCGCTGACCGTCGCCGTCGTCACCCAGGTCCTCGTCGTACTGCTCCGGGGCCTGGTCCTCGACAACCGCGTCGACACCGAAGCCCTCAACGACCCGAGCGCGACCCTCAGCGAACTGACCAGCGCCATGGGCGACGCCATGCTGAGTTCCGCCGTCCTCTTCGTGGTCACCCTGATCGGCACCATCACCGCGACCGCCCTGCTCACGACAGTCACGAGCCGCGCTGTACTCGGCAAACCGGTCACCATCGGCGAGGCCTGGCGTGACGCCCGCCCCCGCCTGCCGAGGCTGTTCGGCCTGATCTTCTCGCTGGTCCTCATCGCCCTCGCCACCGGCCTCGCCGGAGTGGCGCCCGGCATTCTCGTGAGCGTCGTCGGCAGCAGCGAGGCCGGTGCCGCACTCATGGTCCTGGGCACCCTCGGCTCCGCCGTCGTCGTCCTGTGGCTGGTAGTCCGCTTCTCGCTGGCCTCGCCCGCGCTGATGCTGGAGAAGCAGGGCATCGGGAAGTCGATGAGCCGTTCCGCGAAGCTGGTCCGCGGCTCCTGGTGGCGCATCTTCGGCATCGAGCTGCTCGCCATGGTCATCGCCTACATCCTCGCGGCGATCATCGTCCTCCCCTTCACCTTCCTCGGCGCCGCCATGAGCGACTC
Source organism: Streptomyces griseus subsp. griseus (assembly GCF_000720255.1). GTDB lineage: Bacteria > Actinomycetota > Actinomycetes > Streptomycetales > Streptomycetaceae > Streptomyces > Streptomyces griseus_I. The sequence goes on along the minus strand of NZ_JOJE01000012.1, from coordinate 4,675 downwards.
CGGCCTCAGCGGCTTCATCAACACCGGCGGTACCGGCCTCGGCTGGACCTTCCTCGTCATCAGCGGCATCGGCTCGGTGATCGGCTCCATGATCACCTTCCCGCTCTCGGCAGGCGTCGCCGTGCTCCTCTACATCGACCAGCGCATCCGCCGCGAGGCCCTCGACCTCGAACTGGCCCGCGCCGCCGGTGTCCAGTCCTACGGCCCCACCACCCCCGGCACCACTCCGAGGAGTTGATGGAGTGAGCCTGGCGGGGGGAGTTCTCACCACACTGCCTGCGCTGCCACGCGCCGCCGAGACATCCGTACGGTCCCTGCTGCGCGTCGGCAACACAGCCGCGCTCACCTCGGCGGCCTCCGACGACGAGCCGCCGCTGACCATCCCGCGCGGCCCCGCGCGGGAAGCAGCTCGACGCGAGCTGTCCAAGCGCATGTACCACGAGAACGACCCCAGCCTGCTCCAACGCGCCCTCAACGCCTTCTGGGACTGGGTCGACAAACTGTTCAACGCCGCCTCAGGAGCGACACCCGGCGGAACCGTCGGCCTCGTCGTCATCATCCTTGCCGTCCTCGCGGTCCTCGGCGCCCTGTGGTGGCGACTCGGCACCCCCCGCCGCCAACCCACCTCCGCCCCCGCCCTGTTCGACGACCGCCCCCGCAGCGCCGCCGAACACCGGGCCGCCGCCGAAGCACACGCCGCCCAGGGCCACTGGAACCAGGCCGTCCAGGAACGCATGCGAGCCATCGTCCGCTCCCTCGAAGAACGCGCCCTCCTCGACATCCGCCCCGGCCGCACCGCCGACGAAGCGGCCGCGGAGGCCGGCCGCGCCCTGCCCGCCCACACCGACCGGCTCCGCGCCGCCGCCCACGAGTTCGACGACGTCACATACGGCGGCCGCAGCACCAACGAGCCGTCGTACCACCGCATCGCCGAACTCGACCTAGACCTGGAACGCACCAGACCACAGCTGGCGAGCAGTACCCCCAGTAAGGTCCACAACGCCCGCCGGGGGGACGCCGGATGACCACCGAGGCCACGCTCCCGTCCACCTCGGTCTCGCCCACCGCCCGCCATGTGTGGACCCGCGCGCGAGGCATAGCCCTGGCCCTCGTCCTCCTTCTCGCGGCGGCGGTCGTGATCGCCGTGATCCGCTCCGACACCCGCCACGGCTCCCTCGACCCGGGCTCCGTCGACCCCCACGGCAGCCGAGCCGTCGCCGAGCTCCTCGCCGAACGGGGGGTGCACACACGCGTGGTCAGCACACTCGAAGAGGCACGCGCCGCGGTCGGCCCCGAGACCACCCTGCTCGTCGCCGTCCCCGACCTGCTGACACCCCGTCAACAGAAACGGCTGCACTCGGCAACGGCCAACTCCGGCGGCCGCACCGTCCTCGTCGCCGCCGGCAGCCCATCCGTCGAACGGCTCGCTCCCGGCGTCATCGCGGACCCCGCCACCAGCCTCGACTCGGCACTCTCCCCCCATTGCGACCTGCCCGCCGCCCAGCGCGCCGGCACCGCCGACACCGGCGGCCTCCGCTACACCACCACCCACCTCGATGCCGAGAAGTGCTACCCCAGCGCTCGCCTCGCCACCCTGGTCCGCGTCCCAAACAAGATCAAGGGCGGCGACACCATCGCCCTCGGCGCGCCCGACATCCTCTTCAACGACCGACTCGACGAACAGGGCAACGCCTCGCTCGCCCTCCAACTCCTCGGCTCCCGCCCTCATCTGGTCTGGTACCTCCCCTCACTCTCCGACACCTCGGCCGCCGAACCAGACGACGAGCGCGGCTTCTTCGACCTGCTCCCCTCCGGCTGGCTCTGGGGCACCCTGCAACTCTTCTTCGCCGCAGCCCTCGCCGCCCTCTGGCGGGCACGCCGACTCGGCCCCCTCGTGCCCGAAAAACTCCCCGTCGCGATCCGCGCCTCCGAGGCCGTCGAAGGCCGCGCCCGCCTCTACCGCAAGGCCAACGCCCGCGACCGCGCGGCCACCGCTCTTCGCTCCACCACCCGCACCCGGCTCGCCCCCCTCGTAGGCGTCCCCGTCACCCAGGCACACACGCCCGAAGTCCTCCTCCCCGCCCTGTCCGCACACCTCCAGGGCGACGGACAGTCCCTGCATTCCCTCCTCTTCGGCCCGCCCCCCAGCGACGACGCGGCCCTCACCGCACTCACCGACCAACTCGACGCCCTCGAAAGAGAGGTACGCCGTCCATGATGGCCCCGACCACTGACAACGCCGGGCCTGCCGGGGACCCGAGCAGCGCCCGCGCCTCCCTGGAGGCCCTGCGCGCCGAGATCGCCAAGGCCGTGGTCGGCCAGGACCCCGCCGTGACCGGCCTCGTCGTCGCCCTCCTCTGCCGCGGACACGTTCTCCTTGAAGGAGTCCCCGGAGTGGCCAAAACGTTGCTCGTCCGGGCCCTCGCATCCGCACTCGAAGTCGACACCAAGCGCGTCCAGTTCACCCCCGACCTGATGCCGAGCGACATCACCGGCTCCCTGGTCTACGACGCCCGCACCGCGGAGTTCTCCTTCCAGCCCGGCCCGGTCTTCACCAACCTCCTCCTCGCCGACGAGATCAACCGCACACCCCCCAAGACCCAGTCGTCCCTCCTGGAAGCCATGGAGGAACGCCAGGTCACGGTCGACGGAACCCCCCGCCCCCTCCCCGACCCCTTCCTCGTCGTCGCAACCCAGAACCCCGTGGAGTACGAGGGCACATACCCCCTCCCGGAAGCTCAGCTGGACCGTTTTCTCCTCAAGCTCACGATCCCGCTCCCCTCCCGCCAGGACGAGATCGACGTCCTCACCCGGCACGCGGCGGGCTTCGACCCACGCGACCTGCACGCCGCCGGCGTACGCCCCGTGGCCAGCCCGGCCCAACTGGAAGCCGCCCGCGCCGCCGTCGCCAAGACCACAGTCTCACCGGAGATCACCGCCTACGTCGTGGACATCTGCCGCGCCACCCGCGAGTCCCCGTCCCTCAGCCTCGGCGTCTCCCCGCGCGGCGCCACCGCCCTTCTGGCCACCTCCCGCGCATGGGCATGGCTCACCGGCCGGGACTACGTCATCCCCGACGACGTCAAGGCCCTCGCCCTCCCCACCCTCCGTCATCGCGTACAACTCCGCGCGGAGGCCGAGATGGAAGGCGTGACCGCGGACTCCGTCATCAACGCCGTCCTCGCCCACGTCCCCGTCCCCCGCTGATGGCACTCACCGGACGCACCGCGCTCATCGCGGCCCTCGGCTCCCTCCCCGTCGGCATCTGGGAACCCAGCTGGACCGGCATTCTCGCGGTCAACGCACCGCTGGCCGTCGCCTGCGCCTGCGACTTCGCGCTCGCCGCACCCGTACGGCGCCTGGGCCTCACCCGCTCCGGCGACGCGTCCGTACGCCTGGGCGAAACCGCCGACGTCACCCTCACGGTCACCAACCCGACCCGCCGCCCCCTGCGAGCTCAGCTCCGCGACGCCTGGCCCCCCAGCACCTGGCAGCCCGGCACGGAAACAACAGCGTCCCGCCACACCCTGACGGTGCCCCCCGGCGAACGCCGCCGCGTCACCACTCGCCTGCGGCCGACCCGCCGCGGCGACCGCCAGGCCGACCGCGTGACGATCCGCTCCTACGGCCCGCTCGGCCTCTTCACCCGCCAAGGAACCCACAGGGTCCCCTGGTCGGTACGCGTCCTGCCCCCGTTCACCAGCCGCAAGCACCTGCCCTCGAAGCTCGCCCGCCTGCGCGAGCTCGATGGCCGCACCAGCGTGCTCACCCGCGGCGAAGGCACCGAATTCGACAGCCTGCGCGAGTACGTCCCCGGCGACGACACCCGCTCCATCGACTGGCGTGCCACGGCCCGACAGTCCACGGTCGCCGTACGCACCTGGCGCCCCGAACGCGACCGCCACATCCTCCTGGTCCTCGACACGGGCCGCACGTCCGCGGGCCGAGTCGGCGACGCCCCACGCCTGGACGCCTCCATGGACGCGGCCCTCCTCCTCGCCGCCCTGGCGTCCCGGGCCGGCGACCGGGTCGACCTGCTCGCTTATGACCGCCGGGTACGCGCCCTGGTCCAGGGCCGGGCCGCCGGCGACGTCCTCCCGTCCCTCGTCAACGCCATGGCTACTCTCGAGCCCGAACTCGTCGAGACGGACGCGCGCGGTCTCACGGCCACCGCCCTGCGGACGGCGCCCCGCCGGTCCCTGATCGTGCTCCTCTCGACGCTCGACGCAGCCCCCGTGGAGGAAGGACTGCTCCCCGTACTCCCTCAGCTCACCCAGCGCCACACCGTCCTGGTGGCCTCGGTGGCAGATCCCCACATCGCCCGCATGGCGAAGACCCGCGGCAATGCGGACGCGGTGTACGAGGCCGCGGCCGCGGCCCAGGCCCAGACCGAACGCCACCGCACGGCCGAACAACTCCGTCGCCATGGAGTCACGGTCGTGGACGCGACGCCGGAGGAACTGGCGCCGGCGCTTGCGGATGCGTACCTGGCACTGAAGGCGGGGGGACGGCTGTGAAATGAGGACGGGGGAATCCGTCCTTGCCGTGCTGAAATGCCCCCGGGGAAAATACCTTGAAACGCAGAAAACCCCCGCACCGTGAGGTGCGGGGGTTTTCCCAAAAATTGTTCGGCGGCGTCCTACTCTCCCACAGGGTCCCCCCTGCAGTACCATCG
>NZ_JOJE01000011.1 GCF_000720255.1 Streptomyces griseus subsp. griseus | reverse complement strand
CACCGACGCCGGCCTGCACATCCACGCCACCACCGCCTACGGCGACATCACCGCCCACAGCCTGTGACCGAACCCCGCCACCGAAGGAGACCCCGCATGCAGTCGCCGCTCGCACAGGAGCCCGAGACGGCGACTCCGACCGCCCCTGGCCCCGTCGCCTCCTTCATACCGTTCGTGGTCCTGGGAGGCGGCGTCGGCGTCCTCGCCGGCTTCGCGGTCCCGCTGTTGGGCGGGATGGTGCCCTGGGCGGTCGCGAACGCGATCATCACCGTCGCCTCCACCCTGCTGTGCACCGAACTCCACGCCCGCTGCACGTTCCGCCGGGGGCGCGGCGCCGGATGGCGCGAGCACTGTCAGTCCGCGGGCGCGGCCACCGCCGCCTATGCGCTGACCAGCGTCGCCGTGTCCGTCCTGCACGTGGTGCAGCCCTCGCCGAGCATGCTGACCGAGCAGATCGTCTACCTCGGCGCCTCCGGCCTCGCCGGCACGGGCCGCTTCATCGTCCTGCGGCTCTACGTCTTCACCACCCGCCCTGAGAAGCAACCGGGGACCACGGCCGCCCCCGTCATGCTCGCGGCATAGGGCGGCACCGGCCTTGACCTGAGAAGTCGGGGCTCAGCGGCCCGGTGCTCCCGGGATACCGGTGCCCGCGAGGAGGCAGGCCGCCGCGTAGCCGATCAGGGCGGGCAGCCAGAACGACCCCATCAGCATCCAGAACGCCCAGAATCTGTGCGCCCCCTCGGGGATGCGGGAGCCCGGCTCCAGACCGAGACCGGTGCGGGCGTGACGGGTCGCCACGATCGCTGGACCAGGACGTGATTCCGCACGCCGGACGGCCTGACGCACCTGCGTGCTGACCGGCGGTTCGTTGTCGACGCTGAGCCGGACCCCGTTCTCGTCCCGCATGTGCAACTCGTCGACGTGGCCGCCGTAGCGGTCGATCGCGGTGTAGCGGCGCACGCCGACCAGACTGTCCAGACGAAGTGTGCGCACTCCCGTCAGCGTCCTGGCGGAGACGAGGTACAGACCGTTCTGGACGACCATGGACGGCCGGCCCGAGGAACCGAGCCAGATCGAGATCAGCACGGGACCGGCGACGGCACCGGCCAGCGCCGGGATCCCCGTGTACGTGCCCTTGAGCACATGACTTCGGATCAGCCCCGCGTCGACGAGCACGGTCGCCACCCACAGGGACGACACGACCCACAGCCCTCGCAGCATCCACCGCCGGGCGTACGACGCCTTCACGGGACGCGGGGCCCCTCGGGCGCCGAGCCGCCACCGGGTGTCCGCATTGCCACGATCCCGCCCCTCCATGGGCCGACCATATGCCCGGACAATTCCCCATTCCGTTTTCATGGCCCGACCGTTGGCACATCATGACCTTGGCGTCGAGGATCAGGAACCCGCGGGCGAATCGTCACGCCGGACGACCGAGCCCTGGACGACTCGTCCAGGGGCGTCCTGATCCCTGAGGGCCCTCGCCTCACTCTTGAAGATCCGGGTCGCCTTGCCCGCCGAACGCGTCAGCTCGGGCAGCCTCTTGATACCGAGGATCACCACGACGACCAGGAGGATCAAGGCCAGCTCGCTCAAGCCGAACATCGGGTCTGCTCTCTTCCGGTCCCTGTCTACAGTGCGGTGGAAGTCTCTCCCGCGAGCCGATCAGTCAACAAGCCCTCTGCGCCTTGTGACGTTTCCAGTAGGCGACGGTCAGCACGGCCAGCAGGGGACCCCACAGGAGCAGCGGCGCGTAACAGACGTAGAACCAGGCGGTCTCCCAGCCGCCCGCCTGACCGGGCGAGTCGGCGGGCAGGTCGTCGCCACGGATCGTGGTGCCCGTCATCTCGGTGACGAGGGTCAGGAGGGTACCGAGCGTGAGGATCGCGGCGGCGCAGGCGGCCGAGACGACCGTCGCTCCCGTCGGGACACGGCGGCCCCGCAGGAACGGTGTCCAGCGCGGGAACACCTCTCCCCAACCGGCGATCAGCCCGATCGCCGTGAACGCCAGGGCTTCGGAGAGGACCGAGAGCAGCACGACGTACGCCTGCTCGCCGAGCCCGACTCCCTTGTCGAACACGGCGGGCAGTCGCCAGATGCTGGACGGCAGAACGGTCAACGGCACGGCACAGGCAACGAGCCGCATCCGACGCGACACCCCGGAAGCGGGCCTGTGCGCCGCCCGCCACGCGGCACGGAGTCGCCCCGGACGAACTGTTGTGGGGCCTTCGAGGTGAGGGAGCGGCAGCATGCGCGGTCCTCGTTCCGGTGAAATGGTCATCGGCCTGTTCACTCATGAGCGTCGCAGCCACAGCAGCCACCGAGGATCGCCCCACGGACCGAACCCGGCTCCACCGTCAGGCGGAGGGAGCATGCGACCAGCTCTGCCTACCTGGTCCACCGCCTGGCCGGTCGGCGCGCTCCGGGCAGCTGATCAGGTCAGGGGAGTTCGAAGAGTTGGAGCACGCCGCCGAGGGAGAAGCACGATGCTCCGGTGAGGGTGGCCCAGTTGGCGATGTCGGCGTTGATGAGACTGCCGGTGGCGGGGCGGGTGTAGGCGGCGAGGGCCGAGATCATGAACAGGACGGAGCCGAGCTGGTTCACGGCGACGATCCACCAGCCGAGGCTGCGGCGGTGGAGGCAGGGCCACCGGCGGTGGCAGATCTCGACGAACCCCAGGTGACCGGAGACCAGGAAGAGCGCGCAGCCGATCACATCGGGGGCCCAGACCAGCCGGTTGGTCTGCTGGACGGTCAGCCCCTGGAGGAAGGAGTCCAGCAGGTCGACGGCGAACACGAGGGTGCCGGCGAACAGGACGAACACGCTCAGCCAGTCCACCCGCGCCGGCTCGTAGCTCCACCAGCGCCAGTCCTGGGTGACCAGTCGGCCTTCGCCACCGGGCACATGGCGGGGCGCGTTGACGACCTGGAGCAGTGAGACGTAGCCGCCGGTGTTGAAGAAGAGGCCGCCGGCGAAGTAGATGGAGGCGCAGGTCGTGGCGTCGCCGGAGCCGAACTGGGCGACACCGGCGCCGTCCGCGAAGAGGGCCCCGCCGATGACGAAGGCGGTCGCGGCGATGGCGTTGAGCCCACGCAGGCGGCGGAGGGCGACATCGTCGGCGCTGGTGTGCCGTCCGGCCGCCGCGCCGGGCGGCCGGACGGCGATGATGCCGCGCCGCCGGGCGAGCCGCGACTCCCACACGGCCGTGCCTCCGCCGGGGAGGTGCCAGGTGAGCCGGGTGGTGAAGGGTCCCGCGCCCTCGGCGCGCTGCTCGGCGGATCTCATGCGGATGGGATGGCGGCGATGCCGCCCTCCTCCTCGGACTGATCGGGGGACGCTGGGTGACGGCGGACGCGGCACGTCCGCCCTCCGCGTCGACTCTGCCAGAGCGAACTGCACACAACGGTCATTTCACCGGCGTTTCAGACCGGAAGCGATGCCGTGGGCAGGCGGCGGGGCCCGAGGGCCTCGGCCGCGTGCCTGTCGGACGACGGGTCAGGACGACGGGTCAGACGATGGCGAGCCGGTCCACCAGGAGTTCCACCCTCTGCTCGGCGTACTCCGGCGGCTGCCGTCCCGCCCGGACCAGGGTCGCGACACCGTGCAGGGACGCCCAGAACACCTCGGTGAACAGACCCGGGTCGATGCCTTCCCCGGCGACCTCGCCGAGGCTCTCCAGCAGGGCGGCGAACGCGTCCTTCAAAGGCTCCGGAGTGTCCTCCTGCGCGAAGGCCAGACCGCCGTCGAGCTGGAACATGGCGTCGTAGACCGCCGGGTTGCGCGCGGCGAAGTCGAGGTAGGCGCGAGCGAGGGCGGCGACCCGCTCGCGCGGGCCGTTCGCCGCGCGGGTCGCGGCCCGTACCGCGGCGGCCAGTTCGGCGGCGCCTTCCAGGGCGACGGCGCCGATGATCTCGCGTTTGCCGCGGAAGTGGCTGTAGAGGACGGGCTGGCTGTACTCGATGCGCTCGGCCAGCCGACGGGTGGTGACCGCGTCCCAGCCCTGCTGCTCGGCGAGTTCGCGAGCCGTCGCCAAGATGAGGCGCTCGCGCTCCGCCCGTTCGCGCTCCTTGCGTTCCTGTACCGACATGATTCGAATCCTAGCACCGCTAGACAATCAAGCGGCAGTAGTACTAGCGTTGACTCATCATCTAGCGCCGCTAGATACCAGGAGGGGTCATCATGCTCAACGCACTTGAGGTCTTCACCACCGTGGTCGTCGGCCTGATGGTGGGGGTGGAGTTCTCCGTCGCCTTCGTCATCAACCGGATCCTCAACGCCCTCCCGGAGGACAGCGACCAACTCGGCCGCGCCTACGGGGGCCGGATGCTCGGCGCCGTGATGCCGGTCTGGTACATCGGCTCACTCGTCCTCGTCTGCATCTGGGCTGCCGCCAGGTGGCACCACCACGGCACCGGCCTCGTCGTGACCGCCGGCGCGCTGCTGATCCTCAGCGTGATCATGTCGCTTCTGCTGCTGGTCCCGATCAACAACCAGGGCAAGACATGGACCCCTGACAACCGGCCGGCCGACTGGAAGGAGCAGATGAACCGCTGGGACCGCTACCACTACGCCCGCGTCGCCGTCCTCATCGCCGCCTTCACCCTGCTGGTCGCCGCCCTCGCCTGAGCCCGGAGAAGAACGATGTCACTGAAGAAGATCAACACCGCCCTGACCGCCGCCTTCATCCTCTTCATCCTCTGGTTCGGCACGGACTTCATCGTGAGCCCGGAGACGACGGCGCCGGGCTTCGGCCTGCCGAGCCGGCCGTCCGGCGACGGCGACGGCTTCCTGATCATCAAGGGGATCCGCGACGTCGTCCTGGCCCTGGTCCTGGGCATCCTGCTGGTGACGGGCCACCGCCGGGCGCTGGGCTGGGTGCTGCTGGTGGAGGCCCTCGCCGCGTACGGCGACATGGCCACCGTTCTGGCCCACCACGGCTCCGTGGCCACCGCGCTCGGCGTCCACTGCCTGACCGCGACACTGATGGTGGGCAACGGCCTGCTGATCATGCGCGAGACCCGCAAGGCCGCGGCCGCTCCGGCAACGCCCGCCCCGCAGCCCGCCTGACGCCTCTACAGCTCGGTCTTCTTGCGGGCCCGGTACGCGGCCGCCTTGATCCTGTTGCCGCAGGACTCCATCCCGCACCACTGTCGGCGCATGCCCCGTGAGCGGTCGATGTAGGTGCGGGTGCACTCCGGGTTCCCGCACTCCTTGAGCAGGGGCACGTCCGGTCCGCTCAGGAGCTCGATGGCGTGGCGGGCCACCATCGAGAGGGCCTCTTCCGGCGTCGCCTGCGTCCACCGGCCCGCCGGAGTGAGCTGCGGTACCGGCGGCGACTTGCGCGCCGCGTTGTTCACCACCGTCAGCGCCGCCCCGTCGAACTCCTCCCCGAGCCGACGCGCGGTGACCAGCCGGTAGACGGCTTCCCGCACGGTCCTCGCCTGCTCCACGTCGGCCTCCCGACCGGGCGAGACCGCGTCGACGATGCCTGACTCCACGTACCATGCGTTCAGCCTGTCCGGCGTCACGAACATCTCGAAACGTGCCGATCGGCGTGCGCGGAGCGTGGCCGCGAAGTCGAGCGCCGGGTCGCCGCACACGAAGACATGATCGAGGTTCATGTCACCATTCTGACCGGTGACCGAGATACGGGCAAGATTCCGACTCAGAGGCCCAGGTCTGCGGCGAGACAGGCGAAGGACCTCCACGATGCCTCGGGGTCGTGGGCGTACCGCGTCGGATCGTTCGGCACAGCCCTCTTCTCTTCCACCAGTTCGTCGTGGCCGACCCGGTCGGGCAGCCTGCCGTACCGCGCCCGCCGTGCCACCGCCGCGTCGTCCGTGCCTTGCCGGCTTTCCATGGCCGTACTCCGTTCCGTCTCGGGATTCCGGGTAAGAACAGTCACCTACCGAGCAGGTGACAAAGCGGTCAGAAGTGGTCCACGTCGACGACCGCCCGGGCGAACGCCCCCGGTGCCTCCTGGGGCACGTTGTGGCCGGTCCCCGGCAGGGTCCGGTGCTCGTAGCCGCCCGTGAACCTGTCCCGGTACGAACCGCCGTCGCCCGGTGGGGTGAAGGGGTCCCGTTCCGCGTCGAGGGTGATGGTGGGGACCTCGATGACCGGCCGTGCGGCAAGCCGCTTCTCGAGCCCGTCATAGCGGCGCTCCCCGTCGGCCAGGCTCAGGCGCCAGCGGTAGTTGTGGAGAACGACGGCCGCGTAGTCGGGGTTGTCGAAGGCCGCCGCCGTACGCTCGAAGGTGGCGTCGTCGAAGTCCCACGTCGGGGAGACGGTGTCCCAGACGAGCCTGGTCAGGTCGTGGCGCAGGGTCTTGTCCTCCATGGCGAGCCGGCCCCGCTCGGTGGCGAAGTAGTACTGGTACCACCACGCGTGTTCGGCCTGGGGCGCCAGCGGCTTCAGGTTGGCCTCCAGGTTGGTGATGAGGTAGCCGCTCACCGACACGAGCGCCTTGCAGCGTTCGGGCCACAGCGCGGCGATGATGTCGGCGGTCCGCGATCCCCAGTCGAAGCCGGCGAGCACTGCCTTCTCGATCTTCAGGGCGTCCATCAGGGAGATGATGTCGAGGGCGATCGCCGACTGCTGCGCGTTCCGGAACGTCCGCTCGGACAGGAAGCGTGTCGTGCCGTGGCCGCGCAGATACGGGACGATCACGCGGTACCCCTCCTCGGCCAGCAGCGGGGCGACGTCCACATAGCTGTGGATGTCGTACGGCCAGCCGTGCAGGCAGATGACCACGGGACCGCGGGCGGGGCCCAGTTCGGCGTAGCCGACGTTCAGCAGGCCGGCCCTGATCTGCTTCAGCTGTGGAAAACCGGTGTATTGCGCGCCTGGGACGACCTCGGCGACAGGCGAAGCCGCGGACGCGGTCCGCACACCGGTCAGTGAGGCGACCGCCGCACCCGCACCCAACCCCAGGGCCTTTCCGAAGCCACGCCTGTCGATCATGTGAATCCCCTCCGTGCGTTCACGTGCACCGGCCGTCCGTCGATTGACTGTCGCATGGCGCGCGTCACCGGTCAAGACGGTGACAGAGCTTCGACGGTCCACCATCTCAACCTTCTTGAGGGGTGACCGGCGAAAACTGCAAGCATTACATCACCGCTTAAACAGGTGACGAAGAACTGAAAGTGCAGTCAGGGCAGTCAGCCGCACCGCCGTCGTGCGTGTCGGCGGAGAGGGTCGCAACGGCGGTCGCGCGTAACAGTCAAGTGACCTTCCGGCCAACTCGTTGACTCACAACCGGACCACATCTACAACTTCTCCAACACCAACAAACGTTTACTACCGACAGGTTTTGTTTGAAGGTGTGGTCCGTTGTCGTACCGTCCTCGAGGAAGAGGGTCCGCTCATGATGGGAAGTGCCGGCGAGGAGGAAGAATCCTCCTCGGGTGGAGCCGGGCAGCCGACGGGTGTCTCCCGCAGAGGGATACTCAAGGGCGTGATCGTCACCGCCGGGATGGCGGCGGCGGGCATCGCGGCCGCGCGCCCCGCCTACGCGGCGGACGCCTCGGTCCGGGCGACCTCGCCCGACGGCCGGACGTCCGTCACCCTGTCGGTGGTGAGCGGAGCACTCCAGTGGTCCGTGCTGCGCGGCGGCAGCACCGTGATCGCCACCTCACCCCTCGGGCTCAAGCTGAGCAACGGGACCACCCTCGGCAACAACGTCACGGTGACCCTGAACCAGCACTGGACGGTCAACACCACGTGGAACCCGGCCTACGGACGCAACACGACCATCACGGACAACTACCAGGAACAGCGCTGGAACCTCCAGGACAACGCCTCCGGAGTCCACTTCAGCGTCCAGGCCCGCGCCTACAACGCCGGTGTCGCCCTGCGCTACGTCCTGCTCGACAAGGGCACCGCCACCATCTCCGACGAGCTCACCACGTTCGTCTTCCCCGACAACACCCTCGTCTACAGCGCCCGCGACGAGAACGACTACAACCCGGTCGCCCCGGGCTCCATCCCCGTCACCGGCACCTCCAGCACGGACAACGGCCCCCTCACCGACCTCCCGCTGACCGCCACCCTCGCCAGTGGTGTCATCGCCTGCATCTGTGAGTCGTCCCGCGTCAACTTCCCCCGGCTGATGCTCAGTTCGGTCAGCGGGCAGCCCAACGCCCTCACCACCTTCCTGATGGAGCACACCGCCCGCGGCAGCGGCCCGGTCGCGACGACCTCCACCGTCACCACCCCGTTCGCCACCCCCTGGCGCGCGGTGGTCATCGGCTCCACCCACGCGGAGCTGGTCGACAACGCCGAGCTCGTGCTCAACCTGGCCCCGCCCAGCGCCCTCGCCGACACCTCCTGGATCAAGCCCGGCAAGGTCTTCCGCTGCGAACTCACCACCGCCGCCGGACTCGCGGGCGTCGACTTCGCCGTGGCCCGCGGCCTGCAGTACATCGAGTACGACGCCGGCTGGTACGGCCCCGAGTTCTCCACCCCCGACGCGACGAAGCCGATCGCCGCCATACCAGCTGCTGATCGACATGCACGACGACGTCCGGCCGTTCGGCTACGAGCGCACCTACCCGAACTGGATCAGCCTCGAAGGCGTCCGCGGCAACGAGAACTTCCCCACCGCCACGCACAACGTGACCCTGCCCTTCGCCCGCAACATCGGCGGCCCCCTCGACTACACCATCTGCTACGGGCAGTCGCGTGACAAGACGACCAACGTGCACCAGATGGCCATGGCCGCCGTCTACTACCAGCCGCTCAACTTCCTCTTCTGGTACGACAACAACCTGTCGAAGTACGCCAACACCGCCAACTGGCCCGGCCTCCCCTGGTTCAACGCCGTTCCCACCACCTGGGACGAGAGCCGCACCCTCACCGGGTCGATCGGCCAGTACGTGGCCGTCGCCCGGCGGAGCGGCTCCACCTGGTTCCTCGGCGCGATGACCAACGAGACGGCCCGGACCCTGTCGCTCCCGCTGTCCTTCCTGGGCAGCGGCACCTACACGGCGACGGTCTACGCCGACGGGGCTCCCGGAACCAGTCCGTACCAGACCCCCGTTGTCGTCAGCACCCAGTCGGTCACCGCGGCGACCACGCTGAGCGTGGCGATGGCACCCGCGGGCGGCCAGGCGGTCATCCTCAGGCCGAGCTGAGCCAGGTCACCGGGCATGACGACGAACCCCCAGGTCAACGACCTGGGGGTTGGTTCGCAGATGGGGCAGGGGCTCACACGAAGGCACTCTGACCGGTGATCGACTTGCCCACGATCAGGGTGTTCATCTCGCGCGTGCCCTCGAAGGAGTAGATCGCCTCGGCGTCGGCGAAGAACCGGGCGATGTCGTGGTCCAGGAGGATGCCGTTGCCGCCGAAGATCTCCCGGCTCCAGCCGACGACCTCCCGCATCCGCGAGGTGACGAACGCCTTGGCCAGGGCGGAGTGTTCGTCACGGAAGACGCCGGCGTCCTGCAGCCGGGCGAGCTGCACCAGCATGCCCCAGGAGGCGGTGATGTTGCCCAGGCTCTTGACCAGCAGGTCCTGCACCAGCTGGAAGCCGCCGATCGGACGGCCGAACTGGCTGCGCTCCCGGGCGTAGTCCAGGGCCAGTTCGTAGGCGCCGACCATGACGCCCAGCGCCTGCCAGGCCACCCCGCCGCGGGTGGCGCGCAGGATCTCCGCGACGTCGCGGAAGGAGTTGATGTTCTGCAGGCGGTCGGCTTCCGGCACCCGGACGTCGGTCAGGGTGATTTCCGCGTTCTCCACGATCCGGAAGGCGATCTTGCCCTCGATCTTCGCGGGGCTGAAGCCGGGCGTGCCCTTCTCGACGACGAAGCCCTTGACGTGGTTGTCGTCGAGGTCGCGCGCCCACACCACGACGTAGTCGGCGAAGGTCGCGTTGCCGATCCACTTCTTGGCGCCGTTCAGGACCCAGGTGTCGCCCTCGCGCCGGGCGGTGGTGCGCATGCCGCCCGCGACGTCGGAGCCACCGAGCGGCTCGGTCATCGCGAACGCGCCGATCTTGTCCATCGCGGCCATCGCCGGCAGCCAGCGGTCGCGCTGCTCCTGGTCGCCGCCGGAGTGGATGGAGTACATCGCCAGACCGTTGTGGACGCCGAAGAAGGTCGACACCGAGGCGTCGGTGCGGGCCATCTCCATGGCCATCGTGCCGCTGAGCAGGTTGCTGACGGCGGGGCGGTGCTCGCCGTAGCCCTCGTAGGGGAGGCCGGCGAGGCCGCTCTCGCGGAAGAGGGTGATGAGCTCCTTCGGGAACCGGTCCTTGGCCCAGTTCTCGTTGACCAGCGGCTTGACCTCGTCGCGCATCAGGGAGCGGGCCTTGAGGAGGAGCTTGCGCTCGTCGTCCGGCAGCAGCGCCTCGTAGGTGTAGAAGTCCGCGACCAGCTGGTCCTGGAGAGGTTCGTACGTGGTGGTCATCTCAGTTCTCCTCCTTGTCCGCGCTGTCCAGGGCTGCCAGGACAGCGAGTTGCCTGCGGTCGCGCGTCTCGGTGAGTTCCGAGTACGTGGAGGAGCCGTAGGCCCTTTCCACGGCTTCGATGAGCCGTTCCTGTTGGTCTTCGTTCTGCGACGGGGTGCCGAGTCCCGCCCCCGTCTGCCGCATCGACTTGCCGATGTGCTCGACCAGGTGCCGGTAGCCGCCGGGTCCGCCGCCCAGGTGCGAGCCGAGGAACGGGCCTACGGTGGCCCAGCGCAGACCCAGCGAGTTGGTCATGACCTTGTCCAGGTCCTCGGGGGTCACGACACCCTCCTGGACGAGGTACACCGCCTCGCGGCTCAGCGCGTTCTGCAGGCGGTTGCCGACGAAGCCGGGGATCTCCTTGCGCTCGACGACCGGGCTGCGGCCGACCGAGGTGTAGAAGTCCACCGCGTCCCGCACGGCTTCCTCGCCGGTGCGTTCGCCGGGGACGACCTCGACGAGCGGGACCAGGTGCGGCGGGTTGAAGGGGTGGCCGATCAGGACCCGGGCGGCGGCCCCGTCCGGCAGTTCACGGGTGAACGCGCTGGACGGGATCGCCGACGAGGAGCTGAGCAGCAACGCGTGGGCGGGTGCCTCGCGGGCGAGGGTGGCGAACAGGTCCTGCTTGAAGTCCGTCCGCTCGGGGCCGTTCTCCTGGACGACGTCCGCGTCCCGGACCGCTTCGGTGACACCGGCGGCGATGTGCACGCGGTCGGCGAGGCCGGTGACGTCCAGGCCGCGGGCGGCCAGGTGCGGCGCGTACTGGGCCAGGGCCTCGTCCACGGCCTCGGCGAGGTCGGGGCGCGGGTCGGTCACCCGGACGGTCAGGCCGTGGGCGGCGAACAGGGCCGTCCAGGACAGTCCGATGGTCCCGGCGCCGATGACGGCGGCGGTACGGAAGGCGCGGGTCATGACGTAACCCCCTTCAGGTAGTCGTGGACCGGCTCGACGCCGTTCAGCGTCAGGTCGGTGAGGATGTGGCTCGCGGACACGACCTCCAGCACCGGCAGGTCGGCCAGCGGGGCGAGCACGTGCTGGAAGAGCTGGAGCCGGGCGGGGCCGGTCCAGGCGCCCTTGACGGTGACGTCGGTGATGCGGGTGCGGACGAGTTCCTGCACGCGCGGCAGACCGTCGTAGCCGGGGACGGTCTTGAGCATGAAGGTCGGCACGGTGATCTGTGCCTCGGCCTCGGCCCGGTCCAGCTCGTGGTGCTTGTAGCCCATGGTCGCGGTGGCGACCCGCAGCGAACCGTGGTCGAGGGTGCCGACGAGCGCGCCGGAGTCCACGTGGAGCGCCGGGGAGCCGATGACCTTCGGGTAGGCGGAGACCTCGCGGCCGGACGCGGTCGCCGGGAAGTTGTCGAGGTACATCGCGTGCAGGTACTCGCCCCGCTCGCCCTCGAAGCTGACGGGGATCGCCTGGCCGGCCTCCGTGTAGGGGCCGTAGCCGCTGACGTCGCCCATCTTCATGACCTCGAACCGGACCAGCGGCTCGTCGATCCGCAGGGGCTCGGGGACGACGGCCCGCAGGGCGTCGGGGTCGGTGCGGTAGACGACGTTGAGGTACTCGCGGTCGGTGAACCGAGGGACCATCGGCGCGTACGCGGGGCTGCTGAGCGGGGTGGTGACGTGCTGTCGTACGTCCTCGGCCTTCATGTCCGCCTCACCTCCCCGTCCACCGCGCGGGACGGCGCTCGGCGAAGGCGGTCATGCCCTCGCGTACGTCGGCGGAGGCCATCAGGGTCTTCA
This sequence comes from Streptomyces griseus subsp. griseus, assembly GCF_000720255.1. GTDB lineage: Bacteria > Actinomycetota > Actinomycetes > Streptomycetales > Streptomycetaceae > Streptomyces > Streptomyces griseus_I. Next base: position 340,941 of record NZ_JOJE01000011.1, on the reverse strand, counting down.
TCTCCCCGCGCTGGAAGGCGAAGGCCTCCGCGTCGGGCGCTCCGTCGGCGGCGCGGACGACGCGCTTGACGGTCGCCAGCGCGAGCGGGGCGTTGACCGCGAGCCGTTCGGCCAGCCGGAGCGCCTCGGTCACGGCCTCACCGGTGGCGGTGACCCGGTTGGCGAGGCCCAGTTCACCGGCGCGACGGCCGTCGACGGGGTCGCCGGTCAGCAGGAGTTCCATGGCGAGGTGGTGGGGGATGCGCTTGGGCAGGCGGATCACGCCGCCGCCCGCGGCGATCAGGCCGCGCTTGACCTCGGGGAGTCCGAACCGGGCGTCCTCGGCCGCGACGATCAGGTCGCAGGCCAGGGCGAGTTCGAAGCCGCCGCCCATGGCGTAGCCCTCCACGGCGGCGATCAGCGGCTTGGCCGGCTCGGCCTCGGTCAGGCCGCCGAAGCCGCGGCCCTCGACCTCGGGCGACTCGCCGCGCAGGGCCGCCTTGAGGTCCATGCCGGCGCTGAACGTGCCGCCCTCGCCGGTCAGGACGCCGGCCCGCAGCTCGGGGTCGGCCTCCAACTCGTCGAGTGCGTCGGCCAGGGCGGTGGCGACGGCCGCGTCGACGGCGTTGCGGGCCTCGGGGCGGTCGAGGGTGATCAGCAGGGTGGAGCCGACGCGTTCGGTGCGTACTACGGGGGTTGCGGGCGTGCTCATGGTGGTTGTTCTCCTGTACTGGCTGTGCCGGCTGTGCCGGCTGTGCTGGTCAGCGGGCGGCGGCTTGGAGTTCGGCGAGGACGTCCTCGGTGTCCTGGCCCGCGACCGGTGCCAGGCGGCGGATCGAGCCGGGGGTGGCGGAGAAGCGCACCGGGATGCCGACGGTGCGGACGGTGCCCTCGGTCGGGTGCTCGACGGTGTCGAGGAGGTGGCCGTCACGGACGTACGGGTCCTCGTGGGCGCGGTCCAGTTCCAGCACCGGGGCCATCGGGATGCTGTGCTTGGCGCACACCTCCGCCCACTCCTCGGTGGTCAGCACCGGGGCGCACGCGTCGACCAGGGCGGCCAGGTCCTCGTGGTCGGCGCTGTCGATGGCCTCGCCGCCCACCCGCGGGTCCTCGGCCAGGTCCGGGCGTCCGGCGGCCGTGAAGAAGTCCCGGTAGTTCTGCGGGTTGTACGGAATGACGCAGGCCAGGCCGTCCTTGGTGCGCACCGCCTTGTGTCCCTTGAGCATCGACAGGGAGAAGCCGGTGGGGCCCGTCTCGGGCACGTGGGTGTGGCCCGCCAGGTGCTCGACCAGGTTGAAGGCGATCATCGTGTCCGTCATCGGGATCTCGACGAGCTGGCCCCGGCCGGTCCGGTCGCGGTGCAGCAGGGCGGCGAGGACGCTGTAGGCGATGGTCAGGGAGGAGACCTTGTCGCCGATGATGGTGGGCAGGTAGACGGGCTCGCCCAGCGCCCGGTCGGCGATGTCGACCAGGCCGGACGCGGCCTGCACGCTCTCGTCGTAGGCGGCGTTGCCGGCCCGGTCGGAGTCGCTGCGGAAGCCCTGGGCGTGCGCGTAGACGAGCCCGGGGTTGCGGGCGGCGATGTCGTCGTAGGACAGGCCGAGGCGGTGCAGTGCGCCGGGTCGCATGTTGGTGATCAGCACGTCGGCGGCGTCGATCAGCTTCAGCGCGTGCTCGCGCTGCGTGTCGTCCTTGAGGTCGAGGGCGACGCTGCGCTTGTTGCGGTTGACGTTGAGGTTCAGCGGCGTCATACCGGGCGTGGTGCGGTAGTGGCCCACGCGGACGGTGTCGGCGGGAGACTCGATCTTGATCACGTCGGCGCCGAGGTCGCCGAGGATCTGGGCCGCGTAGGGGCCCATCACCACGGTCGACAGGTCGATCACGCGCACGCCCTCCAGGGGGCCGGCGGCGGTGTCCGCGATTTCCGTCATCGCTTTTCCTTCCGTTCCTCACTCGGTCATGTATGTGTACCTAGAAACTAAGTTATCAAGGAGACGCCCGGAACGGAATGACCGAATAACGAAAAGCGGTATGACCGCAGTGGTCATACCGCTTTGTGAAGCGTCGGTGAAGCTTATGCGTGGAGCGGCTCGGCGAAGACCTCGCGAGCAGCGGCGACAAGTTCTTCCAGGTCACCGCCGTTCGCCCGGTCCTTGCGCCACAGCAGCCCGGTTTCCAGACGGGGTTGGAAATCCGAGAAAGGAAGGACGGCCACGTTACCGAGAAGGTAATTGTGCATGGGACTGCGTGAATCGAGCATGGAAATAGAGAATGCGAGACCGCCGGACACTATTTCGGAAACTCCGTCGAATGTGGCGCTGCCCAGTTCGATACGTTTCCTGATGCCGAGCTCGTACAGCTGCTGGTCGAGCCCGCGGAAGTACGCGTTGGTCACGGCCGAAGGGGAGCCCGCGTAGGCGAGTTCGGAGAGTTCCGCCAGGGCGACCGAATCCCGCCCCGCGAACCGGTCCCCGGGCACGACCGCGCCGAGCCGCTCCGACATCACCGGCAGTTGTTCCAGGGCGGGGTCGCCGCCGACCGGGAGCCGGGCCAGGGTCAGCGCCAGCCTGCCGTCGCAGACCGCGTCGACCAGACGCTCGGTACCGCCCGGCCAGCGTTTGATCTCGAACCGGTCGCCGACCCGCTCGGCCAGGGCGTCCATCCGTTCCCGCAGGTCCGGGTGGATGCCGCTGGGCACACCGAGCAGCACGGTGGTTCGCCGGGGCCGGGTCGCCTCGTCCAGCCGCCACCGGATGGAGTCGACCCGCTCCAGGACACCGCGCGCGATCGGGAGCAGCGCGCTGCCGGCCGGCGTGAGCTTCACGTGGTGGGTGTCGCGGTCGAACAGCCGGTGTCCGAGTTCCTGCTCGAGGTCCTTGATTCTCCGGCTCAGCGGGGACGCCGCCATGTGCAGCTTGCGGGCCGCGGTGGTGAAGTTGAGTTCTTGGGCAACGGCGACGAAATAGCGCAGGTGCAGGAGCTCCACGGCGCCCACCCTATCCGTGGGCCGGACCGCCCCTACAGGTAGTCCTCCAGGCGGGCGACGGTGAAGCCCTGTTGCTGGATGTGGCGCAGGAGGTTCGCCGTCATCCCCGTCATCGTCGTGCCCTTGAGCTCGGCGGGGCCGCGGAAGTGGGCCAGGATGATGTCGCCGGGGTGGAGCTTCTTGCCGGGTGACTGGTACTGCATGTTCTTGATCTGCATGGACTCGCGCCACAGCACGATCGCCTCGATACCGCAGGACGCCGCCGCCGCGCGGGTGTTCTCGTTCCAGTTGCCGTACGGCGGGCGGAACAGCCGCGGTGCGGTGCCGTATCGATCCTTCAGCTTGGTCTGCTGGCCGCAGATCTCCCGCTTCTGGGCGGACGCGTCCAGGGTGCGGAGGTTCGGGTGGGTCAGCGTGTGGTTCTGGACGCCGTCGCCGAGGGCCTGGAGCTTCTTGAAGTAGCCGTAGTCGGAACGGATGGCGGCGTCCGTCAGGAACATCGTGAAGGGGATCTTCAGCTCCCGCATCATCCTCACGAACTCCGGGTCCTTCTCCGCCCCGTCGTCGAAGGTGAGGAAGACGATCTTCTCCTTGGTGGGTATCTCGTTTATCACCGGCACCTGACCCGCGCCGGCCCGGAGCCGCACCGGCTTGGTGGCGGGCGGCGCGGGCGGGGCGGCCAGTGGTGTGAGGCCCCACTTGCGGTAGGCGGCCCCGACGTCCGCGCGTGGCGCCGCGTCACCACGGGTGGTCGGCGTGGCCGACGCGGAGCGGGACGGCGCGGCGGGACGCGCGTCCTTCGAGGAGTCGGCCGTGCAGCCCGTCGCGAGTCCCGCCGTGAGAAGGGCACAGGCCAGCGCCGCTCCCCTGATCCGCCTGTCCACCGTGTCGCCCCCAAGTCGTCCGTGCGGCACACCCGCCCACCTGCTTGATGTCGAACAGGCGTCCGGGGTTCCGCTCGCGACGAGGAGCGAGGAAGGAGAAGGGGAAAGGGACGGTCAGGATCTCGTGCCGGTGACCGAGAGGACGGCGCCGGGCCTCGCGTCCTGGTAGAACCACTTGGCGTGGCCGGCCGCCGGTGCCACCGCCGTCCCGGACCCGGGGCAGACGTTCTTCACGGCCGGGGCCGGCGGCGGGATCACCCGCCGGACCGTGTGGTCGACGGGGCTGGATTACCGGCTCGCCCTGACGGTCGTCCTCTTCGTCGACCGGCCCGGTAAGAAGAAGAACACGACCGTGCCCGCCCAGCTGCCGAACAAGCCGTCGCCGACCGACTTCGCGGAGGACACGGCGGCACGGATCTGGCAGCTGGCCACGGCGGGGGCGAACGGGTCCCCGACGCCGGTACCCGCCCCGGAGGCGGGCGAGGCGGCTCCCCAACGGTGAGGGAATCAGCGGGGCACCGGTCAGCCGGTGAGGCCCGCGTCCCTCGCCAGCAGCGCGGCCTGGACACGGTTGGTGACGTCCAGCGCGGTCAGGATGCGGCTGACGTGAACAGGCGCAGTGAACAGGCGCCCACGCCCGAACAGGCAACCACCCGTGAGAAGGATCCGAGAGCGACAAGGCGCCCACCCGCGAACAGGCGCCCACCCGCGAGAGCCGCCCGCCCGCGAACAGGCGCCCACCCGCGAGAGCCGCCCGCCCGTGAACAAGTTCCCGCCGGCGACAAAGCGTTGGCCGGGGAGGCTCGACGGCCGTTAGCCTCGCCGCTCATGACCTGGCTTCCCGCTGACTTCGTCCATCCCGTCCGCGTGCCCGTGGGCGGCGCACATCACCTGCGGCCCATCGCCGCCTCCGACACCGACCTCGACCATCCGGCCGTCATGGGCTCCCGCGATCGGCTTTGGTCGATCTACGGGGAGGCGTGGGGCTGGCCGCCCGCCACGATGACGTACGAACAGGACCGTGAGGACCTGGCGCACCACGAACGGGAGATCGAGGAGCACAAGTCCTTCAACTACGCCCTGTTCGACGACGCCGAAACGGCCCTGCTCGGCTGTGTGTACATCGACCCGCCGCAGAAGGCCGGCGCCGACGCCGAGATCTCCTGGTGGGTCGTGGACGAGCAGGTCGGCACCGACCTCGAACGGCAGCTGGACGCGCTCGTCCCCCGGTGGATCGCCGAGGTCTGGCCCTTCCGTACGCCCCGCGTCATCGGCCGCGACCTCTCCTGGAAGGAGTGGCTCGCCCTCCCTGACGCCGACTGACCCCGCGTAACAACCGGTTTCTAGCAGAAACGCTCCGCGGCGGGCCGCAGCGGCACGGTCGGCGCGCCGCGACCGCAACGGCGGGCAACGGGCCCCGACCCGGGGGCACTTCCCACCGACCGGCATAAACGCAGGTCATCGCCGCCTGAGCTCTCCACGATCCAAAGGTTTTACGGGCTTCCCGTGCCGCGCGTATTGACCGGCACTTCCCCGGCGCGTACGTTCCCCGGACAGTAAGCGGTTACTACCCGACTTCCGTACGGAGACTGCACCATGAGAACCGCAGGAGACCAGGAAGAGCCGGCGCTGTCCCGCCGGGGTGTGCTCAAGGGCGCGGCCGTGACCGCGGGGATGGCGGCGGGGCTCGGCTTCACACGGCCGGCGTTCGCGGCGGAGGCGAGGCCCCCGCAGAGCGTGACCGCGCGCATGGGCGGCAACGCCATCACCGTGTCGGTGGTCGAGGGCGCGCTGCGGTGGTCCGTCGCGCGGGGCGGCCGGACCGTGATCGACACCTCCACCCTGGGCCTCGGGCTGAGCGACGGGACCGTCCTCGGCGGTGACGTCACGGTGGCCGGGAGCCGGCTCCGCACGGTCCACAACACCTGGTCACCGGTGTACGGGCGCAACGCGACCGTCACCGACCACTACCAGGAGCAGTGCTGGACCCTCCGGGACACCGCCTCGGGCATCCGCTTCGGCGTCCAGATCCGCGCCTACCGGACCGGCGTCGCGCTGCGCTACGTCCTGCTCGACGAGGGCACCGCCACCCTCTCCGACGAGCTGACGACGTTCGTCTTCCCCGACGACACCACCGTCTACAGCGCCCGCGACGAGGACGCCTACAACCCGGTCGCCCCGGGCGCGATCCCCGTCACCGGCACCGCCGGCACGGACAACGGCCCCCTCACCGACCTCCCGCTGACCGCCTCCCTCCCGGGTGAGCTGATCGCCTGCGTCTGCGAGTCCTCCCGGGTCGGCTTCCCGCGCCTGATGCTCAGCTCGGTCCCCGGGGAGCCCAACACGCTCTCCGCCTTCCTGATGGAGCACACCGCCCGCGGCACCGGCCCGGTCGCGACGACCACTACGGTCACCACCCCGTTCGCGACGCCGTGGCGGGCGGTGGTCATCGGCGCCACTCACGCCGAGCTGGTCGACAACGCCGAGCTGGTGCTCAACCTGGCCCCGGCGAACGCCCTCGACGACACCTCGTGGATCAAGCCCGGCAAGGTCTTCCGCTGCGAACTCACCACCGACGCCGGCATCCAGGGCGTCGACTTCGCCGTGGCCCGTGGCCTGCAGTACATCGAGTACGACGCCGGCTGGTACGGCCCCGAGTTCTCCACCCCCGACGCTACCAGCTGCTGATCGACATGCACGACGACGTCCGGCCGTTCGGCTACGAGCGCACCTACCCGAACTGGATCAGCCTCGAAGGCGTCCGCGGCAACGAGCAGTTCCCCACGGCCACCCACAACGTGACGCTGCCCTTCGCCCGCAACATCGGCGGCCCCCTCGACTACACCATCTGCTACGGCCAGTCCCGCGACAAGACGACCAACGTGCACCAGATGGCCATGGCCGCCGTCTACTACCAGCCGCTCAACTTCCTCTTCTGGTACGACAAGCCTTCCAAGTACGCCAACCCGGCCGGCTGGCCCGGGCTGCCCTGGTTCAACGCCGTCCCCACCACCTGGGACGAGAGCAGGACCCTGGCCGGATCGATCGGCGAGTACGTGGCGGTCGCCCGGCGGAGCGGCTCCACCTGGTACCTCGGCGCGATGACCAACGAGACGGCCCGGACGCTGTCCCTCCCGCTCACGTTCCTGACGGACGACACCACCTACACCGCGACGGTCTACGCCGACGGGGCTCCGGGCAGCAGCCCGTACCGCACTCCGGTCGTGGTCAGCACCCAGTCGGTGACGTCGGCGACCACCCTGGAGGTGGTCATGGCGGCGGCGGGCGGCCAGGCAGTCGTCCTGACGCCCGGCTGATCCGCGTCGCGGCACAGCAGCGGGTCGACCACCCCGGGCGTGGCCACCCCGGCGTACCCCGGTGTGCCCCCGGCGGGCCGAACCCGGCCCGGCCGGCGCCGACGTTCAGCCCCCGCCGCCCCCCTGGCACCGCGGGCACCACACCGTCCCTCGGCCCGCCAGGCGGGAGCGGCGCAGGTGGGTGCCGCAGCGCGGGCAGACCGGGACGGGGTCGTCGCGGTGGCCGGTGAGCCAGGAGTCGCGCGGGGGGACGCAGCCGGCGGTGACCGCGGACCGCAGGGTGCGGCGCATCTCCGTGTAGAGGCGGCGGCGGTCGGTCTCGGTGAGATCGTTCGCCCGGCCGGCGGGGCGCAGGCCGGCGCGCCACAGGATCTCGTCGGCCAGCAGGTTGCCGAGTCCGGCCAGGACGGACTGGTCCGTGAGAGCGGACTTCAGGCTGCCCCGGCGGTCGGAGAGCACGGCCTCGAACCCCGCGCGGTCCAAGGCCAGCGCGTCGGGCCCCTGGCGTCCCAGCAGCCGCTCGACGGCCGATTCGTCTTCGGCGAGCCAGAGCCCTGGAGCTTGCGCTGGTCGCGGTAGCGGAGCTGACGGGCGGCGCCCACCGTGAACAGGACGCGGTCGTGGACTTCGTAGTCGTCGTCGGGGCGTGCGCAGACCAGCCGGCCGGTCATCCCGAAGTGGAGCACGAGGGTGGGGCCGCCGGTGCGGGCGAGCAGCCACTTCCCGTGCCGCTCCGGCTCGGTGAAACGCCGGCCCTCCAGCGCCTGGCGCAGCCGCCGTGCGCTCACCCCGTGCAGGACGCCCGCGTCGCGCACGTCGACCTCCCGGACGACCCTGCCCCGCGCGCAGGACACGAGCACCTTCCGGAATCCCTCGACGTCGGGCAGTTCGGGCATGCGGACCTTCTCTCACCCCAGTGACACGGGTCACATTCTCATCTCGATGAGTTCTCGCGCAGCCCCCGGTCACACCTCCGACAACATCGACACCACAGACCGGAGACCGCTGCGATGACCGCCGCCGTGAAGGGCCCCGCGAGCTACTTCCCCGCCATCGAGAAGACGTACGGCCGCCCGGTTTCGGAGTGGCAGGAGCTCATCCGCGCCGCGCTGCCGGCCCGACACATGGAGCTCGTCGACCTGCTCAAGTCGGAGCACGGCCTCGGGCACGGGCACGCCAACGCCCTCGTCGCGCACACGCTGGCGGAGGCGTCCCGGAGGTGAGCCGGAGCCGAGGTGCCACCCTCGGCGCCCGCGACTAGCCTTCGCGATATTGGCCATTCATCCCCTTATCGCCCCATTCCACGCACTGGAGGTTCTCATGCCCTCGCGTCTCAACCCGTACCTCAGCTTCGACGGCGACGCCCGGCAGGCACTGGAGCTCTACAAGGAGGTCTTCGGCGGCACCCTGACGCTCAACACCTTCGGCGACTTCGGACAGCCGGACGCCCCCGAGGCTCACAAGATCATGCACGGCATGCTCGAGACCCCGAGCGGCTTCACGCTGATGGGCGCCGACACCCCGCCCGGAATGGAGTACAGCCCCGGCAGCAACTTCGCCGTGAGCCTCAGCGGCGACGACGACGCCGAGCTGCGCGGCTGGTGGGAGAAGCTGTCCGCGGGCGGTTCGGTCTCGGTGCCGCTCGACAAGCAGATGTGGGGCGATGTGTTCGGCATGTGCACGGACCGCTACGGCGTCCCGTGGATGGTCAACATCAGCGGCCAGGAAGGCTGACCCGGCACGGCCCGGCTCACCTACTTCCCACGGTCGCGTTCCCTCGGCCCGGGAGTTCTCCCGGGGTCGAGCGGCTCACCGTGGGTGAGACGGGTCAGCGCTTCGGTCAGACGGTCGCAGACCTCCTCGATCTCCCCCAGGGTCCGGTCCCGCTCGGTGACGACCGCCGACAACAGCAGAGCCGTCAGTGAGACGGTGCCGTTGAAGGCCTGGAGGATGACCATCTTGGCCAGGAGGTCGCGCCCGGCGAACGGTCCGGCGCCGCCGGCCCCCGCGGAGATCGCGATGACGGACGCGATCAACACGCACGGCGCGGCCCCGGCCAGCTGGAAGCGGAAGGCCGCCCAGATCAGGAAGGGACCGACGAGGAAGAGCAGGTTGAGGTCGCTCCGGGTGGCGACCGCGGTGACCGCCGCCGTGCCGCCCAGCAGAGCCACCGCCTCGGCCCACCGCAGCACGGACACCCCACGGGGCCATCGGACGGTGCGCGCGACCAGCAGCAAGGGCGCCACGACCAGCACCCCCATCGCGTCCCCCGTCCACCACACCGACCAGGTCGGCCAGAAGTCGTCGCCGCTCAGCGCGTCGGAGGCGACCAGGGCCCCGGTGCCGATCGTCGCGCTGATCAGCATCCCGCCCAGGGCCCCGAGGAAGACCAGGGCCAGGGCGTCCTGCAACCGGCCGAGATCCGTACGGAAGCCCACCCGCCACAGGAGGAGACAGGCGCAGACCGGCCCGATCGTGTTGCCGATCGTGATGGCGAGTACCGGGAGGATCGACGGCCCGAGCGTCAGGTTCACCAGGAACGCCCCGAGCGCGATGCCCGGCCACATCCGAAGGCCCCACAGCATCAGGGCGACCAGGGCGATGCCGGTGGGCGGCCAGACCGGCGTGACCTGCCCCCGCACCAGCTGCTGCTCAAGGCCGAGCCTGGCGCTGACGTAGTAGGCGGCGGCGACGGCGGCCAGCCGAAGGCCCTCGCTGAGGTACGGCGGCAGCCGTTCACCGTGCGCCATGGTTCACCGCCGCCCGGCGCATGCCGCTCACTCCCCGCGCTCCAGCCGCTCCCGCGGCCCGTCGTACCGCAGGACGAGGACGGCGGCGTCGTCGTTGTGACCGGTGAGGTCGGCGACCTTGATGATCTGCGCGGCGAGCTCGTCGGGGTCGGTCCGGCAGCCGCCCGCGACCACCTCGGCCACCTGCGCGAGCCCTTCCTCGATCGGGTAGCCGGGGCCTTCCACCACCCCATCGGTGACCAGCACGAACGCGCCCATGCCGGTCAGCGCCCGGCGGATCGTCGCGTAGCGCTCGCCGGCCTGGACGCCCAGGGGCAGACCGTTGTCCTCCAGCACGACGTCGCACCGGCCGTCGGCCCTGGCCCAGACGGCGGGGACGTGCCCGGCGCGGGCGTGGGCGAGCTCACCGGTCGTCGGGTCGAAGCGCAGGAACGAGCAGGTCACGAAGAGTCCGGGGTCCATGGTGACCAGCAGGTCGTTGGTGCGCCGGAGCACCTCGGCAGGGTTCGTGGTGGCGGTCGCGACGGCCCGCAGACAGGTGCGGACCTGCCCCATGAGCGCCGCCGCCTCGACGTCGTGGCCCTGCACGTCGCCGATCACGAACCCCACCGTGCCGTCCGCCATGGCGAAGCCGTCGTACCAGTCGCCCCCGATGTCCAGTCCGGCCCGCGCGGGCGCGTACCGCCCCGCCACCCGCAGGCAGGGCGGGGCCGGCAGCTCGGCGGCGAGGACCTGGCGCTGCAGCGCGGCAGCCAGCTCCACCCGGGCCTGCTGGAACTTGATCCGGTCCAGTATCTGACCGGTCAGGTCGCCGAGGGTGCGCAGCAGGTCTTCGGTGTCGGTGGGCGAAGCGGTACGTCGGCGGGGCATGGCATCACACTCCGTGTTTCTTCGGAGTTGCGCCATTTGTCACGGTCTTACCGTACCGTCCCTGCAGACCGAGCGGGAGCGGGCCGACGTGATGCGGTGGCACGCGACGGATCCGGCCCGCGGGTGCCGTGAGCACGTCCGATGCCGCCGGGGCCGCCGCCGACGGAGGCCGGGGTGCGGCCCGGCGGCAGCGGTGGCCCCGGCGGCGGTCGACGATGCCATGACATGAGAACGCCCCGGCGGGGCACCCGGCGTGTGACGGAAAGGCAAAGAACGTGTGGGCGTTCGGTCCACACCTACGTCAACTGGGAGTCTTCCATGGCGAGTTATGGCAGTTCCTCGGCCGCGTCCGGATCGCGCACCAACGGCATGGCGATCGCGAGCCTGGTCTGCGGCATCGTCGGGCTTTTCCTCCTGAACATCGTGCTGGGCCCGCTGGCCATCATCTTCGGCGCCGTCGCCCGGCGCCAGGCCGGGGCACGCAACGGCGGCGGCATGGCGAAGGCCGGCATCGTCCTCGGCATCATCGACGTGGTTCTCTGGTTCGTCCTCCTCGCCATCGCCACCAGCAACGGCGGCTTCAGCTGGTACGTGGGCGGCTAGGGCAGGCCCTGGGCCGACTCGTAGAGCGCGACCCTCGGGTGCACCGTCCCCTGCGCCCGGGGGTCGACGACGGTCAGGCGGTACACCTGGGTCAGGGTGCCGCCGGCGGGCAGGGTGCGGCGGGCGGCCTGGAGATCGGTGTACAGCGTGCCGGTCTGGGTGCCGACCTGCACCACCTCCCAGCAGCCGTCGGCGGTGCGCCGCTCCAGCCTGATGTCGGACGGCTTCAGGAAGGGGCCCGCGTCCGGGGACTCCACCAGGAGCTGCGGGGCGACCGTCCGGTCCGCCGGGGAGTCGTTGCGGTAGGTGACGGTGAACTCGTGCGCACCGGTACCCGCCGCGGGAAGCGGGCTCGCGGGCAGATCCACGAAGTCGGTGGGTATGGCGGGCGTCTGCTGTTGCCGAGCCGTGGGTGCCCGGTGCGTGGCCGCCGCGGCGGGGCCCGCGGCCGCGAGGCCGGTGAGCGCCACGACAACGGCCAGGAAGGCAACTCGCAGACGGCTCTTCTTCGACGACACGTTCGTTGGTCCTTCGGAAGTCGGTGGGGGCGTCCGGCATGCCTCGAGGGGCGGTTGGCCAGGATGTCGTCGAGGCTACGCCGCGCGGCGGGAGCCCGAGGTGACGGGCGCGCGAACTACCGCCGGGTATTGGAGAGATCGAGTAAAGGGACTCATACAACGGCTCCCCTGATGCCGTTTACCTTCGGATCGGGCTAGATTCCCCCGAACTCAGCTTCAAGACGGGGGTCTTGGCTGCACGTCGACCCGAGGGGACAACACCTAGTGATAACGCAGGACCGCGCCGGGAGACCCGGCTCCAGAGCACGCAGACGCTTCACGCCTCTGCGGATCAGCGTGGCCGCGGTGACCGCGCTCGCCATCGCCGGATCGGGGGCGCTGGCCGCCCACGCGACCCAGCCGACACCACCCGACGCACCGCCCGTGCCGACCCTGGCGTGGTCGGACTGCCAGGGCGGCTTCGAGTGCGCGAACGCCGAGGTGCCGCTGGACTACCGCGATCCGCAGGGCAAGACCATCACCCTCGCGGTGATACGCAAGAAGGCCGCCGACCAGTCGAAGAAGAAGGGCACCCTCTTCCTCCAGCCGGGCGGTCCCGGCAACTCCGGGGTGGACTTCGTCCGCGGCAACTACGCGGACCTGCCGACCGCCCTGCGCGACTCCTTCGACGTCTTCGGCTACGACGTACGCGGCGTCGGGCGCAGCTCCCAGGTCGAGTGCTGGGACGACCCGACGTACACGCAGGCCGTCACCGCGGCCAAGGGCGTCCCCGGCCCGGACGCCTACGAGCCGGCCGTGAAACAGGCCGCCGCCTTCGACCAGGCCTGCCAGGACCGCGCGGGCGACCTGGCGCCGTACGTGGGCACGCAGTACGTCGCCCGCGACATCGACCTGCTGCGCCAGGCGCTCGGTGAGGACCAACTCACCTACTACGGCCGGTCGTTCGGCTCCTACATCGGCACCGTCTACGCCTCCATGTTCCCGGACCGGGTGCGTGCCCTGGCGCTGGACGGGGCGTACGACCCGAAGCACTACTCCTACCAGCCGTACAAGTACGACCGGCCCCAGTACCTGGCCCTGGACGGCGCGATGAGCCGCTTCCTGGACTGGTGCAAGGCCGACCAGGCGACCTGCGGGTTCGGGGACGGCGATCCGCGCGGCGCGTTCGAGAAGCTCAAGGCCGACCTCGACGCCAACCCGGTGCCGACGGCGGGCGGCGGCCAGGCCAACGGCTACACCCTCGTCTACCGCCTGATGTTCAACATCAACTCGGGCAAGGTCATCTGGCCCTCCTTCGGCGAGGCCCTGCGCAAGGCGCAGCAGCGCGACAACACGTCCTTCCTGCTGCGGCCGCCGTCCCCGGCCAGCTTCGACTTCCTCAACCCGAACGTCGTGGTCGAGTGCGTCGACAAGGACTACCCGAAGAACCCGGCCCTGCTGAAGCGGCAGGTCACCAAGAACGCCAGGCTGGCACCGCTGCTGGGCCCTGCGATGGCCTACGGTCCTCCGACCTACGACCACCAGCACGCCACGGCCTGCGCGCAGTGGACCGGGGAGCACCCCAGCCGCTACGAGGGTTCCTACCGCGCGAAGGGCTCGGCGCCGATCCTCGTCATCGGCAACACCGGTGACCCGGACACCCCGTACCAGGACGCCGTGGCGCTGTCCCACGAGCTCGACCACGGCCGTCTGCTCACCTTCGAGGCCGAGGGGCACACCGCCCTCAACCGCAGTGTGTGCGCGACGGACGCGATCACGAGCTACCTGGTCGACCTGAAGGTCCCGGCCCGCGGCACGACCTGCGCGGACGAGACCCAGCCGCCGTCCTCCACGCCCAAGGTGGCCCCCTCCGGCACGACGCTGGGCGAACTCCGCAACGGCGTCAGCGACCGCGTGGACCGCATCGGCGCCCTGCGCCGCTGACCCCCTCCAGAACGCGAGGCGCCGGGCCCGCCACAGCCCGGCGCCTCGCCGTCTCCCGCCCCGTCTCCCGCACCGGGCGTCCCGGGTGCGGGATCCGGCCCACCGGGCCAGACTGGAGCGAGGAAGGCCTCGTCAAGGTGCGGCTGAGGAGGATCGGCGTGGACGTTGACCGGCCTCCCCCCGGGTGGCTCTTCTCGGGCGCCGAGAACGTATTGCTGTCCGCCCTGTCGGACGCGCCCGACGACGTGGTCGAGCAGGCCCGTGAGTACCGGGTCCTGCGGAGCATCCTGGACGGCACGCCGGCCGCCGTGTCCGTGATGGACGAGCGGTTGCGCTACCGGTACGTCAACGCCGCCATGGCCCGGATGAGCGGGGTGGAGCCCTCGGCGTTCCACGGGCGGACCATGGCCGAGGTGCTGCCGCGGATCCACCGCTCCGACGAGATCCTGCGCATGGTCCTCAACGACGGTCGTCCCAGGGCGCTTTCGCTCACCGGCACGACGGAGGACAGCTCACCCTTCACCCACCGGCAGTGGAGCGCCGTCTACCACCGCCTGGAGCACGAGGGGCGGTTGCTCGGTCTGTGCGGCGTCGCCGTCGAGGTGAGCGGGCTGCGGCAGTACATGGACGACCTGGAGAGGGCGCACCAGCGACTGGCACTGCTGGACACGGCCGCCACCCGGATCGGTACGACCCTCCACGTCGAGGGGACCTGTGCCGAGCTGGCCCACTTCGTCGTGCCGTCCCTGGCCGACATGTCGTCCGTGTGGACGCTGGAGGACGAGGCGGAGGACGCGCCGCCGCCCGCTCCCAGTCTGCTGCGCCTGCGCATCACGGCGTTCGCGGGAGGCGACGGCATCGCCCGCCGACTGGGGCTGATCGCCAAGGCGGGCGACTACTTCGACGTCCCGCGCGACTCCCACACGCGGCGCTGCATGGACACCGGCCGCCCCTGGGTCGGCAACCTCATGACGGACGACGTCCTGCTCAAGGTGGTGCAGACGCACTTCAACCTGGAGGTGTTCCGCACCGCGGAGATCCACTCCATGCTTCTCGTGCCGCTGCCGACGAAAGGTCATCCGATCGGCGTCGTCTACCTGTTCAGGGCCGGCGACTCGGCGCCCTTCACGGACGAGGACGTGATCGTGGCGCAGGACCTGGCCACCCGGGCCGCCGTCGCCATCGACAACGCCCGCCGGTACACCTTCGAGCACACCATGGCGCTGGAGTTGCAGCGTGCGCTGATGTCCGAGCCGGGCAGCCCGCATCCCGACCTCGAAGTGGCCTGCCGCTATCTGCCGGCGGGACGGCGCGCCCTCGTCGGCGGGGACTGGTGCGACTCCATCGCCCTGCCGGGGGGCCGCACCCTCCAGGTCATGGGGGACGTGATGGGCCACGGCTTCACGGCGGCGGTCGCCATGAGCCAGTACCGGTCGCTGCTGCGCACGTTGGCCGCTTCCGGCAGCCCGGTCGACCGGATCCTGGCACAGGCGGACCACCGGGTGGCGAGCATCGGGGTCGACCGGGCGGCCACCTGCCTGCTCGCCCTCATCGACCCGGAGTCCGGGACCTGCACCCTTTCCAGCGCGGGTCATCCTCCGCCGGCCCTGCTGCACCGCGAGGCCTCCGCCGAACTCGTACCCGTCGCCGCGGGCCCCCCGTTGGGGACCGACCTGGGCGGGCACGAGGCGGTGACGGTGCCCCTGCCGCCCGGGGACGTGCTCCTGCTGTACACGGACGGCCTGGTGGAACAGCGCGGGGCGGACATCGACGCCTCGCTGCGGCGCCTGACCGATCTCCGCCTGGATGTGGACGCGGCCCTGGAGGACGTCCTCGAAACCGTCCTCGCCCGCCTGTTGTACGGCCCCGCCGAGGACGACGTCACCCTGCTGGCCGCACGCACGCGGCCCGCCTGAGAGCTTACGGAGTGGTGACGTGCCCGGCGGGTCACGGGAACCGGCGCCGGGGCGGACCTAGCGTGGCCGTATGCGTGTGCTGGTCACCGGCGGTGCCGGGTTCATCGGGTCCCATGTCGTGGACGCGCTTCGGGCGCGTGGCCACGAGGCGGTCGTGTACGACGTACGGGAGGATCGCGGCGCCGACGTGCGCGACCCGTGGGCGGTCGCCCGCGCGCTCGACGGCGTCGACGCCGTGTGCCACCAGGCGGCGATGGTCGGTCTCGGCGACGGGGTCGCGGACGCGGCGGAGTACGTCTCGCGCAACGACCTCGGCACGGCGGTGCTGCTCGCGGCGATGGCCGGGGCGGGGGTACGGCGTCTCGTGCTGGCCGGGTCGATGGTCGTGTACGGGGAGGGGCGGTACACGTGCCGGGAGCACGGGCCGGCGCGGCCCGGACCGAGGGAGGCCGGTGACCTCGCGGCCGGGCGGTTCGAGCCCCGCTGCCCTGTCTGCGGCGGTGAACTGGCGCCGGGCCTGGTGGGCGAGGACGCCCCCGCCGACCCCCGCAACGTGTACGCCACGACCAAGCTCGCCCAGGAGCACCTCGCCGCCGCGTGGGCCCGCTCGACGGGCGGTACGGCGGTGTCGCTGCGCTACCACAACGTCTACGGCCCGCGGATGCCCCGCGACACCCCCTACGCCGGCGTCGCCTCCTTCTTCCGCTCGGCGCTGGCCCGGGGCGAGGCCCCGCGTGTCTTCGAGGACGGCCGCCAGCGGCGGGACTTCGTGCACGTACGGGACGTGGCCGCGGCGAACCTCGCCGCGCTCCAGGCGTGTCCGCCCACGGGCGCCCTCACCGCGTACAACACCGGCAGCGGCGAACCGCACACCGTCGGCGAACTGGCCCGCGCCCTCGCCGCCGCCTGCGGTGGCCCCGAGCCCGTCGTCACCGGCGAGTACCGCCTCGGCGACGTCCGCCACATCACCGCCGACTCCACCCGCCTCCGCACCGACCTGGACTGGAAGCCGGAGGTGTCCTTCGCGGAGGGCATGCGGGAGTTCGCGTCGGAGGGATGAACCGCAGGAGCACCTCGCCCGGCGGGCCCTACAGCACCGCCGGCAGCGTCACCTCGAAGCGGCAGCCGCCGGGGATGTTGCGTACGGTGGCGCGGCCCTGGTGGGCCTCCACGATGCCGCGCACGATGGCGAGGCCGAGGCCCGCGCCGGCCGGGGGTGTGCGGGCGTGGCTGCCGCGCCAGCCGGTGTCGAAGACACGCGGCAGGTCGTCCTCGGGGATGCCGCCGCAGCCGTCCGTCACGGACACCACCACGCCCTCGGGGGAACGCTCGGCGGCGACCGCCACCGTGCCGTCGGCGGGGGTGCGCCGGATCGCGTTGACCAGGAGGTTGCCCAGGACCCGGCTCATCTCCTTGCCGTCGACCTCCACCGGCACCGCCGCCACCCGGTCGCCGACCAGCCGGACCCCGTGCTCGCGGGCGAGCGGGTCGGCGCCCGCGAGGGCGTCGCCGATCAGGTCGTAGAGGGAGATCCGCGAGCAGCTCAGGGGCAGGGTGCCGGCGTGGATGCGGGAGAGTTCGAAGAGGTCGCCGACCATGCCGTTGAGGCGTTCGACCTCGGTGCGGATCTGCCTGAGATAGCGGCCCGGATCGGTGGCCACGCCGTCCTCCAGCGCCTCCGACATGGCCCGCAGCCCGGCCAGCGGGGTGCGCAGGTCGTGCGAGATCCACGCGACCAGCTCACGCCGGGAGGCCTCCAGGGCCCGCTCGCGGTCCCGCGACTCCGCCAGTCTGGCGCTGGTCGCCGCCAACTCACGGGTCAGCGCGTCGAGTTCGGCGGTGGTCGGGCCGTCGGGCGCGGTGAACGCGCCACCGTCCCCGAACGAGCGGGCGGCCCGGGCGAGTTCGCGGCTGCGGGCGACGACCCAGCGGCCGAGGAGCAGGGCGGTGACCAGGGAGACCACCGCGGCCATCGCGACGACCGTGGTGACGACGCTCAGATCGTGCCGGGACAGGAACATCGCCTGGGCCACGGCCAGCGTGCCCGCGAGCATCGCGGTGACCGCTACCGCGGCGACCACGGTGAGCGACGTGGTGAGCGAGCGGCGGCGCAGCAGCCACAGCGTGCCCGCGCCCAGCAGCCCGGCGGCCGCGGCGCCGAGGAAGGCGAACAGGGCGATGAGGAGGGTGTCCCGCATGGTCAGTCGACCTCCTGGCCGTCGGGGTCGAAGCGGTAGCCCACGCCCCACACCGTCTGGATCAGCCGGGGCCGGGCCGGATCGTCCTCGACCTTGCCGCGCAGCCGGCGCACGTGCACGGTGACGGTGGACAGGTCACCGAAGTCCCAGCCCCACACCTCACGCATCAGGTCCTCGCGTCCGAACGCCCGCCCCGGATGCCGCAGGAAGAACGCCAGCAGGTCGAACTCACGGAGTGTCAGGGCGAGTTCGGCGCCGTTCTTGGTGGCGCGGCGGGCCGCGGGGTCGACGGCCAGACCGGCCGCGCCCAGCGGGTGCGGTGCGGCGACGGGCCGGGTGCGGCGCAGGACCGACTCCACGCGCAGGACGAGTTCGCGGGGACTGAAGGGCTTGGTGACGTAGTCGTCGGCGCCGACCTCCAGGCCCATGATCCGGTCGTCCTCGTCGCCGCGGGCGGTGAGCATGATGACCGGCACCGGGCCCTGCCCCCGCAGCCGCCTGCACACCTCCAGGCCGTCCATGCCGGGCAGCATCAGGTCCAGCACCACCAGGTCCGGCCGGTGCGCGCCGGCCCGCGCGAGCGCCGTCGGCCCGTCGTCGGCCCGGTCCACCACGTATCCGGCCCGGTCGAGGTATCCGGCGACGACCTCGGCGACGGTGGGATCGTCGTCGACGACCAGGACCCGGGCGGCTCCCGCGAGCGGGGGCCGGGGCCCGGCGGGCGGGGACTCGTACGGCTGCTGCTGCATACGCCCAGCCTGGCACCGCGCCCTCGTCCGTGCCGCCACCGGAGGCCGCCCACACCTCGACGTCCGCGTTTCGTAAGGAGCCGAAGACCGGTATGTCCGTTTCGCGTTCGTAGGGTGATGGCCGTGACCATGGACGTGGATGTAGATGACGTGGATGTACATGTCGTGGATGTAGATGTCGTACTCCCCTGCCTGAACGAGGCCGAGGCGCTGCCCTGGGTGCTGGCACGGATCCCGGCCGGCTGGCGTGCCCTCGTCGTCGACAACGGCTCCACCGACGGCTCGGCGGAGATCGCCCGCGCCCTCGGCGCGCGCGTCGTCCACGAGCCCCGCCGGGGCTTCGGCGCCGCCTGCCACACCGGGCTGACCGCCGCCACCGCCGACGTGGTGTGCTTCTGCGACTGCGACGCCTCCCTGGACCCGGCGCTGCTGGTGCCGTTCGTCCAGGAGGTCCGCGCCGGCGCCGCCGACCTGGTGCTCGGACGCAGGCGGGCGCGTGGCCGGGGCGCCTGGCCCGCGCACGCCCGGGCCGGCAACCTCGCCCTCGCCCGGCTGCTGCGCCGCCGCACCGGTCTGCGTCTGCGGGACCTGGGCCCGCTGCGCGCCGCCCGGCGCGAGCCGCTGCTCGCCCTCGGCCTGACCGACCGGCGCAGCGGCTACCCCCTGGAGATGGTCGTGCGGGCCGCCGACGCCGGCTGGCGGATCACCGAGCACGACGTGCCGTACCTGCCCCGCACCGGCGCATCGAAGGTGACGGGAACCTGGCGCGGCACCTGGCAGGCGGTACGGGACATGAGCCGCGTCCTCAACGAAGCCCCCGCGCGTGAAGGGATCGAACGGTGACCACACTGGTCGTCATCGCCAAGGAGCCGCGGCCCGGCCGGGCCAAGACCCGGCTCACCCCGCCGTACACCCCACAGGAGGCGGCGGCGCTCGCGGCGGCCGCACTCGCCGACACCCTGCACACGGTGGCGGCGACGCCCGCGCGCCGCCGGGTGCTGGCGCTGGACGGGGAGCCGGGGCCCTGGCTGCCGCCCGGCTTCGACGTCGTACCGCAGTGCGCGGGGGGACTCGACGAGCGGCTCGCGGACGCCTTCGCGGGATGCGACGGGCCGGTCCTGCTGATCGGCATGGACACCCCGCAGGTGACGCCGGAGCTGCTCACCGTCGACTTCGCGGGGTGCGACGCGTACTTCGGCGCGGCGGAGGACGGCGGCTTCTGGGCGCTGGGGCTCGCGGAACCCGACCCCGGGCTGCTGCGGGGCGTGCCGATGTCGACGCCCGCGACGGGTGACGTACAGCGGCAGCGGCTGCTCGCCGCGGGGCTGCGGGTGCGGGACCTGCCGCGGCTGCGGGACGTGGACACCGCCGCCGACGCGCGGGCCGTCGCCGCGCTGGCACCCGGCGGCCGGTTCGCCGCGCGGCTGGCCCTGTGCGCGGCGGCGGCGAGCCGATGACCACCGCCCTCCCGCTCATGGCAGGCGCCTGGGCCGCGTCCGACCCCTACTCCAGCGCCCTGCGCCACGGCCGGGGCCCGCTGTTCCTGCGCCGCGCCGACGGCTGGCTGCTGCCGCTGGAGGTGGAACGCTGGTGCGCCCGGGCCGACCCGGTCGACCGGGCGGTCCTCGACCGGTGCGAGGGCGCCGTGCTCGACGTCGGCTGCGGTCCGGGACGGCTGGTGGCCGAACTCGCCGCCCGGGGACGGACGGTGCTCGGCATCGACGTCAGCGAGGCCGCCGTCGCCCACACCGCGCGGCTCGGCGGCCCGGCGCTGCGGCGCTCCGTCTTCGACCCGCTGCCCGGCGAAGGGCGGTGGGCCACCGCCCTGCTCATGGACGGCAACATCGGCATCGGCGGCGACCCGTGCGCCCTGCTGGACCGGATGACCGCGCTGCTCGTCCCCGGCGGCCTGCTGATCGCCGAGACCGCCGCGACGGACGTCGACGAACGTGCCGAGGTACAGGTCGTCGACGTCCTCGATCCCCGCCCGGGCGCCGGCAGCCCGTTCCCGTGGGCGCGACTCGGCACCCCGGCCCTGCTCCGGTACGCGAGCCGCTCGGGCTGGCGGCCCGTCGATCAGTGGGCCTCCGGCGGTCGCCGCTTCGCCGCCCTGCGCAGCCGTAGCGCCAGCAGCAGCGCCGAACCGCCGAAGAGCACGGCGCTGATCAGCAGCCAGCGGGCCAGGAACACGTCCGCGGACAGTCCGGTGCCCAGCCGGTAGCGCCGGTCCACCCGGCCGCCGATCAGCGGGAACCACACCAGCAGGAGCAGGCCCGAGAAGGCGGCCGGTACCCGCACGTACGGGACCCACGCCCGGCGGCCGGCCGCGCCGAACCCCCGGACCACCGCCCGGTCGGCCGCCGCGTACAGCGGCAGCAGCACCAGGTCGTGCAGCAGCGCCGCCCCCACGAACCACAGCGCCACCCCGAGCCGGTCGCCGTCGAGCAGCCGTACGCCCGCGTAGGCGGCGAGGGCGAACGAGCAGAGCAGCAGCAGGAGTTGCAGGGGACTGCCGAGCACGCGCCGCAGCCGCGGCCGCAGCCCCGCAACAGAACGTGCCGCGGGCCGTGCATCGGGGCGCATCACAGTTCTCCGAACGTCATCCGGGCCACCCACTTGGTGTTCAGCACCCCGGGCGCGGCGGGCACGATGACCCGTGCCGGGTAGCCGTGGTCGGGGCCGAGGTCCTCGCCGTTGACCTGGAGGGCGAGCAGCGAGCGCGGGTCGGCGACCTGGTTGGCGCGCAGGGCGGCGTGCCGGAAGGCGCCGTGCCGCTGGAGGGACTCGACGAACACGTCCGGCGGGTCCCCGTGATGGCCGGCCAGCGCGGCGAGGTCGCGCAGCCGCACCCCGCGCCACCACTGGTCGGACGTCGACCAGCCCTCGACGCAGGCGATCGGCAACGACGAGCTGTGCAGGGGCAGCCGGAGGAGGTCGGCGCGGCTGAGTCGCACCGTGCCCGCGGGTCCGGTGAGGACGAGCCGCCACGTCTCCTCGCCGGTCTCCGCCGCGTCGATGCCCGCGTAACGGGCCGTCTTGTTGATCTGGAAGCCGCCCGGTCCGCTGCCCGGGTCGCTTCCCCCGTGCGGGGTGAGCAGCGCGGTCTCACGCACCACCCCGTCGAAACTGCGGCCGGCACTCGTGGCGAACAGCAGCAGCGACCCACCGCCGACCAGCCACAGCGCCCCGCGCCGCGAGACGGTCGGCGGGTCGGGCCGCGGGGAGGCGAGCAGGTCGCCCTCCTGCCGCATCCGCCGCACGTTGCGCACGGCCGTCGGCAGGCGCAGGGCGACGTGGACGACGAACGCGGCGAAGAACACCCAGGCGCCGTAGAAGTGCAACGGGTAGAAGGAGCCCGGGAAGACGTAGTCCAGCTGGATGTTGAGGACGCCGGTCACGAACTCGAACAGCACGCCCCCGACGAGCAGCAGCAGCGAGATCCGCTCCAGCGCGTGGGTGAGCGAGCGGGCCGGCGGCAGGGCGAACAGTCTGGGCACCACCGACCACAACTTGGCCAGCAGCACCGGGATCAGGGTGATGCCGAGGGTGACGTGCACCCCCTGGGTGAGCCGGTACAGCCAGGAGGGGCTGGTCGGCCACGCGAAGAGGTAGAAGCCGAGGACGCCCTTGTCCGGCGTCTTGTCGTTCACCGGCGACAGGTTCGGGTTGTAGGCGGCGTACGACAGGAGTCCCGTCACGAACAGCACGGTGATCCCGACGAGCAGCACGAGGCCGAGCACGGCCGTGAACCAGGTGCCGCGCAGGGGGCTGCGCCAGAAGCCGGGAGAGGTGGGAAGCGGTGGGGCGTGGTCGCGCATGTGCCGACCGTAGGCCGGGACGGGCCCGGCGCAGGGGGCGCGACCCATGACGAAACGCTGACGTCCGCCGTGTGCACGACCCCGGCCGCCGCCTCGCGGCCTAGCGTGCCCGTGTGACCCGCCCCCTCCGCCATGACCTGTACGCCGTCACGGCCGCCGCGCTGCTCGTGACGGCGGCCGTGCTGATCGGCCGCCACCTCCAGTTCACGTACGGCACCTTGTACGTCGGCTGGCCGCCGCTGCTCGGCCGCTGGGGCCCCCACGTGGGGCCGGGCACCCCCCTGGCCCTCGTGGTGGCGGCGGCGACCGTCGCGTACGGCCCGCTCCTGGCCGCCCGCATACCGTGGCGCGGCCTGCTCTTGGCGGCCTGGGGCACCGCCACCGTCTGGATCCTCTCCCTCGCCCTGATCGACGGCTGGCGGCGCGGCATCGCGGGCCGGCTCACCACCCGCTACGAGTACCTCCAGGTCATCGACCGCTTCCACGACATCCCGGCCGCCCTGCGGGACTTCACCCACCACATCCTCATCGGCTCCCCCGACCACTGGCCCGCCCACATCGCCGGTCACCCGCCGGCGGCCACGCTCACCTTCGTGCTGCTCGACCGGATCGGGCTGCGGGGCGGCGGCTGGGCCGGGATGTGGTGCGTCGTCGTCGGCGCGACGGCGTGCGTGGCCGTGCTGGTGGCGGTGCGGGCGCTGTGCGGGGAGCGACCGGCACGACGGGCGGCGCCCTTCCTGGTGCTGGCCCCGGCCGCGGTGTGGATGGGCACGTCGGCCGACGCCTACTTCGCGGCCGTCGCCTCCTGGTCCGTGGCCCTGCTCGCCCTGGCCGTCACCCGGCGGTCCCCTTGGTGCGCCGCAGCCTCCGGTCTCCTGTTCGGCCTGACCTGCTACCTCTCCTACGGCCTGACACTCTTCGCGCTGATCGGCGCGGCCGTGGTGCTGCTGGGCCGGCGCGAGGTCCGCGCGGGCCCCAAGCCGCTCCCCCTGCTCGCGGCGCTGCTCGCCGGACTCGCCGTGGTGCCGGTGGCGTTCACGCTCGCCGGGTTCGACTGGTGGGAGGCCTACCGCCTCCTGGTCGAGCGCTACTACCAGGGCGCGGCCCGGGTGCGCCCCTACGGCTACTGGGTGTGGGCCAACCTCGCCTGCACGGTGCTCATCACGGGCCTGGCGACGGCGGCCGGGCTGCGCCGGGGCGCCGTAGAACTGACCCGGCGAGGCCCCGACGGCACCCGCCGGCCGTCGCCGGACCCCGACCGGCGGCTCTCCCTCCTGGTGGGGGCCGCGCTGCTCGCCCTGCTGGTCGCCGACCTGTCCGGCATGAGCAAGGCCGAGACGGAACGCATCTGGCTCCCCTTCGCGATGTGGCTGCTCCCGGCCTGCGCGTTCCTCACCCGCCCCCGCGTCTGGCTGGCCACCCAGGCGGTCCTGGCGCTGCTCCTCAACCACTTGGTGCTGACGGGCTGGTGAGCGGTGCTCGTGAGCTCAGGCCCGGGCCGCCGCCACGAACTCCGCGATCAGCGCCGGGTCCTTGACGCCCCGGCTGATCTCCACCCCGCTGGACACGTCGACGCCCCACGGGCGGGCCGCGTCGACGGCGTCCCGTACGTTGTCCGGGGTGAGGCCGCCGGCGAGGAGCCACTTCTCACCGGGGGCGGCGAGGGGCCTGCCGGACCAGTCCCAGGCGACGCCGGAGCCCGGCACGGGGGCGTCGAGGAGGAGCATGTCCTCGCCCAGGTCCCCGAAGCGCGCGGCGGGTTCACCGAACGCCGTGGCCCGGATGAGGGTCCAGCCGCCCTTCGTCAGGTCGTCGTAGTAGCCGCGGTCCTCCGCGCCGTGCAGTTGGACCGCCCGGATCCCGGAGTCGGTGGCCAGGGACCGTACCTCGTCCAGGGGCTGGCCGCGGAAGACCCCGACCGTCAAGACGTGCTCCGGCACGCGCCGGGCCAGCAGGGCGGCGGTCGCCGCGTCGACCTGGCGCGGACTGTGCGCGAAGACGAACCCGATGGCGTCCGCGCCCGCCTCCACGGCAGCGTCGACGTCCCGTTCGGTCCGCAGGCCACAGATCTTGACGAACAGAGAGGTGCTGGGGTTACTCACGCCGACGCTCCAGTGGGGTCAAGTTTTGGTCCAACCATCTTCATGGGTACGCGCTCGTCCCGAACGTTGCGGCATGGCCGTGAACCTTCGCGGTCCTCGAACCCCCCGCGCGTTCCACGTCTGCCTGGACGCCCCGACCGCCGACACCGCCCAGCCGGCCACCACCCCGGGCGGCGACACCCTGCACCGGATGCTCGGCTTCCGCGCCTGAGCCCCGCCTGACGGCACCACGACAGAAACAGGGCGCCCTGCCACTTGGTCAGGCAACTGTAAAGAACCTTGACAATGGATTGGTCTAGTCCAACTATGGTCGCTGTTCGCCCCCACCCCCCTCTCACCCGCGGCTTCGTTGGGAGCGTCAATGAGACGACCTCGTCCCCTTCGCACTCTGCTGTCCTGTATGACCGTCACGGCCCTGTCGGCCGGGCTCGCCGCCCTCGCGGGAGGTGACGCGCTCGCCGCACAGCAGACGACCTCGGGCTTCGCCCGGCCCATGCCCGCCCATGTGGCGGCCCCGTACTTCGAGGCGTGGACCGGGGAGAGCCCGGCCGAGCTGGCCGCCGAGTCGGGCAACAAGTACCTCACCCTGGCCTTCCTCCAGACGGAGGCGCCCGGCTCGTGCACCGCGTACTGGAACGGCGACACCACCCAGCCGGTCTCCAAGGCCACCTTCGGCAGCGACATCCGCACCCTCCAGGCGCGCGGCGGCAACGCCGTCCCGTCCTTCGGCGGCTACAGCGCCGACACCACCGGCACCGAACTCGCCGACAGCTGCACCAGCGTCGACGCCATCGCCAAGGTCTACGAGAGCCTCGTCACGACCTACGGCGTCACCCGCATCGACCTCGACATCGAGGCCGACTCCATCAACAACGCCGCCGGGGTGGACCGCCGCAACAAGGCCATCGCCCAGGTCCAGCGCTGGGCCGAACGCACCGGCCGTGACGTGCAGTTCTCCTACACCCTGCCGACCACCACCACCGGCCTCGCGCCCAGCGGTGTCGCCCTGCTGCGGAACGCCGTCGACAACGGCGCCCGGGTGGACGTCGTCAACATCATGACCTTCGACTACTGGGACGGCGCCACCCACGACATGGCCGCCGACACCGAGACGGCCGCCACCGGCCTGTACGGCCAACTGGCCGCCCTCTATCCGAAGAAGACCCCGGCGAAGCTGTGGGGCATGGTCGGCGTCACCGAGATGCCCGGCATCGACGACTACGGCCCCGAGGAGACCTTCACCACCCAGGACGCCGTCAAGGTCAGGGACTGGGCCGTCGCCCGGGGCATCGACACGCTCTCCTTCTGGGCGCTCCAGCGCGACAACGGTGGCTGCGTGGGCACGGCCGGCGCCAACTCCTGCTCCGGCGTCGCCCAGGACACCTGGTACTTCAGCCACACCTTCGCGCCGTTCACCAGCGGCGGCGGCAAGGCCTGAGGGGTCCTTTCACTATGAGCACCCGATCAGGCCGCGTGGTCTGGTGCCGTGCATCGCAAGACGCCGGAGAGCCCTCGCAGCGGAGCCACTAGGACTCTTCGGCAACGCGGCGAGCGCGCGGTGCCAGGCCGCGCGGCCCGGGTGGGCATGGTGAAAGGACCTCTGAGGGGCGGGCGCGGCCGGTCCCGTCACTCCTCGTCCTCCGTACGACGGGACCGGCCGGCGCCGTAGTCGAGACCGCGCGCCGTCTTCACGAGGGGAGCCAGCGGATCTCCCCGGAAGGAGCGCTGACGCCACCTCACCCGCGCCCGGCGCCACGAGGTGCGTAGAACACGTGCTCCAGGAGCGAACATATCGAACGTAATCGCCACGGTTCGCCACCCCTTCCGTGCCTTAGAAATATCCACGAGCATGACGGTTGCCGGGGCCGGCCACCCCGGCGCCGAGAGGAAGACGCGTCCCGCGCGAGCGGGCCGACGAAGCGCGGAGGGCACCATGCGAACAGTCACGCGGCAGGCCATGGAGTGGCTCGCCGCCGCGGCGACCGACCCACGGGCCTGCAAGCAGCAGTGGCACGGGGAGAGCGGGATCGCCGTACTGGCCTGCGGACGGTTCTGGGACGTGCTGAGCGTCCCGGAGGAGATGGGGATGCCCGCCCTCGACGCCCTGCTCTGCATCCCGCAGGAGCCCGGCCCCGTCCTCGCCGACGCCGCGGCCCGCCGCGTCGCCTTCTTCCTGCCGCCCGACCCGGAGGGCCGCTGGATCGGCTCCGGCATCCGGTACGCGGGCCAGGGAGCCTGGATCGCCGTACCCGCACCGCACCGGGCCGCCGGGCGGCTGCGCTGGCTGGTGCCGCCCAACGGCACCGGCGCGCTGTTCGTGCCCGCGGTCGTCGAGCTCGCCCTGCAGCTGGCGCTGGGCAGACGCGCCGCTCAGTACCCCGCGGACCGCAGATGCCCCACCTGTGGAGCGCCCGCCAGGAGGCCCGTCCTGCGGGCCGGCGACCAGGCCGACTGAGGGCACCTCGGCGGCGGACCGGCATACGGCGGACCGCAGCGGGCCGTCAGCCACGAGCGTTCGGACCCGGACCGGTCGTCGCGGGTCCCATCGCGGTGAGGAGGACCCACTGGTGGTCCCGCACACCGGGGACCGTCCGGCCGCCGACCCGCCACTCCCGCACGAGAGCCGCGTAGATGGGCGGCTCCCCGGGTGCGGTCCCGGTGAGTACTCCGTACAGACGCCCGGTCGTGACAGTGCAATGCATGCCTTTGCAACGCACCCGCCCACGCCGGTGGTACGCCTTCCCCCTCGCATGGCCCCATCGGATGAGGATGCGTCCCCCGATCGGGGCCATGCTCTTATCCGACGAGAGCGTCGGCTGAGCGACCGGAACGACCCGCCGGACCGCCGGGGCCGGAATCACAACCGGAATCACCTGGACGACGGATGTGGCCGCTTCCCCACCAGGAGGCGGCCGCTTTCGCGCCACCAAAGGCGCGAACCGTCCGGAATCCGCGCCCGAACTCCGCACACAACGCCCAAGTGGCCTTATCCGGCCATTTATTTCTGGCCAGGCAACCGACACCGCCCCCACACCGGTCTCACATGATGCTCACAGGTCGGCGATGGGCGCGTGGGGTGCGTCCGGGGTGTTCGTGCCGGTCTGAGGGCTGTCCGGTCCGATGCCACGACCATGGCACTCGCAGACGAGGAACCGATGACCAGTCAGGAACACCGCAGCCGCCTGAAGCGCTCCGCGCTCGCCACGGGCGCCGCGCTCACCGTCGTCGTAGCCGCGGCGGCGGCAGCGCCCAACGCGGGCGCGCAGTCCGCCACGCCCGGCACGCCCAAGCTGAAGCTGATCGCCGCTTCGAAGTCCGTGACGCTCGACCGCTACGAGGGGGAGCCCGGCGTCTACCTCGACCTCGGAACCTACCTCCAGGTCGACAACGCACCGTTCGAGTTCAAGGTGAACCGGAAGTCCTACAAGGACCCCGTCGTCGCCCAGCAGATCCTGCGCAACGGCACCAGAACGCAGGTCAAGAAGCTGCCCGCCGGGCTGGTGAAGGACTTCTCCGGGCTGCCCGGCTTCCTTGAGGTGTCCATCAAGAACTCGGCGGGCCGCGAGGTCGCCAAGAGCAAGGGCACCTACTGCCCGAACAACGCCGCCGGCCGGATCCGTCCGGACGCCTCGGCGACGTCGAAGTACCCGGAGAGCTGCCCCACCAACCCGTGGACGCTGGGCTCGGTGTGGGGCGTCGAGAAGGGCTGGGCGTCCAACACCAGCACCATGGACTACGACCACCCGGTGAACCTGCCGGCGGGCACCTACACGGCCAAGGCATCGGTGGCGAAGAAGTACCGCGACCTGTTCGGCATCCCGAACGACACGCCCACCATCAAGGTCACCGTCCGTGAGATCAGGAACGACAACGGCGGCGGCGAGGGCGTGTCCGGCTCCATGTCGTCCGCGATGTCGCACCACAACCACGGCGGCGCCTCCACGCCCGGCATGAACGGCCACGCCGGCCACCACTACGGCCCGCGCGGCGCGGACGCCCCCACCCCGGGCGCCCTCTCGCACGCGCTGGAGCAGCGCGGTCTCGCCCACCACATGGGCGACGGACGCGACCACACCGACGGTTCGCGCATCGCGCCCGCGCTGAAGGCCAACGCCAACCGGCCCACCGGCCGTGCGGGCGTCCCGGCCGACGTGCCGAAGCCGGACCTGCGTTCGCTGCCCGCCTGGGACATCTCCATCACCGACGGTGAGGACGGCGACGTCGCGGGCAAGGACTACCTCGCCTTCAGCGCCAACGTCTGGAACGCGGGCCCGGCCCCCCTCGTGGTGGACGGCTTCCGCAAGCCGGGCGCCGAGCTGATGGACTCGTACCAGTACTACTACGACGCCAAGGGCAAGCAGGTCGGCTACTCGCCCGCGGGCACCATGGAGTGGGACCCGCGCGTCGGTCACGAGCACTGGCACTTCACGGACTTCGCCAGCTACCAGCTGCTGAGCGCGGACCAGACGAGGCGGGTGCGCAGTGGCAAGGAGGCGTTCTGCCTCGCCAACACCGACGCCGTCGACTACACGGTGAAGAACGCCAACTGGCACCCGTACAACACCGACCTGTCGACCGCCTGCGGTTCGCAGAACGCGATCTCCGTGCGTGAGGTCCTCGACGTCGGCTCCGGCGACACCTACACCCAGTACCGTCCCGGACAGTCCTTCGACATCACGGACCTGCCGAACGGCACGTACTACATCAAGGTGATCGCCAACCCGGCGAAGCGCCTGCAGGAGACCAGCCTCAAGAACAACGTCTCCCTGCGCAAGGTGATCCTGGGCGGCACGCCCGGCGCCCGGACGGTGAAGGTACCGCCGGTCGACCTGGTCAACGCCCCGTAAGTCACACCCTCCCGGCCCCGGGGCACGGCCACACCGGCCGGACCCGGGGCTTTCCGCCGTACAACCATCGGCGCCGCGCCGTCGTCCAATCCCTGACCCACGCAGTCCACTTCAGGGGGATGTCATGACACCCGTCTCCGTCAGCCGCGCCCTGCGGCTCGGAGCAACCGGCGCCCTGGCCGCGGCGCTGACCGCCGTCGGCCTGCTGGCCACGCCCGCCTCGGCGGAGGACGAGCAGTCCGACCAACTGTGGATCCAGGTGCCGTCCGAACAGGCCCTCTCCGTCGTCCGGGCCGGAGGCAGCGGCGAGTACAGCGACCTCCCCGTCGGCCTGTACCACGCCAGCGACTACAGCATCACCGACGGCCGCATCACCGTCGACACCTCCGGCCTGGCCGGCGTCGCCGAGGTGGCCTGGCCGGACAACTGCGTGCCCAGCGGAGCCACGGCCGTGTGCTCGGTCCCCGAGGTCCCCCTTCAGGAGTGGGGGTGGGGGGAGCAGGTACAGCTCAAGGTGCGCGCGCTGCCCGGCGCGGCGCCGGGCGCACAGGGGAGGATCACCTACGAGGCCACCGCCCAGGGCGGCCCCGACGGTGAACTCATCGCTCCGCACGGCTCGTTCGACACCACCGTGACCATCAACTCCGGCCCCGACCTGGGCATCCGGCCCGCCGAGAAGCTGAAGGGCGCGCGACCGGGCAGCACCGTCACCGCCCCGTCGTTCGCCGTCACCAACACCGGCAACGTGGCCGCGAACGGCTTCACCGTGGAGATGCTGGCGACGGACGGCCTCGACTTCGCGACGAAGTACCCGCAGTGCACGGACCCGTCCGCCGACAACGAGCTTCCGATCACCCATGTCACCTGCGCCTTCGACACGGTCGTCGCCCCCGGCGCCACCGTCGACCTGCCCGAACCGCTGAAAATCGACGTCGCGGAGCACGCTCTGTACGAACGCCTGGACTTCGGCGTCGAACCGGCCGACGGTGCCACCGACCTCCAGACCGACGACAATTACGTCTCCTGGATGATCGAGGCCACGAACAAGGCCGACTTCGAGGTGCGCGGCGCCATCGTCCACGGCGAGGCGGGCACCACGGTCCCCGCCACCTTCAGCTTCCTCAACAGGGGCCCCGCCTGGGTCGCCCACCTCGGCTCCGGCGAACCGGTCGCGACCGTCGAGTTCCGCGTCCCCGAGGGCACCCGCGCGACGGACGTCCCCGACACCTGCGAGCCCCGCACCCTGACCGGCGCACCCTTCCACCAGCTCCTGGGCGCCCCGCGCTACGACTGCGACCTCCCGATCTGGGTCAAGCAGAACGCGGAGGTCGACCTCCCCTTCTCCCTGACCATCGACCGAGTGGTCCAGAACGCCACCGGAACACTCACCGCCCGCCCCGGCTGGACCACGTCGTTCCCCTTCGACCCGAACACGGCCAACAACACGGCGAAGATCGTGGTGAATCCGTAGGGCTCCGATTACGCCTTCAGGGGGCGCTCCGCACAAGCGGGGCGCCCTCTTCCGTGTGGACCGAGCGCGCTGTCCGCGGCGGTCCGGAAAAATCGCGTCTTCCGCGAAGCCCCCCGGCCGATGCCCCGGGGCTTCGCGGGCGGCTCTCAGGCGGGGCTCACAGCCCCCAGCGGTTCTTCAGGTGGCGCCAGAAGTCGCGCAGCATCCACTTGTCGAACTCGGTGATCTGGGTGGCGCTGCCGGCGTTCATGATGAAGCAGCACTGGCCGGTGGGCGTCCAGTCGTAGAAGTCGTCGAGGCCGAAGGTGTGGCCGACCTCGTGGAGATAGATGTGGATGTTCTCCTGGGCGAGGGCGCCGGTGAAGTACTCCTGGCCGACGCGTTGGCCCCAGTCCCCTCCCGCGCCGCCCTGGAAGCCCTTGGTCAGCCAGAGTGACTGGTCGTAGTGGCGGGTGACACCGCCGGGACAGCGGGAGTAGTTGCCGTCCTGGTGGAAGAAGCGGCCGCAGTCGGGGGCGCACTGCGGGGCGCCGCCGCCGTCCAGGTTGTTGGCGTAGACGTCGACCGAGTTGTCGGTCCACTGCAGGGTGCTGCGGTTCTTCACCGCCCAGCCGACGATGTTGACGGGCACGTTGGTGTACGGCCAGGCGTTGTGCCCCTTGCCGTTCTCCACCATCGCCGCCATCCACTTGGCGAACTGCTTCTTCAGCGCCGCGTGGATGCGGTCGCGCAGGGCCGCGCTCACCGGGGCGTCCGACTCCCAGCGGACGCAGTAGTTGACGCTGCCCTTGTTGGCCATGACCTGGTCCCAGCCGTAGTTCCGGAAGCCGTAGAGGTCCGGGTAGGTCGACTGGACGTGGTTCCAGACCTGGTTGAGCGGCTGGCTCAGGTTGGCCGGCGGGTTCCAGTCGTCGGCGGCCTCGGCCCGGGACGCCGCCAGGGTGGCGGACGCCGGGAGGAGGGCCGCGAGTACGGCCAGGACCGTGAGTAAGCGCGCGAGATGTCTGCGCATCCCAACTCCTCGTGTGGGGGGCGTGTTCGCCCCACCTGTCGCCGCCGGCGGGGGAAGAGTTGCCGCGTCGGGCTCCTCGCCCAGGATCAGGAAGCCGGACTCCAAGGCCCAGGCCGCCGTCCGGCCCGCACCCGACCGGAGCAACGTACGGCGTGTTGCCACACGGCCGCGCCGTATTGACCGACGATCCGAAGATGCGACGAGACCACCGCACCCGCATCGCACGGCACGGCGCCGTCCTGCTGGCCGTCCTGCTGGTCGCACTCACCGCGGCCCCCGCCGGCGCCGATGCCGACCCCTACCGTGACGAGGCCGCCCGCGCGGTCCGCGCCCACGAGGCGGCCCGCACCCGCGTCGACCGCCTGCGGCACGACGAGGCGGCCCACCCGGAGCAGGTGCGGGACGCCGAGCGGCGCAGGAAGGCCATCCGGAGCGAGCTGTGGGACATGCTGTGGGCGGCGGGGAGGCGGGGTGGCGACCCGGTGGCCGTCGACCCGTCCGGGCGCGCCGGAAACTGTCGCATCGGGACCCCGCAGTCACCGTCCGGCCTTGACCGTGACGCCACCTGGAGGGCACCCACCCGCGGCTACCGGCTCTCCGCCTCGTACGCCGCCCGCGGGCGCCACTGGCCCCACCGCCACACCGGCCAGGACTTCGCCGTCCCCGCCGGCACACCGGTCTACGCCGTCGGCCCCGGCACGGTACGGGCCAGCACCTGCGGCGACGGCTTCGGCAACCAGGTCGTCGTCCGTCACCGCGACGGCTACTTCACGCACTACGCCCACCTGGCACGCATCTTCGTGCGCAAGGGGCAGCGAGTGTCCGCCGGACAGCGCGTGGGCCTGGCGGGCGCGACCGGCAACGTCACCGGCCCGCACCTCCACTTCGAGGTGCGGATCACGCCCTACTTCGGTTCGGCGGTGCCCCCACTGACCTGGCTGCGCAGGAAGGAGGTCCAGGTGGAGGGGGCGATGGTGAGGTAGCCGAGGGCGGGGTTCTTGGAGTCACGGAGGTGGATGGCACGGGGCTGGGCGGCCATTTCGAGGCAGTTGCCGCCCTCATCGCCGCTGTAGCTCGACTTGAACCAGCGAAGTGCGGTGCCGCTCATTGGTCTCCTAGCAGACGGTCCAGCAAATCCCTCGTGTCCTCGGGTGTGAGGGCCTGTGACCGCAGCATCGCACACTTCTGCGTGAGGATCGCCACCTCGCCGGGGTCCGCAATCAGTTGGCTTCCCCGCTGGTTCTCCACGTAGGCGAGCCGCTGGTGTTCGGGGGTCTCCAGCAGCACGAACGGGCCGTTGAGTCCGGCGTGAGTGGTGCGATCCAGAGGCAGCACCTGAAGCATGAGACCGGGTAGTTCGGAGCACGCGCGCAAGTGCCGCAACTGCTCGACCCAGACCTCCTTACCGCCCACGGGTGCTCGCACCGCCGGTTCCCACACCACGAAGCAGGTGATCGGTGGCACCTTGCGGTGGAGGATCCCGTGACGCTCGACCCGGGCCGCCACCAACTGAACGATCTCGTCCTCGTCGTAGACCGGCACTCGGCTGCCGAACACCGCCCGAGCGTACGCCTCCGTCTGAAGCAGACCCGGCAACACCTGGTTCTCGTAGGAGGCGATCGAGATGGCCTCCCGCTCCCTGTCCAGGAACTCCTCCGCCCACAGCGGCACCAAGTCCACCTCCGGCATGTACTTCAGCGCCTCACTCAACGCCCCCTTCGTCCCCAGCAGCTCATCCAACTGCTCGGCCAGATCCGGCTTCAGCGGCCGTCTGCCTTGCTCGATCGAGGCGATCTGCTGCTCGCTGACGACGAACAGCTCACCGAGCGACCGTTGCGTGTATCCGGCGGCCTCCCGGAAGACCGCGAGCAAGGCGCCCACCATCTTCATCGCCGAGGCGTTCCTGCGTGACCGTCGAGTCGTGGTGCTCATGCGGTGCAACTCCCCACCCGCGCGCGTACGTTCACCATCGCGCACTCGTACGGACAAGATGTACGCGTGCACGCACTGTCCCATGATGGCCACGTACCGTGACCATCGTCCCGTGAACGAAGGAACTCCACCCCTCTCTCCACGTGAACGCTTCTACCGGCGGGAGCGTCGGTCCGTACCGGCCGCCCGCGGCTTCGCCCGGGACGCGCTCGCCGAGTGGGAGATCGGCCCGCGCGCCGACGACGTGCTGGTGTGCGTGAGCGAACTCGCGACGAACGCCCTCGTGCACGGCGTACCACCCGGCCGGGGATTCCTGCTGCGGCTGCTGCCGTACGACGGCGGGGTGCGGGTGGAGGTGCACGACAGCGGGGACGGTGTGCCCGCCATACCGCTCGCGGAGGGGGCGGAGCCTGCCGAGGGCGGGCGGGGGCTGCTGCTGGTGGCGGCGCTGGCGGACAAGTGGGGGGTCGGGGCCAGGGCGCCCGGGAAGGTCGTGTGGTGCGAGTTCGGGTGACTTCGCGGGACCGAAGGGCGTGGCGGCCGACGGTTGGTACGGCGGCCGACCGAGCATGAGTGCACAGCCGTCGGCACCCGGAGGGCGTTCTCATGCGCAGGTCATCCCTCATCCGCCCGCTACGGGCGCTGCTCCTCGTTGTCGCGCTCGCCGGATCGGTCACGGCGGCCGGGGGCCGGGCCCCGCAGGCCGACCTGGTCACGGCCGTGGCGGTGGCAGGGGCGACGGACGACGATCCGATCTTCCCGGGCGGCACCTTCGCCTACGCGCTCACGGTGGGCAACGACGGTCCGTCGGAGGCCACCGACGTGATCGCGACGGCCACCCTTCCCCACGGCGTCGACTTCGTCTTCTCGCGGGGCGAGGGCTGCACGGCCGCCGGCCGGAAAGTCACCTGTGGTCCGGCGCGGGTGCTGGCGCCCGGCGCCGCCGTCTCCTGGGACTTCACGGTCAGGCTGCGCCCGTCGTACGCGGGAACGGGTGCGGACCTGGCGCTCGTGGCGACGTCGGGCTCCCGTACGGCGGACCCGGAGCCCGGCAACGACGCCGCCCGGCCGGTCCATCCGGTGGTGACGGCACCTCAGACCTCGCTGTCGGTGACGCGGGACGGGCCGACCATCACGGTGTCCAACGGCGGCCCCTCGACGGCCGCCCACGCCTCGATCGAGCACCCGGTGCCCGCCTCCTGGACCTGCGTGGCGACCCCGGGCAGCTCCTGCGGCGCCGCGTCCGGCGAGGGCACCCTGCACACGACGGGCACGATCGCGCCGGGCGGCACCCTCACCTACACCCTCTCCGGCACCCTGGAGGACACCCCGGCCGCCGTTTTGACGGTGACCCCGCCGGACGGCGTCACGGACACGACCTGCTCCCCGTCCTGCACGGCATCCAGGGCTGACGAATAACCAGTACGGGGCACGCCCGTGCCGGAGGGACACTGCACGGCATGAGCAAGAGGCGCTATGTCGCCCGGGGGGTGCGGGGCGGGTACCGGATCTGGGACAACCGCAGACGCGGCTTCTGGGGCGACTTCTACGAGCTGTGCCCGGACGAGCTGCTGGTCGAGCTGAACGGCCGCGCGGACCAGGCCCGGATCGTGGAGCTGATGCGGCGGTACAAGAAGGCCAGGCGCTGAGCCGTACGGCGATCACCCGGCGGCGGGTACGCCGTCCGGGCCGCCCGGCATGCGGGCGGGCGCGGGACGGACTTCACTGGGAGGGACACCCCGAACCTGGAGGCAAGATGCCCGCTCACCGCACCCGCCGCGCGAGAGGCACGGCGCTGGCGGCGGTCACGGCGCTCGCGCTGGCGGCCGGGCTGACCGGCTGCTCGGACGACAGCAGTCCCGAGTCCGTGGTCAGCGACGCCGCCTCCGCCGCGTCCTCGCTCGCCTCGAAGGCGGGGGACGTCCTGGCGTCGGCGACCGCGGAGGCGGGCAAGAAGCTCGACCAGGTGGACAACGGCGTCGACGTCAAGGGCGACGTACGGCTGGGCAAGCCGGCCACCGACAGCCAGGGACGTACGACCGTCGAGGTCACCGCGTCCAACACCGACAGCGAGAAGCGGTCGTTCGCCGTGGAGGTCGACTTCGAGCAGTCCGGCGGCGGGCTCCTCGATGTCGTGGTGGTCACCGTCCCCGACGTGGCGGCGGGCAAGACCGGGACGGCCACCGCCCGCAGCACGCACAAGCTGTCCGGCGACGTGAAGGCGTACGTGGGCCGGGCGCTGCGCTACTGAACGCCCGGTGCGGCGGGTCAGGCCATCCAGAAGAAGACCGCCGTCATCCGCTTGTCGTCGAGCGTCGTACCGAAGTAACCGGTCGCGCTGTGCACGAGGTTGGCGTGGTAGAGCAGCAGCCGGTTGTACTTGTGCGGCACGCGGACGTCCTCCTCGAAGGCGTCCGGCGCCACGAACCGGGTGCCGAGCGCCTCGACGAGGTTGTGGTGCGGGGCCTGGACGACGTTGCCGCCGAGACGGCCGCCGGGCAGGGACTGGCGGTAGAAGCTGGTGCCGCAGTCCTTGGGGACGGCGGGGTTGAGGTAGAGGACGGCGGCGTAGCGGCACAGGTGGCGCGAGTCGGTGTGCGGGCGCGGCTCGCTCTCCCCCTCCCCCACGACCTGCACGCAGTTGTGGTTGAGGGTGCCGCCGCCGGGCGCCCGCTGCACCCACAGCTCCTTCGCCCCCGTCGCCTTCTTCACCAGCCGCTCGATCCGGGCCAGTTCACCCGGCTCCAGGCCCGGCATGGCACGCAGCCCCGGCCAGGTCTCCGAGGTGTACGGGTATCCCCGCACCCAGTCGTCCTTGGCGACACAGCGCTCCCGTACCGCGTCCACGTCGGGCAGGACGTCGTCCAGGACCCAGTAGTCACGGCCCTTGGTGGGCTTGCGGTAGGGCAGGACGGGGAGCGCGGCGGGGACGCGCGGGGGTGGCTGTGGGGGCATGCGGCGACCCTAGGTCGAGGGTTCGTCAGGACTCTCCCGCGAAATCGCCAGGACTCTGCCGCGAACGGGTCAACGTTTCCCCAACACCTCTTTACCGTACGAGTGTTGGATACGGGCCTTGTCTCACCGTCGCGGCGGTGCGACCGTGATGGCGACCTGTTCGCTCGCCGCGCTCACGCCGTTCAGGGTGGCGGTCGCCTGGAGCCGGTTGTCGCCGGCGGGCAGGCCGGGTGCCGGGGCGCAGGACCACGCGCCGTCCGCTCCCGCGGTCGTGGAGCACACCTCGGTGTCGTCCTTGTCGCGTACGGCGACCTGCGCGCCCGGGTACGCCGTCCCGGACACCTCCGGCCGCAGCCCCAGCGGCACGCCCGACGTCGGGCTGACCAGCGTCGGCTCGGGCAGCCCGACGGTCACCGCACACGTCCCGTCGTCCCGCGTGACGCCCTCCGCGTCGGTCAGCCGCAGCGTGCAGCCGGTCAGCCGGGTGCCGGGGACGGCGTCGCCGGGGACGGCCACGACGAACGGGAAGGAGAGCCCCTGCCACGGGGCCTGGGTACCGGTTCCGGTGAACGTGTACGTCCCGCTGCGGCCGTCGGCGGCGATCGCGCCCCGGTAGCCCTGGGCGGCCAGGGGCGTGTCCGTGATCGTCGTCCGGCCGGGCGCCGTCAGCGTGAGCGTGGAACCGGCGCCCGGGGCGGGCCCGGTGTGACCGGAGACGTCGAGGACACCCGCGCGCCCGGGGACGATGGTGACGGCGGCCCACAGGTCGCCCCGGTGGTGCACGGAGGTGTCGGGCACGGTGGCGGAGGCCTGGGGCGCGGAGGCGGCGAGGGCCGCTGCGGAGCACATCAGGGCGGCTGCCGTGCTCGGCCGTGAGCGTCTCATGTCGGGGGGCTCCCTGTGCGAGTGGAGGGGTTCTCGGTTGCGGTTTCGGGCACCCCCCGACCTCGATTCTCCCGGCCCGTTCCCGCAGGTGACGCCCGCTGTTGCGCCGTATGGACCTCATATCGCCCCCGGCCCGCCCGTCACACCGGCTCCGGAGTCCGCCACTCCGCGACCGACACCTCGTCGCCGACCGACAGCTTTCCGGTGCGGCCGATCGCGAAGTACGCGCCGAAGACGATCCCTCCCCCCACCTTGCGGTAGGTCGCCAGGGTGCGCAGTGGTTCCGGGCCCGCGCGGCGGCCGGTGTGCTGGTCGACCATCGTGATGGCACAGCGGACGGTGGCCCCGGCGTGGGTCAGTTCCATGCCGGCGACGGTCAGGCGGCGGGCGCGGTCCTCGGTGTGCGGGTCGTCCCAGCCGTCGACGACGAGGTTCGGGCGGAACCGGTTCATGGGCAGCGCCGGCACCGGGTCGTCCCGCTCGGCGAGGCGCCGGTTCAGCAGGCCGAGAGTGGCCCGCGAGACGATGTGCAGCCGGTTGTTGTTGGCGGCGACCGGCCCGCCGTCCTGCTGCGGCGGCACCCGCAGCAGCCTGCTGGGCGCGCCGATCACGTCCGACACCCAGGCGGCGGCCGCCTCGCCCTGGTCGACGGCCCCGTAGCGCCGGCCGGGCAGCTCCACCGGCGCGGCGGCGGGGTCCGCGTCGACCCGCAGCTCGCCGTACCCCGGCGCGCGCAGGACGAGCCACGCGTCGTCGGGGCCCAGCTCCGGCGTGATCAGGGCCAGCTGCGGGTCGCCCCACAGCCAGCGCAGCTCGCCCGCCTCGTCGGTGATCACATAACGGCGGTCGTACGCCAGCCCGGTAGGCGTGAGCTCCGCCTCGGAGACCGTGACTCCGGCGCAGCCCTTCACCGGGTAGTACGTCAGCTCGGCGATCCTCGCCATGGTCGTCCCCCCTGTCTCTCGTTCCGTCTCTCGTTCCGTCTCTCGTTCTCGCTTTTGCTCTCGCCGGTCAGCCGGTGACGACGGCGAGCACAAAGCCGTCGTACCCCTTCTCGCCGACGGTCTGAATGGCCGTGGCGGTCAACTTCGGGTTCTGGGCGATGAGTTCGGTGAAGCGGCGGACGCCCTGGACGCGGGGGTCGGTGCTGTCCGGGTCGGTGACCGCGCCGTCGCGCACGACGTTGTCGCCGACGATCACGCTGCCGGGGCGGGTGAGGCGCAGGGCCCAGTCGAGGTAGTCGGGGTTCGAGGGCTTGTCGGCGTCGACGAAGACGAGGTCGAAGGGGCCGGCCCCCTCCTCCGCGAGGCGCGGGAGGGTGTCCAGGGCCTTGCCGACACGCAGGTCGACGACGTGGTCGAGGCCGGCGCGCGCGATGTTGTCCGCGGCGACCCGGGCGTGCCGCTCGTCGGCCTCCAGGGTGACCAGGCGGCCGCCCTCGGGGAGGGCGCGGGCGAGCCAGAGGGTGCTGTAGCCGCCGAGGGTGCCGATCTCCAGAACGGTCCGTGCGCCCTGGACGCGGGCGAGCAGGTGGAGCAGCTTGCCCTGGTTGGGGGCCACCTGGTGCGGCGGCAGTCCGGCCTCCTCACTGCCCCGGCCGGCCGCCAGCAGGGCCTCGTCCTCCTCGATGAGCTGGGCGTTGAAGTAGGCGTCGACGGCGGTCCAGGTCTGCTGCGTCACGGGCGTTCCCTTCCGAAGGACGGTCAGTACGACCAGTCAGTTCCTTATGGGAACTTACTTGTTCGGGAGGGAGGTTGGGAAGCTTTGACCAATGACAGAGGCTCCGTTGACCGGCCGGCCCGTACTCCCCTGCGACCAGACCCGCCGTCCGGCGGCGGGATCCTCGACCGGGCAGGAGGCACGGTGCTCTTCTCGCGGAACGCGACGGGAACGCTCTTCGTGGGCGGCGCCCTGAGCCTGACGATCATCGCGCTCGCCTATCCGGCCATGCTCGGCATGAACAACGTGTCCAGCACGCCCGACCGGATCATCGCCCAGACCTCCTCCGGGCCGCTGACCGAGGCGGACCGGGACTTCGTGGTGAAGGTGCGGGCGGCCGGGCTGTGGGAGTACCCGGTGGGTCAGATGGCCGTGCAGAAGGGGACGACCAAGGCGGTCGTCACCGCCGGGCAGCACCTGATCTCCGGCCACGCGGCCCTGGACGCGACGGTCCGCCGGATCGCGCCCGAGCTGGGCATCACGATCCCCAACCAGCCGAGCCCGCAGCAGCAGGGCTTCGTCACCACGCTGAGCAGCGACAGCGGCAAGCAGTTCGACTCCGACTTCGCCAACATCCTGCGCGTCACGCACGGCACGATCTTCAACACGGTGTCGAAGATCCGCTCCACCACCCGCAACACCCTGGTGCGCCAGCTCGCCGACCAGGCCAACACCACCGTCCTGGACCACATCTCCGTCATGGAGAAGACGGGCCTGGTCAACTTCGACCAGGTCCTCTTCCAGGAGACGACCCCGCCCAAGCTCCCCGCCTCCGACGTCACCCCGCCGCCCCCGGCCCCCGGAGCACCCGAGGTGGTCCTCACCCCACCCGCGGACAGCACGGAGGCACCGGGGGCCTCACCGAGCCCGTCGGCGGGGTGAGCGCCGGCTCAGGCGAGCCAGGCCGTGCTGTCCGGACCCAGGCGGCCGTCCGCCTCCAGGGGAGCGCTGGTCAGGAGGACCTCGCCGGACGGGAGGGCGACCGGAGTGTCGGAGAGGTTGGCCACACAGCGCCAGCCGTCGTTGCGGGTGAAGGCGAGGACGCCGGGCGGGGTGTCCTCCAGCCAGGTCAGGTCCTCGCCGTCGATCAGCTTGCGGCGCAGCTTCAGGGCCGCGCGGTAGAGCTCCAGGTCGGAGCCCTCGGTCCCGTCCTGGGCCTGCACGGCGTACGACGCGAAGGACGCCGGCTGCGGCAGCCAGGCACCGCCCGGGCCGAAGCCGTACGACGGTCCGTCCGTCGTCCACGGCAGGGGCACCCGGCAGCCGTCGCGGCCCTTGCGGACCCGGCCCGTCTGCTGCCAGATCGGGTCCTGGAGGACCTCCAGCGGCAGGTCGGCCACCTCGGGCAGCCCGAGCTCCTCGCCCTGGTAGACGTACGACGAGCCGGGCAGCGCCAGCATCAGCAGGGTGGCCGCCCGGGCCCGCCTCCGGCCCCTCTCCAGGTCCACGGCGGGCGCGTGGCCGCCGGACAGCAGCCAGGCGTTCTCGTCCGTGCCCGGCGGCAGCACCAGCCGGGAGGCGTGCCGCACGACGTCATGGTTGGACAGCACCCAGGTCGCGGAGGCACCGGCCAGCCGTGCGTCCTCCAGTGACCCGGTGATCACCTGGCGCAGCTCCGCCGCGTCCCAGCGCGCCTTGAGGTACTCGAAGTTGAACGCCTGCCCCAGCTCGTCCGGGCGCGCGTACAGCGCCCTGCGCGCCCCGTACACCCACGCCTCGGCGACGGCCATGCGGGGCGGGGTGTAGGAGTCGAGGATGGTGCGCCAGTCGCGGTAGATCTCGTGGACGTCGTCACGGTCGTAGAACGGGTGGGTGCCGGGGGCGAAGTCCGGCAGCGTCTCCTCCCGGCTCAGCTCGGGCGCGCCCAGGTCGCGCAGCGGCTCCGCCAGGTCCTTGGTGAGGGCGTGGGCGACGTCGACCCGGAAGCCGTCGACCCCGCGGTCGCACCAGAAGCGCAGGGTGGTGCGGAAGTCGGCGCGGACCTCGTCGTGCGCCCAGTTCAGGTCGGGCTGCTGGGGCGCGAACAGATGCAGGTACCACTGCCCGTCCGGCACCCGCTGCCACGCGCTGCCCCCGAAGACGGACTGCCAGTCGGTCGGCGGCAGCTCTCCGTGCTCGCCCCGGCCGTCCCGGAAGACGTACCGCTCGCGGGCGGCGGAACCCGGCCCGGCGGCCAGCGCCTCCTGGAACCACACGTGCTGGTGCGAGGTGTGGTTCGGGACCAGGTCGACGATCACCTTCAGGCCCAGGCGGTGGGCCTCGGCGACCATCTCGTCGAAGTCGTCGAGGCTGCCCAGGCGCGGGTCGACGTCCCGGTAGTCGGCGACGTCGTAGCCGCCGTCGGCGAGCTCGGAGGGGTAGAAGGGGCTGAGCCACAGGGCGTCCACGCCGAGCGCCGCGAGGTGGGACAGTCGCTGGGTGACACCCCTGATGTCCCCCAGCCCGTCACCGTCGGCGTCGGAGAAGCTGCGCGGATACACCTGGTAGATGACGGCCTGGCGCCACCAGTTCGGATCCTTGGACGAGAGGTCGGGCGTGGTGCGGACGATCACGCGGTCTCCTCTTCGGGTTCGGTGCTGACGGGCGGTCTACGAACACGGTCCATGAACGCGGTCAATGAACCCGGTCTATGAACGATAAAGGGAAATTCTGCCCACATCACCGGAAAAGTGAACCTTGCCACCGTCGGAACGTTCGATTCCTCCTGTGACGGAAACGTAATGACGGCCGAAGTACCCTGGCTCAGCAGCAGGTTGACAGCGTTCCGCCATGAGATCCACCATGAGTGCACGCTGTGGCGCATGTGACCAATGAGCCCAGTGTTTCTTCGACCGCTCACCCCCGGTACGGCCGGTAGCGCCGCGCTGCCCTCCGCCGTACCCGGGTTTCGCACGCCAAGATGGGATATGCATGTCCATAGCGAGACGTGTCACCATGCGCCGCCTGCTGGGGACGGGCGCCGCGTCGCTCGCCCTGTGCGCCGCCTCCGTCGCCGCGGCCTCCGGCGCCTGGGCCTCCGAGCCCGGCGGGGACGGCTGGAAGTCCGGCGGGGCGTACCAGCCGGGTACGGGAGCGGGCACGG
This sequence comes from Streptomyces griseus subsp. griseus, assembly GCF_000720255.1. Lineage (GTDB taxonomy): Bacteria > Actinomycetota > Actinomycetes > Streptomycetales > Streptomycetaceae > Streptomyces > Streptomyces griseus_I. Next base: position 298,425 of record NZ_JOJE01000011.1, on the reverse strand, counting down.
AGACCGGCACGGACCGCTGCCAGTTCTCCCTGGATGGCGTCGGCTTCTTCGACTCGGTCAAGGTCGACGACCAGAACCTCAAGCCGACCGAGGACGGCAAGGTCCACATCAAGGTCCGCGCCGCCGGGGACGCGAGCACCTGCACCGCCTCCCTGTCCTCCTTCCTCGCCCACGGCGCGGACTTCCGCACCTCGGGTGAGCAGGTCTTCGTCGACTTCGACACGGTGACCGTCAAGCCCGGCCAGACCGACTCCCTCGACATCGCGGTGCCGGACGCGGGCTGCTACGCACAGGTCGACCTCTACCGGGGCGCCACGAAGTTCGACGGCAAGCTCGACGCGAAGGACGGCTTCGAGCACGGGGAGCTGCCCAAGGGCCCCGACCGCCCGGTGATCAAGGACAAGCTGATCGCGGCCTGGAACGGCGGCAAGACGGACTGCACGACCGTCGAGACCCCGCCCGCGTCCACCCCGCCCGCCTCCACGCCTCCCTCAACCCCGGCGACGCCCCCGGCGTCGGAGCCGGCCACCCCGCCCGCCCAGAGCGAGCCCCCCGCCGACACCCCGAGCCCCTCCGAGCCGGCCTCCACCCCCACCCCGAGCACCTCCGCATCCACCACTCCTCCGGCCCCGGCCCCGCACGGCGGCGGCGGTGACCTGGCGGAGACGGGCGCCAACAGCAACACCGGCATGATCGCCGCGGGCGCGGGCGCCCTGCTGGTCGGCGGCGCGGCGATCGTCATCACGACGCGCAGGCGCAAGGCGACGCGTTCGTAGATCTCGTAGATCTCGTAGATCTCGTACGTTCTGACGCACCGGGGCGGGTGGTGGAGAGGTCGGCCACCACCCGCCTCGTCCTCGTGTGCGCTGTATGTGATCTTCCCTACCTGCGCAGGTACGCGGCTATGCAGGAGCCCCCGCGTCCCCCTACCGTGGGCGGGCCGTGGTGTTCGGGAAGTCGGTGTGAAGCCGACGCGGCCCTCGCCACTGTGATCGGGGAGTTCCCGTCCCGCGTCCCGTCAGGGACAGCCACTGGCCGCCGCGAGGTGGTTGGGAAGGCAGGGCCGGGCGCGTGCACCCGCAAGCCAGGAGACCGGCCACGGCATCTCACGAACTGATCCACGAGGTGCTGGAGCGTGACCGCATGACCGACCCTGCCGACCTGCGCGCGACCTTCCGCTGGCGGCGCGAGGACACCGTACGGACGGCGGTGCTGATGGCGGTCATCGCCGCCCTGCACGTCGTCGCCTTCGGCATCCTCTTCCTGCTCGTCGTGCCCGGCCACTACGAGGTCGGCGACAAGGCCTTCGGCATCGGCCTCGGCATCACCGCCTACACCCTCGGCATGCGTCACGCCTTCGACGCCGACCACATCGCCGCGATCGACAACACCACCCGCAAGCTGATGGCCGACGGCAAGCGGCCGGTGTCGGTGGGCTTCTGGTTCGCGCTCGGCCACTCCAGCGTGGTCGTCCTGCTCGCCCTGCTGATCGCGGGCGGCACCCAGCTGGCCGGCCGGGTCATGAACGAGGGCTCCAGCACCCACCAGGTCCTCGGCTTCCTCGGTACGACGATCTCCGGCACGTTCCTCTACCTCATCGCCGCCCTCAACCTCGTTGCCCTGGTGGGCATCCTGCGGGTCTTCCGGGCGATGCGGGCGGGGTCGTACGACGAGAGGGAGCTCGAACAGCACCTGGACTCGCGGGGCTTCATGAACCGCGTCCTCGGCCGCCTCACCAAGTCCATCTCCCGCCCCGGCCAGATGTACCCGCTCGGCTTCCTCTTCGGCCTCGGCTTCGACACCGCGACCGAGGTCACGCTGATGGTGATGGCCGGTTCGGGCGCGGCGGCGGGCCTGCCCTGGTACGCGATCCTGTGCCTGCCGCTGCTCTTCGCCGCCGGCATGAGCCTGTTCGACACCCTCGACGGCACGTTCATGAACTTCGCCTACCAGTGGGCCTTCTCCAACCCCGTCCGCAAGGTCTTCTACAACCTCACCATCACCGGGCTGTCCATCGCCGTCGCCTTCTTCATCGGCACCATCGAACTGGTCGGCGTCCTCCACGAGAAGCTCGACCTGCGCGACGACGTCACCACCTGGATAGCCGACCTCGACCTCGACAACGTCGGCTACGTCATCGTCGGCCTGTTCGTGGTGGTGTGGGCGGCGGCGGTCGCGTACTGGAAGCTCGCGAAGGTCGAGCAGAGGTGGGCGGTACGGCCCGCCGACACTCGCTAGTGCTCTGACCGGGAAGGTTGGCCGGTTGGTGGTTCCGGCGGTTGGATGTCCGGAGACGTCTGTGCGACTGCTGGGGGTGTGGGGTGGCTGAGCCTGTCCCTCTGCGCAGGCTGACTGACCAGGAGGGGCGGAAGCTGCAGCAGATCGTGCGCCGGAGCTGGGCGAAGAAGAACCGCGTCGAGCCGTGCTTCACCCCGACCTACGCCTCCTGGGCCAACCCGATCGAAGCCCATTTCGGGCCACTGCGGCAGTTCACGATCGCCAACTCCAACCACCGCAACCACAGCGTGCAGACCCGGGCCCTGCACGCCTACCTGCGCTGGCGCAACCCCAACGCCCGCCACCCTGACGTCCTCGCGGCGCAGCGTCGCGAACGCGCCCGCATCCGCAGCGAGAAGGGCATCCGCTGGGACGGACGCCCTCCACCCGCCGCAGCCTGACGAAACGACCGAGCCGAGAGCGTCAGACCCTCACACCACGCGCGATTCGGTACAGCACGTTCGGACGCAGTGGCCCTTCGGGCGCGGTGGGGTCGTCGAAGTCGTCAGCCGGGTCGCGGGTCATGCCGACCCGACGCATCACTGCTTGGGAACGGAGGTTGGTAGCAGTCGTCACTGCGAGGATCTCGGGGAGTTCAAGCGTTTTGAAGCCAAAGGCCAGGCCGGCCAGGGCGGCCTCGGTGGCGTAACCCTGGCCCCAGGCCGAGCGAGCGAGCCTCCAACCGATCTCCACCCCCCCGAACGGCATGCCATCATCCACCTGGTCCAAGCCCGCGAAGCCGATGAACTCGCCCGTGGCCTGCAACTGAACTGCCCACCATCCGTAGCCTCGCTGGTCGAACTCAGCCTGGAACTGCGCCACGGAGGCATCGCTCTGTTCACGGGTGAGCAGGTCGCCCAAGTGCTCCCGAACCTCGGGATCAGCGTTCATCGCCGCCCACGGTTCAAGGTCGGAGTCTTGCCATCGACGGAGCACGAGGCGATCGGTACGCAGTTCAGCCATGCTGCCCAGCCAAGGTGAGAGCTGCCCGCAAGGCAATCCATTTTCTTCGGGACTGCTGCCGCCGCTCAAAGGAGATTGCACGGCTGGCTCCAAGGCTGACGAAGCGACCACCGACCCGGCGAACCTTCCCGGTCAGAGCACCAGCTACGGCAGAACGGCCGTCGGCATCGCCCGAATCCGGCGTGCCGGTTAGGACTACACCCCTAAGGGGCGTAGTCCTAACCTCGCGGGCCTACTCCACCGCCGTCAGCCACAGCTTCACGTACCGCTCCACGTCCACGCCGAGCGCCACGTCCAGCAGGGGCTGTTCGCGGGTGCCGTGGTGTATCTCGGCCTCGCCGGGGCGGGGGCGGCGGTCGACGACGGTCTGGCCGCGGGTGGGTCCGGGTGCGAGGGAGACCTCGACCGGGAGGAGCTCGGTGGTGATCCCCTCCGGGTCCACGACCGCGCAGACCGCGCCCGCGTCACCGAGGCCGCCGCCGGGGTCCTGCTCGTCGGTGACCGGGCCGCGGTGGGCGAGCAGTTCGCCGGCCAGGCGGGTCCCGGGCTCCGAGCTCGCGCGCAGCCGCCGTACGTCCGGCCCCGGGACGACGACCCGCTGGAACACGTCCAGCCCGTACATCGTGATCGGCACGCCGGCGGTCAGCAGGATCGCGGCGGCCTCCGGGTCGTGCCAGACGTTGAACTCGGCGACGGGCGTGGCGTTCCCGGTGGCCACCGCGCCGCCCATGAACACGATCCGCTCGATGTTGCGCACCACCTCCGGGTGCGTGCGCAGCAACAGCGCGATGTTGGTCAGGGGGGCGGTGGGGATCAGCGTGACCGGGTGCGGGGAGGCGAGGATCTCGCGGCGCAGCAGCGTCACCGCGTCCATGTCGGCCGACGTGCGGGCCGGCGCGGGCAGGCCGAGGTCGCCCATGCCGTCCTGGCCGTGCACGGGAGCCCTGCGGACGGACTCGATCAGCGGGCGCTCGGCGCCCCGGGCGACGGGGATGTCCGGGGCGCCCGCCTGCTCCAGGACGGTGAGGGTGTTGCGGACGACCCCGTCGACGTCGGTGTTCCCCGCCACGCAGGTCACCGCCCGCAGGTCGAGGCCCGGGTGGCGGATCGCGAACAGCAGGGCAAGGGCGTCGTCGATACCGGTGTCGCAGTCGATGATCACCGGTAGGGGCCGGTCGGTGGTCACGGCGAGGGCTCCTTCCACCCGGGGCGCGCACGAAGCGTCGGTCCGTTACGGACCCTACGCGGATCAAGCGGATTCCCACAGGCCGGTACCGCGCGCCCGGACCCGCTCCCCGATCCGCCGCACCAGCTCCGCGCCGGACAGCGCCCCGATCCGCCGCCCGTCCCGCAGCCGTACGGCCACCAGGTCGCCGTCGGCCTCCCGCTCCCCGATCACCGCCTGGTACGGCACCAGCCGGGCGGCCCGGACGCGGGCGCCCAGGGTGCCGTCCTCAGGGCCGTGGAGGCGTGCCCGCAGGCCGTGTTCGACGGCCCGTCGGACCACCTCCTCCGCCCGCTCCACCTGCGCCTGAGCCACCGGCAGCACGGCCAGCTGCTCGGGGGCGAGCCAGACCGGGAAGGCGCCGCCGTGCTCCTCGATGAGGTGGGCGACCGCGCGCTCCACGCTGCCGATGACGCTGCGGTGCACCATGACGGGCCGGTGTTTGGCGCCGTCGGCGCCGATGTAGTGCAGGTCGAAGCGTTCGGGCTGGTGGAAGTCGATCTGGACGGTGGACAGGGTGGCCTCGCGGCCGGCCCGGTCCTCGATCTGCACGTCGATCTTCGGGCCGTAGAAGGCGGCCTCCCCCTCGGCCTCCTCGTAGGCGATGCCGGAGCCGTCCAGGACCTCCCTGAGCAGTGCGGTGGCCCGGCTCCACAGAGCGGGGTCGGCGACGTACTTGCCGCCCTCGCCCGGCAGCGAGAGGCGGTGGCGGGACGCGCGGATGCCGAGGTCGGCGTAGGCGCGACCGATCAGTTCCAGGGCGGCGCGGGCCTCGTCGACGGCCTGGTCGAGGGTGCAGAAGATGTGGGCGTCGTTGAGCTGGATGGACCGTACGCGGGTCAGACCGCCGAGGACACCGGACAGCTCCGAGCGGTACATGCCGCCCAGCTCGGCCAGCCTCAGTGGCAGTTCGCGGTAGCTGTGGGAGCGGGAGCGGTAGATGAGGGCGTGGTGGGGGCAGAGGCTGGGCCTGAGCACGACCTGTTCCGCTCCCAGCTCCATGGGCGGGAACATGTCGTCGCTGTAGTGGTCCCAGTGCCCCGAGGTCTCGTACAGCTCGCGCTTGCCGAGGACCGGCGAGTACACGTGCCGGTACCCGGCGGCGCGTTCGGCGTCCCGTACGTACTCCTCCAGGGTGTGCCGTACGACGGCTCCGTCGGGCAGCCAGTACGGCAGGCCCGCGCCCATCAGGGGGTCGGTGTCGAACAGTTCGAGTTCACGGCCGAGTCGGCGGTGGTCCCGCATGGCAGGCTCCTTCACTGAAGGGGCGAAGGGCCGGAGGGACGACGAAGCCCCGGGGCACTCGCCCCGGGGCTTCGGACTGGATCAGGTGTCAGCGCGCCGGGACAGGGTCCGGCGTCGTCGTGAGGGACGGGTACGGAGACTGGGAGGGAGGACAGGCACGCTGCATGCGGGTGACCGTAGCAAGGGGGCGGGGAGGGCGCGACGGGTTTTCGGCGCCGGTTTCCCCACCCGGGCTCAGGTGCCTCACCCGGACGGACCGCCGCGCTGGTCGGTTGCCGGAGGCGGTGGTGCCGTGGAAGGGCCAACCGATCTTGGCGGTTGCCCTTTCCCCAGGAGGCTCCCGGATGTCGTGTCCCCCGGCCCGTGCCGTCGTCATGTCCTCGGCGCTCGCGCTCACCGCTCTGCTGACCGTGACCGCGTGTTCCGCCGACGGGTCCGGCGCGGCGGCCGCGGCCTCCCCCCGCGCCGGGCGGCCCTCCGCCGCCTCGCCCTCGCCCGCGGGCGCGCCCGCGCTCACCGCCGCGCAGGCGCAGGCCGCGCTGGTCACGGCGGGCGATCTGGGGGAGCCCTGGACTCCCACCCAGGGCGCGGCGACCTGGCGGGACGGGCTGCTCAAGGCGTCGGCGGACGTCCCCGACTGCGGGCGGCTGCTGGACGCGCTGTACGCCGAGGAACTGTTCGGGCCGACCGAGCGGATCCTGGCGGTCTCCGGTCTCGACGACGACTGGTACCAGGCCCAGCTGCATTACCAGGTCATCACCCAGGCCCCCGCGGAGGTGGACCGCACACTGGCCTGGCTGCGGACACTGCCGCGGACGTGTGCCGAGTTCCGGGCGAAGGCCGCCGGGGGCCGCGTGCAGTCCGGCACGGTCGAGGAGGCAGGCCTGCCGGACGTGGGCGACGCCCGGCAGGCCCTGCGCGTGACCCTGGGCAGCGAGACACCGGACGGCGACTACACCGAGCTCACCGTGTACATCGCCGCGGTCCGCGTCGGCGACGACACGATCACCGTCACCAACGGCGGCGTCGGCGAGGTCTACGAGTCCGTCACCCGGGCGGCCGTCGAGATCGGCGCGGCGCGCGTGGCGGAGGTACGCAGACAGGGGCGGAAGCAGGTGTGAACGCCCCGGGAAGTGGTCTCTGCCCGTACCGCCGAAACGCCCCGGGGTCAGAGGGGCGGCTGGGCGGGGGCCGGGCCCAGGGTCGTCGTGCCCGGGGCCGTGCGGTGGCCGAGGCCGGTGCGGTAGGCGTCCAGGGCCGCCTCCACGCGGCCGGTACGGCGCAGCAGGTCACCGAGCAGGCGACACAGGTCCGCGAGGTCCCCGGCGGCCCCGGCGCGCTCCAGGAGGCTGAGGGCGCGGACGTAGTGCTCCTCGGCGGCCTCGGTGTCCCGGGCGTCCTCGGCGATGATGCCGAGCAGGCGGTGGGCGGCGGCGGAGTGCAGGGCGCCGCGCTCGGGGCTGAGGTCGCTCAGTACCCCGTGCAGCAGTTCCGCGGCCTCCTCGGACTTGCCGCGGCGATGCAGGACGTCGGCCAGTTCGACGGCGACCTGACTGCTGTAGAGGACGGCGCGCCTGGCCGAGAGCATGGTGAGAGCGACCCGCAGCTCGCTCTCGGAGCGGTCGAGTTCGCCGTTCTGCGCGTACACGTACCCGCGCATCCAGTGGCAGTTGGCCAGCTCGGTACGGATCTGGAGCTGCCGGTACAGCTCGGCTGCCTTGGCGAGCGAGGCGTCGGCCTCGGCGACCCGGCCCTCCGCGAGGAGCGTACGGGCGACGGAGCGGTGCATACGGGCGACCAGCGCGGGCTCGGCGACCTGGGGCGCGAGGGCGAGGGCGAACTCGGCGGCCTGGGCGGCGCGGGCGTGGGCGCCCATGTCCATGTAGGGACCGATGACCGAGGCGTACAGCAGCAGCAGCGCGTCGGGGTCGTGCAGCCCGCCGCGGTTCAGCTCGTCGAGGGTGGACTCCAGCAGGTAGACCGCGTACCGGAGTTCACCGGCGAGGTAGTGCGCGACGGCCCGCCCGCGCAGGGCCGGGACGCGTACCGGCAGGGGTGCGTCGGCGAGACAGGCCTCCGCCCGCTCGAAGTACACCCGGGCCGCCTCCAGCTCGCCCAGCTCGATCACGCACTCCCCGAGCCCGAGCAGCGCGGTGGCCTGCTCGTCGACGAGCCTGTGCGTCTCCGCCTCGGTGAGCAGCTCGGCGTACCGCTCGGCGGCCTCCTCGGTCTCTCCGGTGGCGAGGGTGCGCTGCGCCTCGGTGAGCCGCAGCCGAAGGTCGGTGACGAGACGGGCGGAGCGGCCGGTGGCCAACTCCTCGAACTCGACGCCGAGTCGTCCGGCGAGGTGCTTGAGCGCCGCGTCGGAGGGCCGTACCCGACCCGCCTCCAGGGTGGAGACGTAGGCGGGGGTGTACGTCGGCTCGGCCAACTGGCGCTGGGTGAGCCCGCGTTCGACGCGCAGCCGCTGAACCCGCCGCCCGATGACCTCGGGACCGTCTCGCTCGACCACGCTTCGGCTCCCCAACTCCCATGGGCCCTCTTGCCGTTGACCTACGGCAACCCCTAGGTTAATCGGCGGATTAACCGTGCTTAACACATTGCTGTAATTACCTGATCCGCTCCACCGCCCACCCCCCACCGTCGTTGCGAGGTTGCCGTGCACGAAGGCATATCCACCCGCTACGAAAGCCCCTCCGACCTCGTCGGCTCCCGGCTCCGCCCGAGCGGCGCGGCCCCCGTGGCCCGTGCCGTCGCCGCGGCCGTCATCGCCGTGACGGCCCTGCTCACCGCCGCCGGCGTCGGCCCGGCCGGCGCGGGCGAGGACCCCCCGGCCGCACCGACCGCACAGCACGTCCAGGGGAAGTGACCGGCACCTCCCCGGCCCGCTGACCGCTCGGTCGGCCGCTCGGTCGGCCGCTCGGTCGGCCGCTCGGTCGCCCGCTCAGTCGGGCAGCGCCCTGCGCAGGGCGGCGTCCAGGCGGCCGGCCAGTTCCGCGTCGGTCGGCGGCGCCTCGCCGAACAGTGCGCTCAGCTCGGTGGTGAAGGTCTGGGTGAAGGCGCCGTAGAGAGGGGTGCGCGGGCGGGAGACCGCCTGCTTCAGGGCCCTGAGCAGGACGGGGGCCGCGTAGTTCGGGCGTCCCGCCTCGTCCCGCGGCATGCGGTCGGCGCTCTCGCCCGTCGGGGAGGCGGCCGGCGTCGCGGCCGAGCCACGGGCGTTCGTGCACCGCACGTCCCCCGTGTAGACCGAGGTGCGGGTCGCGGCGAACCCGGCGTCCAGGAGGCAGCGCTCGCTGTCCGCGTTGGTGAGGAACCCGATCAGGTCGGCCGCGCCCGCAGACCGCTCCGACGTCCGGGTCACCGCCAGGTTCTGACCGCCGAGCACCGCCCGCCCGGGCAGCGGAACCACCCCGAGCTGCTCCTCGGTGAACGTCTGGTGCAGGTCGCGGTAGGCGTACGGCCAGTGGCGCAGGAACGCCGTACGGCCGTCGGCGAAGTCACCGAGGGAGGTCGCCTCATCGGAGCGGAAGGCGTCGTCGAGGGTGTACGACGTGTCGGTGCGGGCGCGCAGTTCGGCGACACCGTCGGTCAGCTCCTGGATGTCGGCCTTGTAGTGACCGTCGGCGTCGGTGAGCGCGAAGTCCGGCGTGGCCGACGCGAACGCCTCGATCGCGTTGACCGTGAGGCCCTCGTACGACGCCAGCTGACTCGTCCAGCCCTCCTCGTAACCCTTGGGCTCCTCGCGGTCCAGGGAGTTGATCAGCTCCCGCAGCTCCTGCCAGGTGGTGCCCGCGCTGAGGTCGGTGCGGCCCAGCGCGTCGAGGTAGTCGCGGCGGTAGTAGAGCAGCCCGACATCGCTGTTGAACGGCACCGCGTACACCTTGCCGTCCCAGCGGGCCGTGCGCGCCACCGATGGGATCACGTCTTCGTCGACCGCCTTGTCGGCCAGCGGCCGGATCAGGCCCGCGTCGGCGAACTCCGGCACCCACGTCACGTCCAGGTTGACCACGTCGTACCGTGCGCTGCCCGACTGGAGGGCGCCGAGCAGCTGGCTGCGCTGTTCGTCGGCGGAGCCGGGGAGTTCGACCAGCCGGGCGTAGTAGCCGGTGCCCGCCTTGTCCTGCTCGCGGTTCCAGGCGTCGATGAGCTGCTGGCGGATACCGTTCTTGCCGGTCACGTCCCGGCCGCTGGCCACCACGATCTCCCCCGGCCCGGCGGCCGCGGTCGGCGGGGCCTCCTGGCCGGCCGAGCCGCCCGTGCAGGCGGTGACCGCGAGGAGCAACAGGGCGAGCAGCATGCGCCGTGCCATCAGTCCTCCCCCGTTCCCGCGCGGGCGACCTCGTCGTGCAGGCCGGCGCCGAGGTCGTCGCTCGCGTCCAGGCAGCGACCGCCGCTCGCCTCGGCGATCCGGGCGTCGGGGCGGCCCCGGTCGCAGGCGCCGACTTCCAGGGACACCATGACCACCGGCACTTTCGTCTCCCTGGCCTTCTCCAGCACCTGGTCGAGGTTCCGGCCGGTCAGCCGGGTGTTGTCCTCGTCGTCGGTGAGGAAGACGATCAGCCGCGGTCCGTCGTCGTCGTTGCCGCGTCCCGCCATGTCGGTGAACGCGGCGAGCAGCGCCGCGGGCGGGTCGGCCTCGGCGTCGCGCACCTTCGTCCGCCGTGGGTCGAGGATCCTTTCGGCGACGACACGCTGGTGCTTGCCGAACCCGAGCAGGAGGCCATGGCGGGCACCGGACGTGCCGGACACCGTCCACATGCCGTACTGGTCCTGGTCGCCGAGCCCGCCGAGCGACTGTTTCAGGATGCCGGGGCCACCGCTCGGCCCCTCCCAGTAGTCGCTCATCGAGCCCGAGTTGTCGAGGAGGTAGAGGACCCGGCCCGGGCCGCTGGCACCCCGGTAGCGCGTGAGCGTCGTGTCCATCGCCGTCCGCTCGGCGGCCGGGACCGGCGGACCGGGGTCGCGCAGGACGCCGGTGCCTGCGTGGTCCGGGTCGAGCAGGGGGCGATCGCCGTCCGCGGACCGGAAACCGGCGTCCCGGAAGACCGCGAGGCCGCCGTCCTCGTCGGTCAGCCACCGGTGGAAACGGTTCACCGCGTCCTCGCGCGCCTCGGCGTCCAGATCGGCACCCTTCCAGCGGACCGGCACGAACGTCGGCGTCAGGCCCGGCACGTCGGAGGGGTAGGCGGCCAGGCGCGGGGTCCGGGTCGCCCGGTGGCAGGCGACCCCGCTCTTCAGCAGGAACTCCGGGGCGAGCACCGCGGTGCGCTGGTCCGCGCGGGAGTCCTCGGGCAGCGCGCACAACAGATCGGAGGCCGTGGGGGCCGGCGCACCGGGCGCGAGCCGCCGCTCGGCCGCACCCGCGCCGGCGCTGCCGGCCGCGTCGCCCTTGCCGCCGTACAGGCCCAGCGTCGCCAGCAGGGCCGCGGTCGTGAACTCCGGGTCGGGGCGGCGCACCTCGGCGTTCGCGTCCTGCCGGTGCAGATCGTCCAACAGCCGGGTGAGGGAGCGGCCCTTGCGCTCCTCCACCGACCCGGCCAGGTCCCGGGGGACGGCCAGCACGACCGGGGAGTAGGCGAAGGGCCCGCCGAACGACTCCAGTTCGGCGAAGGAGCGGCCCTCCCGGCCGCGGACGACCCGGGTGACGTCCGCGGCCGAGGCCGGGATCCACACGTCGGGCTGCGGACCGACGTCCCGCTGCGGGTTGTCGTCCTCCACGACCGGTTCCTGCCAGGCGTCGGTGTCCTTCCGCAGCGCACCGACCGCGTCGGCGGCACCCGCGTCGTAGACGGTCAGGCCGCTGCGACGGCAGCCGTCGCCGGTGGTGTTCGCCTCCGAGGTCATGTACGCGTCGGCGGCCGCCCGGACGGTGGACTTCAGGTCGGGGTCGGTGAGCACACGCAGTTCGAGGGCCGGGACGCAGTCGACGTCGTCGCCGTGGCTGATGAGGGCGTAACCGAGGCCGGAGGCGGCGAGGACGAGTACGGCGCTCACGGCGGCCCGCGTCACGGGGCGTCCACGGTAGAGCCGGCGGCGGGCGGTGGTGCGCACGCCGTCGCGGCGGAGCCGGGTAAGCGCCACGAAGCGTTTCTTGAAGCGGAGCCAGTTCCTCTTCCTCGGGCGCGGGTTCTGGAACACGGCCACGTCCCGCGCTCCCAGCAGGACGTCCGTGTTCCCCTCGCGTGCCTCCTGCGGCTCCTGCGGATCGCCGAGTCTGGTCTTGTACCCCGCCACTCTCATGCGTTCCGACACGGCGGCGAACAGCTCCTGGAAGAAGACCTCCCGGCTCTGACCGAGGACGGGGAGGAGTTCCCGGGTGAAGGGAGTCGGCACCTCGCCGTCACCGCCGTGGATGAGCCGGTTGGCCTGCACGCTCATCAGCACCCGGATCTTGTCCCGGTCGCCGAAGTCCCGCCATATCCCGGCCGCGTTACCCGCGTAGCAGCAGTCGAGTATCACCACGATCTGCTTCGCGTGGCTCCCCGCGAGTTCGGTCAGGACGCTGGAGAACATCGCCGCGCCGGGGAACACCGCCCGACCGCCGGCGACCACCCGTGCGTTGCGCATCTGGAGGAAGAGTTCGTTGCCCGCGCTGGGAACGGCGCCGTGTCCGGCGAAGTAGAGCAGCAGCAGGCCCTTGGCCTCTTGGGCGACGAGACGCAGGGCCTCGCTGAACTCGTCGAGGGAGGGGGAGTGAGAGACGGTGATCTCGCCGTCGTCGAACACTCCGCCACCGCTCAGGGCCACCTTCAGCCGGTTCACGTTGTGCTCGACGCCGGGCAGGTTGCCGGCCACGCCATCAGGTTTCTTCTTGCTTCTGATGTGGTCGTACCTGCTGACGCCGACGAGCAGCGCCCGGTTGTCGTGATCTCGGCGCGAGTCGAAGCGGCTCACCTGGCTACCTCTCGTCGAGGTCCACCGGCTCGACGCGTACCCGCGGCGGTTCCCCGCTCTCCACCTCTCGGCGGTTGTCCCGCCATGCCCGGACCGCCCTGATGATCTGATCGAGCAGCCTGTCCACCACGACGGTGGTGCCCGAGCCGGCCACCACCAGCCAGAGCTCCATCCCGACACCCATGTGCCCGTCGGGCACGTCCCCTCGGGGCCGCTCGATGACGCGCACGTTCTCCTGGAGCGTTTCGCGCTCGAGCCATTCCTTGAGCGCGCTGACGTCGATTCTGCTCGCACTTTCGTCCAGCCGGACGCGGATGCCTTGGTCGGCCACACCTTCCCCCTCAGCCATATCCACCATCATGCACCGGGCGGCCCGGCGGAAGGGAGAGGTCGGACAGCAACGCCCCTTTCGGTACGGCGCGTTCCGGTCAGCCCTGCGTCTGCAACTGGCGCAGATGCGTCCGTACGTTCTCCAGGGCGCCCTCGTGCCGGCCCGGCACGCGCCCGCGCAACTCCGCCAGTGCCGGGCCGAGTTCACGGGCGCTGGCCGCGTCACCGATGCGGCCCCACTGGTGGTGGGCACGGTCCGCGGCCGCTTCCACGGCAGGCGTGTCCGGTGCCTGCCCGGCGGCCAGCCGCGCGCCGGCCACCTTGAGCCAGGCGCGGCAACTGCGTTCCGCGTCCCCCGCGAACATCGCCAGATCGGCCCGTACCTCGCTCCAGTGCAGGGCCTCCTCCGAGGCGGGCCCGTGCTCGCGTACGGCGTCCTGCTCATGGCGCGCGGCAAGCGCGTCGGCGTCCATGTGCCGCCCGTCCTGAACGGCGGTCGCGATGTCGACGTGGGGATCGCTGTCCGTGTCGGGGGCTTGAACCGGGAGCGGGGCGGTGTCCGCCTGTGCGTTGAGGCCCGCGCCCGGCACCGGCACCGGCACAGGGGCCGCCGTTCTCGGCTGCGGGAGCGGCTGCGGGAGCGGCTGAGGGACCGACTGAGGCGGCGTGGTGGGCCGTCGTGGGGTCCCTCCCGCCGGGCCGAGGGGGCGGGCCGCGGGCATCCCGAAGAGTTCCAGGCCGCCCTCCCCCGCGGTCAGCCGCAGCCACGCCTGCTGGTGCAGTTGCTCCTCCGGCGGGCGCCAGCCGCTGCGCAGGATCGTCGCCACGGCCTTCATGTACGCCGGGGCCGCGACCCTGCGCCGGGACGGGGGCGGGGCGAGGCGGCCGTGGACGCGGACGCCGGGGCCGCAGTCCAAGGGATGGGCGCGCAGGTGGTCCCAGGTCTCCTGGTCGGCGTGGAGGTCGGCGTAGACGGTGGTGGAGCCGGGCTGTCTGAGGCGCAGCTCCTCGCGGAACCAGTGCCAGGGGAAGGCCGTGTAGCGCACGGTGGACGGGGTGGTGCGGGCCAGCGCGAGGTGGGGCAAGCGCTGGCGGCGGTCGAGGTGGAGCTGGCCGGTGACGAAGACGGTCAGCGGGCCGGGGGCGGTCGCCGCCGCGCGAAGGCGGGTGAGGACGGCCTGCGGTTCCAGCGGGTCGGCGAGTTCCACGACGTTCGCGGTGTCCGTGCCGGCCAGTATGGCGGGCGGGACCGCGGCGAGGACGGGGAGCACGGAGGCCGCGTCCACCAGACACCCCTTGCCCACCGGCGAGGCCGCGAGCAGCAGCACGGTTCCGGGCATCGTCCCCCCTGTCACCGGTTCATCGTGTCGATCAGGTACCTCAGCACCGTAACCGCTGCGGCGCAAAGGTGGGCCTCAGGCCTGCAAACGTCCCTGTACGGGGCCTTCGGAAGGGGCCCGGTGGCGCTTGTCCGGGATTTGTACGGCGACCGACTTGTCTGGCGTTCGCCCGGGGTGTGCCCTGGAAGGCAGGGGCGGCGAGAGAGAGGAGCGCTCTCATGGCTCACGCGGCACCCGTGTCAGGAGTGCGCCGGTCCGAGCTGACGGCCGGCCGGACCAGGGCACCCGACCTCTTCAGCGAGCGCACGCACCGGGCCGCGGCCTGGGCGACACCCGTCGTGCTCGGGCTGGTCTACGGCTACTGGGCCGCCGCCAACCGGCGTGGCGGCGGCGCCATCACCGGCTGGAACATCCTGTTCGGCTTCGTGACGGCGGCCGTGTTCGCGGTGCTCTACATCGTCGTACGGGACCTGGCCCCCCGGATGCGGCGCGAACTGCACGCGCTGTCCTGGGCCGTGTTCACCGGCGTCGCGTTCGGCTTCCTGTACAGCCAGACCGGCTACAGCGTCCTGCGGTCCTGCGCCGTCGCGGCGGTGATCGGGGCGGGCGTGGGCGTCTGCCAGTTCTACCGCTACTACTCGCGGGAGGACGCCGAGGGCCACCGCATCCACTGAGGTCCGCGGCTTCACTTCGTCCCGCGCCGCACGCGTGGGCCCCGGCTCAGTGACCGGGGCCCGCGTTCCCTCATCCCTCCACTCACCCGTTCGGGTAAGGGTCCAAGTCCCCCAACTCCAGGAAACACCCGTTCGGGTGATCGCTCCACCGGAGACCCGAAACCCCAGGTCCGCGCCCCGTTTCACGCCCCGCTCGCGCTCTTCTCACGCCCCCTCTCCCCGCCTGACACCCGAGTGGCCGCGCCCCGCTCGCGCCCCCGCCTTCCAGGTCCTTGTCTGGAAAGGTGTCCCGACGCCTCAGGACCGCTCTGTCGGCCACCCTGATCGCCCTGTCGTGCCTGCTCGTGCCGTTCGGCGCACTGGCGGCCTGGGTGTCGTACGGCCTCGCGGACACCGGCCGGTACGTCACCACGATGGCGCCGCTCGCCACCGACCCGGCCGTGCGGAACGCGGTCGCGGACACGGTCGGCGACGGCATCCTGCGCGAGGTCGAGGTCGGCCCCCCACAGCGGCGCACGGTCGCCCCGTTCGTGCACGACGCGGTCCACTCGTTCACGCAGACGCGGGCCTTCCGGACGGTGTGGGACGCGGGCAACCGGGCCACGCACGACGCCGTCATGGACGCGCTGCGCGACGACGACGCCCGGTCCGTCACCGTCGACCTCGCCCCCGTCACCCTCCAGGTCAAGCGTCAACTCGCCGACGACCACATGCCGCTCGCGAGCCGGATCCCGGTCGAGCACACCGTGGTCGCGCTGCTGGAGGACGAGGACCTGGCCCCGCTCCGGAAGGGGTACCACGTGCTCGTCCTCGCCGGTTTCTGGCTTCCCGTCGCGGCCGTCGTCTTCGCCGTCACCGGCATCGCGGTCGCCGCCCGCCGCAGACGCGCGGTCCTCGCCACCGCGCTGGGCACGGCCCTCGGCGGCGCGTTCCTCGCCCTCGCCGTCGCCATCGGCCGCAGCCTCACCCTGGCCGACCTGCCCGAGGACCTGCGCCGCCCGGCCGGAGGCGCGGTCTACGACGCCCTGACCGCGACCCTGCGCACGGTCTCCTGGCTGCTGGTCGCCCTCGGTCTGACAGTCGCTCTGGTCGCCTGGTTCACAGGCCCCCACGGGCCCCTCGCACGACGTCGGCGAGCGTCCGCAGCGCTTGCTCCAACTCCTCCTCCGGCGCCGACGCGAGCCCGAGCCTGACGGCGTCCGGGGTGCGGCGGGGGTCGACGGTGAAGGCGGTGCCGGGAGTGACGGCGATGCCGTGCGCGGCGGCCGCGGCGGTGAAGGTGTCCGCACGCCACGGCGCCGGCAGCTCCCACCAGGCGTAGTAGGCCCGCGGATCGGCCCGTACGGCGAAGGCGCCGAGGTGCCGGGCGAGGATCCGCTGCCGGCGCGCCGCGTCCGTCCGCTTGGCCGCCACCAGCCGCCGTACGGTCCCGTCCTCGATCCACCGCACGGCCGCCTCCAGCGCGAACCGCCCCGCGCTCCAGCCCCCCGACCGCAGCGCGCTCGCCACCGCGTCGGCCCGGTGCGGCGGTACGACGAGGAAGCCGACGGTGAGTCCGGGCGCGACCCGCTTCGACAGCCCGTCGACGACGTGGACGAGGCCGGGGGCGTGGGCGGCGAGCGGGGTGTCCTCCGTGTGCAGGAAGGACCAGATGCGGTCCTCCACGACCGGGAGGCCCAGCTCGGTCACCGCCCGCGCGAGCTGTCGCCGCCGCTCCCCGGTCGTCGTCAGCGAGGTCGGGTTGTGCAGCGTCGGCTGGACGTAGAGGGCGGACAGGGGCGCGGTGCGGTGGGCGGCGGCGAGGGCGTCCGGGCAGAGTCCCTCCGCGTCGCTCGCCAGCGGCACGAGGACGATCCCCAGCCGGGCCGCGATCTGCTTGACCAGCGGATACGTCAGCTCCTCGACCCCGACCCGGCCGCCCGGCCGGACCAGCGAGGCGAGGGCCGCGGCGATCGCCTGCCGGGCGTTGCCCGCGAAGAGCAGCTGCGCGGGCTCCGGATGCCAGCCGGGCGCGGAGAGGAGGCCCGCGGCCGCTTCCCGCGCGGCCGCCGTGCCGTCGGCGGCCGCCGGACGCAGCGCCTCCCCGAGCGCGGCGGGGCGCAGGAGGTGTGCGAGGGCGGGGGTGAGCAGCTCCGACTGGCCGGGCGCGGCGGGGTAGTTGAGCTCCATGTCGACCGGCGGGGCCGTGGCCCGCTCGATGAGCGCCCGCCCCGTCGGCACGGCGGGCGCGGCCCGTACGAAGGTGCCCCGACCGACCTCGCCGACGACCAGCCCGCGCCGCACGAGTTCGCCGTACACCCGCCCCGCCGTCGACCCCGCGATCCCGCGCCTGCGTGCGAACACCCGCTGCGGCGGCAGCCGTTGGCCGGGCCTGAGCCGGCCGACGGCGATGTCGTCGGCGATGCGGTCGGCGATGCGCCGGTAGTCGTCCACGAGG
Source organism: Streptomyces griseus subsp. griseus (assembly GCF_000720255.1). GTDB lineage: Bacteria > Actinomycetota > Actinomycetes > Streptomycetales > Streptomycetaceae > Streptomyces > Streptomyces griseus_I. The sequence continues at coordinate 281,040 of NZ_JOJE01000011.1, read as the reverse complement.
CTCCCCTCTGCGCTGTCGGCTGATTGCACCGAGGGCAAAGATCTTATTGCACCGAGGAGTTGGGCGGCTCTAGGGTCGACACATGACCCCCTTCCTCGCATACGAGGACAAGGGCGCGGATAGCTCTCTTATTCCCCTTGTTCTCGTCCACGGCCACCCCTTCGACCACACGATGTGGAACCCCCAGATCGAGGCGTTCCACGGCGAGAGACGCGTGATCGCCCCCGACCTGCGCGGCTACGGCGCGTCCCCCGTCGTCCCCGGCATCGCCCTCCTCTCCGACTTCACCCAGGACATCGCCGCACTCCTGGACGACCTGGGGGTGGAGACCTTCGTGCTCGCCGGCCTGTCGATGGGCGGCCAGATCGCCATGGACTGCTACTGGCAGTTCGGCGACCGCGTCCGCGGCCTGCTCCTCGCCGACACCTTCCCGGCGCCGGAGACCCCCGAGGGCAAGGCGGCCCGCAACGCCATGGCGGACCGGCTGCTGCGCGAGGGCATGCGCGGATACGCCGACGAGGTCCTGGAGAAGATGGTCGCCCCCTACGCCGATCCGGCCGTCAAGGCCCACGTCCACCGCATGATGACCGCCACGCCCGCCGAGGGCGCCGCCGCGGCCCTGCGCGGCCGCGCCGAGCGCCCCGACTACCGCGGCCTGCTCAGCAGGGTCACCGTCCCCGCCCTGGTCGTCGTCGGCGCGGACGACGAGTTCACCCCGGTCTCCGACGCCGAGGCCATGCACGCCGCCCTGCCCGACTCCGAACTGCGCGTCATCGACGGCTCGGCCCACATGCCGAACCTGGAGCGCCCGGAGGATTTCAACGAGGTGCTGAGGGCTTTTCTGAAGCGCGTGGACAGCGGGCCCCGGCCGTAATCTCCTCGCCGTCGGCCGCCCGGCGCCGATACCGTCGCTCACCATGCGCGAGACGACGACCCTGTGGCGCCCCACGGGCCCCGAGGAGCTGGCCCTGGTCGAGGCCTCCGGCTGGACGGCCTGGCCCCCGCGCCTGCCCGAGCAGCCGATCTTCTACCCGGTCCTGAACGAGGACTACGCCGTCCGCATCGCCCGCGACTGGAACGTCCCCGCCTCCGGCTCCGGCTACGTCACCCGCTTCGAGGTGGACACCGAGTTCGTCGAGCGCTACCCCGTGCGCCAGGCCGGCGGTGAGACGATCCTGGAGCTGTGGGTGCCGGCGGAGGAGCTCGACGAGTTCAACGCGCACATCGTGGGACGGATCGAGGTCGTACGGGAGTTCCACTGATGTGCGGCGCACCGGGAGTGCCACTGATGTGCGGCGCACCGGCGGGCGGCTCGCAGCCCGGTGCGCCGGACCGACGCCGGCCGGGGTGAGTGTGGTGGTCGGCTGCCGGCCGTCGAGCCGAGGCATCGGACGGACCGGCAGCCCTCCCGATGCCTCTCAGACGTCCCTCAGACGTCCCTCCGACGTCCCTCCGACGTCCCTCCGACGCCCCTCAGACGCCGATGTCCTCCCCGTCCGCACGCCACACGGCCACCACCGCCGGGCGGACGATCTTCCCGGGCCCGTCCGGCCAGGCGCTCGCGGGCTTCTCCACGGACGCCCCGTTGATTTCGCCCGGGTGCTGTACGGAGACGAGGACCCGCCGGTCCTGGACGACCGGCCCGCAGGTCTCCGCACCGATCGGCATGGTCAGGAACTGCTTCAGCTCACCACGCCGCGGCCCCTTGGTGGCGACGCCGAAGAGCCCGTCGTGCGAACCGAGCTGGTTGCCGTCGGTGGAGATCCACAGGTTGCCGTACGGGTCGAAGGCCACGTTGTCCGGGCACGAGATCGGGCTGACGTCGTCCTTCGGGAAGCCCGCGAAATAGGTGGCCGGGTCCTCCGGGTCACCCGCGACGAGGAACAGCGTCCAGGCGAACTTCCGGCTGTCGGCCCGGTTCCGGCGCTCGGTGAGCTCCAGGACGTGCCCGTGCTTGTTGGCGTTGCGCGGATTGGCCTCGTCGGCCGGGGCGTTCGTACCGACACCGCGGTTGGAGTTGTTGGTGAGGGCGACGTAGACCTTGCCGGTGTGCGGGTTGGGCTCGATGTCCTCGGGGCGGTCCATCCTGGTGGCGCCGACCTTGTCCCCGGCGAGCCGGGTGAAGACGAACACCTCCTCGGCGCTCATCCCGTCCACGTGCGAGACGGCACCGTCGGCGGTGGCGGTGGCCAGCGGGATCCACTCACCGCTCCCGTCGAACTCGCCGTCCGCCGGGAGCTTGCCGGTCCCGTCGATCTCGATGGCGGGCGAGTCGCCGGTGAGCCGGGCGACGTAGAGCGTGCCCTCGTCGAGCAGCGACAGGTTGTGCTCACGCGCGGCGCGGGAGGTGCCGTGCTTGACGCGCTTGCTGCCGACGAACTTGTAGAAGTAGTCGAACCGCTCGTCGTCGCCGGAGTACACCACCGGCCGCCCGTCGTCGGTGAGCCGCACGGTCGCGCCCTCGTGCTTGAACCGCCCGAGCGCGGTGTGCTTGCGGGGCGTGGAGGCCGGATCGTACGGATCGAACTCCACCACATACCCGAACCGGTGCGGCTCGTTGGGCTCCTGGGCCACGTCGAACCGCTTGTCGAACCGCTCCCACTTGCGCTCGCTGGCCCCGGTGCCGATGCCGTACCGCTTGTCCGTGGCCCGGCCCGCGTTGGCGAAGTACTGGTTGAAGTTCTCCTCGCCGTGCAGCGTGGTGCCCCACGGGGTGGTTCCTCCGGAGCAGTTGTTGAGGGTGCCCAGGACCTTGGTACCGGTCGGGTCGGCGGAGGTCCGCAGCAGCTCGGACCCGGCGGCGGGCCCGGTGAGCCGGAACTCGGTGGTGGCGGTGACGCGCCGGTTCAGCGGATGCCGGGGCACGGCGACGAGCCGCCCGGTCCGCCGGTCGCCTTCGACGACGACGGCGGAGAGTCCGTGAGCGGCCCAGGCGACCTCGACCTGCTCCCGGGTGGGATTGGCGGCGTCGTAGCCGCGGAACATGAGCACTTCGTCGGTGTACTCGTGGTTGGCGACGAGAATCTGCCGCTGCCGCTCGCCGGGAAGGGGCAGCAGGGCGAGGAAGTCGTTGTTGTACCCGAACTGCCCGGCCTGGGCGGCCGCGGTCTGCCTCTCCGGATCGAACGCGGGCGCACCCCGCAGGATGGGCTCACCCCACCGCACGACGACGTTCTGCCGGTAGCCGTCCGGGACGGTCACGGCGTCGGCGGTGTTGGGGGCGACGGGGCTGAAGCGGAGGCCACGGGCGGGGCGGCGGGAGAGCTTGGCGGCGGGCGTGGTGGCGGGCGTGGTGGCCTCGTGGGCCCGGGTGGCGGCGGCCGCGGACTGAGCCCCCGCGACCCCGCCCACACCCGCCGCTGCCGCCGCGGTGACGACGGCGGCGGCACGCATCACCCTCCGACGACTGAGGGCACCGGCGATGACGTCGCCGACGTAGGGATTGGCGGTGGGGTTGGGCACCTCATGAAAACAGGCATCGCCACACCGGAACCGGCAGGTCAGGGCGGACCGCCCGCCGGGATGCGGGGCGGAGTGGGCCGATGAGGCCGATGACGTACTGATGATCGACAGTGGAATGCGCACTTTGCTCTCCCCTTGCTTCCCCTTGAATCTCGCATGACGGACGCTAGGCGGCACAACTGCGCGGAAGCGGGACAGGCCGGTGAACAAGGGGTGAACCCGAGGCATCCGTACGGAAGTTGACGGGGCAGGCGGGGGCGGAATCCGGCCACGGGGCCGGGCACCCGGCCCCTCGCCCCCAACCCTCCCCAAGATCGCCATCGGGGGCCGCTAACCTTACGTGTCCGTCCTGGCCAGGGATTGACGGGCTACTCATGCGAAGGGTTGCGCACATGGGCATTCTCACTCTCCTGCGGAACGCGTTCGGCCGGTCACGCAAAGCGCGCACCGCCGAAGCAGAGGGTGCGGAGCAGGTTCCTTCGCAGGAGCCGGAGCCGACGCCTCCGACCACCGCCCCCGAGGCGACCACCCCCGAGGTCCCCGAACCCCGCACCTCCGAAGGTTCCGAAGGTTCCGAAGGTTCCGAACACGAACTCGTCTCCGCCGCCTTCAACAACGTCACGGTCCCCAAGCAGACCCGCGTGACGGAGGAGGAAAAGGTACCGACGCAGACGCCGACGCCGGCGGCGCAGGAACCAAAGCCCGAGCCCGCACGCGAGGCGAAGCCAGCAGCCAAGGAGCCGAAGGCTGAGGCTGAGGCTGAGCCGGTCGCGGAGGAGCCGAAGGCTGAGGCCGAGCCGGTGGCCGAGGAGCCGAAGGCCGAGGCGAAGGCCAAGGCTGAGGCCGAGCCGACCCCGGAGGAGCCGAAGGCTGAGGCGGAGGCCAAGGCTGAGGCGGAGGCCAAGGCTGAGGCCGTGGCCGAGGAGCCGAAGGCCGAGGCGGAAGCTGAGGCTGCGGCCGAGGCGCCGAAGGCTGAGGCGGAACCGGTGGCCGAGGAGCCGAAGGCCGAGGCAGAGCCGGTCGCGGAAGTCACCACACCTGCGGCCGCCGACGGCGAGGACGCCCCAGAGGAGCCACCCGCACCCGACAACGAAACCAGCACGGGTGGTGCGGGTGGGAACGACACGGCCGAAGGCGAAGCCGAGGCCGAGCCGACCCCGGAGGAGCCGAAGGCCGAGACCGAGGCCGAGCCGACCCCGGAGGAGCCGAAGGCCGAGACCGAGGCCGAGCCGACCCCGGAGGAGCCGAAGGCCGAAGCCGAGGCCAAGCCGACCCCGGAGGAGCCGAAGGCTGAGGCCGAGGCCGAGGCCGAGCCGGCAACGGAGGGCACCGAACCCGCCTCCACCGCCACCACCCTCACCCACGTGAAGTCCCGCGCCCCCGGCCTCACCACCGCCTACAAGGCCGCCGCCACCACCCTCAAGAAGCACAACCTCACCGGCACCCGAGCGAAGCTCTACCTCGTGCTCGACCGCTCCGCCAGCATGCGCCCGTACTACAAGGACGGCTCCGCCCAGGCCCTCGGCGAGCAGACCCTCGCCCTCGCCGCCCACCTCGACCCCGAAGCCACGGTCCACGTCGTCTTCTTCTCCACGGAACTCGACGGCACCGGCGAACTCACCCTCACCGAGCACGAGAACAAGATCGACGACCTCCACAACGGCCTCGGCCGCATGGGCCGTACCAGCTACCACGCGGCCGTCCAGGAAGTCATCGCCCAGCACGAGAAGTCGTCCGACCCCACCACCCCCGCCCTGGTCGTCTTCCAGACGGACGGCGCCCCGGACGCGAAGACCCCGGCGACCCAGTCCCTCACGGACGCCGCGAAGAACCACCCGGAGATCTTCTTCTCCTTCGTCGCCTTCGGTGACCCGGAGAACAAGGCCTTCGACTACCTCCGCAAGCTGAAGCTGGACAACACGTCCCACTTCCTCGCCGGTGAAACCCCGCGCGAACTCACGGACGCCGAGATCTTCGAGGGCATCCTGGCAACCTGGCGCCCGTAACACCCATAACTCCCGCAAGGCCCCGGCAGGGCCCCCGCACGGGCACGCCGCCCGCTTCTCACCCCGTAAAACGAGAAGCGGGCGGCGTACCCATGTCGGATACGATTTCAAGGTTCGAAGACGACCGTAGACACCGCGAAACGCCGCGAAACGCCGCGATCGTCACCCCACGTACCGACCCGGGAGCAGCCCGCGATGGCTCGACACCTCATCACCAGCGCCCTTCCGTACATCAACGGGATCAAGCACCTGGGCAACATGGTGGGGTCCATGCTCCCGGCGGACGTGTACTCCCGCTACCTCCGCCAGCGCGGCCACGACGTGCTCTACATCTGCGCGACGGACGAGCACGGCACCCCCGCCGAGCTGGCCGCGAAGGAGCAGGGGATCCCGGTCGACGCGTTCTGCGCGCAGGCCCACGACGCCCAGAAGGCCGTCTACGACGGCTTCGCGCTGGCCTTCGACTACTTCGGCCGTAGCTCGAGCCCCCAGAACGTGGAGATCACCCAGCACTTCGCCCGCCGCCTCAACGAGAACGGCTTCATCGAAGAACGCGCGATCCGCCAGGTCTACTCGCCCACCGACGGCCGCTTCCTCCCGGACCGCTACGTCGAGGGCACCTGCCCCCACTGCGGCTACGACAAGGCCCGCGGCGACCAGTGCGAGAACTGCACCCGCGTACTCGACCCGACCGACCTGATCAACCCGCGCTCGGCGATCTCGGGGAGCACGGATCTCGAAGTGAGGGAGACCAAGCACCTCTTCCTCCTCCAGTCCAAGCTCCAGCACGAGGTCGAGGAGTGGGTGGCGGCCCGCGAGAGCGAGTGGCCGCACCTGTCCTCCTCCATCGCGCGCAAGTGGCTGACCGAGGGCCTGCACGACCGCGCGATCACCCGTGACCTGGACTGGGGCGTCCCGGTCCCGGCGGACACGTGGCCCGACCTGGCGGCCGAGGGCAAGGTCTTCTACGTCTGGTTCGACGCCCCGATCGAATACATCGGCGCGACGAAGGAGTGGTCGGACCAGGACCCGGAGAACCGCGACTGGAAGTCGTGGTGGTACGACGCGGACACCTCCGTCCGCTACACCGAGTTCATGGCGAAGGACAACGTCCCCTTCCACACGGTGATGTTCCCGGCCACCGAGCTCGGCGTGCGCGAGCCGTGGAAGAAGGTCGACGTCGTCAAGGCGTTCAACTGGCTGACGTACTACGGCGGGAAGTTCTCCACCTCCCAGAAGCGGGGCGTGTTCACCGACCAGGCGCTGGACATCCTCCCCGCCGACTACTGGCGCTACTTCCTGATCGCCAACGCCCCGGAGTCGGACGACTCGTCCTTCACCTGGGAGCACTTCACGGCCACGGTCAACAAGGACCTCGCCGACACCCTCGGCAACTTCGTCAACCGCGTGCTGTCCTTCTCGAAGAAGCGCTTCGGTGACGAGGTCCCGGCGGGCAACGCGCCGGGCGAGGCGGAAGCGAAGCTGGGCGAGCAGATCGCCGAGCTCCTCGCCGAGTACGAGTCCCAGATGGAGGCCCTCCAGTTCCGCAAGGCCGCCGCGGCCCTGCGCGCGCTGTGGTCCGCGGGCAACTCCTACCTGGAGGAGAAGGCCCCCTGGCTGGAGATCAAGACCGACAAGGAAGGCGCGGCCCTCACCCTCCGTACGGCGATGAACCTGATCCACCTCTACGCGGTGGTCTCGGAACCCTTCATCCCGTCCTCGGCTGCGGCGATGCGCGCGGCGTTCTCCCTGCCCGACGACACGGCCACCTGGGTCACGGCGGACGAGGCGAAGACGCTCACCTCCGTCCCCGCCGGCACCCCCTTCACCGTCCCGCCGGTCCTGTTCGCCAAGCTCACGGACGAGGACCTGGAGGCGTACAAGGAGCGCTTCGGCGGCGAGCCCGCGGAATAGCCGGTACGCAACCCCGCACCCCCCTCCGCGCGTCCCCCGATACATGGCACTGTTCGGAAACGCGCACACCGTCAGCCCCGGCAAGGCCCAGCAGGACTACCAGCGCCTGCTGGGTCACGGGGAGCAGGTCCACGCCGCGTACCTGCTCATCCGCGACACGATCCTCTTCACCGACCGGCGCCTCATCCTGGTCGACAAACAAGGCCTCACCGGCAAGAAGGTGGAGTACCACTCCATCCCCTACCGCAGCATCACGCACTTCTCGGTAGAGACAGCAGGCCACTTCGACCTCGACGCCGAACTGAAGATCTGGCTCTCCGGCACCCCGGCCCCCATCGAGAAGACCTTCACCAAGGGCGTCGACATCTACGAGGTCCAGGCGATCCTGACCCAGTTCGTGGCCGGCTAGACCGCCGCCGCCTCTGGGCCACCCCTTGGGGTGAACTTCGCCAGCTACCCCCTGACCACGCCATGTTGCTCCCTAGGCTCGCAGCGGAGCATGCCTGAGGCATGTGCCAGTCACATCTCCCACGTCCCCAGGAACGCTCATGGTCAGCTCGCCCCACGAGGCGATGCACCGCATCTTCCAGGACTACCCGGAGCTCTTCTCCGGTGTGTCCGAGGTGCTCGGCGTAGAGTTCGCCCGGCCCGTTTCGGTCACCGTGTTACCCACCGACCTCACCGAGACCCGGCCCGTCGAACGTCGCGTCGACACCCTGCTGCGCCTCGACACAGAGGACGACGAGCCCCTCCTCCTCGCGGTCGAGGCCCAGGGCAAGAAGGACCCGGACAAGCCCGCGAGCTGGGCCTACTACGCCTCGTACCTGCTCACCAAGTACCGGCTACAGCCCATGCTGCTCGTCGCCTGCCAGGACCGCGCGACCGCCGAATGGGCAGCGCGGCCGGTCCACTTCGGTCCTCGGCAGTGGCCCCTGCTCACCCTGCGCCCGATGGTCGCGGGCCCGCACAACATGCCCGTGATCACTGATCCCGTCGCAGTCCGCAAGGACCTCGCCCTCGCCACGCTGTCCGCGATCACACATGCCACGGATCCGGACATCGGAGCCATACTCAAAGCAATGACCAAGGTGCTGCGGGAAACACCCACAGCCCTCGCCAACCCGATCATCGAACTCATCGCACAAGGCATGGGCAAGCACCCAGCCGCAGAACTGTGGAGGAAACTGGTGGCCGTGGACCTCTCTTTCTACAAGTCGCCCCTTTCCGAAGAAATCCGCGACGAAGGGCGAGCCGAGGGCCGAGCCGAAGGGCGGGCCGAAGGGCGGGCCGAAGGGCGGGCCGAGGACATCCTGGACGCTCTGGAGGTGCGTGGCATCGACGTCACCGAAGCGGTCCGCGAACGCATCACGAGCTGCGGCGACCCCGACACCCTGCGCCGCTGGCACCGTCGCGCCGTCATCGCCCCCTCCGCCGACGAGATCTTCGCGGACGAGTAATCCGGCGGAAGAGCGGAAACGGCGAGGGGCCCGGGAAGCCGCACGCTTCCCGGGCCCCTCGCACATGCGCTACTTCAGAACGCCGGCCCCCGTCGTCGTCCCCAACGACGTCGGAAGGTTGTTCGCGGACTTCTCCAGGCCCGACGTGAGCGTCGGGGTCCAGTTCACCGTCGTCTTGATCTTCTTCGACGACGCCGAGTTGTACGCGGCGACCAGATCCGTCACCGTCCCGTTCACGAGGTTGCCGCCGCCCGCGACGGAGCCCGTGCCGTCGCCGCTGAGCACCTTCGCGGGCTTGGCGCCGGACGGGAGCTTCCAGTAGTTGTTCTCGGCGACGACCTGGGCCTTGGCGCGGGAGTTGATGCTGTACTGCGGCGCGTAGCCGTTGAGGGTCGTCGTGTCGTACAGGTTGTTGTAGATGTGGATCTGGCCGATGCGGGCCAGGGGAGCGCGCTGGACGATGCCCTTCCACACGTTGTGGTGGATGGAGACCCGCAGCTTGCCGACGCTGTCGGTGTCGCTGCTGCCGATCAGCATCGTCTTGTCGTGGTTGGTGAACTGGTTGCGCTCGACGGTCACCAGGTCGGAGCCCTTGGTGATGTCGAGGGCGCCATCGTGGATCTGGTACTCGCGGCCGTAGTACTTCGGATTCGCGCTGTCGAAGTGCGGGCCGTCGGAGAACGTGTTGTGGTCGGCCCAGACATGGGTCGCCCCGCGCAGGGTGACGGAGTCGTAGTTGGAGTTCCAGTTGCCGTCGTCGCCGTCCGTGGGGTCCCACTGCGGGAAGCAGTCCTCGGTGGCGGCGAAGGTGAGGTTGCGGACGATGACGTTGTCCACGTTCTGGATCTGGAGCATGCCGCCGGTGATCCCGGCCTTCGTGCCGGGCACGCCCACGATGCTCGTGTTGGCCGGCACTTTGAAGACGACGTTCTTCGCCTGCTTGCTCTGGGCCGCGGCGCGGGCCTTCTCCTGGGTGCCGGAGGGCAGCTTGGAGCGGCCGTAGGTGGCGGGGTCGTAAGCCTTCAGGTAGGCGGAGAGCGAGTAGCCGGTGCCGGAGGCGTAGTCCGCGCAGCTCAGCTTCTTGCCCGCGTCGTCGGTGTTGGCGTCGATCGTGCCGCTGACCTTGATGATGCGCGGGGTGGTGTCCGTGGCGGAACCCAGCGCCTTCACCAGCTGGGCGCGGGTGGAGACGGTGAAGGTGTGCGCGGCGTCGGCCTTCGCGCCGCCGGTCGCCCCCGTGCCGGAGGACGCCCAGCCGTCCTTCGCGGCGAGCGTCTGGTGGAACAGGTCGACGGGGGCGGCGTTCGCGTTCATCACTAAGAAGCCGGCGCTGACACCCGCGGCCACGACCGCTGCGGAGACCACGAGGGTGCGGCGCTTGTGGAGGGACCGGCGGTGGGAGGCTGCTGCCACGGAGGAATCCTTGAAGTCGGGGGGACATGTACGGTGCGTGAAGCTCCGGTGAACGGTGCTCACGACCCCTCAGTTGTCACCGTGGTCACCGGGGTTGCCGCCCGTCTCGGTTTTTTTCGATGGGCACCGACTGGTGCCGCTACCGGACGCTGTCCTGGAGCGGACGGGAAAAGCGCTGGTGAAGCGGCCCAAAAGAGCTGGTAAAGTCCGCTCACTTGTGCGAGAGCAGGGGGCTCTCGCGGGGAGGGAACCTCACGTGGGCAGACACGCCCTGGGACGGTCCTGGCTGACCGCCGCCGTCTCCTCGTTCACGGCCGCCGTCGTGGCCGCTTCGGTCGTCGTCACCGGGGGCGGTGGTACGGCACAGGCCGCGCCCGCCACGGCCGCGACCACCGAGATCACGCTCACCGATCCCATCCAGACGTATCCGCGCGCCGACCGGCCGCTGGCCGACGGACCGAACGGCTTCCTGCACCGGCAGAGCGGGATCCCCGGGCTGCTGTGGACGGACACCACGACCGGACGCACGGTCCCGGTCGGCACCGAGGACGGCGACTACACGCCGCCGTCCACGCTCTGCTCGACCGCCGGCTCGTCCTGCTGGCCCGGCTGGTTCGGCGCGGACAGCGACCGCGTGGCCCTGCCGTCGGGCTCGGACCCCAACACGGTCTCCCTGTGGGACCGGGCGACGCGCACGACCTCGTCCTTCACCTCCCCGTACCCGTACCGGGCTTACCTCGGGGCGAGCGTGCTCACCACCCGCACCGTGGTCGACAAGGTGGACGGCCAGTGGCAGCCCCGCGAGATCAGCCCCGACTGGCTGACCGTCTCGGCCGGCTCGGTCATGGCCGCCGACGCGGGCGGCGCGATGGTGAAGGTCGGCACGGACCTCTGGTACCTGGACCTCGGGACCGCCGTCGCCACCAAGGCCTTCCTCAACGCCGGCTCCCGCCCCGTGGTGGTCCAGAACGACCAGTGGACCGGCTGGTACGAAGCCGCCTCCGGTGACCTGCGCCTCAAGTCGCGCACCGACCCGGCCGGCGCCGAGCGGGTCGTCGACCTGCCCGCCCCCGGCGCCACGCTGGACGGCACCCCTGTCATGGTCGGCGAGTGGATCCTGCTGCCCCTGCACACGGGCACCGGCACCAGCAGGATGACGGCGATGTCCCTCGCGGACGGCTCGTCGCGCACCCTGCTGGAGTCGGCGGAGGAGTACACGGTCCACCTGAGCGGCGACGCGGCCCTGGTCACCGGCGGTACGGGCGCCACGGACTGGTGGGTGCGGAAGGTGGTCCTCGCGGACTCCGTCCCGACGCTGGAGAAGCTGTACCAGGTCCCGGCGAAGGAGAACGTGAAGACGGGTATCGCGCTCAGCCGGGGCAGCCTCCGAGTGGCGGAGGACAACCCCTCCAGCGACTCCGACACCACGTCCGTACGGACCCTGACCACCGACGGCGACGCCACCCTGACCGCGTCCCCGGCCACGGAGAGCGGCAAGATCTGGGCGAAGTGCCCCTACGCGGGCGTCACCTGCTCGGCGCTGTGGGGCAACACGGGCACGGACCCCCAGGACGTCTACCTGACGACGTTCGACGACGCCGACGAGGGCGGCACGGGCCTGCCGAACGCGGACAGGCTGGTCTCGATCGGCCACAACCCGCTGGAGTTCGGCACCGAGGGCGGCAGCATCGTCGACGTGTCGGACGACTACGCCGTCTACAACTCCGGCGGCGCCTCGCCCACGCAGTACGTCGGCAGGTTCGGCTACGGCCAGCAGATGAAGCGCTCGATCCGCGCGACCGCCCTGAACGGCTCCACTCTCTGGAGCGCCACGGTCGTCGACGGCCAGGTCACCTCCTACAGTCTCACCCAGAACAAGCCCCTCTCCACGGCAACCATCCCCGCGGCCGCCTGCAGGCCCACCGAGCTCCAGGCGGCGGGCCGCTGGCTGTACTGGGCCTGCGGAACGACCTCCGCGGGCGTGTACGACACCAAGGCCGGCACGTCGGTCGCCGTCACCCCCGGCGACGTCCTCCTCGGTGACGGCTTCACGGTCCGCCACGACCACGCGAAGAAGGAGCTCCTCCTGACGGAGACGGCGACGGGCACGACCCGGGTGATCGCCACCGACGTCACGGCCGGCGCTTCGGCGCTCGACCGCCGTCACCGCTGGACGGTGGACGAGTACACGGGCCTGGTCGCCTGGTTCGACGGCTACGAGCGCACCCACGTCGCCACCACCGGCGTGACCCCCTCCAGCCTCGCCGTCTTCGAGTCGGAGGTGGCCGGCTACGCCTACCCGGACACGGCCGACTCGTGGACCGGCGCGTGGTTGCTGTCCCGCCCCGTCACCTCCTGGTCCCTCACCTTCACCTCGGTGCAGAGCGGCGAGACCGGCAGAGCCACCCGCACCCTCACCGGCGGCGCGAGCACCGCCCAGGTGTGGACGGGCTGGAACGGCAAGACGGCGACCGGCGCCCGCTTCCCCAACGGCATGTTCACCTGGGCCCTCAGGGCGACCGCCCTGGGCACCACCACGGCCACCGCCGTGGCGAGCGGCTCCGGCTTCTACGACGACGGAGCGCCCGTACGCCACGACTACGGCAGCGTCGACGGCCCCGACGGCATCGGCGACCTGCTCACGCTGAACTCCTCGGGCGCGCTGACGTTCCACTACGGCAGCAGGTTCACGGAGAAGGCCACCGGCACGGGCTGGGCCACCTCGATCACTGCGGTTACCTTCGGGGACCTGAGCGGCGACCGCTGCAACGACGTGCTCGTACGGCAGAGCAACGGGTCGCTCCGCCTCTACAGGCCCGGTTGCGGGAGGGCGGTCACGCCGTCGACGGCGTACACGACCGTGGGCACGAGCGGCTGGGGTCAGTACGACATCCTGACCTCGACCGGGGATGTGAGCGGCGACGGCCGGCCGGACCTGGTGGCGCGCAACTCGGCGACCGGGGACATCTACCTCTACAAGGGCACGAGCACGGGTGGTCTGTCGGCACGGGCGAAGATCTTCGCGGACTGGCGGACGTACAAGAAGATCGTCGGGGTCGGCGACATCACGGGCGACGGCGTCGGCGACCTGATCGCCCAGGACAAGTCCAACAACCTGTACCGCTACGACGGCACACGGACGGGCACGTTCAAGGCGCGCGTGAAGGTGTTCGCCAACTGGGGCGGCGCGTACAACGCCGTCGCGGGCCTCGGCGACATGACCGGTGACGGCAAGGCCGACCTGGTCGCCCGCGATACCAGCGGCAACCTGTACCGCCACAACGGCGACGGCAAGGGCTCGTTCGGCGCGGGTACGAAGATCGCGACGGGTTGGGGCGGCTACAAGACGCTGTCGTAGAGCGGTCGTACAGCGGTCGCACAGCGGTTGAAGGCGAAGGGCGCCCGGAGGTACGTACCTCCGGGCGCCCTTCCGCGTCAGCCCGCCGAGGCCGACGCGGAGGCGGAGGCGCCCGGCTGGACGGCGTCGTCCGTGCCGTCGTGTGTGGTGTCGGGGTCGACGCCCATGGTGAGGGAGCCGATGACGCCCCTCGCGATGTTCTTCTACCCCGAGTGCGGTCCGTCGCCAAGTACGACATGCCCGTGCTGCTGGTCGCCATCTGCAAAGACCGACCCACGGCGACCTGGGCGGCCGGTCCCTTCGAGTGCACGGTGGGTCCCTGGACGACGCAGGTGACGCGCCCGTTCGTCCTGGGCCCCACCACCGTCCCCGAAATCACCGACACGTCGATGGTCACCCGAAACCCCGCAGCGGCGGCGCTCTCAGCCATCGTTCATAGCGAGAACCGGCGAGCGCCCGCCATACTCGAAATGGCGGCCCGCGGCTTCCTGGCCTTCGACCCGCCCACCACGAAGCGCTGGGTCGAAGTCGTGGAAGTCGGCCTGGAGAACACTTCGATCAGGAAGGTGTGGAAAGCGCTGTTGAAGAGCCTCGTCACCCACTACCCGGGCCACAGGACGATGTTCGAGGAGACCTATCTGGAGGGCAAGGCGGAGGGCAAGGCCTTGGGCGAAGCCAAGGGCGTCCTCCGCGTGCTGGAGGTGCGCGGACTCGCCATCTCCGACGACGTACGCGAGTCCATCATCACCTGCACGGATCTCGACCGCATCGACGACTGGCTCGTACGCGCCGGCACGGTCTCACGCGCGGAGGACCTGCTCACCGAGGCGCCGGAAGGCGACTAGCGGGAGGCTACCGACCCGCCCGTGGCCTCCAACACCGCCCGGGCGTTCTCCACGTGCCATAGCCCCTCCGCCGCCGTCCGGCCCACCTCCGCGTACTCCGCGGAGGTGCGCGCGGAGACCAGTTGGGCCCGGGCCGTGCGGTGGCGTTCCGTCGCGTACGTCAGGGACTGGGCCGCCTTCTCGTCGGCCCGCGCCCACTCCCGTACGTCCAGCCCAGACAGGCTTCCGCCCAACCGCACCAGCCACCCGTTCGCCTCGGCCTCCGCGTCCAGGTCGGACAGGGCAGCCCCTGACCGCTGCGACCGTCGCCGCGCCACCACCGCCACCACCGCCACCACCGCGACCACCGCGCCGACGATCAGCAGCGCGGCCGGCCCCAGCATCAACACCGCGGACCCCGAACCCATGACTTTCCCTACTCTCCGATGCCGGACGAACCACCCGCCTCCCCTATGACACGACAGGCCGCTGTGCGTCCCCCTCGGGGTTCCTGTGAGCCTCCGGTGAGGGGTCCAAGAGCTGCTGCGCGGCGGAGTCCGCCCGCGCCCCGCGGATGAACATCGCCGCCACCACCGCCAGGAGCGACGCCGCCGACAGCGTGTACAGCCCTCCGTTCGTGCTTCCCGTCGTGTCCTTGAGGTAGCCGAAGAGCGTGGGGGACACGAAGCCGCCGAGGTTGCCGATGGAGTTGACGAGGGCGAGCCCCGGCGCCGCGATCCGCAGGTCCAGGCCGGACTGGGCCATCGGCCAGAACAGCGTCGCCGCGCACTTGGAGCCGACCCCCGCGAGGGTGATCGCCGCGAGGCCGAACCAGGGGGAGCCGAGGGTGGCGAGGAAGGTGCCCAGGGCGGACACGACGAGCATGAGGGCCAGGTACGGACGGCGGTCCGGGGCGCGGTCGGTGAAGTGGCTCATGGAGTACATGGCGATCATGGAGCAGACCGCGGGGATCGCCGAGAGCAGCCCGACCTCGAAGGACGACAGCCCGCCGATCTCCTCGATGAGGCTCGGCAGCCAGAACGTGATGGCGTACCCGGTGAGCGTCATCGCGAAGAACGCGCCGATCAGCAGCGCCACCTGACGGTGGAACAGCAGCCGCAGCCGTGACACCTTCGGCGCCCCGCTGCGGGCCTCCTCGTCCTGGGCCACCGCCGCACCCAGCGCGTCCTTCTCCTCCCGCGTGAGCCAGGGCGCGTCCTCGATCCGGGAGACGAGGAAGAAGCCGGCGGCGATGCCGACCAGGATGGAGAACGTGCCCTCCAGGGCGAACATCCAGCGCCAGCCGGCGAATCCGCCCGCTCCGTGCAGTTCGAGCAGCGCGCCGGTGACCGGGCCGGTGACGATGCCGGCGGCCGCGGAACCGCCCAGGAAGATCGCGGTCGCCCGGCCGCGGCTGGAGTCGGGCAGCCACTGGGTGATGTAGAGCATCGCGCCGGGGAAGAAGCCCGCCTCCGCGACGCCCAGCAGGAAGCGCAGCGCGTAGAACGTCGTGACGTTGTGGATGAAGCACATCGCCACGATCACCAGACCCCAGGTGATCATGATCCGGGTCAGCCAGACCCTTGCCCCGAAGCGCTCGAGCAGCATGTTGCTGGGTACCTCGAACAGGGCGTACCCGATGAAGAACAGCCCGGCCCCGAGGCCGTAGGCGGTGGCACCGATGCCGACGTCCGCCTGGAGCTCCGACTCGATGAAGCCCACGTTCGTCCGGTCCAGGTTGTTGACCAGGAGCATCAGCACCAGCAGGGGCATCATCCGGCGCAGGAACTTCCCGACGGCCCGGGATTCTGGTTCTGACATCGTTGTCTCCCCATCTCACTGCGGTTCACATATGCGAACCCGCTTCACGTTCTTGGGAACCATATGGAGGCAACCTCCCTGGGTCAACGGGCTGTTCAGATGGGCACATACGTGAACGAGTGATGGAGAAAAAATCGGCCCCGACCATGCAGGTCGGGGCCGATCGGTGTCCCGGCGTTCCGGGACGAGGCTTTACTTCGGCTGCGGCTTGCGCACCGAGAGGTGCAGCTCGCGCAGCCGCGCCTCGTCCAGCTCCGTCGGCGCGCCCATCATCAGGTCCTGGGCGTTGCCGTTGAGCGGGAAGGCGATGGTCTCGCGGAGGTTGGGCTCGTCGGCCAGCAGCATGACGATGCGGTCCACACCCGGCGCGATACCACCGTGCGGCGGGGCGCCGAAGCGGAGCGCGCGGAGCATGCCGGCGAACTCGCGCTCGACGGTCTCCTCGTCGTACCCCGCGATCCCGAACGCCTTCAGCATGATGTCCGGCTCGTGGTTCCGGATCGCGCCGGAGGACAGCTCGACGCCGTTGCAGACGATGTCGTACTGCCAGGCCAGGATGTCCAGCGGGTCCTGGGTCTCCAGGGCCTCCATGCCGCCCTGGGGCATGGAGAAGGGGTTGTGGGAGAAGTCGATCCGGCCGGTCTCCTCGTCCTTCTCGAACATCGGGAAGTCGACGATCCAGCAGAAGCGGAAGACGTTCTCCTCGAAGTGCCCGGCACGCTTGGCGGCCTCGACCCGCACCGCGCCCATGATCTTCGAGACCTCGTCGAACTCGCCCGCCCCGAAGAACACGGCGTGGCCGGCCTCCAGACCGAGACGCTCGGTGAGGACCTTGACGTTCTCCTCGGTGAGGAACTTGGCGATCGGGCCGGACAGCGAACCGTCCTCGGCGACACGGACCCAGGCCAGACCCTTGGCGCCCTGCGAGACGGCGTAGTCGCCGAGCTGGTCGAAGAACTTGCGCGGCTGGTCCTGGACCGCCGGGACGGGCAGCGCACGGACGTGCTTGCCGGCGAACGCCTTGAACTCCGAGCCCTCGAAGACGTCGGTGATGTCGACGAGCTCCAGCTGGGCGCGCAGGTCCGGCTTGTCGGAGCCGTACTTCAGCATCGCCTCGCGGAACGGGATCCGCGGGAACGGGGAGGTGACGTGACGGCCCTTCCCGAACTCCTCGAACAGCTCGGTCATGAGCTGCTCGACGGGCCGGAAGACGTCCTCCTGCTCGACGAAGCTCATCTCGATGTCGAGCTGGTAGAACTCGCCCGGCGAACGGTCCGCGCGCGCGTCCTCGTCGCGGAAGCAGGGCGCGATCTGGAAGTAGCGGTCGAAGCCGGAGATCATCAGCAGCTGCTTGAACTGCTGCGGGGCCTGCGGCAGGGCGTAGAACTTGCCCGGGTTCAGACGGGAGGGGACGACGAAGTCGCGGGCGCCCTCGGGGGAGGTCGCGGTCAGGATCGGCGTCGCCATCTCGTTGAAGCCGAGGGCGACCATCTTGTGGCGGATGGCCGAGATGACCGCCGTACGCAGCATGATGTTGCGGTGCATGCGCTCGCGGCGCAGGTCCAGGAAGCGGTACTCAAGGCGCCGCTCCTCGTTGACCCCGTCCTCGGTGTTGATGGTGAAGGGCAGCGGCTGGGCGGCGCCGAGCAGCTCGACCTCGCCGACCTCGACCTCGATCTCACCGGTGGGCAGGTCGGGGTTGATGTTCTCGGTGCCCCGGGAGACGACCTTGCCGTCGACGCGGACCGTCGACTCCTTGGTGAGCTTGTCGAGGGCCTCGTACGCCGGGGTGCCGGGACGGGCGACGAGCTGCGTGATGCCGTAGTGGTCGCGCAGATCGATGAAGAGGATGCCGCCCAGGTCGCGCCGATTGTGCAGCCAGCCACTCAGCCGGACGTCGGTACCGACGTCAGAGGAGCGGAGCTCGCCGCAGGTGTGGGACCTGTACCGATGCATCGTCGTTCATCCAGTCTTCGCGGTTGGGGGGCACGTTTCACGTGAAACACCCCCAGCGTACCGGGCACCTCATGATCGGCTCCCCACCATTGTTCCGTCGGCGATCAGTCAGCTGTTTCGTCGACGATCGGTGGCACTTCTCGATCGCCTGTTCTTAAATTGGGGCAATGCGCACTGGCGAGCCCCTGCCCGCCGTGGGGGAGGTACTCGCCGCCCTCGCGACCGGCCTGTGGCACTGGAACACCGCCACCGAGCTGGTCACCGTCGACGCGGAGGCAGCGCGGCTGCTCGGGCTGCCCGCCGAGCGGACCACCCTCACCCAGGCCCAGGCCCGGGCCCGCCTCCATCCCGTCGACTGGAACGAGATCACCGGCGTGGTGCAGCTCGCCGTCGCCGAGAGCACACTCGCCGAGGTGCGGGTGCGGGTCATGGACGAGCGGGGCCGGATCATCCGCGTCCTCCGCAGCCGCTCCAAGCCGTCCTTCGACCCCGAAAAGAAGGCGTACGAGCTGATCGGCACCCTCCAGGAGGTCACCGAGCCCTCGCCGGGCACCCCGGCGGGCCGCAGCGCGGTCACCGGCGACTGGCGGCGCTCCCGGGAAGCGTTCCTGCTGGACGCGGGGCGCGCACTGGCGGAGGCGCGGTCGACGGAGGAGGTGCTGCGGGTCGCGGCGGGGCTGTCGATGCCGGGATTCTCACCCGATGGGCTGGCGGTGTTCGGAAGGACGGGCGACCGTCTGACGATCATCGGCCACCACGGGCAGGAGCCGGGCGACGAGGCCCCCTTCACCCACATGTCGCTGGAGACCGACTATCCGGCGGCGGAGGTGGCGCGCACCGGCCGGGCGGTGTACCTGTCCTCCCCGGAGCAGTACAAGGAGCGCTATCCGCTCACCTGGCCACTGGCCCAGCAGTTCGGCCGCCAGTCGTGGGCGTTCCTGCCGCTGACCGTTGCAGGCCGGACGATGGGCGCCTGGATGGCGGCCTTCTCCTACCCGGTGGCGTTCACCCCCGACGAGCGTTCGGTGCTCACCACTGTGGCCCGCATGCTCGCCCAGGCCCTGTCCCGGGCCGGCGCGGCCGAGACACAGCGGGAGCTGACCGACGGACTCCAGCGCTCGATGCTGCCCCAGCTCGGCCCGGAGATACCGGGCATGACCCTCGCCGCCCGCTACATCCCCACCGGCGGCGGCCTCCAGGTCGGCGGCGACTGGTACGACATGATCCCGCTGCCTGGGGGCACCTCCCGGGCGGAGCCCGGGGGAGGCCGGTTCGCCCTGGTCATCGGGGACGTGCAGGGGCACGACGTACGGGCCGCCGGCCTGATGGGGCAGCTGCGGATAGCGCTGCGGGCGTACGCCGCCGAGGGCCACCGCCCGGACGCGGTCCTCTCCCGCGCCTCCCGCTTCTTCTACGGCATCACGCACTCCGACGACGATCTGGCGGGCCTGCGCTTCGCGACCTGCCTGTACATCGAGGTCGACCCGGTGACCGGGGTTCTTGAGATCGCCCGCGCGGGCCACCTGGACCCGGCCATCCGGATGGCGGACGGCACGGTGATCGTCCGCCCCACGGCCGGCGGCCTGCCCCTCGGCGTCGACCCGGACTCCGACTACCCCATCACGCGCCTCGCCCTGGAGCCCGGCGAGTCCATGATGATCTGCACGGACGGCCTGCTGGAGACCGGCGGCCACGACCTCGACACCGGCTGGCAGCGCGTCCGCAAAACCCTGGAGGCACACGACGGCGACCTGGAAGCCCTCGCCGACGCGCTGGTCCAGGCCGTGCACGGGCCGTCCTCCCACCACACCACCGGGCCGCTGTCCGACCGCCGCGAGGACGACATCGCCTTACTGCTGATGTGCCGGCAGGGTGAGGGCTGCGGCTGCGGTGACACCGTCACCGCAGCGCCGAGCGTGCGCCGTACCGTGCTGACGGTCGGGCAGGACGAGCCCGAACGGATCGCCGAGGGCCGCCAGCAATTGCGCGAGCTGCTGCACGACTGGTCCTGCCCGGACCAGGTGGACTCGGCGGTGCTCCTCGTCTCCGAGACGCTGACCAACGTCCTCGTGCACACGGACGCGGATGCCCTGCTGGTCGCCGAGGTGACCGGCGGGGCGGACGGGCGCCGGGTGCGGGTCGAGGTCTCCGACACCAGCGACGACCTCCCGCACAAACGCAGACCCGGCGAACTGGCCTCCTCGGGCCGCGGCCTCCTCCTCATCGAGCTCCTCGCGGACGCCTGGGGGGTGGCCCCGCGCGGCGAGGGCAAGAGCATCTGGTTCGAGCTGTACGACGAGGCCCGCCGGCATGTCGCTGCGCGGGGCTTTGCGGCGCGGGTCGCTGCACGAGGCCCGCCGGCATGTCGCTGCGCGGGGCTTTGCGGCGCGAGTCGCTGCACGGGGCCCGGCGGCGCGAGTCGCTGCACGGGGCCCGGCGGCGGCCTCGCGTGCGAGGCTGGGCCGGGGGCGCTGCCAACCCCGGCGGCCGCACGTCGGGCGGCCCCCGGCCCCGACGGGCCACGCGTGGGAGACGGGCGCGCCACGGCCCCGGCGGGACGCGCATGGGAGACGGACAAACCGGCGCCAGCGGGCCGTGCCTGTGAGGCGGACACGCCGCAGGCCCCGCGGGCCCACGCCGGAGGGGCGGAGAAGCCGCCTGCCCCAGCGGCCACCCCCTCACAGGCGGGGCCAAACCGAACCGGCGGGCCGCCCTAGATGAGGCGGAGACGCCGCCGGCCCGGCGGGCTCCACGCGCGAGCAGCTCGCTGCTACTGGCTCCCCGGGCGGGCATCACCTGCTGCGCCGCGGCTCCGCTACGGCTCCCCCGCGGGCGGCGCCGGAGTCCCGTGGCGCGCTCGCAGTTCGAGTACGACCCCGAAGGCGGCCGCGGTCAGCGGTACCGCCAGCAGCATGCCGAGGATGCCGGCCACGGACGCCCCCGCCGTGATCGTGACCATCACCACCGCGGGATGCATCTGCACGGTCCGGCTCTGGATCGCAGGCTGGAGCACGTGCCCCTCCAGCACCTGCACGGCGAGCACCACACCGAGCGCCCACAGCGCGATGACGAACCCCCGGTCGGCGAGCGCGACCAGCACGGCCAGGGCCCCGGAGAGGAACGCGCCGAGATAGGGGATGTAGGCGCCGACGAAGACGAGCGCGCCGAGTCCCGCGGCACCCGGTACGCGCAGGACGAGCAGTCCCACGGTGATGCACACCGCGTCGATCAGCGCGATGAGGGTGGTCCCGCGCATGAACCCCTCGACGGCCCGGAACGCCCGCCGCGCCATCGCCTCCACGGTGTCACCGGCCGCGCCGGGGATGGCGGAGCGCAGGGTCGCGACGGCACGGTCGGAGTCACGCAGGAAGAAGAAGACGAGCAGCAGCGCCAGCACGGCCATGGCGATGCTCTCGCCGACCACACTGACCCCGCTGATCACCCCGGACGCCGCCGTGCCCCCGAACTTGGAGAGCAGCTCCCGCGCGTTGGAGGCGAGGTCGTCGAGCGAGGTCCCGGCGGCCCCGAAGTGGTCGGCGACGCCCCTCGCCGCGTCCTTGAGCGAGGCGACGATCTCGTCCCCCGTGTCGATGAGCGCGGCGACGACGATGTACACGGCCCCGCCGACCACGGCGACAACGGCCACGCAGGTCACCCCGGCGGCGACGGAACGGTTGACCCTCGCCTTCACCAGCCGCCGGTGGAAGGGCCTGAGCAGCGCCGTCCCGAGCAGCGCGAGCAGCACCGGCACCACCGCCGTACGCAGCTGCGCGCACAGCCGGATCCCGACGTAGACGACCCCGGAGACGAGCAGGACCGCGGCGCACCAGGCGGCGAGACGGCGGACGGGGTCGGGGAGCAGCGGACGGGACTCCTGCACGCCTCCAGCGGAGCACGGGCAGGACGGGCTGTCCTTCGCTGACGGGCCGGTCGGGTGAGGTGACGTCAATTATCCCTCTACACCACTCTTTCGAGTGACCCCTGGGTGAGTGACGGCATCCGTCGCCTCCCGAACCAGGAGCTGTACTCCCGAGCCCGCCGCTGACACCGGCACGGCCGCACCCGACATGGCACCGGTCTCGGCCGCGCACGGAGCGGTGGCCACCAGGGGCAGCACCGCCACGGCAGCAGGTCACTGCGGCAGTGCCGCCGGGCCGGCGGCCTGGTGGCGTGCCGGCACCTCCACCGCACGGGGTGCGCAGTCCGCTGCCCTCAGCCCATCATTTGGACACCCAGAAGACGGCCGGCGCGGAGCCCTCGTGCACGAGGGCTCCAGACCGATTCGTCCGCATACGGCCCTGACGAACCCTTAAATTCCGCCCTCGGACATCCCGTGAACGGCGGGAATGGTCCCGAGACGGCCCTTCTGGAAGTCCTCGAACGCCTGCTGGAGCTCCTCTCGGGTGTTCATCACGAACGGCCCGTAGTGCGCCATGGGTTCACGGATCGGCTGTCCGCCGAGGAGAACGACCTCCAGGTCCGGCGTGTGGGCATCCTGCTTCTCGTCCGCGCGGACGGTCAGCGCGGAGCCGGCGCCGAAGACCGCCGTCTGCCCCATGTGCACGGGACGCCGCTCCTGGCCGACCGAGCCGCGCCCCGCCAGGACGTAGGCGAGGCCGTTGAAGTCCTCCCGCCACGGCAGCGTGACCTCCGCACCCGGCGCCACCGTCGCGTGGATCATCGTGATCGGCGTGTGCGTGATGCCGGGACCGGCGTGCCCGTCCAGCTCACCGGCGATCACACGCAGCAGCGCGCCACCGTCGGGGGTGGTCAGCAGCTGGACGTTGCCGCCGCGGATGTCCTGGTAACGGGGGGCCATCATCTTGTCCCTGGCCGGGAGGTTCACCCAGAGCTGGAGGCCGTGGAAGAGGCCACCGGACATGACGAGGGACTCCGGCGGCGCCTCGATGTGGAGCAGGCCCGCGCCGGCCGTCATCCACTGGGTGTCACCGTTGGTGATGGTGCCGCCGCCGCCCTGGCTGTCCTGGTGGTCGAAGATCCCGTCGATGATGTAGGTGACGGTCTCGAAGCCGCGGTGGGGGTGCCACGGGGTCCCTTTCGGCTCCCCAGGCTGATACTCAACCTCACCCATCTGATCCATCATGATGAACGGATCCAGGTGGCGGTAGTTGATCCCCGCGAACGCCCGACGGACGGGGAAGCCCTCACCTTCAAAGCCACTCGGCGCGGTCGTCACAGCCAGCACAGGGCGAGCCACGGCATCCGCCGACGCGGCCACGCGCGGCAGGGTCAAGGGGTTCTCGACGGTTACAGCAGGCATGGGTCCGACTCTCCTCTGGGTGGAAGTTTCCGCAGGTCAGCGAGCATCCGTCGGGATACTAGAACGGGTCGAGGTGTCGGTAATTGATCCCGGCGAACGCGCGGCGCACCGGGAAGCCCTCGCCCTCGAAACCGCTCGGCGCGGTCGTCACGGCGAGCACGGGACGTGCCACGGCGTCGGCCCCCGCGGTCACGCGCGGCAGCGTCAACGGGTTCTCGACGGTCACTGCAGGCATGTCGTACCTCCTTGTGCGGCCAGTTTAGTTGAGCATTGAACTTTCTGCCACCCACAACAGAGAAAGCCCGGAGGGCATTCCCTCCGGGCTCTCGGTGCGTCGGACACCTCGGCCGTCTGTGAGACAACGGCGTCTAGCCGTACATCCGGCGCATCGCGAACTCGACCATCTGCTCGACAGCCTTCGCGTCGAACACCATCCGGTGCTCGCCCTCCATGTCGAGGACGAAGCCGTAGCCGGTCGGGAGCAGGTCGATCACCTCGGCGCCGGTGATCACGAAGTACTTCGACTCCTTGCCCGCGTACCGGCGCAGCTCCTTGAGCGAGGTGAACATCGGGATCACCGGCTGCTGGGTGTTGTGCAGGGCGAGGAAGCCGGGGTTGTCGCCGCGCGGGCAGTAGACCTTCGAGGTCGCGAAGACCTGCTGGAAGTCCTCCGCGGCCATCTGCCCGGTGGTGAAGGCCCGCACCGCGTCCGCGAGCGAGGGCGGGGACGGCTCGGGGTAGAGCGGCGCCTGCTGGCCGTACCCCCCGGACATGGGCTGCTGCGGCGGGGCGTACTGCTGCTGGGCGGCACCACCGTCCATGGGCTGGCCGTATCCATACATGGGCGCAAGCGTACCGATAGGCCCGGGCCGGGCGGGACGGTACCGAGCCACGGAGCGCGGAACGCGTAACGCGTCACAGATGACCGGTTCGGGGTTGCTTCTTATTACCGACGGGTAGCATCATCGGAGCTACTTGTTGGTATGTGAACTAGCGCGAGGATCCAGTGCCTCGCCGATCTCTCTACGGAGCCGGGAGCCGTCGCCATGGGGCACTACAAGTCGAATCTCCGCGACATCGAGTTCAACCTCTTCGAAGTACTCGGACGCGACAAGCTGTACGGCACGGGCCCGTTCGCGGAGATGGACGTCGACACCGCGAAGAGCATCCTGGAGGAGCTGACCCGCCTCGCCGAGAACGAGCTGGCGGAGTCCTTCGCGGACGCCGACCGCAACCCGCCGGTCTTCGACCCGGAGACCAACACCGCGCCGGTCCCGGCGTCCTTCAAGAAGAGCTACAAGGCCTTCATGGACTCCGAGTACTGGCGCCTGGGCCTGCCCGAGGAGATCGGCGGCACCACCTCGCCCCGCTCCCTGATCTGGGCCTTCGCCGAGCTGATCCTGGGCGCCAACCCGGCCGTCTGGATGTACTCCTCGGGCCCCGCGTTCGCCGGCATCCTCTTCGAGGAGGGCAACGAGGTCCAGAAGCACATCGCCAAGGTCGCCGTGGAGAAGCAGTGGGGCTCCACGATGGTCCTCACCGAGCCCGACGCGGGCTCCGACGTCGGCGCCGGCCGTACCAAGGCGGTCCAGCAGGAGGACGGCTCCTGGCACATCGAGGGCGTGAAGCGCTTCATCACCTCCGGTGAGCACGACATGGAGGAGAACATCCTCCACTACGTCCTCGCCCGTCCCGAGGGCGCCGGACCCGGCACCAAGGGCCTGTCCCTCTTCCTCGTCCCGAAGTACCTCTTCGACTTCGAGACCGGCGAGCTGGGCGAGCGCAACGGCGTGTACGCGACGAACGTCGAGCACAAGATGGGCCTCAAGGCCTCCAACACCTGCGAGATGACCTTCGGCGACCGTCACCCCGCCAAGGGCTGGCTGATCGGCGACAAGCACGACGGCATCCGCCAGATGTTCCGCATCATCGAGTTCGCCCGCATGATGGTCGGCACGAAGGCGATCTCCACGCTGTCGACCGGCTACCTCAACGCGCTGGAGTACGCCAAGGAGCGCGTCCAGGGCCCGGACCTCGCGAACTTCATGGACAAGACCGCGCCGAAGGTCACCATCACCCACCACCCCGATGTGCGCCGCTCGCTGATGACGCAGAAGGCGTACGCGGAGGGCATGCGCGCGCTGGTGCTCTACACCGCCTCGATCCAGGACGAGATCCAGATCAAGGAGGCCGCGGGCGAGGACATCTCCGCGCTGGAGGCCCTCAACGACCTGCTCCTGCCCATCGTCAAGGGCTACGGCTCCGAGAAGGGCTACGAGCAGCTCGCCCAGTCCCTGCAGACCTTCGGCGGCTCCGGCTTCCTGCAGGAGTACCCGATCGAGCAGTACATCCGCGACGCCAAGATCGACACCCTGTACGAGGGCACCACCGCGATCCAGGGCCAGGACTACTTCTTCCGGAAGATCGTCCGCAACCAGGGCGCCGCGCTGAACTCCCTCGCCGAGGACATCAAGAAGTTCCTCGCGCTCGGCACCGGCGGCGCGGAGCTGGAGGGCGCCCGCGAGCACCTCGCCAAGGCCGCCGTCGAGCTGGAGGCGATCGTCGGCCTGATGCTGACCGACCTCGCGGCCACCGAGCAGGACGTCAAGAACATCTACAAGGTCGGCCTCAACACCAGCCGCCTGCTGCTCGCCTCCGGTGACGTGGTCGTCGGCTACCTGCTGCTCAAGGGCGCGGCGATCGCGGCCGAGAAGCTGGAGACGGCGTCGGCGAAGGACAAGTCCTTCTACACCGGCAAGATCGCGGCGGCGAAGTTCTTCGCGGCCAACGTCCTGCCCGGCGTGACGCTGGCCCGCAAGGTGGCCGAGGGCGTCGACCTGGACCTCATGGAGCTCGACGAGGCCGCGTTCTAGCCTTCGCGCCATTCCTCCACATTGTCCTGACGAGGGCCCGCTTCCGTGATGGGGAGCGGGCCCTCGTCCGTCGTTAAGGTGAACCCATGAGCGCACCCTCCCGCTTCGACCGCGGCCACACCGACGACCTCATGACCTTCCTGGCGGCCAGCCCGTCGCCGTACCACGCCGTGGCGAACGCCGCGGAACGGCTGGAGAAGGCAGGATTCCGGCAGGTCGCCGAGACGGACGCCTGGGACGGGACGAAGGGCGGCAAATACGTCCTGCGCGGCGGTGCGATCGTGGCCTGGTACGTCCCCGAGGGCGCCGCCCCGCACACGCCGTTCCGGATCGTGGGTGCCCACACCGACTCCCCCAACCTGCGGGTGAAGCCGCGGCCCGACAGCGGGGCGCACGGCTGGCGCCAGGTGGCCGTGGAGATCTACGGCGGTCCGCTGATGAACTCCTGGCTGGACCGCGACCTGGGACTGGCCGGCCGGCTGACCCTGCGCGACGGCTCGACCCGCCTGGTCAACGTCGACCGCCCGCTGCTCCGGGTGCCGCAACTCGCCATCCACCTGGACCGTGCCGTCTCGACGGAGGGCCTCAAGCTCGACAAGCAGCGGCACCTCCAGCCGATCTGGGGCCTGGGCAGCGACGTGCGCGACGGCGACCTGATCGCCTTCCTGGAGGAGACCTCCGAGATCCCCGCGGGCGAGGTCACCGGCTGGGACCTGATGACGCACTCCGTGGAGCCGCCCGCCTACCTGGGCCGCGACAAGGAGCTGCTGGCCGGGCCGCGCATGGACAACCTGCTCTCCGTGCACGCGGCCGTCGCCGCGCTGACCGCCGTCGCGAGCGGCGCCGAGACGCCCGCCCACATCCCGGTCCTGGCCGCCTTCGACCACGAGGAGAACGGCTCCCAGTCCGACACCGGTGCCGACGGACCGCTGCTCGGCGGCGTGCTGGAACGTTCGGTGTTCGCGCGCGGAGGGTCGTACGAGGACCGGGCACGCGCCTTCGCGGGCACGGTCTGTCTGTCCTCGGACACGGGGCACGCGGTGCACCCCAACTACGCCGAGCGGCACGACCCGACGCACCACCCCCGGGTCAACGGCGGGCCGATCCTCAAGGTCAACGTCAACAACCGCTACGCCACGGACGGTTCGGGCCGCGCGGTCTTCGCGGACGCCTGCGAGCGGGCCGGGGTGCCCTTCCAGTCCTTCGTCTCCAACAACTCCATGCCCTGCGGCACGACGATCGGCCCGATCACCGCGGCCCGGCACGGCATCAGCACCGTCGACATCGGCGTGGCGATCCTGTCGATGCACAGTGCGCGAGAACTGTGCGGCGTCGACGACCCGTACCTCCTCGCGAACGCGCTGACGGCGTTTCTGGAGGTGTGAGGGGCGGGCGCCGCCGTATCGCCGGCGAGGAGTGACCGGCCCGCCGTCGCATGGGAGTTCGCCTCGGGGGTACCCGCAAGGACGGACCGGAACGTCCGGACCGGACAGGGAGGCGACACTCATGGGCCTCGGCGGGTGCATCATCCTCATCGCCGTGGGAGCCATCCTCACATTTGCGACCGACTGGGACATGGAGGGGGTCAACCTCGACCTGGTCGGCGTCATCTTCATGATCGTCGGCCTGATCGGCGTCACGACGTTCAGCAGCATCGCCCGCCGCAGGCGTGTGGTGATGCCGCCGTCGGCACCGGTCATCGACGAGGACGGCCACCACCACCGGCGTGACGGGTACAGCGACGGGTACGGAGTCTGAGCCTCGATCTCAGGTCAGCGCGTGGCCCGTGGTCGCGTCCACGTGGTCGGGCACGTCGTCGTGGCGGTCGCCGACCGTGAGCGTGCCGGTGGGCTCGAGGACGAGGATGGCCGTGGGGCCGGGAGCGTAGGGCTTGTGCTCCGTCCCGCGCGGGACGGTGAAGACCGAGCCCTTGGGCAGGACCACCGTGCGCTCGCCGGCCGCCTCCCGCAGGGCGATGTGCAGTTCACCCTCCAGAACGAGGAAGAACTCGTCGGTGTCGTCGTGCGCGTGCCAGACGTGCTCGCCCTCGACCTTCGCGACGCGTACGTCGTAGTCGTTGACGGTGGTGACGATGCGGGGGCTCCACCGGTCGGTGAAGGAGGCGAGGGCGGCGGACAGCGAGATCGGTTCCATGGGGACATCGTCCGGGCCGCCGAGTCCAGCGCACGAGTGCTAGAAATCGCACATGCCGCAAGGATCCTCGCACCGTCCGGACCGCCCGCACCGTGTCGTCCTGGTCGTCGACGAGAACTCGAACCCGTTCGAGATGAGCTGCGCGATCGAGGTGTTCGGGCTGCGACGGCCGGAACTCGGTCGTGAGCTGTACGACTTCACGCTGTGCGCGGACGGGCCGGCCACCCGGATGCGGGACGGGTTCTTCACGCTCACCGGGGTCGCCGGGCTGGAAGCGGCCGAGGAGGCGGACACGCTGATCGTGCCGAACCGGCCCGACACCGGGACCCCGCGCTCCCCACACGTCCTCGACGCCGTACGCCGGGCACACGCGCGTGGCGCACGGCTCATCGGCTTCTGCTCGGGCGCGTTCACGATGGCGGAGGCCGGACTGCTGGACGGACGGCGGGCGGCCTGCCACTGGATGTGGGCGGACTCGTTCCGTACGCGCTTCCCGCGCGTACGCCTGGAACCGGACGTGCTCTTCGTGGACGACGGCGACATCCTGACGGCGTCGGGCAGCGCGTCGGCGCTGGACCTGGGCCTGCACGTCGTACGCCGGGACCACGGCGCCGAGATCGCGAACGCCGTCTCCCGGCGGCTGGTGTTCGCCGCGCACCGGGACGGCGGACAGCGGCAGTTCGTGGAACGGCCGGTGCCCGACGTACCGGACGAGTCCCTGGCGCCGCTGCTGGCGTGGGCGCAGGAACGGCTGGGCGAGCCGCTGACGGTGGCGGACCTGGCCACGCGCGCGGCGGTGTCACCTGCCACGCTCCACCGGCGCTTCCGCGCGCAGCTCGGGACGACTCCGCTAGCCTGGCTGACGGGGGAGCGGGTGGCGCTGGCGTGCCGGCTCATCGAGCGGGGCGAGGAGCGGCTCGACGTCGTCGCCTCGCGCAGCGGGCTCGGTACGGCGGCGAACCTGCGGGCGCGGCTGCGGCGCGAGACGGGGCTCAGCCCATCGGCCTACCGGCGGCGTTTCGGACCGGCCGCGGGGGAAGCGGTAAGCGCATGAGATTCCTCGTACGGGACCGGGTCCTCGGCATCGGTGACGACTACTGGATCGAGGACCAGCACGGCAACAAGGTGTTCCTCGTCGACGGCAAGGCGCTGCGGCTCGGGGACACCTTCGAGCTGAAGGGCCAGGACGGGCGCGTCCTCATCGACATCCACCAGAAGATGTTCGCCCTGCGCGACACGATGGTCATCGAGCGGGGCGGCGAGCCCCTCGCGCGGATCCGCCGCAAACGCCTGTCCCTCCTGCGCAACCACTACCGCGTCTCCCTCGTCGACGGCACCGAACTCGACGTCAGCGGCAAGATCCTCGACCGCGAGTTCGCCATCGAGTACGACGACGAACTCCTCGCCGTCATCTCCCGCCGCCGGCTCCACGTCCGCGAGACCTACGGCGTCGACGTGGTCCGCGACGACGCGGACCCGGCGCTGCTGATCGCGGTGGCGGTGTGCGTGATCCAGATGGCGGAGAAGGAGGGGGAGTCGGACTGAAGGAGCCCGTTGGTCCGCGGGCAGTCGTGCCGCTCGGGCGATGGGGGTCCCCCTGCTCGAGCGAAGCCGAGAGCTTGGGGGAGGGTGGGCGCGGACGGCACGCGGTAGGCGCGAGCGGCACGCGGTGGGCGCGGACGGCACGCGGTGGGCGCGGACGGCACGCGGTGAGCGCGGACGGCACGCGGTGAGCGCGGACGGCACGCGGTGAGCGCGAGCGGCATGGGTGAGCGCGAGCGGCATGGGTGAGCGCGAGCGGCAACCTGCGAGCGCGAGCGGCAACCTGCGAGCGCGAGCGGCAACCTGCGAGCGCGAGCGGCAACCTGCGAGCGCGAGCGGCAACCTGCGAGCGCCGGACTGCGCGACCCACCCCCGCCCAGCCCGAGCACCGGCTCAGCGCCGAGGCACCTCGACGCCCAGCACCCGATCCTTCAGCGCCGGGAACTGCTCCCGGGTCACCCCGACCTTCCCCGGGTCGAACTCCACGGACAGCACCTCCTCATCACCGCCGGCCGCACCCAGCACCTCCCCCCACGGATCCACCACGATCGAGTGACCCGCCTGCGGAACCCCCGCGTGCGTCCCAGCCGTTCCACACGCGAGCACGAACGCCTGGTTCTCCACGGCCCGCGCCTGAGCCAGCAGCGTCCAGTGCGCCCGCCGTCGCTCCGGCCAGCCCGCCGGCACGACGAGGGTCTCCGCCCCCGCGTCGACGAGTCCACGGAAGAGTTCGGGGAAACGGAGGTCGTAGCAGGTGGCCACGCCGAGCGTCGTCTCCGGCAGACGTACCGTCACCAGGTCCCGCCCCGCCCCCATCAGCACGGCCTCGCCCTTGTCGAAGCCGAAGCGGTGGATCTTGCGGTAGGCGGCGACCAGATCACCGGAAGGAGAGAAGACCAGAGACGTGTTGTACAACGGCCCCTCAGGGTCTCGCTCCGGGATCGAGCCCGCGTGCAGCCACACCCCCGCGTCGCTCGCCGCCTTGGCCATCGCCTCGTGCGTCGGCCCATCCAGCGGCTCGGCCTCGGCGCCGAACCCCTCGTACGCGAACGCTCCGGTCGTCCACAGCTCGGGCAGTACGACGAGATCGGCCCCGGCCTGCTCGCGTACCAGCCCGGCCACTCGCCGCCGCCGGGATTCGACTGATTCGCCCTCGTCCACGGCGATCTGGATCAAAGAGGCGCGCACACTACCACCGCCCTGGCATTCGAGTCGTTCACACGGGCCTACGATCGTCACACGAAAGCACTGCCGGGGTGCCTCACAGCAGCGTAACTTAGCGTTCCAAGACACCCACGTCAGCAGCCACCTCCCACTGGCAACGCCGCCACAATCCGCCCGTGTACCGACCGCCGAGGGGTCCCGTTCCGTGAGTCTGCATCCCACTCTCCAGCCCTACGCCGACGCCTGGACCCACTCCATCGAAGCGATATCCGAGCTGGTGCTGCCGCTGGTGGAGGCAGACTGGAACCGCCGCACACCATGCCCGGGCTGGTCGGTGCGCGACATCGTGTCGCACGTCATCGGCCTGGACTCCGAGATGCTCGGCGACCCGCGCCCCATCCACTCGCTCCCGCGCGACCTGTTCCACGTCACCAACGAACACCAGCGCTACATGGAGATGCAGGTCGACGTCCGCCGTCACCACACGGCGCCGGAGATGACGTCCGAGCTGGAGTACATGGTCATCCGCCGCAACCGCCAGCTGCGCAACGAGTCCCGTGACCCCGGTACGAAGGTGCGCGGCCCCCTCGGCGCGGAGCTCACCCTCGAGGAGTCCATGCGCAACCACGCGTTCAACGTGTGGGTGCACGAGCAGGACCTGCGCACCGCCCTCGGCGTCCCCGGCAACCTCGACTCCCCCGGCGCACACGTCACCCGTGACGTGCTCCTCGCCGCGCTCCCGTCGATCGTCGCCGAGAAGGCCGACGCGCCCCGCAGTTCGGCCATCGTCTTCGACGTGCACGGCCCGATCGAGTTCCTGCGCACGATAAGGGTCGACATCCAGGGCCGCGGCACCCTCGAAACGGCCCCCGCCCTCGGCCCCGCCGCCTCCCTCACCCTCGACTGGGAGACGTACGTCCGCCTGGCCTGCGGCCGGGTGACCCCGGAGGCGGTCGCGGACCGCGTCAAGACGGAGGGCGACCAGGAGTTGGCGGCGGCGATACTGCGCAACTTCACGGTGACCCCGTAGGGCGCGCGGGTTCCAGCGGTCGCCGGTGCGAGCGGAACGCCGGTCGTTTATTCGGTGTCCCGTGTCCCGCGCCCCGAACTAGCGTGCGCCCATGACCGACATGGACATCCCGCCCCAGCCCGTCGCCCCGGACACGGCATCGGCCCCGGCTTCGCATGCGACACCCCCTGCCGACGGCCCGCCCCGACTGACCCGGCTCACCTTCCACGGCCCGTTGTCCGAGGCCCGCGCCACGGAGTTGGTGCGGCGGCTCGCGACGCCGACGACCGGCACGGTTCTCGACCTCGGCTGCGGCTGGGGCGAGCTGATGCTGCGCGTCCTGGAGGCCGTACCGGGCGCACGTGGTGTCGGTGTGGACCTCAACGGCGAAGACCTGGCGCGGGGGCGGCGCAACGCGGCGGCACGGGCGCTCGGGGAGCGGGTGGAGTTCGTGGAGGAGTCCGCCGCGGCGACACAGCGCGGGCCGGCGGATCTGGTGCTGTGCCTGGGCGCCAGTCACGCCCTGAGCGCGTCCGAGCCTCCCGGGCACACCGCCGAGGCGCTGCGCGAGCTGCGTCGGCTGGTGGCGGACGGTGGGCGCGTGCTGCTCGGCGAGTGCTTCTGGGAGCGGGAGCCGAGCGCCGCCGAACTGTCCCGGATGTGGCCGGAGGCCAAGGTCACCGACCAGTACGACCTCGCGGCGCTGGTCGACCTCGCGGTGGCGTCCGGATTCCGGCCCGAGTGGATCGAGACCGCGGGCCTCGACGAGTGGGAGGCGTTCGAGTCGGCGTACCAGGCGGACGTGGAGGTGTGGCTCGCGGAGCACGGCGACCATCCGCTCGCCGCCGAGACCCGCGAGCGCCTCGACCGGCACCGCGCCCAGTGGCTGGGCTACCGCGGCATCCTGGGTCTCGCGTACCTCACGCTCGTCCCGGTCGTCCGCTGAACGGCGGGCGTCACGCCGGCACGTGCACGGTCTCCACCCGGCTCGCGACCAGCCGCTCGCGCTCCCTGCGCGCCGCCCGCCTGCGCAGGCGCAGGATCTGGGTGATGCCGAGGGCCTGGAGGACGAACACGGCCGAGAAGGCGATCGCGTAGTCGTCACCGGTGGCGTCCAGCAGCACCCCGACCGCCAGGAGCGTCGTCATGGAGGCCGTGAAACCACCCATGTTGGTGATGCCGGACGCCGTCCCCTGACGCTCCGGCGGGTTGGCCGGGCGGGCGAAGTCGAAGCCGATCATGGAGGCGGGACCGCAGGCACCCAGCACCGCGCACAGCACGACGAGCAGCCACATCGGCGCGTGGTCGCCGGGGTAGGCCAGCGTCGCAGCCCACAGCAGCGCGGTCGCGCCGACGGTCCCGAGGGCGAGCGGCAGCCGTGCCGCGTGGTGCCGGGCGATGATCTGGCCGTAGACGAGGCCGATGACCATGTTCGACAGCACGACGAGAGTCAGCAGCTCACCGGCCGTGGCCCGGCTGAGCCCCTGCGCCTCGACCAGGAACGGCAGCCCCCACAGCAGCAGGAACACCATCGCCGGGAACTGGGTCGTGAAGTGCACCCACAGCCCCAGGCGTGTCCCCGGCTCCCGCCAGGACGCCGCGATCTGCCGCCGTACGTACGCGGCGCCCTGGTGCGACATCGGCGCGGGCTCGTGTCCCTCGGGGTGGTCCTTCAGGAAGAGCAGCAGCAGGACGAGGACCACCACACCCGCGACCGCGCTGCCCGCGAACGCCGCCGTCCAGCCGATGCCGTGCAGCACTCGGGCCAGGACGAGGGTGGAGACCAGGTTGCCCGCCATCCCGGCGAGGCCCGCCATCTGCGCGATCATCGGACCGCGCCGGGCCGGGAACCAGCGGGTGCCGAGCCGCAGCACGCTGATGAACGTCATCGCGTCACCGCACCCGAGCAGGGCCCGCGAGGCGAGGGCCGTGCCGTACGACGGGGAGAACGCGAAGCCCAGCTGCCCGGCCGTGAACAGCACCACGCCGATACCCAGCACCTTCTTGGTGCCGAGCCGGTCCACGAGCAGGCCGACCGGTATCTGCATCCCGGCGTAGACGAGGAGCTGGAGGATCGAGAACGTCGACAGGGCCGAGGCGCCCACATGGAAGCGCTCGACGGCGTCGAGACCGGCGACTCCCAGGGACGTACGGAAGATGACGGCGACGAAGTAGACGGAGACGCCGATGCCCCAGACGGCGACGGCGCGACGGCCGCCCGGAGGATCACCCGGAAGGGTGGAGTTGGCCGACGAGCCGGCTCCTGCCCTCATCGAACCTCTCCCCGCGCCAGGTGCGAGAACCAGCCGATGTGCCGGTGGACGATCGCCACGGCCTCCTCGGCGTCCCCGGAGCGCAGCGCCCGCAGGATCTCCTCGTGCTCGGCGAGGCCCTTGGCGATCCGGTCCGGGTGGGAGTGCATGATGGCGACGCCCATGCGCAGCTGTCGGTCGCGCAGTTGGTCGTAGAGGCGGGAGAGGATCTCGTTGCCGCCGCTGCGGACGATCTCGGCGTGGAAGCAGCGGTCGGTGACCGCGGCCTCGGCCAGTTCGCCGGTGGCGGCCTGTTCCTTCTGGCGCGCGAGCAGTTCCGCGAGGCGCTCGAGAAGCCCCGGCGGGGCCGGTACGGCCTTGCGCAGCGCGTGCTCCTCGACCAGCAGCCGGGTCTCCACCACGTCCGCGATCTCCTGCGCGGAGACGGGCAGGACCAGGGCGCCCTTCTTCGGGTAGAGCTTGATCAGCCCCTCCACCTCCAGCCGAAGCAGCGCCTCGCGCACCGGGGTGCGCGACACCCCGACGGCCTCGGCGAGCTCGCCCTCGGTGAGGAGGGTCCCGCCCTCGTAACGGCGGTCCAGGACACCCTGCTTGACGTGGGTGTAGACGCGGTCGGCGGCGGGTGGCTGCTTGACGGGAGCGGGCGGGGCGGACGACATGACCACAGGATAGATACAACACGTACGCATGAGGGGCCCCGTCCATCATGCGGACGCCCCTGTGGCCGTTATCGAACCCCGCCGCGAATCCGCACAACCTTCTGTGCTACTTACGTGTCACACGCATACGGCCCTTCTATCTATCCCCTCCAACTGGGCCGTCAAATAGGGGCATTCATAGCAATCGGGGTATTTCTGTTGATCACCCGTATCAAGGGCATCCGTATCCGCAGGGCCGCAGCCGTGACCGTAACCACCGGCGCCGTGCTCGCCACCGGAGCCCTCACCGCGGCGCCCGCTCAGGCCGTTACCGCTCCTACGATCGCCGCCAAGACCGGCTTCGTGATGAACAACGCCAACGGCTCCCAGCTGTACGGCAAGGGCGCCGACACCAAGCTCTCCACCGGCTCCACCACGAAGATCATGACCGCGAAGGTCGTGCTGGCGCAGCCGAACCTGAACCTCGACGCCAAGGTCACGATCGCCAAGGCCTACAGCGACTACGTCGTCGCCAACAACGCCTCTCAGGCCCACCTGATCGTCGGCGACAAGGTCACCGTCCGTCAGCTGCTGTACGGCCTGATGCTGCCGTCCGGCTGCGACGCCGCCTACGCCCTGGCCGACAAGTTCGGCTCCGGCTCGACGCGGGCCGCGCGCGTGAAGTCGTTCATCGGCAAGATGAACACCGAGGCGAGGAACCTGCGTCTGACGAACACGCACTTCGACTCCTTCGACGGCATCGGCAACGGCGCCAACTACTCGACGGCGAAGGACCTCACGAAGATCGCCAGCAGCGCGATGAAGAACGCCAACTTCCGCGCCATCGTGAAGACGAAGAAGTACACCGCGAAGACCATCACCAAGACGGGCAGCACCCGCACGATGGACACGTGGGAGAACACCAACACGCTGCTCAGCAGCTACAGCGGCGCCATCGGCGTGAAGACCGGCTCCGGCCCCGAGGCGAAGTACTGCCTCGTCTTCGCCGCCACCCGGGGCGGCAAGACCGTCATCGGCACGGTCCTCGCCTCGACCGGCATCCCCCAGCGCGCCTCCGACGCGACGAAGCTGATGAACTACGGCTTCGCCAGGCTGGGCTGAGCCCGCAGCGAAGAGCCGCGCATCCCTGCCGGGATGCGCGGCTCTTCGCTGTCACGCCCAGGTGATCAGGCGCTTGGGGTCCTCCAGGATCGCCGCGACATCGGCGAGGACCTTGGAGCCCAGCTCGCCGTCGACCAGGCGGTGGTCGAAGGAGAGCGCCAGGGTGGTGACCTGACGCGGCTTGACCTTGCCCTTGTGGACCCAGGGCTGGAGCTTGATCGCGCCGATCGCGAGGATCGCGGACTCGCCCGGGTTGAGGATGGGTGTGCCGGTGTCGACGCCGAAGACGCCGACGTTGGTGATGGTGAGCGTGCCGCCCTGCATGGCGGCGGGGGACGTCTTGCCCTCCCTCGCCGTGGAGACCAGCTCACCGAGGGCCTCCGCGAGTTGCGGGAGGGTCTTGGCGTGAGCGTCCTTGATGTTGGGGACGATGAGGCCCCGGGGGGTGGCCGCCGCGATGCCCAGGTTCACGTAGTGCTTGACCACGATCTCCTGGTTGGCCTCGTCCCAGGACGCGTTGATGTCCGGGTTGCGCCTGATCGCGACCAGCAGGGCCTTGGCGACCAGCAGCAGCGGGTTGACCCGCAAGCCCTGCATCTCCTTGTCCTGCTTGAGCTCCTCGACCAGCTTCATCGTGCGGGTCACGTCCACCGTCACGAACTCCGTGACGTGCGGGGCCGTGAACGCCGAGCCGACCATCGCCGCGGCCGTCGCCTTGCGGACACCCTTGACCGGGATACGGGTCTCCCGCGCCGCGTCGTACGTCGCCACCGGTGCGGGGGGCGCCGCGACGACCGGGGCCGCCACCGGCTCGGGGGCCGGCGCGGGCGGGGCCGCCGCCGCGTGGACGTCCTCACGGGTGATGACGCCGTCCGGGCCGGAAGGCGTGACCGTCGCCAGATCGACGCCCAGGTCCTTCGCCAGCTTTCGCACCGGGGGCTTGGCGAGGGGGCGCTGACCCGGCTCGGTGGCCGTGCCGCCGTGGCCGTTCAGCTCCGTCGGGAGCGGCTTCGTCGGGAGCGACTTCGTCGGGAGTGTCGTCGTCGCCTCCCGGACGGGAACCTCCGGGCCCTTGCGGGGACGGCGCTTGGTGGAGGAGGCGGCCACGCCGTAGCCGACGAGGACCGGCTGGCGCTTCGGGGCGGCTTCCGAGCTCTCCGGCTTCGGCTCCGGCTCGGACCGGGGCTCTGACGCCTCCGCGGGTGCCGTCTCCTCGGCGGCAGCGGCGCCGCCCGCCACGTCCACCGCAATGATCGACGTACCCACGTCGACCGTGGTGCCCTCGGTGAAGTGGAGCGCGCGGACCACGCCGTCGTAGGGGATGGGGAGTTCGACGGCCGCCTTGGCGGTCTCGACCTCGCAGACCACCTGGCCGTCCGTCACCGTGTCACCGGGCTGGACGTACCACTTGAGGATCTCGGCCTCGGTGAGTCCCTCGCCCACGTCGGGCATCTTGAACTCGCGTACGGACGCTTCTGTCATCGTCGTCACGACCCTCTCCTCAGTACGCCAGCGCGCGGTCGACGGCGTCGAGTACCCGGTCGAGGCCCGGCAGGTACTCCTCTTCCAGACGCGCGGGCGGGTAGGGGGCGTGGTAGCCGCCGACGCGGAGGACGGGGGCTTCCAGGTGGTAGAAGCAGCGCTCGGTGATACGGGCGGCGATCTCGGCGCCGGAGCCGAAGAACACCGGTGCCTCGTGGACGACGACCAGGCGGCGCGTCTTCTCGACGGAGGCCTGGATCGTGTCGAAGTCGAGGGGAGAGACCGAACGCAGGTCGAGGACTTCGAGGGACTTGCCCTCCTCGGCGGCCGCGTCGGCGACTTCCTGGCAGAGCTTCACCATGGGGCCGTAGGCGGCGAGGGTGAGGTCGGTGCCGTCACGGACCACGCTCGCCTTGTGCAGCGGGCCGGGAATCGCCTCCGTGCTCACCTCGGCCTTGTCCCAGTAGCGGCGCTTGGGCTCGAAGTAGATGACCGGGTCGTCGCTCTGGATGGCCTGCTGCATCATCCAGTAGGCGTCCGAGGCGTTGGACGGGGAGACCACCTTCAGGCCGGCGACGTGGGCGAAGAGGGCCTCGGGGGACTCGGAGTGGTGCTCGACCGCGCCGATGCCGCCGCCGTAGGGGATGCGCACGACGACGGGGAGTTTGACCTTGCCCAGGGAGCGGGCGTGCATCTTGGCGAGCTGGGTGACGATCTGGTCGTAGGCGGGGAAGACGAAGCCGTCGAACTGGATCTCCACCACGGGGCGGTAGCCGCGCAGGGCGAGGCCGATCGCGGTGCCGACGATGCCGGACTCGGCGAGAGGGGTGTCGATGACGCGGCTTTCGCCGAAGTCCTTCTGGAGGCCGTCGGTGACGCGGAAGACACCGCCGAGCTTGCCGACGTCCTCACCCATGATGAGGACCTTGGGGTCGGTTTCCAGGGCGCGACGCAGCGATTCGTTGATCGCTTTGGCCATGGCCAGGTTTTTGACGGTCTCGGCCATTTCAGTGACCCCCCTCTACGTCCGCGAACGAAGCCTGGTAGGCGGCGAACTGGGCACGCTCCTCGTCGACGAGCGCGTGCCCGTCCGCGTACGCGTTCTCGAAGATGGCGAAATGGTCCGGGTCCGGCATGGCACGGACCGCTTCGCGTACTCGTTTGCCCAACGCTTCGCTCTCGGCCTCCAGTTCCGCGAAGAATCCCTCGTTCGCGTGGTTTGAGGTCTCGAGGTAGCGGCGCAGCCGCAGGATCGGGTCCTTCGCCTCCCAGGCCGCCCGCTCGTCGTCGTGGCGGTAGCGGGTGGGGTCGTCGGAGGTGGTGTGGGCGCCCATGCGGTACGTGTACGCCTCGACCAGCGTCGGTCCCTCGCCGGCGCGGGCCCGCTCCAGGGCCCACTTCGTCACCGCGAGGCAGGCCAGGACGTCGTTGCCGTCCACGCGCACGCCCGGGAAGCCGAAGCCCTGGGCGCGCTGGTAGAGCGGGACGCGGGTCTGCTTCTCGGTGGGCTCGGAGATCGCCCACTGGTTGTTCTGACAGAAGAACACGACCGGGGCGTTGTAGACCGCTGAGAAGGTGAACGACTCCGCGACGTCTCCCTGGCTGCTCGCGCCGTCGCCGAAGTAGGCGATCACCGCCGAGTCCGCGCCGTCCTTGGCGATGCCCATCGCGTAGCCGGTGGCGTGCAGCGTCTGGGAGCCGATGACGATCGTGTACAGCTGGAAGTTGTTGCTGTTGGGGTCCCAGCCGCCGTTGTTCACGCCGCGGAACATGCCGAGGAGGTTGGTCGGGTCGACGCCGCGGCACCAGGCGACGCCGTGCTCGCGGTAGGTCGGGAAGACGTAGTCGTCGTCGCGCAGGGCCCGTCCCGAGCCGATCTGGGCGGCCTCCTGGCCGAGCAGCGAGGCCCACAGGCCCAGCTCGCCCTGGCGCTGAAGGGCGGTCGCCTCGGCGTCGAAGCGGCGGGTGAGCACCATGTCGCGGTAGAGGCCGCGGAGCTCTTCGGGGGTGACGCCGTCGACGTACTGGTCGTAGTCGGCGTTCTTGACGCGCTCGCCCTCGGGCGTCAGCAGTTGCACGAGCTCCGGGTCGGCGCCCTGCTGGGCGGCGGTTCCCTTCTTGGCGGTCGTGCGGGTGGTGCGCTTGGTACCGGTGGTGCCGGCTGCTTTGGCACCGGCGGTGCCGGCCTTGCTCCCGGCGCTGCGTCGCGGTGTGCGCGCGGCAGTGCTCTCCACGGTCACGTGTGCTCCTCCGTCGGTCCGGCCCCCGGGATTGCCGGGTTCCAGTGCGGCTCACCTGTTTCCGACACCCGTTGCACGGGGTGGGTGCCACTCGGCCGGGAACAGGCGTGACAGGTGCCCCGGCGAGCGCCCTGCATCAATCACGTTACCCAGTGCTCCACATTTCTGTGAAACCCCTCCTGACCTGCGTTTTTGCTTGGATTTCCAAGTATTTTTGCTTGGAAGCCCGAGTATTTCGCAGGTCAGCCGGAGGAGCCGCAGGTCACGGCTCTGGTTACAGCCTGGCAGGGGGCCGGAACACCGGCACGTTATCCCGGCCACCCCGGGAACGGGAAGAGTTCAAGAACGACTCCGTTGGAGCAGAGACGGAGAAAAGGGGGTTTTTCTTCTTTTCGCCTATTAGGGCCGGGCAGTGCTGGCCGGAAAAGATCTCCAACGTAACGCACACGCGCGTGGAGGCCCGGCAGGGCTCCACGCGCGCGGGGTCGGCCGGATCGGCCTCGGGCTCAGCCGCCCCCGCCAGTGACGCCGGTCGTGCCGCCGTTGTCGGCGCCGCCGTCGTCCGCGGGAGGTGACTCCGGCGTGCTCGGCTGGGGCTGCGACTGGGTCGCCGTGTTCGACGGCTCCGGCTCGTTGCTCGGCTCGTCCGAAGGCTCGTCGCTCGGCTCGCTGCTGGGCGACGGGGACTGGGTGTACGACGGGCGGGACGACGGCGAGTAGTACGAGCCGGAGCCCGAGCCGGTGTCGTCGTCGGACGTGTCGCCGCTGGGCTGCTCGCTCTCCTGGTCGCTCGGCGTCTCGGAGGGCTTCTCCTCCTTGGTCGTCTGCGTCTGGGTCGGCGACTTGGTGGTCTCGCCGCCACCGCCCTTGCCGCCACCGCTGTTGTTCAGCGCCAGGGCCACGCCACCCGCGATGGCGATCACCGCGAGGACGGCCAGTATCCACAGCTTGCCGCGGCCACTGCCCCGGTTGCCGTGTCCCTCGAAGCCGCCCTCGTCACCGCCGCCGTACCCGGAGGGCAGGATCGGCTGCGGGATCTGCGTGGTGCCGGAGGCGTCGCCGGGGTGCGGCATCACCGAGGTGCTCGCGAAGCCCGACGCGGCGGCCTGCCGGCCCCCGTGGGAGGTGACGGGGCCGGTGTCCCAGGTGCCGGTGTGGCCGCCCTGGTCGTACAGCATCTGGAGCCCGTACTGGACCAGCCCGCGCATCTCCTCGGCGGTCTGGAAGCGGTCGTCCGGCTCCTTGGCGAGGGAGCGCATGACAAGTCCGTCGAGCTCCGGCGGGCACGTGCCCTCAGAGGTCTGGGACGGGGGCACCGGGATGTCCTGGACGTGCTGGTAGACCACCGACAGCGGGGTCTCGCCGGTGAACGGCGGACGCAGCGCGAGGAGTTCGTACAGCAGGCAGCCCGTCGCGTACAGGTCGGAGCGGTGGTCGACGGCCTTGCCGAGCGCCTGCTCCGGGGAGAGGTACTGAGGGGTGCCCATGACCATGCCGGTCTGCGTCATCGTCGTGGACGCGCCGTGCAGGGCGCGGGCGATGCCGAAGTCCATCACCTTGACGGCACCGTTGTGGGTGATGATGACGTTGGCCGGTTTGATGTCGCGGTGCACGATGCCGTGCTGGTGCGAGTAGGCGAGCGCCTCCAGGACACCCGAGACGATGATCAGGGCCTGCTCCGGGCCGGGGGCCTCGGCGTTCAGCAGCAGGTCACGGATGGTGCGGCCCTCGACCAGCTCCATCACGATGTACGGCACGGACTGGCCGCCGACGACGTCCTCGCCGGAGTCGTACACGGCGACGATCGCGTGGTGGTTGAGGCCCGCCACCGACTGGGCCTCGCGCGTGAAGCGGGCCTTGGAGACGGGGTCCTCGGCGAGATCGGCCCGCAGGAGCTTCACGGCCACGGTGCGTCCGAGGCGCACGTCCTCGGCCGCGAACACCTCGGCCATGCCGCCCCGGCCGAGTCTGCCGGTCAACCTGTACCGGCCGTCCCCGACCAACCCGCCGTTACCCCACATCTCAGGCGCGTCTGACATACCGCCGCCAGTCGCCTCGGGGTCGGACGGGCCCTGAGCGCGCTGCTGCTGTGCCATCAGTCCTCGCCGTCGTTTCTGCCCGCGGTACGCGCGGTGTTGTTACGGTCTCCGTCGGCCACGCTACAGCCTCCGCGCAAGCCTCCGGTTCGGGAAGGCCCCGGCGACCGGTCCGAGACAGACCGGCCATCAAACCCCCAGCACGCGCTGTCGTGCAAATTCTGTGTGCCGGCCGTACGCCCGCTGTAACGCTTGCGCGACGCTTCTTTCGCGTACGGTCACGGAACGGGCACCGAGCTTGACGTGTCAGTGGCCTGGGGCAGACTTGGCCGGGAATAGCGCATGGGATCATCGCAATCGCCGGCGCCCGAAGGCCGATGGGGGACGCAGAAACATGAGCCAGGACGCCGCTCAGGGCCGGTACGCGGGACGGTCGCTCGCCGGCGGCCGCTACCAGTTGCGCGACTTGCTCGGCGAGGGCGGCATGGCCTCCGTGCACCTCGCGTACGACGCGGTGCTCGACCGCCAGGTCGCGATCAAGACGCTCCACACCGAGCTGGGCCGCGAACAGGCCTTCCGCGAGCGCTTCCGCCGCGAGGCGCAGGCAGTGGCCAAGCTCACGCACACGAACATCGTCTCCGTCTTCGACACCGGCGAGGACGACGTGGACGGCATGACCACGCCGTACATCGTCATGGAGTACGTCGAGGGCCGTCCGCTCGGCTCGGTGCTCGACGAGGACGTGCGGCAGTTCGGCGCGATGCCCGCCGACAAGGCGTTGAAGATCACCGCTGACGTGCTCGCCGCGCTGGAGATCAGCCACGAGATGGGGCTGGTCCACCGCGATATCAAGCCGGGCAACGTGATGATGACCAAGCGCGGTGTCGTCAAGGTCATGGACTTCGGCATCGCCCGCGCCATGCAGTCCGGCGTCACGTCGATGACGCAGACCGGCATGGTCGTCGGCACCCCGCAGTACCTCTCGCCCGAGCAGGCCCTCGGCCGCGGCGTGGACGCGCGCAGCGACCTGTACTCGGTCGGCATCATGCTGTTCCAACTGGTCACCGGGCGGCTGCCCTTCGACGCGGACTCCCCGCTGGCGATCGCCTACGCGCACGTGCAGGAGGAGCCGGTGGCCTCCTCCTCGATCAACCGCGCGCTGCCGCCGGCCGTGGACGCGCTGATCACCCGCGCGCTGAAGAAGAACCCGAACGAGCGCTTCCCGACCGCCGTCTCCATGCGCGACGAGTGCCTGCGCGTGGCGGCCTCCTTCCAGGCGGCCCCGCCGAGCATCGTCCCGGGCGCCCCCGCGCAGAGCGGCGCGGGCGTCGGCTCCGCGGTGTTCCCTCCGGTCGACCAGGCGACCCCGGCACCCATGGGCAACGTCCAGACGCCGTACCAGCCGGCCCCCACG
Source organism: Streptomyces griseus subsp. griseus (assembly GCF_000720255.1). Classification (GTDB taxonomy): domain Bacteria; phylum Actinomycetota; class Actinomycetes; order Streptomycetales; family Streptomycetaceae; genus Streptomyces; species Streptomyces griseus_I. Next base: position 237,601 of record NZ_JOJE01000011.1, on the reverse strand, counting down.
CCGAACCCGTACGGCGCTCCGACGCCCCCGTCGTACGGCTACCCGCAGCAGGGCGGCTACCAGACGCCGGGCCCGGGCGGCTACGGCGCCCAGGCCCCGGCGGCGTACAACATCACCCCCCAGACCGTGGCCGGGTCGCCCTCGGGATCCGGTGGTGGTTCCGGCGGCGGCAAGAGCAACAAGCCGGTGATCATCGGCTCGGTCGTGGTGGCCGTCCTCGCGGTCGGCGGGCTGATCGCCGCGCTGGCGCTGAACGGGGGCAGTGGCAAAGAGGAAGCGGGCGGGGACAACAACGCGACCTCCTCGGCCACGGCGACCAAGGCGGCGGGTTACCGCGGGCCGGACACGTCCAAGACGATCGACTCCTCGGAGTGCAGCGAGCCCCAGGAGTCGTACAACGACCCGGACAAGATCCAGGTCCCGGACTTCAAGTTCAAGAACATCGACTCGGTCAAGGCGTGCTTCCAGGCGGGCGGCTGGAAGCTCAAGCTCAAGGACGAGGACGAGAACACGTACGGCGACGGCACCGTCATGGACCAGTTCCCGTCCGCCGGCACGGACGTCGACCCGAAGGACATGCCGGAGATCGAGCTCAGCGTGTCCACGGGGAACCCGCCGTCCTGAGCGGCGGCAGGTCTCAGCGGACGGCATGTGAAAGGGCCCGGCGTCGCCGCCGGGCCCTTGATGTGTGTGGGGTCGTCTAGAGGTAGGGCCCGCCCGAGCGGCCGCCCGCGCGCGGGTCGTCGCCGCCCTCGGGGGAGACGCCCGGCGGGAGGGCGCGGCGCATCGACTCCAGCTGGGCCCGCGCCGCCATCTGCTGGGCGAACAGCGTGGTCTGGATGCCGTGGAACAGGCCCTCCAGCCAGCCGACCAACTGCGCCTGCGCGATCCGCAGTTCGGCGTCGCTCGGGGTCGCCTCGTCGGTGAACGGCAGCGAGAGCCGCTCCAGCTCCTCCACGAGCTCCGGCGCCAGACCGTCCTCCAGCTCCTTCACCGAGCTGGCGTGGATCTCCTTGAGCCGGACCCGGCTGGCCTCGTCCAGGGGGGCCACCCGCACCTCTTCGAGAAGCTGCTTGATCATGCTGCCGATCCGCATGACCTTCGCCGGCTGCTCGACCTGCTCCGTCACAGGGATCTCGCGGGAGTCCTCGTCCGCGTCGATGCCGCCGAGTGCCATGCCGTCCTGGCCCACGACCAGGATGCGCTGGGCGTTCTCCGGCGATCTTTCGTTCCTCGGCATCTCCATGCCGCCATTCTCTCGCACGCCTACACCTCACCACCGTGGTGCCCCCTGTGGGGGTTGATCCACCGTTTCCGTTCAGCGCAGTCCGAAGTGCCCCGATTACTGAGAGATGCCAGTCTTGTGGCGTCTTTTCTTGGCGACTGGACACCGGGAGGGGGTCACGAAGGTGACTCCATGGCGGCGGTTGTGCTGCGTGGCGGGGCTGGTCCTGCTGCTGGCGCAGGGGGGCACGACGGCGTACGGAGCGGCCTCGTCGTACGGGGGCGTCTCGACGTCCGCGATCGCGTCGGCGGCGTACGACACCCCCTCCGCCTCCCCCTCCACACCGGACCGGGCCGGGAGCCGTGCCGGCGAGGGCAGGGTGCGGCCGGGACGGAGCGTCGAGGAGGACTACGAGGACGAGGAGGACGAGGAGGACGAGTCCGCCGGACCTGACGTCGGTGAGGAAGACCTCGCTCCCTCGGCCGACCCGCACGACGAGGCCGGGCTCCTGCCGTCCGAGGCGCCGGGGACCGACTCCACCGAGGAGCAGCCCGTCGGACGCGTGCTGCGGATCCTGCCCCTCGGCAGCGGCCTGGTCCTCATCGGCCTGGGCCTCGGCCTCGCCTTCCTCGCACTCCGGCTGCGCCGCGTGTGAGCGGTTCCCTACGGAGTCACCAGCAGCACCTTGCCGACGTGGCCGCTCTCCTCCACCACCCGGTGACCGGCGGCCGCGTCGTTCATAGGGACCTCGCGGTCCACGATCGGGCGGACATGGCCGTCGGCGATGAGGGGCCAGACATGCTCCCTGACGGCCGCCACGATGGCTGCCTTCTCCCCGAGGGAACGTCCTCGCAACGAGGTCGCGCTGATCGCGGCGCTCTTCCTGAGGAGCGCGCCGATGTTGAGCTCGCCCTTGACGCCCCCCTGCAGGCCGATGACCGCGAGCCGTCCGTTGACGGCGAGGGCCCGGATGTTGCGGTCGAGGTACTTGGCACCCATGTTGTCGAGGATGACGTCGGCACCCGCGCCGTTCGTGGCCTGCTCGATCTCGGCGACGAAGTCCTGTTCCCGGTAGTTGATCAGGATGTCCGCGCCGAGCCGGGCGCAGTACTCCAGCTTCTCCTTGGTGCCCGCCGTGACCGCGATCTTCGCTCCGACGGCCTTGGCGAGCTGGATCGCCATGGTGCCGATACCGCTGGAGCCGCCGTGCACGAGCACGGTCTCGCCCGGGCGGAGGTGGGCGATCATGAAGACGTTGGACCAGACCGTGCAGACCACCTCCGGCAGCGCCGCGGCCTGCGTCAGGCCGATGCCCTCGGGCACGGGCAGCAGCTGCCCGGCCGGGACGACGACCCGCTCGGCGTAACCGCCCCCGGCGAGCAGCGCGCACACCTCGTCACCGATGGCCCAGCCGGCTACACCCGGGCCGACCTCCGAGATACGGCCCGAGCACTCAAGGCCGGGATACGCGGACGCGCCGGGCGGCGGGTTGTAGTGACCCTGCCGCTGCAGGATGTCGGCCCGGTTGACGGCACTGGCCGCCACCTCGACCAGGACCTCGCCCTCCCCGGCCACCGGATCGGCCACCTCGTCCCACACCAGCGCCTCGGGCCCACCAGGTTCAGGAATCGTGATCGCATACATGCAAGGGACGCTACCCGCCGTTCGCCGAAGGGCCTCCCCCGGAAATGCCACGTGCGATCGCCGATGAGTTCGCGCGACGGTGAAGGTCTCCCCATGCGTCACCCCATGAACGCGGAAGGACACCCCACCATGAGCCGGCACACCTCCGGTCCGGCCATCGAGACGGCGGGTCTGATCAAGACGTTCGGCGAGACGCGGGCCGTCGACGGAGTCGACCTGGCCGTACCGACCGGCACGGTCTACGGCGTCCTCGGCCCGAACGGCGCCGGCAAGACCACCACCGTGAAGATGCTCGCCACGCTCCTGCGGCCCGACGGAGGCGAGGCCCATGTCTTCGGCCACGACGTCGTCAGGGACGCCGACGCCGTACGCGCCCGGGTGAGCCTCACCGGCCAGTACGCGTCCGTCGACGAGGACCTCACGGGCACCGAGAACCTCGTCCTGCTCGGGCGGCTGCTCGGGCACGGCAGGAAGGCGGCCCGGGAGCGCTCCGGGCAGCTGCTGGAGGCCTTCGGGCTCACGGAGGCGGCCGGGAAGCAGGTCAAGCACTACTCGGGCGGGATGCGGCGCCGTATCGACATCGCCGCGTCCATCCTCAACACGCCCGACCTGCTCTTCCTCGACGAGCCGACCACGGGCCTCGACCCGCGCAGCCGCAATCAGGTGTGGGACATCGTGCGGGCCGTGGTCGCCCAGGGCACCACCGTGCTGCTGACCACGCAGTACCTCGACGAGGCCGACCAGCTGGCGTCCCGGATCGCGGTGATCGACCACGGCAGGGTGATCGCCGAGGGCACCAAGGGCGAGCTGAAGGCGTCCGTCGGCGCCGGATCCGTCCATCTGCGGCTGCGGGATCCCGCGCAGCGGGCGGAGGCCGAGCGGCTGCTGCGACTCGCGCTGGACGTGGACGTACAGCCGGAGCCCGATCCGGTGGCGCTGACCGCCCGGCTCGGGGCGGCGGCGAGCGACGCGGCGGCCGAGCAGGCCGCGCGGGCCCTCGGTGAACTGGCCCGCGCGGGCATCACCGTCGACAACTTCTCGCTGGGCCAGCCCAGCCTGGACGAGGTCTTCCTCGCCCTCACCGGACACGACACCCGCGACGCCGAGGACGAGGTGGCGGCATGAGCACCGCGACGACGACCGACAGCCAGGACCTCGCCCCTGTCAGCACCGAGTCGCTGACCGCCCTGCTCGTCACGCGGGAACGGCCGCCGAGGCCCAGCGCCTGGTCGACCTCCCTGACCTTCGGCTGGCGGGCCGTGCTCAAGATCAAGCACGTACCGGAGCAGCTCTTCGACGTCACCGCCTTCCCGATCATGATGGTGCTGATGTACACGTACCTGTTCGGCGGGGCGCTGGCCGGCTCGCCGAGGGAGTACATCCAGTTCCTGCTGCCGGGCATCCTGGTGATGTCGGTCGTGATGATCACGATGTACACCGGCGTCTCGGTCAACACGGACATCGAGAAGGGCGTCTTCGACCGCTTCCGCTCGCTGCCGATCTGGCGGCCGGCCACCATGGTCGGCTACCTGCTCGGCGACGCCCTGCGCTACGCCATCGCGTCCGTGGTGATGCTCACCGTCGGCGTGATCCTCGGCTACCGTCCGGACGGCGGGGTCGCGGGTGTGGTCGCCGGGATCGCCCTGCTGATCGTCTTCTCGTTCGCGTTCTCGTGGATCTGGACGATGTTCGGGCTGCTGCTGCGGACCGAGAAGTCGGTGATGGGCGTCAGCATGATGGTGATCTTCCCGCTCACCTTCCTGTCCAACGTCTTCGTCGATCCCAGGACCATGCCGGGCTGGCTCCAGGCGTTCGTCAACAACAGCCCGGTCACCCATCTGGCGTCCGCCGTGCGCGAGTTGATGGCGGGCGACTGGCCGGCCGACGAGATCGCCTGGTCGCTGGGGTGGGCGGGGCTGTTCGTGCTCGTCTTCGGACCGGTCACGATGCGGCTGTACAACCGCAAGTAGCGCTACGGCCGCTGCTCTCCCCGCTCGGCGGGCGGCGACACGCGGACGATCGTGATGACCCGGTCCGTCAGCTGCAGCACGCCGACGGCCGGATCGTCGTAGCCCAGGACCCGGTGTCCGCGTACGACGCTGACGATCAGGTCGTCCGTCTCGCGGGGACCACGGCCCGTCTCCGCCTTGGTGACGGGCCGTTCGAGGAGGTCGAGTCCGCTGCCCTGGCTCATCAGGTCCTCCATGACCGCACCGGCGGCGGGACTGAGCACGGACAGCCCCAGCAGTCGGCCGGCCGCGCCGGCGCTGGTGATGACCTCGTCGGCGCCGGACTGCTTGAGCAGCGGCGCGTTCTCCTCCTCGCGGGCCGCCGCCACGATCGTCGCGCCGCGGTTGAGCTGGCGGGCGGTCAGCGTCACCAGGACGGCGGTGTCGTCGCGCTGCGTCGCGATGATGATCTTCGCTGCCCGCTGCACCTCGGCCTCCCGCAGGACGTCACTGCGTGTCGCGTCCCCGACGACTCCCTCGAAGCCCTCGGCTCTCGCCGCCTCGATCGCCTTGCCGCTGGGGTCGATGACGACGACCTGTTCCTTCCGCAGGCCCGCCACACAGACGGTCCGGATCGCGGACCGTCCCTTGGTGCCGAAGCCGACGACGACGGTGTGGTCGCGCAAGGGGGGCCTCCTGTGTTCTCGACACGTCCCGGGCCGGGGAACGTGTTGCGGTGGGACGGGTGCGCCCCCGTCCGCGACCATGGTGCCCACGGTCCGGATCACCACCACAGGGGGCGCGCGATGAGGGACGACGAGCAACAGCCTTCCAGGGCGAGGAGATTGCCGCTGCTGCGGTCCCTCTGGTACGGCTCCCGCAGGGAGGCCCGAGACGACCAGGAGGCGAGCCACTTCATCACGATGCCGGCGCGTACCGGCGTACCGCCGCTCCAACAGGTGCTGCGACGCCTGGCCCTGGCCCTGCTGGTGCTGGCCGTCACCTCGTTGATCGTCTACATCGACCACGACGGCTACCGGGACAGCTCGGACAACTCCGTCGACCTCCTCGACGCGATGTACTACGCCACCGTCACCCTCTCCACCACCGGCTACGGCGACGTCACCCCGGTGAGCGACGCGGCCCGGCTCACCAACATCCTCGTCATCACCCCGCTGCGCGTGCTCTTCCTGATCATCCTGGTCGGCACCACCCTCGAGGTCCTCACCGAGCGCACCCGCCAGCAGGTCCGCATCCACCGCTGGCGCGGCCGCACCCATGACCACGTGGTGGTCGTCGGATACGGAACCAAGGGACGCCACGCCGTGGAGACCCTGGTCGGACAGGGCATCCCCAAGGACCGGATCGTCGTCGTGGACGCGCAGCGCAAGGCGGCGCAAACGGCCGGCGACGACGGGCTGGTGTCGGTGACCGGGGACGCGACCCGGTCCGAGACACTCCTCAAGGCCGAGGTGCCGACCGCCGCCCGGGTGATCGTCGCACCGCAGCGCGACGACACGGCCGCACTGGTCACGCTCACGGCCCGCCAGCTGAACCGGCGCGCCACGATCGTCGCCGCCGCCCGTGAGGACGAGAACGTGCCGCTGCTGAAGCAGAGCGGCGCGGACACCGTGGTCACCAGCTCCAGCTCGGCCGGCCGTCTGCTCGGCGTCTCCATGGTCAGCCCGGCCGTGGCCAGGACCCTGGAGGACCTCATGACCCTCGGCAGCGGCCTGGACCTCATCGAACGCCCCGTGACGGAGTCCGAGGTGGGGCAGTCACCCCGTGCCTGTGCGGACCTGGTCGTCTCCGTGGTCCGCGACCAGCAAGTGCTGGACTACGCCGACCCGCGGCTCACCGAGCTCCGTCGGGGAGACCGGGTGATCACGGTCAGCCGGCCTCGGGTCACCGTCGCGTAGGCGCCACGGTCGACCGGGGGACCGACGCGCAGGCATGTTTCACGTGAAACACACGCCGATCCCTGCGCTCGCCCAGGGCAGGTCGATCAGCTCCGCCTCCTGACCGGGCCGGAGACCACCCGGCGGTACGACCGCCAGGGCGTCGGCCGCCGCGATGCCGCGCAGCATGGCCGGGCCGTTGTAGTGCAGCGGCACGGCACGGTCGCCGCGCAGGACGACGGGGATGAGCCGGGTGTCGTACGGGTGACCGTGCGCCGCCTCCTGGACCGGCAGCGTGTACGGCTCCGGGGCGGGGCGGGCGGCGAGGGTGCGCAGCAGGGGCTCGGCGAGGGTGAGCAGTCCGGAGACGGCCGCGAGGGGGTTCCCGGGCAGTCCCACGAGGTGCCGGCCCTCCTTGATGCGGGCCAGCAGCATGGGGTGGCCGGGGCGCACCTTGACGCCGTGCACCAGGAGTTCGGCGCCGATGCGGCGCAGCGTGGGGTGGACGTGGTCGACGGGACCGGCGGCGGTGCCGCCCGTGGTGACGATCAGGTCGGCGTCGCTCTTCGTGATCGCCTTGTGCAGCGCCTTCGCGTCGTCGCCGAGCCGGCGAACGGCGATGACCTCGGCGCCCAGTGCACCCAACCAGGGCGGGAGCATCGGCCCGAGGGCGTCCCGGATCAGGCCGTCGTGCGGCAGGCCCTCGGTGAGCAGCTCGTCGCCCAGGACCATGACCTCGACGCGGGGGCGGGGAACAGCGGTAACCGTGTCGTACCCGGCCGCCGCGGCGAGGCCGAGGACGGCGGGGGTCACCAACGTGCCGACGGGGAGCAGTTGGTCACCGCTGCGGCACTCCTGGCCGCGCGGGCGGATGTCCTGGCCGTGCCCGATCGTGGGCGCTCCCGTGGCGCGGGCGGAGTCCGGCGGGAGGGCCGCGTGCAGCCGGCCCTTGTCGTCGGTACGGCCGTGCTCGCTGCGCAGCACCGCGGTGGTGTCCGGGGGGATGCGGGCACCGGTGGCGATCCGGACGGCCTCGCCGTCGGCGAGGGGCTCGGGGGCCGCGTGCCCGGCCAGCACTCCCTCGTGCCTGACGTCCCAGGGGCCCGGTCCGGCGACCGCCCAGCCGTCCATGGCGGAGGTGTCGAAGGAGGGGAGGTCGGTGAGGGCGGTGAGGGGAGCGGCCAGCACCAGGCCGAGGGCGTCGGCGAGGGCCACGGAGACGGGGGTACGGCGGCGGCCCGCGGTCTGACCGGCCCGCGCGGCGATCACCTGAGCCTCGGGCCAAGGGGTGGCCTGGTGGTGGGCGCCCCGGCGGGGACCGGAGCGGGGCGCGGTGGGATCGGGCGCCGGGCCGGAGCCGGGGGTGTGCGCGGGGTCGTGTCCGGCTGCCCTGCGGGTCTGGCCGCTGGCTTCGTTCACGAGCGCGAGCACCTCCTCGACGTCGAGGTCCTCGGCGTCCTGACCGCCCCGCGTACCGGGGGCGGTCATCCGGCGTCCGGTCGGGCGTCGGGGGTGGCGTCGGGGGCCGTGTCCGGCTTGGTCTCGGTGGCCTCGTCGGCCCAGCGCGCCGCCAGTGCCGCGGCCTTGCGAGCGGCTTCTGCGACCGCCTCCGGGCCGCCCCGGGCCTGCGCGGCCGCGTAGCCCACGAGGAAAGTGGTCAGCGGGGCCGCCGGGCGGGCCACACCGTGCGCGGCGTCGCGGGCCAGGTCGAGCAGCACGCCGGTGTCGACGTCGAGGTCGATGCCCAGCTCGTCCTTGACTGCGGAAATCCATTCATCCAACACGTGCCCATGCTCCCTGATCAGTGCCCTGGCGGTGGCGATGTCGTCCCAGGTGTCGCAGTCGAAGGAGGCGACGGGGTCGGGGACGCGGGTGAGATCGAGCCCTGCGGTCAGCCGGCGCAGCGACAGCCCGGTGAGGCCACCGTCCTCGGCGGTGAGAGCGGCGAGCCTGCGGCGCAGCGCGAGCGCCCGGTACGCGGCCACGAGCGGCTGGTCGCGGCCGTCCGCGTCGGCGACCAGCACACCGTCGGCGTCACCGGACCGCAACGTGGTCAGCAGGCGCCGGACCGTGCCGTCCCGGAGGAAGGGCAGGTCGGCGGAGAGGACGACGACGTGCTCCGCGGTGGTGTGCCGCAGGCCGGCGTCGAGCGCGGCGACCGGTCCCGCGCCCGGCGGATCCTCGCGCGCCCAGCGGACGGGCCGGGCGGTGGGGCGCGGATCGGCGACCACGACGGTCGTGCGCGCGTCGGCGCAGGCGGCGAGCACCCGGTCGATCAGCGCGCGGCCGCCCACCCGGACCCCGGGCTTGTCGGCCCCGCCGAGCCGCCGGGCTCCGCCACCGGCGAGCACGACGGCGTCATGGCCGTTGCGGACGTCGGTCCGGGCGGCTCCGGGAGGCTCGTACGAGGTCACCCCACGAGTATGCGTGCCACCGTGATCACAAGGAACGTGTGTCCACCTCCGGGACGCTGACTGGGGCGGCCGCGTCCGCCTCAGGAGTCACAGGGTGCGCAGCAGCACCGCCGGTTGCTCCACGCAGTCCGCCACGTACCGCAGGAAGCCACCCGCCGTGCCGCCGTCGCACACCCGGTGGTCGAAGGTGAACGAGAGCTGCACGACCTGGCGCACCGCCAGCTCTCCCTCGTGCACCCACGGCTTGGGGACGATGCGGCCGACGCCGAGCATGGCCGCCTCGGGGTGGTTGATGATCGGCGTGGAGCCGTCGACGCCGAACACTCCGTAGTTGTTCAACGTGAAGGTCCCGCCGGTCAGTTCCGCCGGTGTGAGGGTGCCCGCGCGGGCGGCCTCCGTCAGCCGCGCGAACTCCGCGGTGAGTGACTCGGCGTCTCGCGCGTGCGCGTCCCGTACGACGGGGACGACCAGCCCCCGTTCGGTCTGCGCGGCGAAGCCGAGGTGGACCCGGTCGAGCCGGACGACCTCCCTGGCCTCCATGTCGACGGTCGAATTGAGCTCGGGGAACCGGGCGAGGGCCGCCGTGCAGATCCGGGCGAGGAGCGCGAGCAGGGAGATCTTGGATCCGCCCGCCGCGTTCATGGCCGTCCGGGCCCGCATGAGCTCCGTGGCGTCGGCGTCCACCCAGCAGGTGGCGTCGGGGATCTCGCGACGGCTGCGGGACAGCTTGTCGGCGACGGCGCCGCGGACGCCCTTGAGCGGGACGCGGGTGCCGGCCGCGGGCCCCGTGGAGGCGGCGGGAGCGGCGGGAGCGGCGGGGGCGGTCGACGGCTGGGGCGCTGTCATCTGGGTCGGCGCCGCGACCGTGGCCCGCAGCGCCTGCTCCACGTCCGCGCGCAGGATCAGCCCGTCGGGCCCGGAGCCGGTGAGCGCCCGCAGATCGAGCCCGTTCTCCCGGGCGAGTCGCCGCACGAGCGGGGAGATCACCGGCACGGGACCGTCGGCGCGGGGCCGGTCACCGGTGGACGGTGTGTCGAGGGCACCGGGGTCGGGGGCGGCCGGAGTCCCCGTGGCCGGGGCCGGAGTCACGGTGGCCGCCGGAGCCGGGGCAGCCGTCTGCCGGACGCGGCGCCTGCGGGCCGGGGCCTCCGACGTGCCGTACCCGACCAGGACGTTCCCCGAGCCCTTGCTCGACTCCCCCGCGTCCCCGCCGGGGGCCGACGGGCCCACCGCCACCGTCAGCAGAGGCGCCCCGACGGGCAGTTCGGTGCCCTCCTCGCCGAAGCGGGCGGTGACCACGCCGCCGTAGGGGCAGGGCACCTCGACCATCGCCTTGGCCGTCTCGACCTCGACGACCGGCTGGTCGACGGCGACGACGTCGCCGACCTGGACCAGCCAGCGGACGATCTCCGCCTCGGTGAGCCCCTCACCGAGGTCGGGGAGCTTGAACTCCAGCACTTGTGCCATCAGCTCTCCGCCTCCCACTGCAGACGCGCCACGGCGTCCAGGATCCGGTCGACGCCGGGAAGGTGGTGCCGCTCCAGCATCGGCGGCGGATACGGGAGGTCGAACCCGGCCACGCGCAGCACCGGTGCCTCCAGGTGGTGGAAGCAGCGCTCGGTGACCCGGGCGGCGATCTCCCCGCCCGGCCCGCCGTACCCACCCGACTCGTGCACGACGACGGCGCGTCCGGTGCGTCGTACCGACGCGCAGACCGTGTCGTCGTCGAAGGGCACCAGGGAGCGCAGGTCGACGACTTCGAGGTCCCAGCCCTCGGCCTGTGCCGCCTCGGCGGCCTCCAGGCAGACGGGCAGTGAGGGGCCGTAGGTGATCAGCGTGGCGCTGTGACCGGAGCGGCGCACGACCGCGCGGCCGATCGGTTCGACGGTCTGCGGGGCGTCCGGGTTCCAGGAGTCCTTCGACCAGTAGAGGCGCTTGGGCTCCAGGAAGACCACGGGGTCGTCGGAGGCGATGGCGGCGCGCAGGAGGCCGTAGGCGTCGGCGACGGTGGCGGGCGTGACGACATGGAGCCCCGGAGTCGCCATGTAGTACGCCTCGGAGGAGTCGCTGTGGTGTTCGACGCCGCCGATGCCGCCGCCGTAGGGGACGCGGACGGTGATCGGCAGCGGCATGGTGCCGCGCGTGCGGTTGCGCATGCGGGCGACGTGGCTGATGAGCTGCTCGAACGCGGGGTAGGCGAACGCGTCGAACTGCATCTCGACGACCGGCCTGAGGCCGTACATCGCCATGCCGACGGCCGTGCCGAGGATGCCCGCCTCGGCCAGCGGCGTGTCCGTGCAGCGGTCCTCGCCGAACTCCTTGGCGAGTCCGTCGGTGACCCGGAAGACGCCGCCGAGGGTGCCGACGTCCTCGCCCATCACATGGACGGTCGGGTCGGCCGCCATGGCGTCGCGCATCGCGCGCGTGAGGGCCTGCGCCATGGTGGCGGGCTTGACGGCGACGGTGGTCATCAGTGCGTCCCCTCCTGTTCCGCCTCGAGCTCGGCGCGCAGCTGGTCCTGCTGGGCGCGCAGCTGCGGGGTGGGCTCGGCGTACACGTGGGCGAACAGGTCCATGGGGTTGAGCACCGGGTCCTGGTTCATGCGCTCACGCAGATCCGCGGCCATCGCCTCGGCGGCGTCCCGCGCGGCCTGCTTGGCGTCCTCGTCGAGCAGGCCGCGCTCGGTCAGCTCGTGTTCCAGCAGCAGGATCGGGTCGTGCGAGCGCCAGGTGTCGACCTCGGTGTCGCCGCGGTAGCGGGTGGCGTCGTCGGCGTTGGTGTGGGCGTCGATGCGGTACGTCACCGCCTCGACGAGCGTGGGACCGCCTCCCGTGCGGGCGTGCCGTACGGCGTCGCCCAGCACCTCCAGGACGGCGGCCGCGTCGTTGCCGTCGACGAGGCGGCCCGGCATGCCGTAGCCGACGGCCTTGTGGGCCAGGGAGGGGGCGGCGGTCTGCTTGGCGAGCGGGACGGAGATGGCGAAGCCGTTGTTCTGGACGAGGAAGACGACCGGGGCCTGCCAGACGGCGGCGAAGTTCAGTGCCTCGTGGAAGTCGCCCTCGCTGGTGCCGCCGTCGCCGACCATGGCGAGCGCGACCACGTCGTCGCCCTTGAGGCGGGCGGCGTGCGCGAGACCGACGGCGTGCGGGAGCTGGGTGGCGAGGGGGGTGCACAGGGGGGCGACACGGTGCGTGTGGGGGTCGTAGCCGGTGTGCCAGTCGCCGCGCAGGAGGGTGAGGGCCTCGACGGGGTCCACGCCGCGTGCGACGGCGGCGAGGGTGTCGCGGTAGCTGGGGAAGAGCCAGTCCCGCTCCTCGAGGGCGAGGGCGGCGGCGATCTCGCAGGCCTCCTGGCCGGTGCTGGACGGGTAGACGGCGAGGCGGCCCTGCTTGGTGAGGGCGGTGGCCTGGGCGTTGTAGCGGCGGCCGCGCACGAGGTGCGCGTACAGCCGGCGCAGCAGGTCCGGGTCGGCCTTCGCGGCCGCGTGGGTGCCGAGGACGCGGTACGGCTCCGCGTCGGGCAGCAGTGGCGCGGGGTCGGTACGGGGCTGCCAGGCGGGCGGCGGCGTGGGCCGGTATGCGCCCCGCTGCTCCATGACCGTCATGACGGCACCTCCTCGTGGGAGCGGCTTCGGGAGGCACAGCCGGTGTGGCCCGCCTCACCTACCGATTGTTCGGTCGTCGGCACATTTTGGCTACAGGCACCTCCAGGCTGTGGACAAACGGTTCTGCACAGCCTGAGATGGACGCAGTACGTCCATGCCAGGAAGGCGGGGGGACATGGCATCTGAACAAATGGCCGAGGGAGCGGACGCCGACGTCCCCGTCGCGGACCTCGGCATACCGCTGCCGCCTCCGCGTCCCCTGGACGCCATCGACCAGGACATCCTGCGGATGCTCCAGGCGGACGGCCGGGCGTCGATACGGTCGGTGGCCGAGCGGGTCCACGTCTCGCGCGCCAACGCCTACGCGCGCATCAACCGGCTCGTCGAGGACGGCGTGATCCGCGGCTTCGGCGCCCGCGTCGACCATGAGCGCGCCGGTCAGGGCACCTCGGCGTACATCACGCTCAAGATCGTCCAGAACTCCTGGCGCACGGTGCGCGAGCAGATCGTCCGGCTGCCCGGCGCCTCCCACATCGCGCTGGTGGGAGGCGACTTCGACGTCCTGCTGCTGGTGCACACGCCCGACAACAGGGCGCTGCGCGAACTGGTGCTCACCCGCCTCCAGGCGATCCCCGAGGTCCTCAGCACGCGCACCCTACTGGTGTTCGAGGAGGAGGACCTGGAGCCCCACGGCTGACTCCAGGACCACTCACTCACGCCCCCGAGCGCAGCCCCCCGAAAATGAGCTGCGCGACAGCGTCGGCCACGTCGCCCTCGCGTATTCCGCCGCCGTCGGGGCGGTACCACTCGACGATCGAGTTGATCATCCCGAAGACCAGCCGGGTGGCCAGCCGCACCTCCACGTCACCGCGTACGTCCCCGTCCGCCGCGGCCGCCTTCAGCAGTTCGGCGACCCGGTGGTCGAAGTCGCGGCGCCGCTCCAGCGCCCACCGCTCGGTGTCGGTGTTGCCGCGCACGCGCAGCAGCAGGGTCACGTACGGCAGCTCGGCGATCAGCACCTCGACCATGCGTCGAACGACGTACTCCAGGCAGTCGGCGGGCCTCCCCACGCGCGCGTGCTCCTCGTCGAGGATCGCGAAGAGGCCGTCCAGGGCCCGGCTCACGGCGCGGCGCAGCAGCTCCTCCTTGCCGGCGACATGGTGGTAGATCGACGACTTGGAGATGCCTGCCGCCTTGGAGAGGTGCTCCATGGAGGTGCCGTCGTAGCCGCGCTCGTTGAAGACGCGCACCGCCACCGACAGCAGCGTCTCCGGGGTGTACGTGTCGCGCTTGGCCGTGGTCATGAGGTGCCCTCCCGCTTTTCGGTGGCGTACGCGTGGCGGTAGAGCGCGAGGGAGGGCGCGTAGCGGCCGGAGGGGTCGCGCTGGTGCAGGTCGTCGAGGAGGGCGCACGCCCAGCTGCGGCCGAGTCTGCGGCTCCATTCGAAGGGGCCCAGGGGGTAGTTCACGCCCAGCCGCATCGCGGTGTCGACGTCCTCCTCGGTGGCCACGCCCTTGGCGACGGCGTCGTGCGCCAGGTCGACGACCCGCGCGACCGTACGGGCGACGATCATGCCGGGGACGTCGCCGATGACGCTGACGTCCTTGCCGAGGGCCTGGAAGAGTCCGGTCGCCTCGGCGAGGGTCTTCGAGGAGGTGTCCTGGGAGGCGGACAGGGCGACGCGGGTGGCCCTGCGGTAGTCGAGGGCCAGGTCGAAGTAGACGACGTCCCGGAACTCCACGGACGTCTGGCCGTCGGCGAGCACCAACTGGCCGCCGGAGGGCAGCACCAGGCGGGTGCCGTGGTCCTCGTCCTCCTCGCGGACCTGGATGCCCGCCTCGCGGATCAGGGCGAGCAGCTCGGAGGCGGGGCCCAGGTCCCCCTCGGCGACGACGTACGCGGGCGGCTGTGCCCGCTCCGCGGTGTGCGGTTCGGCGCGCTCGGCGCCCTCGCGGTAGTCGTACCAACCCTGTCCGCTCTTGCGGCCCAGACGGCCCGACTCGACCAGCCTGCGCTGGGCGAGCGACGGCGTGAAGCGCACGTCCTGGAAGAAGGACTGCCACACGGAGTGGGTGACGGACTCGTTGACGTCCTGCCCGATCAGGTCCGTGAGTTCGAAGGCGCCCATCTTGAAGCCGCCCGACTCGCGCAGGACCGCGTCGATGGTGGCCGGGTCGGCGCCCTGGGCCTCGTAGACCGCGAAGGCCTCGGCGTAGAAGGGCCGCGCGATGCGGTTGACGATGAAGCCGGGGGTGTCCGCGCAGGCGACCGGTGCCTTGCCCCAGGTGCGGGCCGTCTCGTACGCGCGCGTGGCCGACGTGACGTCGGTGGCGAAGCCGGAGACGACCTCGACCAGCGGCAGCAGCGGCGCCGGGTTGAAGAAGTGCAGGCCGACGAGGCGGCCGGGGTTGCGCAGGGCGCCGCCGATCGCGGTGACCGACAGGGACGAGGTGTTGGTGGCGAGGAGACAGTCGTCGCCGACGACGTCCTCCAGCGCGCGGAACAGCTCCTGCTTGACGTCCAGTCGTTCCGCGACCGCCTCGACGACCAGCGCGCAGTCGGCGAGTCCGGCGAGGCTGTCGGCGGCCGTGAGCCTCGCGCGCGCCGCGTCCCGGTCGGCGCCGGTGAGCCGGTCCTTCTCGACGAGCCGGTCGAGGCGTGCGCCGATCGCGGCGGCCGCGTCCCTGGCCCGCCCGGGGGCGGCGTCGTACAGCCGTACGGGGTGGCCGGCGACCAGCGCGACCTGGGCGATGCCCTGGCCCATGGTGCCGGTGCCGACGACGGCCACGGGGCTGCTGGGGTCGAGTGCTGTCATGTGCGCGATCCTCCCGCACGGGGTTTTCCACAGATGCGGCAGGCCCCCTTGTCCCGACCGATCGTTCGGTTACTCTAACTCTGTCCGCCCGTTCCCGCCCAGGTTTCCGCCAGGTCATGAGCTCGACGAAGAGTTCTTGAGACGAGGAGTTGGTCCCGCATGGCCGCCGAACTCACCGCGCACGATCTGATCGCCAAGCACCGGCCCACCCTCGACCAGGCGCTGGAAGCGATCCGCACACGCGCGTACTGGTCCCCGCACCCCGAACACCCCAAGGCCTACGGCGAGAACGGCAGCCTGGACGCGGCGGCGGGCAAGGCCGCCTTCGACGCCCTGACCGGCACCCGCCTCGACCTCGGCCAGCCCGGCACGGACGACTGGGTCGGCGACGAGGTCTCGCCGTACGGGGTCGAGCTGGGCGTCACCTACCCGCACGCGGACATCGACACGCTGCTGCCCGCCATGAAGGCCGGACAGCGGGCCTGGCGGGACGCGGGCGCGGAGACGCGCGCGGTGGTCTGTCTGGAGATCCTCAAGCGGATCAGCGACCGCACGCACGAGTTCGCGCACGCGGTCATGCACACCTCCGGCCAGGCCTTCATGATGGCGTTCCAGGCGGGCGGCCCGCACGCCCAGGACCGCGGCCTGGAGGCGGTGGCGTACGCGTACGCGGAGCAGGTGCGCACCCCCGAAACGGCCGACTGGAACAAACCGCAGGGCAAGCGGGACCCGCTCGCGCTCACCAAGCGGTTCACCGCCGTCCCCAGGGGCATCGCCCTGGTCATCGGCTGCAACACCTTCCCGACGTGGAACGGCTACCCGGGCCTGTTCGCCTCCCTGGCCACCGGCAACGCGGTCCTGGTCAAGCCCCACCCGCGCGCGGTGCTCCCGCTGGCCCTCACCGTGCAGGTCGCCCGCCAGGTGCTCGCCGAGGCCGGCTTCGACCCGAACCTGGTGGCGCTGGCCGCCGAGCGGCCCGGCGAGGGCATCGCCAAGACGCTCGCGGTCCGGCCCGAGATCAGGATCATCGACTACACCGGTTCGACGACGTTCGGCGACTGGCTGGAGACCAACGCCCGCCAGGCGCAGGTCTACACCGAGAAGGCCGGCGTGAACACGGTGGTGGTGGACTCGACGGCGAACTACAAGGGGATGCTCGCCAACCTGGCCTTCTCGCTGTCGCTGTACAGCGGCCAGATGTGCACCACCCCGCAGAACCTGCTCATCCCGCGCGACGGCATCCGCACCGACGAAGGCCCGAAGAGCTACGACGAGGTGGTCGCCGACCTCGCCCGCTCGGTCGACGGGCTCCTCGGCGACGACGCCCGCGCGAACGCCCTGCTCGGCGCCATCGTCAATCCGGACGTCAAGGCCCGCCTGGAGGCCGCGGCGAGCCTCGGCGAGGTCGCCCTCGCCTCCCGCGAGGTGAGCAACGCGGACTTCCCGGGCGCGGTCGTGCGCACGCCCGTCATGGTGAAGCTGGACGGCGCCAAGCAGGACGACGAGGCCGCCTACATGAGCGAGTGCTTCGGGCCGGTCTCCTTCGCGGTCGCGGTCGACTCGGCGGCGGACGCGATCGAGTTGCTGAGGCGGACCATCCGCGACAAGGGCGCGATGACCGTCGGCGCGTACACCACGGACGAGGAGGTCGAGCAGGCCGTCCAGGAGGTCTGCCTGGAGGAGGCCGCCCAGCTCTCGCTCAACCTCACGGGCGGGGTGTACGTCAACCAGACGGCCGCGTTCTCCGACTTCCACGGCTCGGGCGGCAACCCGGCGGCCAACGCGGCCCTCACCGACGGCGCCTTCGTCGCCAACCGCTTCCGGATGGTGGAGGTGCGCCGGGAAGCCTAGGAGGCCGCAGGGGCGCCCCCGGTGGCGCTCCAGTGGTACAGCGTCATGGCCACGCTGGTCGCGAGGTTGTAGCTGGAGACCTGGGGGCGCATCGGCAGGGCCAGCAGGTGGTCGGTGCGCCCGCGCAGCTCCGCCGACAGCCCGCTGCGCTCCGAGCCGAACGCGAGGACGGCGTCGTCCGGAAGCTTCACGCCCCGGATGTCGTCGCCCTCCGGGTCGAGCGCGAACAGCGGCCCGGACGGTAGTTCCGCCACCGTCAGCCGCTCGACGGCGGTCGCGAAGTGCAGCCCCGCCCCGCCGCGCACCACGGTGGGGTGCCAGGGATCGAGGGTGCCGGTGGTGACGACTCCGGTCGCACCGAAACCGGCCGCCAGCCGGATCACGGCCCCCGTGTTGCCCAGGTTGCGCGGGTTGTCCAAGACGATGACGGGCGCGGGCCGAGGCGTGTGGCCCAGCCGGTCGAGATGGGCCAGCCGGGAGGGCCGCACGGCCAGCGCGGCCACGGCGGTGGGGTGCGGGCGCGGGACGAGGGCCGCGTACGTGGCCTCCGGGACCTCCGTCAGGAGCGCGTTCAGGCTCGCGTGTACGTCCGGCGCGAGATCGTCGGCGAGAGCGAGCGCCGCCCGCCGGTCGGTGGTGACCGCCACCGGGACGACGGCGCCGAAGCGCAGGGCGTGCTTGAGGGCGTGGAAGCCGTCGAGCAGCACACAGGAGTCGACGAGCCGGTGCCAGGCACTCACGGAGTCGGTCATGTGGTGAAGCCTACGGGCGCGTGCTCGGGGTTCTCCGGGGTGGCCGGGTCCTGTGGCGATGCCGTGCGACCGTCGCGTGGAAAGCGTGGGAAGCGTGGAAACAGCCGTCCACGCGCGTGTGCCGCCCATCCGCCCAGACGGCGCACGAACGACGTGGGAAGGAAGACCGCGTCCGCCGTGATCATCGCCAGGGAGAAGAACGGCAGCCCGAGCACCACCGCGATCACCGCGTGCTCGGTCATCATGACGGCCAGCAGGACGTTCTTGACCCGCCGGTTGAACAGGGTGAACGGAAAGGCGACCTGCACGACGACCGTCCCGTAGGTCACGAGCATCACGAGCGTGCCGCTGGCGGAGAGCAGGTCGGCGAGGGCGGGCCAGGGCGAGAAGTAGTCGAGGTGCAGCGGGTAGTAGACGGCGGTGCCGTCCTGCCAGCGTGAGCCCTGGATCTTGTACCAGCCGGCCGTGGCGTAGATCAGACAGGCCTCGGCCATGATCACCAGCAGCGCGCCGTTGTGGACGATGTTGGCGATCACGTCGAGCAGGATGCGCGGCTCGGCGGTCTTCGCGCGGCGCCCGACGATCCACCACAGGGCCTGCGCCGCCCACATGCCCCACAGGATCGTCGGCAGCAGTCCGTGCCCGCCGATCCCCGCGGCGAAGGCCATGACCAGACCGACCGGAGCCGACCGGCCCGAGTCGTCCACGTCCGACAGCCAGTTCTCACCCAGCTTCCCGGCGAGCGTCGCCGCGAGCAGCACCAGCCCGAGCACGGCCCACAGCGCCGGCCCCACCCGGTCCACCACCCGCTCCCCACGCGCGCGTGCCTGACCCGCGAGCCGCTCGCGCCGCGCGTCGAGCGACCACACCTGGGCGCAGCGCGTGAAGACGAGGTAGATCGACATCAGGTGCAGGACGTTGTCACCGCCGTCCCCGACGAAGACACTGCGGTTCTGCAGCGACAGCACGCCGACCATGAACACCACGGACATCGTGCGGGTACGCCAGCCCAGCAGCAGCAGCGCGCTCGACAGGAGGGCGAGCACGTAGACGATCTCGAACCAGAGCCGCCCGTCCGACCACATCAGAACGGTGAAGGCGCCGTTGGCCCCGGTCAGTTGCTGGGCGAGGTCCCAGCTCCACGGTCCGTCGGGCCCGTAGAGCTCCGCGCGGTGCGGCAGCTCACGCAACAGGAACAGCAACCAGGTCGCGCTGAAGCCGATACGGATGACGGCGGTCTGGTACGGACCGAACGCGGCTTCGGTGACCCGGGCGATGGCGGCGGAGACCGACATGGCGAAGCGATTCACTCCACGCCCTCCCTCGCCTCGTCCACCGGGACCGACCACCAGGGCAGCACGCGGTAGAACGGCTTCAGCGAGATCTGCTCCCGGCTCCACGCGGGCGGGCGGACGTTGGTGGTGCGGGAGCGGACCTGGACGCGCTCGAGGACGCCGTGCTCGCCGGTCGCGTCCTCGCGGGACAGACGCAGCTCCACGATGCGCCGCAGATAGTTCTCGGACAGGGAGCCGCGCAGCCCCACCGGGCGGTTGTCGCCGCCGTGCGTGGCGACGAAGAAGTCCCAGGCCCGGCGCAGCTCGTTCTGCTGGGTGTGGCTGGGCAGCAGGTTGCCGTCGATGGCCCGGCCGTCCTCGGCCGACAGGTCGTACCAGCCGGTGGTGCGGATGTCGCCGCTCGGCGAGCTGACCTGGGCGCGGACCTGGACGGCGATGTTCTGCTGGAGCGGGTTGGGCGCGAACAGCTTCCAGTTCTGCTCGAACTCCGGGTAGATCCAGTCGTCTATGGCCTGGCCGTGCCGCTTGGTGACCGTGTTCGACGGCGCGACATGCAGGAACACCATGCCGATGTGCGCACAGACGGTGACCGCGACGACCGCCAGCGCCAGGGCGACGCCTATCTGGTAGCGGGGGGAGAGGGCGGCGACACCGGCACGAGGGTCGAACGGGGGAGCGGCCGGGGGATCGGGGGAGGGGGCGGCGGCGCGGTCCGAGGGGTGGTGACGGTCGGCCTGTGGGGGAACACCGGCGGCCTCTGGCGGAACGCCGGCCTGCGAGGGAGCGGCGGCGGCCTCTGGGGGAACGCCGACCTGCGAGGGAGCGGCGGCGGCCTGTGAGGGAACGCCGGCCTGCGAGGGAACGCCCGGGGCCTGCGGGGGAACGCCGGCCTGCGAGGGAACGCCCGGGGCCGAGTCGTGCTGGGGCTGCGGCCCGTGCGCGGCGCCCGGGTGATCCTGGGCGTCCGTTCCGCCGTAAGCGTCCATTCCGCCCCGTTTCCCGTTCCGGTCCGTCCCGCGGACCTCGCAACATCACCGTCGGCGCTCGCACGGAACGGTACTCAGGCCCACCGGCCCGGCACAGTCCCCGTCGCGCTTCTCACAGTCGACCGGCCAGAGCGGCCGCCCCGGGTCATGAGGCCGTCCCGGCCCCCGAGGTTTTCCACAGGCGCGCCCGCAGGTTGTCCACAGCGGTTGACACCTTACGACGGCCGTCCCACCATGGAATCGCACGGACCGAACGATCGGTCGGGAGAAGGCTCGGGCAGACCCCAAAGGTCGAGGGGGACCACATGGCGACAGCAGCCGCGCACCAGACGGCCGGCACACCGGCGTACGGCGCCCAGGACGGCACGGCGGGCCCAGCGGGCGACACAGGCACCGACGCGTACCAGCGTGCCTTCGACGCCGCCGTGGCAGCCGACGAGCGCATCGAGCCGCGGGACTGGATGCCCGACGCCTACCGCGCCACCCTCGTCCGGCAGATCGCACAGCACGCCCACTCCGAGATCATCGGCATGCAGCCGGAGGCCAACTGGATCACGCGCGCACCCTCGCTGCGCCGCAAGGCCATCCTGATGGCGAAGGTCCAGGACGAGGCGGGACACGGGCTGTATCTGTACAGCGCGGCCGAGACCCTGGGCACCAGCCGCGAGGAACTGCTGGACAAGCTCCACTCCGGCCGCCAGAAGTACTCCTCGATCTTCAACTACCCCACGCTGACCTGGGCCGACGTCGGCGCCATCGGCTGGCTCGTGGACGGTGCCGCGATCACCAACCAGGTCCCCCTGTGCCGCTGCTCCTACGGCCCGTACGCACGCGCGATGGTCCGCGTCTGCAAGGAGGAGTCCTTCCACCAGCGCCAGGGCTACGAGCTGCTGCTGGCCCTCAGTCGCGGCACCCCTGAGCAGCACGCCATGGCGCAGGACGCGGTGAACCGCTGGTGGTGGCCGTCACTGATGATGTTCGGCCCGCCCGACGACGAGTCCGCGCACTCCGCGCAGTCGATGGCTTGGAAGATCAAGCGCCACTCCAACGACGAGCTGCGCCGGCGCTTCGTGGACATCTGCGTCCCCCAGGCCGAATCCCTGGGCCTCACGCTCCCGGACCCGGACCTGAAGTGGAACGAGGAGCGGGGGCACCACGACTTCGGGCCGATCGACTGGACGGAGTTCCGGGAGGTCCTCAAGGGCAACGGTCCGTGCAACGAACAGCGGATAAGCCAACGCAGGCAGGCCCACGACGAGGGCGCCTGGGTACGGGAGGCCGCCGCGGCCCACGCGGCCAAACACACCGGCGCCGGCCGCTCCGGTGGGACGGGAGCGACGCGATCATGACGAACACCGACTGGCCCCTGTGGGAGGTCTTCGTGCGTTCCCGCCGCGGCCTCTCCCACACGCACGCCGGCAGCCTGCACGCACCGGACGCCGAGCTCGCCCTGCGCAACGCCCGCGACCTGTACACCCGGCGCGGTGAAGGCGTCTCGATCTGGGTCGTGCCGTCCTCCGCGATCACGGCGTCCTCCCCCGACGAGAAGGACCCCTTCTTCGAGCCGGCCGCCGACAAGCCGTACCGCCACCCGACGTTCTACGAGATCCCGGACGGGGTGCAGCACCTGTGACGACCACCGCGCTTCCCACGGCCGCCGCCCTCGCCCTCGGTGACGACGCCCTCGTGCTCTCCCACCGCCTCGGGGAGTGGGCGGGCCACGCCCCCGTCCTGGAGGAGGAGGTCGCCCTCGCCAACATCGCGCTGGACCTGCTGGGCCAGGCCCGCGTGCTGCTCTCGACGGTCGGAGACGAGGACGAACTGGCCTACCTGCGTGAGGAACGGGCCTTCCGCAACCTCCAGTTGGTGGAGCAGCCGAACGGCGACTTCGCCCACACCATCGCCCGCCAGCTGTACTTCTCCACCTACCAGCACCTGCTGTACGCGCGCCTCGCGGGCGGGGACGGGCCGTTCGCCGGGCTCGCCGCGAAGGCGGTCAAGGAGGTCGCCTACCACCGCGACCACGCCGAGCAGTGGACCCTGCGGCTCGGCGACGGCACGGAGCTCAGCCACGAGCGGATGCGGCGGGCCTGTGACGCCCTGTGGCGGTTCACCGGCGAGATGTTCCGGCCGGTGGAGGGTCTGGACGTCGACAGCGAGGCGTTGGAGAGGGACTGGCTGGAGTCCATCGGGGAGGTGCTGCGGCGGGCCACCCTGTCCGTCCCCGAGGGCCCCCGTTCCGGGGCCTGGACGGCGGGCGCCGGCCGCGAGGGGCTGCACACCGAACCCTTCGGGCGCATGCTCGCCGAGATGCAGCACCTGCACCGCAGCCACCCGGGGGCGTCATGGTGACGGTCACCCCGCTGGAGGCGGAGCTCCTCGAGGTCGCCGGTTCGGTGCCCGACCCCGAACTGCCGGTGCTCACCCTGCTAGAGCTGGGCGTGGTGCGCGCGGTGCACGTGCGCGGGGCGGACGCGGTCGAGGTGGAACTGACCCCGACGTACACGGGCTGCCCGGCCCTGGAGGCGATGTCGGTGGACATCGAGCGGGTGCTGCACGAGCACGGTGTGCGGGAGGTCACCGTGCGCACGGTCCTCGCGCCCGCCTGGTCGACGGACGACATCACCGCCGAAGGACGCCGCAAACTCCGGGAGTTCGGGATCGCGCCCCCGCGCACCGGAGCGCGGGCCGGGGCAGGGCCGGGGGCGGGCTCGTCGGGCCCCGTCGCGCTGTCCCTGGGCCCGACGCGCACGTACGCCGATCCCCTGGACGCGTCGGCGGAACCCGTTCACTGCCCGCACTGCGGCTCCGCCGAGACCGAGCTGCTCAGCCGCTTCTCCTCCACCGCGTGCAAGGCGCTGCGGCGCTGTCTGACCTGCCGTGAACCCTTCGACCACTTCAAGGAGTTGTGATGGCGCGCTTCCACCCGCTCCCGGTGGCCGGGGTGGACCGGCTCACCGACGACTCCGTCGCCCTCACCCTGACCGTGCCGCCCGAGCTGCGCGAGGAGTACCGGTACGCGGCGGGCCAGCATCTCGCCCTGCGGCGTGTGGTCGACGGGCTGGACGTCCGGCGGACGTACTCGATCTGCTCACCGGCGCCCGCGCCCGACGCGGAGGGGCCGAGCACACTGCGGGTGGGGGTGCGGCTGGTCGAGGGCGGAGCCTTCTCGACCTACGCCCTCAAGGAGATCAACGCCGGGGACGAGCTGGAGGTGATGACACCCGCGGGGCGGTTCACGCTCGACCCCGCGCCCGGGGTCTACGCGGCGATCGTCGGCGGCAGCGGGATCACCCCGGTGCTGTCGATCATGTCGACGCTGCTGGCGCGCGAGCCCGGCGCCCGGTTCTGTCTGATCCGCAGCGACCGTACGTCCGCCTCGACGATGTTCCTGGAGGAGGTCGCCGACCTGAAGGACCGCTACCCGGAGCGGTTGCAGCTGGTCACGGTGCTCTCCCGGGAGGAGCAGCAGGCGGGGCTGCCGTCGGGGCGGCTCGACCGGGAGCGGTTGAACGGGCTGCTGCCGGCGCTGTTGCCGGTGGAGCGGGTGGCGGGCTGGTTCCTGTGCGGGCCGTTCGGACTGGTGCAGGGTGCCGAACGCGCGCTGCGGGACCTGGGCGTGCTCCGGAACCGGATCCACGAGGAGATCTTCCACGTGGACAGCGTCGCTCCCCCACCCGGCGCCACGACACCCGCCCACAGCACGGTGACCGCCCGCCTGGACGGACGCGGGGGGACATGGCCGGTGCAGGACGGGGAGTCACTCCTGGACACCGTGCTGCGCAACCGGCCCGACGCGCCCTACGCCTGCAAGGGCGGGGTGTGCGGCACCTGCCGGGCCTTCCTGGTCTCGGGCGAGGTGCGCATGGACCGCAACTTCGCGCTGGAGCGGGAGGAGACGAAGGCGGGATATGTGCTGGCGTGCCAGTCGCATCCGGTGACGGAGAAGGTGGAGCTGGACTTCGACCGCTGAGCCGAGCCGAGCCGCCCGGCGGAGCACATGCCGCCCCGCCAGCCGCTCCGCATGCCGCCCCACCTGCCGCTCCGCGCAAGGCATTCCCTTCTCCTAGAACCTGTTCTATCTTGACGGGCCGTCAGGTCAGTGGATCCGCCGGGAGGACAGGACCGTGGACTTCAGCTTCAGCGAGGAGCAGCAGGCGGCGGCCGAGGCGGCGCGCGGGGTGTTCGCCGGGGTCGCGCCCGACGGGGTGCCCAGTCCCTCGCGCACCCGGGGAGCCGTGGCCGACGACTTCGACCGGGCGCTGTGGGCCAGGCTCACCGACGCGGATCTGCTGAGTCTGCTGCTCGATGAGGAGTTCGGCGGGGCGGGCCTCGACGCCATCGCGCTGTGCCTGGTGCTGCGCGAGGCGGCGAAGGTGCTGGCGCGGGTGCCGCTGCTGGAGAACAGTGCGGCGGCCGCCGCCGTACAGGCCTACGGTGGTGAAGAGTTGAGGGCGGAACTGCTGGCCCGGGCGGGGCGGGGCGAGGTCGTGCTGACCGTCGCCGCGCACGGCCGTACCGGTCATGATCCCGCCGAGCTGGCGGTGACCGCGCGTCAGGAGGGCGGGGCGTGGGTGCTGGACGGGGTGCAGACGGCGGTTCCCTGGGCACACAACGCCGACTTCGTCCTCGTGCCCGCCCACACCGGTGACGACCGGAGCGTTCTCGCCCTGGTCCCCCGTGTGCACGAGGGGGTCGTGCTCGGCGAGCAGGTCTCCACCACCGGTGAGCGCCTCGGCGAACTGCGGCTGGAGTCGGCGCGGATCGCCGGCCGGAGCGTCATCGAGGCCGACGGCGCGTGGGAGTGGCTGCGGGAGCTGCTGACCACCGGGACGTGTGCGCTGGCGCTGGGGCTGGGTGAGAACGTGCTGCGGATGACCGGTGAGTACACCGGTGAGCGGGAGCAGTTCGGGTTCCCCGTCGCGACCTTCCAGGCCGTCGCCGTGCAGGCCGCCGACCGGTACATCGACCTGCGGGCGATGGAGGCCACCCTGTGGCAGGCCACGTGGCGGATCGCCTCCGGGGCGCCCGGAGCACTGCCCGCCTCCGGTGATGTCGCCGTGGCGAAGATCTGGGCGGCGGACGGCGTACGGCGGATCGTGCAGACGGCACAGCACCTGCACGGGGGGTTCGGTGCGGACGTGGAGTACCCGCTGCACCGGTACCACGCCTGGGCCAAGCACCTGGAGCTGACCCTCGGCCCGGCCTCGGCCCACGAGGAAGCCCTGGGCGACCTGCTGGCGGCGCACCCCCTCGGCTGAGGCACGCCGGCTGAGCATCCCCGGCTCGGACGCCCGCCGACCCAAGAGGACCCCCGGCCGTTGCCGGTGGGTCAGACGACGTGCCCCGGCCGGCCGTCCTCCGTGACGACGGGGCGGCCGGCGGCCTGCCAGACCTGCATGCCACCGTCGACGTTCACGGCCTCGATGCCCTGCTGGACGAGGTACATGGTGACCTGAGCCGAACGGCCGCCGGAACGGCAGATCACGTGGACGCGGCCGTCCTGCGGGGCAGCCTCGGTCAGCTCGCCGTAGCGGGCCACGAACTCGCTGATGGGAATGTGCAGCGCACCTTGTGCGTGGCCCGCCTGCCACTCGTCGTCCTCACGGACGTCCAGCAGGAAGTCGCCGTCCTTGAGATCGCCGACCTCGACCGTGGGCACACCAGCTCCGAAACTCATGCGTCCGACGCTACCCGACGGGGCGAGCAGCGCGGGGCGCGCCTACCGGAGCAGCGCCGCCAGCTCGTCCTCGCGCTGGGCGACCTCGGCCAGGAGCTTGTCGGCGATCTCGTCCAGGAGACGGTCCGGGTCCTCCGGCGCCAGGCGGAGCATCGCGCCGATCGCGCCCTCCTCCAGCTCCTTCGCGACGAGCGCGAGCATCTCCTTGCGCTGGGCCAGCCACTCGAGGCGGGCGTAGAGCTCCTCGCTGGGAGTCGGGCCGGGGTCCTTCGGTGCGGGTCCGGCCGCCCACTCCTCGGCGAGTTCACGCAGCAGGGCCTCGTCGCCGCGGGCGTAGGCCGCGTTGACGCGGGTGATGAACTCCTCGCGCCGCCTGCGTTCCACGTCCTCCTGGGCCAGGTCGGGATGGGCCTTGCGGGCCAGTTCGCGGTAGAGCTTGCGGGCCTCCTCGCTGGGCCGCACCCGCTGCGGGGGCTGTACCGGCTGGTCCGTGAGCATCGCGAGGGCCTCCGGGAAGATGCCGTCGCCGTCCATCCAGCCGTGGAACAGCTCGTCGACACCGGGCATCGGCAGCACCCGGGCCCGTGCCTCGGCCGCCTTGCGAAGGTCCTCGGGATCGCCGGTGCGCGCGGCTTTGGCCTCGGCGATCTGGGCGTCCAGCTCGTCGAGCCGGGCGTACATGGGACCGAGCTTCTGATGGTGGAGGCGCGAGAAGTTCTCCACCTCGACGCGGAAGGTCTCCACCGCGATCTCGTACTCGATCAACGCCTGTTCGGCGGCCCGCACGGCCCGCTCCAGCCGCTCCTCGGGACGGGACTGCTCAGCTTCCGGGGTCGTCACCCGAACAGCGTAGGCCACGGCCGGAGCGACCGCCCAAGTCCGCCGGTGTCGCCACGCCCCCGGCCCCGGCCCCTGGGATGTCTTTCACGGCTCTCTCGCATCCGGGCAGTCCACCGCCACCCATTCCGCCGTCAGGTCGCGGCAGGCGACCAGGAGGCTGCCGGGGCGGCAGGCGATCTCGTGGGTGAGGCCGTCGGGGTGGGGCAGGAGCTCGTCGAGGATGACGTCACCGAGGTCGGCGAGGTCGCAGACGTCGAGGACGTCCGCCTGGAAACGGGAGACGCCGGTGTAGTGGATGACCAGGTCCTCGTCGTGTTTCCAGCAGTTGTGGCCGAAGTGGATCTCTATCGTGTCGTCCCCGGTGCGGCGGGCCTCCCGGGGCTTGAGGTCCTTCACGCAGCGCTTGCCGCCGAAGTCGTAGTGATCCGGGTCGGTGGCGAACGCGCGCGCCCCCGGAGGCAGGCCGTCCGCCAGCTCAGGCAGCCGCTCCAGGTAGGGGCCCGGATCCATACCGCCCCGCATCCCGCCCACGAGGGCGTCAAGATCGACGTACTTCACCAGGTTCCCCCCACTCCCCAGCCCCGCGCGTCGGCCGGTCGCCTCCCCCTCATACGCCCATCTCCGCCGGGATCCGCCCTTCGCGCACCGCCTTGACCAGTTCCGCGTGATCGACCTCCGTGCGGTCGGCGTAGGCGACGGCGAAGGTGGCCATCGCATCGTCGAGTTCCTCGCTCTTGCCGCAGTAGCCGGCGATGAGGCGCGGGTCGGCGCTGTGGGAGTGGGCGCGGGCCAGGAGGGCGCCGGTCATCCGGCCGTAGTCGTCGACCTGGTCGGCGGCGAGGGCGGCGGGGTCGACGCTGCCCTTGCGGTTGCGGAACTGACGGACCTGGAAGGGGCGGCCGTCGACCGTCGTCCAGCCCAGCAGGATGTCGCTGACCACCTGCATCCGCTTCTGGCCGAGAACCACGCGCCGCCCCTCGTGGTCGACGGACGGTGCCTCGAAACCAGCGCTGAGAAGGTGCGGGACCAGGGCGGACGGCCGCGCCTCCTTCACCTGGAGCACCAGCGGTTCGCCCCGGTGGTCCAGGAGCAGCACCACGTACGACCGTGTGCCCACGCTGCCCGTGCCGACTATGCGGAAGGCGACGTCGTGCACCGCGTGGCGGGCCAGCAGGGGGAGGCGGTCCTCGGAGAGCGTGGCCACGTACGGCTCGAGGGACGCGGCCACCGCGGCAGCTTCCGCGTCCGGGACGCGGCGCAGCACGGGCGGGGCGTCGACGAAGCGGCGCCCGCCCTCCTCTGTCGGCTCGGTGGACTTGGCCGCGAAGCGCCCGCTGGTGTTGGCCCGCGCCTTCTCGGAGACCCGCTCCAGCGTGCCGAGCAGATCGTGGGCGTCGGTGTGGGAGACGAGTTCCTCGTCGGCGATGGCATTCCACGCGTCGAGGACCGGGAGCTTGGCCAGCAGCCGCATCGTGCGGCGGTAGGCGCCGACCGCGCCGTGCGCCGCCTTGCGGCAGGTGTCCTCGTCGGCGCCGGCCTCCCGCCCCGCCAGCACGAGGGAGGCGGCGAGCCGCTTGAGGTCCCATTCCCAGGGGCCGTCCACGGTCTCGTCGAAGTCGTTCAGGTCGATGACGAGGTCGCCCCGCGCGTCGCCGTACAGGCCGAAATTCGCCGCGTGGGCGTCGCCGCAGATCTGGGCGCGGATCCGGGTCATCGGGGTGCGCGCGAGGTCGTAGGCCATGAGGCCGGCGGAGCCGCGCAGGAAGGCGAACGGGGTGGCGGCCATCCGGCCCACCCTGATCGGCGTGAGCTCGGAGAGGCGACCCTGACTGGACTCCTCGACGGCCGTGACCGCGTCCGGGCGGGAGACGTCCAGGTCGAGGGAGGTGTGCGAGCCGCGCGGAACGTGCCGGCGCAGTGCCTTTCCCTCCTCCTTGGGCGAGCCCTCGACGGGCCACTCGGCGAACCCGGGCACCCGCGGAAGTCGCCGCCCCGGCCCTGAGACCTCCGTACCACCGACCTCGGTCACCGCGACCGCCTCCCCCGAACCCGCGCGCACCTCGACCGACCGCGAGTGCGCCTCGACACGAACATCAACTCGTGCCGACCGTACAGCCCATGGCCGAAATGCGTCAGACCCTGTGGACAACTCCGGAACCACACCGCTGGGCCTGTGGAAAACCCCGAAAAGACAAGACCGCCGAAAAGACAAGACCCCCCGTAAAGACAAGACCCCCCGCAAAGACAGAGGAGCCCCGGCGTCCCAGCCGGGGCTCCTCCCCATCACACAACCCTCACCCGTCCACCGACTGCCCCGTCCTCGCCTTGGCACGCCTCCCCAGTCCCATCAACCTCTTCCACGTCTCTTCAGCCCCATGGACCCGGTGATGGGGTGCGCTACAGCGCGCTACAGCTTTGCCGACTTTTTGAGCCAAGTCTCGGCAAACTCCTTTGCCTACGGCAACTAACGACAAGAAGACTTCAGTTGCCCCATGCATGCAAAACAGCGAGGAAGCCGATGACGACGAGGTCCCCTTCCGCCGCGACGACCGCAGCAAGCCCAGCGACCGCGGCGGCGGATGCCACCCCCGCCGACGCGCCCATGACGCACCGGCAGATCATGGAGGCGCTGACCGGCCTGCTGCTCGGCATGTTCGTCGCGATCCTGTCGTCGACGATCGTCTCCAACGCCCTGCCCCACATCATCAGCGACCTCGGCGGCGGCCAGAGCGCCTACACCTGGGTCGTCACCGCCTCCCTCCTCACGATGACGGCGACCGTCCCGCTGTGGGGCAAGCTGGCGGACCTCTTCTCCAAGAAACTGCTGGTCCAGCTGGCTCTGCTGATCTTCGTGTGCGCCTCGGCGGTGGCCGGTCTGTCGCAGAACCCCGGGATGCTCATCGCCTGCCGCGCCGTCCAGGGCATCGGCATGGGCGGTCTGACCTCGTTGTCGCAGATCATCCTCGCGGCGATGGTCCCCCCGCGCGAGCGCGGACGCTACAACGGCTATCTCGGCGCGACCTTCGCCACCGCGATGGTCGGCGGACCGCTGATCGGCGGGGTCATCACCGACACCAGCTGGCTCGGCTGGCGCTGGATCTTCTACATCGGCGTACCGTTCGCCGTCCTCGCCCTGATCGTCCTCCAGCGCACCCTGCGCCTGCCCGCCGTCCGCCGCGAGGTGAAGGTCGACTGGGCCGGCGCCTTCTTCATCACCTCCGGGGTCTGCCTGCTGCTCCTGTGGGTGACGTTCGCCGGCGACAAGTACGACTGGCTGTCCTGGCAGACGTACACCATGGTCGGCGGCACCCTCGCGCTGCTCGCGCTCTTCCTCCTCACCGAGACGCGGGCGAGCCAGCCGATCATCCCGCTGCGCCTGTTCCGCAACCGCACGATCGCCCTGGCGGCCCTGGCCTCGCTCTTCGTCGGCGTCGCGATGTACGTCGGGATCATTTATTTCAGCCAGTACTTCCAACTGGCCCGCGGCAAGTCACCGACGATGTCCGGCGTCATGACGATCCCGATGATCGTCGGCCTGGCCGGCGCCTCCACGGTCTCCGGCCGGATCATCACCCGCACCGGCCACTGGAAGGTCTGGCTGCTGTCCGGCGGCACCCTGATCACCGCAGGCCTGGGTCTGCTGGGCACCATCCGCCACGACACCGTGTACTGGCACGTCGCGATCTTCATGGCCCTGCTGGGGCTCGGCGTCGGCATGATGATGCAGAACCTGGTCCTGGCCACGCAGAACCAGGTGGAGGCCAGCGACCTGGGCGCCGCCAGCTCCACGGTGAACTTCTTCCGCTCCCTCGGCGGCACCCTCGGCACGTCCGCGCTGGGCGCGGTCCTCGCCCACCGCATCCGCCACTACCTCACCGAGGGTCTCGCCGGCCTCGACCCCCGGTCCGCCGCCGCACTCCGCTCCTCCGGCTCCTCCGACACCATCCCGGACGTCCACACCCTGCCCGGCCCCCTGCGCACCCTCGTCGAGGGCTCCTACGGCCACGGCATCGCCGACATCTTCTTCTACGCCGCGCCCTTCGCCCTCGTCTCCCTGTTCTTCTGCCTGTTCATCAAGGAGGTCCCGCTCCGGACGAAGGGGGCACCGGCCGCGGCGCCCACGCCGACGCCCGCACCCACATCCGAGGAGCGGCAGCCCCCCAACGCCGCAACCGGCCTGGCCACGGGCCCGGACACCGTCCCCCGCACTCTCATCCAGGGCCACATCCGCGCCGCCTCCGACACCCCCGTCCCCGGCGCCGCCCTCACCCTCATCTCTCTCACCGGCCGTCAGCTGTCCCGCACGACCGCGGACTCCGACGGCTCCTTCACCCTCGACGCACCCGGCCCCGGCGGCTACGTCCTGATCGCCTCCGCCGACGGTCACCAGCCACGCGCGTCCACGCTGCTGGTGAGCGACAACCAGCCGGTCCCGTACGACGTCCTGCTGACCGGCAGCAGCGGCCTGACCGGAACCGTGCGGGCCGCGGGGACCGGACTGCCCGTCAAGGACGCCCTGGTCCTCGTCACCGACGTACGCGGAGATCTGCTGGCGAGCCACACCACCGGCGAACAGGGCGACTTCACCTTCACCGACCTGGCCCCGGGTCCCGTCACGGTCGCCGTCAACGCCGTCGGACACCGGCCGCGCGCCCTGCCCGTCGAGGTGGGCGCGACGGGCCTCACCCGGGTCGAGATCGACCTGGACAACGGGGTCCGGCTCCAGGGCGTCGTACGCACCGGGCACGGCCCGCTCACCGACGCGCGCGTCACCCTCGTCGACGCGGCGGGCAACGTGGTCGGCACGGCGACGACCGGCACCGACGGGGCGTACGCCTTCACCGACCTCGACGGCGGCGGGTACACGGTCATCGCCTCGGGCTATCCACCGGTCGCCACCGCACTGACCCTGACCGGCCCCGGCATCGACGACCACGACATCGAACTCGGCCACCCGTCCTAGAGGCCACCCGTCCTAGAGGCCACCCGTCCCAAGACGTTCTAGAAGGCCGCCTCGCCACACCACCCCGCGATGACGCTCCGGGCGGCCCGCCGGGTGGCGGCCCCGTCGAACCGGTCGGTCCGCCAGGTCGTCGAACGCAGGCCGCCCCGGTGACGGTAGGCGCGCATGATCCGTACATGGTCGTGGCGGCCGACGAAGCGGCGCAGGCCCTCCTCGTCGCGCCACACCGAGACCGATCCGCAGCGCGGGTGCAGAAGCCCCGGGACGGTCCAGAGCCAGAGCCCGACCGCGCCCTCGACATCGCCCCAGTCCCGGCGCAGGGCGGCCCCGGTGGCGTTGACCCCTATCGCTGTCCAGGGACGGTACGGGGCGAAGCCCGTGACGCTCACGACGGCCGCACCCCCCACATCGTCGCCGGGGGCGACGCACTCGGCCGGGCCGGGCTTCCACGGAGCGAACCAGATCGGAACCGGCATCGTGCCTCCATAAAACAGTACGATCGTTCGTGCAAATATAACCCTACTAACCGCACGACCGTCCGCTCATTCGCTACACTGTTGACGCCTCAACGGTGCCGGTGCCGAGACAGTCCGGCCCAGGAGAGTGGGTACACATGGGCGTGGCAGGGACGCAGGCCGACGGCCGGATCGCGCGCGGCAACCAGACCAGGCAGCTCATCCTCAGGCGCGCGGTGGAGATCGCGTCCGTGGAGGGGCTCGCGGCGCTCTCCATGGGTCAACTCGCCACCGAGCTGAAGTTGAGCAAGAGCGGCGTCTTCGCGCTGTTCGGCTCCAAGGAGGACCTCCAGCTCGCGACGATCCGCACGGCCGTCACCCTCTACACGGAGCACGTGGTCCAGCCCGCCCGTGACCTGCCGGCGGGCGTCGGCCGCCTGTGGACCCTGTGCACGGCGTGGCTGACGTACTCACGGGAGCGGGTCTTCCCCGGCGGCTGCTTCTTCTACTCGGTCTCAGCCGAGTTCGACGCCCGCGAGGGAAAGGTCCACGACGCGCTCGCCGCGGCCCGCTCCGACTGGCTCTCCTACCTGGAGCGGACCGCGCGGGAGGCCCAGCTGGCGGGCGAGCTCGCGGACGACGCCGACCTCCCCCAACTCGTCTTCGAACTCGTGGCGTTCCTGGAGCTGGCGAACGCCGAGTCCGTCCTGCACGACGACTTCACCTGCTACGACAAGGCGGCCAAGGCCGTCCTGAACCGCCTGCGGGCCCACACGACCGACCCGTCACTGCTGCCCGCCCACACGTGAGGCCCCCGCATGACGGCGGCCTGCCGCACTCCCTGAAACCCGTCCATAAAACTGCACGCACGCCCGTTCTAATATATGATCCAATCAGCAGGACAGAGAGAGCAGGACACCAGCAGAGACAGCAGCAGGACAACCATCCGCAAAGGGGCCCGCATGGACATCCGACAGCTCGACCGGACGGCTGTACGGGAGTCCGTACGCCTCGTGGAACAGGCCGGCGCCCAGGACTGGGACCTGCCGACACCCTGCGGCGACTGGACGCTCCGGCAACTCGTGGCCCACATGGCGGCCCAGCACCACGGGTTCGCGGCAGCCGCGTCGGGAGGTGGCGGCGACCTCACCGCTTGGCAGCCGAGCGAGTCGGGCGACGACCCCGCGACGACGTACCGGACCGCGGCCCAGGCCGTCCTCGACGCCTTCGCCCGACCGGGCGTGCCCGACAGGGACTTCACCCTCCCCGAGATCAGCACGACCACCCGCTTCCCGGCGTCGGTCGCGATCGGGTTCCACTTCCTGGACTACGTGGTCCACGGCTGGGACGTGGCCCGGACCCTCGGCGTACCCCTGCACCTCGACAAGGAGGTCACCGAGGCCGCCCTCGCGATCGCCCTGCGCGTACCGGACGACGAAAGCAGGCTCACTCCCACCGCCTTCTTCCGCCCCGCCCTGCCCACGCCCCCCGACGCGAGCCCCCTGGACCGCACCCTCACCGCACTCGGCAGGTCACCGGCCTGAAAGCACCACCGCCCGGAAGTGTTCGACCTCACCCACTGGTAACTGCCTGGAAGCGTGGCCTCACGGTCTGAAACACCGCCCTGCTCCAACGGCCCCGCGCCCGACGCCTCTTCGCCCCACAGTGAGAGAGCTCACATCGACAGGAAAATCACACCGACAACAGGCCCGGAACAAAGCGAAAAACGGTCGTATCGTGATCACGATGACGACCGTTTCGTCTTGGTTGGGGCACCGACGAAACGTGCTGATCAGGCTTCATAAGTCTGGCACGTAGATCGTTTCCCGCGCTGTCACAGCCGATTTCCCACGGCGCAGGCCAGGGCTCAAGATCCCGAGCGGCCAGCACCCGCAAGACGTCCACGCTCGGTGGCCTCACAGAGGCCCGCGTCCTTCTGCTCGAGCTCACTCGCTCTCTTTGCTCCTCTTTCCCATCCAGGACTGGCAGATCCATCGGGTGAGTGCTCCTACCAGGACGGCGACGACGATCGCCCCCCAGTCGATGACGTGCGGAAGCCCAGGAAAGAAGGCGAAGAAGGCGAGTGTCAGTCCAAGACCCGCCGCGAACGCGGCGACCCCAGCCGACCGCCGTCGCACCTCCCCGGATTGTTCCCGCCCTTGCTGCTGATCGATCATGAACGGCTCACTTCGTGATGTGGTGACACTGACTCACACGCCGCACCCCATTGACGTAGAGATGCGCACACGCCTTTCCATAACGAGGCAACGTCTGGGGAGAGTTGTTCCTCATCGGATCGATCTTGCACTCGGGGTGTGTCCGCCCGCGGGATGTCCGATAGGTCTTGTTGTTGGTGTTGGCGTACGTGAAGTCGATCCGCCAGTTACAGAACCCGCTGCCGAGCGCGGCGACGAAGCCGCAGTCGACGCCGGCGTTCTGGTAGGTGATCTTCTTCCCGCCACCTCGGACGATGTGTGTGAATAAGCAGCCGGTCGGAACCTTCATCGTCATGCCGCCTACGCTGTACTCGAAGGTCCGGACAGGAGTCGACCCGACAGCACCGGCCTGCGCCACCGAGGCACTCGTCAGCACGAGAGCGCAAGCGGCAGCAAGAGCCGTGCAAATCCTGGACCGATACAACACGACCATGAACAATCCCCTTCCGGCGGAGAACCTCTCCCGACCGGAAGAACTCCGTCGCCGCGATCATGTTTCTGGCCGATGGGAGAGTTCACCGACTTGAGTGATCAAGAGGTAGTGCGCTGACCAGGTGATTCGGTTTTTTCGATCCAACCCATCGAGCTGCATGTCAGTCACAGGCAGAGCCCCTTACACGCGGCTCAGGCGTGGCTCAATGGCAGCTTGCGAGGCCCTTCCCCTCCTAGAAGGCCACTGGGACGGCTCGGCCTGCGTCGACGCCACCGTCATCGGCACCTACGCCAAGGGCGTCGGCCCCGACAGCCCCGTCACCTCCACCGACCCCGACGCCGCCTGGTACGTCCGCACCACCAAGCACAAATACCCTCTCGCCCTCGACGACCTCGCCCCCACCCAGCAGGACAAGAACGGCGCCAAACTCCAGAAGAAGGCAGACCGGATCAAGAAGCGTCTTTACGGCTACGACGCCTCCCTGGTCATCGCCCGGGACCCCGACCACAACGGCGTTCCACTGCCCGACGGCTCCGCCGACCCTGACGTCGTCCCCGCACTGGTCATCGCCTTCTCCGTCGACAAGCCCAGCCACCGTCGGCCACGTCGCCGTCGAAGCTCTCCAGCAGATCGACGACAGCCTGCCGCGTGGCTATCTCGCCGGTGACCGCGCCAACAACGATCAGAAACCGGAGAACTTCCAGCTCCCCATCCGCGCCATGGGTTACGAGCCGGTCTACGACTATGCGAAGGACCAGCTCGGCGTCCAGGCCGGCTTCGCCGGCGCCCAACTCGTCGAGGGCAACTGGTACTGCCCTTCCATGCCCCAAACGCTCAAGGACGCCACCAAAGACCTGATCGCCGAGAAGATCGACAAGCAGACCTGGATCGACCGTATCCGCGCCCGCGCCGCGTACCTCTTCATGCCCAAGCAGCGCCCTGACGTCGAAGGCCACCGTCGCGTCATGTGCCCCGCCGAGGCCAACCGCACCCAGTGCTCACTCAAGGAGCACACCCTCGGCCGCGGCATCCACCTGCCCCTGATCGACCCTGCCCC
This sequence comes from Streptomyces griseus subsp. griseus, assembly GCF_000720255.1. Lineage (GTDB taxonomy): Bacteria > Actinomycetota > Actinomycetes > Streptomycetales > Streptomycetaceae > Streptomyces > Streptomyces griseus_I. Next base: position 201,524 of record NZ_JOJE01000011.1, on the reverse strand, counting down.
CAGCCCCGCGGGCTCACCCCGGTGCTGCAGCCAGAAGACCGTCACAGTCCCGCCCGAATCCGGCGCCAACCTCTGGCAGCCCCTCCAGTACGGCTCCGAAGCCTGGCAGCGCGTCTACTTCCGGCTCCGCAACAGCGTCGAAGGCATCAATGGCTACGCCAAGGACCGCCTGTACGAACGCCTGGAAGACGCCGGCACCCGCCGCATCCGCGGCATCGCCGCCCAGACCCTCTTGCTGGCCTTCCAGCTCGCCCACGCCAACCGCCGCAAGCTCAGGACCTGGGCCGACTCGATCGCCCTCCACGGCGACCGGCCCCACCGCCGACCAACCCGTCGCCGCAAGACCAAGCCTGGGCACCTGGACCCCCAAGGGCTACGTCACCAAACCCTGAGAGCTTCCTCACAAGCCAGCAGTAGTCCGCAGTCGAACGATCAAGCCCCCGGCATAGCAACCGAAGATCCACACACCCAAAAACCGGACCGCCGACGGCTCCAGCCGTCGGCGGTCCACGTGTTTTTGGCCACACACAGAGGAACGGGCGGCATCGTGATCACGATGCCGCCCGTTCCGTCGGTGCAACTAGAGCACCTTCGTCGGTGCTCCTCGGTGCGCGAGGGGGGAGTTGAACCCCCACGCCCTTGCGGGCACTGGAACCTGAATCCAGCGCGTCTGCCTATTCCGCCACCCGCGCATTGGGTGTGTCCTCCGGCTCCTTCCCCTTGTGGGGCGGCGCCTTCCGACATCCAGAAGATTAGCACGCTGGGCAGGGTGGGTTCACATCGCTTCTCTCCGTCCCCGTCCCCCAGGATGGAGACGAGACACCGACCCCGCGCTACGTATCAACGAGGGCCTGTTCACGTATCAACCTCGTACCGGTCCCGGCCATCTGCCCAGGAGCCGGACGAGGTCCACAGCCAGGTGCGGGACACTGGTCTGCGGCCCCCTCTACGATCCTGGGCAGAAGTACGTACACGGGAGCGTCGGGGGAAGGGGTCGAGGAGGCTTCGACACCCGTCGACCGGGTCGACAGGGGGAACCAGCCGATTCACCGGCGCGTGGATACGATCAGTAAGCAGTACCAGGTAAGAAGCAGTACGCAGGGCAGCAGAAGAAGCAGTACACAGGACGACAACGACGGAGGAGGTGCCTCATGGGAGTCCTGAAGAAGTTCGAGCAACGTCTCGAAGGTCTGGTCAACGGCACCTTCGCCAAGGTCTTCAAGTCCGAGGTCCAGCCGGTGGAGATCGCCGGAGCGCTCCAGCGCGAGTGCGACAACAACGCCACCATCTGGAACCGCGACCGCACCGTCGTACCCAACGACTTCATCGTGGAGCTGAGCACGCCGGACTTCGAGCGGCTCAGCCCCTACTCCGGCCAGCTCGGCGACGAGCTCGCCGGCATGGTGCGCGACTACGCCAAGCAGCAGCGCTACACCTTCATGGGCCCGATCAAGGTCAACCTGGAGAAGGCGGACGACCTCGACACCGGCCTGTACCGGGTCCGTAGCCGCACGCTCGCCTCGTCCAGCAGCCAGAGCCCCGAGAGCGCCCCGCCGGCCGGCGGCGGCCGCGGCGGCTACGGCTACCCGCAGCCGGGCCAGTCCGCCCGGCCGGGCCCCGCGGCCGCTCCCCCCATGCCGTCCGCGCCGCCACCCGGCGCCCGGCCCGGCGGATACGGCTACCCCCAGCCCGTGGGCGGCCAGCGGCCCCCGGCCGCACCCGCGGCCGGCGGACGCACCCGCCACTGGATCGAGATCAACGGCACCCGCCATCAGATCTCCCGCGCGACGCTGGTGCTGGGCCGCAGCACCGACGCCGACGTGCGGATCGACGACCCCGGCGTCTCGCGCCGGCACTGTGAGATCCGGACCGGAACGCCCTCGACGATCCAGGATCTCGGGTCCACCAACGGCATCGTGGTGGACGGGCAGCACACCACCCGCGCTACGCTCCGCGACGGCTCGCGGATCGTCGTGGGCAGCACCACCATCATTTACCGGCAAGCCGAAGGGTGAAGCGGGGGCAATGTCAGAGCTGACCCTCACGGTCATGCGGCTGGGTTTCCTGGCCGTCCTGTGGCTGTTCGTCATCGTGGCCGTGCAGGTCATCCGCAGCGACCTGTTCGGTACGCGCGTCACCCAGCGCGGCGCGCGCCGGGAGGCCGCCCGACCGCAGCAGCAGGCCGCCCGCCAGGCCCCACCGCCACAGCGCCAGCAGTCCGGCGGCAGCGGCCGCCGCGGCCGTAACGCCCCCACCAAGCTGGTGGTGACCGAGGGCACCCTCACGGGCACCACGGTCGCGCTCCAGGGCCAGACCATCACGCTGGGCCGGGCGCACGACAGCACGATCGTCCTGGACGACGACTACGCCTCCAGCCGCCACGCACGGATCTACCCGGACCGCGACGGCCAGTGGATCGTCGAGGACCTCGGCTCCACCAACGGCACGTACCTCGACCGGAACCGGCTGACGACGCCCACGCCGATCGCGCCGGGCGCGCCGATCCGCATCGGCAAGACCGTCATCGAGCTGCGGAAGTAGTGCTACATCATGGATAGGCGCGAGCGGAGCGAGCACGCAGTGGCTGCCGGCACCCCGGGCCCCGGCGCGCTCCCGACCGGAGGGTGGGCAGTGTGGCGCGACACGACCGGCTGTACCCGGAGCCGACGGGCGAGGTGGGCATGAGTCTGTCACTGCGCTTCGCCGCCGGATCGCACAAGGGCATGATCCGGGAGGGCAACGAGGACTCCGGTTACGCCGGTCCGCGCCTGCTCGCCATCGCCGACGGCATGGGCGGCGCCGCCGCCGGTGAGGTCGCCTCCTCCGAGGCCATCTCCACCATCGTCGCCCTCGACGACGACATCCCCGGCTCCGACGTGCTCACCTCGCTCGGCATCGCCGTCCAGCGCGCCAACGACCAGCTGCGCTCCATGGTCGAGGACGACCCCCAGCTCGAAGGCATGGGGACGACCCTGACCGCGCTGCTGTGGACGGGCCAGCGCCTCGGGCTCGTGCACGTCGGCGACTCACGCGCCTACCTGCTGCGCGACGGCCTGCTGACCCAGATCACGCAGGACCACACCTGGGTGCAGCGCCTCGTCGACGAGGGCCGCATCACCGAGGAGGAGGCCACCACCCACCCGCAGCGCTCCCTGCTGATGCGCGCGCTGGGCAGTGGCGACCACGTCGAGCCGGACCTCTCCATCCGCGAGGTGCGCGCCGGCGACCGCTACCTGATCTGCTCCGACGGACTGTCCGGGGTCGTCTCCCACCAGACGCTCGAGGAGACCCTCGCCAGCTACCAGGGCCCGCAGGAGACCGTGCAGGAGCTGATCCAGCTCGCGCTGCGCGGCGGTGGCCCCGACAACATCACCGTGATCGTCGCGGACGTCCTCGACCTCGACACCGGCGACACCCTCGCCGGACAGCTGTCCGACACCCCCGTGGTGGTCGGCGCCGTCGCCGAGAACCAGCTCCAGCTCAACGACAACGGCATCATGCAGACCCCCGCCGGACGCGCCTCCGGCCTCGGCCGGCACCGCGGCCACGGCGGCGGCGAGTTCGGCCCGCCCGGCTCCGGCGACACCACCGGCTACGCCCCCACCGACGGATACGGCGGCTCCCTCGACTACGGCGACGACGACTTCGTCAAACCCCGCAAGGGCCGCAGGTGGCTCAAGAGATCCTTCTACGGCATCCTCGCGCTCGCCGTCATCGGCGGCGGACTCTACGGCGGCTGGCGCTGGACACAGACGCAGTACTACGTCGGCACCAAGAACGAGCACGTCGCGCTGTACCGCGGCATCAGCCAGGACCTGGCGTGGGTTTCGCTGTCGAAGGTCGAGAAGGACCACCCCGAGATCGAACTCAAGTACCTGCCGCAGTACCAGCAGAAGCTCGTCGAGGCCACGATCGCCGAGAACGACCTGAAGAACGCCCAGAAGAAGATCACGGAGCTGGCCGTGCAGGCGTCGGCGTGCAAGAAGCAGGCCGAACGCACCACCACCGCCGGGAACCAGAGCACCTCCAAGGCCGGCGAGGGCCAGGCCGGAGGCACCACGGGAACCACACCCGCCTCCCTCACGTCCAAGGCGTCACCGAGTCCGTCGCCGACATCCCCCTCCAAGTCCCCGTCCACGACCCCGACCGCGCCGACTCCCAGCCCCGGCCCCACTCTCTCGGAGGAAGAGCAGAAGGTCGTCTCGCTGTGCGGTAAGCAGTAGGCAAGCCGTGAGAGGCCCCGTCACACGATGAGCACTACCAACCAGTCGACGCACCACACGTCCACGATCGGCTCGATCGGCACACCGAGCCGGCGCAACACCGAGCTCGCGCTCCTGGTGTTCGCCGTCGCCATCCCGGTGTTCGCCTACGCCAACGTGGGCCTCGCCATCAACGAGGAGGTGCCGTCCGGCCTGCTGAGCTACGGGCTCGGCCTCGGCCTCCTGGCCGGCGTCGCCCATCTCGTCGTACGCAAGTTCGCGCCGTACGCGGACCCGCTGCTGCTGCCACTGGCCACGCTGCTGAACGGGCTCGGTCTCGTCATCATCTGGCGGCTCGACCAGTCCAAGCTGCTGCAGTCCATCCAGCAGGCCGGCACGGCCGCGCCACGGCAGCTGCTGTACACGGCGCTCGGCATCGCCCTGTTCATCGTGGTGCTGATCTTCCTCAAGGACCACCGCGTCCTGCAGCGCTACACCTACATCTCCATGGTCGGCGCGCTCTTCCTGCTGCTGCTCCCGCTGGTACCCGGCCTCGGCCAGAACATCTACGGCGCGAAGATCTGGATCTCCGTCGCCGGCTTCTCCATCCAGCCCGGTGAGTTCGCCAAGATCGTCCTCGCGATCTTCTTCGCCGGCTACCTGATGGTGAAGCGCGACGCGCTCGCCCTGGCCAGCCGCCGTTTCATCGGCCTCTACCTGCCCCGCGGCCGCGACCTCGGCCCGATCCTGGTCGTCTGGTTCATCTCGATCCTGATCCTGGTCTTCGAGACCGACCTCGGCACGTCGCTGCTGTTCTTCGGAATGTTCGTCATCATGCTGTACGTCGCCACCGAGCGGACCAGCTGGATCGTCTTCGGTCTGCTGATGTCCTCGGTCGGCGCCGTCGGCGTGGCCAGCTTCGAACCGCACGTCCAACAGCGCGTCCAGGCCTGGCTCGACCCGATGCATGAGTACCTGCTCTCCCGGCAGGGCGTCGGCGGCCACTCCGAGCAGGCCATGCAGGCCCTGTGGGCGTTCGGCTCCGGCGGCACCCTCGGCACCGGCCTCGGCCAGGGCCACTCCGACCTCATCCGGTTCGCCGCCAACTCCGACTTCATCCTCGCCACCTTCGGCGAGGAGATGGGCCTCGCCGGCATCATGGCGATCCTGCTCATCTACGGGCTGATCGTGGAGCGCGGCGTACGCACCGCCCTCGCCGCCCGCGACCCGTTCGGCAAGCTGCTCGCCATCGGCCTGTCCGGCGCCTTCGCCCTCCAGGTGTTCGTCGTCGCCGGCGGTGTGATGGGCCTCATCCCGCTGACCGGTATGACGATGCCGTTCCTCGCCTACGGCGGTTCCTCCGTGATCGCCAACTGGGCGCTCGTCGGCATCCTCATCAGGATCAGCGACACCGCGCGCCGACCGGCTCCCGCCCCCGCCGCCAACCCCGACGCCGAGATGACCCAGGTGGTCCGCCCGTCATGAACAAGCCACTGCGCCGGATCGCGATCTTCTGCGGCCTCCTGGTCATCACGCTCCTCCTGCGTGACAACTGGCTCCAGTACGTCAAGGCCGACACCCTCGCCACCGACACCGACAACCGCCGCGTGGCCATCGAGCGGTACGCCACCCCGCGCGGCGACATCATCGTCGACGGCAAGGCCATCACCGGGCACACCACGACGTCGGGCAGCGACTTCAAGTACAAGCGCACCTACAAGGACGGCGCCATGTGGGCGCCGGTCACCGGCTACGTCTCCCAGGCCTACGGCGCCACCCAGCTCGAGTACATCGACGACGGCATCCTCACCGGCAACGACGACCGGCTCTTCTTCCGCAACACCCTCGACATGATCACCGGGAAGAAGAAGGAGGGCGGCAACGTCGTCACCACCCTCAACGCCGCAGCGCAGAAGGCCGCCTACGACGGCCTGAAGACGCGCGGCAAGGGTGCCGTGGCCGCCATCGAGCCCTCCACCGGCAAGATCCTCGCGCTGGCCTCCTACCCTTCCTACGACCCGTCCACCATCGCCGGCGGCGGCGCCTCGGACGAGAAGGCGTGGAAGGCCCTCGACAAGAAGAACAACCCCGACGACCCGTCGCTCAACCGGGCGCTGCGCGAGGTCTACCCACCCGGCTCCACCTTCAAGGTCGTCACCGCGGCCGCAGCGCTGGAGAACGGCCTCTACACGAGCGCCGACGAAAAGACCAAGTCGCCGCTGCCGTGGATCATGCCGGGCACCAGGACCCCGCTGAAGAACGAGGGCAACATCCCCTGCGAGAACGCCACCCTGCGCGTCGCCCTGCGGTACTCCTGCAACAGCGTCTTCGGCAAGATCGGCGCCGACCTCGGCAACGACAAGATGCTGGAGGAGGCCAAGAAGTTCGGCTTCGACTCCGAGCACTTCGTCCCGGTCCGCGCCAGCGCCTCGGTCTTCTCCGACGACATGAACGACTCGCAGACCGCGCTGTCCTCGATCGGCCAGTTCAACACCGCGGCGACCCCGCTGCAGATGGCCATGGTCCCCGCGGCCGTCGCCAACGACGGCAAGCTGATGAAGCCGTACATGGTCGACGAACTCCAGGCCCCGAACGTCGACACCCTCGAGAAGACGGACCCGGAGGAGATGAGCCGGCCGCTGTCGGAGGACAACGCGCAGATCCTCCAGTCGATGATGGAGACCGTCGTCAAGGAGGGCACCGGCACCAAGGCGCAGATCGGCGGCGGTGTCACCGTGGGCGGCAAGACCGGTACCGCCCAGCACGGCGTCGACAACAGCGAGAAGCCGTACGCCTGGTTCATCTCCTACGCCAAGCTCAGCGACGGCAGCTCGCCGGTCGCCGTGGCCGTGGTCGTGGAGGACGACAGCGCCGTCCGTGACGACATCTCGGGTGGCGGTCTGGCAGCACCCATCGCGAAGAGCGTGATGGAGGCGGTCATCAACAGCAAGAAGTGACCCCCATCACGTCCCCCTCACATCGGTGCACGTTGCGATACCGGTCCTGTATCGGGTGACGGGCTAGGCCAGGTCACACAGAGCGAGCCGGGTACGGTAGGCCCGGACGGCAGCCTCCGACCGCACACGTGTGCCGGTCGGGACCGACGGAGAGGGCTGGTAGGAAGCTATGGAAGAGCCGCGTCGCCTCGGCGGCCGGTACGAGCTGGGCCCGGTGCTCGGCCGTGGTGGCATGGCGGAGGTTTACCACGCGCATGACACCCGGCTCGGACGCCAGGTGGCGGTGAAGACCCTGCGCGCGGACCTCGCGCGCGACCCGTCCTTCCAGGCCCGGTTCCGCCGGGAGGCCCAGTCGGCCGCCTCGCTCAACCATCCCGCGATCGTCGCGGTGTACGACACGGGCGAGGACTACATCGACAACGTGTCGATCCCGTACATCGTCATGGAGTACGTCGACGGCTCCACCCTCCGTGAGCTTCTCCACAGTGGCCGCAAGCTGCTGCCGGAGCGGTCCATGGAGATGACCATCGGCATCCTCCAGGGCCTGGAGTACGCCCACCGCAACGGCATCGTCCACCGCGACATCAAGCCGGCCAACGTCATGCTGACGCGCAACGGCCAGGTCAAGGTGATGGACTTCGGCATCGCCCGCGCCATGGGCGACTCCGGCATGACGATGACGCAGACGGCGGCCGTCATCGGCACCGCCCAGTACCTCTCCCCGGAGCAGGCCAAGGGCGAGCAGGTCGACGCCAGGTCCGACCTGTATTCGACGGGCTGTCTGCTCTACGAGCTGCTGACCGTCCGCCCGCCGTTCGTCGGCGACTCCCCGGTCGCGGTCGCCTACCAGCACGTACGGGAAGAGCCGCAGTCCCCCAGCGTCTTCGACCCCGAGATCACGCCCGAGATGGACGCGATCGTCCTGAAGGCCCTGGTCAAGGACCCGAACTACCGCTACCAGTCCGCCGACGAGATGCGCGCCGACATCGAGGCCTGCCTCGACGGCCAGCCCGTCGCGGCCACGGCGGCCATGGGCTCGGTGGGCTACGGCGGCTACCCCGACGACCAGCCGACGACGGCCCTGCGCGCCGACGCCGGCGGCGGCGCCACGACCATGCTGCCGCCCATGCCCCCGGACCAGGGCGGCTATGACTACGACGACCGCTCACGGCGCCGCCAGAAGAAGTCCAACACCTCGACGATCCTCCTGGTCGTCGCGGCCGCCCTGGTCCTCGTCGGCGCGATCCTGATCGGCAAGTGGGCCTTCGGCGGCGACGGCGTGGCCAACGACACGGTGCCGGTCCCGAACTTCGTGGGCGAGACGCAGAAGAGCGCACAGAAGCTGGCGACCAACGCCGAACTCACACTCGTACCGACCCAGAAGCCCTGCGAGAACACTCCCAAGGGCAGCGTCTGCGACCAGGACCCGAAGCCCGGCACCGACGTCAAGAAGAACACCTCTGTCAACATCACCGTCTCCACGGGCGCGCCGAAGGTTGCGGTGCCGACGGTGCTCGGCAAGACCGTCGACCAGGCGAAGTCGATCCTGGGGGACGACAAGTACCAGTTCGAGGTGAAGACGAAGACAGAGGTGTCGACGGAGACCCCGGGCACCGTCACCGAACAGGACCCGGATCTCGGCACGGAGGTGGAGAAGGGGACCACGATCACCCTCACCATCGCCAAGGCGGAGGAGAAGGCCACGGTTCCCGACGTCATCGGCCAGGACTGTGAGAAGGCCAAGGCGCAGATGACCCAGAACAACCTGGTCGGCACCTGCACCGACGTGGAGGTCCAGGACCCGAACCAGGTCGGCAAGGTCATCGCGACGACGCCTCAGGCGAACTCGCAGGCCGACAAGGGCTCCTCGGTGAACATCCAGGTCGGCAAGGCCGCCCAGAAGCAGCAGGTGCAGGTCCCGAACATCAACGGCCAGACCCTGGGAGCCGCCAAGCAGCTGCTTCAGCAGGCGGGCCTCCAGGTCGGCAAGATCCAGGGCTCCAACGACGACAACGCCTTCATCTTCGGCTCGAACCCGGGCCAGGGACAGACGGTCGACCAGGGCACCGCGGTGGACCTGTTCACCGCGGGCGGCAACAACAACGGCGGGAACAACAACGGCGGCAACGACGGAGGCGGCGGCCTCTTCGGCTGACCTCGCCCTCCGCGCCTCCATGACGAGAGCCCCGGCACCCTTCGCAGGGTGCCGGGGCTCTCGTCACGAACGCCTGTGCAGCTTTCGACAACGTGTCCTCGCATGCCGGTCCTCGTTGACAGAACGTGATCAACGAATCAGTACTGATGGAGTCCCAAAGCCTGCGAAAAAGCGTGCTCGAACGGACGGACGTCCTCGACAGGGTGAAGGCACTGTCGCTTCTGCCGGACGGGATGCACGTGACGGCGGCGATGGCGGCGACGTACTTCGAAGTCACCGTCGAAGTCGTCCGACAGCTGACCAAGCGTCATCGCGAAGAGCTGGAAAACAACGGCATGGCCGTACTGCGCGGCGCTGACCTGCGGAAATCGAGAGTGACAACATGTCACCCTCGCTCGGAAGTTATCCACAGGCCCGTCGCGGTCTCACCATCTACTCCCGCCGAGCCGTCCTCAACGTCGCCATGCTCCTCAGGGACAGCCAGGTCGCCCGTCAGGTGCGCGTGTACCTCCTGGACATGGAGCACGTGGCCCGCACACAGCCTGTGGACAACTCCGTACGCAGGGACACCGTCGCCCTCGACGACCACATCGACCGACGCATCGCCCACATCCTCGGTCAGAACGTCGTCCCCCTCTTCAACGCCCTCATCGCCGCCTCAGGCGAACACCGCCGCGAGCTCATCTCACTCCGCCAGGACATCGAGAACGTCGAACGCAAGCTGTGCTGGCACCACCGGCGCATCAACAGCCTGGAAGGCGACGCACCGACCGACCAGGTACGGGCCTCCGTCAGCGCCATGACCTGGCAGGCCTTCGAGCGTCACGTCGCCGAGCTGCTGCGCCGCGACGGCTGCACGGAAGTCGTTGTACGGCAGGCCCGCACCGACCGGGGAATCGACATCACCGCACGCACGGCCGACGGACGTACCGTCGCCGTCCAGTGCAAGAACCGCGCCGGGCGCTGGTCCGTCCCCAGCGCCGACATACAGAAGTTCGCCGGCGCCGCACGAGCCGTCAACCGCGTGGACCTCGCCCTGTTCGTCGCCACGTCCAACTTCAGCCTCGAAGCGCAGGCCGTCGCCGACCTGAGCGGCGTCGTCACCGTCAACCGCGACGAACTGGAGGCATGGAGCGCCGGAGCGCGGCTGAAGGCCCTGGGACAGCGCGGCACGCAAAAGGCCCGAAGTCGCAAGATCTAGTTGCGGCTTCGGGCCTCCGCCATGCTAGAGCACTGAGGTCCCTCAAGAACCTCAGTCAGTCAGCTCCTTCGGCGGAGTCCGCTCGCTGTTGACCTTCTGGACCCGCTCCAGCTCGCCCCAGACGATGTAGCGGTACCGGCTCGTGTACACCGGGGTGCAGGTCGTCAACGTGATGTAGTGGCCCGGCTTCTCCTTGCCGGACTCCTCGGGGACCGCGGTGAGGACCTTGACGTTGTACTTCGAGGTCTGGGGGAGGATCGCGAAGACCTTGTAGACGTACCAGTCGTCCTTCGTCTCGAAGACGATCGGGTCGCCCTTCTTCAGCTTGTCGATGTTGTGGAACTTCGCGCCGTGGCCGTCGCGGTGCGCGGCGAGGGCGAAGTTGCCGTCCTTGCCGCTGGTCGGCAGGGTCGCCTTGACGGGCTCCGTGTAGTAGCCGGCGACACCGTCGTTGAGGACGTCGGTCGAGGTGCCCTTCTCCACCAGGACCTCGCTGTTCCCCATCGCGGGCACATGCAGGAAGCCAATGCCGTTCTTGGTGTCCAGCGCGCCGGGACCGGAGTCGTGGGCCCAGGTGTCGCGGACCCTGTCGCCCTGCTTGTCCGCCGCGCGGTCGGCGACGACGTTCGTCCACCACAGGGAGTAGACGACGAACAGGCCGAGGACCAGACCCGCCGTGATGAGGAGTTCACCGAAGACACTGACCGTCATCGCGATCCGGCTGCCACGGCGCCGCGGTGGGGGCGGGGACGCGGACGCGTCGGTGTGCTCTGCGGTGCCGTCGGTGGTCGCTGCCACTGTTCATCTGCCCTTACTCGACGAGCGCATCCGGCTTGCCCTTGCTGCGCGGCCGTTCCTCGACCATCTTGCCCCAGACGATCAACCGGTACTTGCTCGTGAACTCCGGCGTGCACGTCGTCAGAGTGATGTAGCGGCCCGGCCCGGTGAAGCCCGAGCGCGGCGGCACGGGGTCGAGGACACTCGTGTTGCTCGGCGGCGTCACCGGAAGCATCGACGCCATCTTGTACACGAAGTAGTCGTCCTGCGTCTCGACGACGATCGCGTCGCCCGGCTTGAGCTTGTTGATGTACCGGAACGGCTCGCCGTGCGTGTTGCGGTGCCCCGCCAGCCCGAAGTTGCCGGTCTTCGCGTCGGGCATCGCCGTCTTCAGCGGGTCCTCGCCGTAGTGCCCGACCATCCCTTTGTCGAGCACCTTCTTGTTGTTGACGCCCTCCGCGATCGGGACGACCACGTCCAGCTTGGGGATGTGCAGGATGGCGAAGCCCTGCCCCGGCAAGAACGCCCCCGGGTTGCGCTTGCCGTTCGCCCAGTCGTCCTGGAGCTTGTTCGCCTCGCTGCCGGCCTGCGCGTGCGCCCGCACGTTCGTCCACCACAGCTGGTAGGTGACGAACAGCAGCATCAGCACACCGGTCGTGATGAACACCTCACCGATGGCCCGGCTGGCGACCACGGCGGCTCCGGGCTTGCGTGCCTTGGCCTGTCGGCGTGCCTCCACCCGGGACAGGGGCTTCGCGCGCGCGGAGCGGGCAGTACCGGCTTGGTCAGGGTTCTCGCCTTGAGCCGGAGCCTCCGACGCCTCCGAGGAGCCGCCATGCCGCCCACGGCGACGCTTGGCGGCCTTTCTGCGGGCTGCCCGGCCCCCCGGAGTGGTTCCGGTGGCGGAAGAGGCGGACGACGTCTCAGAGACGCTTGTGGACTCGCCACCGACCGTCTGCGTCGGCGGCGGGGGGATCCGCAGCGCCACCGTCTCATCGTCGGGAGGCGGGACGTACGGCGAAGCGCCGTACGGATCGTACGGCGCCCCTCCGTAGGAGTCCTCGCGCTCGGGGCGGAGTGCGGTCACGCCGTGGCCCTGCCCACCACCGGGGCGAGCCCCGCCGACCTCGCCACGGCACCCTGGTCGCCGCACTCCACCAGCCAGTTGGCCAGCATCCGGTGGCCGTGCTCCGTCAGCACCGACTCGGGGTGGAACTGCACGCCCTCGACGGGAAGGTCCCGGTGCCTGAGGCCCATGATGATCCCGTCGTGCGTACGAGCCGTGACCTCAAGCTCCGCCGGGACCGTCGCCGGCTCGGCCGCCAGGGAGTGGTAGCGGGTCGCCGTGAAGGGCGAGGGCAGCCCGGCGAACACACCTCTGCCCTCGTGGTCGACCAGGGAGGTCTTGCCGTGCAGCAGCTCCGGCGCCCGGTCCACCACACCGCCGTACGCCACCTGCATCGACTGCATGCCCAGGCAGACACCGAAGACGGGGACACCGGTGGCGGCACAGTGGCGCACCATCTCGACGCACACCCCCGCCTCCTCGGGCGTGCCGGGACCCGGCGACAGCAGGACACCGTCGAAGCCGTCCTGCGCGTGCGCCGTGGAGACCTCGTCGTTGCGCAGGACCTCGCACTCGGCGCCCAGCTGATACAGGTACTGGACCAGATTGAAGACGAAGCTGTCGTAGTTGTCGACGACGAGAATGCGCGCGCTCACTGGTTGTCCACCGTCACATCGTTGAAGGGCAGCAGCGGTTCGGCCCACGGGAAGACGTACTGAAACAGCACATAGACCACGGCCAGCACGAGCAGCAACGAGATCAGCGCCTTCACCCACGCGCTTCCCGGCAGATGCCGCCAGATCCAGCCGTACATGCCGTCCCTTTCGTCGCACCACGGCACCAGACTCACGCCGTACCGCACCAGACTAACGGCGCAGCGCCTCAGGTTTGCCTGCCTCCACGGGGCGTGTGGAGTCCAGGTGCGCCCAGACGATCAGCCGGTGACTGTGCCCCCATTCCGGATCGCACGTGGTCAGCGTCAGATAGCGGCCAGGACGCGTGTACCCCGACTTACGTGGCACAGGGTCGATCACTTCAATGTCCGAGGGCACTGTTTTGTAGGGCCCTTTGTCGATCCGATACGTGAACCAGGTGACCCCGTCGGTCAGCACCACCGCGTCGCCCCGGCGCAGCCTGGGGAAATCCTTGAAGGGATCGCCGTAGGTGCGCCGGTGACCCGCCACGGAGAAGTTGCCCCGCCCGCCCGGCAGAGCGGTGCTCTTGTAGTGGCCGAGGCCCTTCTTCAGGGTGCCGGTGGAGGTGCCCTCCAGCACCGGCTTGTTCCACGTGAAACCAAGACGCGGGATGTACATGATCGCGAAGGGCTTGCCGCTCTTGACCGCGACCGGTGAGGGGGCCGGGGCACTCGGGGCGGGCGTGGGCCGCACTTCCTGCTGGGCCCACTGGTCCTGGAGGTCGTCGATCTGGTCGGCCATGGCCCGGTCGGCGCGCACACCTGTCCAGAACAGCACGTAGACGACGAGGAGCACGATCAGCGCGCCGACGGTGATGCACAGTTCGCTGAACGTCCTGACGATCACGCGCACCGGCGGCTCCTGATGTGGGCTACTCCACGGGCTTCGCGTAGTGCAGGTCCACTGTGCCGGAGTACCCCGGCAGAGTCACCGTCCCGTCCTCGGTGACTTTCCAGCCGAGGCCGTAGACATTCACGTACACCATGTAGTTCTGGATCGCGGTCGAGTCCGCCAGCGCCTTCTGCATCGCCCCCGGATCCCCGACCGCCGTGATCTTGTACGGCGGTGAGTAGACCCGGCCCTGCAGGATCAGCGTGTTGCCGACGCAGCGCACCGCGCTGGTGGAGATCAGCCGCTGGTCCATGACCTTGATGCCCTTGGCGCCGCTCTTCCACAGGGCGTTCACGACCGCCTGGAGGTCCTGCTGGTGGATGACCAGGTAGTCGGGCTGCGGCTCGGGGTAGCCGGGGAGCTTGGCGGTGGCGTTCGGCGGGGCGTCGTTCAACGTGACGCTTATCGCTTTGCCCGTCAGTTTCTGGGTGCCCGCGTTCTTCTCCAGCTGCGCCAGCTTCTCGTCCTCGGCCTTCGTACTGCCGTCGTCGGCCTCGGCCAGGGAGTCGACGTCCTCACGCAGGGCCGCGTTCGTCTCGTCGAGCTCGCCGTTCTTGTGGCTGCGCTCCTGAATGAGGTCGGAGAGCTTCAGCAAGGACGTGTCCGTGCGGATGTTGGTGCCCTTGGCCGTGTTGAAGCTGGTGAAGAAGATGAGTCCCGCGAGAGCGAAGACGCCCGCCGTGAGCAACCGCACCGGCCGCAGACGTCGACCGCGCGCGGGACTGGATCCCGTCCCGGGGGAGTCGGCAGAATTGCTCAACGTACCCTTATCTCCTTCGGCGCCGCGGAAGCACTACGCTAACGGACGCCCGGGGGAGCACTCAGTGTCCCCTTGTACGCTGCCCCGAGCCCGACCCAGTACCCTGCGCGGCCACGCAGCGCATCGACAGGAGAGACCCTCGTGCCGAAGTCACGTATCCGCAAGAAGGCCGATTACACGCCGCCGCCCGCCAAGCAGGCAGCGGCGATCAAGTTGAACAACCGCGCGTGGGTCGCGCCCGTCATGCTGGCCATGTTCCTGATCGGGCTCGCCTGGATCGTCGTCTTCTATGTGACCGACGGTTCGCTTCCCATCGACAAGTTGGACAACTGGAACATTGTGGTCGGCTTCGGCTTCATCGCGGCGGGATTCGGCGTCTCCACACAGTGGAAGTAGCGGCTCTGCCCACGGCTATCCGCTGAGTTATCCACAGCCCAGGCAGAATTTCCACACCCACCTGGGGAAAAGACGACGATCTGTGGATAACCCATCGGGCGTTGACGCCGGTACGACCAACGCACCAATTGCCGCAAGGTTGTTCGCCCCCTGTCTGACCTGCAGAAACGTAGGCCGGTGACAGGGGGCACAGCTGTTCCCGCACCGTATGCACAAGATCCGGCACACGCTGTGGACAACAGGCGCTCAGGTGAGCTGGGCGGTTCTCAGGAGGGTCATCACCACGACGGCCACCAGCACCAGGGCGCAGGTGCCGTACTGGACGAGGGCCCGCCGCTCGCGCGGGGCGTGGACCATGCCGTAGCCGATGACGACACCGGCCACGAGTCCGCCGATGTGGGCCTGCCAGGCGATGTTGCCCCACCCGAAGGTGAAGATCAGGTTGATCACCAGCAGGGCGATGATCGGCCGCATGTCGTAGCGCAGTCGGCGCATCAGGACCGCGGTGGCGCCGAAGAGGCCGAAGATGGCACCGGAGGCGCCCAGTGAGCCGCTGCTCGGGCTGGCCAGCACATAGGTGAGGGCACTGCCGGCGAGACCCGAGACCAGGTAGAGCGCGAGGTAGCGAACCCGGCCGAGGGCCGCTTCCAGGGGGCCGCCGAGCCACCACAGGCTCAGCATGTTGAAGGCGATGTGCCAGATGGCCTCGTGCGCGAACATCGAGGTGAAGAGCAGGTACCACTGGCCCTCGGCGACGCCCTCCGTGGGCGTGAAGGGCGCCGGCGGCCACTGCCCGACCAGGACCAGTTCGTCCAGGAACGACGGTCGGATCTGGCCGACGAGGAAGACCGCGAGGTTGATCCCTATGAGGATCTTGGTCAGCAGCCGGGGGTCGGCCGCGATGGTGCCGCCCGCCAGGGTGCGCGGCCGGGAGGCCTCGGGCGCGTGTCCGGTGCCGGAGCCGCCACGGACGCAGTCGGGGCACTGGAAGCCCACG
This sequence comes from Streptomyces griseus subsp. griseus, assembly GCF_000720255.1. Classification (GTDB taxonomy): domain Bacteria; phylum Actinomycetota; class Actinomycetes; order Streptomycetales; family Streptomycetaceae; genus Streptomyces; species Streptomyces griseus_I. Next base: position 185,427 of record NZ_JOJE01000011.1, on the reverse strand, counting down.
GAGGCGCTGACCATGCATTCGGGGCAGATCGGGCGCTCGCAGCGGGTGCAGCGGATGCCGGTCTCGCGCCCTGGGTGGCGGTAGCAGACGGGCACGCTCCGGGCAGGCTGGGACTCCTGGTCGTCCGGCCCCTTCGGACTGCCTGGCGCCTGGTCCATGAGATCCCCTAAGTCGTCGTACGCACGGCTTTTGCCCCGCTCATCCTTACGGACGAGCGGGGCATATGGTTCCCGCTGTGGCGCCCGGGCTCGTTCGGGCGGGCCGGGGCTCAGCCCTGGCGGGTCTCCACGACGACCGACTCGATGACCACGTCGTTGAGCGGGCGGTCGGTGCGCGGGTTGGTCTGCGTCGTCGCGATGGAGTCGATGACCTTCTGGCTGGCCGCGTCGGTGACCTCGCCGAAGATGGTGTGCTTGCGGTTCAGCCAGGCCGTCGGGGAGACGGTGAGGAAGAACTGCGAGCCGTTGGTGCCCGGGCCGGCGTTGGCCATGGCCAGCAGGTACGGCTTGTCGAAGCGCAGGTCCGGGTGGAACTCGTCCTCGAACTGGTACCCGGGGCCGCCGGTGCCGTTGCCCAGCGGGTCACCACCCTGGATCATGAATCCGCTGATCACCCGGTGGAAGACCGTGCCGTCGTACAGCTTGGCCGAGGACTTCTCACCGGTCGCCGGGTTGGTCCACTCACGCTCCCCCTGGGCGAGGTCGACGAAGTTCTTGACCGTCTTGGGGGTGTGGTCCGGAAAGAGCCGGACCTCGATGTCGCCGTGGTTGGTCTTCAGGGTGGCGTAGAGCTGCTCGGCCACGATCTGCCTTCCGTTGTCTTCCTGTGACCCCCTGATCCTCGCACGGTCCAGGCCCCACGTCGCCCGGCGAGCCCCCCGGAGAGGGGATATGCGGGAGCGAGTGGCGCCGGGCTGCGGGCGCGGGCGGAGGATCCGTGGCATTGTCGACGGGAAGCTCGCGTTGACCCTTATTGGACGCCCATGACCCGGATGCCCGTCCTCACATGCCCCACCGCTCGTTGACAGGCATGATCCGTAAAAGGGTGGAAAGTCGAAATACCGTACGCCACCGAGGAGGAGGAACCCGTGACCCGCATCGAAAGCGTGCGCGCCGCGACCGGCTCGGCGAAGGACAGCGTGCTGCACGCCGCGGAAGTGGTGGCGCCCTACGCCGACACGGCCAAGGACAGGGCCGCTCACTACACCCACGAGGCACGCGTACGGCTCGCGCCCAAGGTGTCGCAGGCCGCCGGCCAGGCTCGCGTCCAGTACGGCGCTCATGTCGCGCCGCGTCTGGAGCAGGCCCGCTCGCATGTGCCGCCGAAGGTCGACCAGGCCGCCCACGACGCTGCCGCTCGCACCCGTAAGGCTGCCCGGCAGGCCGCCGAGTACTCGAGGCCGAGGATCGAGCAGGCAGTGGTCCTGGCCGTGCCCGTCGCGGACGAGGCCGCGACGCGCGGTGCCGCGGCGCTGGCCGCACTGCGCGGCCACGTGACGGCCAAGGAGATCGAGAAGTTGGCCCGCAAGCACCAGCGGCGGGCGCGGGCGGGCCGGGCGGCGAAGATGCTGGCCGTCCTGGGCGTGCTCACCGGTGGTGCCTTCGCCGCCTGGAAGTGGTGGGACAAGCAGGCCAACCCCGACTGGCTGGTCGAGCCGCCGGCCGCCACTGAGGTGCCCGAGGCCGGCGGGCTGACCTCCGTGGACGGCAGCGGCAACCCGTCCGTGCTCGACCCCGAGGTCCAGGCGAAGCAGGCCGAGGACGAAGCGGCGGACCGCGACGACCGCGACTGACGCAGGAGCGCCACACAGCGCCGTGGGGCGGGAGAACCTCGTGTCTCCCGCCCCACGGCGCTGTTTCGTTTGCATCAGGCCAGGTGGGAGGCGTGGGGAGCGCGACCACGCCCTTGCCACCTGCGTGACAGATCTCCCCGTAGCACCGTTTGCGCCAGTTTGCGCAAAGGGGGGCGCCATCCTGTCGACTCCTCCGGGTGACACACGTCACCCGGCACGGACGAAAGACCGGCCGGGCGCCGTGAGGCGCATCCGACCGGTCCGAGGAGTGGAGCCTAGGGGAGTCGAACCCCTGACATCTGCCATGCAAAGACAGCGCTCTACCAACTGAGCTAAGGCCCCGAAAGGAACGCCTCGCCGGAGGTTCCCCATACCGGTGGGCGTCGCAGACCAGAATACCGGGTCGCCCCCCGTATCTCGCAAAAAGATTGGGGGTCCCGGCAGACGGCCACTCTCCGTAAGATGCTCGACGTGGTTCGCTACAGCGAACCGCGGTATTTGGGGAAGCGATGGGGAGACGCAATGGATGCCGCACAGCAGGAAGCCACCGCAAGAGCGCGGGAACTGCAGCGGAACTGGTACGGGGAGCCGCTGGGGGCGCTCTTCCGTAAGCTCATCGACGATCTTGGTCTCAACCAGGCTCGTCTCGCGGGGGTACTGGGACTGTCCGCACCGATGTTGTCCCAGCTGATGAGCGGTCAGCGGGCCAAGATCGGCAATCCTGCCGTGGTGCAGCGGGTGCAGCTGCTTCAGGAGTTGGCCGGACAGGTCGCGGACGGCAGCGTGAGCGCCGCCGAGGCGACCGATCGCATGGACGAGATCAAGAGGTCGCAGGGGGGATCGGTGCTCAGCAACACCACGCAGACGACGAACAGTTCGGGGGCGCCCACGGTCAAGCGGGTGGTCCGCGAGATCCAGTCGCTGCTGCGCTCGGTGGCCGCCGCGGGCGACATCATCGACGCCGCGGACACCCTCGCCCCGAGCCATCCGGAGCTGGCGGAGTTCCTCAAGGTGTACGGCGCCGGCCGCACGTCCGACGCCGTGGCGCACTACCAGTCCCACCAGTCCTGAGCCCGCCGCCCGGTCACCGAAGGGGGTTCGGCGACTGGGCGCGGACGGGGGAGTGGGAGCAGGGGGGCGAGGCGTCCAAGGGGCTGGAGGGGTCGTGGCCCTCTCCGTGGGGGAGGGAACTGGGGGAAGCCCGAGGGGGAGGAGCAGCGCGCAGCCATGGGTGAGGTGTTCGCCGGCCGGTACGAACTGGCCGATCCGATCGGGCGCGGCGGGGTCGGCGCCGTCTGGCGCGCCTGGGACCACCGGCGCCGCCGTTATGTCGCCGCCAAGGTCCTCCAGCAGCGCGACGCCCACTCGTTGCTGCGCTTCGTCCGCGAGCAGGCGCTGCGCATCGACCACCCCCATGTGCTCGCGCCCGCCAGCTGGGCCGCGGACGACGACAAGGTCCTGTTCACCATGGATCTGGTCGGCGGCGGCTCGCTGGTCCACCTGGTGGGTGACTACGGCCCGTTGCCGGCGGGGTTCGTCTGCACGCTGCTCGACCAGTTGCTCTCCGGGCTCGCCGCGGTGCACGAGGAAGGCGTCGTGCACCGGGACATCAAGCCCGCCAACGTGCTCCTCGAAGCCACCGGCAACGGTCGGCCGCGGCTGCGGCTGTCCGACTTCGGCATCGCGATGCGGCTGGGCGAGCCGCGGCTGACGGAGACCAACCTCGTGGTGGGGACGCCCGGTTATCTCGCCCCCGAGCAGATGTTGGGTGCCGAACCTGACTTCCCCGCCGACCTGTTCGCCGTCGGCCTCGTCGCGCTGTACCTGCTGGAGGGCGCCAAGCCGGATGCCAAGGCGCTCGTCCAGTACTTCGCCGAGCAGGGGACTCCCGCCGCCCCCAAAGGCATTCCGGAGGCGCTGTGGCAGGTCGTGGCCTCGCTGCTGCAACCCGACCCCCAGGCACGCTTCCGCACGGCCACGGGGGCCCGCAAGGCGCTCGCCGCCGCTGTGCAGCTGTTGCCCGAGCCCGGTCCCGACGACGAGCAGATCGAGATCTTCGACCAACTCGGCCCGCTGCCCCCCGGCTTCGGCCCCGACGGCCCGCTCGGGCGGGCGCCGGGCGTGGACGGCAGAGGGGGGACGCCGTCCGGGCAACCGCCCGGGCAACCGGCCGGGGACACCACGGGCTCCCGGCGCACCTCCGGCGTCGTACTCGACGATCCGCGGCGGAGCACGGAGTCACCGCTCGACGGGGAAGGCGGCGCGCCCTCGCCGGTCGGGCCACCGCAGCCGTCCGCGCCGTCGTCCTCTCTCTCCATGTCGGACACCGGCAGCTTCCACCTGCCGCTTCCGCGGCCCACCGCCTCCTCCCCCGGGCCCGCAGCCTCGTCCCCGCCCGCGGCCCACGTGGTGTCCGCACCGCCCGCCCACCACGGCCTCCCCGACGTCCTGCCCCAGGACACCACCTACGCGCTGCCCGCACGCCCCCACGAGACCGCCACCGCGTCGTACACGGCCCAGAGCCCGCGGACCCCGCAAGCCGCCCTGCGCGCCCCGGACACGGCCCGGCACCGCGCCAGGCGCCCCGGGCCGCCCGCCCGGGTCGCGGTCCCGCTGCTGCTGCTCGCGCTGGTCTGCTACGGCGTCGGGTTCTGGGCGCTGACGCGCGTCTGAGCGGAGGTTCTCCGCCGGGCCGTCGCCGTCCAGACCGCGAGGAGGACCAGCAGCGCGGTGCCGGTGCCGATGCCTCCCGCGGCGAGCGCCCTCATCGCGGTGTCGTTCCCGGCGGTGCCGCCCTCGGCTGCCGCCAGGCGCTCCTGTGCCGTGACCTCGAAGGCGTCCCGGGGCACGGGCTGCCCGGCGTAGTCGGGGCCGGACGCCCGCGCTCCGCCCAGCCGCACTCGCAGGGTCAGGCCGAACGGCCCGTCGCCGAAGCGGTCGGCGACCTGCGCGGCCAGGTGTACGACGAGGTAGTAGGAGCCGGCGAACCGCATCCCGCCGACCTGGTCGCCGACGGCGTGGCGGTTGGCGTAGGTGACCGGCGGCACGGGTGCCAGCGAGGCCGACTTCTGCCGTCCGTCGTAGCCGACGCCGACGTCCTCGACGTGGGCGCGCACCGGGTTGTACAGGGACATCTCCAGGGCGGCGACCGCGTAGCCGTTCCCCTCGCGCGTGCTGCCCAGTTCGGCGGTGGCGTGGAGCTGTCGGCCCCAGTCGACCGGCACCGCGTAGAACAGGGTCTGTCCGGGTTGGATGTCGCCCTGCCAGACGCCCTGGCCCACGGGTGTCGCGGAGGCGAAGCCGGCTCCGCCCGGGCGTTTCACGGGCTCTCCGCTGAGGGGCGCGGGCGGGGCGGAGTCCCAGGCCTCGGGCGCGTCGGTCCGCCCTGCCTGCCGCAGCGGCGGCTCGGAGACGGGGAGGAGCTCCAGATCCCAGTCCTCCGAAGAGGCTCCCGGACTGTCGAGCCGTTCCACGACCACGTAGTACGTGCCCGCCCCCTGGCACAGGCTCTTGTCCGGCGCCACCTCACGCGCGCCCCAGGCCGCGATGGGGTGCGGGCTGCGGGCGGCTCCGAGGCTCTGGCTCTCGATGGAGCAGGTGTGGCTGTCGGCGTCCTGCACGGTGACCTTGAGCCCGTCGGTGGCGGCGACCGTGGTGCCGGGGCGGGGAACGGCGGTGGCGGAGACGTACGCGTTCGAGGTGGCGTCGAGTTCGAGGCGGTAGTAGATCTTCCCGCTGCCCGGGAGGGTGCTCCGGTACGTGCTGCCGGGCTCCAGGTGCTCGGCGTCGGTGGTGCTCGTGGCGGCCCTGACGGTCCGGGCGTCGTCGGCGAAGGCGTAGGAACCCGCGGTCGGCAGCCCGGCGGCCTGGGCACCGGGCGCGGGGAGTGCGGCGGTCGCGCAGAGTACCGCGCCGGCGATGATCGCGCGACAGAGCGCGAGTCGCTGCCCGCGCTCCCCTTCCGTGCGCCCCCACGCCGTCCTACGCCGCCCCATCGCACGCCCCCTCTGTCCCTCCGGAGGCCCATCCTGCCCGGCCGGGCCGTGCGGCACCCCCGGGACGCGCAAAACCCCGACCGCGAGGCGGTCGGGGTCTGTTCAGATTCCGGTGTCGGGACTCACGAACCCGTGGGCACGGAGTCAGTCGCCTCCGTCCACAGGTCCTGCTCGGCGCGATCCGCCTGGATCTGGCGGTACACGAGGAGCCCGCCGATGGCGGCCAGTGCGACCAGGAGCAGCTTCTTCACCGCGCGACCTCGTCTTTCCTTGACGTAGGGGACCTCTGGCGCCCGACTATACACACCGATCGATATCGATCGGTGACCTACGTCGGCCGTCAACTACCGCCCGGTACTGCTCAGTAGAAGCGGACGATCGTTTTCCGGCCGGGGACCAGGCTCTCCCTTTTCTCTTCTTTTCTTACTTTTTCTCCCCTCTGCGCCCATCCGGGTGGTGTTCATCCGAAGATCGACGCGCCACGGGCGTAGGTCCACCACTTCACGCCCCCCATACACATCATGAGGAAAGTACGCAAATCGCCCAACCCGAAAGTGAGGGGCCATGGCCCAGAACCAGGTCATGAAGCTGTGGACCGCCATCGTCACCGCCTTCATCGCGCTGTGCACGACGCTCGGACTCGTCACGACCGCCGCCGCGGCCGTACAGGAGACCGGGACCGCACGCAACAGCAGCGACGACAGCACCGCGCAGCTGCCACCACCGGCGATGACGCCCTGGTCCTGGGCCCATACCCGGGCCCTGCCCCCCACGATGAAACAGCGGATCCGTGCCGAGGCCCACGGCAAGTCCCCCAGCTGCCGTCACCGCCTGCTCGCCGACACGGAAGCGGAGGCGGCCCCCGCGGTCCCACAGCCCGCCTGCGAGCCCGACACCCAGGCCAAGCCCGCCATCCCCCTCCAACGCTGACAGTCCCGTCCCACCAGGACGACCGACCGGCGAGATTGCGTACCGTACGAAGAGGCCCGGCCGCTCCCCCAGGAGCAGCCGGGCCTCCGCCGTTCCCGGACACCGCGAACGCGGCAGACATGCAAACGCCGAAGACCCCCGTCCATCCGGACCGGGGGTCTTCGTGCTGGTGGGGCTAACAGGATTTGAACCTGTGGCCTCATCCTTATCAGGGATGCGCTCTAACCAACTGAGCTATAGCCCCGCCGCGCTCTGCGGTGTGTGTCCCGCGCGCTGACTCCTGAAGATTAGCGCACGACGTGGGCAGTCCCAAAATCCGTTGTCGGGGGACCGTCAGAGCACGGGGAAACGACCTTTACTCGTCCTCGGCGAGCGTCAGCTCGACACCGCCGACGAAGCCGGCGGAGAGGTTGTAGATGAACGCGCCGAGGGTCGCGAGGGCCGTCGCGAGGACGACGTCGATGACCGCGATGATCGACGTGAACATCAGCACATGGGGGAGGGAGAGGAACGACTGCAGGTCAAAGCCGTTCGACTCGTTGGAGCCGGTGGCCTCCTGGATCGTGCCGCCCACGCTGGAGAAGACGCCCATCGCGTTCATGACCATCCACAGCACCGCCGCCGCCACGATCGTGCAGATGCCCAGCGCGATGGAGAGCAGGAAGCTGACCTTCATCACGGACCAGGGGTCGGCCTTGGCCACCCGCAGACGCGCCTTGCGGACGCGGGGCGTGGTGCCGGCCCCCGTGCGGGGCCGGCGCGTGGACGGCGCCTGTGCCTGATACGCCTGCGGCGGGTGGTACGGCCCCGCGGCCTGCTGCTGCGGCCGCTCCCCCGGAAGCGGTGAGGTGGGCGCGGCGGCCGGCTGCGGGGCCGCGGGCCGGCCCGACGGGTGCGCCTGCGCAGCGGCCGCCTGGCCGACACCGGAGTCCTTCTGCTGGGACCTCGGGCCTCGGGAGTCCTTCATGGCCCCGCCCTGGGACCCCTGGGCGTCAGGCGACTGCGAGTCGGCCGTGGGTGCCTTGATCGCCTTCAGCTGGGTCGTGTGCGTATCCGTCGCACGCGCGGCGGAGCCACGGCCGCCGCCGTCCGTTTCCGTACCGTTGGAGGTACCGGAACCGGTCGACCCGGCGCCCGTGGCTCCGCTCACGATGACTCACTCCTCGTGCTACTCGGCCGAGGGCGCCTCACCCTCGTCCGTGCCGGTCGGCGCGACACCGTCGGCGGTCTCGTCGACGACCACATCGCCGTCGACCTCCTCCGCCTCGCGTCCCGCCTCGGCGTTACGGGCGATGCCGACCACGGCATCGCGCTTGCCCAGGTTGATCAGTTGGACGCCCATGGTGTCACGGCCCGTCTCCCTGATCTCGTTGACTCGCGTACGAATCACACCGCCCGACAGCGTGATGGCGAGGATCTCATCGGTCTCCTCGACCACCAGCGCGCCGACGAGCGAGCCCCGGTCCTCCACGATCTTGGCGGCCTTGATACCGAGGCCACCGCGACCCTGAACGCGGTACTCGTCGACGGCAGTCCGCTTCGCGTACCCACCGTCTGTGGCAGTGAACACGAACGTACCGGGTCGAACAACATTCATCGAGAGCAGTTCGTCTCCCTCACGGAAACTCATGCCCTTGACACCGGAGGTGGCACGGCCCATGGGCCGCAGCGACTCATCCGTGGCGGTGAACCGGATCGACTGCGCCTTCTTGCTGATCAGAAGCAAGTCGTCGTCCGCCGAGACCAGTTCGGCTCCGATCAGTTCGTCGTCGGAACCGTCCTCCCGCTCACGGAGGTTGATCGCGATGACACCTCCGGAACGGGGGGAATCGTAATCCTTCAGAGGCGTCTTCTTGACCAAACCGGCCTTGGTCGCCAGGACCAGGTAGTCGACAGCCTCGTAGTCGCGGATCGCGAGGATCTCCGCGATCGCCTCGTCCGGCTGGAAGGCCAGCAGGTTGGCGACGTGCTGTCCACGCGCGTCACGGCCGGCGTCGGGGAGCTCGTACGCCTTCGCGCGGTACACGCGGCCCTTGTTGGTGAAGAACAGCAGCCAGTGGTGCGTGGTGGAGACGAAGAAGTGGTCGACGATGTCGTCTTCCTTCAGCTTCGTGCCGCGCACGCCCTTGCCGCCGCGCTTCTGGGCGCGGTAGTCGACCGTCTTGGTGCGCTTGACGTAGCCGCCGCGCGAGACGGTGACGACGATGTCCTCCTCGGCGATCAGGTCCTCGATGGACATGTCACCGTCGTAGGGCACCAGCATGGTCTTGCGGTCGTCGCCGAACTTCTCGACGATCGCGGCCAGTTCCGCGCTGACGATGCCGCGCTGACGGACCGGCGAGGCGAGGATCGCGTTGTACTCGGTGATCTTCGCCTGGAGTTCGTCGTGCTCCTGGACGATCTTCTGGCGCTCCAGGGCGGCCAGTCGCCGCAGCTGCATCTCGAGGATCGCGTTGGCCTGGATCTCGTCGATCTCCAGGAGCTCCATCAGGCCCCCGCGCGCGATGTCGACGGTGTCGCTGCGCCGGATCAGCGCGATGACCTCGTCGATGGCGTCCAGGGCCTTGAGGAGGCCGCGCAGGATGTGCGCCCGCTCCTCGGCCTTGCGCAGCCGGAAGCGCGTACGGCGGACGACGACCTCGATCTGGTGCGTCACCCAGTGGCGGATGAACGCGTCGAGCGAGAGCGTGCGCGGGACGCCGTCGACGAGCGCCAGCATGTTGGCGCCGAAGTTCGTCTGCAGGTCCGTGTGCTTGTACAGGTTGTTCAGGACGACCTTGGCGACCGCGTCGCGCTTGAGCACGATGACCAGGCGCTGACCCGTGCGGGACGACGACTCGTCGCGGACGTCCGCGATGCCGCCGATCTTGCCGTCCTTGACCAGGTCTGCGATCTTCTGCGCGAGGTTGTCCGGATTGGTCTGGTAAGGGAGTTGGGTCACCACCAGGCACTGGCGGTTCTGGATCTCCTCGACCTCGACGACCGCGCGCATGGTGATCGAGCCGCGGCCGGTGCGGTAGGCCTCCTCGATGCCCTTGCGGCCGACGACGAGCGCGCCGGTCGGGAAGTCGGGGCCCTTGATGCGCTCCATGAGCGCGTCCAGCAGCTCCTCGTGCGAGACATCGGGGTTCTCCAGGTACCACTGGGCGCCGGCCGCCACTTCCCGCAGGTTGTGCGGCGGGATGTTGGTCGCCATGCCGACCGCGATACCGGCCGAGCCGTTGATCAGCAGGTTCGGGAAGCGGGCCGGCAGGACGGTCGGCTCCTGGGAGCGGCCGTCGTAGTTGTCCGTGAAGTCGACGGTCTCCTCGTCGATGTCGCGGACCATCTCCATCGACAGCGGCGCCATCTTGCACTCGGTGTAGCGCATGGCCGCGGCCGGGTCGTTGCCCGGGGAGCCGAAGTTGCCGTTGGAGTCGACCAGCGGCATCCGCATAGACCACGGCTGTGCGAGGCGGACCAGGGCGTCGTAGATCGAACTGTCGCCGTGGGGGTGGTAGTTGCCCATGACGTCGCCGACCACGCGCGCGCACTTGTAGAAGCCGCGCTCGGGGCGGTAGCCGCCGTCGTACATGGCGTACAGGACACGGCGGTGGACGGGCTTGAGACCGTCCCGGACGTCGGGCAGCGCGCGGGACACGATGACGGACATCGCGTAGTCCAGGTACGAGCGCTGCATCTCCGTCTCGAGCCCGACGGGCTCGACACGCATCGCGACTTCGCCGCCCTCTTCCGGGGTGACGGGAGTGTTCTCGTCGGCCATTGCTGGTGAAGATCCTTCCTGGTGCGGTCAGCTGAGACCGACTCAGATGTCGAGGAAGCGGACGTCCTTGGCGTTGCGCTGGATGAACTGGCGGCGGGCCTCGACGTCCTCACCCATGAGGACCGAGAACAGGTCGTCGGCCTGGGCGGCGTCGTCGAGGGTGACCTGACCGAGGACCCGGTGCTCCTGGTCCATCGTGGTCACGCGCAGTTCCTCGGCGTTCATCTCACCGAGACCCTTGAAGCGCTGGATCGAGTCCTCACGGATGCGCTTGCCACGCTGGCGGCCCATCTCGATCAACGCGTCGCGTTCGCGGTCCGAGTACGCGTACTCGATGTCGTCCCGGCCCCACTTGATCTTGTACAGCGGCGGACGGGAGAGGTACACGTGCCCGGCCTCGACCAGCGGCCGCATGAAGCGGAACAGGAAGGTGAGCAGCAGGGTGCTGATGTGCTGACCGTCGACGTCGGCGTCCGCCATCAGGATGATCTTGTGATAGCGGAGCTTCTCGATGTCGAAGTCCTCGTGCACACCCGTGCCGAAGGCGGAGATCAGGGCCTGGATCTCCTGGTTCTGCAGGATCTTGTCGATCCTGGCCTTCTCGACGTTCAGGATCTTGCCGCGGATCGGGAGGATCGCCTGGTACTCCGGGTTGCGGCCGGACTTGGCCGAGCCGCCGGCGGAGTCACCCTCGACGATGAAGATCTCGCACTTGATGGGGTCGTTGGACTGGCAGTCGGAGAGCTTGCCCGGCAGGGAGGCCGACTCGAGCAGGCCCTTGCGACGTGTGAGGTCACGCGCCTTGCGGGCCGCCACGCGCGCGGTGGCCGCCTGGATGCCCTTGCGGACGATGTCCGCCGCCTCGACCGGGTTGCGGTCCAGCCAGTCGTTGAGGTGCTCGTAGACCGCCTTCTGGACGAAGGTCTTGGCCTCCGTGTTGCCCAGCTTGGTCTTGGTCTGGCCCTCGAACTGGGGCTCGCTCAGCTTGACCGAGATGATCGCGGTCAGACCCTCTCGGATGTCGTCACCCGTGAGGTTGTCGTCCTTGTCCCGCAGGAGCTTCTTGTCGCGCGCGTACTTGTTGATCAGGTTCGTCAGCGCCGCGCGGAAGCCCTCTTCGTGCGTACCGCCCTCGTGCGTGTGGATGATGTTGGCGAACGAGTAGACACCCTCGGTGTAGCCGCCGTTCCACTGCATCGCGACCTCGAGGGACAGGCTCCGGTCCTTGTCCTCGGCCTCCAGGTCGATGACGGAGGGGTGGACCGCCTCTCCCTTGCGGGAGTTGAGGTACTTCACGAAGTCGACGATGCCGCCCTCGTAGTGGTACGTGACGGTCTTGACCTCGTCCTTCGCGTCCGCACCGGCCTCGTCGGCACCGGTCACGGCCTTCGCCGACTCGCGCTCGTCGGTGAGTTTGATCGTCAAACCCTTGTTGAGGAACGCCATCTCCTGGAAACGCCGCGAGAGCGTCTCGAAGGAGTAGTCGGTGGTCTCGAAGATGTCGCCGTCGGCCCAGAAGGTGACCGACGTGCCGGTCTTCTCGATGGCCTCGTGCTTGGCGAGCGGGGCGGTCGGGACGCCCATCTTGTAGTCCTGCGTCCAGCGGTGGCCGTCGGTCCTGACCTCGACCGAGACCTTGCTGGACAGGGCGTTCACGACCGAGACGCCGACGCCGTGCAGACCACCGGAGACCGCGTAGCCGCCGCCGCCGAACTTGCCGCCCGCGTGCAGCACGGTCAGCACGACCTCGACGGCCGGCTTGCCCTCGGACGGGACGATGCCCACCGGGATGCCACGGCCGTTGTCGACGACGCGAACGCCGCCGTCGGCGAGGATCGTCACGTCGATCGTGTCCGCGTGCCCGGCCAGGGCCTCGTCGACGGAGTTGTCGACGACCTCGTAGACGAGGTGGTGCAGGCCGCGCTCACCGGTGGAACCGATGTACATACCGGGTCGCTTGCGGACCGCGTCCAGACCCTCGAGGACGGTGATGGCGCTGGCGTCGTAGGAGGCGGTGACCTCGCTGTGCGACGGGGTCACCGCGCCGTTGGCGCCGGCGTCGGTGGACGGGATGTTCTCGTTGGGGTTGCCGGAATCGGCCACGAAGCGCCCTTTCTGGCACAGCACGAGCCGGGCTCGTCGGCGGGTTGCCGGAGCGGCTGCGGCATGTTGCGTTGGTAAGCCTTGATCAGCGTTGCTCAGCTTGTCCCGGACGGTCCCCACGGTGGGGGCGGGATTGTCTTCCAGTCTACCGGTAGCGCCGACAGTGATGGGGGTTTGCCGGTACCTGAGTCCTGATGTGCCGCCCTCAACCGGTCTCGGACGGGTCCCGATATGTGGAAGGGGGCTCCAAGAGGCTCACAGCGGCACTCAGCGCTTCCGGGTGTCAACCCGTTGCTACCCCCGGGTCAGGTCGCTGTTCGCATCCGTGTGCGAGGTGACGGCGAGGGCGTCACGGGGGCACGACGAGGCCGCCGACGTCTCGAGAACGACGTCGGCAATGTGACAGAGTTCACCCGTAGGTGTCGCCGGGACCCGTGCTTCCGGGAGCGCGCAGGGGGCCGTAGCGGCGGGCGGGGCCGCCGGGGCCGTACACCTTGATCTGCTTCACCGCGCCGTGGCCCAGGTCCTCGTTCAGACGTGCGACCAGCGTCGGGGCGAGCAGGCGCAGGTTCGTCGCCCACGCCGTGGAGTCGCAGCGCACCACCAGGACCCGCTCGTCCTCGTCGTACTTCTCCGGTACACAGTGATTCGCCACGTCCTCGCCGACGATCTGCGGCCAGCGGCCCATCACACCGCCCACCGCGGCCGGCGCCTCCCAGCCGCGCTCGGTGATCAGCCGGTTGATCGCGGCGCCGAACGCCATGGGGTCGCGTCCGTCGGCCCGCGCGCCGGAGCGCAGGCCGCCCCCGCGCCGCGCCTGCTTCCGCTGCTGCGCCGCGTCCCCACGCGCGCGTGCCTGCTCCCGCGCCGCGCGCAGCGCCACGCGCGCGAGGTCGACGCCGGAGGGCTCGGGGCTCGTGGGGGTCATGGGGGGCGTGGTGGCACCGGCGGCCTTCGGAGCCGGTTCCTCGGTGCTCATACGCGCTCCACCGCCCCGTCCGCCACCGCGTACCGAGCCCCGGCCAGCACATGCGGTACGTCGTCGTCGACCGCTGCCGTCACCAGCACCTGCTCACCGGGCGCGACCAGCTCGGCCAGCCGCTCCCGGCGACGGGCGTCCAGCTCCGCGAACACGTCGTCGAGGATCAGCACCGGCTCGTTCCCCTCGGCCCGCAGCAGGTCGTACGAGGCCAGCCGCAGCGCCAGCGCGTAGGACCAGGACTCGCCGTGCGAGGCATAGCCCTTGGCGGGCAGCTGACCGAGCTTGAGGACCAGATCGTCCCGATGAGGGCCCACGAGGGTGATGCCCCGCTCGACCTCCTGCTTGCGGGCGTCGGCGAGCGCCGCGATGAGCTGGGCGTAGAGGTCCTCGCGCGTGTGCGCCTCGCCGGGCGCGGACGGCTTGTACTCCAGGGTGACAGGACCGCCGCCGGGCGCCAGCTGCTCGTACGCCTTGTCGGCCAGGGGCTGGATCGCGGCGATCAGGTCGAGACGCTGGGCGAGCAGTTCGGCGCCCACACGCGCCAGGTGCTGGTCCCAGACGTCGAGCGTGGACAGATCCATGGACCGGCCGCCGTGCCGACGGGCCAGCGCCGCCGACTTCAACAGGGTGTTGCGCTGCTTGAGCACCCGCTCGTAGTCGGAGCGCACGCCCGCCATACGGGGGGAGCGGGCGGTGATCAGCTCGTCGAGGAAGCGGCGCCGCTCCCCGGGGTCGCCCTTGACCAGGGCGAGGTCCTCGGGAGCGAAGAGGACGGTCCTGACGATCCCCAGCACATCACGCGGCCTGACCTGCGAGGACCTGTTGATACGGGCGCGGTTGGCCTTGCCGGGGTTCAGCTCCAGCTCGACGAGCTGCTGCCGCTCACCCTGGCGGACCTGCGCCCGGATCACCGCGCGGTCGGCGCCCATGCGGACCAGGGGCGCGTCGGAGGCGACGCGGTGGCTGCCGAGGGTGGCGAGGTAGCCGACCGCCTCGACGAGGTTCGTCTTGCCCTGCCCGTTGGGGCCGACGAAGGCGGTGACGCCCGGGTCGAGAGGGACCTCGACCCGGGCGTACGAGCGGAAGTCGGCCAGCGACAGATGCGTGACGTGCATGGTCGGTCGCCGACCTCCCTCGGCTTGTGGACTGCTCGTGCAGCCCGTCGGACTACTTCTTCTCGACCGCGTGGCCGCCGAACTGGTTGCGCAGCGCGGCGATCATCTTCATCTGCGGAGAGTCCTCCTGGCGGGACGCGAACCGCGCGAAGAGGGAGGCCGTGATCGCCGGAAGCGGCACGGCGTTGTCGATGGCGGCTTCCACGGTCCAGCGTCCCTCGCCGGAGTCCTGTGCGAAACCCTTGAGTCCGTCCAGGTGCTCGTCCTCGTCCAGGGCGTTGACCGCGAGGTCGAGCAGCCAGGAACGGATGACGGTGCCTTCCTGCCAGGAGCGGAAGACCTCGCGCACGTCCGTGACGGAGTCGACCTTCTCCAGGAGCTCCCAGCCCTCGGCGTAGGCCTGCATCATGGCGTACTCGATGCCGTTGTGGACCATTTTCGCGAAGTGGCCCGCGCCGACCTTGCCGGCGTGCACCGCGCCGAGGTCACCCTTCGGCTTGAGGGCGTCGAAGACCGGCCGCACCTTGGCGACGTTCTCCGCGTCGCCGCCGAACATCAGCGCGTAGCCGTTCTCCAGGCCCCAGACGCCGCCGGAGACACCGCAGTCGACGAAGCCTATGCCCTTGGCTGCCAGCTCCTCGGCGTGCTTCTCGTCGTCCGTCCAGCGGGAGTTGCCGCCGTCCACGACGACGTCCCCGGGATCGAGGAGCTCGGCGAGCTCGTCGATGGTCGACTGGGTCGCGGCGCCGGCCGGGACCATGACCCATACGACGCGCGGGCCCTTGAGACTGTCCACAAGCTCCTTGAGGCTGTGGACATCGGCGAGGTCCGGGTTGCGGTCGTATCCGACGACGGTGTGGCCCGCGCGGCGGATCCGCTCGCGCATGTTGCCGCCCATCTTGCCGAGGCCGACGAGACCGAGCTCCATCAGTTGTGTTCCTTAGGTTCTGCGACGTGGCGGACGGCACATGGGTGCCGAGGCACTTTCGTACCCGCGTCCGAGCCTAAACCCGGACGCTCGCTCACATCTGTGGGCATACGCGCTCAGACGTACGCCCCGACCTGGGGTTTCACTGACGGACGCGCTCAGCCGCTCAGTCGCACCGGCATACTGTGATCTTCTGGGGGACAACCCCCACACCCCCAGCCGTCGTCCACAGCAGGTTTGCTCAGCCGCTCAGTCGCACCGGCATGATCAGGTACTTGTAGGCCTCGTCCGCCTCCGCGTCCACCGCCGGCTTGCCGCTGAGCAGCGCGGGCTTGGTGGAGGTCGTGAAGGAGAGCTGGGCCACCGGGGAGTCGATGGCGCTCAGACCGTCCAGCAGGAAGGTCGGGTTGAAGGCGATGGAGATGTCGTCGCCGTCGAGCTGGGCGTCGACCCTTTCCACAGCCTGTGCGTCGTCGCTGGAACCGGCCTCCAGGATCAGCACGCCCTGCTCGAAGCTGAGCCGCACCGGGGTGTTCCGCTCGGCGACCAGGGCCACACGCTTGACGGCCTCCACGAACGGGGCGGTCTCGATCACCGCGATGGAGTTGAACTCCGTCGGGAACAGCGTGCGGTACTTCGGGAGGTCGCCCTCCAGCAGCCGCGTGGTCGTACGGCGCCCGGCGCCCTCGAAGCCGATGAGGCCCTCGCCCGAGCCCGAGCCGGACAGCGCCAGGATGACGCTGTCGCCGCTCGTGAGCGCCTTGGCGGTGTCCTGGAGGGTCTTGGCGGGCACCAGGGCGACCGCGGAGACCTCCGGGTTCTCCGGCTTCCACAGGAACTCCCGGACCGCGAAGCGGTAGCGGTCGGTGGAGGCCAGCGTGACGGTGTCGCCCTCGATCTCGATGCGCACACCGGTGAGGACGGGCAGCGTGTCGTCACGGCCGGCCGCGATGGCGACCTGCTGCACGGCGGAGGCGAAGACCTCGCCGGGGACCGTGCCCGTGGCGTTCGGCATCTGCGGCAGCGCCGGGTACTCCTCCACAGGCAGGGTGTGGAGTGTGAACCGCGAGGAGCCGCAGACCACGGTCGCCCGTACACCGTCTGTGGAAATCTCCACCGGGCGGTTGGGGAGGGCGCGGGAGATGTCGGCGAGCAGACGGCCGGAGACGAGGACGGTGCCCTCCTCCTCGACCTCCGCGTCCACGGACACCCTTGCGGAGACCTCGTAGTCGAAGCTGGACAGGCTCAGCTGGCCGTCCTCGGCCTTCAGCAGGAGGCCGGCGAGGACAGGCGCCGGCGGACGGGCCGGGAGGCTGCGTGCCGCCCAGGCCACTGCCTCCGCGAGTACGTCGCGTTCCACCCGGATCTTCACTGTTGCCGCCTCCTGCTGTTGCCGGCGCTTCTCGCTCTGCCTGGCCCTCGTCGTCTGTCTCGGTGTCGCCGGTCCCCGTGACGGGAAGGACACCGGGGAACAGTCTGACGCACCGCACTGACAGTAGGTGCCTCTCGGGGTCAAGTCGTGACGAGCGGCAGCCGGGCGCCGAAGAGCGAGTTGTGCACAGGCCCCACTTCGAAACGGATTCCCAGCTCTCTCTAGTTGGTTGTAGTAGTAGGGGCTGTGGATACCGTGGATAACTACGTTTTCCCAGCTCAGAGCGGAAATTTTGTCCACCGGCCCTGTGGGCGGAGGCGGTGGACAACCCGGGGTCTCTGTGGAGAACAGAAAGTTCTGCACACCCCATGCACAGGTTGAGGCGAGTTCTCCCCAGGGCCGTCCCCAGCTTTGCCCACCTTTCCCACAGGCCAACCCGGCAGCTTCGTGTGACGCCTTTCACTCGGGCCGGTGATCAGGTGCGTCGTGTTGCCGAACAGTGGACAGCCATGTGGAGAAGCGGCCCGTCGCTGGGGACAACAGGCCCCAGCCTGTGGGTTGTCGGTGGACAACTTTGTGCACAGCTTGTGGATCACGACGTTGTCCACAGTCTGTGGAGATCCTTCGTCCACGAATCCACAACCACCTGACCTGGCCCGACGGTCTTTCAACAGGACTCGCTGTGGACACCGTATGGACAACTTCCCAGTCCCCAGGGTGTGGACGGGAAAAAGTCACCGAATCTGTGGAGAGTGGCCGTAACCCGGCAGCTATTCGAACAGCGGCTGACCGCGCCATGACGAGGGACAGTCATCGAAGAGGTCCTCGGCGAGGGACCGGGAGATGACGAAGGGCGCCCCGGGAAGTCCTCGGGGCGCCCTCAGTGGCTCTCGGTGGCCGCTGTCAGCCGGCCTTGATGCGGTTGGTGAGCTCGGTGACCTGGTTGTAGATGGAGCGTCGCTCGGCCATCAGATTGCGGATCTTGCGGTCGGCGTGCATGACCGTCGTGTGGTCGCGGCCGCCGAACAGCGCGCCGATCTTCGGCAGCGACAGGTCCGTCAGCTCACGGCACAGGTACATGGCGATCTGCCGGGCGGTCACCAGCGCGCGCCCGCGCGAGGTGCCGCACAGGTCCTCGACGGTCAGCCCGAAGTAGTCCGCCGTCGCGCTCATGATGGCCGTGGAGGTGATCTCGGGGGCGGAGTCCTCACCGCCGGGGATCAGGTCCTTCAGGACGATCTCGGTCAGCCCCAGGTCCACCGGCTGGCGGTTGAGCGACGCGAACGCCGTCACCCGGATCAACGCGCCCTCCAGCTCGCGGATGTTGCGCGAGATCCGGGAGGCGATGAACTCCAGCACCTCCGGCGGGGCATTGAGCTGTTCCTGCACCGCCTTCTTGCGCAGGATCGCGATGCGCGTCTCCAGCTCGGGCGGCTGCACGTCGGTGATCAGGCCCCACTCGAAACGGTTCCGCAGCCGGTCCTCCAGCGTGACCAGCTGCTTCGGCGGCCGGTCGCTGCTGAGGACGATCTGTTTGTTGGCGTTGTGGAGCGTGTTGAAGGTGTGGAAGAACTCCTCCTGCGTCGACTCCTTGTCCGCCAGGAACTGGATGTCGTCGACGAGCAGGATGTCCATCTCGCGGTAGCGCTTGCGGAAGCTGTCGCCCTTGCCGTCGCGGATGGAGTTGATGAACTCGTTGGTGAATTCCTCCGAGCTCACGTACCGCACGCGTGTTCCCGGATAGAGGCTTCGCGCGTAGTGCCCGATCGCGTGCAGCAGGTGCGTCTTGCCGAGCCCGGACTCCCCGTAGATGAACAGGGGGTTGTACGCCTTCGCCGGCGCCTCGGCGACGGCGACCGCGGCCGCGTGCGCGAAGCGGTTGGAGGCGCCGATGACGAACGTGTCGAAGAGGTACTTCGGGTTCAGGCGCGCGGTCGGCTCACCGGGGCCGGTGGCCGGCGCGGGCTGCGCGGCCAGCGGGCCGGGCGCGCCGGTGGTGGGCAGGCTGGAGCCGACCGGGCCGCCGCGGTGCACGTGCCCGGAGCCGACCGGCGGCTCGGGCAGGTCACGGCGGGCGCCGTCGCGCTGGTCGTAGTCCCCGCGGGCGGAGTCGTAGTCGGAACGCGGTGAGTCGTAGTCGGCGCGGGACGGCTCGTACTCCCCGCGGGAGTGGTCGTACTCCGGGCGCTTCGGTTCGTACTCGGAGCGCTGCTGCTCGTACGGCGGGCGCTCCATCGGCTGCGGGCGGTAGTCCTGCGCGGGGGCGCCGTATGCGTCATGTCCCTGACCGCCGTAGGAGTCCTGCGGGCGGCCGCCGTACGTCTCCTGGGGCGGCGACGCGTACGGGTCGCGCTCCGGGAAGCCGAGCCGCTGCTGCTGCCAGCCGTAGTCCTCCTGCGAGGCGCGCGGCCAGGCGCCCGGCTCGGGGCGCTGGTACTCCGAGGGGTAGGCGGGGCGGGCCGTCGGAAGCTGATCAGCGCGCGTAGCGGGCTGCGGATCGCTGTCGGGCGATGGTTCGAGGCGGCCCGGCCCGTGGTCCTCGGCGCGGTGGCGGCCGTAGCCCCCGTACGGGCCGGAGGGGAGTTCGGGCTCCTCGTACCTGGACTGGTCCTCGTAGCGCGGCTGGTCGTCGTACCGCGGTTGGTCGTCGTAGCGAGACTGTGTGCGGGCGGGCGGGGCAGGGGGGTCGCCGGCGGAGTCGTCCACGGTGATCGCGATGCGGATCGGGCGGCCGCACTCGCGGCTCAGGCTTTCGCTGACGATCGGGGCGAGGCGGCCTTCGAGCACGCCCTTCGCAAATTCGTTCGGTACGGCGAGGAGAGCGGTGTCGGCGACCAGGGCGAGCGGCTGACAGCGCCGGATCCAGTGCTCGTCCTTCGTCTCGACACCCTGGCCTCGACCCTCACCGAGAAGTTGTTCCAGTACGCGTGGCCACACTGCGGCAAGATCGGCAGGTACGTCAGCCACAGGGCACGCTCTCTCGCAGGTCCCACGAACGTGTGGTTGTGGGACGGGTCGGGATGTAAATCGGGTGGGCCAGGGATAAGGGAACGAATCGCAGTCCAGTCACGGTAGTCAGGGCGGCGGGTAGGGTTCAAGTTGTTGTCCCCAGCCTGTGGACAGTGTCTCTCCGTGACCCCTGGTTTGACCGGATGGCGTAGCCGCGCGTACCGTAACCAGGTCGAGTTGTCGATGGCTGCTGCCGCCTGCCTCCGATGGGCACAGATCGCGTCAGGTGATCGGAAAGCGGTGCACTCGGGCGTAACGAGAGCTACTCGTGGGCGCACGGTGACAGCCAGGACGGCACCCCGCAACTACCTTTCTTCTGGAGCCCCCGAGTGAGCAAGCGCACCTTCCAGCCGAACAACCGTCGTCGCGCGAAGACCCACGGCTTCCGGCTGCGTATGCGCACCCGTGCCGGCCGCGCGATTCTCGCGTCCCGCCGTAGCAAGGGTCGCGCCCGTCTGTCCGCCTGATCCCGGTCAGGTCATGCCGTCGTGCTGCCCACCGAGAACCGGCTGAGGCGGCGCGAGGACTTCGCGACCGCGGTACGACGAGGGCGTCGGGCCGGACGCCCGCTCCTCGTCGTCCACCTTCGTAGCGGTTCCACGGACCCGCACGCGCCTGGGGAGAGCGCTCCCCCGACGCGTGCGGGTTTCGTCGTGAGCAAGGCCGTGGGCGGAGCGGTCGTACGCAATACCGTGAAGCGCCGGCTGCGCCATCTGATGCGTGACCGAGTCGCCCTGTTTCCCCCCGGTAGCCTGGTAGTCGTACGAGCGCTGCCCGGTGCGGGTGACGCCGACCATGCACAGCTGGCCCAAGACCTGGATGCCGCCCTTCAGCGGCTGCTGGGAGGGGGCGCGCGATGAAGTACCCGCTGCTGGTTCTGATCAAGATCTATCAGTGGACGATCAGTCCGCTGCTCGGACCGGTGTGCAAGTACTACCCGTCGTGCTCCCACTATGGCTACACGGCCATCGACCGGCACGGCGCGATCAAGGGAACGGCACTGACCGCCTGGCGCATCCTCCGCTGCAATCCGTGGTCGCTGGGCGGGGTGGACCATGTTCCACCGCGCAAGCGTCCGCGGTGGCACGAAATGCTGCGAGGCGCTTGGCGCGCACGCAGGGGCGGGCCCTCCGCCGCCGAAACGGCCACCGAAGACAATGTTGCTTCGAGCCCGGCCGCAGAGACACCGTCCCATGCCCAAGGAGCATGATTAGTGGACACGATTGCCAGCCTCTTCAGCTTCATCACGACACCTGTCTCCTGGGTCATCGTCCAGTTCCACACGGTGTACGGCGCCATCTTCGGCCCCGACACCGGGTGGGCCTGGGGCCTGTCGATCGTGTCCCTGGTGATCCTGATCCGTATCTGCCTGATCCCGCTCTTCGTGAAGCAGATCAAGTCGACGCGGGCCATGCAGACGCTCCAGCCCGAGATGAAGAAGATCCAGGAGCGCTACAAGAACGACAAACAGCGTCAGTCCGAAGAGATGATGAAGCTGTACAAGGAGACGGGCACCAACCCGCTCTCCTCGTGCCTTCCCATCCTGGCGCAGTCCCCGTTCTTCTTCGCCCTGTACCACGTGCTCAACGGCATCGCGACCGGCGACACCATCGGCGTGATCAACCAGAACCTGCTGGAGAGTGCGCAGAAGGCGCACATCTTCGGGGCCCCGTTGGCCGCGAAGTTCACCGACGGCGCCTCGAAGGTGGAGTCGCTCGGTGCCTCGCTCACCGACGTCCGGGTCGTCACGGCGATCATGATTGTCCTGATGTCGGCGTCGCAGTTCTTCACGCAGCGCCAGCTGATGACGAAGAACGTCGACACCACGGTGAAGACGCCGTTCATGCAGCAGCAGAAGATGCTGATGTACGTCTTCCCGGTCATGTTCGCCGTCTTCGGCATCAACTTCCCGGTCGGTGTCCTCGTCTACTGGCTGACCACCAACGTGTGGACCATGGGCCAGCAGATGTACGTGATCCGCAACAACCCGACCCCGGGTTCCAAGGCTCAGGCCGCGTACCTCGAGCGCCTCTCCAAGCACGTCGCGAACCACGGCAAGACCCGCAACCGTCGTGAGAAGGCCATCGTCAAGGCCATCGTGGCCAAGGGCCGTGACCGCAACGAGCACGAGCGCAAGTTCATCAACGGTCTGAACAAGGCGGGTTTCGCGGCGCAGCCCGACGGCACCGTGCTGAAGGGCGAGAGCCAGGCCGCCGCCCAGACCGACGACGGCACGGCGACCACCACCACCGCGACCGCCCCCAAGCGCCAGCAGCCCAAGCGGCAGTCCAAGTCCCAGCGTCAGTCCGGCAGCCCGAAGGCGGCCGGTGAGGCCGAGGCGCAGGAGTCGACGCCGCCGTCGCTGATCAAGTCCGACGAGCCGGAGGACGCCAAGCCCGCCGCCAAGAAGGCCGCTGCCAAGCCGGCCCCGGGCGGTCGCAGCAAGGCCCAGTCCGGGCAGCGCAAGGGCCCGCAGCGCCCCAAGTCCCCGTCCAAGAAGTAAGAAGGAGCCCATCCCGTGACGGAAGGCACCACCTCCGCCGCTGCCGAGGGTGCAGACACCCTGACCCGCCTGGAGCAGGAGGGCGAGATCGCGGCGGACTACCTCGAGGGTCTGCTGGACATCGCCGATCTCGACGGCGACATCGACATGGACGTCGAGGCCGACCGCGCTTCCGTGTCGATCATCAGCGACACGGCCGGCCGCGACCTGCAGAAGCTGGTCGGCCGGGACGGCGAGGTGCTGGAGGCGCTCCAGGAACTGACGCGCCTGGCCGTGCACCGGGAGACCGGCGACCGCAGTCGGCTGATGCTGGACGTCGCCGGCTACCGGGCCAAGAAGCGCGCCGAGCTCTCCGAGCTGGGTGCCAAGGCCGCGGCCGAGGCCAAGAGCACCGGTGAGCCCGTGAAGCTGAAGCCGATGACGCCCTTCGAGCGCAAGGTTGTCCACGACGCGGTGAAGAGCGCGGGCCTGCGCAGCGAGTCCGAGGGCGAGGAGCCGCAGCGGTTCGTCGTCGTGCTCCCCAACTGATTCGGTATCTACGTTCCTCCGGCCCCGTCTGTTGCCCAGACGGGGCCGATCTTTGTCAGCCTGGTAGTTCTGGTGGTCGGTGTGAGAAGCGCCGATGCGGTACGGAAGGACGGTCCCCGTGACGGAGGCAGCGGAGCTCCCCCCTGCGCCTGAACACGCGCGCGGTGTGTTCGGCGATCGCTTCGCCGATGCGGTTCGGTACGCCGAGCTCCTGGCCGAGGCAGGAGTTCAGCGGGGGCTCATCGGCCCGCGCGAGGTGCCTCGCTTGTGGGAGAGGCACCTGCTGAACTGCGCTGTGCTCTCCGAGGTCGTGCCCGAGGGGGTGACCGTGTGCGACGTCGGTTCCGGCGCGGGGCTGCCCGGTATCCCGCTCGCCCTTGTGCGGGAAGACCTGAAGATCACGTTGCTGGAACCGTTGCTGCGGCGCACGACCTTCCTCACCGAGGTCGTCGAACTGCTGGGGCTGGACCATGTGACGGTCGTCCGTGGGCGGGCCGAGGAGGTCATGGGCACGCTGTCCCCGGTCCATGTGGTGACGGCCCGTGCGGTAGCCCCACTGGACCGGCTGGCCGCCTGGGGCATCCCGTTGCTCCGGCCGTACGGCGAGATGCTCGCGCTCAAGGGCGACACCGCGGAGGAGGAACTCAAGAGCGCGGCTACCGCGTTGAGCAAGCTCGGTGCGGTGGAGACGTCGATCCTTCATGTCGGCGAGGGCGTAGTGGACCCGTTGTCCACCGTGGTGCGGGTAGAGGTCGGGGAGAGCCCGGGCGGTGTGCGCTTCGCTGCGAAGAGGGCCAAGGCGGCCCGAACCGGCCGCACGCGTCGCCGCCGCTGATCCGTCCTGATGACGAGCCGTACTCCACACAAGCTGCCAAACCCACGCGTGCCGGAGTGTCGTAACAGATCGGCCGCGTCGGCTGTGCATCGTGTTTCACGTGAAACGTCGCTCACTGCTGCACGGCATCATCAGTCGGGGCCGCGCTGCGGCCGAACCCCGCGACCGTAAGCCTCTCGGTTCACTCGGAGAGGGTGCGGAGTTGTCCACAGAGGTGGATTTCTCCACAGAACCCCAGGCCTCACTGGTTCACGACCCCGAAGACATGGGAGGCTCTGTTCATTGCGAGCCTGAAGTCGAGGAGAGTGAATCCTTGCGGTCCGACGCCAACATCGCGGGACCGATGACCGATCCGGTCCCCGGTCCCCGTACCGAGTCGATGGGGGAGGATGTTTCACGTGAAACACCGCCCCCGATGGACGACACTCCAATCGGTCGTGCTGCCCAACTGGCGGTCGAGGCTCTGGGCCGCGCCGGCGAGGGTCTGCCACGGCCCGAGCAGACGCGTGTCATCGTGGTCGCCAACCAGAAGGGTGGGGTGGGCAAGACCACGACGACTGTGAACCTTGCCGCCTCCTTGGCCCTGCACGGTGGCCGTGTCCTGGTGGTCGACCTCGACCCTCAGGGCAATGCCTCCACGGCTCTGGGGATCGACCATCACGCCGATGTTCCGTCGATCTACGACGTGTTGGTCGAGAGCAAGCCGCTCGCCGAGGTCGTTCAGCCGGTCCCTGATGTCGAGGGTCTGTTCTGCGCCCCGGCCACGATCGATCTCGCCGGTGCGGAGATCGAGCTCGTGTCTTTGGTGGCGCGGGAGAGCCGGCTCCAGCGAGCCATTCAGGCCTACGAGCAGCCGCTGGACTACATCCTCATCGACTGCCCGCCCTCGCTCGGCCTCCTTACGGTCAATGCGCTGGTGGCCGGAGCAGAGGTCCTCATCCCGATCCAGTGCGAGTACTACGCACTGGAGGGGCTGGGCCAGCTGCTGCGCAACGTCGACCTGGTGCGGGGGCACCTCAACCCCGACCTCCATGTGTCGACCATCCTGCTCACCATGTACGACGGCCGGACGCGCCTCGCGTCCCAGGTCGCGGACGAGGTGCGCAGCCACTTCGGCGACGAGGTTTTGCGGACGAGCATCCCTCGCTCAGTCCGTATCTCCGAGGCGCCGAGCTATGGGCAGACGGTACTGACATACGATCCAGGATCGAGTGGTGCCCTCTCCTATCTTGAGGCGGCACGAGAAATCGCGTTGAAGGGTGTCGGCGTCAGCTATGAGGCTGCGCACGCCCACATCGGCGCACAGAGCGACCCGAGCATGGTGGAGGGGATCCAGTGAGCGAGCGACGGAGGGGGTTGGGCCGTGGTCTTGGCGCACTGATCCCTGCTGCCCCGACCGAGAAAACGCCGACGCCGACCGCGGTGGGGGGCGCTGCTGCCACGTCTCCGGCTGCTGTCCCGGTGCTGGCCACCGACCGAGGCGTGGCTGCCGCAAAGGTGGCTACGCTCCCGCCTGTTTCACGTGAAACAGAGGAACCGTCGGTGCACGGAACCGAGGAGACGCCCGCGCCTCCGGTGGGCGCCCACTTCGCCGAGATCCCCCTCGACTCCATCACGCCCAACCCGCGCCAGCCACGAGAGGTCTTCGACGAGGACGCGCTCCAGGAACTCATCACCTCCATCAAGGAAGTGGGTCTCCTCCAGCCCGTCGTCGTACGGCAGCTGAGCACCGGGCGCTATGAGCTCATCATGGGTGAGCGGCGCTGGCGGGCCTGCCGTGAGGCGGGCCTTGAGGCGATCCCGGCGATCGTGCGAGCCACGGAGGACGAGAAGCTTCTCCTGGACGCGCTTCTGGAGAACTTGCACCGGGCTCAGCTGAACCCGCTGGAAGAGGCCGCCGCCTACGACCAGTTGCTGCAGGACTTCAACTGCACGCACGACCAGCTCGCCGACCGCATCGGTCGCTCCCGTCCGCAGGTCTCCAACACGCTGCGTCTGCTGAAGCTGTCGCCGGCCGTCCAGCGCCGGGTCGCTGCCGGAGTCCTCTCCGCGGGGCACGCGCGGGCTCTGCTCGCCGTCGAGGACTCGGAGGAGCAGGACCGGCTGGCACACCGGATCGTGGCCGAGGGACTCTCGGTGCGGGCGGTCGAGGAGATCGTGACCCTGATGGGTTCGCGGCCGCAGAAGGCTCAGCGCTCCAAGGGGCCGCGGGCCGGTGCCCGGGTCTCTCCGGCGCTGTCCGATCTCGCGGGCCGTCTCTCGGATCGCTTCGAGACCCGGGTGAAGGTCGATCTGGGCCAGAAGAAGGGCAAGATCACCGTCGAGTTCGCCTCCATGGAGGACCTCGAGCGCATCCTCAGCAGCCTCGCTCCCGGTGAGGGGCCCGTCCTCCAGAAGAGCCTTCTGGAGGGGGACTCCGAGGACACGGAGGACTGAGACAGGTGGCAGGCCGGGCGGGCGCTCGGCCGACCTGAGAGCGGGCTGTGTCCGGTTTAGCCCGGGGCGGCCCGCTCTTTGTATTGAGGCAGTATCGAGGCAATCGCATCGTCGATACGATGCGTTGGGGTATGGCGCATCCACCAGGCAGCATCTCCGAGTGAGAGGCGGGGGCCTTGCGAACGATGAGCCGGACCGGACTGGTGAGCGCCGGACTGGGGCTGGGCGCAGTCGGCGGATTCGTCGGCAGTCTGCTCAGGGAACGGACCGCTCTGACAGCCGCTCGCAGTGCTGCGGGCGAAGGAAGCGAGGAACAGCCTTCATGGGGCGTCGGCTCGTACCGCTTACGCTGGACAACCTTCAGGACCTCCCCAAGCGCTGCCGCTCGTGCGTCTTCTGGGAGCTGGACCCGGTCAGCGGTGAAGCAGCGGTAAAAGCAGGCACGTCGGCTCTGGAGAAGGAAGCCTGGATCTCCGCCGTCCTGCTGGACTGGGGCTCGTGCGGGCGGGTCGTGTACGTCGACGAGGTCCCGGTCGGCTTTGTGCTCTACGCGCCGCCTGCCTACGTCCCCCGCTCGTCGGCGTTCCCCACCAGCCCTGTGTCGCCGGACGCGGTCCAGCTGATGACGGCGTTCATCATGCCGGGGTACCAAGGACAGGGACTGGGCCGAGTGATGGTCCAGACGGTCGCCAAGGATCTGCTGCGGCGGGGTTTCAAGGCCATCGAGGCATTCGGCGACGCGCGGTGGAAGGAGCCGGCGTGTCTCCTTCCGGCCGACCATCTCCTGGCGGTGGGATTCAAGACGGTCCGGCCGCATCCCCTGCATCCCCGTCTGAGGCTGGAGCTGAGGACGACGCTCTCATGGAAGGAAGACGTGGAGATGGCGCTGGACCGACTCCTGGGGGCCGTCCAGAAGGAGCCGGCGCTGCGGCCGCTCTAAAGCGAATGGGCCAACCCTTGCGGGTTGGCCCATTCGTGTTTCACGTGAAACGTCACTCGGCGATGAAGTCCTCGAGATCGCGGACGATCGCGGCCTTCGGCTTGGCACCGACGATGGTCTTGGCGACCTCGCCGTTCTGGTAGACGTTCAGCGTCGGGATCGACATGACGCCGTACTTGGCGGCCGTACCCGGGTTCTCGTCAATGTTGAGCTTGACGATCTCGATCTTGTCGCCGTATTCGGCGGCGATCGCCTCGAGGGACGGAGCGATCTGACGGCACGGACCGCACCAGGCGGCCCAGAAGTCCACCAGGACGGGCTTGTCGCTCTTGAGGACGTCCTGCTCGAAGGTGTCGTCGGTCACGTTCTTGAGGGTGCCGGCCACTGCGGGCTCCTTACTGGTTGGTGCGTGGGGCGGACGGGGGTCAGACAGAGGTCTTCTCGGGCTCGGCCTTCTCCTCGTCCGCGAGGGCGGCGAGGAAACGCTCGGCGTCGAGAGCAGCGGCGCAGCCGGTGCCGGCCGCGGTGATCGCCTGGCGGTACGTGTGGTCGACCACGTCACCGGCGCCGAAGACACCGGTCATGTTCGTACGGGTCGACGGCGCGTCGACCTTGAGGTAGCCCTCTTCGTCGAGGTCCAGCTGGCCCTTGAACAACTCGGTGCGCGGGTCGTGGCCGATCGCGATGAACAGGCCCGTCACCGGCAGGTCCGAGAGCTCACCGGTCTTGACGTTGCGCAGCTTCAGACCAGAGAGCTTCTGGTCGCCCTGGACCTCGGCGACCTCGCTGTCCCACACGAACGAGATCTTCGGGTCGGCGAACGCGCGCTCCTGCATCGCCTTGGAGGCGCGCAGGGTGTCCCGGCGGTGGACGATGGTGACGGACTTGGCGAAGCGCGAGAGGAAGGTGGCCTCCTCCATCGCGGTGTCGCCGCCGCCGATGACGGCGATGTCCTGGTCCTTGAAGAAGAAGCCGTCACAGGTCGCACACCAGGAGACGCCTCGGCCGGAGAGGGCGTCCTCGTTCGGCAGACCGAGCTTGCGGTGCTGGGACCCCGTGGTGACGATGACGGCCTTCGCCTTGTGGACAGTACCGGCGGTGTCCGTGACCGTCTTGATCTCGCCGGACAGGTCGACCGAGACGACGTCGTCCGGGATGAGCTCGGCACCGAAGCGCTCGGCCTGGGCGCGCATGTTGTCCATGAGCTCGGGACCCATGATGCCGGTCTGGAAGCCGGGGAAGTTCTCCACCTCGGTCGTGTTCATCAGTGCACCGCCCGCGGTGACGGCACCCTCGAACACCAGTGGCTTCAGCGACGCTCGTGCGGTGTAGAGCGCCGCGGTGTAGCCGGCGGGCCCGGAGCCGATGATGATCACGTTACGGACGTCGCTCACGGCTTGTTTCCTCGTCTCTGGTCTGCTTCGTTCGACCGGGGGGAGCCTTGCTGAACTCTCACCCCACCCAACGGATCCTAAGGGGCGTGCATTCCCGGTGTGTCCGGGCACACGGAGAGGCGGACATCGCACGGGATACCACGAAGAACAGAGGCGACGCCCCGACTGTCACGGACGAGCGTAGGAGTCCTTGAGAAGGATCTCCGGCTTGGCGGAGTTCGGGTGATCCACACACGCCGATTGCACGATGTAAGCGGTGACCTTCGTCGCGTTGGAGGCGTCGGGCAGGACGACGAGCAGAACGTCCTGTCCCTGGTACACGCCCGGCTTGGTGACCAGCGCGGGGTCGGTGCGGCCGATTCCCTTCTGGATGCACGCCGGGACCGTGGGCTGCCTGAGGATCTTCGGGCTCTGCACGTCGGGGCTGCCCCCTGTGCCCAGATCCGGTGTGCGTGAGCCTCGCCCGGTGTCGCTCGTGGCGAGGAGACCCTCGACCTGCTTCTCCAGCTTTCCCTGGAAGAAGGTGTCGGCGGCGGTGGAGCGCGGGGCCTCTGCCGTCGGGGAAGTGGAGCCGCCCATCAGCGATGTCAGCAGAACGGACCCGACTCCCAGGGCGGCGGCCGTGAAGGCGGCGCCAAGGACCGCGGCCTTACGACGCCTGCCCCGCAGACGGGTCTTGCGGCCGGGACCGGTAGTGGAGCCGCGGGAGTGACCGGCCGGACGATCGGCGGCGGGCGATGTTTCACGTGAAACACGCGCGCTGTCGTCCGCTTCGTGGTCTGTTCCGGAGCTGTCGGAGGGAGTGCTGATCGATGCCGACGCGTTCGGCCGGTCGGGCTCCGTGGCGTTCAGCAGAGCTTCCGCGGCGAGGGCCGCGTCGATACGGCCCGCGACATCGGCCGGCATGCGCGGTGGACCCGGCACGGTGCCGAGCAAACCCCGGATCTCCTCCAGGGAGGCGTGGACGTCCCCGCACAGCTCGCACCCGTCCAGATGCCGGCGTACGTCCGCGCTCCGGGACGGAGGCAGGAGCCCCTCGGTGAGGTCGGA
The DNA here is from genome assembly GCF_000720255.1 of Streptomyces griseus subsp. griseus. GTDB lineage: Bacteria > Actinomycetota > Actinomycetes > Streptomycetales > Streptomycetaceae > Streptomyces > Streptomyces griseus_I. The sequence continues at coordinate 155,752 of NZ_JOJE01000011.1, read as the reverse complement.
GATCTCCGCGACGTCCGGGTGCCCGGCCGTATCTGTCGTGGATGTCACGCTCGCCCACCTCCGCCCTTCGCAGCAGCTGAATCGCTTGGCCCTGGATCACCGGGGCCCGTGTCGTGCGGGCCCGCTGCGGGTGGGACGGATGTCCCCTGCGCCCGGTTCCGTCCTCGGCCGGGTTCCGCGCCCTCACCGGTGTTTTCCGGCCGTAGATGGGTGAGCAGAGGCAGAAGTTTGGCTCTGCCTCGGGCGCAGCGGCTCTTCACGGTGCCAGTGGGGACGTCGAGCACGCGGGCGGCCTCGGCGACCGGGTAGCCCTGCATGTCCACCAGCACGAGGGCCGCTCGCTGGTCCGGCGGGAGGGTGCCGAGCGCTTCGAGCAGCTGGCGGTGCAGGTCGTTGCGCTCCGCGGGGGCCGAGGCTGACTCGTGCGGCTCCAGCAGCTGCTCCAGGCGCTCGGTGTCGTCGACGGGTGAGGTCTTCCGAGACGCGGCCTTGCGCGCCCTGTCGAGGCAGGCATTCACCGTGATGCGGTGCAGCCAGGTCGTGACGGCCGACTGGCCCCGGAAGGTGTGCGCGGCCCGATAGGCGGAGACGAGGGCGTCCTGGACCGCGTCAGCGGCCTCCTCGCGGTCCCCCAGGGTGCGCAGAGCCACAGCCCACAGCCGGTCACGGTGACGTCGTACGAGCTCACCGAAGGCGTCGGGGTCGCCTTCAACGTGACGGGCGAGCAGATCCTGATCGCTCGCTGCGTCGTGTCCGGCGCCTTCCGCCATCGGCCCCCTCCCCCTTCGGTGAGATGTCAGCCCTTGAACTTCACGTCGGTGATGGCCTGCTTCCAGCCCGCGCTGCTGTACCCGTCGGACGGTGCGTTCGGCACAGCCGTCACCCACAGCAGCACGTACTGCGTCTTCACCGTCTTCGACGCCTTGACGGTGAGAGAGTCGCCGCTCGTCGTGGCCTGTCCGATCTCCTTCATCCCCGCGACGGCCTTCGAGGGGGACAAGGAGTCCGTGGCGTACAGGTGCACCGTCGTGTGGTCACCCGAGTACCGGAGCCCTATTGACGCCGCCGAGACCTGCTGGGCCGAGCCGAGGTCGTAGACGATGCCCACGCCCGGCTTGTAGGGGGCCAGCGTCGGACCGGCGTTGTAGCGATTGGTGCGCCAGTAGGTGGAGCTGTTGCCGTCGTAGGTGTTGGCGACGTCCTCGGGCGCCTGCGCGTCTCCGCTCGCCACGTACTCCCGGGCGCCCTTGATGGACAGCGTCTTGACCGGCTTGGTCTTGTCGCCGTTCTTGTCGTTCCCGTCCGTGGTCTGTGTCTGCTTGGTGTCGTCGGACTGGTTGCGCTGCTCCATGAGCGCGTCCGCCAACTGCCAACTGCCCAGGCCCAGGGCCGCGATGAGGAGCGCAGAGACGGCCCACTTCAGGGCCCTTCCGGTACGGCTCTGCAGCGGGGGCGGTGGGGTCGCCACCGGCTGGGTGGCACCGGGATGCGGCGCGGGGCGGCCGTAGGAGCCCTGCTGGTACGTGGTGCGCTGGTACTCGGGCGGCGCGGTGAACGCGGGCTCCGGCGGGCGGATGCGGGGCATCTCGCCGATCGCCTTCACCAGCTCCTCCGGCGTGGTGCACGGCGACTCATGACGGGAAGCTGTCGCGCCGTCGTTGGCGAGCGCCCGCATGGACAGCTCGGACAAGCCGCGATGGACCCCGGCACGCACCTGGTCGGGTGCGATCAGGCCGATGTCCTTGGGAAGCCCGGAGAGGCCGTAGGCGTCGCTCTCATACGGCCAGCGCTGGGTGAGCGCCGCGTACAGCAGGGCGCCGATCGCCTCGGTGTCGGTGCGCTGGGGGGTGTCGGAGCTGATGCCGCGCAGGGCGGCGTTCACGGCGAGGCCGCGGATGCGCCACTGGCCGGTGGAGGCGCGCAGGACGGCGCTGGGGTTCAGACGGAGATGCGCCAGGCCCTCGCGGTGCGCTGCGGCCATGGCGGACGCGATCTGACTGACCATCTGGTACGCGTCGTGCGGCTCCAGCGGGCCTGCGGCGAGGAGTGTCGTCAGCTCGGTGGCGTCGGGCAGCCACTCGTGGACGACGTAGACGAGGTCGTTCTCCTCGACGGCGTCCAGCACCTGGACGAAGCGGGGATCTCCGAGCAGCGCGGAGGAGCGGGCCGCGGCCAGCACGGAACGGGCCCGCGTGTGGTCAGCGGGCAGGATGTGGACACCGACGGCACGACGGAGTTTCTCGTCGACCGCACGCCAACTGCTGAATCCGTCCAGACGGGTGACGCACTCCTCGAGCCGGTAGCGTCTGGCCAGCTTGTGGCCGCTGTGCAGCTCGGGTGGTGAGGCCTTCCCGGGACCCTGGGTCCCGCCGCTCCCCTGTGCCTCGTCGCTGTCCGTGTCCCGCTCCCGGTTCTGGGCCACCCCGTCGGCCGTGGACTGGTCCGCCTGTGCGGTCAGCGGCTCGTCGCCGCTGTCTGCCACGTCGACGGCAGCCGTGCTCCGTTCTGCCACCGTCGTTCCTGCCTCCCCATCCAATGCGCGCCGTTCGACATCCGTGCGCGCCGTCCGACGCCGAAACCAATTGTGCCCACAGTCCGCCGCTATGCACGACACGCGGCGGCGGACGATGGTTGTGCGCGTACCCCTCTCTCAGCGGCCCAGCCGCCCGCGCACCATGCCGACGAGGGAGTTGAGTTCCTCGATGCGCATGCGGCGGGCCGCCAGGTAGAAGACGGCGAGCAGGACGGTACCTCCGGCGATCAGTGCCGCGAAGGAGCCGACGACACCCTGGCCCAGCGTGTGCCCGATGCCGTAGCAGGCCGCTCCGCTGAGCAGCGCGGCGGGCACCGAGGCGATGCCGAGCCGGGCGTACGTCCGCAGGACGCGGGATCCGTCCAGATCGCCGCCGAGCCGCTTGCGCAGCCGGCTCCAGGCGACGCCGACACCGATCGCGTAGGCCAGACCGTACGAGGCTGCCATGCCGACCACGGCCCATCGGGCCGGGATCACGAAGAAGCAGATCGCCGAGGCGCCCGCGTTGACCGCGGCCACGATGACGGTGTTGTAGAAGGGGGTCCGGGTGTCCTCGTAGGCGTAGAAGGCACGGAGCACGACGTACTGCACGGAATACGGGATCAGGCCGAGGCCGAAGGCCATCAGCATGAAGCCCATGTTCGTGGCCTCGCTCGTACCGGAGGAGCCGAACATCAGGGTGCACATCGGGATGCCGAGTGCCAGGAACCCGAAGGCGATGGGCACGATGGCGACGGCCGTGGTGCGCAGACCCTGGGAGATGTCGTCGCGGACCGCGCCGCCGTCGCCCTCGGCCGCCGAGCGGGAGAGACGGGGCAGCAGGGCGGCCATCAGCGAGACGGTGATGATGGCCTGCGGCAGACCCCAGATCAGCTGGGCGTTGGCGTAGGCGGCGAAGCCGGTGCCGTCGACGGGCGAGTTCTTGCCGGCCGCCGTGGACAGCTGCGAGACCACGATCGCGCCCGCCTGGTTGGCGAGGACGAACAGGAAGGTCCACTTGGCGAGGGTGACGGCCTTGCCCAGGCCGTGTCCTCTCCAGTCGAAGCGCAGCCGCAGCCGGAAGCCGGTTTCGCGCAGGTAGGGGATCATCGCCAGGGCCTGCACCACGAGGCCGAGCAGGACGCCGACGCCGAGGAGCTGCTGGCCCTCCGGCGGGATGGTGGTGACCTTCATGCCTGAGTCCGCGGCGGTGCCGTAGACCCACATGAACATGCCCAGGGTGACGATGATGACGATGTTGTTGAGGACAGGCGTCCACATCATCGCGCCGAACTTGCCGCGAGCGTTGAGGATCTGCCCCATCACCACGTGGACGCCCATGAAGAAGATCGAGGGCAGGAAGTAGCGCACGAAGGTGACGCCGACCTCGTTGGCCGCCGGGTCGCTGGCGACCGAGTCGGACAGCAGCCGGATCAGGACGGGCGCAGCGGCGATCGCGGCGACGGTGAGCACCCCGAGCGCCACCACGACCAGCGTCAGCAGGCGGTTCGCGTACGCCTCGCCGCCGTCCTCGTCCTCCTTCATGGCCCGCACCAGCTGGGGCACGAAGACGGAGTTGAGTCCGCCGCCGACGGTGAGGATGTAGATCATCGTCGGCAGTTGGTAGGCGACCTGGAAGGTGTCACCGAGCAGGCCGACGCCCAGTGCCGACACGATCAGTGCCGAGCGGACGAAGCCGGTCAGGCGGGAGACCATCGTGCCCGCCGCCATCACGGCGCTGGACTTCAGCAGCCCCGCCGCCTTGCCGCCCTTCTTCGCCGCCGGTGCGGGCGCGGGGGCAGGAGGGGCCTCGGGCGCCGGTGCCGGCGCCTGGTACTGCGGAGGCGCCTGGTACTGCGGAGGCGCCTGGCCCACGGCCGGTCCCGTGGCCGGGCCGGGCACCGCCGGTGACTCCACCGACGGGTGGAAGCCACCCTGCTGCAGGCCGCCCTGCTGCTGGTCCCGGAAGAGGTGCGCGAAGGCGTCCGGCTCGTGGCGCTCCTCGCCGGCCTGGGTGACCAGGTCGTCGACGCCCACGAACTGGGTCGTGCGGGGGTCGTCGCCGTATGGCAGGTACTGGGTGGGTCCGTCCGGTTCCGGCGCCGGGGTCTGCGCCCACACGCGCGGGTCGGGGGCGTACGGCGACTGGGGCGGCTGGCCGTACAGCGGCTGCTGAGGCTCGTACGTGCCCGGAGGCGGCGGGGGGTGGGCGGCACGGTCGTAGAGCGCCTCGGCTACCGGGTCCTGCGCGGAGAGGTCCTGTGCCCGGTAGGGGTCCTGGCTGTAGGCGTCCTGGAGGTACATGTCCGCGGGGTGCTGCGGCGGCACCTGACCGTGCTCGGGCTGCGGGCCCTCGGGGTACCCCGAGTTGCCCGCAGCCTGGCCGCGGTCACCGTCGTACGGCGCGTTCATGGTTACCCCACCTCATCGTCCCGGGCCCACCGGCCACGACATCCTCAACGGTCCACTCTCTCACCCGTGCCGGACGGGTCGGCGTTTCCCGCTGCGGTGTCCGGGGTCGGGTCACTCGGCTGCACCGGGTCGCCTGCCCCCGACCGAGCGCCGGACTCTTCACTGAGACGGCCCATGGTGCCCGAGGGGTTCTCCGGGCCGTCGGCCGTCTCATCGGCCTCGGTGTCCGGGCCGTCCTCCTCGGCCTCCCGGGCGGCAGCGCGCTTGCGCTGCGTGTACATCCGGAAGCCTGCGAGGACCAGCAGGAGGACACCGCCACCGATGACCAGCATCACGGTCGCCGTGATCTCGGTGACCTTCACGTCGAAGGTGACGGCGTCACCGTAGGGCTGTCCGTCCTCCGTGTACAGCTGGGCGATCACCGCCGCCTGGCCGTTGGCGTTGGCGGACGTAGTGAACTTCACCGTCTGGGCGTGGCCGCCGGAGACCGCGATCGGCTGCTCCTCGTAGTCCTCGCCGTCGATCTTGAGTCGCGTGGGGTTCGTCGACGTGAGCCGCAGCACGAGGTGGTCGACGCCCTGGACCAGGTTGTTCTGTACGGACACCGGGATCATGGCGCTGCGGCCGGAGAGCTTGGTCTCGGACTTGTCGACCAGCTTGACCTGTTCGGTCAGGTCGTCGAGATACGCCTCCACGCCCTGACGGAAGGTGCTCGCCTCGGTGCTCCGCCCACGCCAGGACGTGGACATCTCGCGATTGAGGGCCCGCCCGAAGGGGGTCACCACACGCGATTCGTCGGTGAGGATCACCTGGAACCGGTCCAGCTTGCTCTGCGTGTTCGCGATCACGCCGAAGGCCGACCGCGGGAGCTGCCGCTTGCGCAGTGAGGAGGGGTAGGACGCCGGGACCTTCGTGCTGGCGCCCGGGTCCGGCTTGGCCGTGGCGGCCGCCGTGAGGTCCTGGGACTCGGACCAGGTGCTGTCCTGGAGCGCCGTCAGCGCTTCCGCCATGGCCCTCGCCTGGCTCGCGGTGGGCATGCGCTGCGGGGCGACGACGATGCTGCGCTGCTTGCCCGTCTGAAGGTTCAGCGTCAGGCTCTGCGCGAGGAACTGCTGCACGGCGAGAGTCGACGTGGACGCCTTCGTCAGATCGCCCTCGAAGGCCGTCGACAACCGTGCGTCCGCGACCACCGCCGTCGTTCCGCCGCCGATGGGGCGGGCCGCGGAGGGGGTGTAGGTCAGGCTGCCGGTCTCCTGAAGGCTGTCACTGCGCGCGATCACCTTGTCGGCGCCCGCCGAGGTGGCGACCTTGACGATCGACGGGTCCACGGCGCCGTTCACGGGCCAGGCGAAGTCGGTGCTCGGTGTCACGTGGAGGATCGTCTCCACCGTCAAGGCGGCGACATCGGTGGCCGCCTTGAGCTGGTTCAGTGAGCCGGTGACGCTCGTCCCATTGTGAGCGAGGGAGGCCAGGTCCGGGTCGGCGAAGGGCAGGGCGACGACCTCCTTGTCCGCCACCGCCTCCTGCACCTCGTCGAGCCATCGCTTGGCGACCGCCTGGTGGGTACCCGCCGTGGTGGTGTCGCCCTCGCCGCGGACCCTGTAGCCGTTCGTCATGGCGTCGACGGACGCCAGCAGGTCCGGGTCGATCACCCAGGTGACGTCGAGGTCCTTGCCCAGCGACACGAGCTGGTCCAGGCGGCCGCCCGGGGCGATCTCCTTGGCGAGGTCGTCGTCGGAGAAGACCGGCGTCTGCTGCTCGTTGGAACCGGTCTCCGCCGTCATGTGGGAGGTGGAGATCAGCGGCCACAGCGCCGTGGTCTTCGTCCTGGTCTGCGCCTCGTCCGGCTGCCACGGCAGGAACGTCCGCTGGATGCCCAGCACCCGATCCCAGGGCTGCGCGGACGTCTGGCCGGAGAGCGAGACCCCGAGGGGGTAGACCCCGTCGTCGCCGAGGTTCAGCTTGTCGACCGGTACGGAGATGGTGAACGGCTCGGCGACGCCCGGGGTGAGCTTGGCGAACTTCTCGACGTACTTGCCGCCGACCTCGGACCCGTCGGTGCCCGGCATGTATTCGGTGCGTTTGGCCGTGGAGTCGATCGACGAGCGGGTGGGCAGGGCGGATCCCAGGAGCAGACCCACGTGGGCGTCGCTGACCGTCTGCTTGCCGTTGTTCGTCACCGTGCCGGAGACGGTCACGGTGTCCCCGTCGGTGGGGACGCTGGGGTTGAGCGAGTCGACGGAGACGGCGACCGAGCCCGAACCCGAGGAGTCCCGTACGGCGTCCTGGCCGGAGGCCTGCGCGGACGGGGCGATGGGCAGCTGGAGCAGACCGGCCAGCAGAGGCGCTCCGGCGAGCAGTGCGCCGGTGCGCCGGAGCCACCGACGGGCAGGTGAGGGACTCATCCCCTGGAAGTCTGCCGCCTCGGCCACGCGCTCGCCCGTCCCTCGTCGTCGTCAGTGGTCGTCGGAATGTGCGTCCACGCATGGTAACGATGCGCGCTGAGGGGAAGTGCCGCGGTCCGCTCCACAAGATCAGGGATGACGGATGGAGCGTCCTGTATGTACCCGTTTAAAGGGAGCGCCCCGACGCCCTCCGGCACGCGTCGATCCTGTGTGGATATGGGGGAGGTCTCTGCACCCCCCTCCCCTGGGCCTCAGCCGCTTAATGGGGGCGCTGGTGGCACGCCCGGCCACGTACCCTCTTCTGTTGTGCCGAACGCCAACGAAGACAACCTCAGTGCCCTGAGCCAGGTGCAGCACCGCGCGGTGAGTGAACTGCTGCGGGTTGCGCCTGTCGCCGACGACCTCGCCCGCCGCTTCCAGGAGGCCGGGTTCTCGCTCGCCCTGGTGGGGGGCTCGGTCCGGGACGCGCTGCTCGGCCGGCTCGGCAACGACCTGGACTTCACGACCGACGCCCGTCCCGAGGACGTACTCAAGATCGTGCGGCCGTGGGCGGACGCCGTGTGGGAGGTCGGGATCGCCTTCGGCACGGTCGGCGCGCACAAGAGTGCTCGCGTCGGAGAAACTGATCGGAACTTTCAGATCGAGGTGACCACGTACCGCTCGGAGGCCTACGACCGCACCTCACGCAAGCCCGAGGTGTCCTACGGCGACTCGATCGAGCAGGACCTCGTCCGCCGTGACTTCACCGTGAACGCGATGGCTCTGGCGCTCCCGGAGAAGGAGTTCATCGACCCGCATGGCGGCCTCGCCGACCTCGCGGAGCGTGTGCTGCGCACCCCGGGCACACCCGAGGAGTCCTTCTCCGACGACCCACTGCGCATGATGCGGGCCGCACGCTTCGCCGCTCAGCTCGACTTCGAGGTCGCCCCCGAGGTCGTCACGGCGATGACGGAGATGGCCGGCCGTATCGAGATCGTCTCGGCCGAGCGAGTCCGGGACGAGCTGAACAAGCTGGTCCTCTCCGCGAACCCTCGCAAGGGACTGGCTCTGCTGGTCGACACCGGGCTGGCCGACCATGTGCTGCCCGAGCTGCCCGCCCTGCGTCTGGAGAGCGACGAGCATCACCGGCACAAGGACGTCTATGAGCACAGCCTGATCGTTCTGGAGCAGGCGATCGCGCTGGAGGGCAACGGCCCCGACCTGACCCTCCGCCTCTCCGCCCTGCTCCACGACATCGGCAAGCCGCGCACCCGTCGCTTCGAGAAGGACGGCCGGGTCTCGTTCCACCACCACGAGGTGGTCGGAGCCAAGATGACCAAGAAGCGTATGACGGCGCTGAAGTACACAAACGAACTGGTGAAGGACGTCTCGAGACTGGTCGAACTCCACCTGCGCTTCCACGGGTACGGCGCCGGCGAGTGGACGGATTCCGCGGTCCGTCGCTATGTCCGTGACGCCGGCCCGCTCCTGGACCGGCTCCACAAGCTGACCCGCTCGGACTGCACGACGCGCAACAAGCGCAAGGCGGCCGCACTCTCCCGGACGTACGACAGCCTGGAGGAGCGCATCGCCCAGCTTCAGGAGCAGGAGGAGCTGGACGCGATCCGCCCCGACCTCGACGGCAACCAGATCATGGAGATCCTGGGCGTCGGGCCCGGGCCGATGGTGGGGCAGGCGTACAAACACATGCTGGAGCTGCGCCTGGAGAACGGGCCCATGGAGCGTGAGGCGGCGGAGGCGGCGCTCAAGGAGTGGTGGGCCGAGCAGAGCTGAGCGTGCGGAACGGGGTCATGTTTCACGTGAAACATGACCCCGTCGAGGATGCGCGAAGGGGCGGTGTTTCACGTGAAACACCGCCCCTGCCGGCGTCTGCCTACTTGTCCTTCAGGCAGAGCAGGAAGTCTTTTTTGTCGCCGCTCTCGGTGTACGAGTACTGGAAGTCCTTGGCCTTCTCCGAGCACTTGCTGTTGGCAGTGGTCTCGGAGTAGGTGCCCTCGATCTTGGCAAGGACGACGTACTGGGCCTTGGCGGACTTGCAGTCGACGACTTCGAGGTCCGGGTCGTCGTCGTTGGTGCTGCCGCGGTGCATGCAGTCGCCGACCGCCGCGGTGTCGGCGTCGTCGCGGCTGGCTATGTAACCACCGATGACGAAACCGAGGGCGACAACGACGATGACGACGTTCTTGATCAGCTTGAAGCTGACCTTGCGGCGGGGCTGCGCCGGCGGGACCGGGGCGTACGGAGCGGCACCCTGCGGGTATCCGGCCTGGACGGGCTGCGTCGGGTAGCCGCCCTGGGGCGGGTACGGAGCCTGGCCCTGGGGCTGGCCGTAGGGCTGCTGACCCTGGGCGAACGGATTGCCCTGGGGCGGCGGAGTAGACACTTGGGGGTCCCCCTAGAACGTGGGCGCGCGGGAACGAGAGTCCGTGTGGCGCGAAGTAAGACGAACGTAAATTACAGGCCAGCACTGACAAGCCAGTAGTCGAGGGGAACTTCGTGGCATTGATGTGACACTTATCGTCGTTCAAACCGGGCCATAGTTATAGCAACTGCCCCGTAGATAACGGCGACCGTGACCACCAGCGGCGCCGATCGGCCGTCCGGAGGCAGCATCAGCGCCGCCACACCCGCGGCTCCGACGAAGGCGACGTTGAACAGCACGTCGTAAACGGAAAAAATTCGGCCGCGGAAGCCGTCCTCCACGGAGGACTGGACGATGGTGTCCGTGGCGATCTTCGCCCCCTGGGTGACGAGCCCCAGGACGAACGCCGCGACCATGAGCGGAGCTTCGACAAAGGGCAGGCCCAGCGGGGGCACCAGGACCGCGGCCAGTGCCGAGCAGGCGACGATCCAGCGGCCGGGCCCCAACCGCTGTGCGGTGGAGGGCGTGACGACGGCCGCCGCGAAGAAGCCCGCACCGGAGATGCCCACCGCCAGACCGAGCAACCCCAGCCCCTCGTTCGAGTCGGTCGTCCACGCGTATCGACAGAGCATCAGGACCATGACGGTCAGGGCGCCGTAGCAGAACCGCATCATCGTCATCGAGGCGAGCGCCCAAGCGGCTTCCCGTCTCTTCGGTTCAGTGAGGTGTCGTACGCCGGCCACGAGACCCTGGGCCGTGCCACTGAGTGCCGCGGTCAGCCGGGGCGGCATCAGATCCCGGTCGGGCCCGAGCAGTTCCGGTGCCATACGCAGCGAGGCCAGAGCCGCGCACAGGTAGAGGCCGGAACCCAGCAGCACCACCGCGGCGTCGGAGTCCGCGGCCACCAGCCGCACCACGAAGGCGAGGCCCCCGCCCGCCGTCGCGGCGAGCGTCCCTGCGGTCGGGGACAGGGAGTTGGCGATGACCAGGCGTTCGGCGTCGACCACCCGCGGCAGCGCGGCGGACAGACCCGCCAGGACGAAACGGTTGACGGCCGTCACGCACAGAGCGGAGAGGTAGAAGAGCCAGTCAGGGACATGACTGATCATCAACACAGCGGTCGCGCAGGCCAGCACGGCGCGCAGCAGGTTGCCGTACACGAGGACCTGGCGGCGGCGCCAGCGGTCCAGCAGGACACCGGCGAACGGGCCCACCAGGGAGTAGGGAAGCAGCAGGACCGCCATTGCGGAGGCGATCGCGGTGGCCGAGGTCTGCTTCTCCGGGGAGAAGACGACGTACGTGGCGAGTCCGACCTGATAGACGCCGTCGGCCCCCTGGGAGAGCAGCCGTACCGAGAGCAGGCGTCGGAAGTCCCGGAAGCGCAGCAGGACGCGCAGATCACGGACGACGGACATGGGGCACAGCCTCACATACGGGGAGGGTCTCCGGGTCGTGCGACCCGGAGACCCTCGACAGCCCTGGCAGGAGCGTTTTTCAGCCGGCTGTGTCGGCCGGCGCACCGCGTTCTGTCGAGCTAGCGCTCGACCTCACCCTTGATGAACTTCTCGACGTTCTCGCGAGCCTCGTCGTCGAAGTACTGAACCGGCGGGGACTTCATGAAGTACGACGACGCCGACAGGATCGGGCCGCCGATGCCGCGGTCCTTGGCGATCTTCGCGGCGCGCAGGGCGTCGATGATGACGCCGGCGGAGTTCGGGGAGTCCCAGACCTCGAGCTTGTACTCCAGGTTCAGCGGGACGTCGCCGAAGGCACGGCCCTCGAGGCGGACGTACGCCCACTTGCGGTCGTCGAGCCAGGCGACGTAGTCGGACGGGCCGATGTGGACGTTCTTCTCGCCGAGGTCCCGGTCGGGGATCTGGGAGGTGACGGCCTGGGTCTTGGAGATCTTCTTGGACTCCAGGCGGTCACGCTCGAGCATGTTCTTGAAGTCCATGTTGCCGCCGACGTTCAGCTGCATCGTGCGGTCGAGGACGACACCGCGGTCCTCGAACAGCTTCGCCATCACGCGGTGGGTGATGGTGGCGCCGACCTGCGACTTGATGTCGTCGCCGACGATCGGGACGCCCGCCTCGGTGAACTTGTCCGCCCACTCCTTGGTGCCGGCGATGAAGACCGGAAGGGCGTTGACGAAGGCGACCTTGGCGTCGATGGCGCACTGGGCGTAGAACTTCGCCGCGTCCTCGGAACCGACGGGCAGGTAGCAGACGAGGACGTCGACCTGCTTGTCCTTCAGGACCTGGACCACGTCGACCGGGGCCTCGGCGGACTCCTCGATGGTCTCGCGGTAGTACTTGCCGAGGCCGTCGAGGGTGTGGCCGCGCTGGACGGTCACGCCCGTGCGGGGCACGTCGCAGATCTTGATGGTGTTGTTCTCGGAGGCGCCGATGGCGTCCGCGAGGTCGAGGCCGACCTTCTTCGCGTCGACATCGAAGGCGGCGACGAACTCGACGTCACGGACGTGGTACTCGCCGAACTGGACGTGCATCAGACCCGGCACCTTGGACGCCGGGTCGGCGTCCTTGTAGTACTCGACTCCCTGCACCAGCGACGCGGCGCAGTTGCCCACGCCGACGACGGCTACGCGAACCGAACCCATTCCGGTTGCTCCCTGTGTGTACGAGTGAGGCCCTGAGTGGGCTCTCACGTGGCGGTGTCGTCGGGCGTATCCGGCCCGGGGATGCCCCCGGTCCGGGGCAGGCCGCCCGGCGCTCCAGATGTGGTGTCCTGCTGAGTGGGTTCCCCGGTCGCGGGACCCTTCAGGTCCCGCCCCGCCCGCTCGCTCTCGATGAGCTCGTTCAGCCAGCGCACTTCGCGCTCCACGGACTCCATCCCGTGGCGCTGGAGCTCAAGCGTGTAGTCGTCGAGACGCTCCCGGGTGCGCGCCAGTGAAGCGCCCATCTTCTCCAGGCGCTCCTCCAGGCGGCTGCGGCGGCCTTCGAGGACTCGCATGCGGACGTCGCGCGAGGTCTGCCCGAAAAAGGCGAAACGAGCGGCGAAGTGCTCGTCCTCGTACGCATCGGGCCCGGTCTGCGAGAGCAGCTCCTCGAAGTGCTCCTTACCTTCCGCCGTCAACCTATAGACGATCTTGGCGCGACGCCCTGAGAGTGGTGTGGCGAGGGCGTCCTCGGGGGTGTTCCCCGGCTCTTCGATCAACCAGCCGTTGGCGACCAGCGTCTTGAGGCAGGGGTACAGCGTTCCGTAGCTGAAGGCGCGGAACACACCCAGTGACGTATTGAGTCGTTTGCGCAGCTCATAGCCGTGCATCGGGGACTCGCGGAGCAGGCCGAGTACGGCGAACTCGAGGATCCCGGAACGCCGGCTCATGGTCGCCTCCTCTCTGCCGCGGACTGGCCGGGACGGTTTATGTCGCGCTGATGTATCGACTCGATACATCAAGACGATAGAACGGCCTTTCCGGGGGCGACAAGGGCAGGGGTGGTGAGCGGGGTCACATCACCGATTCGTTGCAGGCGAGTTGCCTGATTTGGGGTGAACTTCTGGCTCGGCGGGTTTTGGCGGTGCGTAGTCTGTGCGCCATGCACACCACCGGGAACCACGTGACGCATGGGGGCGTCGTCGTCCTAGGTGCAGTACGGATGAATGAGGAACCGACCGCATCCGTACTTCGGGGGGACCGGAAACCAGCCGCCGTTTCCAGGCGCGCAAGGGTGCGCCTGCCCGAGGAGTAATCGTTCGATGAGCGAGCACCGTCGCAAACCGCCGCAGCCGCAGGAAGGCGGACGTGCCGCGGCCCGACGCGGCCCGTCCGGCTCGTCCTCCGGTCGCCGTGCGGCACCGCGAGGCGCCACCGGGTCTCCATCCGACTCGTACGGGTCGGGATCCCACGGGCCGGGAGGCGAAGAGCCGTCCTACGGCGGCCGTGCCGAGGCCCGGCGCGCGGCACAGAGAAGCGCGGGCGGCCGCCGCAGAGCGGCGGAGCCCGGCCGAGGAGGCCGCGGAGGTCCGACCGGACCCGGCCGCGGCAGAGGGCGTGCGGCTGCCCCGGCCAAGAAGCGCATCATTGACTACCCGCGAGCCGGCAAGGACGGCTGGCGACGCTGGGTGCCCTCCTGGAAACTCGTCTCCGGCCTGTGCATCGGCTTCATCGGCAGTCTGGTGGCCGTCGCGGGCATCGGATACGCCATGGTGGGCGTCCCGGACATCGCGAGAACGGCTGAGGCGCAGAACAACGTCTTCTACTGGTCCGACGGCTCCGAGATGGTGTCCACGGGTGGTGAGACGAACCGCCAGATCGTGAACCTCTCGCAGATTCCCAAGGCGATGCAGTACGCCGTCATCTCGCAGGAGAACAAGACCTTCGAGACCGACAGCGGCATCGACCCGAAGGGCATCGCCCGCGCCGTGTTCAACATGGCCAGGGGCGGTCAGACGCAGGGTGGCTCCACCATCACCCAGCAGTACGTGAAGAACGCCATGCTGGACGATCAGTCCCAGACGGTCTCCCGGAAGTTCAGGGAGATCCTCGTCTCGATCAAGGTGGGCGCCACCGTCCCCAAGGACAAGATCATGGCGGGCTACCTGAACTCCGCCTACTACGGTCGCGGGGCGTACGGGATCCAGGCGGCCGCCCGTGCCTACTTCAACAAGGACGCGATCGACCTCAACGAGGGTGAGTGCGCCTTCCTGTCGGCGATGCTCAAGGGCGCGACGTACTACGACCCGGCGGGTGCGACCTCCATCGACCCGGCCAACGCCACCCCTGAGAAGAACCGCCGGCGAGCCTTCAGCCAGATGAAGGACACCCTCGACAAGATGGTCGAGTACGGCCATCTGGACGCCGCGACGCGGGCCAAGTACACCGAGCTCCCCAAGTGGCAGAGCCCCCGGTCGAACCGTGAGTTGAGCGGTCAGGTCGGTTACCTCGTCGACCTGGCCAAGGCCTACCTGATCAACAACAAGATCATCAGTGCCGACAAGCTGCAACAGGGCGGGTACTCGATCAGGACGACCTTCGACAAGAAGAAGATCAAGGAGCTCGAAACCTCGGTCTCGAAGGTCCAGAAGGCCAACATCAAGCCCAAGGAGCGCCCGAAGACGGACACCCACGTCCAGTTCGGCGGCGCTTCGGTGGATCCGGCGACAGGCGCCATCAAGGCGATCTACGGCGGTGAGGACGCGACCAAGCACTTCACCAACAACGCCGACACCACCGGCGCCCAGGTCGGTTCGACGTTCAAGCCCTTCGTGCTCGCGTCCGCGATGACCTGGGGCGTGCGCGACCCGGACGGACCTGCGACGCAGGCGCAGGACGAGCGGACCATCGTCTCCCCGAAGAGCCTGTTCAGCGGCAAGAACAAGCTCAAGATCAAGGAGTACAACGGGGACGTCTGGCAGAACGAGAAGGGTGAGGAGTGGCTCCAGACCAACGACGGCCAGGTGTCCTACGGCGAGTCCCCCAAGTATCAGATCGACCTGCGTGAGGCGATGCGCGAGTCGGTGAACTCCGCGTTCGTGCAGCTCGGCATGGATGTCGGTCTGGACAAGGTGAAGGAGGCCGCCCTCAGCGCCGGCCTCAAGGAGAACAGCCTGGCCGGCACCAGCTACCCGTCCTTCTCCATCGGTACCTCCCAGCCCAGCGCGATCCGCATGGCGGGCGCCTACGCCACCTTCGCGGCCAGCGGCAAGCAGCGTGAGCCGTACTCCGTCGAGAAGGTCACGAGCAAGGACGGCACGGTCTTCACGCACAAGGTCGAGACGAAGGACGGCTTCACCCCGAAGGTCGCCGACAACGTCACGGATGTGCTGAGGACTGTGGTCGAGAAGGGCACCGGTACCAGCGCCCAGCTCACCGGCCGCGAGGTCGCGGGCAAGACCGGTACGACCGACGGCAACAAGTCGGCCTGGTTCGTGGGGTACACCCCGCAGCTGTCCACGTCGATCACGATGTTCCGGTACGACGACGACGAGTCCAAGAAGAACCGCCAGTTCCTGGAGATGTTCGGAACGGGTGGGCAGAAGAAGATCCACGGTGCGTCGTTCCCGGCCCAGATCTGGCGCGACTACATGGAACAGGCACTGCAGGGTGAGCCTGCGGAGGACTTCCCGACTCCCCAGCCCATCGGTGAGGTGGTCAACGAGGCTCCGTCGCCGAGTGTCGTTCCGACGCCCAGCGAAACGCCGGAGTCGAGTCCGACGCCGAGTCCGACGCCCAGCGAGACGCTGACCTCTCCCTCGCCGTCGCCGAGCGAGAGCTGCAACCGCTTCTTCGGGTGTGACGAGACCGGTGGCACGGACACCGGCGGCACGGACACCGGTGGCACGGACGGCGGAGTGAGCACCTCTCCGTCACCCACGGACTCCACCGGAGGCGGCAACACCAGGGGCAATGGCAACGGAGGCGGTGGCCTCTTCGGGGGCCAGACCGGCTAGCGGGCCAATGGCCGACGCCGGCGTTTCACGTGAAACATCCGGACGTTTCACGTGAAACAAGGGCCGTCACACCTCACGAGGTGTGGCGGCCCTCGGCGTATTCCTAGGTATGTACGGCAGGATGTGGCCCATGCCCAGCGCAGAATCGACGCACGCGAGCGTGCACGAGCCGGACCAGGTGCGGCCGACCAAGGACGATGCGATCGCCGCGGCCGGCAGTGAGGTGATCGGCGGCCCCATCGGACGGCGTGCCCTGCTGGGGGCGTCCTGGTGGACCCCGGTACGGGTCGTCGCTCTCGTGGCGATCGGGATGTTCGCCCTCGGACTCATCCAGAAGGCGCCCTGCTACAACGGCGCCTGGTTCTTCGGCGCCAGTTCGCAGTACACCCACGCCTGCTACTCGGACATCCCGCACCTCTACCAGGGGCGTGGCTTCGCCGACGGGCTGGTGCCGTACTTCGACAAGCTCCCCGGTGACATGCAGTACCTCGAGTACCCGGTGCTGACCGGCGTGTTCATGGAGGTCGCCGCCTGGCTGACGCCTGGCAGCGGCAGCATCCAGCACCAGGAGCAGTGGTACTGGATGGTCAACGCCGGGATGCTGATGGTGTGCGCGGCCGTCATCGCGGTCTGCGTGGCCCGCACTCACGCCCGGCGTCCCTGGGACGGTCTGCTGGTCGCCCTGGCGCCCGCCTTCGCGCTGACCGCCACGATCAACTGGGATCTTCTGGCGGTCGCCCTGACGGCAGCCGCGATGCTGATGTGGGCCCGGGGCCGCTCGCTCGCCTTCGGGGTGCTCCTGGGGCTTGCCACGGCAGCCAAGCTCTATCCGGTCTTCCTGCTCGGGCCGCTGTTCGTGCTGTGCTGGCGGGCCGGCAAGTGGCGGGACTTCGGCCGGGCCCTCGGCGGCGCGGCCGTCGCCTGGCTCGTGGTGAACCTGCCGGTGATGTATTTCGCCTTCGACGGCTGGTCGAAGTTCTACACGTTCAGCCAGGAGAGGGGCGTCGACTTCGGGTCCTTCTGGCTGATCCTGGCCCAGAACTCCAGCCACCCGCTGAGCACGCAGACCGTCAACGCACTGGCCACTTCGCTGGTCTTGCTGTGCTGTGTGGGGATCGCGGTCCTCACCGTCACCGCACCTCGCCGGCCGCGCTTCGCGCAGCTTGCCTTCCTGATCGTCGCGGCGTTCATCCTCACCAACAAGGTCTACTCGCCGCAGTACGTCCTGTGGCTGGTCCCCCTGGCCGTGCTGGCCCGTCCGAAGTGGCGGGACTTCCTGATCTGGCAGGCGTGCGAGGTGGCGTACTTCCTGGGGATCTGGATGTACCTCGCGTACACGACGAGCGGGGACGCCCACAAGGGGCTGCCCACCGACGGATACCACTGGGCCATCGGCGCCCATCTCGCGGGGACCCTCTACTTGTGCGTCGTCATCGTGCGCGACATCCTCATGCCGGATCGCGACGTGGTGCGCCGGGCCGGTGAGGACGACCCCTCGGGCGGTGTGCTGGACGGCGCGGAGGACGTGTTCGTCCTCGGCCCGGCCGCCCGTCAGGCCGCGTACGAGACCCACACCGAGGGCCCTCAGGTGGCGTGGGGAAGCCGGGCCACGGCAGCCTCGACAGACAGTTCGCTCTGAGCGAACAGGCGCTGGGGGCCGGGGTCGGGGGCCGCACGGGGCCGCGCAGGACACGGCAAAGGCCGTGCACGCAGATCCGTGTACGGCCTTGTGTCGGTTCCGGGCGTCGCGCGTTGGCAGCTCAGCGGTCCACGATGCGGTCGAACTGGGTGGTGGTGTGCCGGAGATGGGCCACCAACTCCTCGCCCACCTTCGGCTCCGGGGCGTCCGTGGGCACGAACAGGATGGATACCTGCATGTGCGGCGGCTCGGCGAACCAGCGTTGCTTGGCGCCCCATACGAACGGCGAAAGGTTCCGGTTGACCGTGGCGAGGCCGGCGCGGGCGACGCCCTTGGCGCGCGGCATGACGCCGTGCAGCGCCTTGGGGGCCTCCAGGCCCACCCCGTGCGACGTACCGCCCGCCACGACCACCAGGAAACCGTCCGAGGCCGCCTTCTGCTGGCGGTAGCCGAAGCGGTCGCCCTTGGCGACACGTGTGACGTCCAGGACGGCACCGCGGTACTCGGTGGCGTCGTGGTCCCCCAGCCACAGCCGCGTGCCGATTCGGGCGCGGAACCGGGTCTGCGGGAACTGCTGCTGGAGCCGGGCGAGTTCGTCCGCCTTGAGGTGGCTGACGAACATCGTGTGCAGGGGCAGCCGGGCAGCGCGCAGCCGGTCCATCCAGCCGATGACCTCCTCGACGGCGTCCGAGCCGTCGGTCCGGTCCAGCGGCAGGTGGATCGCGAAGCCCTCGAGACGGACGTTCTCTATGGCGGCGTGCAGCTGCGGCAGGTCCTGCTCGCTGATGCCGTGCCGCTTCATCGAGGACATCACCTCGACCACCACACGAGCGCCCACGAGGCCGTAGACGCCGTCGATCGACGACACCGAGCGGATGACCCGGTCGGGCAGCGGCACGGGCTCCTCGCCCCGCCGGTACGGCGTCAGCACCAGCAGGTCACCGCCGAACCAGTCCTTGATCCGCGCGGCCTCGTACGTCGTGCCCACGGCGAGGACGTCCGACCCCAGGCGCGTGGCCTCCTCGGCGAGGCGCTCGTGTCCGAAGCCGTAGCCGTTGCCCTTGCAGACCGGGACGAGACCGGGGAACTGCTCCTGCACGTGCTTGTGGTGCGCCCGCCAGCGCGCGGTGTCGACGTAGAGCGTGAGCGCCATGGCCGGACCTGGAACCTTTCTCGTGGTGGGGTGGTGTCTGGGGTTGGAGGCTGTGGAAGCGAACGACGAGGGTCTCAGCGGCGCGACATGTAGATGTCGAGCGCCTTGTGCAGCAGCTTGTTCAGCGGGAAGTCCCACTCGCCGAGGTACTCGGCGGCCTGGCCGCCCGTACCGACCTTGAACTGGATCAGGCCGAACAGGTGGTCGCTCTCGTCGAGCGAGTCGGAGATGCCGCGCAGGTCGTAGACGGTCGCGCCGAGCGCGTAGGCGTCGCGGAGCATCCGCCACTGCATGGCGTTCGAGGGGCGGAACTCCCGGCCGATGTTGTCGGAGGCGCCGTACGAGTACCAGACGTGGCCGCCGACGATCAGCATCGTCGCCGCCGACAGGTTCACACCGTTGTGGCGGGCGAAGTACAGCCGCATGCGGTTGGGGTCCTCGGTGTTGAGGGCCGTCCACATGCGCTGGAAGTACGACAGCGGGCGGGGCCGGAAGTGGTCGCGCACGGCCGTGATCTCGTACAGCCGCTGCCATTCCTCGAGGTCGTGGTAGCCACCCTGGACGACCTCGACGCCGGCCTTCTCGGCCTTCTTGATGTTGCGGCGCCACAGCTGGTTGAAGTTCTTGTGGACCTCTTCCAGGGAGCGGTTCGCCAGCGGCACCTGGTAGACGTAGCGCGGCTGGACGTCACCGAAGCCCGCCCCGCCGTCCTCGCCCTGCTGCCAGCCCATACGGCGCAGCTTGTCGGCCACCTCGAAGGCGCGCGGCTCGATGAAGTCGGCCTCGATGTCGCGCAGCCGCTTCACGTCGGGGTTCTGGATGCCCGCCTTGATGGACGTGGCCTCCCAGCGCCGGATGATCACCGGCGGGCCCATCTTCACCGAGAACGCGCCCTGCTGCTTGAGGTGGGCGAGCATCGGTTCCAGCCACTCGGTCAGATTTGGCGCATACCAGTTGATGACCGGGCCCTCGGGAAGGTACGCCAGGTAGCGCTTGATCTTGGGCAGCTGGCGGTAGAGGACCAGACCGGCACCGACGAGCTGACCGGTCTTGTCGAACCAGCCGAGGTTCTCCGAACGCCATTCCGCCTTGACATCAGCCCAGGCCGGGACCTGCATGTGGCTCGCCGACGGCAGGCTCTGGATGTAGGCCAGATGCTGCTCGCGACTGATGGTCCTCAGGGTCAGGCTCATTCGGGGCGCTCCTCGGGCTGGTGTGTCCCCATGGGTTCAGGGGCTCCGGCTCTCGCGCGAAGCCTACTGCGCCCTGCGAGCGCCCCGACTGGGCGTACGGCACCTTCGCCCCGGCCTGTTGGCCGCCAGGGTGTTCCCACGGTGTTCGAATGGCGCCTGAGGGACGACTGCCGGCGATCAGCCGAACAGGCCGCCGAAGAGACCGCCGTGCGCCATGCCGAGGAAGAAGCCGACTCCGGACGCACCGAGACCCAGAACCAGACCGAAGCGCTCGCGCGTGGTCTCCGAGACCCACTGCCCGGAAGCGCCCGTCACGATCCCCACCAGACCGGTCCAGGAGCTGAGCAGATGGAGCTGGTCGAAGAACCCGGTGACGAGCGCGGTGATCCCGAGCACCAGGGTCACCGCGAGCAGCGCGTCCTGGAGGTGATGAGGCCTGTCGTCCGTGGCGAAGAGGGAACCGGCGGTGTTGGGTCGCAATGCCTGTGCCATAGGGCACCTCCTGCGGAAGGCGGCGCATCGTAGCGCCATACACACCCGATGTGTACAGACTGACGGTCCCACCGGGCGGATTTCAACCGCAAGGCGCTGTGCGGGTACTCTGTACCGTCTGCACCGGTGTCTGCCCAGACAGGACCAGGGGATCTCCCCAGGTCGAGCCCGGGGACGCCGCTCGCGGCCCCCGATTGTCAGTGGTGGCCGATACCGTTGCGTACGCATCACAACCCTCCTGCCACGGAACGACCGTGGCCGCCGAGTCCAAAGGAGGTGGGTTCCACATGCGTCACTACGAGGTGATGGTCATCCTCGACCCCGATCTCGAGGAGCGCGCTGTCTCCCCGCTGATCGAGAACTTCCTCTCCGTCGTCCGTGAGGGCAACGGAAAGGTGGAGAAGGTCGACACCTGGGGCCGTCGTCGTCTCTCGTACGAGATCAAGAAGAAGCCTGAGGGCATCTACTCGGTCATCGACCTGCAGGCCGAGCCTGCGGTCGTGAAGGAGCTCGACCGCCAGATGAACCTGAACGAGTCGGTCCTCCGGACCAAGGTCCTCCGCCCCGAGACCCACTGAGCTCTCCCGCTCAGCTGATCCCGGGATTCGAGTAGTAAGCAGCCAGCAAACCCGCCGAGAGGTTCCCCCATGGCAGGCGAGACCGTCATCACGGTCATCGGCAATCTTGTCGATGACCCCGAGCTGCGCTTCACCCCCTCCGGTGCGGCGGTCGCGAAGTTCCGTGTCGCGTCCACTCCCCGCACCTTCGACCGCCAGACGAACGAGTGGAAGGACGGCGAGAGCCTCTTCCTGACCTGCTCGGTCTGGCGTCAGGCGGCGGAGAACGTCGCCGAGTCGCTCCAGCGAGGCATGCGCGTCGTCGTGCAGGGCCGGCTGAAGCAGCGGTCCTACGAGGACCGCGAGGGCGTCAAGCGCACGGTCTACGAGCTGGACGTCGAGGAAGTCGGCCCCAGCCTGCGCAACGCCACGGCCAAGGTCACCAAGACCACCGGCCGCGGTGGCCAGGGTGGCGGCGGTGGCTTCGGCGGCGGTAGCGGTGGCGGCCAGGGTGGCGGCGGCTGGGGCGGCGGCCCCGGCGGCGGCCAGCAGGGCGGCGGCGCTCCCGCCGACGACCCGTGGGCGACCGGCGCTCCCGCCGGTGGCAACCAGGGCGGTGGCAGCGGCTGGGGCGGAAGCTCCGGCGGTGGCGGCGGCTACTCGGACGAGCCCCCCTTCTAGGCCTCGGGCCAGGTCTTCGGGCCGGGCCGGTCGAAGGCGGGGCACACCCCAACTTCTTGATCACACAGGAGAAACACCATGGCGAAGCCGCCTGTGCGCAAGCCGAAGAAGAAGGTCTGCGCTTTCTGCAAGGACAAGGTCACGTACGTGGACTACAAGGACACGAACATGCTGCGGAAGTTCATTTCCGACCGCGGCAAGATCCGTGCCCGCCGCGTGACCGGCAACTGCACGCAGCACCAGCGTGACGTCGCCACGGCCGTCAAGAACAGCCGTGAGATGGCGCTGCTGCCCTACACGTCCACCGCGCGCTAAGGGAAGGGTGACCGAAACATGAAGATCATCCTCACCCACGAGGTCTCTGGCCTCGGTGCCGCCGGCGACGTCGTCGACGTCAAGGACGGCTACGCTCGCAACTACCTGATCCCGCGGAAGTTCGCGATCCGCTGGACCAAGGGTGGCGAGAAGGACGTCGAGCAGATCCGTCGTGCTCGCAAGATCCACGAGATCCAGACCATCGAGCAGGCCAACGCTGTGAAGGCCCAGCTCGAGGGCGTGAAGGTCCGTCTGGCCGTTCGCTCCGGCGACGCCGGTCGTCTCTTCGGCTCCGTCACCCCGGCCGACATCGCCTCGGCGATCAAGGCTGCCGGTGGCCCCGAGGTCGACAAGCGCCGCATCGAGCTCGGCGCGCCCATCAAGACCCTGGGCGGCCACGTGACGTCCGTGCGTCTGCACCCCGAGGTTGCCGCCAAGGTCAACATCGAGGTCGTCGCGGCCTGATCGCCGCGCTCGGCTTGAACAGCTGAGAAGGGGCCGCACCCGCTGGGGTGCGGCCCCTTACGCGTTGCCATGGTGGGCGGCGCATGTTTCACGTGAAACGAGCGTTTCACGTGAAACGCTCAGCGCGTCGCACCCGTCACCAGCCATCGACCCGACCGGGTACGTACCCACAGGGTGAGCATCCGCACGGTCATCATCAATGTCATGGCCCCCCAGACAGCGGTCAGACCGCCGCCCAGGACGGGAACGAGCAGGGCGACCGGCGTGAAGACCGCCAGTGTGAGCAGCATCGCCCAGGCCAGATACGGTCCGTCGCCCGCGCCCATCAGAACGCCGTCCAGAACGAAGACGACACCGCAGATCGGCTGGGAGACGGCCACGATCACCAGAGCCGGCAGGGCGGTGTCCTTGACCACGGAATCGTTGGTGAACAGCGCCAGGAAGACCGGCCGGGTGATCACCACCAGGAGACCGAGGGCGGTCCCCACGGCGATGCCCCACTCCACCATGCGGCGGCAGGCGTCGCGGGCTCCCTGGACGTCCTCGGCGCCGAGACAGCGGCCGATGATGGCCTGTCCAGCGATGGCGATGGCGTCCAGCGCGAAGGCGAGCAGGCTCCACAGGGACAGGATGATCTGGTGGGCCGCGATGTCGGCGTCCCCGAGGCGGGCGGCGACAGCCGTGGCGATCATCAGGATGGCCCGCAAGGACAGCGTACGGACCAGCAGCGGCGCACCAGCCTGTGCGGAGGCCCTGATCCCAGCGGCATGGGGGCGCAGCGACGCGCCGTGCCGTCGGGCACCGCGGACCACCACCGCGAGGTACACGGCGGCCATGCCGACCTGAGCGATGACAGTGCCCCAGGCGGAGCCGGCGATGCCGAGGTCCGCGCCGTAGACCAGGCCGACGTTGAGGGCGGCGTTGGCGATGAAACCGGCGATGGCGACATACAACGGGGTCTTTGTGTCCTGAAGGCCCCGCAGCACGCCGGTCGCGGCGAGCACCACCAGCATGGCGGGGATGCCGAGGGCCGAGATGCGCAGGTAGGTGGTCGCGTACGGAGTGGCCGTGTCCGAGGCGCCGAAGAGTTCGACAAGAGTGGGTGCGGTGGGCAGGACGACGGCGATGACGGCGGCTCCGAGCAACAACGCCAGCCAGATGCCGTCCATGCCCTGACGGATTGCTCCCTGGAGTTCGCCGGCGCCCACCCGTCGGGCGACGCCCGCGGTGGTGGCGTAGGCCAGGAACACGAAGATGCTGACGGCGGTCGTGAGGAGGGCGGAAGCGACAGCGAGTCCAGCAAGCTGTGCCGTACCCAGGTGGCCCACGATCGCGCTGTCGGCCATGACGAAGAGGGGCTCGGCGACGAGCGCGCCGAAGGCCGGGACGGCCAGTGCGACGATCTCCCGATCGTGCTGTCGCCGGGCGGCCCTGAGGGTCGCGGAAGCCTGTGTCATGAGCACCAATCTAATCGTCCACAGGTAAGAGATACAAGCCCACAGTGACCCTTACTTGACCGCTGGCCACGCGTCCTCTCGCGCACTGTTCGAGGCGATCTTGGTCCGACTGGGGAAGTTTTTCTTCTGCACAGCCAGTGGACTGTAAATATGCAGGTCAGAGACGTGATCCTGGCAAAGTTGAAAGCTTGTTCACAGGGCTGTCCACCGGGTCGTGCACAGGTTTTGCGGAGTTCTCCACAGCATCGGGGCCGTCGTCCACATGGCCTGTGGATAACCAGATTGGCTGACGCTGCTCGCGGGCCTACCGTTGTCCGGCGCCCCCTCCGTGCCGCCGGTCGTGAAACCGTCACAAACCCGGCGCGGGCCAACCGGAGAGGGGCTCTCAGTTGTCAGTGCTGTGCCGTAGAACAGAGGGGCACGGCGAGGTCCGCTCGGCGGACGGGAGGAGGTGGCTCGGTGAGCATTTCCGAGCCCTTGGACGACCCGTGGGCCGACAGCGGTCCCGGTGATCGTCTGCCCGCCTCCCGCCGCGGTGACGTGGGCCGGGGCCGTGGTGAGCAGCACGAGCGCGGCCGGGACGACGGGGAGTGGGAGAGCGGTGGCACGCCGTTCGAGCGGGTACCGCCGCAGGATCTCGACGCCGAGCAGTCCGTCCTGGGCGGCATGCTCTTGTCCAAGGACGCCATCGCCGACGTCGTCGAGGTCCTCAAGGGCCACGACTTCTACAAACCCGCCCACGAGACGATCTTCCAGGCGATCCTCGACGTCTACGCGAAGGGCGAGCCGGCCGACCCCATCACGATCGCCGCCGAGCTGACCAAGCGCGGCGAGATCAACAAGGTCGGCGGAGCGTCGTATCTCCACACCCTCGTCCAGACCGTGCCGACGGCCGCGAACGCCGAGTACTACGCGGAGATCGTGCACGAGCGGGCGGTCCTGCGCCGGCTGGTCGAGGCGGGCACGCGCATCACTCAGATGGGATACGCGGGCGACGACGACGTCGACGAGATCGTCAACCGGGCCCAGGCCGAGATCTACGCGGTCACCGAGCAGCGCACCAGCGAGGACTACCTGCCGCTCGGCGACATCATGGAAGGCGCCCTGGACGAGATCGAGGCGATCGGCTCGCGCAGCGGCGAGATGACCGGTGTGCCCACCGGGTTCACCGACCTCGACTCCCTCACCAACGGTCTGCACCCGGGTCAGATGATCGTCATCGCGGCCCGTCCCGCCATGGGAAAGTCCACCCTGGCGCTCGACTTCGCCCGGGCCGCGTCGATCAAGCACAATCTGCCGAGCGTCATCTTCTCCCTCGAAATGGGGCGCAACGAGATCGCGATGCGCCTGCTGTCCGCCGAGGCCCGTGTCGCCCTGCACCACATGCGGTCCGGCACGATGACGGACGAGGACTGGACGCGTCTGGCCCGCCGGATGCCCGAGGTGTCGTCCGCGCCCCTCTACATCGACGACTCGCCGAACCTGTCGATGATGGAGATCCGCGCGAAGTGCCGTCGGCTGAAGCAGCGCAACGACATCAAGCTCGTGATCATCGACTATCTCCAGCTGATGCAGGCCGGCGGTTCCAAGCGCTCCGAGAGCCGTCAGCAGGAGGTCTCGGACATGTCCCGGAACCTCAAGCTCCTGGCCAAGGAGTTGGAGGTCCCTGTGATCGCGCTCTCCCAGCTCAACCGTGGTCCCGAGCAGCGCACGGACAAGAAGCCGATGGTGTCCGACCTGCGTGAGTCCGGCTCCATCGAACAGGACGCCGACATGGTGATCCTGCTGCACCGTGAGGACGCGTACGAGAAGGAGTCGCCGCGCGCCGGTGAGGCGGACATCATCGTCGGCAAGCACCGTAACGGCCCGACGGCCACCATCACCGTGGCCTTCCAGGGGCACTACTCGCGCTTCGTGGACATGGCACAGACCTGATCGTCGACTTGCAGGGTCTCAAGTTCGTGTCGGAATCTCACGGGATTCCCTTTCGTGGCGCTCTGAGCGGCTGTCCGCTCTCACTCCAGTGGCTGGTCAGGGCCGCGGCGGATCAAAATCCAGCCGCGTATGAGCCGGTTCGCACTCGTATACTCGTGCGGGCTCATGGAGGGGGAGGGGAGACCGTGAAGCTTGCTGAGGCACTGGCAGAACGTGCGGAGGCGACGCGCCGTGTAGAACAGCTGCGAGCGCGTGTCGTCAGCAGTGCGCGGTACCAGGAAGGGGAGACGCCCGCCGAGGATGCGGCTCAGCTGTTGGCTGAGGCCGGTGAGGTGCTGGACGCTCTGGAAACGTTGATCCGGCGGATCAACCGGACCAATGCCACCGTGGAGATGGGTCCGGACGGCACGCTCACCTATGCCCTCGCACGCCGGGATGTGCTGCGGTTGCGTCACTCTGTGGTCACCGCTGCGGCGGACGCGGCGGCGGGTAAGGGCGAGCGGGGATACGGCCGGCAGCTCCGGTCCGAGCTGATGATGCTTTCCGCGCTTCCGGTCGCGGAACTGCGCGGTCAGGCGGATGCCCTCGCCCGGGAGATCCGCGAGGTCGATGTGCGGATCCAGCGTACGAACTGGGAGGTCGATTTGCTGGACTGAGTAGTCCAGCAAGCTGGGACGATGTGGAGCAGGTAGCAGCTTCGGAGGCGTGCGCACACCGAGGGCCGGCGGTTTTCCAGCCCACTCCTGGCGCGTG
Source organism: Streptomyces griseus subsp. griseus (assembly GCF_000720255.1). Classification (GTDB taxonomy): domain Bacteria; phylum Actinomycetota; class Actinomycetes; order Streptomycetales; family Streptomycetaceae; genus Streptomyces; species Streptomyces griseus_I. Next base: position 129,010 of record NZ_JOJE01000011.1, on the reverse strand, counting down.
AAGGGCAACGCGGGGTTCGACTCCCCCATCAACAGTGCAGCTCAGCACCGCGTACAGGTAACAGTGCACATCACACAGCACATCACCATGTGCAGATCCGAGGCGGCGAGGGCGGGTTCGGGGCTTTCCACACCGCAGCACCATGGACGGCGATCTCCGGCGGATACCGTTGGCGACTTTGGCGGGGCGCCTCCATCCACCGCGAACGCCGACTCCTGAAAGGCCAAGCGGTCGCGCCGGGAACAGCCGGTCCGGTCGGCGCGGTTGCACCGACCGAGGGACCGGCGCCGTACGGGCGGGGGACACGGAGACCAGAGGGTCGTCCGCCCCACCAGGATCCGGGCCCCAGGAGCGGTATGCCCGCCGCCCAGTCGGACCAAGACGTATTTCTGCAGGAGGACTGTTTCATGACTGACCGGCCCTTGACGCTCATGGCAGTACACGCCCACCCCGACGACGAGGCGACCGGAACCGGAGGGATCCTCGCGCGGTACGCGGCGGAAGGCATCCGCACGGTTCTCGTGACGTGTACCGACGGCGGTTGCGGTGACGGACCGGGGGGTGTCAAGCCGGGCGATCCCGGGCACGATCCGGCGGCGGTCGCCCTGATTCGCCGTCAAGAACTCGAGGCGAGCCGTGACGTCCTGAAGATCAGCGATCTGGAGATGCTGGACTACGCCGACTCCGGGATGATGGGCTGGCCGAGCAACGACGCCCCCGGATCCTTCTGGCAGACCCCCGTGGAGGAAGGCGCGGCCCGACTCGCGGAACTCATGCGGCACTACCGACCTGATGTGGTCGTCACCTACGACGAGAACGGCTTTTACGGCCACCCCGATCACATCCAGGCCCACCGCATCACGATGGCGGCGCTGGAGATGACCGAGCTGACACCGAAGGTGTACTGGACCACGATGCCCCGCTCCGGGATGCAGCGGTTCGGGGAGATCATGCGCGAGTTTCATCCGGACATGCCGGAGCCGGACCCTGCCGAGGCCGCCGCGATGGCCGAGATCGGCCTTCCCGACGATGAGATCACCACGTGGGTGGACACCACCGCGTTCAGTGGTCAGAAGTTCGACGCGCTGGCCGCGCACGCCAGCCAGGGCGAGAACATCTTCTTCCTCAAGATGGGCAGGGAGAGGTTCGGCGAGTTGATGGGCATGGAGACCTTCGTACGTGTCCAGGACGCCACCGGCGCGGCCGTACCCGAGAACGATCTCTTCGCCGGACTGCGCTGATCCACCCATCCGGAGCGGAGCCAGGGAAAGCACATCGGCCGGGCGAGGGCGGTCTCCGACACCAGCCGCGAGATCTTACGACGCCGATTCCTGGTCGTATGTGGTCCCCTTCAGCCCGGTTGGAAGAAGGCGAGCATTTTCTGGGCGGCGTCCGGCGACGTCAGCAACTCCTGTATGTCCGCGGACATCCGGGCGGCAGCGCTGGTGCGTTCGAACATCTCGCGTTCGTATGCTTCGACGGCGGCGGGAAAGTCGTCCGGATGCGCGGCCAGCGCGAGACCGAGCAGGGCGCCGTCGAGCAGCGCCATGTTGGCGCCCTCTCCCACCGGCGGCATCAGGTGCGCGGCATCGCCGAGCAGCGTGACGCCTGGCGTCGACGGCCAGGTCAGGCCGGCCGGGAGAGTGGTGATCGATCGCGGCACGATCGTGTCGTCGCAGGCCGCGATCAGCGCGGTGAACCGAGAGTCCCAGCCGGGGAGCAGGTCGATCAGCCGCGCCCGGGCGGCGGCCGGGTCGTCGAACGGGATCCCGCTGGTGGCGAACCAGTCCTCGGCGGTGTTGTAGAAGCTGATCCCGATGCGGACGCGGCCGTCGCCGTTGCGCTGCGCCGCCAGGGACAGTCCGTTGCCGAGCACCCAGTAGTTGCCGCGCCCGACCATCGCCGCGAGGTCGGGGTGCGTCCGGTCGATATCTGGAATGCCGACCTCGACGACGTTCTGGCCGATATGCACCGGTCGGGCGTCGGTGAGCAGCGGCCGGACCCGGGACTGCGCGCCGTCCGCGCCGACCAGCAGGTCATACGGCGCACTGCTGCCGTCGGCGAAGTGCAGCAGGCCGTTGTCGGCGGACATGAACGCGTGCCCCCAGCGCACCACGTGCTCGGGGAGGGAATCCAGCAGCAGGTTGCGCAGATCCGCGCGGTCGACCTCGGGTCGATCGAGCGGGGCGTCGTCGGGCGTGTCCTCCTGGAGCAGCAGGGTGCCGTCCGGCTCGAGAAGACGCATGTCCTGGCCTTCCCCACGGGCAATCTCGTAGAACTGGTCGATCAGACCGGCCTCGCGCAGCGCCCGCTGGCCGGAGTGGATGTCGAGCATGCCGCCCTGACCGCGTGCACCGCGTGACGATTCACGTTCGTACACGACGGCGTCGATGCCGTGCACGTGCAGCACCCGGGCAAGGGCCAATCCACCCAATCCAGCTCCGACAATGGCGATGGTCATGGGTTGCCTCTCCTTCGATACGCCGTACTTGTCGATACAGTGTATCGACCGATGCAATGTATGGTTAGCGGCATGTTGGTGTGGGAGAGGCCAGAGCCACCGAATCGGCCCGTGCCGGCCCCGTTGAGCCGGGAACGGATCGTGCGAGCGGCGATCCAGCTGGCCGACGCGGACGGCCTGGATGCGGTGTCGCTGCGCAAGGTCGCCACCGCGCTGGACGTCCGTCCGATGCGGCTGTACGGCTACATCGCCAGCAAGGAGGAGTTGCTCGACCTGATGGTCGATGCCGCCCACGCTGAGATCCGGCCGGTCGGAGACGGCTGGCGGGAAGTGCTCCGGTCCCTTGCCGAAGCCACTCGGCACGCCGCTCACGAGCATGAATGGCTCGCCGATCTCCTGGGCGGCCGGCCCCAGCTCGGGCCGCACGCGCTGGCCAGTGGGGAGACCGTGGTGGCCGCACTGGGCGACGTCGGCGTGGACGCCATCATGCCGGTGGTCGCCGCGGTCAACGCGTACGTGATCGGCGCGGTGCGTCGGGAGATCGCCGAGCGGCGTGCCGAGCGGGCCACCGGGATGGACGAGAAGCGTTGGCAGGCCTCACTCGGGCCCTATCTGGAGCGAACCTTCGCCACTGGCCGGTTCCCCGCGCTGGCCACGGTGGTGCGCGATGCCGCCCACCTGGACGCCGACCACACCTTCCGGATCGGCCTCGACTTCCTGCTCGACGGCATCGAAGCCCGCATCTCGAGGTGACGCGCGGCCGAACGACCGGCCGCAGCACCAGGTCAACGCTGACGACCCGACCCGACGCGGTCGGGGCGGGGCCGGGCCCGGCGTCCTGGCGATATGCGCTCGACTCGGGGCGCTGGGCCGGGTGGACTGGGCCCATGACGACACCTCAGGAAGAGTTGCTCCCCGGCACCCGGCGGGCGCTGCTGCACCGGATCGCCGTGGCGCAGGCCGAAGGGCGGGCACCGTCACTGGTCGCGGCGGTGGTGCGGGAGGGGCGGGCCGTGTGGCACGGTTCCCGGACCTGCGTGGACGGGCACGGGCCGGACGAGAACGTGCAGTACCGCATCGGCTCGATCACCAAGACCTTCACCGCGGTCCTCGTCCTGCGGCTGCGCGACGAGGGCGCACTCGACCTCGGTGACCCGCTCGAGAAACATCTGCCGGGCACCGGCGCCGGGGACGCCACGATCGCCGAGCTTCTCGCGCACTCGGCCGGCCTGGCGGCCGAGTCGCCCGAGCCGTGGTGGGAGCGCACTCCTGGGGCGCTCCGGCCCGAACTGGCCGATGTGCTCGGCGAGCAGCCCTTCCGGCATCCCGTGGGCCGACAGTTCCACTATTCGAACCCCGGCTACACGCTGCTCGGCGCACTGGTCGAACGGTTGCGGGGCGCGCCTTGGGAGGACGTCCTTCGGCGAGAAGTGCTCGAACCTCTGGGTCTGGACCGAACCAGTGCGCGACCACGGGCGCCACATGCGGGAGGCTGGGCCGTGCACCCGTGGGCCGACGCGCTGTTGCCCGAGCCCGTAGAGGACTTGGGAAGGATGGCACCGGCAGGTCAACTCTGGTCGACCACCGCGGACTTGGCGCGTTTCGCGGTCTTCCTGGTCAGGGGGGACGACCGTGTGCTGAGCGCCGAGTCGCTGGCCGAGATGCGCACGCCGGCGGCACCACCCTCAGCGGCGGACGTGTCGGCCGGTTACGCGTACTGCATGGGCCTGGAGATCCGCCACCAGGACGGGCGGGCCCTGGTCGGTCACACAGGATCCCTGCCGGGTTTCCTGGCGAACCTCACCATCAGCGTGGCGGACGACGTGGCGGCGGTGGTCCTGGCCAACTGCACGTCCGGTCCGCTGCTGTCCGCTGTGGGTGCCGACCTCGTCCGTATCGTGGCGGAGGCTGAGCCGCGGATCCCTGTGCCCTGGCGGCCACTGCCGGAAATCGATCCGGCCGTGCTGGAGTTGGTGGGGCAGTGGTACTGGGGAACGTCCGGCTTTGGACTGCGGCTGACGGCCGATGGGCTGGTCTCCTTGGAACCGCTGTCGGGCAACGGCCGGCGCTCACGGTTCCGGCCGAACGGTGACGACACCTGGACGGGGCTGGAGGGCTACTACGCCGGAGAGCTTCTACGGCCCGTACGGCGCCCTGACGGAACGCTGAGCCATCTGGACCTCGGCTCGTTCGTCTTCACACGTCAGCCGTACGAGGAGGGGGATGCTGTGCCGGGCGGGGTCGACCCCGAAGGGTGGCGAGGAATCGGTTAGCGCGGCTCGGCGGGCGCCCTGTTTCACGTGAAACAGGGCGCCTCCTGGTTCAGAGCGAGAGCTTGAAGCCGATGTGCGAGGCCGTGAACCCGAGCCGCTCGTAGAAGCGGTGGGCGTCGGTGCGTGTGTTGTCGGAGGTCAGCTGGACCAACTGGCAATTCTGCCGCCGGGATTCGTCGATCGCCCACTCGATGAGCTGGGTGCCCAGACCGCTGCCGCGCTCGTCGGCGTGAATGCGCACGGCTTCGATGATCGAGCGGGTGGAGCCGCGCCGGGACAGACCGGGGATGACCGTGAGCTGGAGGGTGCCGACCACCTGACCCTCGCGGACCGCCACGACGAGGTGCTGGTTCGGGTCGGCGCGGAGTCGCTCCAGCGCGGGCAGGTACGGGGTGAGGTCGTCGGGCGACTCGCGCTCTGCGCCCAGCGGGTCATCGGCGAGCATCGCGACGATCGCCGGGATGTCGTCGGACGTGGCGGGGCGTATTCCAAGATCTCCCATGGCCGCAGCCTATGCGGGCACGTTCAGCGACTCCACGACCCTGACGAGCGGCGCCAGTTCCGGGTCCCGGGCCGCCGTGTCGAGCGCTTCACGCAGGGCCGCGTCATTGGTGGGCCTGGCCTCTTCGAGCAGCTTGAGGCCGGCGTCGGTGACATTCGTGTAGATGCCACGCCGGTCGGTGGGGCAGAGGTAGCGCTCCAGCAGACCGCGGTCCTCGAGGCGCGTCACCAGGCGTGTGGTGGCGCTCTGGCTGAGGACGACCGCGTCGGCGACCTGCTTCATCTGCAGATGGCCCCCGTCGCCGTCGTGCTGCCGGCTGAGCACATCGAGCAGGGAGTACTCGCGCACGCTCAGATCGTGCCCGACCTGAAGGGCTCGCTCGATGTGAGCCTCGATCCTCCCGTGCAGGAGGGAGAGGGCGCACCAGCCCTGGGCGAGGGCGGTGAGCGCGGGGTCCGTCGCTGTCATGGGCGTTTCCTCCGTCCCGGAACTGCTGACACCAGGATAGAGCAGCTTCGCAATAGTCAGCCGTTGCCTTTAACCCGCGCTTGCAACTATTGTCGGCGAACGTAAAGCGCATCTGCAATCGTTCGGAAGGTACACCCCTCATGCCTCTCGCGCTTCTGGCCCTCGCGATAGGGGCCTTCGGGATCGGAACGACCGAGTTCGTGATCATGGGCTTGCTGCCCGAGGTCGCGGACGACTTCAGGGTCTCCATCCCCACGGCCGGCTTCCTCGTGACCGGCTACGCGCTCGGCGTCATGCTCGGTGCCCCACTGATGACCGTGCTGGGCACCAAGGTCTCCCGCAAGCGGATGCTGATGCTGCTGATGGGCCTGTTCATCGTCGGCAACCTGCTGTCGGCTCTCGCTCCCGCCTTCGCCGTCATGCTGATCGGCCGCGTGGTCGCCTCCCTCGCCCACGGCGCCTTCTTCGGCATCGGCTCCGTCGTCGCGGCCGACCTGGTGGCACCGGACAAGAAGGCCGGCGCCATCGCGATGATGTTCACGGGCCTCACCGTCGCCAACGTCGTCGGTGTGCCGCTGGGAACCCTCGTCGGACAACACGCGGGCTGGCGTGTGACGTTCGGCATCGTCGCGGCCCTCGGCGTCATCGGCCTGGCCGGCATCGCCCGCCTGGTCCCGGACATCGCCAAGCCGGAGGGCGTGCACCTGCGTCACGAACTCGCCGCATTCAAGAACGTCCAGGTCCTCCTCGCCATGGCGATGACCGTCCTGGGCTTCGGCGGTGTCTTCGCGGCCATCACCTACGTCACGCCGATGATGACGCACGTCGCCGGCTTCGCCGACGGTTCCGTCACCTGGCTGCTGGTCCTCTTCGGACTCGGCATGGTCGGCGGCAACCTCGTCGGCGGCAGGTTCGCCGACCGCGCCCTGATGCCCATGCTGTACGTCTCGCTGGGCTCCCCGGCGGTCGTGCTGGCGCTGTTCACCCTCACCGCGCACGACAAGGTCCTCGCGGCCGTCACGATCGCCCTGATCGGTGCCCTGGGCTTCGCCTCCGTCCCGCCGCTGCAGAAGCGCGTCCTCGACCAGGCGCACGGCGCCCCGACCCTGGCCGCCGCCGTGAACATCGGCGCCTTCAACCTGGGCAACGCCCTCTCCGCCTGGCTGGGCGGCCTGGTCATCGCCGCAGGCATCGGCTACACCGCCCCCAACTGGGTCGGCGCGGCCCTCGCGGCGGGCGCACTGGTCCTCGCCTTCCTTTCGGCCGCACTGGAGCGCCGCGACGGCACGCCCAGCGCCGTGGTCGTGGGCTCAGCACCCGCCGAGCAGCGGACTGCCGCCCACCTCTGAGCCCACCCGGGCGCGGGAGTCAGGGGGCACAGTGGAGGATGCCGGTTCTCACGGGGGGAACCGGCGTTCTGCGGTCCGCGCTCAGCCCGCGGCCACCGTCAGAGGAGCGAACCGTCGAGTCCAGTCGCCGGGGAGCTCCGTGATCCCGTGGGTCATGACCGCGTTGAAGGCGACCGACGCAAGGCCCCGCCCCTTGGCCCAGGCCAGCAGCTCTTCGTGCCGTACGTCGATGTCGGTGCGCAGAGGCCGGTCGGTGCGGGCGGCGAGGGAGGTGACGAGGGCCTTCGCGGTCTCCGCGTCCCGGGCGATCAGCGGGCCCACCACCTGCGTGTCCATGTTGGGCCACGAGCCCGCGAACCCGATGAGGCGTCCGCCCTCCTCGGCAACGCGCAGCTGGTCGGCGAAGGCGGGCAACCGCGTGATGATGTGCGTGCGGTCGACGCCGAACACCTCCTCGTCGAACCGGAGGATCGCCGGAAGATCCTCGGCCGTGGCGGCACGCGTGGCGACCTGGGGCTGTGGCCCACCGAGTGCGAAGTGCCCGAGCAGCATCTCCGCCCGGCCGGTCACCTTGAAGCCGAGTTCCTCGTAGAGGGGACGGCCGTACGGCGTTGCGTGCAGCGTCAGAGGCGTGGGGTCCAGGGCCGAGACCACGTGGCGCATCAGCCGGCGACCGATGCCCTGGCGGGCGTGCCGTTCCGCCACCAGCACCATGCCGATGGCCCCCAGTTCAGGACGGTCCTGCCGGCCGTACTCGGTCACCACGCAGGCAGTGACCAGGCCACCGTCGGGGTCGTCGATGCCGTAACCCTTCCCGGCGGAGAGGAGGAAGCCCCACTTGTGCTCCTCGCGAGGCCACCCCCGATTCTCTGACAAGTCGGCGCAGGCGGTGAGGTCGCGGAGCGTCAGACGACGGATGGGGAGAGTGTGGAGGGGAGGAGTCGGCACGCAGGTCAGGCTGTCCGATGGCCGCCTCGGCGTCCACCTGTTTCCCGGCAGACGTACGCGCTTTTGGCCATGTCGTGGCAAGCCGCACAGGATGAAGGAACGGGCTGCGGTGTTTCACGTGAAACACCAGCGAACGCAGGGCCTCGACGAGATGTTGACAGTAAGTGCCTCTAGTCTGACCGCTTATGACGAGACTTCATCTCTTCGATATGGATGGCACCCTGCTGCACGCCACGTCCGCGCCCGTGGAGATCTCACGGCAACTGGGCCTGGAAGCCGAGACGGTGGCATTGGACCAGGCGATTTCGGCTGGGCTGATAGATCCACCGGAGTATGCGGCGCAGGTCCATGCCCTGTGGGCGGAGCTCACCGAGGCGCATGTCGTGGCGGCATTCGAAGCGGCGCCCTGGCTGGCCCGTATCCGCGACGTGTGGGCGGAGATCCGGCGCTCGGGGGACTACTGCGCCGTGGTCTCGCTTTCCCCTTCCTTCTTCGTGGAGCGCCTCACCGGCTGGGGCGCTCACGCGGCACACGGCTCCCGCTTTCCCGCCGTGCCGTTCACCGAGCCGGTGGACCCGACGGGTGTGCTCACCGCCGCGGCCAAGGTACGCATCGCCGATCAGTTGTGCCGGGAGTTCGGGGTGACGCGGGCCGACTGCGTCGCGTACGGCGACTCGCTCTCGGATCTGGACCTGTTTGGTGCGGTGCCGGTTTCCGTCGCGGTGAATGCGGACAGCCGTCTGTCGGGGCTGGCGACGCACACCTACTTCGGGAAGGATCTGTGGGATGCCTATGAATTGGTGTGCGATGCCCGGTAATTGAGAGAATTGTCGGTTCGCCCCTCGACCACATCGTGGTGAGGGCAGGGGGGACTTGTGTACGGAGCGGTGGCCGGTATGGTCGAGTCCGGTTCGTGTCCGGAGTGCGGTGCGCCCACTCTGAGCAAGGCCGAGCAAGGCAATGCAGCCTAACGGGACGGAGTGATCGAAGACCCGCGTTTTCGGTTTTACGGCCGGAGCGTCCCCGACGTGGTGGGATGCTGCGGTGAGCACTGCGGCCCTTGTCACACTCTCGCCTTACTTGTCCGTACGGAGCGGGAATACAGGTTGAATGTGGCCGCATTGGCCGCGACGCCGAATGGGGTAAGCAAGCCGCCTGCGGGGGAAAGCAGGCACTTCCGATCACCGGAAGTGCGCAGACCGACCGAAAGATGTTCGAGGCGAGGCACACCATGGACGCTCCGACCACCAGGTCGGCCGACAACGGCACGTCCGGCGGCGGGGGCGGCTGGTTCACGCCGCGCAAGCAGCCGGAACCCGGCTCCGGACCTGAAAGCGGCGAGGGCCCGAGCGACGCTCACGGAACAGCCGCCACCGGCGACACTGCAGAATCACTCGTCAGCAGTGACGATCTGGCGCCCCTCGCCCCGAGCACCGGCGTAGCAGCGCCCGTCGCCGACACGGGAGCGACGGAACCGGAGCGGACATCAGCGCCGTCGCGGACCGCGACCCTCGCGCCGACCGCCCAGGAGGCATCGCCCGCCGATCACCGGGTGCCCGTCCAACGGCCCGCCCCCGCTCATCGGCAGGCCTCCCCGGACGCCGTCCTCATCCGCCGCACCATGGCCGAGGTCACCCCCGTGGCCGACAAGGTCACCTCGTACTTCTACGCGCTGCTCTTCGTGCGCCACCCCGACCTGCGCCCGCTCTTCCCGGCCGCGATGGACACCCAGCGGGACCGACTGCTCAAGGCGCTGCTCACCGCCGCCGAACACATCGACAACACCCCCGTCCTCGTCGAGTACCTGCAGAGTCTCGGCCGGGGCCACCGCAAGTACGGCACCCGCCCAGAGCACTACCCGGCCGTCGGTGAATGCCTCATCGGCGCCCTGAGCAAGTACGCGGGGTCCGTGTGGAACGCGGAGGCCGAGGCGGCTTGGGTCCGGACGTACACGACGATCTCGCAGGTGATGATCGACGCGGCGGCCGCCGACGAACTGCGCGCGCCGGCCTGGTGGCACGCGGAGGTCGTCGCGCACGACCTCAGAACGCCCGACGTAGCCGTCGTCACGGTCCGCCCCGACCAGCCCTACCCCTTCCTCGCCGGCCAGTACACAAGCCTGGAGACCCCCTGGTGGCCACGGGTCTGGCGGCACTACTCCTTCGCCTCCGCGCCCCGCTCCGACGGACTGCTCACGTTCCATGTGAAGGCGATCCCCGCCGGTTGGGTCTCCAACGCCCTCGTCCATCGGGCCCGGCCCGGTGACGTCATCCGCCTCGGCCCCCCGGCCGGTGTGATGACCGTGGACCACACCACCGACAACGGCCTTCTCTGTCTGGGGGGCGGCACCGGGATAGCCCCCATCAAGGCCCTCGTCGAGGACGTCGCCGAGCACGGCGAGCGGCGACGTGTCGAGGTCTTCTACGGCGCCCGCACCGACCACGACCTGTACGACATCGACACGATGCTCAGGCTCAAGCAGTCCCACCCCTGGCTGGAGGTCCGCCCGGTGGTCGACCGGCACGGCTTGCTCCAGCTCCCCGACGCCATACGGGACCACGGCCCCTGGAGCGAGTACGACGCCTATGTCGCGGGACCACCCGGCATGATCCGCAGCGGTGTGGACGCGCTGCGGGACAGCGGGATACCGCCGGAGCGGATCCGGCACGACTCGGTGGAGGAACTCATCGTCACCGGTGACTGAGCGGGGTATGCGATCGCCACCGCTCGGCATGTCAGCCCAGGTCGGGGGCGTGCATGGCACGTACGCCCTCGATGTTGCCGTCCAGGTAGTGCCGCAGCGACAGAGGCACGAGGTGGACGGAGGCGATCCCCACCCGGGTGAACGGCACCCTGACGATCTCGTACTCGCCGATCGGCTCGTCCACCTCCGGGCCGTGCCGTAGAGCCGGGTCCATGGACTCCAGACGGCAGACGAAGAAGTGCTGCACCTTCACACCGGTCGCCCCGCCGTCCTCGCCGATGTGCTCGACGGTGTCGACGAAGCAGGGCACGACATCGGTGATCTTCGCGCCGAGCTCCTCGTACACCTCACGGTGCAGGGCGTGTACGACGGTTGTGTCCCCCGGCTCGACCCCACCGCCGGGCGTGAGCCAGTAGGGATCCACACCAGGCTTGGTGCGCTTGATCAGGATCAGGTCGTCGCCGTCCAGGAGGACGGCACGCGCGGTGCGCTTGACCACGGGTCGGACGGTCATGGGAGAAATGTGGCCCGGCTGGTTCCACGTGAAACATCGCGAAACGTCACCACAAGAGCTCACCGCGTGACCACCGGGTCGAGGGGCGCACCCACGGGCGCGGGCGCGGTACTCACGCCGGTCGAGGACGGTGTCGACGGTGTCCCCCGGCGGGGCAGGAGTTCAGCACCAGTCGCCCGCAGCCCGCAGCAGCCACTCGTACGCCCGCGCGATGTGCGGCATCGCCAGCGTTCCGGTGCGCACCACGAGAAAGTACGTCCGCAGTGGCGGCACCGCCGGATCGTGCAGGGCGACCACATCACCGCGCTCGAGAGCGTCCGCGCACAGATAGCGGGGCAGCACCGCGAGGCCGGCGCCCGCGATCGCGCAGGCGAGCACCGCCCGCAGGTCGGGTGCGACGACGGTGCCCGAGGCAGCCGGACGGGCGTCGAAGACGGACGCCCAGTAGCGGGAGACGAACGGCAGGGACTCGTGGACCTCGACGACCGGAAGGTGCTCCAGCGTGGGCACGCTCTTGCGGTGCGGCTTTCCGGACCGGATCCGTTCGGCCCACTGCGGGGCGGCCACGAGCACATGTTCCTCGTCGCACAGAGGGGTCGCCGTGAGCAGGGGGCCGCGCGGTCGGACGGCGCTGATGGCCAGGTCGTGGTGGCCCGCGGCCAGCCCCTCCAGAGCCTCCTCGGCGGTCCCGAAGGACGCGCGCAGGGCGAAGCCCTGTCCGTCCTCGCCGGTGAGTCTCGTGAGCACGGGCAGGGCCCGCTCGGCGGTGAACTCGGGGGGCCCGGCCAGATGGAGGGTGCGTAAGGAGGACTCGTCGTCGAGGCCCGTCTCGGCGATCTCCACCAGGGCGTCCAGATGGGGCGCGGCCTTGTGGGCGAGCTCGTCGCCGATGGTCGTCGGTGTCACTCCGCGGGCCCGCCTGAGGAACAGGGGGCGGCCCAGCTGCCGCTCCAGGGTGCGGATCTGCGAAGTGACGGCCGGCTGGGAAAGGCCCAGCAGAGCGGCGGCGCGGGTGAAGGAGCCGGCCCGGTGCACCGTGACGAAGGTGCGCAGCAAGGCGAGGTCCATACGCGCCTCCCCTCGTACAGCCCTTCTCCGGCCCCCGGCTACAGCACTTCTCCGGCCCCGGCCGGGCACAACTATAAATAAGTCGATAGGTCTCTGTCGCTACTGTGATTGGACTCTGACACAGAGTCAACTAGCCTGGTTCGCGCGGTTCTTCGCGCGCAGAACCGAGGACGGTCCGAGCCAAGAGGGGGGAGGCTCGGACCGTCCGTCGTACGTAGCGGGACGCCCTCGGGGCGTCCGTAATCCGGTCATCCCGCCGACTCCTCCAGCGCACGCAGCACATCCGCCACGAGATCCTCGGGATCCTCGGCCCCGACCGAGAACCGGATGAAGCCCTCCGGCACCGCGTCCCCGCCCCAACGGCGGCGCCGTTCGGCCGTGGAGCGCACCCCGCCGAAGCTCGTCGCGTCGTCCACGAGTCGCAGCGCCTCGAGAAAACGCTCGGCACGCGCGCGTGTGGGGAGGGTGAAGGAGACGACGCACCCGTAGCGCCGCATCTGCTGCGAGGCGACCTTGTGCGCGGGGTCGTCGTGCAGGCCCGGGTAACGCAGCCCGGTCACCTCGGGCTGCTCGCGCAGTACCTCGGCGAGGGCGAGGGCGGTGGAGTTCTGCCGGTCGACCCGCAGCTGGAGCGTGGCGATCGACCGGTGAGCCAGCCACGCCTCCATGGGCCCCGGAATCGCCCCGACGATCTTGCGCCAGCGGCGTACGGCGGCCATGGTCTCGGGGGCGCGGCCGGTGACGTAGCCCAGGAGGACATCGCCGTGCCCGGTGAGCTGCTTGGTGCCGCTGGCCACCGAGAAGTCGGCGCCCAGTTCCAGCGGGCGTTGTCCGAGCGGTGTGGCCAGGGTGTTGTCGACGGCCACGAGGGCGCCACGCGCGTGTGCCGCCCCGACCAGCCGCCGGATGTCGCACACGTCGAGTCCGGGGTTGGAGGGCGACTCGATCCACAGCAGCCTGGCGCCGTCGAGGACACCGAGCTGGGCGTCGTCGCCAGTCGGCGCGGTGCGCACCTCGATGCCGTACGCCTCCAGCTGGGAGCGGACCAGGGGCAGCGCCTGGTAGCCGTCGCCGGGCAGGACGACCGCGTCCCCGGCGCACAGCTGGGAGAAGAGCACCGAGGAGACGGCGGCCATGCCGGAGGCGAACACGAGCGTCTCGACGTCGTCCCGCCCCGGCGCCTCCAGCTCGCCGATGGCCCGCTCCAGATGGGTCCAGGTCGGATTCTCGTCACGGCCGTACGCGTACGGCCCGGTGGGCTCGCCCGGCAGGTGGTAGTGGGCGGCGAACACCGGCCCGGGCAGGGTCGGCTCGTGCTTGACCGCCTCGGGCAGCCCGGCGCGCACGGCGCGTGTGCCCTCCCCGGCGCCCGGCGAGCCGCTGTCGACGGAGCCGCTCCGATCGTCCGCAGCTGAATCGTTCATGCCGCCCGTCCTTCCACCTGCTCGTACACCGCGGCGAGCAGCCCGGCGCTCGCCGCTTCCACCATCTCAAGGCACCCCTCGAAGCCGTCCATGCCTCCGTAGTAGGGGTCGGGAACATCGAGGTCGTTGCCCGCGGCGGGGTCGTACGAGCGCAGCAGCCGCACCTTGAGCGCGTCCTCCTCGGTCGGGGCGAGACGGCGCAGCGCCTTGAGATGACCGCCGTCGAGGGCGATCACCAGGTCGAGGCGGGAGAACCAGGCCGCCTGGAACTGCCGGGCGGTGTGCTCACTGCCGTAACCGTTGTCCTCCAGGACCGCGACGGTGCGCGGGTCGGCTCCGTCCCCCTCGTGCCAACCGCCCGTTCCGGCGCTGTCGACCTCGATGAGCCCTTCGAGGCCGGCCTCCGCCACGCGCGCGCGGAAGACCGACTCGGCCATCGGGGAGCGGCAGATGTTGCCGGTGCAGACGAAGCAGACGCGGTAGGTCATCGTGTGGTCAGTCCTCGTCGGGCAGGACGACGTGCAGCGCCCAGGAGACGATGGAGATGATCAGACCGCCCAGGACCGCGGTCCAGAAACCCTCGACGTGGAAGCTCAGGTCCAGCTTGTCGGCCAGCCATGACGTGAGCAGCAGCATCAGCGCGTTGACCACCAGGGTGATCAGCCCGAGCGTGAGGATGAACAGCGGGAAGGTCAGTACCTTCACGATCGGCTTGACGACGAAGTTCACCACGCCGAAGAGCAGGGCGACGACTATCAGGGTGCCGATCTTCTTGCCCGTGCTGTCACCGGTCAGAGTGATCTTGTCGAGCAACCACACGGAGACCGCCAGGGCACCCGCGTTGGCGATCGTCTTGACTACGAAATTCTTCATGTGTCTGATCGTGGCAGAAGAGATCGGCTACGAGTGTGGGCGAGTGTGATGAAAGCATTCCGGTTGGATGAACTGGAGGCGGAGAGAGCCGCCAACGAGGGCGCCTACCTTCAGTTCCTGCGGGAACGCAACATGTCCGTGGGGCTGTACGCGCTGGACGCCGGCGCGCACGATCCGCAGGCCCCGCACAACCAGGACGAGGTGTACTTCGTGGTGAGCGGCCGGGCCGCGATCACCGTGGGCCTGGAGACCACGCAGGTGGCACGCGGCAGCGTGGTGTACGTACCGGCCGGCGTCGCCCACAAGTTCCACCACATCAGCGAGGACCTGCGGGTCATGGTGGTGTTCTCTCCGCCTGAGGCCTGACCCGGCGCCTCGGGGTTCCCTAGGGGATCGGTCAGGGGAGGACAAGGGGTGCCGGGCCCCCGTCGGCGCCCCTCGCGGACCTAGCATCGTTGGCAGGACATCGGAACATCCGGCACGAACGTGCCGGGCACCACAGAGATGAGGACGAGGGCGATGCGAGAGATCTTCGCGGGACTGCCGTGGTGGGTGAAGTGGATCGCGGTGCCGGTCATCGCCCTGGTCGTGTTCGGCGGGCTGATAGCCAGCGTCGTCGGCTTTGTGATCGGCCTGCTGTTCAAGGTGCTGGTCTTCGTCGCGCTGGTCGGCGGACTGATCTACGTCGTACGCAAGTTCACGTCGAGCTCGTCGTCGCGCGGCGACTGGTGAGGCGTACGGGCACCGGGGGCCGGTAACGGGAATCACCGGTTCCCTCGGGCGAGGGAAGTTTCCCGGCAGCCCGTCCGTATGCGGTGGCGGACGGTTAGAGTCCGGAACTCGACGCGGGGATCACCCCGCGAGCGGCGTACCCCCACCCGTGCTCTTCGTACGGGCTGCCCCCTCGCGCTTCGGGAGTGACCCTTGGCCACGGTAGACACCGCACCCTCGCAACTGCACGTACCGGATGGGCAACCGCGCTCCTCCGCACCCCCGGTGCAGCGCCGCGCCTCGACAGCGCCCGCCGAGCCGACGCACTCCCAGGCCACTCTGATCGGATCCGTCCAGCGGGCGATGCGGCTCCTCGAGTCCGTGGCGGAGCACCAGCACGGAGCCCCCGCCAAACAACTGGCGCGCGAGACCGGCCTCGCGCTCCCTACGGCCTACCACCTCCTGCGCACCCTCGTTCACGAGGGCTATCTGCGCCGTGAGAAGGGGCTGTTCTTCCTCGGTGAGGCGGCCGAGCGGCTGAGCAGCAGCGGGGCGGCGCAGAAACGTCGCAGCACGGTCACCGACGCCCTCGCGCGCTGGCGCGATTCCCTCGGTGTGCCTGTGTACTACGCCGTCTACCGCGAGGGCGAGATCGAGGTCATGTGCGTCTCGGACACCCCGGCCAACCCGGCGGTGGAGGAGTGGGCCGACTTCCGCGAGACCGGTCACGCGCACGCCGTCGGGCAGTGTCTGCTCTCCCAACTCGACGAGAACGCCCGCCGCGACCACCTCACCCGCTACCCGGTGCAGTCCCTGACGCCGTACACGGTGCGTGACGGCCATGCCCTGATCCGGCGGTTGGAGCGCATCCGGCGGATGGAACCCGTGGTCGAACGACAGGAGTACGCGCTGGGGACGGTGTGCGCGGCCGTCCCGATCACGTTGGGCACCACGGCGGCGACGGTGGCTGTCTCTCTCCCCTCCCATCAGGCCGACCGGTTGCTTCCCGTGGTGCACCGTCTCCAGGACGAGATGGGACAGCTCCTGGGGTCGCTCGCACTCTCTATCACTATCTGAAAACTCACTCCTTGTGATCTCCTGTGTACGTTCAGCAAGATGCCACCAAGTGTCAGGGGTTCATTCCCGGCCAGTTGACGGCAGATGACAGGACAGGCGATGCGCGAGTCCGTACAGGCAGAGGTCATGATGAGCTTTCTCGTCTCCGAGGAGCTCTCATTCCGTATCCCGGTGGAACTGCGGTACGAGGCCTGTGATCCCTATGCCGTACGGCTGACCTTCCACTTGCCCGGCGATGCACCGGTGACCTGGGCGTTCGGGCGCGAGCTGCTGATTGACGGGGTGGGTCGGCCGTGCGGCGAGGGTGACGTGCGGGTTTCGCCCGTCGAACAGGACTCACTGGGCGAGGTACTGATCCGCCTTCAGGTCGGATGCGATCACGCGTTGTTCCGCTCGTCCACGGCGCCGCTCGTGGCCTTCCTCGACCGCACCGACAAGCTGGTACCACTGGGCCAGGAAGGTGCGCTCGGCGACTTCGACGCGCACCTCGACGAGGCCCTGGACCGCATCCTGGCGGAGGAGCAGAGCGCCGGCTGAGGGGGCTTGCGGCCATGGCGGAGGCGGAACGCTTCAGCTGTGGGCGGGGGGTCAGCAGGAACGCTTCTTCTTTCAGGGGTGGCGCGGGGCAGCGCCCCGGCACCTCAGCGCTTGCGCCGCCGCCCCCTCGCGCCACGCACCGGAATCGGCCCGGTGTCCGCGGTGGCCGGCACCATCGGTACCGCCTCGCCCGCCCGGTCCGCCGAGACGACCAGGGCCGCCAGCGCCGTGGTGACCGGAACCGACGCGACCAGACCGATCGATCCCACCAGCGTGCGCACGATCTCCTCCGCGACCAGCTCACTGTTGGCGACCGTACCGACGCTGCTCTGCGCGATCGAGAAGAGCAGCAGCAGCGGCAGCGCGGCGCCCGCATAGGCGAGGACGAGCGTGTTGACGACCGAGGCGATGTGGTCGCGGCCGATGCGGATACCGGCGCGGTACAGCCCTCGCCAGCCCATCGTCGGGTTGGCTTCGTGTAGCTCCCAGACCGCCGACGTCTGGGTGACCGTCACGTCGTCAAGGACACCGAGCGAGCCGATGATCACGCCCGCCAGCAGCAGACCGCTCATGTCGATCTCGGGGTACAGGCCGTGGATCAGACCGGTGTTGTCGTCGGTGTTCCCGGTGAGCGCGGCCCAGTCGATGAACACCGAACCGAGGACGCCGATCAGCAGCAGCGAGATCAGCGTGCCGAGCACCGCCACGGAGGTCCGGGCGGACAGGCCATGGCACAGGTACAGGGCGGCCAGCATGATGGCGCTCGACCCGACCACTGCCACGACCAGCGGGTTCGAGCCCTGGAGGATCGCGGGCAGGATGAAGAAGTTCAGCACCAGGAAGCTGATGGCCAGCGCGACCAGCGCCATCACACCACGCAGCCGACCTACGACCACGACGGCGAGGGCGAAGATACCCGCGAGCACCGTCATGGGGAGGCGGCGGTTGACGTCCGTGACCGAGTACTGCAGGTCCTTCGGAGCCGAGGGCTCGTAGGCGACGACGACCTTCTCGCCCTCGCTCAACTGCCGTGACTGGTCGGGCTGGATGATCTCCGTGAACGTACGGCCCTTGTCGTCGCCCGTGACGACCCGGATCGTCGCCTTCTTGCAGGTGCCGTCCGCCTGCTGCTGGGCGGAGGAGCCCTCGGCGGTGGAGGTGTCGCCGGTCGGGCTGCCCCCCGAGGCGTTCACCGACTTGCAGCTCACGCTCTCGACCTTGGCGACCGTGGCCTCCTGGGTCTGCCGGTCGAAGCCGACCCCGGTGCGCTCGTGCGCCGGGGCGCCTCCGGGCCACAGCACGGCGAGCCCGACCACCACCGCCGCGGCGAAGGGGATGAGGATCGCCGCGATGACCTTGCGCAGGTGCTTGGAGACGGGGGTGGCCGGACCGTGGCTGTGACTGTGCGAGTGACCGTGACCGTTGCCACCGTGCCCGTGCCCGTGCCCGTGCCCCTGCCCCTGCCCCTGCCCCTGCCCGGGTCCGTCGCCGTGCCCGTGCCCTTGCCCGTGGCCGTCCCCGTGGTCACCCGGGCCGCGGCCGTCGCCGGGGCCATGCCCGGGGCCGCCGCCGGTGTTCCCGTGGGCCCCGTGCTCGTTCCCGTTGGCGAAGTCGTAGTCCCAGCCACTGCCCCGGCCTGGCCCGCCGCCGTAACCAGCCTCGCCCCCACGGCCGTTGCCGCTTCCGTCGCCAGGTCGGCGAGGCGGCTCCTGCGGCGGGAACGGGTACTGCTGTCTCGTGGTCACCGCCCGATCATCGCAAGAACGGCCGAGGCCCACTGTTCACCGCGCCACAAAGGACGCTAGCGTGGAGGCACCTTTGCACACGCGGGAGCTCGGAGCACCGGGCTGAGAGGACGCTGACCTCCGTCTTTGCGATGTTTCACGTGGAACACGTGATGTTCCCCATGAAACGCCGCCCGATGGAAGCCGCTGCGTCGACCGCCGAACCTGTTACCGGGTAATGCCGGCGTAGGGAGTAGGTCTCATGACCAACAAGGACGCGCGCACGCCTGCCTCCACGGAGAATTCTGCCGACGGGGAGGCCGGGAAGTCCATCGGCTGGCACAAGGCGTACGTCGAGGGCTCACGCCCCGACCTGCGGGTGCCGGTCCGCCAGGTGCACCTCACCAACGGGCAGACGGTGACGCTCTACGACACCTCCGGCCCGTACACCGATCCACTGGCCGAAACCGACGTCCGCAGGGGCCTGCCCCCGCTGCGGGAGAACTGGATCACCGCCCGCGGTGACACCGAGGAGTACGCGGGGCGTCCCGTCCGTCCCGAGGACGACGGGATCAAGCACACCTCGCCGCGTGGCGGGCTGCGCAACCTCGACGCGGTCTTCCCCGGACGGCCCCGGCAGCCGCGCCGCAGCCGTGACGGCAAGGCGGTCACGCAGCTCGCGTACGCGCGCCGGGGGGAGGTCACACCCGAGATGGAGTACGTGGCCATCCGGGAGAACGTCTCGCCAGAGGTGGTGCGAGAGGAGATCGCGGCGGGCCGCGCGGTGCTGCCGGCCAACGTGAACCACCCGGAGATCGAGCCGATGATCATCGGCAAGCGGTTCCTGGTGAAGGTCAACGCGAACATCGGTAATTCCGCGGTGACCTCCTCCATCGAGGAGGAGGTCGAGAAGATGACCTGGGCGACCCGCTGGGGCGCCGACACGGTCATGGACCTGTCCACCGGCCGCAACATCCACACCACTCGGGAGTGGGTGCTGCGCAACTCCCCCGTCCCCATCGGCACGGTCCCGCTCTACCAGGCACTCGAGAAGGTCGACGGCAGGGCCGAGGAGCTGACCTGGGAGATCTACAAGGACACGGTCATCGAACAGGCCGAGCAGGGCGTGGACTACATGACGGTCCACGCGGGTGTCCGCCTGCCGTACGTCCCGCTCACCGCCAACCGCAAGACCGGCATCGTCTCCCGTGGCGGCTCGATCATGGCGGCCTGGTGCCTCGCGCACCACAAGGAGTCGTTCCTGTACGAGAACTTCGAGGAACTCTGCGAGATCCTCGCCGCCTACGACGTCACGTACTCGCTGGGCGACGGTCTGCGGCCGGGCTCGATCGCCGACGCCAACGACGAGGCGCAGTTCGCGGAGTTGCGCACGCTCGGGGAACTCAACACGATCGCCAAGCGTTTCCACGTACAGACCATGATCGAGGGCCCGGGACATGTCCCGATGCACAAGATCAAGGAGAACATCGACCTTCAGCAGGAGATCTGCGATGAAGCTCCGTTCTATACGCTCGGCCCGCTGACCACGGACGTCGCGCCGGCGTACGACCACATCACCTCCGGCATCGGTGCCGCGATGATCGCCTGGTGGGGCACGGCCATGCTCTGCTACGTCACGCCCAAGGAGCACTTGGGCCTGCCCAACCGTGACGACGTCAAGACCGGCGTCATCACCTACAAGATCGCCGCCCACGCGGCGGACCTGGCCAAGGGGCACCCGGGTGCGCAGGAGTGGGACGACGCGCTGTCCGACGCCCGCTTCGAGTTCCGGTGGGAGGACCAGTTCAACCTGGCTCTCGATCCGGACACGGCGCGCGAGTTCCACGACGAGACGCTGCCGGCCGAACCCGCCAAGACGGCTCATTTCTGCTCGATGTGCGGACCGAAGTTCTGCTCGATGAAGATCTCCCAGGACATCCGCCGTGAACACGGTGGCAGCCGCAAGGAGGTCGAGGAGGGGATGGCCCAGAAGTCGAAGGAGTTCGCGGCCGCGGGCAACCGCGTGTACCTCCCGTTGGCCGACTGACGGAACTCCTCGACGGACCCGGTGCGTTCAGGAATGGCCGGAAGCCGACGGTTTGTCGGGTGTGCGGCTTGCGCTCCCCTGGGCGGGGGCGCAAGCCGAGGGTTACTCCGGAGGGTGTTCCGGGCCCCCGAAGTCCGGGCTGGTGTAGTCCGGACTCGAGAAGCTCGGGCGCGGGCCGCGGACGCCGTCGTCGGCGGGGCTGGTGAAGCCGGGTCGACCGTATCCGAGGTGCGGGATGCGGCCGGTCGGCGTCGGCGGGGCCGTGCGGTGCAGCGCGGACATGCTGCCGGGGTCGGCGAGGGCCTCCCGCAGGAACGGCAGTATGCCGCGCTCCAGGAGGGCCTCGCGCCAGGCGTCCCTGGCCCGCGTCACCTCCTCGCTCAGCTCGCCGTACGCATCGATCGTCGGTGAGGGCTGGTTGCGCAGGGCGGTGAGCAGCAGCCCGACAGTGGCGACGAGGATCGCCGCCGCGGTCATGGCGCCGAACACCCAGCCGGCGGTGATCAGGGTTTGGGCGAACGCCGGTTCGGGGTCGAGCATCTTCAGGATGTAGCCCACGAGCAGGAAGATCGCCGCGGCGGTTCCCGCGAGGACGGGAGCCAGGACCGCGACGACGGCGATGGCGCCCGCGCCGGAGGCCTCGGCGACCTCGCCCACGGTGGCGGCGAGCCCCATCGCGCCCGGCTCCGACTCCGCCGAGCCGGCTTCGCGGGCCGACGACGGGGTGGACGGTTCCGGATGGCGCAGTTCCTCGCGGACCTTGACGTAGTGCTGGTACTCGGTCGCCGCGGCCGCCGTGATGAGTGCGGTGGCGTTGAGCGCCATGGTGCGCAGTTGTTCGGGGTTGAGCCGCTGTCCGACAGCGGTCAGTTCCGGGCGTTGTGGTGCGGAGCGCAGCGCCTCGTCGAGGATCCGCTCGTACTCCTGGCGGTCCTCACTGTGCAGGTGCTGCGGAACGCTGTTCATGTGCATCCCCCGATGCTCCGTAGGGCTTGGGGCTCGCATGCCAACGAGCCGTCGGGCAGAAACGGAGGGGAGCCTGCTACGGATAAGGCGATGGTAGAGCGGTGACGGCACACGTTGACAGGGGGTTTGCCGAAATTGGCCCCTGGCCTGCGCCGTCACCCGCCCTTCCGACGTCGGGGGACGCCTGCCCCGGGAAGGTTCAGATATCCAGGGGAAGTTGCTGGACCAGCAGCTTTCCGGCCATGGTCACCCCGCCGTCCATCGCGATGGCCAGCCCGTCGGCGTAGACGTGCGGTCCCTCGACCACGGGACCGGAGGAGTCCTCGCCCTCCTCCGAGCCGACCTCGCCGAGCAGGTAGGGGATGGGGCTGTGGCCGTGAACGATGCGGGTGCCGCCGTACATGTCGAGCAGGGAGCGCACGGCGTCGGCACCGCCCTCGTCGCGGAAGGAGAACCGCTTGGTGAACTTGCGGAACAGGTCCCACACCTCGTCCGCGTCGTTGCGCGTGAGCGTCTCGCGGATGGTGTCGTTGACCGCCTCGATGGAGTCGCCGTAATCGAGGTAGGCGGTCGTGTCGGAGTGGACGAGCAGATGCCCGTCGACCTCTTCGACCGCGTCGAGCCGGGCCATCCACTGCAGGTGGTGGTCCTGGAGGCGGTCCATGTCGGACTTCTGGCCGCCGTTGAGCAGCCAGGCCGCCTGGAAGGTGGCGGTGCCCGCGCCGGAGTTGACGGGCGTGTCGCCGAACCGCTTGGCGCCGAGCAGCAGCAGCTCGTGGTTGCCCATGAGGGCCTTGCAGTAGCCGCCGGCCGCGGCGGCCTCGGCGGACAGCCGCATCACGAGGTCGATGACGCCGATGCCGTCCGGGCCGCGGTCGGTGAAGTCGCCGAGGAACCACAGCCGGGCGGTGCCGGCGCTCCACTGGCCCGCCGCATCGATCAGGCCCTTCTCCTGAAGGGCAGCCACGAGCTCGTCGAGGTAGCCGTGCACGTCACCGACGACGTACAAGGGGCCCTGGCCGGTGGCGGACTGCGGGGCCGCGGCGAGGACCGCCGGGTCAACCGTCACCTGGAGTGTGTCACCCCGGTTGATGACGGGCAGATCGCGCTGCGTCGGGGTGTACCCGTCCGGGTGCTCCACAGGCTCCTCGACCGGGCGTACCGCGTCGCCCGGGTGCGTGCTGTGGTCGTACGGACCGGTCTCGTGGACGTATGCGGGCACCCGGAAGTCGCGCACCGTCGCCGTGCGCTCCACCTCGGGTCCCTGACCGGCCCCCTGAGTCATCAGACCCCTCCACCATCGCGCCGCATCTGCACCGCATTGGACTGCCTGGTCGCAGCGGCCCGCGGTGTCGTGGGCCCATCATAGGAATGCGGATCGCGCCGTGTGATGACCCAGGGGTGGTGAATCGAAGCCGAGCTCCCTTTCATCGCGGCATTCGCCCCGATTGGGCCGGGCTTCGTCCACTCCTGGGCACAGTCCGCCCACATCGCGGCCCACACCCTCGCGCTACTCCTCCTCGGGTGCCCGGGGCGGGCTGACCGTCGTCCGCGGGGGGCGACGCTGGGAGGAGGTGCGCACGATCAGCTCGGTAGGTATCACCTGCTCGACCGGTTGGTCCGACTCGACCCCCTCGATGGCGTCGATGAGGAGCTGGACCACCGCCGTGCCGATGCGGCGCGGCTTCAGCGAGAGCGTGGTGACGGGCGGCTCGGTGTTGGCGTACACGGTGGACTCGCTGCAGCAGACCAGCAGAAGGTCGTCCGGGACGCGCAGCCCGTAGCGGCGGGCGGCGGCGAGCAGGTCGGTGCCGTTGGGGTCGAACAGCCCGTAGACCGCGTCGGGGCGGTCGGGGCGGGCGAGCAGCCGGTCGGCGGCGACGGCTCCCGCGCACGGATCGTGCGCCGGGTAGGCCTCGTAGACCGGATCCTGTCCCACGCGCTCGCACCAGCGCAGGTATGCGGTGGTCGACAGGTGGGTGTACGTGTCGGTCGTCGTGCCCGTCAGCAGGCCGATGCGGCGGGCGCCGGCGTCGGCCAGGTGGTCGAGGATGCCCAGGACGGCGGCCTCGTGGTCGTTGTCGACCCATGCCGTGACCGGGAGCGCTCCGGCCGGGCGGCCGTCGGAGACGACGGGTAAGCCCTGTCGGACCAGTTCGCTGACCACCGGGTCCTGGTCGGAGGGGTCGATGACGACCGTGCCGTCCAGGGCGACGTTCGACCACACGTCGTGGCGCGAGGTCGCCGGCAGGATGACGAGCGCGTAGCCGCGGGCCAGCGCGGCCGACGTCGCGGCGCGCGCCATCTCGGCGAAGTACGCGAACTCGGTGAAGGTGAAAGGTTCATCCCCGTACGTCGTCACGGTCAGGCCGATGAGGCCCGACTTGCCGGTACGGAGGGTTCTGGCCGCGGCCGAGGGGCGATAGCCCAGCCGGTCGGCGACCTCACGGACATGGCGTCGGGTGGCGTCCGGGAGCCTGCCCTTGCCGTTGAGGGCATCGGAGACGGTCGTGATGGAGACCCCGGCGGCGGCGGCCACGTCTCTGATGCCCGCCCGGCCCGGCCGGCTGCCTCGGCGTGAGGTTTCCGCGCGGCTCACCTGGTGCTTCCCTGCTGCTGTCATGGCGAGCCGATAGTAGGGCTCATGCGGTGGGGTAGGGCGGACGCATATGCACGCGTTGACAGGCACGTTTCTGCATGGTCGTCAGGCGTCAACTACCTTTAAAATAAAGGCTGTTGAACGTTTCACACACAAGACGTGGCGTGGTAGCACGCATGAGCCTGCCAACTCTCTGATGTTTCGAAGAGGTCTCAACTCACCTTGACGAGGGATGCGCGCCACGGAGTGAGCTACCGGCGCATAGATATATGTACGGCGCGCCCCCGGATTGGTACGCCTTCGTACGGTGATGCCCCTGATGCCGACGAGACCGACGGCGATTGCCGCTCGCCAGTACGCAGCGGCGCTCAATCCTCATAGGGTGAGAAGCATTGGAAGCCGGTGGTCATGAGGAGGACTGCGGTGAGCGAGACGAGTCCCAAGCTGCGCGCCGAACTGGAGGGAATCCCCACCTACAAGCCGGGCAAGCCCGCTGCGGCCGGCGGTCCGGTGGCGTACAAGCTGTCCTCCAACGAGAACCCCTATCCGCCCCTGCCCGGTGTGATGGAGACCGTGACGGCGGCTGCCTGCAACTTCAACCGCTACCCGGACATGGCGTGCACGGGCCTGATGAACGAGCTGTCCGAACGCTTCGGCGTCCCGCTCTCCCACCTGGCCACCGGAACCGGCTCGGTCGGTGTGGCCCAGCAGCTGGTCCAGGCGACCTCCGGCCCCGGTGACGAGGTGATCTACGCCTGGCGCTCCTTCGAGGCGTACCCGATCATCACGCAGATCAGCGGCGCGACGTCGGTGCAGGTGCCGCTGACGCCGGGCGATGTGCACGATCTGGACGCGATGGCCGAGGCGATCACCGACCGGACCCGGCTCATCTTCGTCTGCACCCCCAACAACCCGACGGGTACGGTCGTGAAGCGGGCCGAGCTGGAGCGGTTCCTGGACCGGGTGCCCGGCGATGTCCTGGTCGTCCTCGACGAGGCGTACCGGGAGTTCATCCGCGACCCCGAGGTGCCCGACGGCGTCGAGCTGTACCGGGAGCGTCCCAACGTCTGTGTGCTGCGGACGTTCTCCAAGGCGTACGGTCTCGCCGGGCTGCGCGTCGGCTTCGCGATCGCCCATGAGCCGGTCGCGGCGGCGCTGCGCAAGACGGCGGTGCCGTTCGGGGTGAGCCAACTCGCGCAGGAGGCCGCGATCGCATCACTGCGCGCCGAGGACGAGCTGCTCGGCCGGGTCGGCTCCCTGGTGTGCGAGCGCGCGCGAGTGGTAGAGGCCCTGCGTGCCCAGGGCTGGACGGTGCCCGAGACCCAGGCCAACTTCGTGTGGCTGCGACTGGGGGAGCGCACGGTCGACTTCGCGGCGGCGTGCGAGCAGGCCGGCGTCGTGATCAGGCCGTTCCCCGGCGAGGGCGTGCGGGTGACGATCGGGGAGACCGAGGGGAACGACATCTTCCTCAAGGCGGCGGAAGCGTTCCGCAAGGATGTGTAGTTCCTGGCTTGTGTGATCTGGGTCCCTGTTTCACGTGAAACAGGGACCCCCCTTTGAGCTGCCCCAGACAGGTGCTGCATAATGGCTTGTGAATGTGAACGCATTCACAAGCGTGAGGTAAGGAGCGGCGACGTGGACCTGGCTTTGGCGCCGGAGACCCTGGCGCGCTGGCAGTTCGGCATCACGACCGTCTACCACTTCCTGTTCGTCCCCCTGACGATCTCGCTGGCCGCCCTCACGGCCGGCCTCCAGACCGCCTGGGTGCGTACGCAGAAGGAGAAGTACCTCAGGGCCACCAAGTTCTGGGGCAAGCTCTTTCTGATCAACATCGCGATGGGAGTGGTCACCGGGATCGTGCAGGAGTTCCAGTTCGGCATGAACTGGTCCGACTACTCCCGCTTCGTCGGCGACATCTTCGGTGCCCCGCTCGCCTTCGAGGCCCTGATCGCCTTCTTCTTCGAGTCCACCTTCATCGGTCTGTGGATCTTCGGCTGGGACAAGCTCCCCCAGAAGATCCACCTGGCCTGCATCTGGATGGTCTCGATCGGCACGATCCTGTCGGCCTACTTCATCCTCGCGGCCAACTCGTGGATGCAGCACCCGGTCGGCTACCGGATCAACAAGGAGAAGGGACGGGCCGAACTCACCGACTTCTGGGCCGTCCTCACCCAGAACACCGCGCTCAGCCAGGCGTTCCACACCCTGTCCGCGGCCTTCCTGACCGGCGGCGCCTTCATGGTCGGCATCGCGGCCTTCCATCTCGCCCGCAAGAAGCACGTCCGTGAGATGAAGACCTCGCTGCGGCTCGGACTGGTCACGGTCGTGATCGGTGGCATGCTCACCGCGATCAGCGGTGACGTCCTGGGCAAGGTGATGTTCGAGCAGCAGCCGATGAAGATGGCGGCGGCCGAAGCCCTGTGGGACGGCGAGGCACCGGCGCCCTTCTCGGTCTTCGCCGTCGGTGACGTCGACAAGGGGCACAACAAGGTCGCCATCGAGATACCCGGCCTGCTGTCCTTCCTGGCCAACGACGACTTCAGCTCGCACGTGCCCGGTATCAACGACGTCAACAAGGCCGAACAGGAGAAGTTCGGGCCGGGCGACTACCGGCCCAACATCCCGGTCGCCTACTGGGGCTTCCGCTGGATGATCGGCTTCGGCATGACGTCCTTCGCGATCGGCCTGGCCGGACTGTGGCTGACCCGCAAGAAGTTCCTGCTGCCGCAGCACCTGCGGGTGGGCGACGACGAGGTGCCGCACCTGGTGCTGCTGCCCGGGGGGAAGGCACTCGGCCCGACGCTGACGAAGTGGTACTGGCGCATCGCGATCCTCACCCTGGGCTTCCCGCTGATCGCCAACTCCTGGGGCTGGATCTTCACCGAGATGGGCCGCCAGCCGTGGGTCGTCTACGGCGTGCTCCAGACCCGCGACGCGGTCTCCCCCGGCGTCTCCCAGGGCGAGGTCCTCACCTCGCTGATCGTCTTCACCGCCCTGTACGCCATCCTCGCCGTCGTCGAGGTCAAGCTGCTGGTGAAGTACGTCAAGGCCGGGCCCCCCGAGCTCACCGAGGCCGACCTCAACCCGCCCACGAAGATCGGCGGCGACTCCCGTGACGCCGACAAGCCGATGGCCTTCTCGTACTAGGCCGAGGGAGCTGCACAGTCATGGAACTGCACGACGTCTGGTTCGTCCTCATCGCCGTCCTGTGGACCGGCTACTTCTTCCTGGAGGGGTTCGACTTCGGAGTCGGCGTCCTCACCAAGCTGCTGGCTCGTGACCGGCTCGAGAAGCGAGTGCTGATCAACACCATCGGCCCCGTCTGGGACGGCAACGAGGTGTGGCTGCTGACGGCGGGCGGCGCGACCTTCGCCGCGTTCCCCGAGTGGTACGCCACCCTGTTCTCCGGCTTCTACCTGCCGCTGCTGGTGATCCTGGTCTGTCTGATCGTGCGGGGCGTCGCCTTCGAGTACCGCGTGAAGCGGCCCGAGGAGAACTGGCAGCGCAACTGGGAGACGGCGATCTTCTGGACCTCGCTCATCCCCGCGTTCCTGTGGGGCGTGGCCTTCGGCAACATCGTGCACGGCGTGAAGATCGACCAGAACTTCGAGTACGTCGGCAGCGTCGGGGACCTGCTCAACCCCTACGCGCTCCTCGGCGGACTGGTGACGCTCACCCTCTTCACCTTCCACGGGACGGTCTTCACGGCGCTCAAGACCGTCGGGGACATCCGGGAGCGGGCACGGAAGCTGGCCCTGAAGATCGGCGTGGTCACCGCCGCGCTCGCGCTGCTCTTCCTGCTGTGGACCCAGGTCGAGAGCGGTGACGCCAAGAGCCTGGTCGCCCTGGTCGTGGCGGTGGGCGCCCTGGTCGCGGCCCTGGTGGCGAACCAGGCGGGTCGCGAGGGTTGGTCGTTCGCGCTCTCCGGTGTCACCATCGTGGCCGCCGTGGCGATGCTCTTCCTGACCCTCTTCCCGAACGTCATGCCGTCCTCGCTCAACGCGGACTGGAACCTCACGGTCACCAACGCCTCGTCGAGCCCGTACACCCTGAAGATAATGACCTGGTGCGCCGCGATCGCCACGCCGATCGTGATGCTGTACCAGGGCTGGACCTACTGGGTGTTCCGCAAGCGGATCGGCACGCAGCACATCGCCGAAGCCACTCACTGAGGTGTGTTTCACGTGAAACCGATCGATCCACGTCTCCTCCGGTACGCCCGGGCCACCCGTCGCTTCCTGGTGGCGGTCGTCGGTCTGGGCGCCCTCGGGGCGGGACTGGTCATCGCGCAGGCGATGCTCATCGCCGAGGTGGTGGTCGGCGCGTTCCAGCACGGAACGCCGGTCGCCGGACTGCGCACTCCCCTGCTGCTGTTGGCGGCCGTGGCGATCGGTCGCGCGCTGGTCTCCTGGCTCACCGAGCTGGCGGCCCACCGTGCGAGCGGGGCGGTGAAGTCGGAGCTGCGCGGCCGGCTGCTCGAGCGGGCCGCGGCTCTGGGCCCGGGGTGGCTGAGCGGGCAGCGGACCGGATCGCTGGTGGCTCTTGCCACGCGGGGCGTCGACGCCCTCGACGACTACTTCTCGCGCTATCTGCCGCAGCTGGGGCTCGCGGTGGTCGTGCCGGTGGCGGTGCTGGCGCGGATCGTGACCGAGGACTGGGTCTCCGCCGCGATCATCGTGGGCACACTGCCCCTGATCCCGGTTTTCATGATGCTGATCGGCTGGGCCACCCAGTCCCGCATGGACCGTCAGTGGCGGCTGTTGTCCCGGCTCTCCGGGCACTTCCTGGACGTGGTCGCAGGGCTGCCGACCCTGAAGGTGTTCGGGCGGGCCAAGGCGCAGGCCGAGTCGATCAGGCGCATCACCGGCGAGTACCGCCAGGCGACCATGCGGACCCTGCGGATAGCCTTCCTCTCCTCCTTCGCGCTGGAGCTGCTGGCGACGCTCTCGGTGGCCCTGGTCGCCGTGACCATCGGTATGCGGCTCGTCCACGGCGAGATGGACCTCTACATCGGCCTGGTCGTCCTCGTGCTCGCTCCCGAGGCGTACCTGCCGCTGCGGCAGGTCGGCGCGCAGTACCACGCGGCGGCGGAGGGGCTCGCGGCGGCCGAGGAGATCTTCGCCGTCCTGGAGACTCCAGTGTCGGCTTGCGGCACGACCGTCGTACCGGCGGGCGGGCTGGCCTTCGAGAGCGTTACGGTCCGCTTCCCCGGGCGGTCCGTGGACGCCGTGTCGGACGTGTCCTTCACCGTCGGTGGAGGAGAGACGGTGGCGCTGGTCGGGCCCAGCGGTGCGGGCAAGTCCACACTGCTGAACGTGCTGCTGGGGTTCGTGCGGCCCAGCGAGGGGCGGGTGCTCGCCGGGGGAGTGGATCTCGTCGAGGCAGACCTGAAGCAGTGGCGGTCACGCATCGCGTGGGTGCCGCAGCGGCCGCACCTGTACGCCGGGACGATCGCCGAGAACGTACGGCTGGCCCGTCCCGACGCCGACGACACCACCGTCCGCCGGGCGCTGGCGGACGCCGGAGCGCTGGAGTTCGTCGAAGCCCTGCCCGCCGGGGCGGAAACCGTGCTCGGGGAGGACGGGGCCGGACTGTCCGCCGGGCAGCGGCAGCGGCTCGCGCTGGCGCGGGCGTTCCTCGCGGACCGGCCCGTGCTGCTGCTGGACGAGCCGACGGCCGCGCTGGACGGGGAGACGGAGGCCGAGGTCGTGGCCGCGGTGCGGCGGCTGGTGGCCGGGCGGACGGTGCTGCTGGTGGTGCACCGGCCGGCGCTGCTGGGAGTGGCGGACCGGGTGGTGCGGCTGGCGGAGGCCGAGGTGCCCCGTCTCACCGACGCCGAGCGCGGTGAGCCAAGGGGCGCTGACTCCGAGGCCGGCGGTTTCCGGGCACGTACGGGTGCGGTCGGCCAGGTGAGTCGCGAGCCGGTGGACAGCGGGTCCGTCGTAGGCGCGGCCGACGAGCCGGTGGGCGGTGCCTCCGTCGTCACCGCGGGCCAGGGGCCTGTGACCCGCGCGTCCGCAGACTCGGCCGGCACGGAGCTCCCCGCGACCGCAGGGCGCGTCCTCGCGCGGGTGCGTGCCATGTCCGGGGCCGGACGCGGGCGGCTCGCGCTCGCGCTGCTGCTCGGGAGCCTGGCGCTCGGCAGTGCCGTAGGACTCATGGCCACCTCCGGGTGGCTCATCTCGCGCGCCTCGCAGCAGCCGCCCGTGCTGTATCTGATGGTGGCCGTCACGGCGACGCGGGCCTTCGGCATCGGGCGGGCCGTCTTCCGGTACGCGGAGCGGCTGGTCTCGCACGACGCGGTGCTGCGGATGCTGGCCGACACCCGGGTCGCCGTGTATCGCCGGCTGGAGCGACTGGCGCCCGCCGGACTGAGCCGGGCCCGGCGCGGCGACCTGCTGTCACGGCTCGTCGCCGACGTGGACGCGCTGCAGGACTACTGGCTGCGCTGGCTGCTGCCCGCAGGTGCCGCCGTCATCGTGTCGGCCGGGTCGGTGGCCTTCACGGCGTGGCTGCTGCCCGAGGCGGGCGCCGTGCTCGCGGTGGGGCTGCTGGCGGCCGGTGCCGGCGTCCCGCTGGTCACCGGTGCCGTGGCACGGCGCGCCGAGCACCGGCTCGCCCCCGCCCGCGGGGTGCTCGCCACCCGTGCGGCCGACCTGCTCACCGGCACCGCGGAGCTGACCGTCGCAGGTGCCCTGCCCGCCCGTACCGAGCAGGCGCGGCGGGCCGACGCCATGCTCACCCGGATCGCCTCACGGGGTGCCACGGCCACCGCGCTCGGCGACGGACTGACCGCTCTGGTCTCCGGCCTCACCGTCGCCGCCGCCGCGCTGGTGGGCGCCCAGGCGGTGGCCGACGGGCGGCTGGGCGGCGTGGCCATGGCCGTCGTCGTCCTCACCCCGCTCGCCGCGTTCGAGGCCGTCCTCGGGCTGCCGCTCGCCGTGCAGTACCGGCAACGGGTGCGCAGGAGCGCGGAGCGGGTGTACGAGGTCCTGGACTCCCCCGAGCCCGTACGCGAGCCGGAGCGGCCCCGGAAGGCACCCGTGTCGCCGTTCCCGCTCGTGGTCAAGGGCCTGGCCGCCCGGCACGCCGAGCAGGAGCGGGACGCCCTCGCCGGGTTCGACCTGACGCTCGATGCGGGGCGGCGGATCGCCGTGGTCGGGCCGTCCGGGTCCGGCAAGACGACGCTCGCCCAGGTGCTGCTGCGCTTCCTGGACGCGGACGCCGGCACGTACACGTTGGGCGGTGTGGACACGAAGGCGCTGAACGGCGATGACATACGGCGGCTCGTGGGGCTGTGTGCGCAGGACGCGCACCTCTTCGACAGCTCGGTGCGCGAGAACCTGCTCCTGGCGAAGAAGGACGCCACCGAGGACGAACTGCGCGGCGCGCTCGACCGGGCCCGGCTGCTGGAATGGGTCGACAGCCTGCCCGACGGACTCGACACGCTGATCGGCGAGCACGGGGCACGGCTCTCCGGTGGGCAGCGCCAACGCCTGGCGCTGGCCCGCGCTTTGCTCGCCGACTTCCCCGTGCTGGTGCTGGACGAGCCGGCCGAGCACCTCGACCTGCCGACCGCCGACGCGCTCACCGCCGATCTGCTGGCCGCGACCGAGGGCCGTACGACTCTGCTCATCACCCATCGGCTGGCCGGTCTGGAGGCGGTGGACGAGGTGATCGTGCTGGACGGGGGGCGGGTCGTGCAGCGCGGCTCCCACACGGAACTGGCCGCGGCGGAGGGGCCGCTGCGGCGGATGCTCGAGCGGGAGGAGGAGGCGGAGCTGTTGGTGGGTGCGCGCCGTCCACGGTGAGCCGGGGACTGAGCCATCCGGGCGGGGTGGTTCCCCCAGGCGTACGACTTGAACGGGCGGGAGCCCACCGGGCTGGGTCACGATCGCTGACATGCGCTCATTTCGCCGCCATCCATGGCTCATTGCGGTACTGGTGTGTGCGGCGGCGGTGCTCGCGGCCCGGCCCGCGACCGGCGACGGGGATGCCGGGTATGGCTCCGAAGCCGACCTCAGTGTTCAGGTGTCGAAGCTGTACGCGGACGCGGCCGTGGCCACGGAGCGGTACGAGGAGGGGCGCCACGCGGCCGACGTGCAGGCGGCGGAGGCCAAGCGGCTGGAGCGGCTCCTCGACCGCGAGCGCCGGGAACTCGCGGTGCACCACGAGGAACTGGGCCGGATCGCCCGCGCGCAGTACCGCGACAGCGGCGGCCTTCCGGTCGCCGCGCAGATCATCCTCGCCGGCAGCCCGGACGAGCTGATGCGCGGTCAGCAGGTTTTCTCCCGGCAGAACATGGCCGTTGCCAACGCCCTCGGCAAGAGCCGCCGTGCCGAGGCCCGGCTCAGCGCGGACGAGAGGAGGGCGGCGACCGCGTGGCAGACGCTGGAGCGGCGCAGGGCCGAACTCGACGGCATCAAGAAGGGCATCGAGGAGAAGCTGGAACAGGCGCGGTGGCAGCTGCAGGGGCAGGCGAACGCCTCGGTCGCGGCCGGATCGTGCCGTGGTGCCGCCCGTCTCGAACAGCCGCTGACGCAGTTCACGACCGCGTGGGTGGCGCCGGTCGAGGGGTATGAACTGTCCGCCGGCTTCGGCAGCGGCGGTGCGCGCTGGGCGCACCGGCACACCGGGCAGGACTTCGCCGTCCCCATCGGGACCCCGGTGCGGGCGGTCGGGCCGGGCCGTGTGCTGAGGGTGTCGTGCGGGGGTGCGTTCGGCATCGAGATCGTGGTCGAGCACGACGGCGGCTACTACACGCAGTACGCCCATCTCGCCGCCGTCACCGTCGACCAGGGCGACCGCGTGGCCACCGGGCAGTGGATCGGACAGTCCGGCACGACCGGCAACTCGACCGGCCCGCACCTGCACTTCGAGGTGCGGGTCACGCCGTACCTGGGGTCCTCGGTGGACCCGGTGCCGTGGCTGAGGGAACGCGGGGTGTCCGTCGGATGAATCGGGCCGGGGCGCTCAGAGCCCTACAGCCGCTCCGCCAGCATCCGCTCGATCACGACCGCCACCCCGTCCTCGTTGTTGGCGACCGTCCGTCCTGAGGCGGCGACCAGCACGTCGGGGTGCGCGTTGCCCATGGCGTACGACTGTCCCGCCCAGGTGAGCATCTCGACGTCGTTCGGCATGTCGCCGAAGGCGACGACCTCCTCGTGGGAGATGCCGCGTTCGGCGCAGCACAGAGCGAGTGTGCTGGCCTTGGAGACGCCGGGCCCGCTGATCTCCAGCAGGGCGCTGGGGCTGGACCGGGTGACATTGGCGCGCTCGCCGATGGCGAGGCGGGCCAGGGTGAGGAACGCGTCCGGGTCGAGCGTGGCGTGGTAGGCGAGGATCTTGAGCACCGGCTCGGCGGAGCCGGGACCGTCGGGGGCCAGCAGATCCTCGGCGGGCGCCAGCTCGTCCGGTATCTCCATGTGCAGCTTGGGATAGTCCGGTTCCTGGTGGAAGCCGTACGTCTGCTCCACCGCGTACACGGTGCCCGGCGCGGCCTCGCGCAGCAGCCGTACGGCGTCCAGCGCGTTCTCCGTGGCCAGCTCCCGCACCTTCACGAACCGGTGGGCGCCGGGGCCGCCGTGCAGGTCGACCACGGCGGCGCCGTTGCCGCAGATCGCCAGGCCGTGACCGTGGACGTGGTCGCTGACGACGTCCATCCAGCGGGCCGGGCGGCCCGTGACGAAGAACACCTCGATGCCCGCCTCCTCGGCGGCGGCGAGCGCGGCGACGGTGCGGGGGGAGACCGACTTGTCGTCGCGCAGCAGGGTGCCGTCGAGATCGGTGGCGATCAGCCGCGGCGGAACCGGGCCGGTGGTCGGGGTCTCGGGCTGTCGAGTCGCTGAGGTCACCCGGCCATTCTCGCTCAGATCATCCGCACGGCCGTGCGAGAGGCCTCACGGATGAGCCCGGACGACCGGTTGCCGAGGTCAGCGCAGCTGTGCGAGGGCCTCCATGGCGATCCGCTCGAAGACCTTCTCGTCCGCGGCGAAGTCCGAATCGGGGATCGGCCAGTGGAGCACGAGCTCCGTGAAGCCCAGCTCCTGGTGTCGCCCGGCGAAGTCGACGAAGGCGTCCAGGGACTCCAGCGGTCGGCCCCGGTCCGGGGTGAAACCGGTGAGGAGGATCTTGTCGAGCTCGTTCACGTCCCGGCCGATCGTGGCGCAGGCGTCCGCCAGCTTCTCCGCCTGCCCGCGAATGGCCTGAACCGACTGTTCCGGGGTGCCGTTCGCATACAGCTTGGGATCCCCCGTCGTCACCCAGGCCTGTCCGTGCCGAGCGGCGAGCGCCAGTCCCCGCGGGCCGGTCGCGGCGACCGCGAAGGGCAGCCGGGGCCGCTGTACACAGCCCGGGATGTTCCGGGCCTCGTGCGCCGAGTAGAAGTCGCCCTCGTACGACACCGAGTCCTCGGTCAGCAGCCGGTCGAGCAGCGGGACGAACTCGCCGAACCGGTCGGCTCGCTCCCGTGGGGTCCAGGGCTCCTGGCCGAGTGCGGTGGCGTCGAAGCCGGTGCCGCCCGCCCCGACACCCAGGGTGACCCGGCCGCCGGAGATGTCGTCCAGGGAGATCAGCTCCTTGGCGAGGGTCACCGGGTGCCGGAAGTTCGGCGAGGTCACGAGCGTACCCAGCCGCAGCCGCTCGGTGACGGACGCGGCGGCGGTCAGTGTGGGGACAGCCCCGAACCAGGGGCCGTCACGGAAGCTGCGCCAGGACAGGTGGTCGTAGGTGTACGCGGTGTAGAGGCCGAGCTGCTCGGCACGCGTCCATGCCGAACGGCCACCCTCGTTCCAGCGGCGGTACGGAAGGATCACGGTGCTCAGACGCAGACTCATGCTCCGAGCGTATGCGGACGACCATGTTTCACGTGAAACAGTCACCGCACGCGACTGCTCAGCCACGGGCTGAGGTTGATCATCGACAGGTACTCCTTGTGCGTCCGGTCGCCGGGCAGCGGCACGATGAGGAAGTAGCCGGGCGGGAAGCGGCGCGCCCTCACCCACGCGAGGTCGGCGAGAAGGGCGCGAACGAAGGCGGGCACGTCGTCGCGCGGGACGTCCGGGCATTCCACGCCCTCCACGGTGATCAGTGCGTCGTCCTCCGGATAGAGCCGGACGCTCAGCCGGGGCAGACCGCCGAACTCGACGTGGGCCTCATGGGGCAGGGAGCCGTCCGGATCGGCGGTGACGCCGACACCGGCGGCGCTGCGGCGCGAGGTCCGGTCGGCGCCGATGTCATGGATCACCTCGATCTCGCGCGCGTAGGCGACGGCGAGCGCCCGGAGAGCGGTGACGGCGGACTCCGTGGTCGGAAAATGGTCCATACCACTGATCATGCCGGACGGCCCGGCAATGCGACTCAGGAAACAGCAGATGCCGCACCGTCGCGGGGTGTGGGGCGCGAGACGCGGATCACGCTTTTTGGTTTGCCTCCGAGGTTTGATCCACAAGCAACTGCGGTTATCCACAGGCTGATTGGCCGTTCTGTGGACAACTGCCTTTTCAATCAAGGGGTTTCGCTACCAGGGCGGCTCGGCCCGCGCCAGCGCCCTGAGCGCCCCCGGCGCCCAACGCGACAGGAACCGCGCTCCCCGCGCCTCCGGAGTCACCGGCACCACCGCCTCATTGCGCACGACCGCGCGCAGGATCGCCTCGGCCACCTTTTCCGGCGGATAGTTGCGCAGGCCGTAGAGACGGGCCGCACGCTTCTGACGGCGACGCTCCTCCTCCGCGTCGACTCCCGTGAACCGTGCCGTCGAGGTGATGTTGGTGTTGACGATGCCGGGACAGATCGCCGTCACACCGATGCCCCGCCCCGCCAGCTCCGCGCGCAGGCACTCGCTCAGCATCAGCACCGCCGCCTTGGAGGTGCTGTAGGCGGGCAGCGCCCGGGAGGGCTGGAACGCGGCCGCCGACGCCGTGTTGACGATGTGGCCGCCCTGGCCGCGCTCGGCCATCTGCCGCCCGAACAGGCGGCAGCCGTGGATGACACCCCAGAGGTTGACGTCCAGGACCCGCTGCCAGTCCTCGGACGTCGTGTCGAGGAAGGAGCCGGACAGACCGATACCGGCGTTGTTCACCAGCACGTCCACCACGCCGTACTCGGCGGCGACCCGCGCGGCGAGCTTCTCCATGGCGCGCTCGTCGGAGACGTCCACGGCCTCGGGCCAGGCCTCCGGCGCACCCATGAGCCGCGACGCCTCGGCGGTACGGGCAGCGCCCTCGGAGTCCCGGTCGACCGCGATCACGCGCGCGCCCGCCTCCGCGAACGCCAGCGCCGTGGCCCGCCCGATGCCGCTGGCCGCCCCGGTGACCAGGACGAGCTGTCCGCCGAAGCGGTCGGCGTACCGGCCGCTCGTGGCCGGCCGCTCCGGCGTGCCGTCCTCGACCGAGATGACGAACTCCGTGATCCAGGAGGCCAGCCGGTCCGGGCGCGTGCGCGGGATCCAGTGCCCCGCGGGCAGCGTGCGGCGGGTCAGCCGCGGCACCCACCGCTCCAGGTCGTCGTAGAGCCGCTCCGACAGGTACGCGTCCCCGAGCGGCGTGATGAGCTGCACCGGCACGTGGGCGTGGGCGTCGGTGCGGGGCCTGCGCAACCGGGACCGTACGTTGTCCCGGTACAGCCAGGCGCCGTTCGCCGCGTCCGAGGGCAGGGAGGAGGTCGGGTAGGCGCCCACGGGCACCTGCTCGAGGCGCTGCAGGATCCGCGGCCAGCGTTTGCCGAGCGGGCCGCGCCAGGCGGCCTCGGGGAGCGCGGGGGTGTGCAGCAGGTAGACGTACCAGGACTTCGCGCCCTGTCCGAGCAGCTGCCCGACCCGGCGCGGGGTGGGCCGACGGACGCGCCGGGCGATCCAGTGGCCGAAGTGGTCGAGCGAAGGGCCGGACATCGACGTGAAGGACGCGATCCGGCCCGCCGTGCGGGCGACGGTCACGAACTCCCAGGCCTGCACCGAACCCCAGTCGTGCCCCACCAGGTGCACCGGCCGGTCCGGGCAGACCGCGTCCGCGACGGCCAGGAAGTCGTCCGTGAGCTTCTCCAGGGTGAACCCGCCGCGCAGCGGGCGCGGTGCCGTGGAACGGCCGTGGCCCCGGACGTCGTACAGGACGACGTGGAAGCGGTCGGCCAGTCGCGACGCCACCTCGGACCACACCTCCTTGCTGTCCGGATAGCCGTGCACCAGGACGACCGTCGGCCGGGAGGGGTCCCCCAGCTCCGCCACCCGCAGCTCGATGCCCCCGGTCCGCACCCGGCGCTCCCGGGCCCCCTCCAGCACCGTCACATCTCCTCCGTCCAGCGCCGCGCCGACCGGACGGGCCGCTCCCGCCCCGGCGGCGCTCCTGCCCGTCACGCGACCGGCCCGAATCTGGCAGTTGTTAGAGGAAGCGTCAATAGGCGCGTCGCACTGGGGAGTGGAGGCCCCGCGTAGCTCTCAGGCACGGCATCCCCTACGGGCCCGTACGACTCCAGGCTGACGTGAAGACGGCTCTGGGGTCTGACGACTGGAGTGGTCCGCGTCACTACCTTCTACAACGTGACTGTGATCGCGACCGAAAGCCTGAGCAAGCGGTTCCCCCGGGTGACCGCGCTTGACCGGCTCTCCGTCGACGTCGGGCCCGGGGTGACCGGACTCGTCGGAGCGAACGGAGCCGGCAAGTCCACACTGATCAAGATCCTGCTGGGTCTGTCCCCCGCCTCCGAGGGCCGCGCCGAAGTGCTCGGGCTCGACGTCGCCACCAAGGGCGCGGACATCCGCGAACGGGTCGGTTACATGCCGGAGCACGACTGCCTGCCACCCGATGTCTCGGCCACCGAGTTCGTCGTGCACATGGCCCGCATGTCCGGCCTGCCGCCCACCGCCGCCCGTGAACGCACCGCGGACACCCTGCGCCATGTCGGCCTCTACGAGGAGCGCTACCGCCCCATCGGGGGCTACTCGACCGGCATGAAACAGCGCGTCAAGCTCGCGCAGGCCCTGGTCCACGACCCGAAGCTGGTCTTCCTCGACGAGCCGACCAACGGCCTCGACCCGGTCGGCCGCGACGAGATGCTCGGCCTGATCCGCCGCATCCACACGGACTTCGGCATCTCCGTCCTGGTCACCTCGCACCTGCTGGGCGAACTCGAACGCACCTGTGACCACGTCGTCGTCATCGACGGCGGCAAACTCCTGCGTTCCAGCTCCACCACCGACTTCACCCAGACCACGACCACCCTCGCCATCGAGGTCACCGACACCGACGAGCACCCCGACGGCACCCGCGCGATGCGCGACGCGCTTCTCGCGCGCGGTGCCGACCTCCAGGACGGCGCCACCGGGCTGCCGGGCGCAGGTCACGTCCTGCTGCTCACCGCCCAGGGCGAGGAGACCTACGACCTGGTGCGCGACGTCGTGGCCGACCTCGGCCTCGGCCTGGTCCGCATGGAACAGCGCAGGCACCACATCTCGGAGGTCTTCACCACCGACACGGACCACGACGCGAGCCGGAAGGAGGCCGTCGGCCATGGCAGTTGAGCACCCGGTCACCACACCCTCGGGCGACCAGACCCGGATCCACAACATCGGCTACCGCAGTTACGACGGCCCCCGCCTCGGCCGCGCCT
This sequence comes from Streptomyces griseus subsp. griseus, assembly GCF_000720255.1. Lineage (GTDB taxonomy): Bacteria > Actinomycetota > Actinomycetes > Streptomycetales > Streptomycetaceae > Streptomyces > Streptomyces griseus_I. Next base: position 90,164 of record NZ_JOJE01000011.1, on the reverse strand, counting down.
ACGCCCGCCGCTCCCTGTACTCGCAGTCCCTGCGCGGCGCCTACGGCCTCGGCCGCTCGGTCAAGTCCAAGGTGCTGCCGATGCTGCTGTTCGTGGTGATGTGCGTGCCCGCCGCCATCATGGTCGCCGTCGCGGTCGTCACGAAAGCCAAGGAACTGCCGCTGGACTACACGCGCTACGCCATCGTCATGCAGGCTGTCATCAGCCTGTACGTGGCCTCGCAGGCGCCCCAGTCCGTCTCGCGCGACCTGCGCTTCAAGACCGTGCCGCTGTACTTCTCGCGGCCGATCGAGACCGCCGACTACGTGCGGGCGAAGTTCGCGGCGCTGGCCTCGGCGCTGTTCGTCCTCACCGCCGCGCCGCTGCTCGTGCTCTACGTCGGCGCGCTGCTGGCGAAGCTGGACTTCGCCGACCAGACCAAGGGATTCGCACAGGGACTCGTCTCCGTGGCACTGCTCTCACTGCTCCTCGCCGGCCTCGGCCTGGTCATCGCGTCGGTGACCCCGCGCCGCGGCTTCGGCATCGCGGCCGTCATCGCCGTCCTGACCATCTCCTACGGCGCGGTCTCCACCCTCCAGGCCATCGCCGACGCGCAGAACAGCTCCGGCGCGATCCCCTGGATCGGCCTCTTCTCGCCCATCACCCTCATCGACGGCGTGCAGTCCGCCTTCCTCGGCGCGAGCTCGGCGTTCCCCGGCGGCATCGGCCCGTCCAACGGCGAGGGCGTCGTCTACGTCCTCGTCACCCTGGGCCTCATCGCCGCCTGCTACGGCCTCCTGATGCGCCGCTACCGGAAGGTGGGACTGTGACCACACTCTCCATCGACCATGTCTCCCGCTGGTTCGGCAACGTGGTCGCCGTCAATGACATCACCATGACCATCGGCCCCGGCGTCACCGGCCTGCTCGGCCCCAACGGCGCCGGAAAGTCCACCCTGATCAACATGATGGGCGGTTTCCTGGCCCCTTCCACCGGCACCGTCACCCTCGACGGGCAGCAGGTGTGGCGCAACGAGAAGATCTACCAGCACATCGGCATCGTCCCCGAGCGGGAGGCGATGTACGACTTCCTCACCGGACGCGAGTTCGTCGTCGCCAACGCCGAGCTGCACGGCCTGGGCGCCAAGGCCGCCCAGAAGGCGCTCGCCACCGTCGAGATGGAGTACGCGCAGGACCGGAAGATCTCCACGTACTCCAAGGGCATGCGCCAGCGCGTGAAGATGGCGAGCGCCCTCGTCCACGACCCCTCCCTGCTGCTGCTCGACGAACCCTTCAACGGCATGGACCCGCGCCAGCGCATGCAGCTCATGGACCTGCTGCGGCGCATGGGCGACGAGGGCCGCACGGTGCTCTTCTCGTCCCACATCCTCGAAGAGGTCGAGCAGCTGGCCTGGCACATCGAGGTCGTCGTCGCGGGACGGCACGCGGCCAGCGGCGACTTCCGCAGGATCCGCCGGCTGATGACCGACCGCCCGCACCGCTACCTGGTGCGCTCCAGCGACGACCGCGCCCTCGCGGCCGCGCTGATCGCCGACCCGTCGACGTCCGGCATCGAGGTCGACCTGGCGGAGGGCGCGTTGCGCATCCAAGCCGTCGACTTCGGCCGCTTCACTGCCCTGCTGCCGCGCGTGGCCAGGGACCACGGCATCAGGCTGCTCACGGTCTCGCCGTCCGACGAGTCCCTCGAGTCCGTCTTCTCGTACCTGGTCGCGGCGTAGGAGGCCGAAGATGTACGACCCCACAGTCGCCCGGCTCACCTATCGAGCCCTGCTCGGCCGTCGCCGGGCCCTCATCCTCGGCGCTCTGCCGCTGCTGCTGATCGTCATCTCCGTGGTCGTGCGGGCCCTCGCCGGGGCCGACGACCAGACGGCGTCGGACCTGCTCGGCGGGCTCGCGCTCGCCACCATGGTGCCGATCATCGGTGTCATTGCGGGCACCGGCGCGATCGGACCGGAGATCGACGACGGTTCCGTGGTGTATCTGCTGTCCAAGCCGGTGAAACGGCCGACGATCATCTTCACCAAGCTGATCGTGGCGATCGCGGTGACGATGGTCTTCTCGGCGCTGCCCACACTGATCGCGGGCTTCATCCTCAACGGCAACGGCCAGCAGATCGCCGTCGCCTACACGGTCGCCGCGCTGGTCTCCTCCATCGCCTACGCCGCCGTCTTCCTGCTGCTCGGCACGGTGTCCCGGCACGCGGTCGTCTTCGGCCTCGTGTACGCGCTGATCTGGGAGGCCCTGTTCGGCTCCCTGGTGCCCGGGGCGCGCACGCTCAGCGTCCAGCAGTGGTCGCTGGCGGTCGCCCACAAGGTCGCCGGCGGAGACCTGGTCACCTCGGACGTCGGGCTGACGACGGCGACGGTGCTGCTGGTCGTCGTCACCGTACTGGCCACCTGGTACGCCGGACAGAAGCTGCGGTCGCTGACGCTGGCGGGCGAGGAATAGCAGCCCCGCGGGGAGCAACAGCCCCTTTACTCACGGGGACTTCACGACGGCTCGGGAACACTGGGCAAAGGCATGCGGGACGGGAGGAACGGGATGGCCGAGGAGACACCTCAGTACGACGGTCGCGGACAGCTCGGGGACACGTGGGACGGCCTCGTCCTGGACGAGGACTTCATACGGTCCGCCGAGAGCTCCGAGCCGTCCGCCCGGGCCCGCATGCTGGCCGCCCGTTGGCGGGCCGAGCAGCCCGAGCCGCAGCCCTGGCGTTCGGACGAGCCGCCTGCCGGCTGGTTCTTCAGCAAGGCACGACGGCGAAGGTGGCGGCGCCGTTGATCGCCGTGGGTGCCGCCAGCGGTTCCGGCGGATCATGCCGCAGACGCGGGGTCTGGCCCGCCCACCTGCGGCGTTGTCGTCGGTTGCCGACTCCCCCACGCTCGGCTTCGCTCGCGCGGGGGCATCCCCACGACCCAGCTCACCTGGGTCGATGAGTCACCGCTGCCTTCCTGCGACCCGACCCGCAGGACAGCCCCTAGCCCAGCAACCGCTCCAGCACCACGGCGATCCCGTCCGCCTCGTTCGACAGGGTTTCCTCGTCCGCCACGGCCTTCAGCTCCCCGTGGGCGTTGGCCATCGCCACGCCCCGAGCGGCCCACGCGAACATCGGGATGTCGTTGGGCATGTCACCGAAGGCGATCGTGTCGTCCGCCTTCAGGCCGAGGCGGCGAGCGGCCAGGGAGAGGCCCGTGGCCTTGGACAGCCCGAGGGGCAGCAGCTCGACGATGCCCTCGCCGGCCATGGCGACGGTGACGAAGCCGCCCGCGGCCCGGCGGGCGGCTTCCGCCAGCTCGTCGTCCGACAGCTCCGGGTGCTGTATGTAGATCTTGTTCAGTGGAGCGGCCCACAGGTCGGACACGTCGGTGAACGGCGTCGCCGGGAGCGCGCCGGTGACCGCGTAGCCGGGGCCGACCAGCACCGCGCCGTCGAGGCCGTCGCGGCTCGCCGCGAGGTACAGCGGGCCGACCTCCGCCTCGATCTTGGCCAGCGCCACCCCCGCCAGCTGGCGGTCGAGTGTCACCGAGGTGAGCAGGCGGTGCTCGCCGGCGTGGTAGACCTGCGCGCCCTGTGCGCAGACCGCGAGGCCGTCGTAGCCGAGGTCGTCGAGGATGTGCCGGGTCCAGGGGGTGGCGCGGCCGGTGACGACGATGTGGGCCGCGCCCGCCGCGGTGGCCGCGGCGAGCGCCTCACGGGTGCGCCGCGAGACCGACTCGTCGGAACGCAGCAGCGTCCCGTCGAGGTCGGTCGCGATGAGCTTGTACGGGAAACCCGAGGCGTCCTGGCTCACTTGGCCACCGGCTCCAGGACCTCCCGGCCGCCGAGGTAGGGACGCAGCACCTCGGGCACACGTACGGAACCGTCGGACTGCTGGTGGTTCTCCAGGATCGCCACGATCGTGCGCGGTACGGCGCAGAGCGTGCCGTTGAGCGTCGCCAGCGGCTTGACCTGCTTGCCGTCACGGACGCGGATCGACAGCCGACGGGACTGGAACTCGGTGCAGTCCGACGTCGACGTCAGCTCGCGGTACTTGCCCTGCGTGGGGATCCACGCCTCGCAGTCGAACTTGCGGGAGGCCGAGGCGCCGAGGTCACCGCTGGCCACGTCGATGACGCGGTAGGGCAGCTCCAGCGAGTTCAGCCACTGCTTCTCCCAGGCCAGCAGGCGCTGGTGCTCGGCCTGCGAGTCCTCGGGGGCGACGTACGAGAACATCTCGACCTTGTCGAACTGGTGGACGCGGAAAATGCCTCGCGTGTCCTTGCCGTGCGAGCCGGCCTCGCGGCGGAAGCAGGGCGAGAAGCCCGCGTACCGCAGGGGGAGGCGGTCGCCGTCGATGATCTCGTCCATGTGGTACGCCGCCAGCGGGACCTCGGACGTGCCGACCAGGTAGAGGTCGTCCTTGTCGAGATGGTAGACGTCCTGGGCCGCCTGGCCGAGGAAGCCGGTGCCGGCCATCGACTGGGGGCGCACCAGCGCCGGGGTGAGCATCGGCGTGAAGCCGGCCGCCGTGGCCTGCGCGATCGCCGCGTTCACGAGCGCCAGCTCCAGCAGGGCACCCACTCCGGTCAGGAAGTAGAACCGCGAGCCGGAGACCTTGGCGCCGCGCTCGACGTCGATGGCACCGAGGATTGAACCGAGCTCCAGGTGGTCCTTGGGCTCGAAGCCCTCCGCGCCGAAGTCACGGATCGTGCCGTGCGTCTCCAGCGTGACGAAGTCCTCCTCGCCGCCGACGGGCACCTCGGGGTGGACGAGGTTGCCCAGCTGGACCAGGAGCCGCTGGGTCTCGGCGTCCGCGGCGTCACGCTCGGAGTCGGCAGCCTTGACGTCGGCCTTGAGCTGCTCCGCACGCTTGAGCAGCTCGGCCTTCTCGTCGGCGGAGGCCTTGGGGATGAGCTTGCCGAGCGACTTCTGCTCGGCACGCAGCTCGTCGAAGCGGACGCCGGACGACCTGCGCCGCTCGTCGGCAGACAGGAGGGAGTCGACGAGCGCGACGTCCTCTCCACGGGCGCGCTGGGACGCGCGCACACGGTCGGGGTCCTCACGGAGCAGGCGAAGGTCAATCACGTGGTCAAGGCTACCGGTGAGAGCCGGCGCGCTACGACTCACTATTGCCGAACACGAGCTGCGGCCCGTTATGGGTTAATTGCCCTCTGTGTCCCCGCCTGTCAATAAAAGGTGTCTCATTCCCTGGAACGGGTCAGTGCGTCGGCGGGGCGTTGACTCGATTTCCTTGTGGGGAGCGGGACTTGGGCGGTTGTCGTCCACAGGAATCCACAGCCCGGGAAAGTTATCCACAGGGTGTGCGAAAGATCTGTGGATACGGAAAGTGATCATTCCGAATCGGACATGACGGACGAAGAATTCCCGATCCAAACCACCTCGGGCCCCACTTTCGGGTGGAAATAGGTCGCCCTAAAGGCTTGATCGCAGGAAACGGGTGGACGAGGGGGAGGTGGGTGACTGTGGACGGGCCAGTAGTCCGTAGGGCGATTTGTCGACTGAATCACGCTTCGTTGTCGACTTGTCCCCAGGTCGAGAAGCTGGCCTGTGGATAACTCCTGTGGATAACGAAAATCGGCAGGTAGGACCGGTCAGAACCGGCCGTCCTGGCACCGCGCCACCCAGTCCGCAGCGGTCACGAACTCGCTGTCCGACGTTCCGAGACGGGGTGCGCTCACACCGTCCGGGCCCACGTCCGCACGCGGGTACGAACCGAGGTAGCGCACTTCCAGGCAGATCCGCTTCAGCCCCATCAGCGCCTCCGCGACGCGACGGTCCGAGATGTGGCCCTCCGCGTCGACGCAGAAGCAGTAGTTGCCGATACCCGCGCCCGTCGGCCGGGATTGGAGCAGCATGAGGTTGATGCCACGCGTGGCGAACTCGCCCAGCAGGTCGCGCAGCCCACCCGGGTGGTCGTCGCGCTGCCACAGTACGACCGACGTCTTGTCCGCGCCGGTCGGCGCCGCGGGCCGGGCGGGCCGCCCCACGAGCACGAACCGCGTCTGCGCGTTCTCGGCGTCGTGGATCTCCGTCTCCAGGGCCTGAAGCCCGTACCGGGCGGCCGCGAACTCGCCGGCGAACGCGGCGTCGTAGCGGCCCTCCTGGACCAGGCGCGCGCCGTCGGCGTTGGAGGCGGCGGACTCCCAGAGGACGTCCGGGAGGTTCGCCTTGAGCCAGTTGCGGACCTGCGGCTGGGCAGCCGGGTGCGCGGTGACCGTCTTGATGTCCGACAGCTTCGTGCCCGGTCTGACCAGCAGCGCGAAGGTGATGGACAGCAGCACCTCGCGGTAGATCATCAGCGGCGCGCCCGCGACCAGCTCGTCGAGCGTGGTCGTGATGCCGCCCTCGACGGAATTCTCGATCGGCACGAACGCGGCCTCGGCCTCACCGGCTCGCACCGCGTCGAGGGCGGACTGCACGGACACGTACGGGATCAGCTCCCGGGTCGCCGCTTCCGGAAGCGTGCGCAGGGCGACTTCGGTGAAAGTGCCCTCGGGACCGAGATACGCATAGCTCGCTGGCATGCCCTCACCCTAATGGGCCCGCGGAAACACGCCCCCCGCGTTTCACACAGGTGGACGCTCCGGGCCGGCACCCACCGGCCGACGGACGCCTCAGCCCTCCAGCAGCCGCTGCCCCACGTACTCGCCCTCCGCCGCCCCGCCCGGCACCGCGAACAGCCCGCTCGACTCGTGCCGGATGAACTTGGACAGGGCGTCCCCGCGGTCGAGCTTGCGCTGCACGGTGACGAAGCCGCGCAGCGGATCCGCCTGCCAGCAGACGAACAGCAGGCCCGCGTCGGGCACGCCGTCCGCGTCGAAGCCGTCGTGGTAGGAGAAGGGGCGCCGCAACATCGCCGCGCCGCCGTTCTGGTCGGGCCGGGTGATTCGCGCGTGCGCGTTGATGGGGACGACCAGATCGCCCTTGGCGTCGGTCTTCTCGAGGTCCATCTCGGTCGTCTCGGTGCCCCCGGACAGCGGCGCCCCGTCGACCTTGCGGCGCCCGATGACCTGCTCCTGCGCCGTCACCGACAGCTTCTCCCAGTCGTCGAGGAGCATGCGGATCCGGCGTACGACGGCGTAGGAGCCGCCCGCCATCCAGGACGGGTCGGCCGAACCCGACGCCGGTACGAAGATCCGTTTGTCGAAGTCGGTGTCGGTCGGCTTGGGATTGCGCGTGCCGTCCATCTGGCCCATCAGGTTGCGGGCCGTCATGGGGTGGGAGGTGGCGCCCGGCGACCGGTTGAAGCCGTTCATCTGCCAGCGGACCCGGGCCGCGCCGCCCGCGTCCTTCTGAATCGCGCGCAGCGCGTGGAAGGCGACCAGGGCGTCGTTCGCGCCGATCTGCACCCACAGGTCACCGTTGCTGCGGGCCTTGTCGAGGTGGTCGGAGGAGAAGTCAGGCAGCGGGTCGAGGGAGACCGGGCGCTGCTTCTCCAGGCCGGTACGGGCGAAGAAGCTGTAGCCGAAGCCGAAGGTGACCGTCAGGGCGGACGGACCGGCGTCCCGGGCCACGTCCGTGTCGTCGTGGGCCGCAGACTCCCCCGCCATCAGCCGCCGCGCCGTGTCCGACCAGCGGCGCAGCAGCGCGGCCGCCTCCTTGCGGCCCGCGCCCGCGGCGAGGTCGAAGGCCACCAGGTGGCCCCGGGCCTGGAGGCCCTGGGTGATGCCGGGCTGATGTTTCCCGTGAAACATCACCCGGTCGGCACCGACCGAGGTGAGCGGTGTCGTCGCCGCGGAAGGGGCGGCGGCGTACCCGACGGCCCCGCCGGCGGCGCCGAGCACGAGCCCAGTGGCACCGGCGGTGCTCAGCAGTTTCCGCCGGGAGAGGCCCTCCGCGGCAGACCCCTCCACAGGGGTCTCAGGGGTACGGGCCTCCGGAATGGACTGGTCAGCCATGGTGCGGTTCAGCCGATCTGCGCGTTCTTCGAGACGGTCGTCTGGTCGATGTCGGAGGTCCGTACGGTCACGGCGACCTTCCATTCGCCGGCCATGGGAATCTGCACTCCGTTCGCAGCCCAGTGGCCGGTGGTGATGTGGTCGGGGGTGACGGGCAACGGCCCGATCTTCTTGGCTTCGAGTGTGAAGGCGACCTTCACCTCGGGGACGTCGAAGGCCCGGCCGTTGGGCCGTTGGACGTAGACGTGCATCTCGTTGCCGCCGACCCGGGCGGGGTCGAGGTCGATGCTGACGACGCCCTTGCCGTCCGTGCCGCCCGTGTCGAACGACATGTCCAGGGTGAGGGCACCCGCGGTGGACCCGTCCGACGACGAGGACGACGAGGACGAGGACGAGGTGGCCTTGGCGGCCGCCTCCTCCGTACGACCCGGCTCGGTGGACGTCAGCACGGTGGTGACCGCCAGCAGGACAACGGCGACGCCGGCCTCGGCCAGCACGGAGCGGCGCAGGCCGAAGCGGTGCGGGTCGGCGTCCCGGAGCTTCTTCTGTCGCGCGGTGTCGACGGCGGCGCGCTGCCGGGCGAGCTGGGCGGCACGGACGGAGTCCTCGACGGCTTCAGAGTCCTCGGCGGATGCGGAGTCCTCGGCGGACGAGGAAGGGTCGTCCGACTCGGAGCCGGCGGCCGGCGTCGCGTGCCTCGGCTCGGAGTCTCCCGAGGGCGTGGCGACGTCTGCCTTCTCCACAACCTCCGCCTCGACCGCCGTGGAGGCTTCCGCACCCTCCGACAACCGGCCCGTCCACCGGCGCGAGATCCACGCGATGCCGACGAGCAGCACCACGAGCCCGATCTTCACGCACAGCAGTTGTCCGTATCGTGTCCCGGTGAGGGCCGACCAGGAGCCGACCTGGCGCCACGACTGGTACGTCCCGGTCGCGACCAGTGCGAGGACGCTGCCGAAGGCGACACGGGAGAACCGGCGTACGGCCCCGGCCGGCAGCGGGGTGTCGGCGGGCGCCCGGTACAGCGCGACGAGCAGGGCGGCCAGTCCCCCGAGCCAGGCGGCGACGGCCAGCAGATGGACCACGTCGACCGGCATGGCGATGCCCGCCTGGAGTCCGACGGAGGCGTGCTCGGCCATCGCCCAGCTCGCCGCGAGCCCGGCGGCGACGACGGTCCCGCCGATGGCGAGCCCGAACGTCAGGTCCCTCTTCTCCTCGTCCTCGCGTTTGTCATACGCCCCGAAGAGCACCGCGATGAACAGCGCGGCCGCGGCGAGCAGCAGCAGCCGGGAGACCAGCGCGGCGCCCGTCTTGGTCTGGAGCACCTGTCCGAGCAGGTCGAGGTCGACGATGTCGCCGACCTTGCCGGAACCGGTGTAGGAGCCGCGCAGGAGCAGCAGCATCAGCGTGGCCGCGGTGAGCGTGACCCAGCCGCCGACGACGAGCCGCTGCAGGGCCCGTACCCCGCTGCCGCGCTGCCAGCAGCCGAGCACGAAGGCGGCCCCGCCGACCAGCACGATGAAACCGGCGTACGACAGGTACCGCCCGAACCCGTACAGCCAGCCGACGACCCCGCCGCCCGCCTCCCGCGGTGAGACCGACACGGTGGTCTGTGAGGGCGCGCCGACGGAGAAGGTGTAGGCGCCGGAGACCGGATGGCTGTCCTCGGACACCACCTGGTAGGTCACCGTGTACGTGCCGTCGGGCAGCCCCGAGTGCAGCTGCACGGCGTACGTCGTGCCGCTCACGTTGGACGGTTTGCCGGTGTCGACGCGCTTGCCCTTGGGGTCGAGGACGCGCAGCGAGGCGTCGTTCGTCGCGACCTTCTCGGAGAAGGTCAGCGACACCTGGGTGGGTGCCTTGTCGACCACCACCCCCTGCGCCGGGTCGCTGCCGGTGAGCGCGGCGTGCGCGGAGGCCGGCCCGGCGCCTGCGAGCAGCGCGCCGGTGACGGCCAGGAACAGCAGCACCAGCATCCGGACGCGGGGGGCGATGGTCTGCGGCATGGTGGTCCCTCCCTCAGTGTCCGGTCTCGGGGTTGTACGTGGGCGACTTCACCGGCATCTCGACCGTGATCGGCCCGGAGTCGGCGAAGTGCAGCTCGACGGTCACCTTCTCGCCCTGCATCGGCCTGTGCTTCAGCTTGTCGAACATCAGGTGGTTGCCGCCGCTCTTGAAGACGAGCCGGCCGTGCGCGGGGACGGCGAGGGAGGTGACCTCCCGCATCGACGACCCCACGGTTTCGTGCACGGTCACGCTGCCGGCGGCGTCACTGGTGACGGAGGTCAACTCGTCCTTCGTACCGCCGTCGTTGGCTATGGTCAGGAAGCCCGCGGCCATGGAGTCCGAGACCGGCTGCGGCATGTAGGCGGCGCTGACGGAGAGGTCCGCCTTCGCATCGCCGGAACCGGAGCCGGAGCCGCAGCCCGCGAGGATCAGGGCCGCGGTGGGCACCGCCAGGTACCTCACGGGCTTCACGGAGTTCACGGGTTCTCACCCTTGATGATCTTGGGCAGGTCCTTCGTGTACTCATCGACGGTGGCCTCCTCGTCGTACAGGAGGTAGCCGCCGTCGTTCTTCGGCGAGAAGGCGACGACCTGGGTGCCGTGCGTCGAGACCGTCTTGCCGTTCTTGTCCTTGTGCGGTGGCTCGATGGAGATGCCGAGCGTGCGGGCGCCGGCCTGGATGGTGGCGAAGTCGCCGGTCAGGCCGACCACCCGCGGGTCGATGCCCTTGAGCCACTTGCCGAGCGCGGCCGGGGTGTCCCGCTCGGGGTCGGTGGTGATGAACACGACGCGCAGCTCGTCCTGCTCGGCCTTGGGCAGCTGCTTCTTGGCGACGGCGATGTTGCTCATCGTCAGCGGGCAGACGTCGGGGCAGTTGGTGTAGCCGAAGTAGATCAGCGTCGGCTTGCCCGCGGTCTCCTTGCGGAGGTCGTACTTCTTGCCCTGGGTGTCGGTGAGGACCAGGTCCGGCTTCTTGAAGGGCTGGTCGAGCACGGTCACGGCGCCCTGCGAGCTCTCCTCGGAGACGGCGGCGACAGGGCTCTTGCCGCTGTCGTCGCTGCCGCAGGCGGAGAGGGTGAGGGCGGCCGCGGCGAGCAGGGAGGCCGCGGCGAAGGCCTTCTTGTGCGTCTTGTACGTCATCTTCGTCTTGTGCGTTCGGTGCGTTTTGTGCGTCTTGTGCATGGAGAGTGGTCCCAGGTGTATGAGCTCGGGCGACATCAGGCGGAGGTGCGGCGCCGACGTCAGGCGGAGGTACGCCGGCGGCCGGCCACCACGCCGTACGCCGTGCCCAGCACGCCGACGACGATCCCCACGATGCCCAGGACGCGGGCGGTGGTGTCGCTGCTGTCGCCGGAGTCGGCGGCCTCGGCGGCGGCCGGGGCCTCCTTGGACTCCTCGGCGGCGTCCTCGGCGGCTCCCGAGCCGTGGTGGCCGTCCTCGGAGGCGGCGGCCAGCGCGAGCACCGGCGCCGGGTTCTCCGGCTCCTCCGCACCGTCCTCGGGCACCTCGATCCAGCGCACGACCTCCTTGTTGTCGTAAGTCTGGATCGCCTTGAAGACCAGCTCGTCGGTGTCCTCGGGCAGTGCGCCGATGGAGAGCGGGAACTTCTGGAAGTAGCCGGGCTCGATGCCCTTGCCGGTCGCGGTCCACGTCACCTTGGTGACGGCCTCGGAGATCTTCTTGCCGTGCGACTCGATCGGCTTGGCCAGCTTGGACCTGGTGACCACGACCTTCCAGCCGTCGACCGGCTGCGGCATCACCGAGGCCAGCGGGTGGTCCGTCGGGAGGGTGACCTCGAGCTTGGTGGTCGAGGCGTCGTCCCGCTCGTTGGGGACCTTGAAGTCGACGACCGCGTAACCGCCCTTCGCCGCCGTGCCCTCCGGCTGCACGCTGACGTGCGCGAACGCGGGGGCGGACAGGACGAGGACGGCCGAGCCGGTGAGGGCACCGACGGTGGCGATACGAGAGACCTTCATGGAAAGGAGCACTCCGCTTCGAGTGTGGACCGGTGTTGTCCGGTGGTTTCTGACGAGGAAGAGGGGTACGCGCGGCTGTCGGTCACAGTCCGGCGCGCACGTGTGCGTGCCGCACGACGGCGGCCGGCCCCTTCTCGTCGACTCCCGTGGGAGCGAAGCGGTGGTCGCGTCGTGTCAGGCAGCGAGGGAGAGAGCGGCGCGGGGAGGGCCGCGCCTGATGACGGTGTGCTGGATCGCGTCGGTCGGCGGGGCCGACGGTGTGCCGAGCAGGGCGGTGCGCGGTACGCGCGGTCCCGCCTCCGGGGCGGCTGGAAGCCCCGCGAGCAGGGCGCGCACCAGCGCGAGCGCCCCGCGCAGCGACCGTACGAGCGCCCCTTCCGCGACACCCTTGGCAACGTCCTGCGCGGAGAGGTCGAGCAGCCGCAGCAGGGCCATGTCGCCGCGTCGCAACAGCCAGCCGACGGCGAGGGCCGCGAGGAGGTGGGCGAGCAGCATCGGCAGGGACGGCAGCAGCGACTCCGACGAGCCGGCGGTGGCCAGGGCGTCCGCCGGGTGGTGCGCGGCGCTCATGTCCATGCTGTCGTAGATCCGCGCGTCCACGAGGATCTTGTGCGCCCGCGCGGGGCTGATCGCCGCCGCGGTGGTCCCGCACACGAGCCGCGCGGCCCGCGCGACCATCTCGGCGTCGGACATCGAGGACATCGCCGGCATCGACGAGGTGGAGGTGGACGCGGCGGACGCGGAGGACGCGGACATCGCCGCGGTGCCGACGGCGTGCTGTCCGAGCCCGAACAGCGTGTGCAGCACCGTCTGCCCGGCCGCGAGCAGCGCCGCGATTCCCGCCAGCGAGCGCTCCCGCCCGGCGAACGGCGCCACGACCACGAGGACCCCCAGGAACCCCGCGCCCAGCGTCCACAGCGGGACGGTGGCGCAGGAGGCGAGCGTGTGCCCGGCCGCGGCCAGCACGACGCAGACCGCGGCGAACATCGCGGCCCGCAGCAGCCGGAGATCGCCTCCGGAGTGCGCTGCGCGCTGGTGGGGGACAGTCATGGCGGGCTCATCATCGCACCAGCGCCGTCTCCGCCGTACGGCAGGCCCGCAACATTCCTCACGGTCCGCAAGATTCCGCGAGGCCCGGAAGATCACTCCGTGGGGCAGTGCTGCAGGTGAGCGCCTACATACACCGATTCAGCCACTCGGTACATCCCCCATATGGGCGGCATCACTACAAATTCACGCTTACACACGCGGAGTGGTGGCAATACGTATCGGTATGTCGAGCCGCAGCCAGGAGGCTGGAGCATGAGCATCTGGTGGTCACTCCATCTGCGGCGTGAAGCTGCGAGTGTGCCGCTCGCCCGGCGCCTGCTGCTCGGCACGATGGAGACCGCGGGCGTCGACCCCGACATCTCCTACGACCTCTCCGTCGCCCTCAGCGAGGCCTGCGCGAACGCCGTCGAGCACGGCGGTAACACCGCGCCCGAAGGCTGCTCGGAGGCGTACCGCGTCACCGCCTACCTCGACGGCGAGAAGTGTCGTATCGAAGTCGCCGACTCCGGCCCGGGTTTCCTCGGTGACGACAGGCCCGTGCGCCCCGTGCACGACGAGGCCGAGAACGGCCGGGGCCTCTACCTCATCCGCGAACTCGCCGATCACGTCCAGATCGGCAACAAGCCGGGACTCGGCGGCGCGGTGGTGATCTTCGACAAGATCCTCAAGTGGAAGAAGGACGCCCCGCTGATGGCCGTGTGAGGGTCTGCGTCTCACAGGTCACCCACAGCGTCCGCCCATGCCCCTGACGGCCGGCGTTCCTAGATTTCATGCCCATGACGGGAAACCACAGGGACACCTCCATCACTCGGCGCCGAGCCCTCACGGTCACGGGCGGCACGGTCGCGGCGGGCGGACTCGCCGTCGCCGGCTACCAGTCGGCCTTCGCCGACACCGCCACCGAATCCACGGCGAGCACCTCGGCCTCGGCGAGCGCGACCTCGACCAGCGGCAGCTGCATGACGCTGATGTCGAGCGTCACCGAAGGGCCGTACTACCTCGACGGTGCCTTGGTGCGCAAGGACATCACCGAGGGCAAGAGCGGCGTACCGCTGACGCTGCGCCTCACGGTCGTCGACGCCACCGACGGCTGCACCCCGGTCTCCGGCGCGGCCGTGGAGATCTGGCACTGCGACGCCTGGGGCTACTACTCCGGCTACACCACCGCCAACCCCGGCGGCTCCGCGCCCGCCGAGAGCGAGGACGGCTCCACCGCGAACGACAGCACCTACTTGCGCGGGTACCAGATCGCCAACGCCAACGGGGTCGTCAAGTTCGAGACGATCATCCCCGGCTGGTACAACCCGCGCACCTGCCACATCCACCTCAAGGTCCACACCGGCGGCCAGAAGGAGGACGGCACCTACGAGGGCGGCAAGGTCAACTACACCGGACAGCTGTTCTTCGACGACGACATCGTCGAGGCGATCTTCGCGCTGGAGCCGTACGCGAAGCACAGCGGCAGCTACACCGAACTCGCCGACGACATGGTCTACGACGGCGGCGGCGCCTCCAGCGGCCTGCTCACCCTCGAACTCGTCCACAAGAAGGACCCCTCCAAGGGCTACAAGGGCCATCTCACCCTCGGCGTCGACCCCGACGCCGAGAACACGGGCGCGGGCGGCGGCGGTGGCGGCGGCACACCCCCGAGCGGCGCCCCGAGCGGCGCCCCCACGGGAGCGCCCCCGAGCGACGCGCCGACCGACGCCCCGTCGGCCTCACCGTCGTCCTGAGGGGGTACGGCGATGAAGTGCAGAGCATGGCCATGAGAGGGGTACGGCGATGAGGGAGACGGCGATGACCAGCCGTGCGGACCAGGCCCTGGCCCAGGCCGCCGTGGCCGCCCTGACCGGACAGCTGGCCCTGGTTCCCAAACCGGGACTGCCCGATCCTCGCGACCTCACCGCCCGCGTCACCCGCCGGGACCACCGCGCCCTGCGCTGGTCGGCCAAGGCGCTCGCGCCCGGGCTCACGGCGATGGCGGCGGCCGCCCGTCGCACCGGTGAGCCCACGCCCCGCCTCCGCGCGGAGCTCGGTGCGATCGGCCGGTGCGCCGAGCACTCGGTGGGCCTGGCCGGCGGCGGTCACCGGGGCGCCCTGTGGGCGCTGGGCCTGCTGGTCGCGGCGGCCGCCCTCGAACCCGGCGCCCGGGGCCGCGATGTCGCCGCGACCGCCAAGCGCATCGCCGCCCACCCCGACCGGGCCGCGCCGCGCCGCCCGTCCCGGGGCTCGACGGTGTCGGCGAAGTACGGCGCCGCCGGCGCCCGCGGCGAGGCCCGCGCCGGATTCCCGCACGTACGTCGAGCGCTGGACGCGCTGGCGACGTCCCGCGCGGTCGGCGCGACCGAACCCCAGGCCCGCCTGGACGCCCTCCTCACCGTGATGTCCACCCTCCAGGACACCGAACTCCTCCACACCGCGGGCCCGATGGCCCTACGGCACGTCCAGGCAGGCGCCCGCGAGGTCCTGGAAGCAGGCGGCACGGCAACGGAGGAGGGCACGGCTGCCCTGGCCGCCCTGGACACGGACCTCACCGAGAGGGGCTGGAGCCCGAGGGGCAGCGCAGGCCTACTGGCGGGAGCACTGTTCCTGGACTCACTGCCGGTGATGATCAAAGAGGCGTGAGTACCGCGCCCCTTTCAGGGGCGCGGGGCTGTGACATTCAGACCTGGCCACCCCGCAGCGAAGCCATCCACGCCTCGACCTCATCGGAACGCCGAGGCAGCCCAGCCGAAAGGTTCCGGTTTCCTTCCCCCGTCACCAGAATGTCGTCCTCGATCCGCACCCCGATCCCCCGGTACTCCTCCGGCACGGTCAGATCATCGGCCTGGAAGTACAACCCCGGCTCCACGGTCAGCACCATCCCGGGCTCCAACGTCCCGTCGACATACGCCTCCACCCGCGCCGCCGCACAGTCGTGCACGTCCATCCCGAGCATGTGCCCCGTCCCGTGCAGCGTCCACCTCCGCTGAAGCCCGAGCTCCAGCACCCGCTCCACCGGCCCCTCGACCAGCCCCCACTGCACGAGCCGTTCGGCCAGCACCCGCTGTGCCGCGTCGTGGAAGTCACGGAACTTCCCGCCCGGCCGCACCGCCGCGATACCGGCCTCCTGGGCGTCGTACACGGCGTCGTAGATCTGCCGCTGGATCTCGCTGAAGCGGCCGCCCACGGGCAGCGTGCGGGTGACGTCGGCGGTGTAGTACGTGTGCGTCTCGACGCCCGCGTCCAGCAGCAACAGGTCACCGGAGCGCACGGGCCCGTCGTTGCGCACCCAGTGCAGCGTGCAGGCGTGCGGTCCGGCGGCGGCGATCGTGCCGTAGCCGACATCGTTGCCCTCCACGCGCGCCCGGAGGAAGAACGTCCCTTCGATGTAGCGCTCGGAGGTCGCCTCGGCCCTGTCGAGGACCTTCACCACGTCCTCGAAGCCCCGCACGGTCGAGTCGACGGCCTTCTGCAGTTCGCCGATCTCGAACTCGTCCTTGACCAGGCGCGCCTCGGACAGGAAGACCCGCAGCTCCTCGTCCCGCTCGGCGGTGACCTTGTCGGTCAGGGCGGCCTCGATGCCGGCGTCATGACCGCGCACGACCCGCACCGGCCCGGTCGCCTCGCGCAGCTGGTCCGCCAGCTCGCGCACGTCGGAGGCGGGGATGCCGTGCAGCGTCTCGGCCTCGGTGAGCGAGTGCCGGCGGCCGACCCACAGCTCGCCCTGCCCGGAGAGCCAGAACTCGCCGTCCTCGCGGTTGGAGCGCGGCAGGAGGTAGATCGTCGCGGAGTGGCCGTCGGAGGTCGGCTCCAGCACGAGGACACCGTCCTCGGTCTGGTTGCCTGTCAGGTACGCGTATTCCACGGACGCACGGAAGGGGTAGTCCGTGTCGTTGGAGCGGACCTTCAGGTTGCCCGCGGGGATCACCAGGCGCTCGCCCGGGAAGCGCGCGGAGAGCGCGGCACGGCGGGCGGCGGTCTCGGCGGCTTGGGCGATCGGCTCCAGGTCGCGCAGCTCGGTGTCGGCCCAGCCGGACTTCATGTTCTCGGCGAGCTCGTCGGACACGCCCGGGTACAGGCCGTTCTTCCGCTGCTTGATCGGCTCTTCGCTCTCGTCCGGGGTCTCCGTAGTGAGCTCGTCGGCCACGGTCATCCTCCTCGATACGGCACTGGACCATCCCCATCGTACGGTCGTACGGAAGGGGACCGAGGGCGGAATGACCTGGTACGCCCGCGTCCGGCTACTCGAAGCGCGCAGCCAGCAGGACGACGTCCTCCGCGCCGTCCGTGGCGTCGAGACCGTCCGGAAGCACCGTCCGCAGGACGTGGTCGGCGACGGCGTCGGGGTCGCGGCGCAGCGCCTTGGGCAGGCCGGCGGCCGCCGCGTGCAGCCGGGCGAAGGCGCGGTCGACGGTGTCGCCGGTACGGTGCAGCAGCCCGTCGGTGTACAGCAGAACCGTCTCTCCAGCTTCCGCCTCGAACTCCACGCTGGGCGCCTCCCAGCAGGCGAGCATGCCCAGGGGCGCCGACACGGAGGTCTCCACGAACTCCGTACGACGCTCGCCGATCACCAGCGGGGGACTGTGCCCGGCGCCGGCGAGGGTGACCTTGCGCAGGGTCGGCTCGCAGTACGCGAACAGGGCGGTGGCGGAGCGCGCGGGCTCGGTGAGCCGCAGCAGCAGCTCCAGGTCGGACAGGACGGCGACCGGGTCCTCGCCCTCCATTACGGCGTACGCCCGCAGGGAGGCCCGCAGGCGCCCCATCGCGGCTACGGCGCTCGGTCCCGACCCGGTGACCGATCCGACCGCGAGGCCGAGCGCGGCGTCCGGCAGAGGCAGGGCGTCGTACCAGTCGCCGCCCCCGCGCGGGCCGGTGCGGTGCCGGGCGGCGAGCTGGACCCCGGCCACCCGGGGCAGCCGGGAGGGCAACAGTTCCTCGGACATGGTCGCCAGGCACGCGCGCGTGCGTTCGACCTCCACGAGCCGGGCGAGGTGCTGAGCCGCGTAGCGGGAGTACAGGCCGGCGAGATGGCGGCGGCGCTCGTCCGGCTCGGCGGGTTCGTCGTAGAGCCACACGGCGGCACCGAGGCGGCCGGTGGACTCGGTGGACAGGGGCAGCGTGTAGCTCGCGGCGTAACCGAGGCGCGCGGCGACCTCGCGGTGCCGGGGATCGAGACCGGCCTCGCCGAACAGGTCGGGCTGCGTGATTCCGTCCTCGCCGCAGGGCAGCCCTTCGAGGATCCGGCCGTACGACATGGCGCTGCGCGGCACGGTCTCGATGTGGCCGAGATCGGCTCTGCCCAGGCCCAGGCCGATGGTGCTGTCCGGCCCCAGGCCGTCGGCCGGTTCCAGTGCGACGAGACCTCGCCGGGCGCCGACGAGGGCGGCACCGGCGCGCAGCAGTTCCTGGAGGGCCTCGGCCAGTCGGTCCGTACGGGCCAGGCGTTCGGTGAGTTCGTGCAGGGTGGTGAGGTCGGAGACCCAGCCGGCGAGCCGGTCCTGGAGGAGGGCTCCGGCGCCGGGAGAGACCGGCGGTGCGGGCGGGGCTGTGGGCGCGGGCGCGACAGTGTGTGCGGGCGGGGGAACCGTTGAATCGATTCCGGCCACTTTCGGAGCATGGGGGGCGGTCATGGCGTCCGGCTTTCTGACCGGCGCGTATTGCTCAAAAGCATCGCAAACCCCCATGTGATTCCGCGCCGCTAGCAGTGTCTCCACATGTACACGCACTCGTGAGGGGATGTCCAGCATTGTCCTGCTGGGATTCCTGGTGTCCATGAGGTTCGAGTTGCTTTCCAAAGGGGACCCGTGAACCCCTTGCGGAAAGGCAAAGTTGGCTTAAAACTGACTCGGGTAACGGGTGATTGCGGTCGACTGGCCTTGCTCCACGGAGCGTCACAGCGGTCGTGTTGGGTACGTACTCGGTAAGGACCAGGGGTCGTCGGGAGCCACCCGGAACCCGGTGACCGACCCGGGCGTCTTAGCCACCGACGACCGTGCCCCATCCTCCCTCGGCGGAGGCGGAGAGAAATACGCGGTTCGGCAAAACGCCATACTTCGCCACCCCGCGCCACGCCCATGCTTTTGATGAACGCGGTATGGACGCGGACGTAGCCAGTGCTCGACCCATAGGGGTTCCCCTTGTCGCGGACAGGGGTGTGATGCGCCAACAGGTACGTCCAGTGAAGTGATCGACACATGGTGTGATGTGGCCCTCGGTGTTGCCAGCGGTGCAACGGAAAGGAACGAGCGCTCATGCGCGAGATCCTCGGAAAGCGACGCAGGCTCCTGTCCCAGCGCAGCGACGGGAGGCCTGAGTTGATCAGCGCGGCCCTGACCTTCGCGGCGGAATGGCAGTGGCCCGTACTCCCGGGCGTGGCGCCGGACCCGCAGGGCCGGGCCCGCTGCGGATGTCCCGACCCCGAGTGCACGGTGCCCGGTGCCCACCCCTTCGACCCCGGCCTCCTCGCGGCCACCACCGACGCGCGCATGGTGCGCTGGTGGTGGACCAACCGGCCTACCGCGCCGATCGTCATGGCCACCGGCGGCAGCGCGCCGTGCGCGGTCAGCCTGCCGGCCCTCGCGGCCTCCCGCGCCCTGACCGCCCTCGACCGTGAGGGCATGCGCCTGGGCCCGGTGATCGCGTCGCCGACGCGCTGGGCGCTGCTGGTACGGCCGTACTCCATGGAGCAGTTGGGCGAACTGCTCTACGCCAAGGATTTCGTGCCCGGCTCCCTCCGCTTCCACGGCGAGGGCGGCTACCTCGCGCTGCCGCCCTCCGAGACCGGCCAGGGCGAGATCCGCTGGGAGCGCGCGCCGCTGCCCGGCTCCGCCTCCCCCTGGGTGCCCGACGTCGAGGCCGTGGTGGACGCCGTGGTCGACGCCCTCACTCGTACGGGTGTGAGCGCACCCGAGTTGTAAGGGTGTCGGGCGCGCGCGGAGGGGGCGCCCGGTTTCGCTCGTTATCTTCCGCTGTATGAACCTTCGTCTGCTCGCCCTCGGGGGCGTCGCGGTGTGCGTCGTGGCGCTGCCGCTGGCCGTGGCGTCGGCTGGACCCGTGGGCGACGAAGGCTTCGTGGCCGACCGCGAGCAAGCGGCGGCCGCGGACGCTGCCGCCGGGAAGGCCGCGCGGAGTGCCGAGGTAAGTGCCGAGAACGGCGCCGAGGGCACTGCCGAGCGCTCCGGCGCGGATGACGGCCGGGACGACGCCCAGGGCAACGCCCGGGACAACGCCAGGGACACCGACGACGGCACCGCCGCAGATCCCGCTGACAGCACCGCCGACCACTCGCACCGGCGCGACGAGGACGCGGACGCCAAGGCGTCCCACGCCGGGCGCGGGCCCCGCCCCGGTCCCGTCCGCTCCCCGTTGCTGCTCGGGCTGGGTCTGGCCACCGCCGCCCGCTGCGGCCCCGAACTCACCTCTCCCGACGGCATCGAGGCGCAGACCTGCGTGCTGACCCAGGGCGAGGACACCTGGGCACGCACCTACTTCCGCAACGCGACCGGCGGTGCCCTCGACACCGTACTGAGCCTCATGGGGCCCGACGAGCGCACCGTGCAGACGCATTGCCTCGTGGGCGCCGAGGACGAGCCCGCAACGTGCGAGACGCCCCGGGAGCGCTCGCGCGGGCAGCTGGACGCCTACACGGCCGTAGCGGAGTTCGCGAAGGCGTCCGCGCGCGAGGGGGAAGGGTCGTTGCTGCTGCGGTCGGGGAACAACTCCGAGGCGCATACGGGCAGTTGACGTGCGGCGGCGCTCGGTGAACGGAGCCGCGCATGAAAAGACCCGGTTGCTGGCGACGGGGGATGCACCAGCAACCGGGCTACTCGAACGGTAACAAGAGATCCGCTCCACGCAAATTCGATCTCTTGTTTCCGTCGCCTATTCGGACACCGCCGTGCCGCCCGCACCTGTGTCGACTCCGCTGGTGCGAGGGGGAGTTGTGAGGGGTGTCACCGATTCCGGAGACGCGGTTCGTGCTGACCGACCGATCAGCACGAACGTGTCGCGGTGTCGGGCCTCAGCTGAGCGTGACCTGACGGTTGGTCAGGCCGCCGCGGGCGCGCCGTTCCTCGGTGGTGAGCGGTGCGTCCGAGGTCAGAGCGGTGGCGAGCCGCTCGGCGAACTCCGCGGCCGGCTTCTCGATGTCGTCCGCGCCGACCCCGCTCGGCAGGTCCCAGACCGGCACGGTGAGGCCGTGCGCACGGAAGGAGCCCACGAGCCGGGTGCCCTCGCCGAGGCTGGAGCGGCCCGCCGCGTGCAGCCGCGCGAGAGCGTCCAGAAGCTGCTCCTCGGAGTGCGGCATGACCCAGCGCAGGTGGTTCTTCTCCGGGGTCTCACACCAGTACGCGGAGTCCACACCGGTCAGCTTCACGGTCGGGATGGCCGCGGCGTTGGCCCGCTCCAGGGAGGCGGTCACCTCCGGTGTGGCGTTCTCCGAGTCCGGGACCCAGAACTCGAAGCCGCTGTGAACAACTGGCTCGAAGGCGCCTTCGGGGTCGAGCAGATCCTGAAGCCGCGGGCTCTCGGCGGGGGCGCGGCGGCCCTGCACCGGGGTGCCCGGCTCGGCGGTCAGCGCGCGCCGGAGGGTGTCGGCGAGGTCGCGGCTGATGTCGCCGGAGGACGTGTCGTTCTGCAGGCCGATCAGGACCGAGCCGTCGTCGCGACGCAGGGCGGGCCAGGCCATCGGCAGGACCGTGGCGAGGGTGACCGAGGGGACGCCCTCGGGCAGGCCGTCCTTGAGGGTCAGCTCGACGGTCGCGGCCGGCACCAGCTCGCGCAGTGCCACCCAGTCGCACTCGCCGGGCAGTCCCTCGAACGGGCGGTGCACCAGCTCGGTCGCCGCGTGAGCGGCCGCGCGGCCGTGGCAGGCCTTGTAGCGGCGGCCGCTGCCGCAGGGGCAGGGTTCGCGAGCGCCGACGACCGGGATCTCCGCCGCATCGCTGAGCTGCGGCCGCTTGGCCTTCGTCTGGGGTCGCTTCTTGGCCATCGTCGCTGTCTCCCGGTTGCGGCTCTCGTCTGTACGGGCGCGAGCCTAGTCGCTCGTACCGGAAGCGACGGGGACCTGTGGACAACATGCTGAGTCGTCCGGAACGCGGGGGTGGGGCGGGGCGGGGGCGGTGCCCGGGGCGGGCGGGACAGCGGGGTGTCGTTCCGTTGCCGGTCACCGCGCGGGCCGAAGGGACAGCGGGGCGTCGTCCGCGCGGCAGATGGGACGGCCGGGTGTCGGTCCGCGGGGCGGGCGGGACGGCTGGGTGTCGGTCTGCGGGGCGGGCGGGACGGCTGGGTGTCGGTCTGCGGGGTCGGACCGGGCCGATGGGCGCGGGCCGGTCAGGGGGCGGGCCGGGTCGGTCGAGCTCGGGCCGCGTCAGGGCTCGGGCCGCGTCACGGTTCTGGCCGCGTCAGGGCTCGGGCCGGTCGATCGGTTGCGGTTCGGACAGGCGAGCTCGGGGCGGGTCGGTTTCCGGGCGGCCGGGTCAGTCCATGTCTTCGAACGCGTCGGCGAAGTGCAGTTCCGGCATCGCCGCCACCGACGGGGCCGCGACCCGCGCGGCGAAGTCGGCGCGTCGGCAGCCGGCGTCCGGATCATGCACGTCCTCGTGGACGACGACCCAGACCGTGACCTCACCGCGGGCGTCGTCCCGGACGCCCCAGTCGTCGGCCAGCGCCGTGATGATGTTCAGCCCGCGGCCACCGTGCGCGGTGACCGACGGGGTGGCCGGAGCAGGGCGAGTGGGCCCACCGCCGTCCGTCACCTCGACCACGAGACGTCCGCCCGGGTCCACGCGCCACGCGGCCAGGACGTCACCGTCCCCGGCCAGGGCTTCACCCAACGGCCGACCGTGTTTGCAGGCGTTGCTCAACAGTTCGGAAAGGATCAGTACGGCATCGTCGATGACCGACTCCGACACGCCTCCGCTGCGCAACTGGTCGCGCATCCGGTGCCTTGCCTTCCCCACGCCCGCAGGGCCATGGGGTACGGCCATGCTCGACGACGTGGGCACCTCCTGTGCCACCACCAACGCCACCCCCGAGACCTCCTTCGCCCCACGCCACGGTGTGGATGCCCCATTGGCCTGTACCGGAAACCGGCCAATCCACGTCCGGTGACGCATTCGCAACGATCGAATACGAACCGAACGCGCCGGAGCACTCCCTGTAGTCGTGTGGCTGGATTTCTTCCATGTGGCCGAGACCAGAGGGTGCTGGAGTGTCACCTGTCGGGTCAAGGGTTTGTTCACAGGTTTCCGAGGTTTTTGGGACATGTGGGACTGGAGTGACTTGCGCGGGGTCGCCCCGACGGGCCGACACCTCAGCGGTCGAGCTGGCTGAGCACCGCGCGGGGGCGGTTGGTGATCAGGGCGTCGACGCCCAGACCGGCGCAGAGCTCGACGTCCTCCGGCTCGTTCACCGTCCACACGTGCACCTGGTGACCGGCCCGCTTCCACCGCTCGACGTACGCGGGGTGGTTGCGTACGAGCCGGATCGAGGGGCCCGCGATCCGCACCCCCGCGGGCAGGCGGCCGTCGCGCAGCCTGGGTGAGACGAACTGCATCAGATAGACCGTCGGCAAGGTCGGCGAGGCGGCCCGCACCCGGTGCAGGGAGCGTGCCGAGAAGCTCATGACGCGCACCGGCGACTCGGCGGCGGACGCCGGCGTGTCCAGCCCGAACCTCTGCAGAAGCAGCAGCAACCGCTCCTCGACCTGCCCCGCCCAGCGCGTCGGGTGCTTCGTCTCGATGGCCAGTTCCACCCGCCGCCCCGCGTCCGCGACCAGTTCCAGCAGCCGCTCCAGAGTGAGTACGGAAGTGTCCTCGCGGTCCTCCGGCCGGAACTCCCAGTCGGGCTCCTCGTCGCGCGTGCGCCAGGCTTCGCGCGCCTCTCGCGTCTTCCAGGAGCCGAAGTCCAGCGCGGTGAGGTCGGCGAGCTCCAGGGCCGAGACGGCTCCGCGGCCGTTGGACGTACGGTTGACGCGCCGGTCGTGCACGCAGACGAGATGGCCGTCCGCGGTCAGCCGTACATCGCACTCGAGGGCGTCGGCGCCGTCCTCGATCGCCTTCCTGTACGCGGCCAGGGTGTGCTCGGGGGCCTCCTCCGAGGCTCCGCGGTGGGCGACGACTTGAATGTGTTGCTGCCGTGCGTGGGTCACCGCGTCATGGTGCCACCGCGTTGGGGTACGCGTCCGACCGGAGGCGTGCTGATGCGCCAGGGACGCGTCGTCGCGGAATCTGAGAACGGTATGAGAACCGTCGGGGAGTTTCGGGGATGCGGCCCATGTGCCCTACATGTCCTATATAAGGAGTGGCCTTGGACCCACAGCCACCGCTTATGGTGCTCTGACGGCCCGTGGGAAAAGCTGACCGCATACAAGAGCACATGCACAGCTGCAGCGCGCCGGGTCGACGACGAGCGTGAACGAGCGTGACCGAGTGCGACCGAGGACAACAGCCGTGGATCGAGGAGAAGAGCTGTGAGCACCGAGAACGAGGGCAACCCGGTACCCCCGGCCCCGTCCGCACCCCCCGTGCCGGTGGCATCTCCCGCGGCTTCCCCGCAGGCAGCCGCGTCCGAGGGGGGCGCACCGACGCCACCCCCGAGCGCCCCGGGCGGACCGGAGCCGGCTCACCCCGGCCACCCTCCGACGTACGCGGCCGCCCCGAACGGCGGACAGCCCGCCGGGGCCGGCCAGCAGCCCCATGGCCAGCAGCCCCATGGCCAGCAGCCCGCCGCGCCTGACGCGGGATGGCCGCCCCCGCCGCCGGCCACACCGTCGTACGCGCCGGGCGGAGCCGGTGCGGGGTACGACGGATCGTCCACGGGCACGGGATACGACGGGTCGGGCACGGGGTACGACGGCCTGGCCGCCGGCGGTGCCGGTGGGGCGGGCGGCGGCTGGGGCGCCTCGTACCAGCAGACCTCGCCCGCGCCGAAGAAGGGCCGCGGCGGACTGATCGCCGGCATCCTGGTGGCCGCGCTGGTCGCGGGCGGCCTGGGCGGCGGCCTCGGTTACACGCTGGCCAAGAACGAGGACGGCACCGGCTCCACCACCGTCTCCGCCTCCACCAGCGGCGGCTCCGTCAAGCGCGACGCGGGCACCGTGGCGGGCGTGGCGGCCAAGGCGCTGCCGAGCACCGTCACCATCCAGGCGGAGTCCAACAGCGGCGAGGGCGGCACCGGCACCGGGTTCGTCTTCGACGCCGAGGGGCACATCGTCACCAACAACCACGTGGTGGCCGAGGCGGTCGACGGCGGCAAGCTGTCCGCCACCTTCCCCAACGGCAAGAAGTACGACGCCGAGGTGGTCGGCCACGCGCAGGGCTACGACGTCGCGGTCATCAAGCTCAAGAACGCCCCCTCGGACCTGAAGCCGCTCACCCTGGGCAACTCCGACCAGGTGGCCGTCGGCGACTCCACGATCGCCATCGGCGCCCCCTTCGGTCTGTCCAACACGGTGACCACCGGCATCATCAGCGCCAAGGACCGCCCGGTGGCCTCCAGCGACGGCACCGGCAGCCAGGCGTCCTACATGAGCGCCCTCCAGACCGACGCGTCGATCAACCCGGGCAACTCCGGCGGCCCGCTCCTCGACGCGCAGGGGAACGTCATCGGCATCAACTCCGCCATCCAGTCGACCGGCAGCGGCGGCCTGGGCGGCACCGGGCAGTCCGGTTCGATCGGCCTGGGCTTCGCCATCCCGATCAACCAGGCCAAGTACGTCGCCCAGCAGCTGATCAAGACCGGCAAGCCCGTGTACGCCAAGATCGGCGCGTCCGTCTCCCTCGAGGACTCCTCGAACGGCGCGAAGATCAGCGAGCAGGGCACCGGCGGCGCCTCCGCGGTCGAGTCCGGCGGCCCCGCAGCCAAGGCGGGCCTCAAGCCCGGCGACGTGATCACCAAGCTCGACGACCACGTCATCGACAGCGGCCCCACCCTGATCGGCGAGATCTGGACCCACCAGCCCGGCGACAAGGTCACGATCACCTACGAGCGAGGCGGCAAGACCCACACGGCCGAGGTCACCCTGGCCTCCCGAGTCGGCGACAACTGACGCCACCAGCCTGAACCCTCCTGACAACCGAAAGGCCGGCACCCGCGAGGGGTGCCGGCCTTTCGGTTTGCCGGGCTTGGTACTGGGCCGGTGCGGGGTGGCTGCGCTCGAGGTCAGGCCGCCAGTTCCTGTCCCTGTTCCTGCCCTTGGCCTTGTTCCCGGCCTTGTTCCCGGCCCTGTTCCTGGCCCTGCTCCTGACCCACTTCCTGTTCCTGGGACTCCGGATTGCGGTCCCGCATGACGAGCGTCGCCAGGATCGCTGCGGCGAGGACTCCGATCGCGCTGACCGTGAAGGTCGTGGTCATCGAGGCGGTGAAGGCCTCGCGGGCGGCGCGGACCAGGCTCGTGTCCCGACCGGCCACCGTCAGGGCGCCGCCGATGGACTGGCGGGCGGCCTCGGGGGCGTCCGCGGGCATCTCGGCGGCGTAGCCGCTGCTCAGCAGGGAGCCGAGGATGGCGATGCCGAGGGCGGTGCCGGCCTGCTGGATGGTGTCGTTGAGGGCCGAGCCGACGCCCGCCTTGTCCGCCGGGATGGTGTCCATCAGCGCGCCCACCGCGGCCGGCATCGCGAGCCCGGCGCCGAGACCGAGCAGACCGAGGGAGATCGCCGGGACGGTGAAGCCGGAGCCGGCGTCGACCGTGGTCATCAGCGCGAAGCAGGCGACCATCACCAGCATCCCGGACAGGATCACGAACCGGTTGCCGATCTTCGCGGCCAGCTTCACTCCCATGCCGTTGCCGATCAGCGCGGCGACGGCGAGGGGCAGGAAGGCGAGGCCCGCCTTGACGGGGGAGTAGCCGAGGACGAACTGCAGGTACTGGGTGAGGACCAGCAGCAGGCCGCCGTTGCCGATCTGGACCAGGGCCAGCGAGAGCGAACCGCCGCTGAAGTTGCGGTGCTTGAAGAGGACCAGCGGGACCATCGGGGAGGAGGTGACGTTCTCCCAGATCACGAAGCCGGCCAGGGCGACGACGGCGACGGTCAGGCTGACGGCGGAGCGGCCGCCGAACGCGCCGTGCGTCGGGATCTCGATGATCCACCAGACCAGAGCGGTCATACCGACCGCGGAGAGCACCGCACCCAGCGGGTCGGCCTTCTGCCAGGGCGCCTTGGACTCCGGCATCAGGGCCACACCGGCGACGATGGCGAGCACCACGACCGGGACGTTGAGGAAGAAGATCGAGTGCCAGGAGAAGTGGTCGATCAGCACACCGCCCAGGACCGGGCTGCCGACCAGCCCCAGCATCGACACCGACCCCCAGGCCGCCATCGCCTTGCCGCGCTCGTCCTCGTCGAAGACGGTGATGAGGATCGAGAGCGTGGACGGCATGATCAGGGCCCCGCCCACACCCATCGCGGTCCGTACGGCGATCACTTCGGCCGGGTTGGTGCAGAGTGTCGCGGCCAGTGAGGCCGCCCCGAAGAGCACCAGGCCGATCAGCATCACCCGACGGCGCCCGAAGCGGTCGCCGAGGCTGCCCGAGGTGAGCAGGAGGCCCGCGAAGACCAGGATGTAGGAGTCGAGGATCCACTGGGTGTCCTGTGCACTCGCCCCGAGGTCCTCGGTCATCGAGGGCACCGCGACGGTGAGCGCCATGCTGTCGATGGTCAGGACGACCGTGCTGAGGCACAGCACGACGAGGATCCACCAGCGACGCGGACTGCGTCCGTCCTTGCTGCTTTCGATGCGGGCTTCCATCGGTTTCCCTGCTTCCTTCCGGCCGGCCTGCGAGCACGATCACGCATTGCGCACGGCGTTCCCCAGTCGCGAACACTGTTCCCTGCGTTGCGAACACTGTACGCATGTTGGAACGCTGTACGCAACGCTTGAACGCCGTACGCACCAAGGGGATCGTCTTCTCGCCGTTTGATCGCCTCCAACGCCGTCACCTACGGACCTGTCCGAACCGTGCTGGTCATCCAGGCCTGGCTGGTCGGGGTGGGAGTCGTCGTCTTCGGCGGGGCGCTGGTCGGCCGACTCTGTACCAAGGACTCCCTCACGCGGCGCAGGCTCTGGAACGGCGCATGTGATGCGTATGTTCCCCCCAAAACAGGAGGGCCCCCTATGAGTCGGTTTACCGCCTACTCGTCGCGTGCTCGTCGATCGCGTCGAGAGTCTTCGCTGGGCGGCGACCTCTCCCCGTCCACAGCGCACTGCACGGCGTATGTCGTCGGCTCTGCGTCAGGCTCGCGATCGGGTTCTGGAGTCCACGTTTCGCGCCGTACGACTGCGCGCGAACTCACCGCTGTACTCCTGGGCCGACTCCCTTGCCCCGATGAGCCGGCCGAGCTGGTCGCCCGCCCGGAGTAAGGCAGTCAGCACCATTCGGCCCATCAATTCACGACTGGTTGGTCAATTCAAGCGAAGGCTCTCGTGGCAACCGTAAATCGATCCCTTCCTCGAATAATATGCCGCCGTCAGAGCCGCCGATGCAGGCACCACCCACACAGGAATTGGCCCCTCGATGACACTGAATATCCTTGGTGCGCCACGATGGCGCACCACGTCGCTATGGATCACGGCGGTAGTAACCGCGGTGATTGCCGCTGCTGTAATCGCGTTTTCACCGACACGCGCAGAAGCCGTTGCCACGGCTGTGCCTCTGGGGACGGCAGCCGATTTCGGAGTGCTGGCTGGTTCGACAGTCACCAACACCGGCCCGACGACCGTCGAGCGTAACGTCGGGGTGAGTCCGGGTTCGGCGGTCGTGGGATTCCCGCCCGGCGCAGTGCTGCCGCCCGGAACTATCCATGCTGCGGACGCCGTGGCCCTCCAGGCGCAGAACGATCTGACCACCGGGTACAACCAGGCCGCCGGACAGGCGCCGGACGTCACGTACACGGAAGACCCCGTGGAGCTCGGTGGTCAGACGCTGACTCCGGGCGTCTACAAGGCGCCCGTCAGAGCCCAGATCACCGGCACGCTCACCCTCAACGGCCAGGGCAACCCCAGTGCCGTCTGGGTGTTCCAGGTCGGTTCGACGCTGACGACGGCGTCCGCCAGCCGGGTACTTTTCACCAATGGCGCCAACCCGTGCAACGTGTACTGGCAGATCGGCAGCTCGGCCACTCTCGGTACGAACTCCACGTTCGTGGGCAACATCCTGGCCTTGACCTCGATCAGTGCCACCACGGGGACGACCATCAACGGCCGGCTGCTGGCCCGCAACGGTGCCGTGACGCTGGACACTGCGACGCCGACCCCCACGGGCACTGCGACGCCCACTCCCACGGGCACTGCGACGCCCACTCCCACGGGCACTGCGACGCCGACCCCCACGGGCACTGCGAGGGCAAGCAGCACGATGAGGGCAAGCAGCACGATGAGGGCAAGCAGCACGATGAGGGCAAGCAGCACGATGAGGGCAAGCAGCACGATGAGGGCAAGCAACACGATGAGGGCAAGCAACACGATGAGGGCAAGCAACACGATGAGGGCAAGCAGCACGATGAGGGCAAGAAGCATGATGGGCACGACACTCATTGGCCACACCTTCCGTCGTGGTCTGGGCGATAGCTGACCTGGCCATCGGCCTTGTGGGGCTTGCCTGGCTTCTGGCGTAGGGATCAGCACGGCAGGTAGTGCGACTCCCACTCGCCCTGCGGATTCGTCAAGCCGCAGCTGCGTCACGAGGGCGTCCCTTCCCGGAAGGCGAGTGCTCTGGGCTGCGGCCAGGAGAAGCCAGTGGAACCAACGGCGCGCGGCGGATCACCATCGATTCCGTCGCGCGCCGTAGGCGAAAGCTCAGCCCCCTATGGGGTCGGTGCGGGGCGTAAAGCCCTACGACGGAGGAAACGCCAGGTTGGCGGAGCACTGGGAGTGGTCTGTAAATAATCTGCCGATTGACTGTCGCCATGCCCGTTGGGCGACTTCATTGGCCGCCTGTGGTCCAGCAGCCGAGAGCGACTAGGACGGGCGTTCGAGCAGGCGCATGGGGGCAGGAGGACGTCGCCACTCCTCATGGATGTGTGATGGCTGATTCTGCGAAGCAGAAGGATGCAGGACTCTTTCTGTGTTTTTATTCCACGGAGCCATGGGTGGGCGTGGGAAACGGGGTCCCTTCTCCGATTCTCTGCATTTCTGTCACGGTGAGGGGAGCGGCTACACGGACTGTTTATTCGACGCCTTGTCGGCGTCCATGCACGTAGGTGTCCAGTCGCGGACGGATAAACGTGCCAGTTACCGCGAAGCTTGTCGAACTTCGTGGCGGTCCCGGGTGGACCAGGCGTGGGGCCTTTCCTTCTTTCGGTCTTCGAGGTCGGACCATTTGCTCGGAGCATTCGGGTGATAAGTATGACAGTCCGCCTTGAGAAGGGAAGTATGAGACTGCCAGCCTTCGCCGAGTCATTCGGCGCTCACTCACGTCAAGGAGACAGAAATGCGTCAAATCGCCAGCGTGCTGATCGCATCAGTGGCCCTTGTTGCGGCCCTCGGCTCCCCGGCAGTCGCCGACGATACAATCGTCGGTTTGATTCCCATCAAGGTGGACAACCCGAGCGTTCTGAACAACCCGAGCGTTCTGAACAACCCGAGCGTTCTGAACAACCCGAGCGTTCTGAACCCCAGCGTTCTGAACAACGCCAACGTTCCGACCAACGCTGACGTTGACCTTCTGAACCAGAGTTGAGAGGCCGGTGCCCCCGGCTTCGTCGGGGGTGCCGCAGCATGCCGTGTCTTGACGCTCCTGCCCACCCGGGGGCGAACAAAGTCAGTGGACCTCGTGTGGACCACGGCGCCCGCGAGACGCCTGGGGCCGGTACGCTGTACCCGCTCCGTCCCAGGTGGGCGGCAGCGAAGGTGGGTTGCCCGAGCGGCCTAAGGGAACGGTCTTGAAAACCGTCGTGGCAGCGATGTCACCGTGGGTTCAAATCCCACACCCACCGCATATGGACGGCCTCTGACCAGCCACCTCGGTCAGGGGCCGTCAGCATGTACAAGGACCGTCATCGCCCGGTGCAGTCGCACGCAGCGAGCGAGAGGCACGGTCGAGTCCCTCATGGCTCTGACCCCGCTGCGGGATGACGTCGGCCCCGCGCCCCATGCGTGCGGTTGCGGACACCGCGCATAGGGGTCTGATCTGCGGAAGCATCCGTAACGGAGCGGATCGGTTGTCGTTGAGCAGGCCGCTAGCACGAGCCGATCTTGAAGGGATTCTGCTGTGAACAAGCGCCTCACCACCCGCCTGGCCGTCATCCTCGGCGTCATCACCGCCTCCACCATCACTGGAGCCAACATGGCCGCAGCCGCTGGCTTGGGCGGCGGCAAGGGCGGCCTTCTGGGCCTCGGTCTCCTCGGCCTCCTGTAACCGCGCCAAGAAGACCGGCGGCACCCCAGTTGGCCGGTCGTGTCGGCCGCCGAGGAGCCGCTGGCAAGAGAGCCCGCCGGGTCTGGAATCGCCGGCTGAGACAGGCCGACAGAGGCGGCTCTCCGCGCACGCCACCCCACTGTTCAGATCGGTCAGGGGCCGTTCCCGGCGGCCTTCGGCGTCGAAGTGGGGTATGCCCTTGAGCCCGGGTGGCCTCACCCGCGTCGGGTGAGGCCACGGCCAGGCTCACGCACGGTCGTCGGCCTGGGCGGCCAACCGTAGGGTCCAGACGCCCCAGGCCACGTCGTGCTGCCGCTCGGGCAGCTCCAGCAGTGTGGATGCGCCCAGGCGATCGTCGCCGTGGAACTCGACGCGGTGGTCGGTGCCCGCGAGGGTGCCTGAAGAGCCAGGCCACCCGATTGTTCCATCTGCTTCCTGGCTTGCGGTCGGTTCACCAGCCGCGCTCGCCGGGCGGGCCTCGGGGTGCCGTCACTTCTTGTTCGCGTCGGCCAGCGCGCTCTTGACGGCTTGCTCGTCCTGGCCGAAGAGGACCTTTTCGAGGCTGGTGTCGTCCGAGCGGGAGAAGAGTTCGCCGAGCGCGATGTCCTCCTTGCTCAGGACGCGTCCGCACCATTCCCCCTGCGCGGTGGTGTGGTCGTCGAACGGTACGGCGGCGCCCTCGCCGAGGACGGTCCATTTGCCGCCCGTCCAGCGCAGGGCCAGGAGGTAGGTGTGGCCGGTCTCCAGGCGGGGGGCGTCCGCGGTCGTCACCTTGGTGCGGTTGCCGCTCTCCCGGTACACCTGCCAGCCGGCGGCCACCATGTCGAAGTCCTTGCCGAGCTCGCGCCGCGGGCTCTTGGCCGACCAGAGGACGTCGTCCGTACGGAACGTCACCTTGCGGTCGGTCCTGTAGCTGATCGCGCCCACCTTGAAGTCACGTCTGTTGGTGTCCTCCTCCGCCGTCGGCGTGGCCACGACGACGTGGTCCGCGTGTCCGACCCAGTCCTCCGCGGTCTGGGAGGGCAACTCGTCGTTGGCGATTCCGCAGCCGACCACCGTGTCCAGGCCGCCCTTGCCGATCAGGACACTGGCGGCGACTCCGGCGAGGGCCAGGCAGGCGGCGGCGGGCCGCCCCGTCAGGCGGTCGGGAAGTATGGATCGCATGGCCATCAGGACTCCTGAGCGGTGGCGAAGGCGGGACCGCAGCAGGTGAGGGCCTGCGAGCAGGCGCGTAAGTTCAACTGAGGACCCCCGTTCTCGGACAGAGCGCGGCCGGGAGGCACCCCACGGTGCCTCCCGGCCGTAGTGACTTTGATGTGACGTTGCTGTGGTGCTGGTGCTGGTGCTGGTGTTGCGACGATGAAGACGGTCGGGCGGGCACTTTGGTGGCCCTGCGGACCTGTGTCGCGTTGATCACGTCGTCGCCGACGACGGCTACCGGTGTTCGGTGCCCACCGCTGCCCGCAGGAGCCGCAACTGGCCGATCTCCGCAGCGTTCTTCATCAGCTCTGCGTTGGCCCAGGCGAGCGTGTCGGCCACCGTGTGGCCGGGGTCGTTCGGCCAGGGGAAGGAGGCTGTGGCGCCAAGGTCCGTGTCGCTGAGGTCGGCGAGGGTGGTCAGCCAGGCCGTGCGCAGGTCGCGCAGCAGGTCGGTCGTGGGCTTTCCGGGGCCGGGCCAGGCGACCTCGGTACGTTCCCGGGGTGGGTCGCCCCTCAGGTGGTCGAGGGTCACACCCCACCACCAGCCGATGTGCCAGCTCAGCCAGCCGATGGTCGGTACGGGGACCGGCTCGGGCTCGGTGTCGGCCCAGTCCGGTACCCAGGCGCCCTCGCCCTCGCCCTCGGCGGACCGGTGCATCGTCCAGCAGTGCGGTGCCGGTTCCCAGAGGAAGTCCTCGGGCGTGAGCCGGTCCAGGTGGTACTCGAACAGGGCCCAGGTCAGGTCGAACTGGCCGCGTAACAGATCGCATGGGGGAACGGTCATCGACCGACTCTCGCCGAGGAGAGGGGAGTTCTCCAGGCGTTTTTCGCCGAGCCGCCTGAGCCATCGTCGACGTATGAGTGATATCGAGGGTTTCGGAGGTGCATCCATGACGTACTTACAGGCCCGTTCCATGACGTACTCCCGTCGCATGCGCCGGGGCGCCGCCCGGGCGGCCGGTCTGCTCGCGCTCGCCGCGTTGCCGGCCTAAGGACGCCGAACGCCGCGACGCCCTCGTCGCCCTCGTCGCCAAGGCCGCCACGGTCGGCGTCGAAGGCCTGGCCCGTCGGCGGTAGGGGCGGTCGCCAGTAGAACCGTCCCGTCGGCCGGGACCTACAGCTCCTGGTCCCGCGCCAGTTCCTCCCACGCCACCCCCCGCAGTCCCGCCTCGGCGTCCTCGCCCGAGGGCGCCGTCGGTGACGTCTGGAACCACACCACCGTGAGCCACGAGCGGTAGAGGACCGGATCGTGTTCCGGGGCGATCGCCGCCGAGCGGAACGAACCGACGCACGCCACCGGGGGCAGGCTCTCCATCGGGCCGAAGGCGCCGGTGTACGCGTCCTCGGGCTGATCGCGCGGGGGCGTGACGAGGTGCACCGGGGAGTTGCGGTAGGTGTTCTCCGCCAAGGTCAGCAAACCCTTGATCAGCCTGTCGTTGAGGAAGCGGAACGGGTAGCCCTCCAGCATCCCGCCGTACGTTGAGGACAGTCGAAGTTCATCGAGGTCGATCGTGCGGCCGGAGGTCAGCGTGACGCGGGTCAGGGGCATGGGCGCACAGCTTAGGGGCGCGCTCCGTCCGGAGCTCCTGGTTCTTCCGAGCGGTGGCGGGTCATGCGTTTCGCCGACGCGATCGTGGAGCGGGCCTCGCGGGCGGTGAGGCCGGTGTGGATCGCGGCGTCGACGAGGGCGTCGGCGAGTTCCGGGCCGATGCCGTCCTCGTAGGCCCGGCAGGCGGCCCAGAAGAGGCGCGTGTTGCGCTGGCCCTGGTGCGCGGCGAGGACGAAGTGGAGCAGACCCTGCCCGTACCCGTGACCCAGATCCTTACCGTGACCGTGCCGGGTCCCGGGGCCCCCGGGGTGGCGGGGCGGTGGGAGCAGCAGGCGCAACAGCGCGGGAGGACAGGGCGCGGGGGGCAGGTGTGCGGTGCCGGGGGCGGTGGCGTAGACGCCGTGGTCGGTACGGGAGCCGGGGCCCACGAGGTAGCCGCCGGCGCCGCGGATGTCGATGCCGGGAGCCAGGCGGCCTGCCGAATTCGGTACGACGACGTCAGGGGGCCCGCTCAGCCACAGGTGGCGGCCGCCGCTGGGGGTGAGGACGACGACCGTGGCGGGGATGGTGAACAGGTGGCGCAGGGCGAGTTCGCGCAGGGCGGCGGTGGAGTCCGTGCCGGTCTTGGTGTCCAGGTCGACGCCGATGAGGTGGTGCGGGGCCAGGCCGCAGGCGATGCCGTAGCCGGTGGCCCAGGGGGCCATGGCGAACAGGGCGCGGACGCGCGCCGGGTCGGTCGAGGCGTCGTACACACCGTGGCCCGGGCGGCCGCACTCGCCGTGGCAGGGAGGTGCGGTCGGATCGTCGCGGTGCGGGGAGCGCAGAGCCGGGAGCTTGGTCCGGGAGAGGGGGATGACGGCCAGGCCGCGTTCCGCGGCTGACAGCGCGTGGGCGAGGGCCATGGTGGTGGCCTGCCGGGGGTGCCGGTCGGTGATGGCCATACCTTCATGTTCGTACATGTGTTCGAAAATGGGAAGGGGGCGCGCTGAGGCGCCGAGGGGGAGCGGGTGGGCCCCGGCCGACCATCCCGGCCGGCATCCCGGCCGACCATCCCGGCTGACGCCCCGGCCGGCTTCCCCCCGACGTGACCTTGACAGTCCACATTATCTGACGGACAGTCAGAAATCCTCGGAGGGGAAGGAGAACGGCCGTGGACGACGAGATCGCGGTGCGGCTGAAGGCCTACGAGGGGCGGCCCGCCGCCGTCGCGGGCCTCGGCAAGGACCCCGTCGACGCGGCCATGATCCGGCACTGGTGCGAGGCGATGGGGGACGAGAACCCGGCCTACACCGGTCCCGCCGCCGTCGCCCCGCCCACCATGCTCCAGGTGTGGACCATGGGCGGCCTCTCCGGGCACGCGGGGCGCGCACCGGCGTACGAGGAACTCCTCGGGCTGCTCGACGACGCCGGGTACACCGCGGTGGTCGCCACCGACTGCGAGCAGGAGTACCTGCGACCGCTCCGCCCCGGCGACGAGGTCACCTTCGACACGGTGATCGAGTCGGTATCGGCACGGAAGACCACCAGGCTGGGCAGCGGCTACTTCATCACCACCCGCACCGACGTCCGGGTCGGCATGGAAACAGCGGGCACGCACCGCTTCCGCATCCTCAAGTACGCGCCCCAGAAGCACACCCCCGCACAACAGGAGCCACGCGAGCACCGCCGCCCCCGTCCCGTGACCAACCGTGACAACGCCGGCTTCTGGTCCGGCGTCGAGCGGAACCGGCTGCTCATCCAGCGGTGCGCAGCCTGTGACACCTTGCGCTTCCCCTGGCTGCCCGGCTGCGGCAGCTGCGGCTCGCCGGACTGGGACACCGTCGAGGCGAGCGGCGCGGGGAGCGTCTACTCGTACGTGGTGATGCACCACCCGCCCTTCCCGGCCTTCGACCCTCCCTACGCCGTCGGTCTGATCGAACTGGCGGAGGGCGTGCGCATCGTCAGCAACGTGGTGGGTGTGCCGTACGACAAGGTGCGGATCGGGATGCCGGTGCGGCTGGAGTTCCGGCGGTACGACGACGAACTGGTGCTGCCGGTCTTCCGTCCCGCCTGCGAGGGCGTGGCCGGATGAGGGCCGGGGACGAGCTGCCACCGCTGGAGATACCGGTCACCCGCACGTCGATCGTCGCCGGGGCCGTGGCCTCCCGGGACTACCAGGACGTGCACCACGACCCCGAGGCCGCCCGGCAGAAGGGCTCCCCCGACATCTTCATGAACATCCTGACCACCAACGGCCTGGTCGGCCGCTACATCACCGACCACTTCGGCCCCATGGCCGTGCTCCGCAAGGTCGCCATCCGGCTCGGCGCCCCCAATCACCCCGGCGACACGATGGTGCTGCGTGGCACGGTCGAGGAGGTCGACGGGGACACGGCCGTGGTGCGGGTCGCCGGGGACAACGGCATCGGCCGGCACGTCACCGGAACGGTCACGGTCATCATCGGGGAGGCTGATGCGGAGTGAGCGTACGTACCCGCGACACCCTCGGTGGCCGGGCCGCGGTCGTCGGTGTCGGGGCCACGGAGTTCTCCAAGGACTCCGGGCGCAGCGAGCTGCGGCTCGCCGCGGAGGCGGTGCGCGCGGCCCTGGACGACGCGGGGCTCACGCCGGCCGACGTGGACGGCATGGTCACCTTCACGATGGACACCAGCCCGGAGATCACCGTTGCCCAGGCCTGTGGGATCGGCGAGCTGTCCTTCTTCTCCCGGATCCACTACGGCGGCGGCGCGGCCTGCGCGACCGTCCAGCAGGCGGCGCTGGCGATCGCGGCGGGCGTGGCCGAGGTGGTGGTCTGCTACCGGGCCTTCAACGAGCGCTCGGGCCGCCGCTTCGGTTCGGGCGTGCAGCACCGCGAGCCCTCCGCGGAGGGGACCGCGCTCGGCTGGTCCCTGCCGTTCGGGCTGCTCACCCCCGCCTCCTGGGTGGCGATGGCGGCCCAGCGGTACCTGCACGCGTACGGGCTCACCCCGGAGGCGTTCGGGTACGTGGCCGTCGTCGACCGGGCGTACGCGGCGACCAACCCGGCGGCGTACTTCCACGGCCGGCCCATCACCCTCGACGACCACGCCGACTCCCGTTGGATCGTGGAGCCGCTGCGGCTGCTGGACTGCTGCCAGGAGACGGACGGCGGCCAGGCCCTCGTCGTCACCTCCGTCGAACGGGCCCGCGACCTGCCCCGCCCGCCCGCCGTCGTCGCGGCGGCCGCCCAGGGCGCGGGCCGGGCGCAGGAGCAGATGACCAGCTTCTACCGCGACGACCTCACCGGCCTGCCCGAGATGGGCGTGGTCGCCCGCCAGTTGTGGCGCACCTCCGGGCTGGCGCCCGCCGACATCGACGTGGGCATCCTGTACGACCACTTCACCCCGTTCGTGCTGATGCAGCTGGAGGAGTTCGGCTTCTGCGCGCCCGGCGAGGCCGCCGACCTCGTCGCCGAGCGCCGCCTGCCCCTCAACACCCACGGGGGCCAGCTCGGGGAGGCGTACCTGCACGGCATGAACGGCATCGCGGAGGCCGTACGGCAGCTGCGCGGCACGGCCGTGAACCAGGTGCCGGACGCGGCGAGCGCCCTGGTGACGGCGGGGACGGGGGTGCCGACCTCGGGCCTGGTGCTGACCTCGGACCGGTGAGCGCCCCGTGGAGCCCGGCTGCCGCGTACGTCCTACCCGCAGGGGTGAACCCGTACTACGCGCCCTCCTCTCGTCCACCCTCAGGAGGTGGAGGCGACGCCACCCCTACAACCTGAGGCGGAGTCCGCTTCAGGACCTGCGGCCGATCCGGTGGAGGGGCCCTCACTCCTAGCGTTGAGCCATGACCCCACCCGTCTGCACCAGCGCCTCCGACGCCGGGACGCGGTCCCGCCCGTACGCGACGTACCCCTCCTTCTCGTCGTACGTCCGGGCCAGGCAACCGGTGCTGCTGCGCACCGCCCGGTCGCTCACCGCCAACCCGAGCGACGCCGAGGACCTGCTGCAGACCGCGCTGGCCAAGACGTACGTGGCCTGGGACCGCATCGAGGACCACCGGGCGCTGGACGGCTATGTGCGCCGCGCGCTGCTGAACACGCGCACCTCGCAGTGGCGCAAGCGCAGGGTGGACGAGTTCGCCTGCGACGAGCTGCCCGAGCCGGAGCCGATGCCCGGTGGCGACCCGGCGGAGCGGCAGGCGCTGCACGACGCGATGTGGCGGGCGATCGGCAAGCTGCCCGCACGACAGCGGGCGATGGTCGTCCTCAGGTACTACGAGGACCTGAGCGAGGCCCAGACGGCCGAGTTGCTCGGCGTGTCGGTCGGCACGGTGAAGTCGGCGGTGTCGAGGGCGCTCGGCAAACTGCGCGAGGATCCGGAGCTGGAAGTCGCACGCTAGGTCCACACGTTCGGGCGATCGCTCGTCGACGTCGAGTGATCGATCGCCCGAAGCTAGTGACATACCACGCGGTATGTGCGCAGAATCGGCGCAGCCTTTACCGCCGTGTTGCAATGTCGCCCGGGAGGACACCGTGCTGAGCACGATGCAGGACGTACCGCTGCTGATCTCGAGGATCCTGACCCACGGGTCGAGGGTCCACGGCACCTCACAGGTGACCACCTGGACCGGCGAGGGCGAACCGCACCGTCGCTCCTTCGCCGAGATCGGCGCCCGCGCGGCCCAGCTCGCCCACGCCCTGCGCGACGACCTCGGAGTGGCCGGCGACGACCGGGTGGCGACCCTCGCCTGGAACAACGCCGAACACGTCGAGGCCTACTTCGCGATCCCCTCCATGGGCGCGGTCCTCCACACCCTCAACCTGCGTCTGCCCCCCGAGCAGCTCGTCTGGATCGTGCACCACGCCGCCGACAAGGTCGTGATCGCCAACGGTTCGCTGCTGCCGCTGCTGGCCCCGCTGCTCCCGCACCTCAAGACGGTCGAGCACGTGGTCGTCACCGGACCCGGCGACCGCTCCCTCCTCGCGGGCGTGAGCGCTCAGGTCCACGAGTACGAGGACCTGATCGCCGGGAAGCCGACCAGCTACGACTGGCCGGAGCTGGACGAACGCCAGGCCGCCGCCATGTGCTACACCTCCGGCACGACGGGCGACCCCAAGGGCGTGATCTACAGCCACCGCTCCATCTACCTGCACTCCATGCAGGTCAACATGGCCCAGTCGATGGGCCTCACGGACCAGGACACCTCGCTCGTCGTGGTCCCCCAGTTCCACGTCAACGCCTGGGGCCTGCCGCACGCCACCTTCATGACCGGCGTCAACATGCTGATGCCGGACCGCTTCCTCCAGCCCGGTCCGCTCGCCGAGATGATCGAGAGCGAGAAGCCGACCCACGCGGCCGCCGTCCCCACCATCTGGCAGGGCCTGCTGGCCGAGCTCACCGCCAAGCCGCGCAACGTCTCCTCCCTCACCCAGGTCACCATCGGCGGCTCGGCGTGTCCGCCCTCGCTGATGACGGCCTTCGACAACCTGGGCATGCGGGTCTGCCACGCCTGGGGCATGACGGAGACCTCCCCGCTCGGCACCATCGCCCGCCCGCCGGCCGCCGTGGCCGGCACGGACGAGGAGTTCGCCTACCGCCTCACCCAGGGCCGTTTCCCGGCCGGCGTCGAGGCCCGCCTCACCGGCCCCGGCGGCGAGCGCCTCCCCTGGGACGGGGAGTCCGCGGGCGAGCTGGAGGTGCGCGGCCCGTGGATCGCGGGTGCCTACTACAACGGCGTCGACGCCGGACCCCTCCGCCCCGCCGACAAGTTCAGCGAGGACGGCTGGCTGAAGACCGGTGACGTCGGCGTCATCAGCGCGGACGGCTACCTCACCCTCACCGACCGCGCCAAGGACGTCATCAAGTCCGGCGGCGAGTGGATCTCCTCCGTCGAGCTGGAGAACGCCCTGATGTCCCACCCGGACGTCGCCGAGGCCGCGGTCGTCGCGGTCCCCGACGACAAGTGGGGCGAGCGCCCACTGGCCACCGTCGTCCTCAAGGAGGGCTCGAGCGCCGACTTCGAGACCCTTCGCGCCTTCCTCGCCGACGAGGGCCACATCGCCAGGTGGCAGCTCCCGGAGCGCTGGACGATCGTCGAGGCGGTGCCGAAGACGAGCGTCGGAAAGTTCGACAAAAAGGTGCTGCGCAGGCAGTACGCGGAGGGCGAGCTGGACGTGAAGCGGATCTGACCCGGTCAGGGTCACCGTCACCGCCGTACGGCCCGTGCACTCCGTACGGCGGTGGCCCCCGCGGTGGTCCCCCACCCCAGCAGCAGCCACAGCCCCGCCACCGCGCACACGCCGGTCCACGCCCAGTAGGTGAAGGCGAGGCCCGCGAGGGCCGAGGCGAGGGCGCCGCCGGTGAAGCCGGAGACGACGTAGGCGCTGTTGGCGGCGGCGGGGGAGGAGGTCGTGGTCAGGGCGAGGGTCTGGTTGGCGATGTGGGAGGCGACCAGGGCGGCGTGGACCGTGATCGCGGCCACGAAGAGCGCCGGCAGCCGATGGCCGCCCAGCCAGAACAGCGGTACGGACACAGTCGCGAGCAGATAAGCCGACCGTACGACCCTGGCGGCGCCGAAGCGGTCGACCAGGCCGCCCGCCAGCGGCGCCACCGCGGCCGCCGCCAGCCCGAAGAGGCCGAAGAGCCCGGCGGTCGCGGTAGACATGCCGTACCGCTCCCCCGTCAGCAGCAGGGCGAGGGACGTCCACAGGGCGCTCCAGGCGCCGTACATCCCGGCCTGGCGCACGCACGCCCGCCACAGGTCGGGTGACCTGCGCACCAGGCCCGGCATCGCGGCGATCCCGGTGAGGAGCCCGCCGTCACGCCGGTTGCGGGCCGTCGGCAGGACGGTGGCCGTCAGCAGGCCGAGGACCGCGGTGAGGGCCGCCGCGCCCAGGAACACCGCACGCCAGCCGAAGGCCTGTCCCGCGAGTCCGCCGAGGACACGCGCCGCGACGATGCCGGTGAACAGGCCCGCGATGACGGCGGCGACATGACTGGCGCGCCGGTGGGCGGGGGCGCGCTCGGCGACCAGCGGGACGAGCAGCTGCGGTACGACGGTCGTGGCCGAGGCGACGAACACGGTGGCCGCGAGGGCGGTGGTGCCGCCGGAGGCCGCCGCCGCCACCAGCGCCGCCGCGGTGACGAGGGAGAGGACGGTGACGATGCGGCGCCGGTTCACGCGGTCACCGAGCGGGGCGAAGAACAGCAGGCCGGCGGCGTATCCGAACTGGGCGACCGAGGCGATCCAGGCCACGGCCGAGGGGGTCGTGCCGAAGTCGTCGGCGATGAGGGGGAGCAGCGGGGCCGCGAGGTAGATGTTGGCGGCGGTGACGGCGGTGCACAGGGCGATGAGGGCGAGGAAGAGGGGGCCGCCCCGGGGCGCGTTCCGTGTTCCCGGCGCTGTCTGTGCTTGCAGGGTGCTGGTCGGTGACGACATGGACGAACGCACTCCTTGGAGCCGACTCTAATAACCAACTGGTTGGTTGATTCATTGCGGGAACAGCGTGCGGCGGCTCTCCATTCCATGTCAACCAAATAGTTGGTTAGTGGC
Organism: Streptomyces griseus subsp. griseus; assembly: GCF_000720255.1. GTDB lineage: Bacteria > Actinomycetota > Actinomycetes > Streptomycetales > Streptomycetaceae > Streptomyces > Streptomyces griseus_I. The sequence continues at coordinate 48,635 of NZ_JOJE01000011.1, read as the reverse complement.
CGTCTACTCTGGTCCCATGGCAGTAAGGGACCCCGAGGCCACCAAGGCCCGCATCTTCGAGGCGGCCGTTGCCGAGTTCGCCCGGCACGGCATCGCGGGCGCGCGCATCGACCGCATCGCCGCCGAGGCCAAGGCGAACAAGCAGCTCATCTACGCCTACTTCGGCAACAAGGCCGAGCTCTTCACCCACGTCCTCGAAAAGCGCATGGTCGACCTGGCCGCCGCCGTCCCCGTCGACCCGGACGACATCGAGGGCTGGATCGACCGGCTGATGGACTACCACGCCGACCACCCCGAACTGCTGCGCCTGCTCTTCTGGGAGGGCCTCGAGTACGGCGACGCCGAACTGCCCGACGAGACCGAGCGCCAGAACCACTACACCCGCAAGGTCGCCGCCGTCGAGGACGGCCAGGCCCGGGGCGTCATCACCGACGCGATCCCACCCCGCGACCTGCTGTTCCTGCTCACCGCACTGGCCAACTGGGCCGTCGTCGTCCCCCAGATGAAGCGCATCCTGGCCGGCGGCGCGGAAACGGACCGCGACCGCCTGCGCGCGTCCATCAAGGAAGCGGCCCGGAGACTGGTCGCCCGCTAGCGAGCGGGTTCGCGGGTTCCGTGGTTCGTTCGGATCCGGGGCGGCAGGAAGTGGTCCGGAGACGGGAGACCGGAGACCGGAGACCGGAGACCGAAGACGGGAGACTGGCTGCCCGTCGGCGAGCCGGCCCGGTCGGTCCGACCGCAGGCCGATGAGCCGGCCGGGTCGGTCCGACCGCACGCCGACGAGCCGGCCGGGTCGGTCCGACCGCACGCCGACGAGCCGGCCCCGGTGCCTCAGTTCGTTCCGATCCTGGCCAGCAGGTCGACGATCCGGCTCTGCACCTCCGAGCTGGTGGAGCGCTCGGCGAGGAAGAGAACCGTCTCGCCCGACGCCAGCCGGGGCAGGTCGGCCTGGTCCACGGCGGCCGTGTAGACGACGAGCGGGGTGCGGTTGAGCTGCCCGTTCGCCCGCAGCCAGTCGACGATCCCGGCCCGGCGCCGATGCACCTGCATCAGGTCCATCACCACCAGGTTGGGCCGCAGCTGCCCGGCGAGCGTCACGGCGTCCGCGTCACTCGCCGCCCGCGCGACCTGCATCCCACGCCGCTCCAGCGTCGACGTCAACGCCAGCGCGATCTCCGCGTGCTCCTCGATCAGCAGTACCCGCGGCGGATGCTGCTCACTGTCCCGCGGAGCGAGCGCCTTCAGCAGTACGGCGGGGTCGGCGCCGTACGCCGCCTCACGCGTCGCCTGCCCCAGCCCGGCCGTGACCAGCACCGGCACCTCAGCGGCCACGGCGGCCTGCCGCAGCGACTGCAACGCGGTGCGCGTGATCGGCCCGGTCAGCGGGTCCACGAACAGCGCGGCCGGGAAGGCGGCGATCTGCGCGTCGACCTCCTCGCGCGAGTGCACGATGACCGGCCGGTACCCGCGGTCGCTCAGCGCCTGCTGCGTACTCACGTCCGGCGCCGGCCACACCAGCAGCCGCCGCGGGTTGTCCAGCGGCTCCGGCGGCAGCTCGTCGTCCATCGGCTGCGGCCGCGGCGGATCCGCCACCTCGACCGCCCCGCCCGGCCCGTCCAGCGGCTCGGGCCCCTCGGCGGCGTTCTCGTCCGGCGCGCCTATGGCATACGACCGTCCCGCCCCCTCCGTCGCCTGCGCGAGCCGGGACTGACCGGCCAGGGACGGCTGGGGCTGAGGCTGCGCCTGCGGCTGAGGCGCCTGCTGTGGCTGACCCGGCGGAGTGGTCTGGGACTGGGGCTGAGCCTGCGCCGGGGGGCGGCCATGCGTCTGGGGCGGTACGGCAGGCTGCTCCGTCTGCGGGTGCGGGCGGGCCGCCTGCTCCGGGGGCGCGGCGACCGGCTCCTGCCGCGTACCGAGCTTGCGACGCCGACCGGAACCATTCGACTGGTGCGGGGGAGGAGTCGCGGCCGTCGGCTGCTGCACCTGGGCCGCCTGCCGCGTGAACGGCACGCCCTGACCCAGGGTCCGCACGCTGATGGCCCGGCCCTGGGTGGAGTTGGGGTCCACTGGGGCACCGACGCCGGCGGCAGCGGCGGCTTCGGCCGGGAGGGGCTGGGCGGGGCGGGGCTGGGCCTGCTGTGCCTGCTGGGGCCGGGCGGGCGCCGGGGCTTCCGGCGGGAGGGGGGTGCCCGTGGCCGGCGTGTTCGAGGCGTTCGGCGCCGGCTGAGCGGGCGTAGGCATCTGTGCCGGAGTGGTGCCGGACGCGGGTGTGCCGTTCGCCGGTACGGGCGTACCGGCGCCCGGGGTGCTCGGCGCGGCTGCGGGGAGGGGCTGGCCGGTGGCGGCCTGGGCAGCCTGTGCCTGTGCCTGTGCCTGTCCCTGGCTCTGCGCGGGAACGGCGGACGGGGCCTGCCCCTGAGCCGGAGCTGTCGGAGCGGCGTCGCCGGGGGCCGGCGGAACCGGTGGCGCGGGAGCTTCCTGCTCCGGCGTTCCGACAGCCTCGTTCGGCTGGGCCGGCTGGGCCACGGCGCGTCGGCGGCGGCCCGTCGGGGCGCTCGTGGGGTGCGGCTGCGGCGGAGTGTGGTCGCTGGACTGGTCGTGCGGAGCGGCGTCGTGCCGACCGTCGTCGATCAGGGCCTCGGCCGGGGCGACCGGCGCGGAGACCGGCATCTGCCGGGGAACGTGCACGGACGTCTGCTGGGCACCCTGCGGTACGCCCTGAGGAGCGACCTGCTGGGGAATCTGCTGCGGAATCTGTTGGGGAATCTGCCGGGGGACGGGTTGCGGCACCGCCCCCTGCGCCGGGACCTGAGCCTGCGCGGGAACCTGCCCCGCCGCACCCGGCGCCCCCGGCACGTCGGCCGTACCCGGAACACCGGCCGTACCCGGCGCGCCCTGCACGCCCTCCGTACCGTCCGCGCTGTCCGCAGTCCGGTCCGCCTCCGCCGGAGGCAGAGCGAACACCGAGCGGGGACCGGCTTGTTGCGCGGCGGCCCGCTCGTTCGCGGCGGCCAGGGCGCGCCGACGGCGCCCGGTCGGCTGCGGGTTCTCACCCGCGTCGGAGCCACCCGCGTCCGCGGTGCCGGAACCCGCGGCGGGCAGTGCCGGCGGCAACGCGTGCTGTTCGTCGGCGTCAGGCCGGGCGCGTCGGCCGCCGGGCGCGGGCACGCCCTGCGGCGGAACGGTCCCGCCGAGCCCCGTACCCGAGGCCGCGGTACCCGCCGAATGCTCGGCGGCCATCACGACCGCCCCCTCGGACACGCCCGCGGCGGACCCCTGAGGCAGTGCCTGGACCAACCCCGGAGGCAACGCCTGGGCCGCGCCGGAAAACGCCGCGGCGACGGCGTCCTCGGCCGGCCGCCCGCGCCGCCGCCCGGTACCGCCGGAGACCTCGCCACCTTCGCCCGAAGCGGGGACGGACGCCTCCGCCTCGGCGGCCGCACGCCTGCGCCGCCGCCCGGTGGGTGCGGCACCCTCAGCGTCGGAACCACCGGGACCGCCGAAACCACCCGAGCCGTCGGCACCCCCAAGACCGTAGGAATCGTCGGAGCCGTCCAAGTGGCCGGAGCCCTGGTCACCGGCCCCGCCGTCACTGCTCTGGCCGCTCGGGGCCTCGATCTCCAGGAACGCGTCCGTGTTGGCACGCCGGCCCCGCCGACGTCCGCCACCGGACGTCTGCCCGGCGGCCGTGCCCCCTGCCGTGCCGGTGTCGTCGGCGCCGCCCGTCCCCCCGGCCCCGAGCGCGGCCGGAGCCGTGGCCGCGACGGCACCGGCTCCTTCCCCGAGCGGGACTTCGAGGACGTACGCACTGCCGCTCATGCCCGGCACCTCGTGCGTCTGGAGCACGCCACCGTGCGCCCGGACGATCCCGCGCACGATCGGCTCGTGCACCGGGTCTCCCCCGGTGTACGGCCCGCGCACCTCGATCCGTACGACCTCACCGCGCTGCGCCGCCGCCACCACGACGGTGTTGTCCATGTAACCGCCCGCCGAGACGGGCGAGTTGCCGGTCGCGTCCACGCCCGCCACGTCCGCGACGAGATGCGCGAGCGCGGTGGCCAGGAGCCGGGCGTCGACCTGGGCCTCGATGGGCGGCGCGTGCACGGCGAACTGCACCCGCCCGGGCCCGATGAGCTCGACTGCCCCGTCGACGCCGGCGGCGACGACGGAGTCGAGCATCACGTTCGTACGGGTGATCGTCCGATCGCCGGTGTCGATCAGCTGGTAGCCGAGGACGTTGTCGATCAGGGTGGTGATCCTGGAGTAGCCCGCCGACAGGTGGTGCAGCACCTGGTTGGCCTCGGGCCACAGCTGCCCGGCGTCGTCCGCGGCGAGCGCGGCCAGCTCGCGGCGCAGCTCGTCCAGCGGCCCGCGCAGCGAGCGCCCCAGCAGGGTCAGCAACTGCTCGTGCCGCCCGGCGAGGGCCTCGTAGCGGTCCTTCTCGCGCTCGGCGAGGGCGGCGTACCGGTCCTCGCCGGCCGCCAGCTCCTCCTCGTGCTGCTCGCGCAGCTCCTCCACCTCGGTGACGTGCTGCTGGCGCAGCGCGGTGAGGTCGGAGGCGTGCTCCTCGGAGAGCCGCTCCACCTCTTCCTCGTGCCGCTTCTCGACGGCCGCCTTCTCCTCGGCGAGGGTGTCGTAGGGGCGCCGGTCGGCGAAGGTCATGACGGCGCCGACGAGCTGGTCGCCGTCGCGTACCGGCGCGGTGGTCAGGTCGACGGAGACCTTGTCCCCGCTCTTGGACCACAGCACCTGTCCGCGCACCCGGTGCTTGCGCCCGGAGCGCAGGGTGTCGGCGAGCGGCGACTCCTCGTAGGGGAAGGGGGAGCCGTCGGCGCGCGAGTGCAGCACGAGTTCGTGCAGCTCCTTGCCGCCGAGGTCGCTGGCGCGGTAGCCCAGGATCTGCGCGGCGGCCGGATTGACGAGAACGATGTGCCCGTCGGTGTCGGTCCCGACCACGCCCTCCGACGCGGCCCGCAGGATCATCTCGGTCTGCCGCTGCGAGCGGGCCAGCTCGGCCTCGGTGTCGATGGTCCCGGACAGGTCGCGGACGACGAGCATCAGCAGTTCGTCGCCGGTGTAGCCGTAACCGTCGTAGGCCTGCTGTCCGTTCTCGAGGTTCGCGCTGGTGACCTCGACCGGGAACTCGGTGCCGTCCGTCCGCCGGGCGACCATGCGCGTCGGCTTGGTACGGCCGCGCGGGTCCATGTGGTCGGGCCGGCGCATGGAGCCGGGAATGAGCCGCGAGTCGAACTGGGGCAGCAGATCGAGCAGCCCTCGCCCGACGAGGGCGGTGCCCGGAGTCTCGAAGGCCTCCAGGGCGATGGTGTTGGCGTTGACGACGGTCCCGTTGGCGTTGACCAGCACCAACGCGTCCGGCAGAGCGTCCAGTATGGCTGCGAGGCGAGCAGCGCCTCGGGATGGCCTGCTGCTCACGAGTCGCTTCCTCCCTGTTACCGCACCTTGCCGACCGCTCGGGCCATCTTGCCAACCGGCCCGCGGCGTGTCACGCGAGGGAGTCTAAGCGCTGAGGTTGCGGTCGCGACGCAGGATGAGAGGCAGCTCGCACCATGAAGTGACATAGAACGTGTGAGCGGCAGGTCACAACCGGCCAAGCCCCCGCACCGCCGGTAACCCGTGACCGGCCAAGACCCCGCCCCGCCGGCACTTCCTCCCGCCGGCGCACCGTCCCCTCTCCCCGCCCCCCGGCCCCGCAGGACCTTCGCGCGACCTTTACGCAACGGTCGGCCCACGCCTACGGGCGAGGCACTCGTACGTCACGCACGGCCCGGGGCCTCTGCGGGCCGGGCAGCCGGCATCACGTGCCGAGGTCGGGCAGGAGAGGCACGAACCGGTCCCAGCGGGCGATCTGGCACCCATTACTGCGGTCGTACGTCGCATCGACCGGCCGCCCGGACCAGGTCCCGGTGACGTGCGCGGTGGCCGGCCCGCCGTACCGCATCGTGCACACCTCGCCCTCCGGCACCGGTGCGAAGGTGTCCCTCCCCCACCGCGTATTGCGATCGACCGCCCGACAGGCCTCCTCAGCCCGCGGGTGACTGCCCCCATCGGGATGGCAGCGCAGCTCGTACGTTCCGTCCCTGTCATCACCGGCGTGCCGGACGGTGACGGTGAGGTGGTCCCCGGAAGCGGAGGAGTGGGCGGCGGGGATCGAGGTGACGGCGGCGAGGGAGGCGGCGGCGGTGACGACGAGCCGACGGAGCCCGCCGGAGGTGACCTGCGGCATGACCTGACCAACGCCCCACATCCGGCGATGTTGCGGCCGCGCCTCACCGGGGCCAAAGACTTTGCCCTTCGCCCCGCCTGCCTAGTACCGTAGAGGCCGATTGGTGACGCACCGCTCGACTGTGTCATCATCTGCACGCACCACTCGCGCTCGCGTGAGCGGTTGTGCTGGAGGCGTCGCCTAGTCCGGTCTATGGCGCCGCACTGCTAATGCGGTTTGGGTCTTAAAGCCCATCGAGGGTTCAAATCCCTCCGCCTCCGCGCGATCACCCGAAGCCCCGGTCATCCCGACCGGGGCTTCGTCGTTCCCAAGACCGCCCATCGGCCCTCAAGGCGCGTTTTTGCAGGTCACAAGCGGTGCGCCTAACGGATTTCACATGTCGACGGCAGTCATGTAATGTTCTTCCTGTCGCCGCGAGCGGGCCGGAAGGGCCGGGAGCGACGACAAAATAATAGAAAACAAGCACTCGTAGCTTAACGGATAGAGCATCTGACTACGGATCAGAAGGTTGCAGGTTCGAATCCTGCCGAGTGCACAGCAGACCAGAGGCCCTGTGGAGTGATCCACAGGGCCTCTGGCTTTTGGGTTGACGGCAGTCGTTGACGGCAACCGCCTCAGAGGGAGCAGGTGCACGGCCTGTACGGGATCGCCGCCGAGTTGGCTCGCCTTACGGGCTGGACCCATTTCGACGCTCGCCAGTACAACCAGGCCCGCACGTACTTCACCGAGGCCCTGCAACTTGCCAAGGAAATCGACGACCGGCAGTTCATGGCCAACGTGCTTGCCTGCATGAGCTTGCAGGCGACCTACCAGGACAAGCCCGCGGACTCACTGGCACTCGTGACCGCCGCGCAGGACCAAGCTCGCTCGGCCCTGGGCACCACCCCACGCGTGCTGTCGATGCTGTCCATGCGCGAAGCCTTCGCTCACGCCACCCTTGGCAACCGGGACTCGACGCACCGCGCGATCGGGGAAGCGCATCGCCATTTCGAGCAGGCCGGAGGAAGCGACCCGGACCCGTCATGGTGACCTACTTCGACGAGCCGAAGCTCATCGTGGACACGGGCATTGCCCACGGCCGACTGGGCGAGGCAGCGACAGCCGAGCCCTTGATCGCGGACGCTTTGCGGCGCGAGGCTCACACGAACCAGCGAGGCCGTGCGTTTCACGCGTTCTGGCTCGCTCGTACGCAGCTGGACCAGGGCAAGCCAGACCAGGCGTGCGACACGGCCACGCAAGCTCTGGTGCCCGCCTCGGCGGTGGCCTCTGAACGCGTGTCAGGCCATCTGAGGGAGTTCTACGACCAGTTGGCCCCACACAGGCAAGAGCCCGTAGCCCTGGCCTTCGAGGCGCGGCTACGGGAACTCCTCCCACCGGTCAGCGGATCGCCTCGTCCATGAGCACGTACAGGAGACCCACGAGCGATCCGCTGCTCACGATCTCCCGGCGGTCGATCATCCCCCGCACCTCGCTGAGGGGTATCCACTCGATGCGATCGGACTCGTTCTTCTCCGTGGGCGGCCCGTCGTAGGTCGCGCCGTCGACGCGGAAGACGTGGTGCTGCGAGTCGGTGATGCCGTTGGCCGGCTCGGCGTAGATCAGGGGCTTGATGGGGCCAGGACGCCAGCCTGTCTCTTCCAGGACTTCGCGCGCCGCCGCCTCCTCGGGGGTCTCGCCCTCCTCGACCAGGCCCATGGGCAACTCCCAGGCCCAGGAGTCCGTGATGAAGCGGTGCCGCCACATCATCAGGACCTCTTGGCGGTCATTGACCACGGCAGCCACGGCCAGGTGCCGAAGGCGAACGAGTGGTACTCCCACCTGCGCCGTCAGGCTGCTGGACGTCGACCAGACACAGGTTCACCCACTTGTTCGTGTAGATCTGACGCTCACCGTGGGTCTTCCACTCCATACCTGCGGCCCCTCTCGATCGGACTCCAGCGTCTCAGAGCACGCCATACTCTGAGCGTTAACGTCATTATGACGACAATGGGGAGACTGTGACGTCGCTGGGCGGTTTGACGCGGCCGCGGTGTCGACGCGCTAGTGCGTTCAAGCCCGGTGCAGATGTCGCGTTCGGGCCTGTGAGAGGCGCTGGAGATGGCCTTGGGGATCGGTACAGCGGTTGGCACTAGGCATTTGATCTTTACTCGGCTGGGCCTTGAGGGCCTACTCGTGATCAGTGCAGAGGTGGGCAGTGAGGGTCGCGCAGGCCCACTCTTGCCAGGCCTCGGGAGACCAGCTCCGGTCGCGGACAAAGATCAGGTATAGCTCTGGGCTGAGCAGTCCGTACAGCAGGTCGGCGGCGCGGGCGGTATCGACATCGGGGCGGGCGTCGGGCTTGGAGGTCAGTGCCTTCGCTGCGGCGTGCTGGACGGTGTAGCGCGGGTCGGGGCCAGCGGGCCACTGCGCGGCGATTTCTGGGTCCGTGGCCGCAGCGGCGGCGATCAGCGGCATGATCGGGGCGACCCGGCCGAGGATGTCGCGCACGCCCCGCACGTGAGCGCGCAGTTGCCCGGCCGCGGTGGGCTCGGCGCACGCGGCGCGGAACCAGTCGCGGTCCATCGTGGCGACCGGTTCAGCGTCGCCCGCGATGGACATGTCGATGACGTCCTTGAACAACGCACGCTTGTTACGGAACACGAAGTACACGGTCTGAACAGCAACGCCAGCACGATCCGCAACCTCCTGAAGGCTTGTCGCTCCGTACCCCTGCGTGACGAACAGGTCCCGTGCCGCCGCGACGATCTTCTCGCGGGTGCGCCGCGAACGCTCGGCCCGCTTGTCGGGGCGCTTGACGTTCTGTCCGTCGGATCCCTTGACCGCATCCATGCCGAGAGTCTATCTCTAGAGTCACTCACTAGAGTCAAACTCTAACTTCTTGGAGGGGTGGCGATGAGCGAGACTCGGACGGCTGCGGAGCTCGACCAAGAGGCGGCTGTGCGCCGCGCGTTGGAGGACTTCTACCGGGACGGCAAGCCGCCGTGGGACAGCGGCATCACGCCGCCCGAACTCGTGGCCCTGGTAGAGGGGCCCGACGCGCTGACGCCAGGCCAGGTCCTCGAACTCGGCTGCGGCACCGGGACCAATGCGGTGTACCTGGCCCGGCACGGCTGGCGGGTGGCGGCCGTCGACCTGGTCGACCGCGCGGTCCGGCAGGCGAGGGAGAAGGCCGCCGCGGCCGGAGCGGACGTCACGGTGCTGTGCGGGGACGCCACCCGACTCGACGAGGTGGGCGTGCCCGGCCCGTACGACCTGTTCTTCGACCTGAGCTGCTACTGCGGGGTTCCACCGCACCGCCGTGACGCCTACGCTGTCGGCCTCACCAAGCGCGCCGCCCCCGGCGCACGATTGCTGATGTTCGGGTACGGGCCCGGGGCCTTTGACGACTTGTGGTCCGGCGTCACTGCGGACGAACTCAGCGCCAGGTTCGCTGGGTGGCAGCTGGCCGACGTGACGCCCGGCACGAACCCGGTCCCGACGTTCTGGTTCACACTGCACCGCGCCGCCGCAGTGTGAGCTCAGCGGGCAAGGCGGTTGCTGCTGAGCAGTCGGTCCGACAGGTGACGGCAACCTTGACGGCAACGACGGCACATAGAGACCGGCGATCAGCCACATCAGCGATCAGTACGGACAGAAGCAGTGCCCTGCCCAACGTGATGCCCGATCCTACGGATCAGAAGGTTGCAGGTTCGAATCCTGCCGAGTGCACAGCAGACCAGAGACCCTAAGGAGTGATCCTCAGTGTCTCTGGCTTTTCTCTGGCTTTACGGACGTCGGCGCGGAGGCGCGGGTCAGCCCCTCCGGACAGACCTGAGGCGCGCCGCCACACCCAGCACCAGCCCGGCCGTGATGAGGCAGCGGCCAAGGCGGTCCGGTCGCGGGTCCGCAGCGGGGCGCGCGCCCCCACCCAGTCAGGCGGCACCGGGCCCAGGCGGGAACGTCGGTAATTGTCCGCGGGACGCGGGGAGTTCACGGCGGCGGCAGAGGTCCCCCCGGCTATGCTCCCGCCTTGTCATGTCCAGTCCCGCTCACTCGCGGACATGCTCGAGCATTATGGAGGTTTGATGAAGTTCGTCACCCGGAAGGTCGCAGGCTTCGCGGGGGCGAGCGTGGCCGTCGCGGCCATGTCCGTGACCGGCGCCTCCGCGGCCCACGCGGAGTCCCCCACCCAGGGCTGCCCCTACCCCTACGTCTGCTTCTACGTGGACAACGACGCGTTGCTCGCGGGCAGGCCGATCTCGAAGTACCGGGACGTCACCAGTGGGTATCAGACGGTCACGCCGCGGCCGCACTACGGGGTCATGAACACCCGGAATGACGACGTGGTGTATCTGCGGCTCCAGGGCGGCGGCTCGATCTGCCTTCGGCCGAATCAGTCAACGGTGTTCGCCGACTCCGCGGTCGTCAACGGCGTAAAGATCTCCAGCAGCTCCACGTGCTGAGTCTGCTGGAACGGCCGGCGGACGGGCGTGATCGCGCCGCCGCCGCGGTACCGGTTCTCAGGCGAGAAGCATGAAGTGCTGGTCCGTTCCCTCGTACACCCCGTTCCGTGTTGTCGCTTCTGAGTCGGGGACGATCTGATGAGGCTGACCCCGCCGGCCGTAGCGCTGTCGGCCCTGGTGTTCGTGTCGGCCTGTTCCGGTGGCGGGCACCCCTGGGCGGCCGCCACCCACGGGCCGACAACGGTCGTGAGCCCTCAGGATGGTCTGGCGGGACGTGTCCAAGCCGTGGACCCCTGGGCAGATATCAGTACGCTCGTGCTGTGGACGTGTTCTTACCGTTGCTGATCTTCGTCGGTGCACTTGCCGTTGTGCTGGGGGGCCTTACGGCGCTGGCGCGGCGTGTTCGTCGCCGGGGCCTTGCGGGTGGTGGCGTGAGCGCGGCCCTGGCCTCCTATGAGGAGGCGTTCCGGGTCACGGCGCACGAGTCCTACGTCGAGGTCCAGGCTCAGGCGGAACGCCGGGCGCCGTTGCTGTCGCCTGACGATCACTGGGCGCGGCGTTCTGGCGGGGTGGGTCGGGTGGTTGGGGAGGATCGCCGGTCACCGCGTCCTCGGCGTCCGCGGTGGGGGATCGGGCGATGGTCCGGTCGGTTGAGGTGGGGGCGCTGATGTTCGCTCCGACCACGTAAAGATTCGGCGGCGGCGGTGGTGGTGTCGGAAGCGGCAGCGGCGTCAGCAACTCGACGCACCGGCCCGCCGGCGGCACCGGTGCGGGCGAGCCGGTGGCCGCAGCCATGTCCGGGACGGCAGTGGCGGTGGGGCCGGCCGCGTGGTTCTCCGATTCAGCGACTGACGCCGTCGTTGGCGTCGTAATCCTGCCAGCCGGGTGGGGGCTCCGGGTGCTGTGCTGTTCGGCGAATGCAGTGACTCTCACCGGACGGAGCCCATGTCATCAACCATTGATCGCCCAGTCGACGGTGAGGTTCCGGGCACTCGGTCAGCGATGGTCGGGTGGCTGGCCGTGCTTTCGGTGACCTTGGGTGTGTTCGCCATCGTCACCACGGAGATTCTGCCCATCGGTCTGCTGACCTCCATCGGCTCCGGTTTCGCCGTCTCGGACGGCCGGGCCGGGCTGATGATGACCATGCCGGGGTTCCTCGCGGCGGTTTCGGCTCCGCTGCTGACCGTGGCAACGGCACGGGTTGACCGTCGTCTGATGCTGGGCGTCTTCATGGGGCTCCTCGCCGTGGCGAACTTCCTTGCCGCGGCGGCGCCCGACTACTGGCTCGTACTGGTCTCCAGGGTCCTGGTGGGGATCACCATCGGCGGGTTCTGGTCGATCGGAGCCGGGCTGGCCGAGCGGTTGGTGCCGCCGGAGTCCGTCGGGCGGGCGACCGCCGTGATCTTCTCCGCCGTTCCGCTGGGGTCCGTCCTCGGGGTGCCGGCCGGCACCCTCGTCGGGGATCACATGGGGTGGCGTACGGCGTTCGCCACCATGGGCGCTTTGGCGGTGGGGGTGCTGGTCATGCTGATGGTGGTCGTGCCTGCGCTGCCTCCCGTACGGGTCACCCGGCTCGGCGTTCTCATGGGCCTGCTGCGGAGCGTCCGTACCCGCTTCGCGCTGCTGCTGACCTTCCTGATCGTGCTGGCCCATTTCGGGACCTACACCTACGTGACGCCGTTCCTGGAGCAGGTGCCGGGGCTCGGTGACGGCATGATCACCACATTCCTGCTGATCTACGGTGCTGCCGGCGTCGTCGGGAACTTCCTGGGCGGTGCTTGGGTGGCGCGGTGTCCACGGGCCGTTTTCGGGCTCGCGGCCGGGCTCGTCGCGGTGGCGACTCTGCTGCTGCCGGTGCTGGGCCGGTGGGAGGGAGGGGCCGCGCTGCTGCTGGTCGTGTGGGGCGTCGGCTATGGCGCGGTGCCCGTTGCCTCGCAGACCTGGTTCGCCAAGGCGGCACCGTCCGCTCCCGAAGCGGCATCGGTATTGTTCACGGCCTCCTTCCAGGCCACGCTCTCCGCCGCTGCGCTGCTGGGCGGAGTCGTGCTGGATCGCACCTCGCCGTCAGTGGTCATGGTGTGCGGCGGGTGCGTCGCGGTGGCCATGCTCGTGACCGTGGGAGCCCGCTTCGCCGGGCTGCCCACCCGGCGAAGCGGTACGGGAGACGGCTGAGCCGGTGCCCGGTGCCCGGTGCCGGCGCCCGTGCCGGGTGCCGTTACGCCGTCGGCGGCTTGCCGTTCTTCGTCTGGACCTCAGCCGTCGGTTCTGTCGGTCGTCGGTTGGAGGGCGATCGATGTCAGGACCGCGGCCGCCCCGACGGTCTGAGTGGCGGTCAGGGGGGTGTGCTGGAGGAGGACCGACAAGGCGGTGGCCGTGAGGGGTTCGAGGAGGACGGCGATGACGCCGGTGGTGGGGGTCGCGCGGCGGAGGCCGGCGAAGTACGTGGTGTAGGCGAGTGCCGTGGGGAAGAGGGCCAGGAAGGCCAGCGCGGCGAGGGTGTCCGGGCGGGGGTTCAGGGCCATGCCGGTCGCCAGGCCCACGGGGAGCAGGAGGAGCCCGCCCGCGAGGAAGCTGAGGCCGGTTGTGGTGGTCTGGTCCTGGGCGGGGAGTTCGGTGCGGTGGGTCAGGGTGAGGGTGGCGAAGCCGGCCGCGGCCAGGAGGGACAGAGCCGTTCCCCTGGCGAGGCCGGCGGGGGAAGTGGTGGGGGAGTCGAGGAGCAGGACCAGACCGCCCGCCGCGACGAGGATCGACGTCGTGGCCCGGGCGGTGGGCAGACGACGGGCCATGACCGCGGAACCCGTTGTCACCAGGACCGGGACGGCGACCATCGTGGTGAGTGCGGCCAGGCCCGCCGAAGTGGCCTCTACGGCCGCGAAGTACGCCGCCTGGAAAAGGGCCAACAGGACACCGGACGTGGCGATGCGGGTCAGCGTCGGGCGCGTGCGGGGCATGGAGCGCAGGCGGCCGGTGGCGGCCGTGTACGCCGTGATGAGCGCACCGCCCGTCAGCAGGCGGTAGGCGGCTACGGCGGCCGGGTGGAGGTCGGCCGAGGACGCGAGCAGGGAGCCGGCGAGGCCGCCGGTGCCCCAGAGGACTCCGGCCAGGACGAGCAGGGCGGTGCCCGTCCGCGCTGTGCGGGCAGGGCTGGGTGAGGTGTCCGTGGACGTGGACGTGGACATGGGAGAGCTCCGACTTCGACGTGGGTGTGGGCAACGTCGGAGCGGGGTGAACAACGGTTCGATGTCGGCCGAGGATCAGCGACTGATCTGCAACGGCGAGCACGCCGAATCCGGGCCGCGGCCGAGTTCTTCGTCGGCCGGGCCCGTCAACACCCCGCTCAGGAGCGGGGCGGTGGGCAGATGACGCAGTGCCGGATCGGGTGCATGGCGGACACGGTAGGCGGAGCCGGACGCGCCGAGCAGCCCCTTTTTTGTCCGGCCAGGTATGACCGCCCGGCGCGGCCCGCCGTGCGTCCACTGGTCCCGTCGGCGCGACTCCTCCAGTGACTGCCGTGACAGCTCCAGCGTGCGGGTGAACCAGTCGGTCAGGAGGGCGAGTTGCTCGGGGGAGTACGCGGCGAAGAGGGTGGCGAGGCGGGCGTAGTGGGGCTCGTAGAGCTCGTACGCCCGGGCGACCGCCTCCGGCACTGACGCCACGCGGACCCGGCGGCGGTCCGTCGGGTCGGGGCGGCGGGTGACGTAACCGGCGCGTTCCAGGCGGTTGATGATGCCGGTCACCGCTCCCGTCGTGACGTCGGCTGGACCGGGGTCGCCATCGCGACGGTCGGGTTCTCCAACGCTGCCCGCTCCGCCGTCTGCAGGGCGCGTATGCCGGTGACGGTGTCGTCCTTGGGGGCGCTGGATGCGCGTCCTGACAGGGCGGCACGGGCGGCGGCGTAGGCGTCGACGGGGGGCGGACTTGCCGACGCGGCGCCTCTCGGCCCGGTCGGGCCGGTTGACCTCCACGACGTGAGCAGGCCCCGGTGGCCGGGCAGAACAGCGGGAAGACAGCCCAGCAGGACGTCAGTCAGTGGCAGAGCCACGACCACCGGAACCTGCCCAGCAATATCAATGTCAGTGGCGGCCTCTACCCTCGACGGCAATGGGACAGGCGTGGAAGTGCGCGGGACTGCGGTGGGCGTCGGACGGTCCCGTGCTGGTGTGGGACGGGGGGCAGGTCAGTCCGCTGTCCTGGGGGAAGCGGGTGGCCTTCGGGGTCGTCGAGGGGGGTGTGCGGACGTGTGTGGGTGCGCGGGGGCATCCGTGTCCGGTGCGGGCGGGCGTGCCCGGGCGGAGTGCGGGGGCGCGCTGCGAGGACTGTGCGCGGCTGGACCGGGCGCACTCCGTCGCCGCGGACACGATCGCGGACGATCCTCGGACGTACCGGGTGTATCTCGCGTGGTTCGGGCCCGGCATGGCCAAGGTCGGGATCACCGCCCAGGAGCGCGGTTCGGCGCGTCTGCTCGAACAGGGCGCCGTCTGTTTCACCTGGCTCGGCACCGGGCCCCTGATGGCCGCCCGGCGGACGGAGGAGCTGCTCCGTGCGGCGCTGCGGGTGCCGGACCGGATTCCGTACGCCGAGAAGCGGGCGGTGAGGTCCGCTCTGCCGCCGACGGAAGGCGAACGGGCGGCCGAGATCGCGGAGTTGCACGCCGGCGCGGTGGCCCTCGACGGCTGGCCGGAGTCGCTCGTCCGGGAGCCTTTCCGGGCCGTCGACCACGTGAGCGTGTTCGGGCTCGGTGAGGTGCCCCGGGCCGTCGGCGAGGTGCGCGAGCTGGTCGCCGGCGGGGCGGTGAGAGGCGAGCTGGTGGCCGCCGCCGGCCCCGACCTGCATCTCGCCACGGAGTCAGGGGGCGGAGTCGTGGTGCTCGACACGCGGTTGATGAGGGGGTGGGAGCTGGTCCCGGCGGCCGAAGGCCGGATCGGTGTGCCGCTACGGGAGTTCAAGGACCCCGGGCATCTGCAGGACGGCCTGTTCTGAGCCCACACCCCGAGACGAGGCGTGACAGGCCGAGAAGATCAACACACCGTGAGGAGTTCCCAGGCATTCCCTGAGAGACGCCTGTGAGTTTCTCAGGGAAATCACAGACTCCGGAAAGGGTGTTCTCAGAGGATCTCGCCAAGGTGTCCACCATGACCACGACCTCGCCCCAGGGGCGCACCGAACTGCTGAGGCCGGACGGGAGCCCCGTCCGAGTGCTTGTGGTGGACGACGAACTGTCGATCACCGAACTGCTGTCCATGGCCCTGCGCTATGAGGGATGGCAGATCCGGAGCGCGGGTGACGGAACGGGCGCGATCCAGACCGCGCGCGATTTCCGGCCCGACGCCGTCGTCCTGGACATGATGCTGCCCGATATGGACGGGCTGGCCGTCCTCGGGCGGCTGCGGCGCGACCTGCCGGACGTGCCGGTGCTGTTCCTGACGGCCAAGGACGCCGTGGAGGACCGTATCGCCGGGCTCACCGCGGGTGGGGACGACTACGTCACCAAGCCGTTCAGCCTCGAGGAGGTCGTCGCACGGCTGCGTGGCCTGATCCGGCGTTCCGGTGCCGCCGACCGCCGTTCCGACTCCATGCTGGTCGTCGGTGACCTCACCCTCGACGAGGACAGCCACGAGGTGTCGCGGTCCGGGCAGAACATCCACCTCACCGCCACCGAGTTCGAGCTGCTGCGCTTCCTCATGCGCAACCCGCGGCGCGTGCTCAGCAAGGCGCAGATCCTCGACCGGGTGTGGTCCTACGACTTCGGTGGCCAGGCCAATGTGGTCGAGCTCTACATCTCGTACCTGCGGCGGAAGATCGACGCCGGACGTGAGCCGATGATCCACACGCGGCGTGGTGCCGGTTACCTCATCAAGCCAGCCGTCTCGTGAGCGGGCGACGACGGCCGCGCCCGCAGAGGCGAGCACGCAAGCCGCGCACTCTGCGGTCGCGGCTCGTCGTCGCATCCGTGGTGTTGATCGCGGTGGTGTGCGCCGTTATCGGTACGGTGACGACGCTGGCACTGCGGTCGCATCTGTACGAGCAGTTGGACGAGAAGGTCAAGGACACCGGCAAGCGTCTGTCGGGACCCATGAAGCCCGGGGGCGGAAACGACCCGGGCTCGACGGACAGGATCACGGGCTTCGCCCAGGGGCCGGCGCAGCCCAAGACCATCGCCGCCGAGGTCGGCACCGACGGCACGGTCACCCGGGCGGTCATCGCCGTGGAGGACCCCACCGAGAAGGGCCCCTTCCAGCGCAACAAGGCCGACCCCCTCACCGACGAGCAGAAGGCCGCCCTCGCCAAGGTGCCGACCACGGGTACGCACACCGTCGACATCCCCGGCCTCGGCGAGTACCGCGTGCAGTACGTCCCCGGACAGGACGGAGGCACTTACTACGTCGCCCTGCCCACGGAGTCGGTCAACGCCACCATCAACACCCTCATCCTCGTCGAGGTGAGCGTCACCGGCGCCGGCCTGGTCGCCGCCGCCATCGCGGGCTCCGTCCTCATCGGCGTCGCCACCCGCCCCCTGCGCAAGGTCGCCGCCACCGCCACCCGTGTCTCCGAACTCCCCCTGCACACCGGCGAGGTGAACCTCAGTGAGCGCGTCCCGGAGTCCGAGACCGACCCGCACACCGAGGTCGGCCAGGTCGGCGCCGCGCTCAACCGGATGCTCGACCACGTCCACGGAGCGCTGCACGCACGGCAGCAGAGCGAGACACGGGTACGGCAATTCGTCGCCGACGCCAGTCATGAGCTGCGTACGCCCCTCGCCTCGATCCGCGGGTACGCCGAGCTGACCCGGCGCGGCAGGGAGCAGGTAGGGCCCGACACCCGGCACGCCCTCGGCCGTATCGAGTCCGAGGCCGGCCGGATGACCCTGCTCGTCGAGGACCTCCTGCTGCTGGCCCGGCTCGACGCGGGGCGGCCGCTGCAGTTCGAGCAGACCGACCTCGTACCGCTCGTCGTCGACACCATCAGCGACGCGCGCGCGGCCGGCCGGGACCACGTATGGCGGCTGGAACTGCCCGACGAGCCCGCGCTGGTGTCCGCGGACGCGGCCCGGCTGCAACAGGTGCTGGTCAACCTGCTTGCCAACGCCCGCACCCACACACCACCCGGTACGACCATCACCGCCCGCGTGCAGCGACGCGGGCCGTGGCTGTGCGTGGACGTCCAGGACAACGGTCAGGGCATCCCGCCGGACCTGCTCCCGCACGTCTTCGAACGGTTCGCGCGCGGCGATTCCGCGCGCTCGCGCGCCACCGGCTCGACCGGCCTCGGCCTCGCCATCGTGCAGGCCGTGGCGACCGCGCACGGCGGTGCCGTGACCGTCGACAGCGTGCCCGGGCAGACCGTGTTCACGGTGCACCTGCCCGCGCTCGGCCCCGCCGTGCCGCAGCCGTCGCCGGACACGAACTGGCAACTGGACCCACAGGCACAGCACAGCACCACCACATGGGCGGAACAGGGCGCCTGACGAGAGTCGTTCGCATGCGAACCGACTCTTCTCCCGGCACCCTGCCGGCGCGGGAGCACCTCCCGGCCGCGGCAGCCGGTACGCCTGTCCTGGACGTAGTGATCCCCGTCTACAACGAGGAGAAGGACCTCGAGCCGTGCGTCCGCAGACTGCACGACCACCTGAAGCGCACCTTCCCGTACCCGTTCCGCATCACGGTCGCGGACAACGCGTCGACGGACACCACGCCCCAGGTGGCGGCACGGCTGGACGCACAGCTCGCGGAGGTGAGGTCCTTCCGCCTGGAGCAGAAGGGCCGCGGCCGGGCCTTGCGGACCGTCTGGTCCGCCTCGGACGCGCCGATCCTCGCCTACATGGACGTGGACCTG
Organism: Streptomyces griseus subsp. griseus; assembly: GCF_000720255.1. Lineage (GTDB taxonomy): Bacteria > Actinomycetota > Actinomycetes > Streptomycetales > Streptomycetaceae > Streptomyces > Streptomyces griseus_I. The sequence goes on along the minus strand of NZ_JOJE01000011.1, from coordinate 30,116 downwards.
TCCACCGACCTCAACGCGCTGCTGCCGCTGGTGGCGCCGCTGATCTCCGGCCACTCCGACCTGGCGATCGGCTCCCGGCTCGCGCGTAGCTCCCGGGTGGTGCGCGGGCCCAAGCGGGAGTTCATCAGCCGGGCGTACAACCTGATCCTGCGCGGCTCGCTCCAAGCCCGCTTCTCGGACGCGCAGTGCGGCTTCAAGGCGATCCGCCGGGACGTCGCCCAGATCCTGCTGCCGCTCGTCGAGGACACCGGCTGGTTCTTCGACACCGAGATGCTGGTGCTCGCCGAGCGGGCGGGGCTCAGGATCCACGAGGTGCCGGTCGACTGGGTCGACGACCCGGACTCGACCGTGCACATCGTGAAGACGGCGACCGACGACCTCAGGGGTGTGTGGCGGGTGGGCAAGGCCCTTGCCTCCGGTTCGCTGCCGCTGGACCGGCTCACCCGCCCGTTCGGTGACGACCCCCGTGACCGCGACATCCAGGACGTGCCGAAGGGCCTGGCCCGCCAGCTCGTCGGATTCTGCGTCGTCGGCGGCCTGTCCACCCTCTTCTACCTGCTCCTGTACAGCGTTTTCCGGCAGTTCGGCGGCTCGCAGGTGGCCAACGCGCTGGCGCTGCTCGTCTCGGCCGTCGCCAACACCGCCGCCAACCGGCGCCTGACCTTCGGGGTGCGCGGCCGCGGCGGAGCCGTCCGCCACCAGGCGCAGGGCCTGGTCGTCTTCGGCATCGGACTCGCCCTGACCAGCGGCTCGCTCGTCGCCCTGGGCGCGGCGACGTCCGGCCCCGCGCACTCCACCGAACTGGCGGTCCTGATCGCCGCCAACCTCGCGGCGACCGTCCTGCGCTTCTTGCTCTTCCGGGCGTGGGTGTTCCCGGACCGGCGGGAGAGCGGCACGCATACCTCGACCGACGCCCGCCCTTCGGCACCGGCATACGTGACGGTGGGCGCGGCCCCGCGGCAGGACCTGTTCGCGCCGCTGCCGCAGCGCCCCCTGACGCACGCCGCGTGCGGCACGACTTGCGACACCACCTACGACACCACGTACGACACGACCGAGTTCCGCGCCGGTGAAGCCGCGGACGGCACCTGGAGGGACGCCACCATGCGGTTGCAGCCGATGCGTCCCCACGACACCGACACGGGGGACTCCCGATGACCATCCACTACGACCAGACGACGGAGCGGACGACTGTTTCACGTGAAACAGCTACCCCGCCGGCCCCCGACTCGGGTGAGCCCAAGCAGCCCCTCGCCCGCAGACTGTGGCGGGGTCGGCCCGAGGACCCCAGCTGGGTACGCCCCGCCTTCCTCGGCCTGCTCCTGGCGACCTGCCTGCTCTACCTCTACAACCTGAGCTCCTCCGGTTACGCCAACTCCTTCTACTCCGCGGCCGTCCAGGCCGGCAGCAAGAGCTGGAAGGCCTTCTTCTTCGGCTCGCTGGACGCGGCCAACGCCATCACCGTCGACAAGCCCCCGGCCTCCCTGTGGCCGATGGAACTGTCGGTCAGGATCTTCGGCCTCAACTCGTGGGCCATCCTCGCCCCCGAGGTCCTCATGGGCGTCGGCACGGTAGCCGTGGTCTACGCGGCCGTACGACGCCGGTTCAGCCCCGCCTCCGGCCTGATCGCGGGCGCGGTGCTCGCGCTCACCCCCGTCGCGGCGCTGATGTTCCGCTTCAACAACCCGGACGCGATGCTGGCGCTGCTGATGGCGGTCGCCTGCTACCTCGTCGTCCGCGCGCTGGAGGACGGCCGGACGAAGTGGCTGGTGTGGGCCGGTGCCGCAATCGGTTTCGCGTTCCTCGCCAAGACGCTCCAGGCCTTCCTGATCCTGCCGCCGCTGGCGATCGTGTACGCGGTCTGCGCGCCGGTGAGCGTGAGGAAGCGATTCGGACAGCTGGCCCTGGCGACCGTCGCGCTGGTCGTCTCCGGCGGCTGGTGGGTCGCGATCGTCGAGCTGTGGCCCGCGTCCTCGCGTCCGTACATCGGCGGTTCGCAGAACAACTCCTTCTTGGAGCTGACCTTCGGCTACAACGGGCTCGGCCGGCTCAACGGCGAGGAGACCGGCAGCGTCGGCGGCGGCGGTGGCGGCGGCAACACCGGGCAGTGGGGCGAGACCGGCTGGGACCGGATGTTCAACTCCGAGATCGGCGGCCAGATCTCGTGGCTGCTGCCGGCCGCGCTGGTTCTGCTCGTCGCGGGCCTGGTAGCCACCCGAAAGGCCCGCCGCACGTCGGTGACCCGCGGTTCTTTCCTGGTCTGGGGCGGCTCGTTGCTGATGACCATGGCCGTCTTCAGCTACATGGCGGGCATCTTCCACCAGTACTACACGGTGGCCCTCGCGCCCTACATGGCGGCCGTGATCGGCATGGGCGCCGGAGCCCTGTGGGAGAGGCGCAGCGAGTTCTGGGCGTCGATCACCCTCGCTGCCTCGGTCGTGGCGGCGGTCTCCTGGAGCTACGTCCTGCTCAACCGCACCCCGGACTACCTGCCCTGGCTCAAGTGGCTGGTGCTGATCGGCGGCCTGGTCGGCGCGCTCGGCCTGATCTTCGCGGGCCGGGTGACCCGGCAACTGGCGCTCGCGGCGGCGTCCGTGAGCGTCGTGGCCGCACTGGCCGGACCGACCGCCTACACCCTCAGCACGCTCCAGGAGGGCCACACCGGCTCCATCGTCACGGCGGGCCCGGCGGGCGCGAGCATGATGGGCGGCGGCCGGGGCGGCCCCGGCGGCGGTGGCGGGATGCGCGGCGGCTTCGGCGGAGGCATGCCGGGCCAGCAGGGCCAGCAGGGTCAGCAGGGCCAGCAGGGCCAGCAGGGTCAGCAGGGCCAGCAGGGCCAGCAGGGCCAACAGGGTCAGAACCAGCAGAACGGCAACGGCTTCCCCGGCGGTGGCATGCCGGGCCAGAACCAGCAGAACGGCAACGGCGGCCGCACGGGCGGTGGCGACGGTGGCGGCGCCGGCGGTGTCGGCGGCCTGCTCAACGGCGCGTCCGTCACCTCTGAGGCGCAGCAGCTGCTGGAGACCGACTCCGACCAGTACACCTGGGTCGCCGCGGCCATCGGCGCCCAGAACGCCGCGAGTTATCAGCTGTCCACCGGCGAGCCGGTGATGGCCATCGGCGGCTTCAACGGCACGGACCCCTCGCCGACGTTGGCCGAGTTCAAGAAGCTCGTGGAGGCAGGAAAGATCCACTACTTCATCGCCGGCGGTGGCATGGGTGGTGGCGGCATGGGCGGCGGCAACAGCGGCTCCAGCACCTCCTCCCAGATCACGTCCTGGGTGGAGGAGAACTTCAAGCAGGTCACGGTCGGTTCGGCCACGTTCTACGACCTGACGCAGCAGGCGAGCTGACACTCGACGCACGTACGCGAGCGAGAGGGCGGTGGCCACGGCCACCGCCCTCTGTCGTACGGCGCCGCCCTGTGTCGTACGGCGAGAAACTGCGTTGTACGCCGTATAGGAACTGTTCTACGGTGTACAGCATGACAACGTCCCCCCAGGAACAGGCCGAGATCCACCACGCCCAAGGCCACCCCCAGCGCTGGCTGATCCTCGGCGTCATCTGTCTCGCGCAGCTCACCGTGCTGCTCGACAACACGATCCTGAACGTGGCAATCCCCTCGCTCACCCGTGAGATGGACGCGTCGACCGCCGATGTCCAGTGGATGATGAACGCGTACTCGCTGGTGCAGTCCGGCCTGCTGCTCACCGCGGGCAACGCCGCCGACCGCTACGGCCGCAAGCTGATGCTGATGTCGGGCCTCGCGATCTTCGGCGTCGGCTCGCTGTCGGCCGGACTCTCCCAGAACCCGGCCCAGCTGATCGCGGCCCGTGCGGGCATGGGCGTGGGCGGCGCGCTGCTGATGACCACGACCCTCGCCGTCGTCGTGCAGATATTCGACGACAAGGAGCGAGTGAAGGCCATCGCGCTCTGGTCGACGGTCAGTTCACTCGGTTTCGCGGCCGGGCCGCTGATCGGCGGAGTGATGCTGAACCACTTCTGGTGGGGGGCGATCTTCCTGATCAACATCCCCGTCGCCGCACTCGGCCTGGTCGCGGTGGCCGCGCTCGTGCCGGAGTCCAAGCACAGGGCGGGCGACCGGCCCGACCTGGTCGGCGCGGTGCTGTCGACCCTCGGCATGACTGCTGTCGTGTACGCGATCATCACCGGGCCCGAGCACGGCTGGACCTCCGCGCAGGTGCTGGTCCCGGCCCTGGTCGGTGTGGTCGTACTCGCCCTGTTCGTGACGTGGGAGCTGCGTACCGAGCACCCGATGCTGGACATGCACTTCTTCCGCAACCAGAAGTTCGTGGGAGCCGTCGCCGGCGCGATCCTCGTGGCGTTCGGCATGACCGGGTCGCTGTTCCTGCTCACCCAGCACCTGCAGTTCGTGCTCGGCTACGAGCCGCTGGACGCCGGGCTGCGGACGGCGCCGCTGGCTCTGACGGTCGTCGTGCTCAACTTCACGGGCGTCGGCGCGCGGCTGGTGCTCAAGGCCGGGACGCCGGCGGCCATCGCGCTCGGCATGACTCTGGTGTCGGCCGGGCTGGCGGCGATCGCGCTGCTCGGCGGGCACGGGTATGGCGGGATGCTGCTCGGTCTGGTCGTGATGGGCGCGGGGGTGGCGTTGTCCATGCCGGCCATGGCCAACGCGATCATGGGGGCGATTCCGCCGGAGAAGGCGGGTGTGGGCGCGGGAATCAACGGAACGCTCGCGGAATTCGGAAACGGACTCGGTGTCGCGGTCCTCGGCGCCGTACTCAACTCCCGCTTCGCGTCCCTCGTCGCCGTCTCCGCGTCGTCGCTTCCGGCCGCGCTCGCGGCGGCGCGGGGAGCGGAGGAGAAGGAGCGGATCTCCGACGCGTTCGCCTCCGGTCTGGAGACCAGCCAGTTGGTGGGGGCGGTGGCCGTGTTGCTGGGCGGGTTGGTGGCGGCGGCGTTGCTGCGCAGGGCGGAGCGGGCAGACTCGGAGGTGGTGGACGGCTGAGCGCTGGGGGCACCTATCGTGAACGCCACCTGGAAAGTCGAGGAAGGTGCGCCATGGTGAAGGCAGCCGAGCGGACCGCTCGGGGCAGCGTGTGGCTGGAGGACAAGGCGCGCCGGCGTGGCCGTGGGGGCGGGCAGCCGTCCGGGCTCGACCGCGAGCGCATCACCGAGGTCTCCGTACGGCTGCTGGACGCCGAGGGGCTCGCCAAGTTCTCCATGCGCCGGCTGGCCGCCGAGCTGAACGTGACGGCGATGTCCGTCTACTGGTACGTCGACACCAAGGACGAACTCCTCGAACTCGCCCTGGACGCCGTCTACGGCGGGCTGCCCCTGCCCGACCCGGAGGCGGAGGACGAGGACTGGCGCGACCAGTTGCGCACACTGGCCACGCTCTACCGCACGCAGCTGGTCCGCCATCCCTGGGTGTCGCCGCTCGCCGGGCGCTACCTCAACATCGGGCCGAACTCGCTCGTCTTCTCCCGCACGGTGCAGCGCATCATCCGCCGCACCGGGCTGCCCGCTCACGGGATCACGGGCGCGATCTCCGCCGTCTTCCAGTTCGTGTACGGCTACGGCACGATCGAGGGCCACTTCCACGCCCGCGTCGAGGACGCCGGCATGACCCCGGACGACTACTTCAAGCACGCCATGGACTCGGTGACCGAGACGCCCGCGGCCGCCGCCGTCATCGAGGAGTCGAAGGAGTTCATGGCGGCCCGCGGCGGCGACACGGTGGAGGAAATGCTGAACCGCGACTTCACCTTCGCCCTGGACCTGCTGATCGCGGGCATCGAGGCGATGGTCCAGCGCGGCTGAACTACTCCTCCTCGACCAGCCGTGCGGGGAAGCCCCCGGTTGCCACTGGGCCCCACTTCTCCGGTGTGATCCTGATGATCGACTTGCCCTGCTTGACCATGGCGGCCCGGTATTCGTCCCAGTCCGGGTGCTCACCGGCGATGTTGCGGTAGTACTCCACGAGCGGCTCGACGGAGTCCGGCGTGTCGACGACCTCGGCGGTCCCGTCGATCTGGACCCAGGGGCCGTTCCAGTCGTCGCTCAGGACGACGACGCTGACGCGCGGGTCCCGCTTGGCGTTGCGGGTCTTGGCGCGCTCCGGGTAGGTCGACACGACGATCCGCCCGGAGTCGTCGACACCGCAGGTCAGCGGGGACGCCTGGGGGCTGCCGTCGGCGCGGCGGGTCAGCAGCAGGGCGCGGTGGCGGGGGCGTACGAAGTCCAGCAGATCGTCCAGGGAGACGCGCGTGTTGGTCGCGATGTTCGGTGCCATGGCGTCAGCGTAGGCGCTGGGGGCACCGTTCTGGCTGACCCTGCTGGGCTTACGTTTGCGGCAGCGACTCACCCTGCACGGCCTGGACGTCCAGCTCCACCTTCAGCGTCGTACCGATGGCGGCGATGCCGGCCTGCACCACCTGGTTGTAGTTCATGGCGAAGTCCTCGCGCCGCAGCTCCGTCGTGGCCCGGAACGCGGCCCGGGTCCCGCCCCAGGGGTCGGAGCCGGTGCCGAGGTAGGCGAGGTCCAGGTCCACGGGTCGTACGACGCCGTGCAGGGTCAGCTCCCCGTGCACGGTCCAGCGGTCCGCTCCCGAGGCCGTCAGACCCGTCGAGCGGAAGATGATCTCGGGGTGCTTCTCGACGTCCAGGAAGTCCGCGGACCTCAGGTGGTTGTCGCGCATGCCGTTGCCCGTGTCGATGGAGGCGGCGCGGATGACGGCCTCCACCCGGGACTTGGTGACGTCGTCCGGGGCGATCTCGATCGCGGCGGTGAAGTCCGTGAACCGGCCGTGCACGCTGGAGATCCCCAGGTGCTGGGCGACGGCGCCGACCGTGGAGTGCGCCGGGTCGACGGTCCACGGGCCGGGCGGCGGCAGCTCGGTGCCGCCCTGCCGGGCCAGCGTCACCGTGCCGACCTCGGCCCGTCCGCTCGCCGTGACGATCGCGCTGGAGGCGGTGGGCGCGTAGCCGACGGCCGTGACGATGACGGTGTACGCGCCGGGCGCGAGCGTCGTCGCGTCCCGTACGGCGCCGTCCGCGTCGGCCTCCGCGCGCAGCACCTGCGTGCCCGTCATGTCGGTCACCGTGACGACCGCGTGCGACACGGCCCATCCGTCACGGGTCTGGATCCTCGCGGTCAATCCCATCTCAGTAACTCCTCACAGGGAACGAAGGAAGGTCGGGGAAGTCGGGGGAACAGGCGTGGGGAAAGCGGCCCCCCGGGCGCACAGGGAACGGGCCCGTGGCGGGACGCGCCTCCGCTCGGAGCGCGTCGCCCGCCACGGGCCGGTGTCCGGACTACGCGCCGGGGTGCGCGAGCTCGATGTCGTGCCCGTCGACGCCGGGCCCGTTCACCGTCAGCGCGGTGGCGACGGGCGGGTAGCCGGTCGCGATGACCGTGTACTCGCCGCCGTCGAGGTCGGCGAAGGCGTACGCCCCGTCCGCCCCGGTCGTCGCCGTGCCGACCACGTTGCCCGCCGCGTCGACGAGGGTGACGCGCGCGTCGGCCAGCGGCCCGTGCGGCGCCCGTACGACGCCCTGGACCTGGGCTCCGGCGTCCAGATCGACCTCGACGCGGGTGACGCCGGTGCCGCCCACCTCGACGGGCAGGGCGCGCGGCCGGAACCCGGCGGCGTTGACGGCGACCGTCACGGTCCCCGGCACCAGCTCGGCGAAGCCGAACTCGCCCTGCTCACCGGTGGTCCCGGTGGCCAGCAGATCGCCGCGCACATCGGTCACGATCACCATCGCGTCCTTGACCGGCAGCCCGGTCCCCGCGGCCCGCACGGTGCCGTTCAGCCCGCTGGTGCCGCTGAGCAGGATGTCGTACGCGACCGGCTCGTCACCGTTCACCACGATCGTGGACGCCTGCGGCTGGAAACCGTCCGCGGAGGCGATCAGGACGTACGATCCCGTGCCCGGCGCGTCCAGGGAGTAGGCGCCGTCGGGCTGCGCGACCGAGCGGCCCAGCTGGCGCCCGGCGAGCGAGATCAGGGTGACGGCGGCCTGCGGGACGGGCGCGCTCTCGGCGCCGCGGACGTGACCGCGGACCGGGATGCCACCGAAGGCGCCGGAACCGGCGGACTCCTTCGTGGCCACCGCGACGGCGGCGGCGAGCCGCTGCGTGCCCTCGGGGCCGGTCTCCGGGTCGGCCGTGGCGGAGGCGGAGCTGGTGGCCGAGCTGGGGGTCCGCTCCTCGGCGGCGGCCTCCGCGGGGGAGACGGCTGCCTCGGTGTCGACCGGGGACTGCTCGGCCTGCGCCAGCGCGCCCTTCGTCTTCAGGGGGACCTCCTTGATGAACAGCGTGATGAGGAAGGCGAGCAGCGCCAGGACCGAGGCGATCAGGAAGACGTCCGCGATGCCGTGGCCGTACGCGCTCTCCATCACCGTGCGCAGCGGTGCGGGCAGCTTGTCCATGTCCGGGATGGAGTCACCGGTGCTCGAACCGGACGCCAGGGAGGCGTACTTCGGGCCGAGGTCGGCGATTCCGTCCTTGGCGTAGTCGGTGATCCGGTGGGCCATGACCGCGCCCAGCGCGGAGACGCCGACCGCACCGCCGAGGGAACGGAAGAAGGTGACGGTGGAGCTGGCCGCGCCCAGGTCGGACGGGTCCACCTGGTTCTGGGTGGAGAGCACCAGGTTCTGCATCATCATGCCGATGCCGAGACCCAGCAGCGCCATGAATATGGCCATCTTCCAGTAGTCCGTGTCGTACCGGATGGTGCCCAGCAGACCCAGCCCCGCGGTCACCAGTACACCGCCGCCGACCAGCCAGGCCTTCCAGCGCCCGGTGCGGGTGATGAACTGGCCGGAGACGGTGGAGGAGACGAACAGACCGCCGATCATCGGGATCGTCATGACGCCTGACATGGTCGGGGACTTGTCCCGTGCCAGCTGGAAGTACTGGCTGAAGAAGACCGTGCCGGTGAACATCGCGACGCCCACGAACAGGGAGGCCAGCGACGACAGGGTGATGGTGCGGTTGCGGAACAGCCGCAGCGGGATGATCGGTTCGCTCGCCTTCGACTCGACGAGGATGAACAGCAGGCCGAGTACGACCGAGCCGCCGACCATCGCGTACGTCTGCCACGACAGCCAGTCGTACTTGTCACCGGCGAAGGTGACCCAGACCAGCAGCAGCGAGACCGCGGCGGAGATGAAGAACGCGCCGCCCCAGTCCACCTTCACGTCCCGCTTCACCACGGGAAGGTGCAGTGTCTTCTGCAGCACGATCAGCGCGATGACCGCGAACGGCACACCGACGTAGAAGCACCAGCGCCAGCCCAGCCACGAGGTGTCGGTGATGACACCGCCGAGCAGCGGGCCGCCGACGGTGGCGACGGCGAAGGTCGCGCCGAGGTAGCCGGAGTAACGTCCGCGCTCACGCGGGGAGATCATCGCGGCCATCACGATCTGGGCGAGGGCGGAGAGACCGCCGACGCCGATGCCCTGCACCACGCGGCAGGCGATGAGCATGCCGGCGTTCTGCGACAGACCCGCGGCGGCGGAGCCCAGCACATAGATGACGAGGGCGATCTGGACGAGGGCCTTCTTGCTGTACAGGTCGGCGAGCTTGCCCCACAGGGGAGTGGCCGCGGTCATGGACAGCAGCGCGGCCGTGACGACCCACGTGTAGGCGGACTGGCCGCCGCCGAGGTCGCCGATGATCTCGGGGAGGGCGTTGGAGACGATCGTGGACGACAGGATCGCCACGAACATGCCGAGCAGCAGCCCGGAGAGCGCCTCCATGATCTGCCGGTGCGTCATCGGCGCGCCGTCGGAGGACCCGTGGGAACCTCCCCCGTGCTTGGCGTGAGCCCGCACACCGGCTGGTGTGGTCGTTGCCATGGACTTCCTTCTCTTACGTGGTTGCGGGTGTACGGGTGGTCTTGTCGATCACGGAAGGTGCGGGCGGCCGGGGCGTGGGCGCCGGGGGGGCGACCGACCCGGGTGGGACCGGTGGGGGCGCCGCCGGCCGGGGGGCCGAGCGGCAGTCGCCGAAGCTGGCCCGCAGCCGGGACAGGCTCCGGATGAGCTGCTCGACCTCGTCGTCGGTCCAGTCGCTCAGACGGTCGGCCAGCAGGTCGGTGCTCCGCCGGGACAGTTCGTCCAGCTGCGCGCAGCCCGCCGGCGTGAGGTGCAGGATGCGCGAGCGCTTGTCCGCCGGGTCGGCGGAGCGCAGGATCCAGCCGCGTTCCGCGACGTGCGCGACATGGCGGCTGGTGACCGACATGTCCACCGCGAGCAGCTCGGCGAGCCTGCTCATGCGCATGTCGCCGTTCCGTCCGAGCAGCGTCAGCACGGCGGCCGAGCCGGCCGGGCAGTCGGGCGGGAGGATCCGCCCGAGGTCCCGCTTCACGGCCCCGACAGCGGTGAGCTGACGCGCGAGCTCCTCGTACTGCGCCTGCTCGGCCATCACACCTCCCGGTTATCGTTGCTTGGGGCAACCATAGAACCGCTTGGTTGCTACAGGCAAATAAAACCGAGGGGTCCGCGTCCAAAAACTTGGCAAAGGCAAGTATTACGACCGTAAACACGCAGGTGGGTTGCGGCGAGAAGGGCCTACAACCGCCACTTGGGCCACACCCCCTGATTCGCTAGGGTCTCTGGGCATGGCTAACACCCAGGGCCCCCAGGGCAACCACGACCCCGCCGGCAGCACCCAGATGTTCCGCGCCTTCGTCGACGAGGCCCCTCGGGCCCAGCAGCAGCAGACCTCTTCCGGCCCACGTGTCGGCCTGATCATCGGCGTGATCGCGGCCATCGCGATCGTGGCGGCGGTGGCCTGGCTGGCGCTGGGCTGACAACTCATGGCCGGTCGACCGACGGCGTAGCCCCCGTCACCTCCACCGCACGGACGCGTCCCGCGTCTCCACGTGCATGCCCAGCGGCACGCGCCAGGCGTCGACGCACACCGCTCAGGTTTTCTCCTCGCGGATGCCGGGTGCGATCGGTGCTGGAAGCCGCTCCGTCGATTCGACCGTCGCCCAGTCCACTCCCAACGCGCCGATGACGTGCGTTCCGAAGGTCACCGTGCCCGAGCGGACCGGCGCTCCGCCGGTGTTGCGGAAGGAGACGGTGACCTTTTCGCACCGGCACTCCTCGGCGGGCCGGCGCTCGGGTGTGCCCACGGTGAGAACGGCCGGGGTGGGGGGCGTGGGGCCGGGCTCGGAGGTGGGCGGGCTTGGTGGCGTAGCGGGCGGTGGGGTCGTCGTAGGCGAATCGGCGGAGCCGGGGCCGCCCGGAGTGGCGCCGGGGGCCGGAGTTCCCTGCGGGGCGCCGGGGCCGGGCTCGGTTTCCGGTGAGTCCGCCGACCTGCCCGGGTTTCCGTCGCTCGCCGCTCCTCCGCCGGCGTCCGAGCCGCGGGCGCTCCTCGAGCCGCTGCCGCACTCCGAAACCCCATCACGCCCCGCGCCCCCATCGCGCCCGGGGGCAGCACCCAGCCCCCCTCCGGTGTGTCCAGCGGGACCAGGCTCACCGCTGCGGTGGGCCCCCCGGCCGTACCTGGGTCCGTAGGGCCGCCCGCCGGGCCGACCGCCACATAGTCGTTGCCGTTGTCGTCGCCGTCGCCGTCGCCGTCATCGCCACCGTCCGCCGCCCACGTGCCCAGGACTCCGCCCAGGCAGACGACGGCCGCCGTCGCGCCGATCAGGGCGCGGCGACGGCCGTGTGCCGGTGTCCGTGTGGCTCGAGGCATCGCGCCAGTTTGGCTGACGCCCCGTCAGGAAGGAAGCCACGGGAACTCAGGGACTCCAGGGCCTCAAGGACCCCAGGGCCTCAGGCCTCAGGGACCCCGGGGCCTCAGACACTCCTGCGGCTCCGGGACTCCTGGGGCTTCGGGGACTCAGTCGGAGATGAGGCCGTCGCGCAGCTGCTGCAGCGTGCGGGTCAGGAGACGGGAGACGTGCATCTGGGAGATGCCGACCTCCTCGCCGATCTGCGACTGGGTCATGTTGGCGAAGAAGCGCAGCATGATGATGCGGCGCTCGCGCGGCGGGAGCTTGGCGAGCAGGGGCTTGAGGGACTCGCGGTACTCGACGCCCTCCAGTGCCGTGTCCTCGTAGCCCAGGCGGTCCGCCAGGGAGCCCTCGCCGCCGTCGTCCTCGGGAGTCGGGGAGTCGAGGGACGAGGCCGTGTACGCGTTGCCGACCGCGAGGCCGTCGACGACGTCCTCCTCCGAGACGCCCAGGACCGCGGCGAGTTCGGCGACCGTCGGGGAGCGGTCCAGCTTCTGGGAGAGCTCGTCGCTGGCCTTGGTGAGGGCCAGGCGAAGCTCCTGGAGCCGGCGCGGCACGCGCACCGACCACGAGGTGTCGCGGAAGAAGCGCTTGATCTCGCCCACGACCGTCGGCATCGCGAACGTCGGGAACTCCACGCCCCGTTCGCAGTCGAAGCGGTCGATCGCCTTGATCAGGCCGATGGTGCCGACCTGGACGATGTCCTCCATGGGCTCGTTGCGCGAGCGGAAGCGGGCCGCCGCGTAGCGCACGAGGGGGAGGTTGAGCTCGATGAGGGTGTCCCGGACGTAGGCGCGCTCGGGGCTGTTCTCGTCGAGTGCGGCGAGCCGCAGGAACAGGGAGCGGGACAGGGTGCGGGTGTTGATGGCTTCCGATGCCGTGAAGGCCGGGGCCGGGGTGGCCTCGATGGCCGTAACGTCGTCGAGCGCGGCGTCGGGCGCGGACTCGCTCTTCGTGAGCGTGAGCACCTTCGAGCTGCCCTGATCTGCGGACATGCCACCCCCTTTGGGTCGCGGGACGGTCGCGGCGAACGCTCCGATCGAGGAACGCCGACCTTCACCTGAATACCGGAGCCGGAGCCTCGGCAAACGCGCTTCCCGCAGAATGTCACATGTCGGCAACACGCTGTAGTGACATGTCGACATCTCAGTTACGAAACAGCCCTGGAAAGAGGCGGTCTGACGGCCTTTCGGCCCACAACTGTCGGGAACAGCCCTGGTGAGCGATTCGCTCCTGGGAGTTACGCCTCGATCCTGTTTGCGGATCGCAGCCGCTGGAAGCTACGCGCGAGTAGCCGCGACACGTGCATCTGGGAGACGCCGAGTTCCGCGCTGATCTGTGACTGGGTCAGATTGCTGTAGTAGCGCAGCAGAAGGATGCGTTGTTCGCGTTCCGGGAGTTGCACCAGGAGGTGGCGGACCAGGTCGCGGTGCTCCACACCGTCGAGCGCCGGATCCTCGTAGCCGAGCCGGTCCAGCAGGCCCGGCAGCCCGTCGCCCTCCTGCGCGGCCTCCAGCGAGGTGGCGTGGTACGACCGTCCGGCCTCGATGCAGGACAGCACCTCCTCCTCGGTGATGCGCAGCCGCTCGGCGATCTCGGCGGTCGTGGGGGTGCGTCCGAAGGCGGTGGTCAGGTCCTCGGTCGCGCTGTTGACCTGCACCCACAGCTCGTGCAGCCGACGCGGTACGTGGACGGTACGGACGTTGTCGCGGAAGTACCGCTTGATCTCGCCGACGACCGTCGGCATCGCGAATGTCGGGAACTGCACGCCCCGGTCCGGATCGAAGCGGTCGATGGCGTTGATGAGGCCGATGGTGCCGACCTGGACGACGTCCTCCATGGGCTCGTTGCGGGAGCGGAAGCGGGCGGCCGCGTAGCGCACGAGCGGGAGGTTCGCCTCGATGAGCGCCGCGCGCACGCGGTTGTGCTCCGGCGTGCCCGGCTGGAGGTCCTTGAGCTGACCGAACAGCACCTGGGTGAGGGCGCGGGTGTCGGCCCCGCGGCGTTTCTCGGGCGTCGGCGCCTCGGCCTGCGGCGCCGGGGCCTGAGCGGGAGTCTCTTCCTGGGGCGGCGCAGTACTGGCCGGCACGGTCAACGCCACCTCTTCGATCGGTCAACTCATCCATCAACTCACCCGTCAAAAGCGGTCATAGCATCACAAGACATGTGCACTGTGTGCAAGCACCTCGTGTACCCGTGTTGAATGTGATATCGGGTCATGTAGAGCGTGAAAAACCCTCCGCCGAAAGGGCGGAGGGCTTCGGTGAGGGGGCGGGCCGGAGCGCGCGCCGGCTCAGAACTCGTAGTCGGCGACCACCCACGTGGCGAACTCCCGCCACAGGGCGACGCCCGCCTGGTGGTCGGGGTGTTCCAGGTAGCGCTTCAGGGCGTCCGCGTCCTCGACCGCTGAGTTGATCGCGAAGTCGTAGGCGATGGGCCGCTCGCTGATGTTCCAGCCCAGTTCCCAGAAGCGCAGGTCCTCGATCGTGTCGCCCAGGGCGCGGAAGGCGGCGACGCCCGCCACGACCCGGGGGTCGTCGCGCTGGACGCCCTCATTGAGCTTGAAGAGGACCAGGTGGCGGATCATGGGGCGCTCCCATTGTGTGCGGTGGCCCCGACGGGTGCGGCGGGACCGGCGGACCGGCTACTTGGCTCCGCCGGCGATCCACGACATGAACTCGCCGATGGCCTTGGCGGCGTCCGATATGCCCTCGAACCCTATCTGGACGTAGTCCGCGGCCTTGGCCGGGTCCGTGATGATCACGTACAGGATGAAGACCACGAGCACGTACACGGCGATCTTCTTGGCGTTCACCGCCACCGCGGCCTCCCTCTGTGCCTGATGTGCCCGTAGGGCCCCCTGCGCCGACGACGGTGAGTGTAACTACAGGTCGTATTTAAGGATCAACGGCTCGGCGTCCGAGAAATCGCTCGTATCAACCGTGAACCGTTCGGGGGGCCTCGTCCGATGAACCGGTGAACGCGCTCCGGTGCGGCCGGAAAGACGGAAGAGGGAGAGAAGACGGATGCTGATGACACTGCTGGTCGTTGTCCTGGCGGGGATCGTGGCCCTGCTCTGGTGGGGAGTCCTGATCGACTGCGCCCGCACCCCCGAGGAGCAGATCCGCTTCGTACCGAAGCTCCTGTGGCTCCTCTTCCTCCTGCACGCCCCGGTCATCGGCGGCCTCGCCTGGACCTACCTGGGCAAGACCAACCGGACAGCCACGAGGGGCCCGGTCCACCGGACCGAGCCCCTCGTCAAGAGCGGTAGCGGAGGGATTTGAACCCTCGGTGACTTGCGCCACACTCGCTTTCGAGGCGAGCTCCTTCGGCCGCTCGGACACGCTACCGAGGGAGACCTTACAGCACGGCGGGGTGTGCCTTGAAATCAGTATCGGCGGCGGCGGGAAGGCCGTGTTCGCGGGCGGTGGTCAGCGGGAGCGGAAGAAGTCGGTGAGCAGCCGTGCGCAGTCCTCGGCGAGGACTCCCTCGATCACCTCGGGCCGGTGGTTGAGGCGCCGGTCCCGTACGACGTCCCAGAGGGAGCCGGCCGCGCCCGCCTTGTCGTCGCGGGCGCCGTAGACGACCCGGTCGACGCGGGACTGGACGAGCGCGCCCGCGCACATCGTGCAGGGCTCCAGGGTTACGACGAGGGTGCAGCCGGACAGCCGCCACTCGCCCAGCCGCTCGGCCGCTCGCCGGATCGCCAGGACCTCCGCGTGCGCGGTCGGGTCGCCGACGGCCTCGCGCTCGTTGTGCCCGGTCGCGAGCACGGTCGTACCGTCCGAGGCCAGCACGACGGCACCGACCGGGACGTCCCCGCCCCGGACGGCCAGCCCGGCCTCGTCGAGGGCGAGCCGCATGGCGGCCCGCCAGCGGTCGCGTACCGGGTCGGGCGTCCCTCCCGCGGTCGGTGCGGTCAGCGGACGGTCTCCAGGGTCTCCGAGGCGCCCAGGGCGTCGGCGATCTCCGTGACCGCGTCGGCGGACAGCGACTTCAGCTCCTTCTCGGTGACCCCGAGGTCGTCGAGGATGCCGACGTCGCCCACCGGGCCGTGCGGCACGGCGTCGGCGGAGCCGCCGTCCTCGGCGTCCTCGTCCTCACCGTCCTCGGTGCCGTCGAGGTCGAGGGAGTCCAGGTCGGCGTCGTCGTCGCCGGGCTCCCTGCCGAGCAGTTCGTCGGTGAGCAGGATCTCGCCGTAGCTGCTGCGGGCAGCGGCGGCGGCGTCCGAGACATAGATGCGAGGGTCCTCCTCGCCGTCGATGCGGACGACGCCGAACCAGGCGTCCTCCTGCTCGATCAGTACGAGCACCGTGTCCTCGTCCGGGGCGGCTTCCCGGGCCAGGTCGGCGAGATCCGACAGGGTCTCCACATCGTCGAGCTCTGTGTCGCTCGCTTCCCACCCGTCTTCGGTGCGCGCGAGCAGTGCGGCGAAGTACACCGTGACTCTCCCACTGGTCATAGGCGTGCCGGTTGGGGGTCCCCCCGGCGGAGGTTACGGGCGGAGAGAGCTGGGCTCCGAGCCCCACCCACTCGGAATCGTGGCAGAAACAAGGCGTTCAGGGGACGTCTTCTGCTCCCTGTGTCCGGTGGTTTTGATCGCACGTCCCCGAGTCGGTCCGTATGCAACTCACCAGCACACTCGTTGCGGCCACCTGCGGATCGTACGCGGCTTTCCCCAGCGTCCGCGCGCACCCACCCCCGCAACGCCCCGGTGGGCTTGGATCTTCCCGGTGCAGGCCGCTACCAGCGGAACGTCCGCATACGCATCGCGTGTCGCAGCCGGGCGGCCTTGGCGCGGCGGGGCTGGACGCGGTCGCGCAGTTCGCGGGCCTCGGCGAGATCGCGCAGGAATTGGGCGCGGCGCCGACGGCGCTCCGCGTCCGTCTCGGGCTCCCGCGGCGGCCCTTGTTCGGATGTGCTGCGGTCAGGCAGGTCGGGCATCGGCTCACCACCCCAGTCCGTCCCCACCACTTTCCCCCGGTCGGTGGGTTTGATGCCAACAGACGGGCTAAGCCAGGGGTAGAGCCTTGCGGAGCGTGGGGGCAATGAGGTCATGGGGCCCGGTTACTGTTGTGGTCATGCGTCTCCACGTCGTCGACCACCCCCTGGTCGCCCACAAGCTCACCACGCTGCGCGACCAGCGCACGGACTCCGCGACCTTCCGCCGCCTGGCCGACGAGCTGGTCACCCTGCTCGCCTACGAGGCCACGCGCGATGTGCGCACCGAACAGGTCGACATCACCACGCCGGTCGCCGGGACCACCGGCGTCAAGCTCTCCTACCCGCGTCCGCTGGTCGTGCCGATCCTGCGGGCCGGTCTCGGCATGCTGGACGGCATGATGCGGCTGCTGCCGACCGCCGAGGTGGGCTTCCTCGGCATGATCCGCAACGAGGAGACGCTGGAGGCGTCCACGTACGCCACGCGCATGCCGGAGGACCTCTCCGGGCGTCAGGTGTACGTCCTCGACCCGATGCTCGCCACCGGCGGCACGCTGGTCGCGGCGATCCGGGAGCTGATCAGGCGCGGTGCCGACGACGTGACCGCGGTGGTGCTGCTGGCCGCCCCGGAGGGCGTCGAGCTGATGGAACGCGAGCTGGCGGGCACCCCCGTCACGGTCGTCACGGCCGCCGTCGACGATCACCTCAACGAACAGGGCTACATCGTCCCCGGCCTCGGAGACGCGGGCGACAGGCTGTACGGCGCGGCCGAGTAGCCGGCTGCGACCTGTCTCGCGGGAATCTCCGGAGGAGCTTTCACCCACCCTCCGTACAGACCCCTCTCGTACAGACCCCTCTCCCCGCCCTTCGCCCGCCGCTCAGCAGCTCTTCTTGCTGTTGCCGCTGGGGGCCGGCTGCGGGGCCGTCAGGGCGGTGAGGGCCTTGTCCGCCGCGGCCTGGCTGGTCAGGTTCTTGAAGCCGGTGCCGATGACGAGGTCGACGGCGTCGCCCTTACGGGCGGCGTCGGTGCGGCGCTCGGCGCCGGCGAGCTGGGTGCCGAGGACGCGCAGCGCGGTGTTCTGGGCGGAGGCGGGGCCGAGCAGGACGCCGGTACCGGCGACCTTCTTGTCGTACTCCTTGCTCGCGTTGCCCACCTCGCCGATGCGGAAGCCACGCTTCTTCAGCTCGTCCGCGGTCTTCTTGGCGAGCCCGCTGCGGGGCGTGGCGTTGAAGACGTTGACCGTGATCCGGTTCGGAGGAGGCACGGCCGCGGCCGGGGGCGTCGCGCCCGCAGAGGGGCTCGCCTTGGTCGCGCAGTGGCTCTTCGTACCGGCCGCCGAGGCCGTTCTGCCGCCACCGGTGAAGACATCGATGAGCTGCAGTGTTCCCCAGCCCGCGACTCCGAGCGCGGCGGCACAGGCGACGGTCAGGACGACGAGCCTGCCGCGCCGCCGGTGAGGGCGCATCCGTGGGTATTTGTTCCCCGTGATCCGGTACTTGCCGCCCATGCCCTGGGGAGTCAGCATGCTCATGAACGCAGCGTAGTGCGCTCGGGCGGCCGTGCCTACTAGATGATCATTCGGCGGCACAGGAGAACCCGAAAGGGCCAACCCGCCACCGGCCGACGTCAGTCCAGTTCGAGCACGCGCGCGTGCAGCACCTGACGCTGCTGGAGCGCGGCGCGCACCGCGCGGTGCAGCCCGTCCTCCAGGTAGAGGTCGCCCTGCCACTTCACGACGTGCGCGAAGAGGTCGCCGTAGAACGTCGAGTCCTCGGCGAGGAGCGTCTCCAGGTCGAGCTGCTGCTTGGTCGTCACCAACTGATCGAGGCGGACCGGGCGCGGCGCGACGTCCGCCCACTGCCGGGTGCTTTCCCGGCCGTGGTCGGGGTACGGCCGGCCGTTTCCGATGCGCTTGAAGATCACACGGAAAGCCTACCGGCCCAGACCTTCCGGGCGCAGCCATGGCGACGGAGTGTGAGGGGGGAAAGGTGCCGTGAAAGAGGGCGAACCGGAAAGAACGCGCCCGGTCCTCGATCCGGGCGCACCCAGCGGGCGTTCCCTTCCCCGGATGCTTCAGCTGATTCCCTCCCAAGGGGGTGGTGTGTTCCTCGTCACGCGAGAGGCGTCGGCGCGTCACGCGAGAGGCATCGGCGCGCCGCGCGGGGTGGAGCGGGGGTGCGCGGTGGAGCCGGGGGGTTCGTGGCGGGGGGGGGGGGCGTGGCGCTGGCGGTGGGGTTCGTGGCGGAGGCGGTGGGGCCGCCTCCGCCGGCGGGGATCAGCGTTCCCGTTTCTTCGGGGGTCGCTGCTGCTGTGGCGTCGCCTCCTGCGGATGCGGCTTCGGGGTGCTGCGGGCGGCCTCCGCGCGCAGCAGGGCGCGCAGGACGGCGTAGGGGTCTGAGGGCATGGCTGTGTTCCTCGGTCCTGGTTTCTTGAGCTGGGTGGCGCGTGCCGGTTTTCTTCAGCGGGCCGGACTGCTCGGGCAGGCCGCAGGCCCCGGGCGGGTCAGCAGCGCAGGACCACGGAGCGCAGGGTGTGCGGGGAGTACGGCGGGCCGGGCGGCGCCGGGAGCGGCGGGACCGCCGGGTCGCCGGGGCGCGGGGCCGGGAGCGGCGTGGGACGCAGGGGCGCGGCGGGGCGGTGTGCGTGGTGGGCCGGGGGCCGTAGGACCGTGTCGAGGGCGTCGTACTCGACGCTCTCGCCGGCGACCGCCCCGACGGGCGCCGGGTGCGCCTCGGCGTGCGCTCCCGGTACCACTACGGCGAGCAGCAGCACGAGCACCCGCAGCCAGGCGCGGCTGCGGGGAAGACTTCGTGCGGTGCTCGCGGGGGTCATCTCGGTCATCTCCCCGCCGGGTGCGGGGCGGTCATCGCGCGGGCCGCGAGATCCGCTCGCACGGCGTACGAGGTCATCACACCGTGTGCGGGACCTGGCGGGCCCGTCCGCGGATGGTGAGGGCGACGACGATCTCGACGGCGCCGACCGCGACCAGCCAGATGCCGACGACGAGGGTGAGGACGGCGACCGACTCGAAGGGGGAGTCGATCAGCACGATGCCGCCGACGACGGTGACGATCCCGAGGAAGATCTGCCGGCCTCGCGCGGGCATGGCCGGGTCGGAGGCGGCGGCCAGGGTGTGGGTGATGCCGCGGATCAGCCAGCCGATGCCGATCCACAGGGCGAGCAGCAGGATCGACTGCATGGGGCCGCGGAAGCAGAACAGGCCCAGCAGTATCGACAGGGCGCCGCTGATGAAGGCCAGGACGCGCAGCGAGGTGGTCTTGTGGGTGCCGAAGGCGGAGACGAGCTGGGAGACGCCGCTGATGACGAGGTAGAGGCCGAAGAGGATGCCGACCGCGAAGAGGGAGGCGCCCGGCCAGACCAGTACCAGGACGCCCATGACCAGGGAGGCGGCACCGGTGATCAGGACGATCTGCCAGGTGGCGCGGGACAGGGCGTGCAGGGGGCCCTCGATGGGCGGTTCGGGCTCGTGTGCGGTCGCCGTGTGCCGGGCGTGCACCCTGCGGTCGTCGTACTCCTCCGGCCCCCGGGAGGAACCGGTCGGTGGCTCGGTCATGCTCCATGCTGGAACGGCCCCCCAAGGCCCCGCCATCCAGAACGGTCCGGACGGTCGACGGGGCTTCCCGTGGTCGAGTGGCCGACCGTGGTCCGGGCGGGGCGGCGCTTCGGCGTGGTCGGGGTGGGGACGGTCGGTCGGCGGTTACGTGGCCGGCTTCGTCGGCTTCGCCGCCTTCGCGGCTGCCTTCACCTCCTGCTTGTGGGCGCGGACCTTGGCCAGGGACTCGGGGCCGGTGATGTCGGCCACGGAGCGGAAGGACCTGGGTTCGCCGTAGGAGCCGGCGGCCTCCTGCCAGCCCTGGGGGCGCACGCCGAGCTGCTTGCCGAGCAGGGCCAGGAAGATCTGTGCCTTCTGCTTGCCGAACCCGGGGAGTTCCTGGAGGCGCTTCAGCAGCTCCCGCCCGTCGTCGACGCCCTTCCAGACGGCCTCGGCGTCACCGTCGTAATGCTCGACGAGGTACTGGCACAGCTGTTGGATGCGCTTGGCCATCGAGCCGGGGTAGCGGTGCACGGCGGGCTTCTCGGAGAGCAGGGCGACGAAGGCCTCGGGGTCCTGGGCGGCGATCTCGTGCGCGTCGAGGTCGGAGGCGCCGAGCCGGTCGGCGATCGTACGAGGTCCCTTGAACGCCCACTCCATCGGCACCTGCTGGTCCAGCAGCATGCCGGTCAGCGCGGCGAGCGGGGAGCGTCCGAGGAGTTCGTCGGCCTCGGGGTCCTGGGCGAGGTGCAGGGTGACGTTCATGGATCGATGATCCCGCGTACGGGATCAGGTCGCGCGCCAGTACCCCAGCGCGTGCGTGCGCTGCTTGGGGACGCCGAGCTCCTTGCGGACGTACGACGACAGGGCGCGGGTGGTCGCCGTGTCGCAGGCGATCCACACGTACGGCTCCGGGGTGGCCCCGAGCAGCGCCGGGAGGTCGGCGCGGACCCGCTCGACGAGGTGGGCTCCGGCGTCCCGGCGGGGGACCGGGCGCAGGTCGTGGCGGGCGGGGTCGGTGTGGAAGGGCAGGCCGTCGGGGTTGCCCTCGAACCAGACGGTCGCCGGGGTGTCGAACTCCGCGAGCAGGGAGTTGAGGGCGGGCAGCGAGGCCGGGTCGCCGATCGCGAAGACGTGCGAGGGTTCGGGCCGGGGCCGTTCGAAGCCGGTGCCCTGGACGGTCGCATCGATGGTGTCGCCCGGCTTCGCGGCCCGCGCCCAGTCGCCGGCGCACCCCTCGTGGAGGGCGAACTCCAGGGCGAAGGCGCCGGTGGCCGGGTCGGGGTCGACCAGGGTGTACGCCCGCTGGTGCGGCTTGCCCGCGTTGTCGAACCAGAGCCGGACCCACATCGTGGGGTGGACGCCCGTCGCGGCGAGCAGGCCGCCGTCGGTGAGGCGCAGCCGCCGGTAGTGCGGAGTGACGTCCTCGGCGTCCGTCACGGTGAACTCGTAGTCCTTGGCGCGCATCAGCTTCAGGACCGCGCCCTCCCATCCCCGCCCCTGCGCCATCGCGCCCTCACCTCTCGCGTACGATTCCACCCAGCCGACTTAGGCAAGGCTAACCTAAAGCACGTGTCCTGAGGCGCGTGTCCTGAGGCACGTGTCCTGAGGCACGTGTCCTGAAGCATGTGTCCGGAGCGCGAAGGGGCCACGGGGTGACCACCGAGATCCACAGAGACGCCTGGGGCGTCCCGCACCTGCGCGCGGACAGCGCCCTCGAGCTCGCCCGTGCCCAGGGCCGCGTCACCGCCCGCGACCGTGCCTGGCAGCTGGAGGTCGAACGGCACCGCGCCCAGGGCACCTCGGCGTCCTTCCTCGGCGTCGAGGCCGTGGCGTGGGACGTCTTCGCCCGCCGCGCCCGCCTGGACGACACCGCCCGCCGCTGCTGGGCCGCGCTGGAGGAGGCGGACCCGGAGACGGCGGCGTGGGTGCGCTCGTACGTCGAGGGCGTCAACGAGGGCCTGCACACCACCCTGACGTCCGAGGGTCCGCCAACCCACCGGGATTTCGAACGTGTCGGCCTCACCCCCGGCCGTTGGGAGCCCTGGACCCCGCTCGGGATCTGGCTGGCCACGCACATCCTCTTCGCCGGATTCCCCGCCAAGCTGTGGCGGGAGGAGGCGGCACACCACCTCGGTCCTGAGGCGGTCGGGCTGTTCGCCACGGACGGCCCGGGCACCTCCGGCAGCAACGGCTGGCTGGTGAGCGGGGAGCGTACGGCCACCGGGCAGGCCGTCATCGCGGGCGACCCGCACCGCTTCATCGAGGACCCCGGTGTCTACCAGCAGATCCACCTCGCCTGTCCCGAGTTCGACGTCATCGGCCTCGCCGTCCCCGGCGTCCCCGGCATCGCCCACTTCGGACACACTGGCACGGTCGCCTGGGCCATCACCAACGCCATGGCCGACTACCAGGACCTCTACCGGGAGCGGCTGCGGCGCACCGGTGCGGGCATCGAGGCCCTCGGCCCGGACGGGGTGTGGCGGCGGGCCGCCCGGCACACGGAGCTGGTCCGGGTGGCCGGGGAGGTGCCTGTCGAGGTCGAGGTGATCGAGACCGACCGAGGGCCGGTGATCGCCGGTGGACCGGAGGGACTCGACGACGGCACCCCGCTCGCCCTCAGCCTGCGCCACCCGCCGCGCGTCACCTCCGACCTCGGCTTCGGCGCCCTGCTCCCGCTGCTGCGGGCCCGCGGGGTCGCCGACGTGGACCGCGCCTTCGACGCCTGGGCGGAGCCGGTCAACGTCGTCCAGGCGGCCGACACGCAGGGCGGGTCGATGCACCGGGTCGCGGGCCGGGTCCCGGTGCGCGCCGAGGCCAACCGCACCCGGCTGGTGCCCGCGTGGGAGCCCGGCCACGAGTGGACCGGCTGGCACGAGATGCCCCGGGCCGGTCTGACCGACGGCATCGCGGTCATGGCCAACCAGCGCGGCCCCGCCGGCCCGCTGGGCGTCGAGTTCGCCCCGCCGCACCGCGCCGACCGCATCCGCGCCCTCCTCGACGAGCGCCGCCAGTGGTCCGCGGCCGACATGCCCGCGATCCACACCGACACCCACCTCGGCTCCGCCGGGCCCCTCCTCGACCACCTCGCCGACCTCGACGACCTGTCCGACGCGGCCGCCGCCCTGCGCGACCGCCTCCTGCGCTGGGACCGCCGCATGGACGCGGACAGCCGGGACGCGGCCGCCTACGCCGCGGTGCGGGACACGGTCGTGCGTCTCCTCGCCGCCCATCCGGCGTTCGCCGCGCTGGCCACCCCGCCCGCCTACCCGGAGGTCCTCCTCCCCTGGCTCGCCCTCGTCCCGCGCATCGGCTTCGCCCTCGAACACCTCCTGCGAGTGACGCACTTGTACGGAGTCGACCGCCCCGCCATCGTCCGCGCGGCCGTCGAGGAGGTCGCCGCGCGGCCGCCCGCCCGCTGGGGCGACACCCACCGCCTGGCCCCCTGGCGCGCGCTCACCGACCTCGCGTACGAGGGGCCGGCCCTGTCCGGCGACCACGACTGCGTGCTGTGCACCTCGGCCGTGCCCGGCTTGACCGACCTCGCCGCGCGCGGCCCGGCCGCCCGCTATGTGTGGGACCTGGCCCGGCGCGAGGACAGCCGCTGGGTGGTGCCGTTCGGCGCGTCCGGCGACCCCGCCGACCCGCATCACCACGACCAGCTCCCGCTGTGGCTCGCGGGGGAGCTCATCCCCGTATGCACGGACTGGGGCCGGCTGACGAAGGAGACCGAGGAGACCGATGTCTGACCAGCGCACCCCCGTCCACGAGCGGGTCCTCGACGGATTCGGCACCGTCCGCGTCCTGCCCCTCGACCCGCGGGCCGACGCCGACGTGATCCACCGCTGGGCCGCCGAGGAGCGGGCCTCCTTCTGGGGCATGAACGGCCTGACGAGGAACCAGGTCGCCGAGATCTACGCCCACATGGACACCCTCGACACCCACCACGCGTACCTGGTCGTGAAGGACGGCGAACCGGCCGCCCTCCTCCAGACCTACGAGCCGGAGGCCGACCGCGTCGGCGACTGCTACCCGGTCGAGGCCGGCGACATCGGCGTGCACCTGCTGCTCGCCCCCGCCGGACCCGACGGCGCGCGTTCCGGCTGGACCGCGGCGCTGGTGACGGCCATCGCCTCGTACGTCCTGCTGGGACTGGGGCGGCGCCGGGTCGTGGTGGACCCGGACGTGGCCAACGAGAAGGCCGTCTCCCGCTTCCTGCGGCAGGGCTTCGAGGCGGGCCCGGTCGTCACACTGCCGGAGATCGACCTGCCGGACGTGTACCTGCCCGAGAAGAAGGCTCAACTGGCGTTCCTGCGCCGGGAGGTAGCCTTCCCCGGGTGACTCCCGAGGACCTCGTCGCCTACTACGGCCTGGAGCCGATCCCACGCGAGGGCGGCCTGTTCCGCCGCACCTGGACCGGACCCGCGCGGGCCGACGGCCGCCCGGAGGGCACCGCCATAGTGGCCCTGCTGACCGCGGACGACTACTCCGCCCTGCACCGCCTGCCCACCGACGAGGTCTGGCACTTCCACCTCGGCGACCCCCTGGAGCTGCTGCTCCTCGCCCCCGACGGCGCCTCCCGCACGGCCGTCCTCGGCCCCGACATCCTCGCCGGCCAGCACCCCCAGCTCACCGTGCCCGCGGGCACCTGGATGGGCGGCCGGGTGGTGGCGGGCGGCGCGTGGACCTTCTTCGGCTGCACGATGGCTCCCGGGTTCACCGCGGAGGGATACGAGCACGGGGACGCGGCGCAGCTGACGGTGCGTTATCCGGCGGAGGCCGCGCGGATTCTGGAACTGTGCCGACCATGAACACGGGGAGCACGGGCTTGTCGGCGGGCCTGACCGCCCTTGTGACGGGCGCGGGCGGCAGTATCGGCAGAGGCATCGCGCTGCGGTTCGCGCAGGAGGGCGCCGCCGTGGCGCTGCACTGCCGTACGGCCGTCGACTCCGCGCGTGACGCGGCCTCCCGCACCGGTGAACTGGGCGGCCGGGCCGTCGTCCTGCGCGCGGACCTGACCGACGAGGAGGCGTGCCGCCGCCTGGTACACGAGGCCGCCGAGTGGGGCGGCGGACGGCTGACCACCCTCGTCAACAACGCGGGCGTCCAGCCGGTCCGCCCGCTGCCCGAGATGTCGGCGGCGGAGTGGCGGGAGGTGGGGGACACCAACCTGACCAGCGTCTTCACCTGCACCCAGGCGGCCGCCGCGATCATGCGGGAGCAGGACGGCGGCGGCACGGTGACCCACATCGCCTCCGTCGAGGCCCGGCTGCCCGCCGACGGTCACGCCCACTACGCCGCCTCGAAGGCGGCGGTCGTGATGCACGCCCGCGCGGCCGCCCTGGAGTACGGCCGGTTCGGCATCCGCGTCAACACCGTCTCGCCCGGCCTGATCGACCGCGAGGGACTGGCGGAGGCCTGGCCGGAGGGCGTGACGCGGTGGCGGCGGGCGGTCGCGCTTGACCGGCTCGGACGGCCCGAGGACGTGGGGCGACGCCTGCGTGTTCCTGGCCTCGCCGCTCGCGTCCTGGGTCACCGGGCAGGGCCTGGTGGTGGACGGAGGAGTGTCGGCGCGGCCGAAGTGATGAGACGTGTCACCTCGGCCCTCCGGTGAGCGCGGGCGGGCTTTCATCCGTACGTATCCCCGAGCGGCGAGTCCGGAGACGGAGTAGTGACGTGGGCGAAGGGCGCTATGACGGACGGCGAGGCGGAACACGGCGACTTCAAGGGCTGGTGCTGCTGGGCGCCATGCTGGTCCTGCTCGTCCTCGGCGGCGCGGGACCGGCGTCGGCCCACGCCGCACTCCGCGACACCGACCCCGCCGACGGAGCCGTCCTCAAGACGGCACCCCGCGCCCTGACCCTCACCTTCACCGAGTCGATAGGCCTGCTCGACGACTCCCTGCGCGTCCTCGACCCTGACAACCGCCGGGCGGACCGCGGCGAGCCACGGCACGCCTCGGGCCGGTCGGACACCGTGCAGGTCAGCCTGCCCGCGAACGCGACCGAGGGCACGTACGTCGTGGCGTGGCGGGTGGTGTCCGCGGACAGCCACCCGGTCTCCGGCGCCTTCACCTACTCCGTCGGCAAGCCGTCCCCGACCCCGGTCGTCGTCAGCGCCGGCCCCGTCGAGAACCGGGCCACCGGCAGCCTCTACGACCTCGCGCGCTATCTCGCCTACGGTGCCGCGGCGCTGTTCATCGGCACGGCCGTGTTCCTCGTCGTCTGCCGTCCGCCCGAGCCCGGCCGGCTGCGCAGGACGCTCGTGGTCGGCTGGTGGGTGCTGCTGGCCGCCACCGCCGTACTGCTCCTGCTGCGTGCCCCGTACGAGTCCGGCACCGGCCCGGCGTCGGCCTTCGACCCGTCCGCGCTGAAGCGCACCCTGACCACCCGTCCGGGCGAGGCCCTGGTGGCCCGTCTGCTGCTGTTGCCGGTCGCGGCGGTACTGCTGCTGCGCGCCCGGAAACACGAACGGCCCACCCGGGTGACGCTGGGCGCGGGCGCCGTCCTCGGGGTCGGCCTGGCGCTGACCTGGGCCTCGGCGGAGCACGCGTCGGCCGGTATCCAGGTGCCGGTGGCGATGACGTCCTCCGTGCTGCACCTGCTGGCGATGGCGGCCTGGCTGGGCGGCCTCACCGCGCTGCTCACCCTGCTCCACCGCGGCCCGCTGCCCGCGCTCACCGTCGCCCGCTTCTCCAGGCTGGCCTTCACCTCCGTCATCGTCCTGACGGTCACCGGCGTCTACCAGTCCTGGCGCGGCCTGGGCTCCTGGGCCACGCTCACGGAGACGGCTTACGGCCGCATCCTGCTCGTGAAACTGGCGGCGGTGACGCTGCTGTTGGCGGCGGCGGGCTGGTCCCGGCGCTGGACGGGGAGGTTGGTGGCGGCGGAGGCGGCGACCGAGTCCGGGGCGGAGAAGGGGACCGAGTCCGGGGCGGAGAAGGGGACCGAGTCCGGGGCGGAGAAGGAGACCGAGGTGGCGGTGAAGGAACGGGTGCCGGCGAAGGTGGGGGGAGCGGCGGAGGCCGAGACGCGGGAGGACGCTTCCGGCGCGCCTGGTGGCTCGGGCACGGCCGACGCCT
The DNA here is from genome assembly GCF_000720255.1 of Streptomyces griseus subsp. griseus. Taxonomy (GTDB): domain Bacteria; phylum Actinomycetota; class Actinomycetes; order Streptomycetales; family Streptomycetaceae; genus Streptomyces; species Streptomyces griseus_I. The sequence continues at coordinate 2,802 of NZ_JOJE01000011.1, read as the reverse complement.
CCGGTGCGCCTGGTGGCTCGGGCACGGCCGAGGCTTCCGGTGCGCCTGGTGGCTCGGGCACGGCCGAGGCTTCCGGTGCGCCTGGTGGCTCGGGCACCTCCGAGGCTTCCGGTGCGCTTGGTCGCTCCGGCATCGCCGAGGCTTCCGGCGGGCCCGAAGAGCCCCCCGCGGAAGACGCGCATCGCAAGGCTCTGCGCCGCTCCGTGCTGGTCGAGGTGGCCGTCTCCGTGCTGGTCCTGATGATCACGACGGTGCTGACGAACACCCTCCCGGGCCGCGCGGCGGCCGAGGCGTCGACGACGGCGTCGAGCGCGGGCGCCGGCACGGTGACCGCCGCCTCCGTCACCAACGTCCCCTTCGAGGTCGGCAAGGCCCGGGGCCGCGTCCAGGTCACCCTCGAGTCCAACCGGGCCGGTGACAACTCGGTGGAGGCCATCGTCTTCGGTCCCGACGGCAGCCCGGCCATCGTCCCCGAGGTGCGCGTCACCTTCACCCTCGCCAGTCAGAGGATCGGCCCCCTCGACACCCGGGTCACCGACAAGGGCGGCTACTGGGGCGCCGACTCCTTCAACCTGCCCATCCCCGGCACCTGGGAGATGAAGGTGACGGTCAGGGTCTCGGAGGTGGACCAGGTGAGCGAGACCAAGCAGGTCCGTATCCAGCCCTGACACCGAGCAGGAGAGCTCCGGGAGGAGAAGCGCCGGACCCGCCCCGGTCCCGGACCTCCCGGGGCTTTGCCATCTCTTTACAACGCGCCCCACCGCCCCCTCGTCTCTCCCCTCGTCCGCAACACAGCCCCTGGGCCATCGGCCGGGCTGACCGACGAAGGAGAGCGACAGATGCGCCGAACCATCCTCAGTGCCGTGGCACTCGCGTGCACCGCCGTCCTGGCGAGCACCGCCCCCGCGCTGGCGGACGAGCCGTCCGCGGCCCCCGCCGCCCCGGCGTCCGCGGCCCCGAGCGCCGAGCCGACCCTCCCGCCGGCCGATGCGCCGAGCGCCGCTCCGAGCGCCGTGCCGTCCGTCCCGCCGACCAAGGCCCCCGGCGGGGAACCGACCGCCATGCCCTCCCCGGACGACGAAGGCACCGAGGCGACCGTCGCTCCGTCCGAGGGCGGCCAGGTCGCCGTCACCCCGAGCGGCGCCCCCGACACCGGTGTGGTGGCGGCGAACTCCGGAGACGGTGGCGGCCAGGCCGGAGTGATCGGCGGGGGCGCCGCCGCGGCCCTCCTGGTCGGCGGCGCGACCGTCTTCGTCGTACGGCGTCGGCGGGCGACCGGAGCATGACCCCGCTCTCCAGGCGCGCCTGCCTCACCGCGGCGCTGGCGACCCTGCTGACCGGCTGTGGCGGCGGGTCCGACGGGCCCGACCGAGCCGGGCCGCGCGACGACGGCGCCGCACCGGACGGCACGCCACCCCCTTCGCGGCCCTCCCCGAACGCGGCCCACGCCCTCGCGCGTTCGGTCCCGGTGCGGCTGCGGATCCCCGCCATCGAGGTCGACACCCCGGTCATGCGGCTGGGGCTCGCCGCGAACGGCAGTGTGCAGGTACCCCCGATCACGGTCCACGACCAGGCCGGCTGGTACGGGCACTCACCGACACCGGGCCAGGTCGGCCCCTCGGTGATCCTCGGCCACGCCACCGTCGGCGCCTACGGGGACGGTGTCTTCCACGACCTCGCCCGGCTGCGGCGGGGCGACAAGATCGCGGCGCGCCTGGGGAACGGCACGACGGCACGGTTCACCGTCGAGACCGTACGGACGGTCGCCAAGGCGGAATTCCCGACGGAGGCGGTCTACGGGGACGTGGACCGCCCGGAGTTGCGGCTCATTACGTGCGGTGGCCCCCGTACCGGCGACGGCTACCGCGACAACGTGATCGTCTTCGCGGGCCTGAGCTCCGCCACCCCCTGACCCCGCCCCGCGCACGAGTGTCCCCACGACCATGGAGAGCGTTGAAACGGTCCCGCGAGAAGGCAGCGTCCGAGTTGTTCGCCGCCCTCTATCCACGTCTCGCCGGCTGGTGCCGCCGTCTCGTCGACGACGACGAGACGGCCCATGAGATCGCCTCCGAGGCGTTCACCCGGCTCTGGGCCCGCTGGACGTCCGTGGCGGAGCCGCGCGGGTTCCTCTACGTCACCGCGGCCAACCTCGTCCGGGACCACTGGCGCAAACTCGAGCGCGAACGCAGGGCCGTGCACCGCGTCACCGTCGAAGCCGCCGTACAGCCGCAGCCGGAGCAGGCCGATCCGTCGGTACGTCTGCTCGTGCAGGCGCTGCCGGAGCGACTGCGGGTGCCGATCCTGCTGCACTACTACGCTGACATGCCGATCCGGGAGGTGTCCGCGCTGACCGGGCGCAAGGAAGGAACCGTCAAGGCCGACCTTCACACGGCTCGCGAACTGCTCCGCGCCCACCTGAGGAGAAGCCTTGATCACACACTCTGACGAGGGTCCGGACTTCGACCCCTACGACCCGGACTTCGATCCCGACGACCCGCTCACCGTCATCCTGCGACCGCCGTCGTCCACCTATCTCGGGCCGCCGCCCGGCCACTTCGAGGCGATCCGCCGCGGCGCGTTCCGGCGCCTGATGCTGCGCACGGCGGCCGGCGCCGGCCTGGTCTGCGCGGTCGCGGCCCTGATCGCACTGCCCTTGCGCCTCACGGCACCCGACAAACCCACGACACCGACGGCCCCCATGGCCCCGCCGTCCCCCGCGAGCCCCACCCCGGCGAGCCCGGCCCCGACGGCCGTCCCCACCACCACCTCACCCGACCCGTCCGACCCCGCCACCCCGTCCCC